>NZ_JBANCI010000003.1:0-338064 GCF_037120595.1 Alcaligenes sp. CHO6
GCGATACCTCCATCGGCGAACAAGGCTGGCGCATGGGTGCGTCTTTGGGCTATCTGGAAAACCGCATCAAACTGGATGATCGCCGTCAGAGCTCGCGCAGCAACAGCTACAGCGCCGCCCTGTACGGGACGCAGGCCTGGGAAATGGACTCAGGCAGCTTGAACTTGCTGGCCGGGGCCGCCTACACCCGTCACCGCCTGGACAGCGAACGCTCGATCTCCGTTCATCAGAACGAGACGCTGAAAGCCGACTACAAGGCACATAGTGTCCAGGCCTTTGCCCAATTGGCCTACCGCATGCCGGTGAGCCCCCGCTCCAGCGTGGAGCCTTATGCCAGCGTCAATTGGCACCAATTGCGTCACGGCTCCTTTAGCGAATCAGGCGGTCAGGCCGCATTGCGAGGTGACTCCCAACGTCAGAACCTGAGCACGGTCACACTGGGGCTGCGGGGCACCACGGAGCTGGACCTGTCCAAAACCACGGTGGCCCTGAGCGCCGGTTTGGGCTGGCGTCACGCCCTGGGTGATACCACCCCTGAACGTGAACTGGCCTTTGCGGCCCTGCCCGGCAGCAACTTTCGCGTAAGCGGTGCACCCATCGCCAAGAACGCCGCCGTTGCCGAATTGGGTGCCGAACTGAAAGCCGGCAAAAACACCTCTTTTGGCTTGAACTATCAGGGGCAGTTTGGCCGCAACCAGGATCACGCCGGTTCGCTGTTCATGAAGCTGCGCTTCTGATTTACAACCCCAGGGCGGACTTGGCGTTTAGCCAAACCCGCTGCGAGCTTACAGGCGGCCAACAAAAATCCCTGCGATGCGCATGCATGGCAGGGATTTTTCTGGACCACATAAGCGGTGATCGATCGGCCTATAAGGATCAGCGATCCGATTCCTTAAAGCTGCAGACGGTATACACCGACAGGCCGGAGTCTGTTACCGCTTTGGAGCCGCCCAGCTCGGGCAGATCAATAATAGCCGCGGCTTCCACCACATTGGCCCCCAAACGCTGCAACAAACGTGCAGCCGCCAGCAAGGTCCCGCCGGTCGCAATCAAATCATCAATCAGCAGTACGCGCTGACCAGGACGCACGGAGTCAGTGTGCATCTCCACACTGGCATTGCCATACTCCAGGGAATATTCTTCCGCCACCGTATTGAAAGGCAGTTTGCCTTTCTTGCGTACCGGTACAAAACCCAGATTCAGCTCATACGCCAGCACCGAGCCGACGATAAAACCGCGAGCATCCACTCCCGCCACCAGATCCAGTTTTTGTCCCATGTAACGGTAGACAAACAGGTCAATCAGTACCCGAAAAGAGCGCGGGTCTTGCAACACCGGGGTGATATCGCGGAACGTCACCCCTGGCTTGGGCCAATCCGGCACATTGCGAATGATTTGACGGATGTACTGGGTGGGATCTATTTGCATGTCAAAGCTTCTACAACAGAAAATCCGGGCGCAAAGGGCGCACTTGGATACGTTGCAAGTGTACACAATTGGGCAGCAGCAACAAGGGCTCATCCCGCTTGTGCCCGCACGTTGTACTAATACGACGCGATTGAGTGGAAACTCCCGCAGACTTGACCGAGAAAGTCTTTTAGTTCGACGCTACAGTCGTTGCACGCGAGACAGCGACACGCTGCAAACGCCCTGCCTCGAACTGATAAACACAATCAACCAACGGCAGCAAACGCGTGTCGTGAGTCGCCATAATCACGGTTTTGCCCCGAGCGGCCGTCAGGATATCTTGCATCAGGGCCTGACTGGTCGGGCCGTCCAGACTCGCCGTGGGCTCATCCAGGAACCAGATATGGGCCGGCGACAACAAAACACGGGCCAGACATAAACGGCGCTGCTGCCCCAACGACAGTTGCTGCCCCCCCTCACCCAGCCAAGTGTCCAAGCCTTGTGGCAAGTCACGCACGACTGAATCCAGCTGGGCATCGTGCAGTACCTGCCACAGGCGCTGCTCGCAGGCCCCCGGATCGGCCAGCAGCAGATTATCGCGTACAGAACCCAGAAACAGCGGCGAGTCCTGCGCCAGCAAGGCGCAATGATCAAACCAACTGGCACGGCTCCAGTGTGGAGCCGGCTCGGCCTGAATAAGGTATTGCGGACCAGGCACCGGCAACAAGCGCATCAATACGCTTAGCAAGGTTGATTTGCCCGAACCGCTAGGGCCAAAAATCGCAATATGCTCGCCGGGCGGAACGTGCAGCGACAAGTGCTCCAGTACCGGCTGCGAACCATAAGCGAAACTCAGATCGGAAACGTCCAAGGAAGTGGGCCCATCCAGAACAATGGCCTGACCTTGCTCCTGCTGTGCTTCAAGCGGTTCATCTAAAATTCCCAACAAGCGTGTACTGGCCGCCTGAACTTCACCCAAGCGTGACGCTCCTCGCATCATGGGAGCCATAATCTCGAACAAACCCAACAAAGCAAGAACCAAACCGACCCATAAGGGCCCGCTCATGGCTTGTACATTCACCTGCTGCGCACCCACCAGCAAGCAGATCAACAGGGCTACGCCCATAAGAAGCTGTTGGAAAAACTGACCGGCAATGCCCCAGCCGTTGCTGCGCAACCGGGCTTGACTGAGCGCTTGGGCCAGCTTGTCCACTTGTTTCTGAACAGCATCAGCAGCCGCAAACACCTGAATGTCGGCGTAAGCTCGTATCGCTTGATGCACCAGAACACGCTGGCGATTTTCCAGCTGATGGACCTGCTCGGCAGCACGGCTGGCACCCCGGGCGCAAAGGTAGGGAATCAGGCAGGCTGCCACCAGCAGGCAGGCCAGAATCAGCCAGGCCCACCAGGACAACCAGGTTTGCAAAACGGCACTGAACACCAGCCCGGCAAACACGGCAGTGGTCAAAGGCACCAGAATCAACAAGAGCACTAGATCAAGAACGGCGACATCCGAGGTCAGACTGGACGCCAACTCGCCATCACGAAACTGCGCCAGACGGGACTGACTAAAGCGACTCAAACGCCCAAAAACCAGAGTCCGGATGCGAACCTGCAAATCCAAGGTCAAAGCATGGCCGACCACACGCTCCAGATAACGGGAAGCGATACGCCAAAATGACAAACCACGGATCATGGCGGAGGGGCCGAACAGATTAAAGACGATCCCCAAGGTCGCCAGAAAGGCGCTGCTCAGGAACCAGCCTGCGACCCCGAGCAGGCTGACGCCGGCTGCCACCGTACTGATCGCCAGAAGTACCGTGAACAGAACCGCTCCACGGCGTGCGCGCAAACTGGCACCTAAAAGGCGAAACCACGCTTTCATGCCGTCAACACTCCTTGGGCAATCTGCAAGCGGTTGGAACACATAGCCGCCAATTCCTGATCATGCGTGGCCACAACCAGACAGCGGCCCTGACAAAAGCGCAGAACATTGCGCATAACGCGATCTCGTGTGGCTGCATCCAGGTGGGAACTGGGCTCATCCAGCAATACAACATGCGGGTCCGTCAAGAACAGACGCGCCAAGGCCAGACGCTGTATCTGACCGCCGGAAAGCCCAAACCCCCCTTCACCCAGCTCAGTCTGCAGGCCGGCTGGCAGGGCTCGCACGAAATCGGCTGCACAGGCTTGTTCCAGGGCTTGCCACAGTTGCTCCTCATTGGCCTGCGGTGCTGCCAGACGCAAGCCGTCGGCAATCGTGCCCATCGCTAAAAAAGCCTGCTGTGAAATCAGTACCACCCCGTCATGACGAGTCAGCAAGCGCCCGGCAGTATCGCTGTTGCGCAGCAGAATTTCACCCTGCGACAAAGGGCGCAAACCAATCAGGCTCTCCAGCAGGCTGGTCTTGCCCGAACCACTGGCTCCCAGCACCGCATAGGACTGATCTATATAGAGTTGCAAGCCAGGCACCTCCAGTAAGGTCCCCTGCCCGCCCAGTTGCGGCAAATGTAGGTGACGCAAGACCAGTACCGGCAAGTTGGCAAACACCGCTTCATTATCGGCGTTGGTGGGAGCCGCAGGAATCAAATCCTGGCCCAAGTTTGCCCACAGCCTATCGACTTCTACCGCAGCCGCACGCGCCGCTGCCCGATCATGATAATTGGCGGCCAGTTGGCGCAAGGGCTGGTAAGCCTCGGGAGCCAGCAGCAAACAGAACAAGCCTTGTTGCAAGCTGATGCCCGAGAAGGATTCCCCCAAGTAACCCAGATACCCCAGGCCAATATAGACAGCAATACCTGCTACGCCCAGGGCCGCAAAAAACTCCAGCACAGCCGACGATAAAAACGCGATGCGCAGCACTTTCATGGTGCGTGTGCGCAACTCCTGACTGGCCAATTCCACACGCTGCAACTCGTCCTGCCCCCGGCCCATCAGACTCAGGGTAAAAATGCCACGCAGACGATCGGCAAAAAACCCCGACAGACGCAGCGTTGTTTGTTGTTGTTCACGGCTGGCCGCTTCCGCCCCCCAGCCCACCAAGGCCATGAACAGAGGAATCAGAGGCGTGCTCAACAAAAGAATCAAGGAGACAATGCCATCCACCGGCAAGACCGCCAGCACCAGCGCCAAGGGCACCAGGGCCGCCGCAGCCATGCAAGGGATGTAGCGCGTCACAAAGCCATCCAGTGCTTCGATTTGCGTAATCAAGCTAGTAGAAAGTTCACCGCTATTGCTAGCCCGCAAACGCGGCATCGTACTGCGGAACAGTCGGGCAAAAAGCTCCGAGCGCAGATCTTGTTTCAGATGTTCTGAAACTTTTTGAGCGCGGCGTTCCCCCAAAGCGGCAATGGCGGCGCGCAGCAGCAAAAGTGCGGCCACCATAAGGATAGAGAACAACTGCTCTGTCCAGGGCAGCCCGTCGACCACAATGGCCTGCACAATCTGTGCCAGCAACCAGGCCTGGGGGATCAGCAAGGCGCCGGCCAGCACCGGCGCCAACATGGAAACCCGCAAAGCCGTGCGGGCGCGGCTGGAAAACTGCCCCAGCCACTGCTGCGCGTTTGGACTTTGCGGGGTCAATCAGGCCTCGATATCTGCATTGGCCTGGGAGGCGGCTGCATTTTGCAACGCAGTGTTCTCACGCAGTTCGAACCACATCGCATTCAAGATGGAGAATGCGCAGGCCAGACCCAAACCTAGAACCCAAGAGAAGTACCACATAGGTGTTGGCCTCCTTAGTAAGAATGAGAAGAATCTTTCATGCTGGCAACCGATACCTTGCCACGCATGACGCTGTACACCCACGAGGTATAGAGCACGATGATGGGCAGAAACACCAGCGTGACCAGCAGCATGATCCACAGGGTCAGGTGACTGGCCGAGGCATCAAACAAGGTCAAACTGGAGCCGGGATTCAAGGACGATGGCAGCAGGAAAGGGAACACGGCAAAACCAAAGGTCAGAATGATGCCGGCCAGTGCCAGGGACGAGAACAGCAGGGCCAGCAAGCCACGACCACGTCCCGCCAGCAAAGCCCCGAGCAACAGGCCTGCAAAACCGATAATCGGTGCCGCCCACAAAGCGGGCCAGGTTCGGTAGTTGGCTAACCATCCGCCTTCGACCATCTCGACTGTCTTGCCAATCGGGTTGGACATGGCATGGGCCACTTCCGGCCAAGGCATGCTGTAGCCATTCATGGCAGTGATCCACCAGCCACCGGCAGCAAACGCCACGATGGCCAGCAATCCCAACGGCATGGCCCAGGCACGAGCACGTCGAGCGACCTGATCGCTGCCTTTCCAGGCCACCACGACCGCCCCCTGAAAGGCCAGCATCAGGATGCTGAGCAACCCACACAGGATGGCAAAGGGCTGGAACAGACCAAAAAAGTTACCTTGATACAGGGGACGCAGCGTGGTTTCGTCAAAGCCAAACGGCACACCCAGCATGACATTGCCAATCGCGACTCCGAACACCAGGGCACAAACCACACCGGAGGCGGTCCAGATCGCATCCCAGTTACGACGCCAGCGCGTAGAACTGAGCTTGCTGCGGTACTTGATGGCAACCGGGCGCACTATCAGGGCCACCAGCAGCAACATCATGGCCAGATAAAAACCCGAGAATGCCATCGCATACAGCAAAGGCCAGGCGGCAAAAGCCACCCCGCCGGCCACAATCAGCCAGACCTGGTTACCTTCCCAGACCGGGCCAATCACGTTGTAGAGCGTACGCCGCTCGTCATCACTGCGCGCCACCAGCGGCAGCACCATGGCCACCCCCAGATCAGCCCCGTCCATGATGGCGAAAGCAGCCAACAAAACGCCCAGCAGCAACCACCAGATGATGCGCAAGGTGTCGTAATCGAGAAGAATCAGGCTATCCATAATGGTTTCCCCTCCTTAACCGCGCAGCAACGGCGCGTTGCGCGAACCATAAGACAAGGCGGACGGTGCAGCGGTCTCGCCCCCCTCGTCCGGGCCTTTGCGTATTGAGTGCAGCATGACCTTGATGCCAATCACCGCCAGGGTGGAGTAGAGCAGCAAGAAGATGCTCATACTGATCATCAGGTCTACAAAGGACAGGCCCGAAGCTGCATAGTAGGTAGGCAGAACGCCTTCAATCGCCCAGGGCTGTCGTCCAAACTCGGCCACAAACCATCCACACTCGATGGCAATCCAAGGCAGAGGGATACTCCAGACAGCCGCCTTGAGCAGGCGTGGGTGGCGTTGCAGGCGGTCACGCGATGCCAGCACAAAGGCCACAATGAAGAACAGGATGAAGTACAGCCCCAGACCCACCATCACACGGAAGCTCCAGAACAAGGGAGCGACCTGTGGCACCGTATCCCAGGCAGCCTGAGCAATCGTGTCGGTGTCGGCCTTGGTGATGTCATCCGTGTAGCGCTTGAGCAGCAACGCATAGCCCAGATCCTTCCAGTTATTATCAAAGACCCGGCGGGCTTCAATATTGCTGGCATCGGCGCGAACCAGCTGAAGGGCCTCGTAAGCGCGCAAGCCATTGGCAATACGGATCTTGGCATGCTCTACCAGCTCATTGATGCCCAGCATGGGCGTACTGACCGAGCGTGTCCCGATCAGGCCCATCACCCAGGGAATTTCCACGGCGAAGCGGTTTTCACGGGCCTCCTGATCGGGCCAGGCAATCAGATTGAAACTGGCAGGCGCTTCCTCGGTCTCCCACATGGATTCCATGGCTGCAATTTTCATTTGCTGATGTTCGGTCGTCAGATAACCGCTTTCGTCACCCAGGACCACGACAGACAAGGAAGCGGCCAAACCAAAACTGGCGGCTACGGTCATCGAACGCTTGGCCAGGTCGATATGACGCCCGCGCAGCAAGTACCAGGCACTGATGCCCATCACGAACATGGCCCCCAGCACATAACCGGCACTGACGGTATGCACGACTTTGGCCTGCGCGACAGGGTTGAGAATGACCTGGGCAAAGTCGGTCATTTCCATACGCATGGTGTGGGGATTGAAGATGGCGCCTACCGGATTCTGCATCCAGCCGTTGGCGACCAGAATCCATAGGGCCGACAGGTTGGTGCCAATGGCGACCAACCAGGTGACGATCAAATGCCCCAGCTTGGAGAGACGATCCCAACCAAAAAAGAACAGGCCGACAAAAGTGGCTTCCAGGAAAAAAGCCATCAAACCTTCAATGGCAAGCGGGGCGCCAAAAATATCGCCCACATAATGGCTGTAATAAGCCCAGTTCATGCCGAACTGAAACTCCATCACAATCCCGGTGGCCACACCCAAGGCAAAGTTAATGCCAAAGAGCACTCCCCAGAACTTGGTCATGCGGCGCCAGATGGCCTTGCCCGTCATGACATACACGCTTTCCATGATGGCCAGCAAAAAAGACAGGCCTAGCGTCAAGGGCACAAATAAAAAGTGAAACATCGCGGTGGAAGCAAATTGCAACCGCGACAAGGTAACGACATCCAGATCAATCATGACGACCCCCAGTTTGATCAGCTTTGCGAATCTTTCCGGCGAAACCCAGCACCTTCTGAACTTTGCTACCTAAGCGCATCAGATTTTGCAGGGTTTCGGGCGGCAAGTGATGAACTTCGTCAAACCACCCACAAGCCAACTCAATCAACTCCAGCATTTCGTTAATGCGCTGCTGCCCGTATGCTTCTTCATCATTGACGGGCGCTTCCATAAGGATACTGCGCAACAAGGTTAATGTGGGGTCAATCTCGCGCTTGCGCTTTTCCTCCACCAAGGTACGAAAAATATCCCAGACATCCTTGGGGGATTCGAAATATTCGCGTCGCTCGCCGATCTTGTGCGTCATATTGACCAGACGCCAAGACTGCAGCTCGCGCAAGCTCATGCTGACATTGGAACGGGAGATGCCCAGCGTTTCGGCAATCTCGTCGGCGTGGAGGGGTTCGGGTGTAATGAACAAAAGCGCATAAATCTGGCCTACCGTTCGGTTGACCCCCCAGCGCCCGCCCATTTCCCCAAAGTGCAGAATAAAACGTTCTGCCTGTGGTCCTAGATTCATGGCTTCCTGAATTTTCAGTAATTACTGAAATTACAAAACAAGACGTATCTTAACCCTAAACTATTACGCCCGCCACTGGTCCAAACGCTTCTGATCGTACAATGTGCCTCCTGCGAATCAGCATGCCAAGCGCACACTTCACGTTTACAATTCCGCCATGAATACACCGGCACATTTCGATCCCGAACACATTCTGTCCTCGGCACGACGCACCTTCGCCATTGAAGTAGAGGCGTTGCAGGCGCTGGGTCAGCGCCTGGACCAGAACTTTGTCCAAGCCACCCAGTTGCTCGTGCACTGTCAGGGCCGGGTAGTGGTGACCGGCATCGGCAAGTCTGGCCACGTTGCGCGCAAAATCGCCGCGACACTGGCGTCGACTGGCACGCCGGCTTTTTTCATGCACGCTGCCGAGGCCCTGCATGGCGATCTGGGCATGATTACCAAGCAGGATGTGGTCATTGCCATTTCCTATTCGGGTCAGGCCCAGGAGCTGGTCACGGTGCTGACCGTCCTGCGGCGCATGGGTGCCAAGCTGATTGCCATCACAGGGCACGCCCAGTCCGAACTGGCTCAGAACGCCGATTTGCACCTGGATGCCCATGTCGAGCATGAGGCTTGCCCCCTCAACCTGGCCCCTACGGCCAGCACCACCGCCGCCCTGGTCCTGGGTGATGCGCTGGCCGTCGCCTGTCTGGAGGCCCGAGGCTTTAGCCGTGAGGATTTTGCCCGCTCCCACCCAGGTGGAGCGCTGGGCCGACAACTCCTGACGTTTGTGCGCGACATCATGCGCAGCGGCGAGCAGTTACCCGTCGTTTCCCCCGACACCCTGGTCCCTGATGCCCTGATCGAAATGTCCAGCAAGGGAATGGGCATGACGATCGTCACCGATCCCCAGGGCCGGCCGGTGGGCCTGTTCACCGACGGGGACCTGCGCCGCCTGATTGCGCGCGCAGGCGACATACGAAATCTGCCCGTGTCCGAAGGCATGTCGCGTGAACCGCGCAGCATTGCCGCCGAGGCGTTGGCCATTGAAGCGGCCGAGCAAATGGATGCCCTGCGCATCAGCCAAATGCTGGTATTGGACGCAAACGGGCTACTATTGGGAGCTCTGCACATGCACGACCTGTTGGCTGCAAAGGTAATCTGATCATGATGAACACGCCCACTGCCCCGCTTCACCCCGCTGAAGCCCAAATTCTGGCCAAGCTGCCCGAACTCGTTCGAAACCAGTTGCGCCAGTTGCGCATGATGGTCTTTGACGTGGATGGCGTATTGACCGACGGACGCCTGTGGTACAGCGCGAACGGCGAGGAATTCAAAAGCTTTCACGCGCTCGATGGCCATGGTTTGCGCATGCTCGGCGAGAGTGGCATCGGCGTGGCTCTGATTACGGGGCGTGAAAGCGGTATCGTGTCACGTCGTGCTGCCGAACTGGGCATTCCCTTCGTCCACCAGGGCGTACGCGACAAAATTGCCGTGCTGACGCAGCTGGCACAGGAAAATGGTCTGTCCCTGAGCGAGCTGGGATATATGGGCGACGATCTGATCGATTTGCCTGCCATGCAGCGCGTGGGGTTCTCCGCCAGCGTTCCTGAAGCGCCCTTCTATATCAGCCAGATCGCCAGCTGGGTGGCCACACAGCCTGCCGGCCACGGCGCGGTACGTGAGTGCTGTGATGCCATCCTGGCCTCCCAGGGACGCCTTGCCGCTTTTATCACCGGGGGCCCCTTGAAGACCACGGGAGTCATTCAGTAATCATGCGCGACCGTCTACCTACCTTCATTTCCCTGTTACTGCTGGCTTTGCTGGTACTGGCAACGCTGTGGGCGGTCGATTACACGCAACGCTCGGTCGCGATTGATCCCCCTCGCCGTGTTACCCACGAGCCCGACTCCTGGGCGCGCAATTTCACCATGATCAGCTCCGATGAAACGGGCATGGCAATCAGCCGCCTGGACGGAGAAATTGCCTATCACTACCCCGATGACGACTCACACGACATCACCTCCCCGCGGGCCGTCAGCAACCGGCCCGACTCGCCCCTGACGATTGCCACCTCGGACACCGCCCATATGAATGCAGGCGGTGACGTCATCACCATGAAGGGCAATGCCCATATCCACCGACAGGCCACGCCCGAGGAAGAGGCAATGGACGTGCGCAGCGAAGTGCTGATCATCCTGCCCGAGGAAGACGTGGTGTACACCAACGAACCGGCATTGGTCGTGAACGGCCAGTCCACCATGCGCGGCACCGGAATGCGTTACGACAATCGCGTTCGCCAATTGAACGTCATGTCGGAATCCGACGTTAAAATCTCGGGCCAGCAAACACAAAAAGCGCGTTCCTCCAATAGCTCTAAGGATTCCCCTCCATGACTACGCCTGACAGCGCCCGCCTGGGCCACAAGCCCATGCTCTCCTTTGGCCTCGTGCGCGGTGCCCTGGCCCTGTGCCTGAGCACAAGCGCTCTGGCCATGCTGCCTGCGGCCCCCGCCCTGGCCCAGGCAGCGGCCTCGGCGGCTGCCGAACCGGACACCTCTGTATTGTCCGATACCTTGACCTACGACGATATTGCCAAGCAAACGGTTTACAAAGGCAACATCATCCTGACGCGCGGCGCCATGACCTTGATGGCCGACCAGCTCGCAATCGAACAGGATGCGGAAGGCTTCCAGCATGGAACGGCCACCGTCAGTGAACGCCCCCGTGTCACGATTCGACAAGAAGACCCGGCCAAATTTGAGCTGATCACGGCCGAAGGCGTTCGGGCCATCTACAACGGCAAGACCGAAGAGGTCGAGCTCATTGGCAAGGCGGTGGTCAATCGTTATATTTGCGGCAAACTACAAGACTCCATTCAGGGGCAACGCGTGATCTACCGGCAAAAAGACGGCACGTACCAAGCGTTCGGGGGAGCCGACTCCGCCACACGAGACGGTCGCGTACGCTCTGTGGCGCGCCCCCGCGCCAATGCCGATGCAGCCCTGGCCGAATGCCAACGCAAGTCTTCCTCCCGCAAATAGACCGGACACCCCTGAACCATGGTTGCTCCTAACAACCCGTCTACCCCCACCCGCGCCAGCCACTCGACCAAAGGCAGCCTGATTGCACAAGGCCTGCGCAAAACCTACGGCAAACGCACCGTTGTGCAGGACGTTTCCCTGAATGTGGAAAGCGGTGAGGTGGTAGGCCTGCTCGGCCCGAACGGAGCTGGCAAAACCACCAGCTTCTATATGATCGTAGGCATTGTGCCTGCCGATGCTGGCCGCATCGAAATTGACGGCACGCCCATTACCGCCATGCCCATGCACAAGCGCGCACGGCTGGGCCTGTCGTATCTGCCGCAGGATGCGTCTGTCTTTCGACGTCTGACCGTAGAGGAAAACATCCGCGCCGTACTCGAACTGCAACTGGACGAGAACGGCCGCCACATCAGCAAGCAAGACATCAACGAGCGCCTGGAAACCCTGATTAACGAGCTGCAGATCGGGCATATCCGGCAAAACACCGCCCTTTCCCTGTCAGGCGGCGAGCGGCGACGCGTGGAAATTGCCCGTGCGCTGGCCAGCAACCCGCGATTTATTCTGCTGGACGAGCCCTTTGCCGGGGTGGACCCGATTGCCGTGATCGAGATTCAACGCATTGTGCAATTTCTCAAGGGGCGCAACATCGGCGTGCTGATTACCGACCATAACGTGCGCGAGACACTGGGCATTTGCGACCGGGCCTACATCATCAGTGAGGGCACCGTTCTGACCAGCGGGCATCCGTCCGAAATCATCGACAATGAAGCTGTGCGCAAGGTTTATCTGGGATCGAACTTCCGGATGTAAGCCAATTTCAAGCCTGGTAACCGGACCGGGCGGGGCCAAGGGTTTTCCTGCACATCACAGATTGATTCAGGTCATGTTATCTGATCCACATATAGGTATACTGGGATATCCAAGATCAGTAGTAAGGAGGCTAAAGACGACGATATCCCCCCTCTAGAACAAGTTGTTTGACTACTACGGAGAGCCTATATGAGCCTTAACATCACTGGCCGTAATCTTGACATAACTCCTGCCATTCGCGACTACGTCAAAAGCAAAATTGGTCGAATTGAAAAGCACTTCGACAACGTGGTTGACTCGCAGGTTATGCTTTCCATTGAACGTCTGAAGCACACTGCCGAAGTGACCGTCCGTGTCCCCGGCAAAGATATTCATTGCGCATCTTCAGACGAGAACTTGTATGCCGCGATTGATCTGCTGGCCGATAAAATTGACCGACAGATCCTGAAATACAAGGAAAAGGCAAACAGCCATGCGCATGAGCCCGCCAAGCGGCTCGAAGTTCCGGCTGCCTGATCACGCCGAACTGGTACAGCAGGCATAGCCCTGCCAACAAACCCCGTACTTTTCATAAGTTCGGGGTTTTGTGTTTCAGGGCGTATCTGTCCGCCTGTTGTTAGCCATCCAAAAAATGTTTAGCTAAAAAACATTCCCCCCTATAATGGCCGTCATGAATCTCTTGTCGCGTATATTGCCTTTGTCCAACGTGGTTCTAGATCTTGCTGTCACCAGCAAGAAGCGCGCTTTTGAACAAGCCGGACTAATATTCGAGAACCATCACGGCATTGCCCGGACAGCCGTTTTCCATAGCCTGATCGCTCGCGAGCGCCTGGGCTCCACCGCTCTTGGTCACGACGTTGCTGTGCCGCACGGTCGGATCAAGGACCTCAAGGAGCCTTGTGCCGTTTTCATGCGTCTGGCCGAGCCGGTGCGTTTCGATCCCAGCGATGGCCGTACCGCCAGCCTGCTGTTCTTTCTGCTGGTTCCCGAGACGGCCACTCAAATCCACCTGGACTTGCTGGCCGAGATCGCCCGCCTGATGGCCGATCAGGATATCCGTCAGGCACTGGCACAGGAAACGGACCCGGTTCAAATACACCAGCTCCTGACCCAGACCCCCGATCTCAACGCGGAACATTCCGATGCTGACAGTTCAAGAACTGGTCAATGATAATCACGACAAGCTCGAGGTAAGCTGGGCAGCCGGAAAACATGCTGCCCTGCGCCCCATCCCCGACCTTGGTGCTTCTGCCGCGGATCTGGTCGGCCATCTGAACCTGATCCATCCAGGCCGCATTCAGGTTTTCGGCCCCGAAGAGCTCTCTTTCTACAGTCGCTTTGACGTCAAGCGTCGCCTGCATCACCTGGATGATCTCAGGCAAGGCGGAGTTCCCGCCCTGTTCATCGCCAATGACGCCGTCGCTCCCGACGACCTGATCCAGTTTTGCGAAGAACAAGGCGTACCCCTGCTCTACACGCCTATTGATGCCGCCCAGCTCATTGATCTGCTGCGCATTTATCTGGGCAGACGTCTGGCCCCGAAAACCACCATGCACGGTGTCTTTATGGATGTGCTGGGTTTGGGGGTACTGATTACCGGCGAGTCGGGACTGGGAAAAAGCGAACTGGCGCTGGAATTGATCTCGCGTGGTCACGGTCTGGTGGCAGACGATGCGGTCGAACTGTCCCGCACCGCCCCCAACATGATTGACGGTCAGTGCCCACCCCTACTGCAAAATCTGCTTGAGGTACGGGGCCTGGGTCTGCTGGACATACGCACCATTTTCGGCGAAACCTCCGTTCGTCGTAGAATGAAGCTTAAACTAATCGTGCACCTGGTCCGTTCCAACCCCGACAGTTTCGAGCGTCTGCCCACCCAGGACCAGACGCAGGAAGTGCTGGGGGTCGACATCAAACGTGTCATGCTCCAGGTGGCCGCAGGCCGAAACCTTGCGGTGCTGGTGGAAGCGGCGGTGCGCAATACCATCCTCGCTTTCCGCGGCATTGACACCATGGGCGATTTCATCGAACGCCAGGCACTGGCTATCATGAATAGCCGCGAAGACTAGGCACCCCAGGGCCATTCGCACTCAGCGTGCCCTGAGGGCTTTGTCCTGTTTCACCTAACCGCCGCCCGCCTGCCGGGCAGCGACTCGGAGCCTTTTGCCACAATGCTGAAAGTTGTATTGATTACCGGCATATCCGGTTCGGGAAAATCAGTTGCCTTGCGTCTGCTGGAAGATACCGGCTATCTCTGCATAGACAACCTGCCTCCCCGATTTCTGGCCGAATTTGTTCAGCGTTCTGCTGAACAGGGGCTGGAGCGACTGGCCGTCGCCATTGACGTGCGCGGCGCCGGTGATCTGGACATCCTGCCCGGAGTCATCAGCAAGCTGAACGAAGAAGGCTATGCCCTGCGCGTACTGTTTCTCAATGCCAGCGATCACACTCTGATGCAGCGTTACTCGGAATCGCGTCGCCGTCACCCGCTGACAGACCGCCTCCGTCAGGACGGCCGCTCCCCCTCGCTGCAGGAATGCATCGAAGCAGAGCGGGAAATGACCGCTCCTTTGCGCGAACTGGGCCACATTATCGACACCACGGACCTGACACCCGGCCAGCTGCGCGCCTGGATTCGCGATCTGGTGCAGGCCGATCGGGCCAGCGTGGTGCTGACCTTTGAGTCCTTTGCCTACAAACGTGGCGTGCCCGGCGATGCCGATCTGGTATTTGACGTGCGCTGTCTACCCAACCCGCACTACGACCCCGAACTGCGTCCCATGACAGGCCGGGACGAGCCAGTGGCCAAATGGCTGGCCCAGTTCGGCTCCGTGGAAACCATGATCGATGACATCGCGGGTTTCGTGCGGCGCTGGCTACCTTTATATATGCAGGACACTCGCAATTATCTGACTGTAGCCATTGGTTGCACGGGCGGTCAGCATCGCTCTGTCTATGTAGCGGAACAACTGGCACTGCGTTTTGCCGATTATGCGCCCTTGCTGGTACGCCATCGCAACCAACCGCCTATCAATCCCGTCCCATGAGTCATTCCCTTTTTTACAAATTAGGCGCCGTGCTGAGCATACTGGCCTTGCTGGCCGGGTGCTCATCCAGCCCCAAGCGCGCCAAACCCAAAGCCAAACCGGGGGCCACCGTTTCAGCGCCGCGAGGCGGAGGTTATTACAAAGACGATGGCCCCCACTCTCGCATACCGGCCAATCTGCACGCCACTCCCAACGCCACCCCTCGCATAGAACCGATCGCCCGCAGCAATACCCGTCCCTATACCGTGCTCGGCAAAAGCTTTGTTCCTCATACTTCCCACAAAGCCTTTACCCAGACCGGCACCGCTTCCTGGTATGGACGCAAGTTTCACGGCAAGAAAACCGCTAATGGCGAAACCTACGATATGTATGCCATGACGGCGGCCCATCCCACCTTGCCTATTCCGAGCTATGCGCGTGTGACCCGGCCCAAGACAGGCAAATCTGTCATTGTGCGCATCAACGATCGCGGCCCCTTTCACAGCTCACGCATCATCGATTTATCCTACGTCGCGGCAGCCAAGCTGGACTTGATTGCGCCCGGCAGCGGCACTGTCCTGGTGGAAGCGATTACCGAGGAAGAAATACGTAATGGCAGCTTTGAGCAGGGCGACATTGAGCTGGCCCAGGCCGAGGCTGAAACACCCCTCGACACACTGGCCATCGCCGAACCCCAATCCAGCCTGACCATCACGGAAACGCTGGAGCCTACGCCCGATGCCTTGTCTGCCCTGCCGCAAGAAGAGCTGACGATAGAGCTGGATGATTCCCCCAGCTGGAGCAGCGATGCCAACGATCAGCAGTTGATTGTGCAGGCGACGACAACAAACACCAGCAAGCCGCAGGCTCCTTCGGGTCAAAGCCGGGTTTACCTCCAGTTCGGCGCATTCTCTGCAAGAGAGAATGCCGCCGCCCTGGCGCAACAGCTCAATCGCCAGATAGCGCAGGTGGAATACCGCGATGCCCAGGTTCAGACCCACAACGATCTGTACCGCGTACAGATCGGGCCCTACCCCAATCGCACCGAAGCGATTAACGCGGCCTACCGCATCAAGCAAAAAACCGGTCTGAGCCCCTCTGTCGCTGTGCGCTAAGGTATTGGGAGAAGCAATCCGACCGGCTCCAGCTCACTAGCCTTGGGGCGCGTTTGCCAAGCCCCAGGCATAGAGTACATCGCGGGAAATCCCGGTTGCCTGACTGGCAATGCGGGCGGCGTCCCGCAATGAAACCTGCTCCAGCAGGGCCTTCATCCACCGCTGCGTAGTTGCATCCAGAACGGGCGCATCCTCATCAGGCTCTCGCGGGGCCTCATGCAAAATCAGCACAAACTCCCCTTGCTCCCGGTGACTGTCCTCATCCAGCCAGGCCAGAGCCTGCCCCAGGGGCACGGTGTGAATCTGCTCGAAACGTTTACTCAGTTCACGCGCAAAAGTCAGCTCCCGCATTGGGCCGCATACCTCTTGCATATCGCGCACGGCGGCACGCAGGCGGTGGGGCGACTCGAACATCAACACCGGCATGCCCAGGCTGGACCAATGCTGCAGCCACTTGCGACGCGCCACCGTCTTGGGCGGCATAAAGCCGGCAAACGCAAATGCAGGGTTCTCGTCGCTCGTGGCGCCACTACCCATCAAGGCGGCAATAACGGCCGAGGCTCCGGGCAAAGGCACGACCTGAAACCCGGCTTGCCGCACTGAGCGCACCACACGCGCACCCGGGTCACTGACAGCAGGTGCCCCCGCATCCGACACCAAGGCCACTCGCTGCCCTTGCTCCAGACGCTGAATAATGGCCTGAGCCGCCTGCGCCTCGTTGTGACGATGAGCCGCCATCAGCGGCGTTTGTATGCCCCAGGCCTGTAAAAAAGGGCGCGTTGCCCGTGTGTCCTCGGCCGCAATAATGTCACACAGCTCCAGCGCCTGCCAGCCGCGCAGGCTAAGGTCTCCCATATTGCCAATGGGCGTGGCCACCACATACAGACAAGAGGATGGCCAGACCTGGCCCTGTACCTTGTCCATCATGCTTTGCCAGACTGCCGCGTTCACTGTCCGGTTTTCGGTATCGCTCATGCTCGATCCTGCTTATTCATCATCGTGTATCCCTATGAACCTCTTTGACTACGCCCGCCAGGCTCAAAATCGGCAACTGCGACGCAAACCGCAGCGTCGCCCAGCAAGCAGAAAGGCTGAGCCCAGGCGCTCTCCCAGTCAGACAAGCGGCGATCAGGCCGAACAGCGCGCCTGCGAACATGTCCTCGCTCATGGAGCCCGCATTCTGGCCCGCCAATTAAGTACTCGCTTTGGGGAAATTGACCTGGTCCTGTGCCATCAAGAGCAACTTGTGTTTCTGGAAGTGCGCCAGCGCAATCACAAGACCTACGGAGGGGCGCTTGCCAGTGTAAACCGGGATAAGCAACGGCGCTTGATCCTGGCCGCCCAACACTGGCTGCCAATCCTGAGCCAACGCTATTTTCATGGCCGGCTGCCAGCCTGCCGTTTTGACGTGATCGCGATTGAAGGCGATACCCTGACCTGGGTCCAGCAGGCCTTCGAACAAACTTGAGCCCGTTCCAACCAGGCCTGACTAGCTGGGAATTTTTCGGCAAGGACACTGTCCTATAGAAAAAATCGGGCACCTGCCCTTATTTCAATCCGGGTACAGCATCTGGTTTCAATACCGTGGCGTTTTTTTCAACATGACACGTTCTGCCTGCCCCACAGGGAAATTCTCCGTGCGATAATGCGCGCTATGGACCTTATCGCCTTAATGACTTCGCATTTCGACGATTCCGTCGATACCCTCAAAGCCAGCACCCGCGAACTGGCCGAACCTTTGGCCGCCGCTGTCGAGCTATTGTTTGCCACCCTGGCTAACGACGGCAAGATTCTGGCTTGCGGAAACGGCGGATCAGCAGCCGACGCCCAGCACTTTATTGCAGAGCTGGTGGGCCGTTTTGAGCGCGACCGCCTGCCTTTGGCCGGCATTGCGTTGAACACCGATACCTCGATCATGACGGCGGTGGGCAACGATTACGGCTTTGACAGTATTTTTGAACGCCAGGTCAGCGCCTTGGGCCAGACTGGCGACATTCTGGTGGCCATCTCCACCAGCGGCAACTCGCCTAATGTCATCCGCGCCATCGAGGCCGCCCGCGAGCGCGATATGGTCATCATTGCCCTGACAGGCAAAGGCGGCGGAAAAATCGCCGAGCTGCTCTCGGACACAGACATTCATCTTTGCGTACCGCACGATCGAACCATGCGTATTCAGGAAGTACACATTGTTCTGTTGCATGCCATGTGCGATGGCATTGATGCCCTGCTGCTGGGAGATCCCCTATGAAACACCGTTTGATTCTGGCCGCCCTGCTGGCCAGCACCACACTGACCGGCTGCGGACTACTGGTGGTCGGCGGCGCTGCCGCCACGACCGCTGTCGTAGCTACCGACCGTCGCACCACAGGCGAACAGGTCGAGGACAAAACCATCGTCATGAAAGCCGGCGCGGAAACACGTCGCCTGCTGGAGAACAAGGAAGGTCGCATCAACACCACCTCCTACGCCGGGCTTGCCCTGCTGACGGGGGATGTGCCCACCCAGGCTGACAAAGAAGAGGCGGGACGTCTGGTCTCCAAAGTCGACAAAGTCACTCGCGTGGTCAATGAATTGCGCGTGGGCGAGCCCACCCCGTTGAGTGTGCGTTCGAACGACTCCTGGATTACCACCCGGGTCAGCACCGCCTTGCTGAACGCCAAGGACGTGCCTAGCCGCACGATCTCCACCACAACCGAGCGTGGCGTAGTCTACCTGCTGGGCCGTGTCACTCACGAAGAGGGCGAACGCGCCGCGATTGCCGCCTCCAGCGTGCCCGGCGTGAACAAAGTGGTCAAGCTCTTTGAATACGTCAGCGCCGAAAGCCTGGCACAACCTTTTAGCACCAACAATCAGCCAAGCACTGCCCCCGCTGGAACAGCGGCTCCGGCAGCACAGCCTGCTCCCGCCTCTTCTGTAGAAGTGATGCCTGTCCAATGAAAAAAGTAGTCATCATTGCCTTTGTCGTTGCCATCGCTGTAGGTCTGGGCGTATGGACCATGTCCGGCAGCGCCAAGGCCAGCGCCCCGGACGTCGCCTTCACCGACCTCAATGGCAAACACTTTGAGACCAAAGATCTGCAAGGCAAAGTAGTCCTGGTGAAGTTCTGGGCCACGGACTGCACCACCTGCGTTGCGCAAATGCCCGACAACATTGAGAACTTCAATGCCTTGTCCAGCAAGGGATTTGATATCGTGGCCGTCGCCATGAAGCACGACCCCATCAATTACGTGCGCAATTTCACCCAGTCCCGCCAACTGCCGTTCACGGTTGTCCATGACGACAAGGGCGATCTCGCCAAGGCCTTTGGGGACGTCCGTCTGACGCCCACTGCCTTTTTACTCGACAAACAGGGTCACATCATCAAGCGCTACCTGGGCAACTACGACAAGCAGGAGTTCATTGCTACTGTCGAAAAAGCCCTGGCCAGCAGCTAAGCTCCTGTTTTTGCCCCAGCCACATAACCCCGGGTACCAGCAGTGGACCCGGGTTTTCTTCAAGTGAGCGCATCAATGAGCACCACAGATCCGCAGAATTATTCCTCGACCGTCAAAGCAGAAGTTTTGTCCGAGGCCCTGCCCTATATTCGTCGCTTCCACGGCAAAACCGTTGTCATCAAGTACGGTGGCAATGCCATGACCGAAGAAGCTTTGCAGCGCAGCTTTGCCCATGATGTGGTCTTGCTCAAGCTGGTTGGCCTCAAGCCCGTTGTGGTGCACGGTGGCGGCCCCCAGATCAACGACGCCCTCAAGCGCGTGGGTAAGGAAGGCACTTTTATCCAGGGCATGCGCGTGACCGACGCTGAAACCATGGAAGTGGTGGAGTGGGTTCTGGGTGGTCAGGTACAGCAAGACATCGTCATGATGATCAATGAAGCCGGCGGCAAGGCCGTCGGTCTGACAGGTAAGGACGGTGGCATGATTCGTGTCACCAAAAAAATGCTGCCTGACGCCGAGCACCCCGGCCAACTGCTCGATATCGGTTTTGTGGGCGATATCGAAAGCATTCAGCCCGAGGTGGTCAAAGCCTTGCAAGATGACCAGTTCATCCCCGTGATCTCCTCGATTGGATACGGCGAGGACGGTCAGGCTTACAACATCAATGCCGACGTGGTGGCCGGCAAGATGGCCGAGGTGCTCAGTGCGGAGAAACTGGTCATGCTGACCAACACCCCCGGCGTGCTGAACAAGGAAGGCCAGTTGTTGCGCCGCCTGTCGGCTCAAACGATTGACGAGCTCTTTGCCGACGGCACAATCTCCGGTGGCATGCTGCCCAAGATTTCCTCGGCTCTGGATGCCGCCCGCAACGGGGTCAATTCCGTCCATGTCATCGACGGACGTGTTCCCCATTGCCTGCTGCTGGAAATCCTGACTGACCGTGGTGTTGGCACCATGATCAGCTCGCATTAATCCGTGCGCGCTCCAATCCGTGCCCATGCCTGGGCACGGCCTTTGTCTGCCTGCCAGCCCGATGAGACCATCTGGCTGTTTGACCTGGATAACACCCTGCACAATGCCTCTCAAGGCATTTTTCAGGCTATTGACGGGCGCATGCGCATCGGCGTGGCGCAAACCCTGGGTGTAGACATGGACGAGGCCGACCGGCTGCGTCTGGAATACTGGCAACGCTATGGCGCAACCATGATTGGCCTGCATCGCCATCACGGCGCCGACCCGGCGGCCTTCCTCAAGCACGCGCACGATTTTGATGTGCCTTCCCTGATCAGTGCCGAGCCGGGCCTTGCCTACCAGCTGCGCCGCCTACCGGGCTATAAGCTGTTGTTGACCAACGCGCCCCAGGACTACGCACATCGTGTTCTGAAGGCACTGAATTTGCTACCGGTTTTTGATGGCCTGTGGGCTATTGAGCACATGCAACTGCAAGGTCGCTATCGCCCCAAGCCCTCGCAGGCGCTGATGAAGCAGGCCTTGGCCATGCTCAAGGCGCAGGCTCGCGACATTGTGCTGGTGGAAGATACCTTGCGCAATCTGAAAAGCGCCCGACAACTGGGGATGCAAACCATCCACATCTATAACGCGGGCACTCCCTTTAGCGCCATGTATCATGGCCGCAGCCCTTATGTCGATCACCGCATCAACCGCATTGCCCAACTGGTCAAGAACTGGCCACGCCTCTAAGGGCCTTACCATCCCTGTCACGATAGCGAGCCAATTCCCTTTTTCAGTGATGTGTCGTCAAGAGCGGCCATTTTGCTGCTCTTGACTCACCGACATACACAGCGGTCAGAAAAAAATCAGACCTGATGGCGCTGTTCCACCGCTTCGGCACCGCATACCGGGCAGGCCGGATCTTTGCGAAAACGCACCGTATGCCAATTCATGTTGAAGGCATCCACGCTTAACAAGCGGCCGACCAAAGGCTCTCCGAAGCCGCCTAACAGCTTCAAGGCCTCGACTGCTTGCGCACTACCCACCATACCCAGCAAAGGCGACAGAACGCCTGTGGTAGCGCAGCGCAATTCCTCAACATCATCGGCTTCGGGGAACAGGCAGTGGTAGCAAGGGGCGTCGGGCTGACGCAGGTCATAGGTGCTGACCTGCCCCGAAAAACGAATCGCCGCACCGGACACCAATGGTTTACGCAGGGCCACGCAGGCGCGGTTAATGGCGTGGCGGGTCGCAAAGTTGTCGCAGCAATCCAGCACCAAATCGACTTGCCGAACCCAATGCATCAAGCCCGCTTCGTCCAGACGCTGAACGACAGGAGTGACCTTGACTTCAGGATTGAGCTGCTCAATGTGCAGCTTGGCAGACTCGACCTTGTCCCAGCCCAGACGATCAGTGGTGTGAGCAATCTGGCGTTGCAGATTGCTCAATTCCACTTGATCATCGTCGACCAGAATGATGGAGCCCACCCCCGAAGCCGCCAGATACGCCACCACCGGGGAGCCCAGGCCTCCCGCTCCAACTACCAGGATGCGGGAGGCCAGCACCCGCTCCTGCGCTTCCACCCCGAACTCGTCGAGCAGAATATGCCGCGCATAGCGCAGTAATTGCTGATCTTCCACGTCAAGAGCCTGTGTTTACGGAGTTACCGGCTCGAGCCCTTTCGGGGTGATTCGGAACCGCTCAACGCTGGGTTGCTGATTCAGGGGACTTTTTTTTTCAGTCGATTCGGACGCCACGTCCTTCTCGCGCTGGGCAGCAGCCTGCTTGGCGGCAGCAACTTTGGCCGGATCATTTTTCATGACCGGACGTCCCGCCAAATGATTCAGCGCCTGCTGCAACTGATAATCGTCGTCACCACCAAACTCGAACATCTTGAATTCGGGGCTCATACCCAGATCAGGCTGTTCTTCTTCGGTGCTTTCATCCACTTTACTGTTGAGCAAATGGCGTTTGAGATCCACCTCACGAGGCAGACGGAACAAATTACCTTGTGCGGTATCGTCCACCACCACATCTGGCTGAACGCCCGTCACCTGAATCGACGTGCCGTTAGGCGTGTAATACAAAGCGGTGGTCAGCTTCAGCCCTGAGTCCTCGGACAGCGGCACCACGCTTTGCACCGAGCCCTTGCCGAAGGTGCGATTACCAATAATGGTGGCCCGCTTGTGATCCTGCAAAGCACCAGCCACAATTTCCGAGGCCGAGGCCGAGCCCACATTCACCAGCACAACGATAGGCACGGTCTTGAGCCAGTCCAGCTTTTTCAGGACGTCCGCATCCGTGTCGAGCTCGCCCAGCACGGACTGCATGGACTTGACGTAATACTCGCGATTGGACGAGGGGATACGGCCTTTGGTCGATACCACCAGGTCGCCCGAATCCAGAAAGGCGGACGAGACGCCAATAGCGCTTTCCAGCAAGCCACCAGGATCGTTGCGCAGGTCAATGACCAAACCTTTCGGTGCGCCAGGGCCTTTGTAGACTTCGGACAATTGCTTGATCAGATCAGCCGCCGTGCGTTCCTGGAACTGGGCAATGCGCACGTAGGCCACATCGTCAGCCAGCATCTTGGAGCGCACGCTGCGCACCTTGATGACATCGCGCACCAGATTGAATTCCAGCGGCTTGTCCCGGCCAGCACGACGAATCGTCAGTTTGATCGATGTATTGGGCTCGCCACGCATTTGCTTGACTGCATCATTCAGGCTCAAATCCTTGGTCGGTTTGCCATTGATGTGCGTGATGATGTCGCCAGCCAGAATGCCGGCACGGGCAGCCGGTGTGTCTTCAATCGGCGAGATGACTTTGGGCATCCCGTCCTCGCTACCGATTTCTATGCCCAGACCGCCAAACCCGCCCTGGGTCATGGCTTCCATTTCCTTGAACGCATCCGCATCCAGATAGGCCGAGTGCGGGTCCAGATCGGTAAACAGCCCCTTGATCGCATTATTGACCAGGGTCTGATCCGTCAAAGGTTCCACGTACGTGTTCTTGATGGCAGCGAACACATTGGCGAACTGTTGCAGTTCGCGCAAAGGCAATGGCTCGCCGCGTTGAGCGACCGCAGTAATGCCAAGGCTGATCAAAATACCGCCCACAGCACCTGCTGCCACTAGTCCAATGCTGCCAATCCTTCGAGTGCTCATGCACATTCCCATTATTTTCAGATTCAAGACGGGGCCACCTCCCGGAGCTGACCCGACCATGCATTATAAGAGTAGCGTAAAGCGCCGACCAGCGTGAACTGGGCTTGAGTCGCTACCCTGCGCTACAAATGCGAGCAAAAGTAAACGGCGGCCCAAAAAAACTCAGGGCCCCAGCCAAACCTGCGGATTAATGGGCTTGCCCTGATGGCGCAACTCAAAATACAGGCCCGGCTCAACCTGCCCGCCAGTCGCCCCCACCCGCGCAACAGCGTCTCCGCGCCCCACGACATCACCGACCTGCTTGAGCGTGCTCTGGTTATAAGCGTAAACGCTCAGGTAGTCGCGCCCATGATCAATAATCAGCAAATTACCAAACCCGGTCATCCAACTGGCAAAGACCACCCGACCGGGGGCCACCGCACGGACCGTAGTGCCGGCTGACGCCCGCAACACAATACCGCGCCAAATACCGCCGTCAGGCCGCTCGGCACCGAACTTGCCTTGCACTTGTCCCCGCACGGGATAGGGCAAGCCCCGCTTCAAGCCCTGAAATCCACCTTCGGGCTCCAAGGCAGGCGCGGCAGACTGCTCCACAGGCTCTTCCTCCACCTGCACCTCCCGCACCTTGGGAGCAACAGGCTTGCCAATCGGCTCGCTAGGCTCGGATGAGGCCTCCAGACTATCAGACAGCAACCGCTCGTTTGTCGTCGGTGGCGTGTAGGTCAAGGGCGGACGCGGAATGGCTTGCGCCGGCTCTGCTGGCGCCGGTTTGCTGGGCGGCAGGGCTGGCGGCAATGGTGGCTGGGTAGCGCGGGCGCGCTCCAACAGCTCCCGCTCGCGTTCCAGACGCGCCTGCTCACGGGCGGCCTGCTCCTGCTCGGCCTTGCGACGCAATTCCTGCTGGCGAAGCTGCTCGGCCTTGCGCGCCTCCTCGGCACGACGAGCGGCCTCCCGGCGACGTTGCTCTTCAGCACGGCGGGCTAGCTCGGCCTGGCGGGCAATCTCGGTTTCCAGCCCAGAGATCAAGTCTCCCAGGCGCTTGTCATTGCTTTGCAAATTGGCTGCCTGGCCACGCTGGCGCTCGAGCTCCGCGCTGATGTCCGCCACCACCTTGGCCCGCTTTTCTTTCTGTTCCTGCAAGGCCACTTTCTGGGCAGCCGCCTCAGCAGCCAGTTGCTCCTGTTCTTTTTCACGCGCGGCAAGCTGAGCCTGCAGGCGATCCAGTCGCTCAACAGTACGACGCACCTGATGCACCTGCTCGGTCTGTTGACGCGACACATAGCCCAAGTAATACAACTCGCGGTTGATGGCGTTGGGGTCATCGCCGGACAAGAGGGCGGCCCAGGGAGAGACGCCATTGGCGTACTGCGCGCGCAACTGCTCGGCCAGTTCCTGCTGACGCTGCGCTTTAAGCGCCTGTTGTTCGCGGATCTGCTTGCCTAGGGTGCCCAGTTGCTCGTGCAACTGCTCTTGCCGCTGTTCGATCTGGGCCAGCGTGCGATCGATATCGGAGATCGCCTGCTCGGATTCACGCAAGGCATTGGCCGCATCACGACGAGAGCTTTCACTGCTGTCAATGCTCTTGCGTAAGGATTCGATTTTCTGGCGCAGCTCTGCCTGCTGCTTTTGAGCCTGGGCCTGGCGCGCGGCCAGATCCGGGTCCACAGCCAGTACCGGAAAGGTCCAGGCTGCCAGCAACAGGCAAACGCTGTAGCGCCACATTGTTTACTGCGCCTTGCCCTGATTGGCGACCGCTTGCATCTGGGCCGCAATCGCTTCCTGGTCGCCCAGGTAGTAATGGCGGATAGGACGCAGGTTCTCATCCAGCTCGTATACCAGTGGCTGACCGGTCGGAATGTTCAGGTGAACAATATCCTCATCGGAGATGCCGTCCAGATGCTTGATCAAAGCGCGCAGGCTGTTGCCATGAGCGGTTACCAGAACACGACGTCCGGAACGGATGGCCGGCGCAATGGACTCGTCCCAGAACGGCACGACACGGGCCACGGTGTCTTGCAAACATTCGGTGCGCGGCAATTCATCGGCCGGCACACGGGCGTAACGAGCATCAAAGCGTGGGTTGCGTGGATCATCCTCGGCAACGGGATCAGGAGCGATTGCATAGGCACGACGCCAGATCAGAACTTGATCCTCTCCGTACTTTTGTGCGGTTTCGGCTTTATTTAAGCCTTGTAAAGCACCATAATGGCGTTCGTTCAAACGCCAGCTCAAACCGATAGGAGTGTGCATGGCGTCCATCGAATCCAGGGCGATCCAAAGGGTACGGATAGCGCGCTTGAGGACCGAGGCAAAAGCCAGGTCGAACTCAAAGCCGTTTTCTTTGAGCAGATCACCGGCCTGCTTTGCCTGTTGGCGCCCGGTTTCGGTAAGATCGACATCGGTCCAGCCAGTAAACCGGTTCTCCAGGTTCCACTGGCTTTCGCCGTGCCGCATCAATACAAGTTTATACATGGTAAAAACAGCCTCGAGGTTGAAAAATTGGCGCCACTCTATAATCGTGTGATCCGACCTTTTTTTCTTGCTTTTCTTGGTAATCAACAGGATTTAACGTGGACTTCATCTTAAGTCAGAACAATCTTCTAATTTTAGCAATTGCGGTGCTTGCCGGCATTATGCTGTTAATACCCAGCTTTTTCAAAGGCCGTGCCGGGCGCGCAGTTTCAAGCTCTGAAGCGGTACAGATGGTAAACCAGAAAGACGCTATTTTGATTGATCTACGTAGCGCCGATCAGTTCAAGACCGCGGCAATTGCGCAATCGCGCAACATCCCGGCTGCCGACCTTGACGCCAAGGCCAACAGCCTGCCCAAAGACAAACCTGTCATCCTGGTGTGTGAAACTGGCCGTAGCGCCCAACGCAGCGTTGCGGTTCTGCGCAAACATGGCATTGAGCAGGCCTACACACTGGAAGGCGGTATCCAGGGCTGGATGCAGGCCAGTCTGCCCGTCAAAAAATCGTAAGCTCTCCTTCTACGAGGCTCTCATGGCAAAAGTCACGATGTACTCCACAATGGTGTGCCCTTATTGTGTGCGCGCTGAAATGCTGCTCAAACAACGCGGCGTCACCGAAATCAATAAAATCCTGATTGATCGCGAACCGGAACAGCGCGCCCTGATGATGGAGCGTACCGGTCGACGTACGGTTCCCCAAATCTACATTGGCGACACCCATGTAGGTGGCTACGATGATCTGGCCGCTTTGGACCGTGAAGGTGGTCTGCTGCCTTTGCTGGCTGCCTGATTTTTTTTCTAACCATTTTTTTATCCCATAGGATCACCCATGGCCGACCAGAACAACACAGCCGCTGAACAAGAAGCTCAACAACCCAGCTTCAGCCTGCAGCGCACCTACATCAAAGACCTGTCCATCGAAATGCCCAATGCCCCCCAGATCTTTCTGGAGCAAGAGGCCCCTTCCGTGGAAGTGTCCATCAATGTGGGCGGCCAGCGCCTGGCTGACACGGTTTACGAAAGCACCGTGACCGCCACAGTGACCACACGCATTGGCGACAAGGTCATGTACTTGGTGGAAGCCACCCAGGCCGGTATTTTTGAAGCTGCCAACATTCCTGAAGAGCAGCTCGAGCCCTTGCTGGGCATTGTGTGCCCCACCATGCTGTACCCATACTTGCGCGCTGCCGTGGCCGACGCCATCAACCGTACGTCCCTGCCTGCCCTGCATCTGACGGAAGTGAACTTCCAGTCCCTGTACGAGCAGCGCCTGGCTCAGCAACAGGGCGCAGCCCAAACTGACGGCCAGCCTTTGCAGGCCTGATGATGTCAAACGCGCACACTCCTGTTCGTGTCGCAGTCCTGGGCGCAGGCAGTTGGGGCACGGCGCTGGCCGCCCTGGCCAGCCTCCAGGCTCCCACGATGGTGTGGGCGCGCAAATCATCCACAGCTCATGCCATCGGGCAGGATCATCGCAATCCCGCCTACCTGCCCGATGTCCTGCTCCCCGAATCGCTACAAGCCAGCGACAATCTGAAGCACGTCATGGATTTCGCACTGGCCGACGATACCGGGCCCGCCCTCATCATTCTGGGTGTGCCTGTTCGTGGTCTGGCACAGACCTGTGTGGACCTGGCGCAGCACTTGCCCGCCACACGCCGTCATCCTGTCCTGTTGGTCTGGACCTGCAAAGGCTTTCATCAGGAAAGCGGTTTACTACCCCATCAGATTGTGCGCGAAAGCCTGCCTGAGCGCCCCTGGTTAGGCCGGGCCGTATTGTCTGGTCCCTCTTTCGCGCTGGAAGTGGCCAAAGGCCTGCCTGTCGCCCTGACCCTGGCCTGCCAACCCGCCTCCATGGCGGACATCGCCCTGGCCGCTCTGCATGGCAAGCAAGCCCGCCTCTACACCAGCACCGACATGATCGGTGTGGAAGTCGGTGGCGCTGTCAAAAACATCATGGCAATTGCCTGCGGCATTGCCGACGCACTGGGCCTGGGCCACAACGCCCGTGCCGCCCTGATTACCCGAGGCCTGGCTGAAATGCAGCGTCTGGGTGTCGCTCTGGGCGGTCACGCAGAAACCTTCTTCGGACTGGCCGGTATGGGAGATCTGGTCCTGACCGCGACCGGCGAGCTCTCCCGCAACCGGCAAGTTGGCCTGGCGCTGGGCGCCGGAGAAAGCCTGGACAGCATCCTGGCCACCGGCATTACGGCCGAGGGGGTACGCTGCGCCCGCGCGGTTCTGGAGATGGGCAAGGCGCACCACATTGAACTCCCCATTACCGCCGCGGTCTGCCAGATTCTATTTGAACAGCTCTCCCCGCGTGAAGCCGTCCACGCCTTGCTCACTCGCGAGGCCAAGCAGGAAGGCCATTAACCCCGCTTGCCATCTGGTCTGGCCTCTCCTTGTCAGGCCGGCGGTCAACCGTCTTTTTATTCAACATCAAAACAATGTCATTGCTTGCTCGTTCTCGTGATCTTCTGCTCCGCTCCGTGCTGGGGCTGGCCTGCACCGGTTTGCTGGCGCAGGCTGCTCAGGCCCAGTCCAGCTGGCCTGAACGTCCCATTCAGATGGTGGTGCCCTTCCCGGCAGGCTCCTCGCCTGACGCGCTGGCTCGTGCCATTTCCGAACCCCTTTCCCAGGCCCTGGGGCAGACCATCATTGTGGACAATCGCCCGGGTGCAGGCGGCAATATCGGCACCCGCTTTGTTGCTCATGCCAAGCCCGACGGCTACACCCTGCTGCTGACCATTAACGGCCCCATGGTGACGGCTCCCACCCTTTACAAGACCTCGCTGGGCTACGACCCGCTGAACGATCTGCAGCCTGTCTCCATGATTGGCACCAGCCCCAACGTTCTGGTCGTACCGGCTGACTCACCCGCCAATACAGTAGAGGAGTTCATTGCCCTGGCCAAATCCCGCCCCGGTGAATTGAACTACGGCTCTGTCGGCCCCGGCAGCTCGGCCCACCTGGCGATGGCCATGCTCGAGCATGCCGTCGACATCAAGCTGGAGCAAATCCCCTACTCCGGTTTTCCACAAATTCTGACGGCCATTATTGGCGGAGACATTGACGCCGCCTTCATGGTTCCAGGCATTGCCATGCCGCAGGTTGAGGCTGGTAAAGTCAAGGCATTGGCCGTGACGTCCCTGCAGCCCAGCGAATTGCTGCCGGACTTAACCACCATGGCACAAGCCGGTCTGGAAAACTTCGAGGCAATCTCCTGGGATGCTTTCTTTGTCCCCCACAACACCTCGGAGGATGTCGTCAAACGTCTGAACCAGGAAATCACCACCATCTTGCAACGCGACGATATCAAGGCCAAGCTCAAGGCCTTTTACTTTTCGTCCGAACCCTCCACCCCCCAAGCGCTGACGGACAAGATCGTGGCCGACAAAGCTCGTTGGGATGAGGTGATCGAACGCCTGAATCTGTCGCTGGAATAAAAGCCTCGACTCATTCCTCTGCAAATGGCCCTGCGAACCTCTTGGTTGCAGGGCCATCTTTCTGTGGATTCGACCACCATCACGCACAGTCCGTCCAAGCTCAACGGACTGTGCCGCCTCACTGCCAGCCCCATGTCATGGCGAAGCAGACCAGCCCCCCTTTACACCCCGCCCTCATAGCCTGCCTGCCGCCAGGCCTCAAACACACAGACCGCCACCGCATTGGACAGGTTCAAACTACGCTGCCCAGCCAGCATGGGCAAACGAATCCGCTGCTCCTGAGGAAACAATGCAAGCTGTTCGGCCGACAAACCTGCAGTTTCACGACCAAACACAAACACATCACCCGGCTTGAAGCTTTGCTCCGCCAACAAATGGCTGCCGCGCGTCGTCAGAGCAAAAGCCCGATCGGCCGCGGTGCCGGTGGCGCGCAACGCCTCTTCAAGGCTGTCATGCACCTTAACCTGGGCCCATTCGTGATAGTCCAAGCCGGCACGGCGCAACTTGCTGTCCTCAAGCTCAAAGCCCAAAGGCCGTACCAGATGCAGGACACAGCCTGTATTGGCCGCCAGACGAATGACATTGCCCGTATTGGGAGGAATCTCGGGCGAAACCAGGACGATATGAAACATGAAGAACCCAAAAAAACACAGAAAAGCCGCCAGCTGGCGACGCAACAGAAAAGACTAGAACCTCGTTGACTTCCAGGGCGCCCGGGCCGCGACCAAGGCATACACCGGGCCGGCGCCGGCCACACGACAGGCACGCGCCAGTGCATCCAGCGTGGCCCCCGTCGTCAACACATCATCGATGAGCAGCACGGCACGCCCGTCAAGCGGCTCCAGCACCTGAAAAGCACCCCGCATGGCTTGCCTGCGAGCCTGACGCCCCAGAAACTTCTGGGCCACGTCCTGACGTGGCGACAATGCGACGACGTGCAGACATGCCGCTAAACCCAAACGACGCGCTACGCGCTGAGCCAGCACGGCTGCCGGGTTAAAACCCCGACGGCGCAAGGCGTCGCGTTGTGAGGGAACCGCTATGACCCGACACCCATCATCCAGTGCTGGCCCGTAACGGCGCCATTGCTGCAACATCAATTCCGCCAGCACCGCTGCCACCTCCAGCCGACGGGAAATTTTAAACGCATGAATCAACATATCGCCAGGATGTTCATAGTCAAACCCGGCCACGGTGGCTTGCAAGGAAAATTGCCCCGCTCCGCAATCCGGGCAGGCCAGCAAGGCCAGGGGCGGCAAGGCCAGCGCACACCGTGGGCATCGCAAGTCATGAACCGGCCTGAGCAGGGCGTGACGACACCAGGGACACAGCGCCCCGCTTGGTGAACGCAAGCCACACAGCATGCAGGGGCGGGCCAGCAGGGGAAGCCCTACAAGACGATGGAGCGACTCGCGCCCGAACTGGGGATGCGCCATAATAGATCATTACCTTTCAGAGCCAGGCTGATCCGATCACAGCACAAGCTCCTGATCCACGCCAGCAACGTCCGCGCAATTATGTCCCAGTTACCTTCTTTGCCTATCAACTCCGCCCACGTCGAGCAGCAATTCAATCGCCGCGCTCCCCTGGATCACGCTCAGTTTCTCTACGGTGAAGTCGCCCAGCGGATGTTGTCCCGGCTGGCCTTGGTACGGCTACAGCCCACGCATATTCTGGATGCAGGCTGTGGCGCCAGCCACGCGCTCGAACCGTTACGCTCGCGCTATCCGGACATGAAATACACCGGTCTGGATCGCAGCGCGAAGTTGCTGGACGTGGCTCGCGAGCGTTACCAGTCCAAACCCAGCCTTTGGCAGAAACTGCGCAATCAGCCTACCCCGGCTGCCAGCTGGATTCAGGCTGATATGGCCGATACCGGCCTACCGGCTGAAAGCCAGGAACTGATCTGGTCGAATATGGCCCTGCACTGGCACCCCGAGCCCCATCGGGTACTGGCCGAATGGAATCGTCTGCTCAAACCTGAAACGCTGGTGATGTTCTCCTGCCTGGGGCCCGGTTCTTTTGCCGAACTGCGCAGCGCCATGGAGCAAGCAGACCTGGGCACCAGAACGCTGGAATTCGTGGACATGCACGACTTTGGTGATCTGCTGCTGGAAAGCGGCTTTGCCGATCCTGTCATGGATCAGGAACTCGTCACCCTTACGTACCGCAGCGCCGAGAAACTGCTGGATGATCTGCGCCTGCTGGGCGGCAACCCGCACCCTCAGCGCAAGGCTAGCCTGAGCACCTTGCCCTGGCGTCAGCGTCTGCTCAATGCGCTGGAAAAGCAGCGCCACATGGACGGAACCCTGCACCTGAGCCTGGAAATAGCGTACGGACATGCCTGGCGTGCCCGCAGTCGCCGCAGCACTCATGGAGAGGTGAGCGTACCCATCTCCACCATCAGCCGCCGTCCCAAGCCTCAGGAATAGGCGGCACCTCCAAGCCCGTTCCAAGGATGGGCAAGCAGATGGGCCCTCTCTGACAAAAAAATGGTTTAGGGGTACACTTTTGCGGTTAGCCAAGCTGGCTAACAATGTTCTCAGGGCGGGGTGCAAGTCCCCACCGGCGGTAATGGCACAGCCTAGCCCGCGAGCGCCTGGCCTTGTGTCAGGGACAGCAGACCCGGTGTGATTCCGGGGCCGACGGTATAGTCCGGATAAAGAGAGAACGGGATATCTTCACCCCTGTACAGGAGCCATCCTGTTGGGGGCTTGAGCTGTCCTGCTTCCTGCATGCCCTGTTTTTGTTGTCATAAAACAGGAAACCAACATGAACAGCATTACCCCAGCCAATCGTCTGGCCCCTCGCATCGCTTTTATTCAAGCTTGCTGGCACAAGGACATTGTGGATCAGGCCCGCCAGGGCTTTATCGACGAAGTCACCTCCTTGGGCCATGACAGCAGCCTGATCGACTTCTTTGAAGTAGGCGGTGCTTTTGAAATCCCGCTACATGCACAGCGTCTGGCCCAATCGGGACAATACGCGGCGATTGTAGCGGCGGGCCTGGTCGTAGATGGTGGCATCTATCGCCACGACTTTGTGGCCACCGCAGTCATTCAGGGCTTGATGCAAGTGCAGCTCAGCACTAATGTGCCTGTGTTTTCAGTCGTGCTGACTCCGCACCACTTCCATGATGGCAAGGAGCACCACGATTACTTCCATCGTCACTTTGTGATCAAGGGCCAGGAAGCGGCCCGCACGTGTCTGGATACCGTCGCCAAGTTGCAGTCCCTGCCTGTGGCACAGGTCGCCGCGCTCTAAACGACAAGGCGGCCTGTCAGGCCGCCCCACCATCCCCCCCCGGCCCGCTGCTCCTGGCAGCGTCGGGACAGACTCAAACCCTGTCGACCCCTATTGGGGCACGGCCCGTCTCAAGACTGGTTACGCTTGCGCGACGAGTCGATACCCAGCTGTTTGAGTTTGCGGTACAAGTGGGTTCGCTCCAGACCGGTACGCTCGGACACGCGAGTCATGCTGTGATTTTCACGGCGCAGATGATATTCAAAATAAATGCGCTCGAACTCGTCACGCGCTTCACGCAAGGGTAAATCCAGGGAAATGCTGCCCAACTGGGACTCATCCTGCTCGACCTCGGGTACGGTCATGGCAGGGGCCATGCCAGGCGCCATCGGCGCTGCCTCAGGACGACGCTCCCCACCCTGCACCACCGGACGAGCTGCCGCTGCCAATGTCTTGGGCGCAACGGTACGCTCCAGACCGGAAGCAACGGTCTTGAGCAAACGCTGCATGGTGATTGGCTTTTCCAGGAAATCCACTGCACCGATACGGGTGGCTTCCACCGCCGTATCCACCGTGGCGTGGCCGCTCATCATGACCACCGGCATATCCAGCAAGCCTTGGGAAGCCCACTCTTTGAGCAGACTGACACCGTCTGTGTCTGGCATCCAGATATCCAGCAAGACCAGATCGGGGCGGCCCCGCAAGCGTGCCTCGCGAGCCTGGGCGGCATTCTCTGCCAATTGCACGGTATGTCCTTCGTCGTAAAGAATTTCCGACAAAAGTTCCCGAATGCCGATTTCGTCATCAACTACCAGAATTCTGGCCATAAAACGTCACCTACGTGATTTTTACGCATTATCGTTTGCTCGCCGCCCAGAGTCCAGACGAATATGCTGGCCAGCAAGCCGGGTAAAGAGGATGGAAATGCGAGCCCCCCCCTCACGGCGATTGGAAACATCGATTCTGCCGCCGTGCTCCTCGATGATTTTCTTAACTATAGCAAGTCCCAGACCCGTGCCGGTGGGCTTGGTGGTTACGTATGGTTCAAAAACACGCACCAGCATCTGCGGATCAAAACCCGGCCCGTTATCTGAGACCACAAAACTGACCGTCGTAGCCGAGTCGGAACCTTCTACGCCTGCAATCATGGTTTTAACAAATACATGCGCCTGGTCAAGTGATTGATCCTGGGCAGCGGCTTCCCGAGCATTGGCCAGCAGATTATGAATAACCTGACGCAACTGTGTGGGGTCCCCCAGGACCATCGGCAAATCCGGGTCCAGTTCCACGTCAATCGCCACACTGTAACCGTCGTCCCGAACCATGCCTTCTTCCGGGTCCCAACCATATAAAGTCAGCACTTCGGTAATCAGCTCGTTCAGATTCAAAGCCTGCATCTGAGTGGCGGGCTTGCGGGCATACTCACGAAAATCCTCCACCATCTTTTTCAGGGAGGCAACCTGGTTGACGATGGTATTGGTGTAGCGCAGCAGCATGGCCGCATGCACCTCGTCCAATTGCGATTCCAGCTTCATGGCCAGACGTTCGGCAGACAGCTGAATAGGCGTTAAGGGGTTTTTGATCTCGTGCGCCAGGCGTCGGGCCACTTCGCTCCAGGCCACCAGACGGCTGGCAGAAATCACGTCAGTAATGTCATCAAACACCACCAGATAACCCGTGGGCTGGCCGTCGACCCGCAGCAAGGTGCCCCGAGCCAAAACGGTGACGATAGTATCACGCGCCTCATTGCCTTCTTTCATGTCCAGCTCAAACTGCTGCTGCCAATAAGGATGATCGGACCCCATGGCCTGATGCGTGGAAAACGCTTCGCGTATGACGGATGCAAACGTCAGCGCTCCGTCCAAGGTCTCCAGCGGGCGACCTTTTATGGAGCGCAAATCCACTTGCAGGATTCGTTGCGCCCCTTGGTTGAACATGGTCACGCGAAACATTTCGTCAAAGGCCAACACCCCGCTGGACAGATTGCTGAGCACTGACTCCAGATACATATTGGAGCGCTCCAGCTGCAAGCGATTTTTCTCGACCATGCGGCGCGCCTCATCCAGTTGCCGGGTCATGGCATTGAACGAGCGGGTCAACTGGCCGACCTCGTCCTTGGCGGGCGGTTCAGGCAAGGCCCGGTAATCCCCCACCCCTACCGCCTGCGTCCCGGCAGCCAGCGTCAGCAATGGGCGCGTCAGACGGCGAGACAGGGCCAGGGCTGCAGCCACAGCGGTAAACACCGCCAGAATCAAGGCCAGTGTCAAGGTGATGCCGTAGAGCTTGCGCAAGCCCTGACGGGACAAAGCAAGCTCCTGATAATCCCGAAACCCCTGCTGGACCTGGTTGGCATTACGGGCGATCTTGTCGGGCACAGGCTGGATCACCTGCAGCCAACGCGAGTCCGCCGTACCGCTCAGGCTTGCTGTAAAACGGTTGGGATCGGCCAGCGGCAGCACCGCCCGCAAACGCAAGCCGGTCGACTCTGCCGGCACACCCCCCTCGTCCAGGCCATTGTCATGTACCGGGGCATCATCATCCACTTCAGCCGCCGCGTAACGACCCGAAATACGCAACTGATTCATCACGCTGGAAGGGGGCATGTCCGGTAGCAAGGTGTCATACCGTGAGGACGAAAAGGCAATCAAGCGGCCATTGCCAGAAAACACCATGGCTTCGGTCACACCGCTGTTTTCCCGCAATGAGATCAGCAGACTGCTGTACTGGGCGCTATCGGCTTTATTCAGCGCCGCCACCATTTCCTGGGCGCGGCCTTCCAGCTCGCTGAGCTGCGAATCCAGAGCCGCCCGCCCCAGACTCAGCCCTGACTCCAAGGCCGAATCCACTCGTACGTTGAACCAGGACTCGATCGAGCGCGACATGAACTGCACCGAGAGCAGATAGATCAGCGCACCCGGAATAATCCCGATCAGTGTGAAATAAAAAGCAAAGCGCGCCGTCATGCGGGCCCCAAACTGGCGCCTGCGTATTTGCCTGAACAGGCGAATCGTCAGCATCAGCACCCAGGAAATCAGGGTGGCCGCCAGCACGCCGTTGAGCACCAGCAACAGATCATATTGCTGTGCGTAGCGCGAGGCGTTGCCTGTTGACCAGACCAGCAGCGTAAACAGCGCCAACGCGCTGACTCCCGCTCCAAACAGAGCGGTACGCAAGATCCAGCGGATCAAGGTTGGGGCTCGTCGACGGAGACGGAAAAGGAAAAGGTTTTCCATGGGGTGGCCAATGTCCAGGCAGAACTATTGATGGCATCCACTTGAAAGGGGCGAGCCAGCAAGGAGGTATCCAGGCGCAGACGCACACGACCCTGGTATTCCTGGTCGCGGTCCAGATCCGCCACATAGGCAACTGCCCAGCCACGGATATGGCGCAGCATGGCCAGTGCATCATTCATGGAGGATTCGGGCAAAGACAGGTCCCCGGCTCCCACACGCCACTGTCGGGTTAACGCGTTATACACAACCCGCCAGGTTTGTTGTTCTTTAACAACATTTTTATCAAACCAATACCAACGGGGCTGAGCCAACTCCACTTCAACCGTGAAATACAGCGGCACCCCTTTCTCGGCAGCCGTCCGCAACTCCGGACTGAGTTCGAACTCGATATCCGCGTCGATATACAGCTTTTCGTCCCGAATATGGGGCTCGACCTTGACGACCCGCTCTCCCGACGTGGCAACCGGCACAATCGTATTGGCCGAGCTGAGCGCGCAGTTGAAAATCAGCAGAAAAGACAGGAAAACGCGCCACATCGTGATTAACCGCAAAAAGGACAAAGTCAGAGCCCTAATTGTGACAAGTCAAACCGGGCGCGTAAATAAGGCATAGAAAAAACCGTCGCCATCTGCCAGAGATCGTCCTGCAACGCCGGGCAAAATCTGGCCAGGAGAGTCCAAAAGCTGCGCCTCGGGATGACGGGCCAAAAACGCCTCGACCTGTTGCTGACCTTCGGCCGGAAAAATCGAGCAGGTCGAATACAACAAATGTCCACCTGCTCGCAACGTGGACCACAAGGCATCCAGTATAGAGCTTTGCAGACGGGCGGTATCGGCAATGTCCGACTCGCGGCGCAACCAGCGAATATCCGGGTGACGACGCACAATGCCCGATGCCGTACAAGGTACATCGGCCAAAATCGCATCAAAGGGCTGACCATCCCACCATTGGGCCGGACGCGCCGCATCACCCCGTTTCAATTGAACCTTGTCGCTGGCCAAACCCAGACGACGCAGGTTATGCCCCACTCGCTCCAGCCGCTCGCCGTCCGAGTCCAGGGCCAACAAGGAAACATCGGCCTGCTCCAGCAAATGCGCCGTCTTGCCACCCGGAGCCGCGCAGGCATCCAGCACCCGCATGCCATCCTTGACCGGCAAGAGCAAACCGGCCTGCTGGGCGGACCAGTCCTGCACCGACCACCAGCCCAGATCAAAACCGGGAATCGCCTGAACCGGCATGGCCTTATCCAAAGTCACCGCGCCAACTCCAGGACTGCTCGACGCAATCCCGGCTTCAGTTAGCACCGCCTGCAAACGCTCTACCGAACAACGGCGCTGATTAACACGCAGCGTCAATGGACCGGGGCGGTTGGCCGCTTGCAGCAAGGCTTCCCAATCACGCGGATACGCGCGACGCAATTCCTTGACCCACCAGCCGGGGTGATTCCAGCGTGCCTCGGGACGGCTCTCGACCTGAGACAAGATCATCTTGCGCTCGCGCGTGAAGCGGCGCAGCACGCCATTGACCAAACCCTTGGACAGACGCAGCGCAGCCTGACTGTCTGCCGCTCGCACCGCCTGATCCACCACGGTATGGACGGCATACACTGGCACATCCGGGCGATCCTCAAACGCCTGGGCATCCTCCTGCACCCGCATGGCCGTATCCAGCAAGGCCAGCGACACCATCAGCAGGGCATCCAGCCAGCTATTGCTGGGCTGGCGCGGCACCAGCGTGATACGAATCTGACGAGCGTGGCCCAAACGGCGCAGGACATGAAAGCTGACAGACTGCACGGCCGCACGCGCCGCGGCGGGCGTCGCGGCCAGGCTTTCAGTCAGGGATTTGCCGGCCAGCACGCCTTCAATATTGCGCGCGCTCAGCAGCATGACTTCGGACAGGGGCAAGGAGGGGGAAAGATGGGTGTCGGACACAGAACAACCGCTAGAAAAGAAAAATATGACTGCGACTGTAGCACTATTTACCGCATAAACCGGGCTCAAACACACAAGATCCGCACGCATCGGGGCACGGGACGGTAAAATCAAGCCTATTTCCCAATTTCGAGCCCTCAAGCTCCAGAAGGACCCTCTATGAGCGCCCCCAAAGTCGGATTCGTGAGCCTGGGTTGTCCCAAGGCCCTGGTCGATTCTGAACGTATTCTTACTCAACTGCGCACCGACGGCTATCAGATCACCCCCAGCTACGACAATGCTGACGTGGTGGTGGTCAATACCTGTGGCTTTATCGACAGCGCCAAGGCCGAATCGCTGGAAGCGATCGGCGAGGCACTGGCGGAGAACGGCCGCGTCATCGTCACCGGCTGCATGGGTGTGGACGAAGGACTGATTCGCGAGGTCCATCCCTCCGTGCTATCAGTCAGCGGCCCCCAGCAGTATGAGCAGGTATTGCGCGCCGTGCGTGAGGCCGCCCCGCCTTCGCTGGATCACAATCCTTATATTGATCTGGTGCCTCCGCAGGGCATCAAGCTGACCCCACGTCATTACGCCTATCTGAAAATTTCCGAAGGCTGCAACCACAGTTGCAGCTTCTGTATTATCCCTTCCATGCGTGGCAAGCTCGTCAGCCGCCCGGTAGGCGAGGTACTGGGCGAGGCCGAGCGTCTGGTCAAAGCCGGCGTCAAAGAACTGCTGGTCATCTCCCAAGATACCAGCGCCTACGGGGTGGATATCCGCCAGCGTACCGGCTTTTGGAATGGCCGCCCGGTCAAGAGCAGCATGGTGGAACTAAGCGCTGCCCTGTCCGAGCTGGGCGCCTGGGTGCGTCTGCACTACGTCTATCCCTATCCACACGTAGACAACATCATTCCCCTGATGGCCGAAGGCAAGGTGCTGCCCTACCTGGACATCCCTTTCCAGCACGCCAGCCCCTCGGTGCTGCGCGCGATGAAACGCCCTGCATTTGAGGACCGCACCCTCTCGCGTATCAAGCAGTGGCGCCAGGACTGCCCGGATCTGACCATACGCTCGACCTTCATCGTTGGTTTCCCCGGCGAAACAGAGGACGACTTCCAGTACCTGCTGGACTGGATGAGCGAGGCGCAACTGGATCGCGTGGGCTGTTTCCAGTATTCGCCCGTCGAAGGCGCACCGGCCAACAAACTCGATGGCATCGTCCCTGACGAGGTCAAACAAGAGCGCTGGGAACGCTTCATGGAACATCAGCAAGCCATCTCCACCGCTCGCCTGGCTGCCAAGGTAGGCCGCGAGATGGATGTACTGATCGATGAGATCGACGAGGACGGCGACGCCGTAGGCCGCTCCAGCGCCGACGCCCCCGAGATCGACGGCAACGTTTTCATCACCAGCGCACAAACCCTGGAACCCGGTCAAATGGTGCGCGTGCGCATTACCGACTCCAGTGAATATGACTTGTTTGGCGAACAGGTTTAAGCGCTGACCAGCCCCGATGGCTCAAGCAGGCCCGTGTCACTCTGATGACACGGGCGCTATACATCAAGCTGCCCTTAACCGTCCCGTACTCTTGCCCAACTGTCCCCGCCCCAACACCGGACATGGGCAGCCGGGCACCATTCCAAGGATCTGTCATGCCCGTCTACCAATTAGATCAACATGCCCCGCAAATTGACGACAGCAGCTTTGTTGCCGCCGAGGCAACACTGATTGGCAAGGTCGTACTGAAAGAGCACAGCAGTGTCTGGCCAGGTGCGGTCATTCGTGGCGATAACGAAACCATCACCGTAGGAGCAGGCTCCAACGTCCAAGAAGGTGCCGTCCTGCACACCGATCCGGGCTACCCGCTGACCATTGGCGACCATGTCACCATCGGCCACCAGGCCATGCTGCACGGCTGCACGATCGGTGAAGGCGCCTTGATCGGCATTCAGGCTGTGGTCTTGAACGGGGCCGTCATCGGTCGCGATAGTCTGGTGGGTGCCGGCGCGCTGGTCACTGAAGGCAAAGTCTTCCCTGAACGCAGCCTGATCATTGGCTCGCCCGCCAAAGCGGTGCGCACCCTCAGCGATGAAGACATTGCCAAGCTGCGTCAGAACGCCCGCGTTTACGCTGAGCGTGGCGGCCACTATAAAACGGCCTTAAAGCGCATCGACTAATCCCTGTTCTCGATTTGTTTTCAACTGGAAAGACCTATGGCCAAAACCATTCTTGTTACTGGCGGTACCGGCTTTATCGGCTCTCATACCTGCGTCGAGCTGATTGCCCACGGTTATCAGGTTCTGATTCTGGACAACCTGAGCAATAGCCAAAAAAGTGTTCTGGATGCCATCACGAAAATCACCGGCACTCAGGCCGGCTTTATCGAAGGCGATATCCGGGATCGGGCCTTGCTCGACACTATTTTCCAGCAAAACGCGATATCTGCCGTTATCCATTTTGCCGGTTTGAAAGCGGTGGGCGAATCCGTTGCCCAACCCCTCAAGTATTACGACAACAACCTCACGGGCACGCTAAGCTTGCTGCAAGCCATGCAACAGGCCAAGGTACGAACTCTGGTGTTTTCGTCCTCCGCCACCGTGTATGGCGACCCCCAGCAACTTCCCATTCCCGAGACACATCCGCTGTCCGCCACCAATACCTATGGCCACACCAAACTGGTGCTGGAGCAGGCAATGGGCAATCTTTACCACAGCGAGCCGGGCTGGCGTATTGGCTTGCTGCGTTATTTCAACCCGGTAGGCGCCCACGAATCGGGACTGATCGGCGAGGCTCCTCAAGGCATTCCCAATAATCTGATGCCCTACATCGCTCAGGTTGCGACGGGGCAACGCGAACAGGTCCAGGTTTTTGGGCACGACTATGACACGACGGATGGCACGGGCGTGCGCGACTACATCCATGTCTGTGACTTGGCCAAAGGCCATGTCGCCGCCTTGGAGTACCTGGAAGCCAAAGACAGTGAACTGCTGACTGTCAACCTGGGAACGGGGCGTGGCTATTCTGTTCTGGAGATGATTGCCGCCTTTGCACGCAGTTGTGGGCGCCCTATTCCCTACACGCTGGCCCCACGTCGTCCTGGAGATATCGCGGCTTGCTGGGCAGACACGGAAAAAGCCCGCGAAACCTTGGGCTGGGAAGCCAAAAAAGGCATTCAGGAAATGTGTGATGATGCCTGGCGCTGGCAGTCGGGGCAGGCCTGACCCGTGCATGCGTGCCATCGCCATTGGCGATGGCACGTTGACAGATGGTTGATTTGCAAGGAAGAAAACGGGTCCTAGAATAAAGGTGTCAATCTAAAAACCACCCTCAGAGACAGATTCCCATGAAAACCTATCGTATCGGCCAGATCGTTCCCAGCTCCAACACCACGATGGAAACCGAGATTCCTGCCATGTTGCAGGCACGTTACGCCGAGTTTCCTGAAGAGCGCTTTACGTTCCACTCGTCGCGCATGCGCATGATGCACGTGAACCCCGAAGAACTGAAAGCCATGGACATTGCCAGCGACCGCTGCGCGGTTGAGCTGAGCGACGCCCGCATGAACGTGATGGCCTACGCCTGCCTGGTGGCCATCATGGCCCAAGGCGACGGCTACCACCGCGTCTCGCAAGAGCGTCTGCAGAACACCGTTAAAGACAACGGCGTGGACATTCCCGTGCTGAGCTCGGCCGGTGCCTTGGTCGATACCCTGAAAGAATTCGGCTACAAGAAAGTCTCCATCATCACGCCGTACATGAAGCCGCTGACCAAGCGCGTGGCCGACTACATCGAAGCAGAAGGCATCGAAGTTCAAGACTCCATCAGCCTGGAAGTGTCGGACAACCTGGAAGTGGGTCTGCTGAATCCAGAAAACCTGCTCGAGCACGTCAAACGTCTGAACCACGACGGCGTGGACGCCGTCATCCTGTCCGCTTGCGTGCAGATGCCTTCCCTGCCTGCCATTCAGCGTGCCCAGGACCAGATCGGCAAACCCGTTCTGTCCGCCGCAGTGTGTACCGTGTACCAGATGCTCAAGACACTGGGTCTGGAAACCCGCGTTCCCAACGCAGGCCACATCCTGTCAGGCGTCAAGCCACAAGCCTGATCCAGCCAGCCTGGTGACGCACAACCCTGTCGACCTTACATCGGCAGGGTTTTTTTATGCCTGATCAGTTTTCAACAGAGGGGCATGCCCCCATGAGGATGAACACTCCAGCGCACGCGGTCACCTAAACGCGCGGCTTGCCCACCACCGCCGCTAAGGAACGTCTTGAAGGCCGCAGCTTATGCAGACATGCTGAAAAAAACGATATGATGCCAGCATGAAACTGGACCTTCTGACCCTCAAACTATTTGTCCGAATACTGGAAGAAGGCACGATCAGCCAGGCGGCTGAACGTGAGCACATTGCCGCCGCCGCGGTCAGCCGCCGCATCGCGGATCTGGAACAGTCTCTGAACACGACCTTGCTGCTGCGCACCAACAAAGGGGTCAGCCCAACCGCCGCAGGTCTGGAGTTGTTGTACCGCTCCCGGGCGCTGCTCAATAGTGCGCAGGAAATCGAAACCCGCCTGCAGGCCTTCTCACAAGGCCTGCAAGGTTTGGTCCATATTCTGGCCAATACCTCCGCCATCTCACAATTTCTGGCTGAACCGCTGGGCGAATTCGGGCGTCAACATCCGGCGATTGCCCTGCAACTGGAAGAACAAACCAGCCTGGACATTATTCGCGCCCTGTCAGAGGGCAAAGCAGACCTGGGAGTGTTTACCCGCCTGCCTTACGCCGCCGATATCCAGGCCTATCCGTTTCGCAGTGACAAGCTGGTGGTACTGGCGCCCATCCATCATCCTTTGGCCAGGCACGAGAAAGTACGTTTTGAGCAGACTCTGGAACATGAGCAGATCACGTTGCTAAGCGGAACACAGCTGCATTACCAGATCACCAAAACCGCCATGGAGGCCAACCGCTCCGTGCGCATTCGTACCGAAGTATCGGGCTACGACGCCATGTGCCTGTTGATCAACGCCGGAATGGGGATTGGCATCTTGCCACGCAAGAGCGCCAGCATTTACCAGATCCCCAATACACGCATGATTGAACTGGACGAAACGTGGAGCCAACGGGAAATTCTGATTGGAGTACGTCGGCGCGATGATCTGCAGCCCAGCGCTGAAACCTTGCTGAGCTTTCTGCTGGACAGCAGTACCTGAGCACGAGCTCTCTGGAGGCAGCAGCAATCTGTGCCCGACAGGCGGTCAAACTGCCACCCCGTCATGGGCAGGTCCGAAGCCCCTGGCATTTAGCTCAGTACGCTGCCCCTGGCTGAGCAACAGGCACGGCAATCTCATCCTTGAACTGACTCAGTAACACCGTAGCGGCTTGCCGCAGCAACACGGCGTCCACGCCGACGGCGACAAACAGGGCTCCCAAGGACAGGTAGCGATGCGCAGCCTGAACATCCGCCTGCAAAATACCCGGCGCCTTTCCCGCCTGACGTATACGTACAATTGCCTCTTCAATCGCCGCCAGAACCGCCGGATGTCCTGGTTCGGTCAAATAGCCCATGCTGGCGGCCAGATCAGCCGGACCAATAAAAACCCCGTCCACGCCTTCCACCGCCAAAATCTCATCCAGGTTTTCCAGGGCTTGCCGTGTTTCAACCTGGCATAGCACGCACATTTCCTGATTGGCCCGCTCCAGATAATCAGACGTGGCCCCCCAGCGGGCCGCGCGAGCCAAGGCAGCACCCACACCCCGGATACCATGGGGCGGATAGCGAACCGCCGCCACGGCCGCCCGGGCTTGCTCGGCATCCTGCACCATGGGAATCAGCAGGTTCTGAGCCCCTATGTCCAGCAGCATCTTGATCTGCACGGGATCATTCCAGCTAGGACGGACAATCGGCGCGATCGGGTGGGCCGCGACCGCCTGCAACTGCGCCAGCAAGGTCTGCACCGTGTTGGGAACGTGCTCGCCATCGAGCAAGATCCAGTCGTACCCCAGGCCAGCACACAAATCCGCCACGTACGGGCTGGCCAAGCCATGCCACAAACCGATCTGTGGCCTGCCTTGCTGCACAGCCTGCTTGAATGTATTGACCGGATGCATCCTATCTCTCCTTGTGGTCTGCGTGGGCATCAAACAAGCAGTGTAGAACGCACGCGGGCAAAATGAACGTGAACACGAGGTTTATGTCCGGTACGTCATCGTCCATGGACGGCAGATGAAAGACAAAAAAAGGCCCCACACCGGGGCCTTTTCAAGGCAAGACAACAGGCGGTGCTACAAAGCCTGCCCAACCTGTTTGACCAACTCGCCAAAACGGGGCGTCGTGCGGTCTCGTGGGCGAGGCAGGTCCACCTCGATCCGAGCACTGACCCCTGCCGGACTGCCTCCCAGCACGATAATGGTATCGGCCAAAAAGACAGCTTCATCAATGTCATGCGTCACAAATAACACGGCCGCTGAACTACGCTGCCACACCTGCACCAGCTCATCCTGCAAAGCCTGACGGGTCAAGGCATCGACCGCCGAAAAAGGCTCGTCCATGAGCAGTAAATCAGGCTGTACGGCCAGAGCACGAGCGATACCCACCCGCTGCACCTGCCCACCCGACAATTGATGCGGCCAACGGTCTTTCAGGTGGGCCAACCCTACCTGATTCAAGGCCGCCTCAACTCGCTGCTCGCGCTCCTGACGCGACAGCCCCAGACCTTCCAGCCCATACGCCACATTTGAAGCAATGCGTCGCCAGGGCAACAGGCGGCTGTCCTGAAAGACAAACGCATTGGCGCGCCGACCAGGGCTATCGTGCAGATTGGAGCGCAAATGTCCGAAGCTGGGTTGGCTCAAACCAGCAGCAGCCCGCAACAAGGTGCTTTTGCCAACACCGGAGCCACCCACAATCGCCACAAAATGCCCGGGCTGAACATCCAGGTTCACATCACGGATCACCGGCGCCGGCGCACCGGGGTATTGAAAACCAAATCCCTGGAACTGAATCAAGGCTGCCACTGAAGTACCCATTTGTTAAAAGTCAGAAACAGCATGTCGCACAAGGTGTAAACCACCGAGATGATCAGCATGTAGACCACGACCGCATCGTAAGCCCCTACCCCGGCTGCGGCATTCATTTCCTGTCCCATGCCAGGAACACCCAGCAGCTCGGCTGCAATCAGCGTCATCCATGCCTGTCCGATGCCGGCGCGCACGCCGCTGAGCAATCCGGGGCTGATGGCAGGTAAAACTACCGTCCAGGCGCGGGAGAAATAAGAATGGTGCCCGAAGGCAGCCGCCAATTCGTAATAGCGTGGATCTACCGAGCGCACAGCACTATACGTGGCAAAGTAGTTCAGCCAGAACACGCCAATAGCGATTACGAAAGCCGCCCCGGTATGGCTAACCTTGAACCAGGCAATCGCAAACACCACCCAGGCCAGTGGCGGGATGGGACGCAGCAGACGCACCAGGTAGGCCTGCAACAAGTCAAAGCGATGGATGGTTGCCGCAGCCAGACCAAACCCAATCCCCAGGATGGTGCCAATGCCCAAGCCCCAGAAATAATGCACCAGACTGGACTGGGCAGCGGGCCAGAGCCGGCCAGCCTCGATTTCCTGAAACAGGGCCGATGGCAGGCTGAAGGGATCAGGCAGCGTACCGCGAGGAGCCCAGCCATAAACATAAGCCAGACGCCACACACCAATAAAAAGCACAAGGCCGGCTACACCGTAAACCATCCGCTCCAGGCCTCGACGCCACAAGGCATCGAGCCAGACGCCGTCAGAAGCGGGCGCAGCAGCGGGCGGCAAACTTGCTTCTTTTGCAACGCTCATCAGGGAGCCGCCTTTTCGTAGAAACGGATATCGAACAAGCTTTGTACATCGTCAAGCTTGGTCGCCAAGGTGCCCAAGGACACCTGGAAATCCTGCAGTTGAGCCGTGCCGTCAATAATCTTGCGGGGGTCAGGCTGAAACTGATCACGCGAGCGTTCGATGGCTGCTTGAACGATCTCTTTAGGCAAACGTCCACCGCCCACATACTTCTGCACATACGGGGTGGCCTTGGCAGGCTCATCGCGCAGCATGGCTGTGGCACGCAAATGGGCATTGACCAGATGCTGAACCAGCTCAGGCCGGGATTCGATCAGACCTTCGCGCACCAGCAGCACCGAACCAGGCTCATTGGGGAACAGTTCACCACCGTGCGCCACAATTTTGGCATCAGGCTGACGCTGCAAAATCTGACTGACCGTAGGCTCCAAAATGGCAGCGGCGTCCACCGCATGATTGCTCAAAGCCTGCTGAATCTGAGCCTCGCCCTGGTAGATGACCTCGACCACATCCGGATCAACTTTCAGCATATTGCGCAGCCAATACTGCAAGGCTGCCTCGGGAACAGCGCCTTTAGGGTAGCTGGCAACCTTGGGCTTACGGCCCTTTTCCTGCGTAAACCGGGCAACGGCGGCGGCAAAATCCGGTTTGTCGGCATCCAGATAAGCAGACAAATCCCCAATCGCCACCACACTGACCTGCTCCACGATATTCGAGGCCAGAACCTTGACGTCGGCCTCTTTGGCTCTGGCGACCAAAGCCGGACCAATACCTACGTAAGCGACATCCAACTGTCCCGCAATCAGGGCCTGGGTCAATGCGGGTCCGCTTTGAAACTGCACCAATTTGGGCTCAGGCTGCCCTTCTGGCAGTAAGTCGCCAGATCCTAAGGCAACGAACAATTGAGCGGCAGGCATGATGGGCAGATAGCCGATCTCCAGCGTTTGCTCAGCAGCCTGGGCGCCGAAAGAGACAGAAAGAGCAAGAAGACCAGAGGCTACATAACGGGAAAACATAAAGATCTCGTAGGACAGGCTAAAACTGAAGCTTAAACCTGTTGGGGAGACGCATCTTTATTTGCTAATAACCAAAAAGCATTAAAATAGCCTTCTTTACACCTTCTGCTCTGATACCTGCCAGGCTCCCCCTCCGACACTCAATGGCGTCCGGGAGCAAGCAAGTGATGCCCCTCCTGAACAAACAACTGCCCCAGCGAGGTGGAGCCATAGACATTCAAATGATTGTTATCGAAATAGGCCATGCGTCCGGCATACCGGCCCTGCTCGGCAAACGGACGCGCCACCGCCCCGACGTCGACCCAATACACATTGGGGATTCGGTCCACAATCTGTTTGATGATCGCATTGGCAGCCTGCGCCTTCTTTCCTGGCGCTCGTTCAATATGTATGCCCAAACGACTAAAAAGCTCTTGGCGAATGGGAGAGACAGCAAGCTCGGGGACATCCGACAATACATAAACCGGTGTGCTGGCCGCGATACTGCGTAAGGTATGTTCGAGCTTTGAGAGGTAATCGGGGTCAGCCGCCTCCGGTTCTTCGCCCAACTGATAAGACCAGAAGGAAGTGAAAATGACGGCCTCATACTGCCGATAGGCTGTGGCTATATATTCCTTAAGATTCTTACAGGGCTCGCGCGAGGATTCAGGCAAGACATGCTCATTAAAACCAAATACCGGAGAGCAGGAGCTGCCTGTTACCACGTACGCCGCCACCCCTCTTTACGTCCCACTTCGTCCACAAACGAATTCAAAGCCGCTGCATGAGAATCACCTGTCACCAATATCCGCGGAGATTTCTCCGGATCGCCACGCAAACAGCGCTTGTCAAACGTGCCATGGCAAACATCGGTGCCATAACTCAAGAGCGCAGGATCAAGATCCAAAGACGGCTTGACCGCCTTCAAACCCAGCCCCAAGCCCGCCAGAGCAAGGGCCGGGAGCAAGAACAAAGCCAGAAAAGCCGTCGTGAACCCAACGTTCCAGCGTTTGCAGCGCTGCTCCACCAGCCTGTAGGACAGATAGGCCAGAATAAACATGCAAGGCACTGCCACCAGCAACCAGCTGAGCGGCAACACATAAGCGCCATAAACATAGCGCAGATACGCCAAAATCGGCCAATGCCATAGATACAAGGAGTAGGAAATCAAACCTACCGCGACCATATAGGGTCTCTGAAAGATCCACATGACCCAGCCACCGGTCGCCTGTTCCGAGCGCCCACCGTAAATGAAGAGTCCAGCCCCGAGGCAGGGAATAAGGGCATTGAGCCCAGGAAAAACAGACTGCTTGTCCAGCATCAGCAGCCCGCCCACTATCAGCATGATCCCGGTCAGCTGAAGCAAGTGACATCCGCGTCGATGGCTGTACACCGGCAGAAAAGCAAATAAAGCGCCTACCAGCAACTCACTGAAACGTAAACGCAGTAAAAAATAAACCGAATCTCCTGCATGCGTAGACAGCAAATAATACTGGCTATAGGCAAACCCCAGCGCCACCCCGCACGTCACAAACACCGTCAGAGACAGATCCAGGGTATCCTTGCTACGTCTGGAAAAGAACCTGAAAGCCAGCAAGAACACAAGAGGCCAGATAAAATAAAACTGCTCTTCTATGGAAAGCGACCAAATATGCAATAACGGCTTTTCATCGGAAGCAATATCAAAATAGCCACCGTCTTTGGAAAAAAACTGATTCGCCAAAAAAGCAGAAGAATAAAGAACAGAACTAAAAAGCCGATCAAAATCTTCTGGAAGAAGAAGAAAAAATCCAGCCAATAAAGAAAACAGCAAAACAATATAGAGCGGTGGCAGTATTCTTCTAATTCTTCTTTTGTAAAAATCAAAGAAAGAAAACCGCCCCTGCATGACTTCATTTTTTATGATGTGACTAATCAGAAACCCTGAAATCACAAAAAAAACGTCCACCCCAATAAAACCACCGGGCAGCCAATCGGAATTCAGGTGAAAAATCAGGACTGATAGCACAGCCAGGGCGCGTAGACCATCGATGTCACTTCTATATTTCATCATCTTATTTTTACGACCAAGAACGCATCAGTCCTGTATAAAATCCATCAGACCACTGTTATAGTGCGTACCCAGGCAGCGGTCTGCCAAGACACTTCCTGCCGCAAACCAGCCTCGGCATCCTGTCCACAGGGTTCCACATCGGACACCCAGACTGTCACTTCAATACAACAGACATAGTGACAAAAACCACCCAGACACGCACTTACAACCAGCAACAAATACTATCATTGCAGTTCGGCTTTACTTGCTAAGTTTCTCTGATAAGTTAGCGCCAAACGTCCGCCTAACGCAGATGGGACACCATTATTGCTCAAGCACTCCCACACTGGGTCATTCACTCGGTTAGTCCCCCTCACACTGCCCTGACTGTACCGGCCAACTTGTAACACATTGGGTTTTTTATTTGATATGCCTGACCAAGCAGCCGGTATTACTGTTTTATAAGGCCCCTACTTCAGAAAAAAGCTCGTTAAAAAATTTCGAAAATAAACGTTTTAAACCCATTGAGATTAGAATTGAAGGTTGAGATCTTCAGTTCAGCGAAACGTTGACTATCATCCGGAGAATGCGTGAACACTGTTAGCCAGAACCCTGAAGCCAATACAAGAAACATTAGTCTGAGCGATCTAATTAGGCTGTTTTGGAAATCAAAAAAAATAATTCTAGCAGTCACTCTGCTGTGCACCTGTCTTTCCATTGGCTATTTGGTGTTGGTACAACCCACCTACCAAGCCACCACGCGAGTGCTGCCTCCTCAGGCAAGCGATTTGGCCGAGTACGTCGAGAGCGTGAATACGATAGACACGGGCATTTCCGAGAAAGACACTCCACGTCCACTGGACTCCGCGCATGTTTACGGAATTTTCTACACCAACCTCAAATCAGACTCGATCAAAAATAAATTTTTGACGCAATACTACCTTCCTTATTTTGCGCCCAAAGATGAAGTCGAGACCGAGCAGGTTGCAAAGCGTCTGGACAAATCCTTGAGTATTACAGGCTCTACGGCAGAGGGTGGCGGCCTGAACGTTTCCATTAAAGCGAAAGATCCAAAACTGGCGGCTCAGTGGGCCAATGACTATACACAACTTGCCGTACAGGCTACTCATGCCGAGCTGCTCAAGAACCTGCAAAGTGAGATCAGCGCAAAAAAACAAAGCACCGAAAACCGGATAGCAACGCTACGTCAGCTGGAGCAGGACCTTCAGAACCTGAAAATAGGGCGCCTTCAGGACGCCTTGACCGTGGCCAAAGCCATGGAACTGGAAGCGCCGATGCCAGGCACAACTGTCATCACGCTGGACAACAGCCCCGGCAATGAAAACAGCTTTATGCGGGGGACACGATCGTTACAGGCCGAGATAGACGTGCTTAGCAAGCGCAAGGATCAGGACGCCTACATTGCCGGCTTGCCCAAACTGCTGACTCAGCAGGCCTTGCTGCAGACCCTCAACAGCAATCCCGAGTTCTCGGTAGCCCGCATCGATATGGCTGCACAGCCACCGTATGAGCCCATCAAGCCAATCAAACCCTTGGTCTTGCTGATAGGGATTATTTTCGGTCTATTCCTGGGGATGTTTGTTGTACTGATTGTCAGCACAATCAGAAATGATTGAAAGCTGCTGTTTGCCACCGCGCTCGCACGTAGCCTTTCACTACCATATACGACCGTAGGATATGAATACCTTACCTAGCCGCCGCTTTCAGAAAAAACACGAGCAAATCCTGCTCTCTTCGCCATTCCTGCTGTTTGTAGGCTGGCTGGTTTCCGTTGCCCTGCCCACTGCCCTGCATTGGGGCTTGAACGGCTTGCTGACACCCGATCTGGGCCAGAAAACGGCCTTGATCGTGGCCTCCATCGCCTTTGTCATTTGCCACTTTGTGGTTCGCAAGATCAACACGTCCTATCCGGGCGGACAGTCGAGCATGTTCATTGCACCGCAAGTCATCACCATTTACGTGCTGGTTGCGCTGGTCTCCCTGCTCTTAACGCTGAACCTGTCTCGCTTTATCCTGCTCACGAGCGGTGCCTGTGCCTTGCTCTGGTTTTACCTGGAGCATTTCAGCACGCAAAAATATCGCCGCTTAAAGCTGGCGATTATCAAAGGGGGGATGAGCGATCATTTGTTTGAGCTGGACAATGTTGACGCTCGAGAGCTGACAACACTGGATTTGCAGAACGTTCGATATGATGCGGTGGTGGCGGACTTCAACGACCTGAGCAAAGACGATGAACGTTTTCTGACGCAATGCGCGCTCAAGCGCATTCCTGTCTATGACGCCAGTCTGGTTTATGAGTCGCTTTCAGGGCGTGTGCGAATCAACCGCATGTCCGAGAACAACCTCGGAGCCTTGCTGCCCACCAAAGTCTACGAGACCACCAAACTGCTGATGGACCTGGGAATCGTCCTGCTGTCCTTACCGATCGTGCTGCCCATTGGTCTGATCACTGCCTTGCTGATCAAACTGGAAAGCCCTGGACCAGTTATTTATACCCAGCAACGCATTGGGCTGGGTAACAAGGAATTTACCATTTATAAATTCCGCAGCATGCGCTTTGATCGCGAGCAGCCCGAGCAGTTTGCGGGCGAGGACGACCCACGCATCACGCGTGTTGGCAAAATCATCCGCAAGCTGCGTATTGACGAACTTCCGCAGTTTCTCAATATCATCAAGGGCGAAATGAGCCTGATCGGCCCGCGCCCCGAACAGCCCAACTTTGTCAGGGCGTTCGACGAGCAGATTCCGTTTTACAACTACCGCCATGTGGTCAAGCCAGGAATTACGGGCTGGGCGCAAGTGCGGCAAGGTTATACGGATGATGCAGACGCCACCCGCATCAAGATCGAGCATGACTTCTATTACATCAAGAACTGCTCGACCTATCTGGATCTGCACATTGTCTTTCTGACCATCAAAACCATGCTCACCGGTTTTGGCGCCCGCTAGCCCAACTTAGCGCAGCAATTTCAGGTAAATATGCTCGCGCACGAAAGGCGGCAACAAACGGGCTGGGGTACGTTGCAAACAGTTGAGCAAAAAGCGTCCCAGACCAATAAAACCTAAAGAATAAAACGTATACTGCGCGGCAATTTCCTGCCGCGCGTAACGCCATCCACCCCGACGCCGATACATGGACAAATCGGTACGGGCACGCACCAGGGGCTGCTGAATATTCATCCCTTTTGCCCCCGAGAGCAAAAGACGCACCCACAAGGCGTAATCCTCGTAGAAATACTCATTCCCATAGCTGCCGCAACGCAGCACCGCTTCTTTACGGTACATCACCGTCATATGATTGAACGGGTTTCGTCGCTGCCCGTACTTCATGATTTCTTCATGGCTTTCGGGAGCGGCCCGATAACTACGGATTTGCTGCGGGTCCTCAGCAAACTCGGCAATTGATGAGCCGATAATATCGAGTTGTGGATCACGCTCCAACTGCTCAAGTTGACGTGCAAATCGCTCTGGCTCATTAATGTCATCGGTATCGAAACGGGCCACCCAGGGATGGGTGCAATGCTGCAAACCTATATTTAACGCTTTGCCCAAGCCCACATTCTTTTCCAGCGGTACAAGCACCATCGGCAAGCGCGTGCGATAGCGCTCCACCAGCTCACTCAGCTCTGGGCGTACAGGACCATCCAGAACCAGCACCACCTCATCAGGTTGGCGGGTGGAATTCACGACACTGTCCATCGCCTGCTCGAAATTGGAGGCCTTTTCACCGTTGTACAAGGAAAGAAGCAAAGAAAACTGCATTAGGAAGCCTTAGAGTGAGTAGCAGGCAAAGGCAAGGAAGCCAATGCCGCCAAAGCAAACCAGATATAGGGATACAGATAGCTGCGGGCAGCCACGATGCCGAACAAGCAGAAAAACAAGACCGCCAGCACGGATTGAACATGATGCTGCCGTATGGCGCCAAACACCCCGCTCATGAGCCCAGCCACGATAATGCCAATCAGCCCCAGCGCAGGGCCAACCCCGTAAGCACTTAGAAACGAGAGATAATTATGCGCATAGTTTCCCGTCACCCCCGTGGCCACGACATCGTACATGTAGCGGCCCAAGACCCAGTTACTGCTTAAAAAATCCAGCTCCTGGCGCATCAGCTCCAGACGGCCAGACAAGGACGAGTCGTTCTCAAAAAGAAAGAGCCTGACCATGCGGTGTTCCGGTCCGAGCAAATCAACAAGCCACGGCCCCAGGGCAACCAGTAACAGCGCCGACAACAAAAACACAAAGATGGCGGCCACTTTGTTCCTGACAAACATGACCGCCACACAGGCCAGCACGAACGCCAGAAAAGAAAAGCGGGAGTTAAGGAAAAACAGAACCCAGAAACTGATGACAAACAAAACCACAAAGTGGCTACGCTGCCGGACAGAGACCAGCATCAGCAAGGCCACAATTGCATAGCAATCGGACAAGGTCAGATAGATGCTGGCTTCCACAATATTTTTATGAAAATCCTGCCCGATATATATGTAGCTGAAGATATAAACCACGCTGGAAAATACCCAGCTGAATTTCACCGTGGCAACGACACCCCGGGACTGCTCGGCATACCATTTTCCCAGCAGCACCAATAGCAAAGGCGCCACCCCGGTATTGGAAAAGTACCTGGACAGGGTCCACACATCGACATGTTGCAGCAAGCTGGAAAACTGCACAGCCTGGATCAGCAACACCCACATCAATAAGATTGAGACCGCGACAAACAGCGGCTTTCCCCTGACCTCTCGTGCACGGAATGCCACCTTGCTGACTAAAAGGGTCAGCAACAAGCCCACGCACAGTAAATACAGGACGCTGACATTGATTCTGGGAAAACCAAACATCGTTTCCAGAAATTTCCACACGGGGCCAAACGCAAAGAAAGCAAAGAAGGAGACCTGCGCCACCAGACGGTAAAGCGCATCAATTTCAATGCGTAATGGTTCCGAGTTCATGAGTGCCTTGCCTTTTCCTGTTCGGTCAGCGCCCGGGCCAAGCCCTCCAGCAAACTAGTTTTGGCAATATAAGCCTGGGCCGCCTGACTGACTTGCGCCCGGTCTGACAAACGCACAGCGTGTGCGTAGTCCAATAGCGCAGCCATGTCCACAGGCCCTTGGCAATAAAAAGGGAAATCCCGATCAAAGACATCCTGATGCCCCGAATACACCGGCAAACCGAGCATAAGATACTCCCGCACCTTCAAGGTGCAGGCTTGCAACATGCCTTTTCGATTCAAAGCGAAAGAGCTCAGCCCGACCCAACAGCGCTGCGCCAGGGCGGAAATCTCATCCGCACTCAAGGTTCCATGCAACACGATGCGTGGATCGTTCTGGCATCGAGCCAGATCCGCTTCAAACACAACGCCCACAATGTGCAAACAAAAATCTGCCTGACTGCGCTCCAGCGCGTCCAACACCAGATCCAAGCCGTGCCAGTCATAAAAATGGCTGGCCACAAACAAGAACTCGGGCCGATCCTGACGGTGATCCGCCATGACCTGGCCGGTGTACATCACCCCATTGGGGTAGGTGTAGGTATATTTTCCCGCTTGTCCGGCGCGTTCCGACTCGTAGGCACTGAGCTCAGGGGTCACGCCAATCACCCCCGCGGCGCGGCGAATTGACCAGCGCCCCAATACCGACTCGGCATAAGAGCGCAATTTGCCCAACACCCCGCCCCCGGCCAGCTCATCAAGTTCTTTCGTGTGATGCACTAGATAAACGGGCTTGGGACAGGTGCGGATAAACAGATACTGGAAGGGGTCATGAACGCTATGGCGCAAGACAAATACATCAATATCGTGCTGCGCGCGCAGCCAACGCAGATAGCTGAGGCGAAATGCCACCCAGGCCCAGGCCAGCCGCCACTTGCTGCGGCCATCAACCTGCACCCCCGAATCCACCCGGATCGAGTCAGGAATCCGGGCATCAGGCGCCGAAAACGCCCGCGTGCGCCAGGGCAAACCCAATTGATCTGCTGCCTGCTGCTCCCAGGTCATCTGAGCCACAATGCCATTGACCGGACGCAACAGCATCGCAGAGTGTAAAAACCGCATATTCAACCTTTATCTGAAACCTTGCGCCTATACACCACTGGATCAGGAGCGACCGAGCACGCGTTTATACAACTTGGCCATCCATTTCCAACGCGCCAGATCACTGGGGTAGTAGTCATGAGCCACTGCCGGAGCCTTGATGTAAGCCTCCAGCTGTGCGGGAGTCCAACCCATTTTCTTCAGGAAATACTGCTTGTCCTCTTCCAGCTCCCGTTGACTGTGATAAGGAATTTTTTCCAGGTCGGCCAAGGCCTCATCCCGGCTCATTTGCCCGGTTACGATCAGAGTGCTCATGTGCACGCGTCGTTTATCCACCCCAAACTTCTCGGGCAAGATGTAGCCCTGGTAAAAGCGGGTGAAAATCGACTCATAATGCTTGTACGGGTAGGGCTTGTAGGAATAACGCTCCTGCAATTGCTGCATGGCGGAGAACTTGTTGAACTCCATCAAGTCCAGAATGGAAACCCAGCGGATTTTCTGTAGGACGGCATAGCGTATGTACTCGCCAATGCCAAACAAGGGAAAGGTTTCGATTTTGACATCGCTAAAACGCTTGGCGATGCTGCGAATATTTTTCTTGTCGAACTTGAACCAGTTCCAGCTCTCGGGAATCTGCATTCCCTCTGTGGCCTCATTGGTCCCGGCCAGCAAATGCTTCAGGCCATATTTAGCCGCCTGCTGGTAATTCACCGCCGTCATCGCGTTGTCGTATAAAAGCTCGATATCGACAACATTGGCATCAAAAAATGCCTGCATCAGCTTGCGGTACTCATGCCAGTCAATCACATGGGTATACAGATCCACGCCCAGACCATTGATCAGGTTCTCAATATTGTTCTGCGCGAGTTCGGAGTTCCAGCCATTATCCATATGCACAGCCAGAGGACGCAATCCAAGCTCAACGGCCTTGACCAGCACCCAGGAGCTGTCTACCCCGCCTGAAACCCCGACAATGCAGTCATAAGGCTTACCTTTGCCCTGCGCCTTGACCTCGGCCACCAAGGCCTGCAAGCGTCGCTCTTTTTCTTCCGGTGCCAGCCCCAACGTGTTCTTGGTGCCTGCCTCCAGGTCCGTGCAGTAGTTGCAGACGCCATCACTGTTGAAAACAATGTCGCGTGCGCTGGTGTCCATCACACAGCGCGTACACACCTGGTAATGTTGATTCATTCAATATCATCCAAAGAGTCAAACTCGGCCCGTTTCGGGTAATTGATCAATACCGCACGGTGTGGGCCTTTGAATACAAACATGGCGCCGGCCGCGACGGCCGAAGCACCGGCCTTCAATGCCAGGTTGAAATCGTCCATCGAACGAGCTCCGCCCAGGGCCACCACGGGCACCGGCAAGCGGCTGGCGACCGAATGGATCAAATCCAGATCGTAGCCGTCCATCATGCCGTCATGGTCTACTGCGCTCAAGAGGACTTCCCCTACTCCCGCATCAACCCGTTCAGCCAAATAATCGTAAATAGGGCGGTTCAGCAATTTACCCGACTGCGAACTATACAGCTTGGGCTGCTTGAGCCAGTTTTTTTTAATATCAACACCCAACACCACACTTTGCTGGCCATACACCCGGGCAATATCCTGTATCAAGCGCGTATCGTTCAGCACAGCCGATTGCAAACTGACCTTCTCAATGCCCAGATCAAAAATCCGCTCGACCTGCTGCATGTTCTGGATACCGCCCCCGTACGTCAAGGGCATAAAGCACTCTTCGGCAAACAGGCGCACCACATCCAGATCAGGCGTGGTACCTGCGCTGGAGGCGCCGATATCCAACACGACCAGCTCATCGACCTCCTTCTCGTTGAAGATACGAATTGCGTTGGTCGGGTCGCCCACGTATTTGGGATCTTGATAGCGGCGGGTTTTAACCAGGCCCCCATTTTTCAAAGACAGGACAGGAATAACACGTGGCTTCATGCGGTCTCAGCCATAAAGTTCTTCATCAAACCAAATCCAAACTGGTGACTTTTCTCGGGGTGGAACTGCACGCCCATGACGTTCTCGCGCTGGAAGGCGGCCACGAACGTGCCGCCATAGTCGGCTGTCGCCAAGACATCCTGAGCACAAGCGGCCTCGACCTTGTAGGCATGGACAAAATAAAAGCGATGACGGCGCTCGCCTTCCTGCAGCAAGGGGTTGGGCTTGGCAATATCCACTTCCGACCATCCCATGTGGGGGATCTTCAAGGGCCGTTCGGGCGTGCTTTGAAAGCGCCGTACCTGGGCATCAATCCAGCCAAGACCGGGCAAGGTGCCTTCTTCGCTGGCACGACACATCAACTGCATGCCCAGGCAGATGCCCAATACGGGCTTTTTATCCTGCAGGGCATAGTGCTCCAGAACAGGCAAAAGCCCCCGATCGTGCAATTGCTGCATACCGTGGTCAAAGGCCCCCACGCCCGGAATAATCAAGCGCTCAACGGCCATGACCTCCTGCGGGGCAGACACCTTGCAGGCCTCTCCTCCCAGCTTTTGAATCATTCGGATGACCGAATTAATATTGCCACAACCGTAGTCCAGGATGCCGATCATAAACTTGCTCGCTGTTTGTGCGATTCACCACAACTATATCGATACGAAATGGCCAGATACACCACGTACAGCAAGGCGTAGGACACCGAGTAAATGAGGATCGCCGCAGACTCGGTACCCACGTAACTCAGCACTCCGTAGGTCATGGCCAGCAGACAGATCTGCCATATCAGATCGACTTGTTGTTTGTTAAAAATATATATTACGTAACTTAACGGGCTGGCGATGAAACGCAAGGTAAACATCGGGACCAGCAATACGCTCATCAAGCCTGCGGGGCGCCACTCTTCACCAAAGGCAATGGCAAAAACGGGCTCCGACAAGAAGTAGGCGCCAATGGCAAAAATGACGGACCCGGCGCCCAGTACCCAAAACGTACGTACGTACTCGTGGCGGCACTCGCCGCGCTCACGAAACGCCATCGATGCCTGGCGTTTGAAGACATCCAGAACCGCCTTGCCAAGAAACGACAAGGGCAACCCCAGCACACGGATCACCAACGCCAGATAACCAGCGCTCTCTGCCCCAAAACGATAGGCCACAATCATGACGGGCAACTGGATTGCCAAGGCATTGATAAAGTCGGCGGGTAAGGAATATGCCAGAAACTTCCGATGGCGTCTGGCATAGGCCTGCATCAATGGTCGCCAGCGCCGTATCCAAGCCATCGACACCGGCAATAGCCACATGCCATAGGCCTGCGCCAGCAGCAAACCCAGCACATACGACACCGCCAGCGCCGTCGCGGTAGGCCAAATGAACCCGGCGGCAATCTGCAACACCACCACAAAAATCGACTGGGCCACTCGCATCATGTTCAATTGACGAAAGCGCCCTTCTGCTGCTGCCCAGGATTGCCAGGCCTGATTCAATGCGAACAGGGTGGCACAAGGCACCAAGACAAGTAACAGCATCAAGCTGTCAAAGTAGTTGTAGCCGGTCAGCACATGCACCAAGCCCAACACAAGCACTACCAGTATGGCTGCCAGCAGAGTCGTGGCCAGAACGGCAAACGCAGCGGCATTACGAAACCGCCCATCCCGCTCCAAGGCCAGCGACACCTCCAAGCGTCCCGTCAACGCTGTCGATAAAATAATGACAATCCCCAACCAGGCGGAGAACAGACCAAACTGGCCTGGCCCGAATTGGCGAGCAATCAGCAAAGCGCCCAGCACAGGAATTACCTGAGCGATCGCCGATCCAGTAAAGACGGAGAGTACGGTTTTCCAGTAACTATTTAGCATAAAAATGGCTGCGGAATTAAGCCGCAGCCTTAAACGAGATTAAAGCGGTACGCATGCCTGTAGCGCTTGGACGATGTGATCCATATCGTCGTCTTTCAGGTAAGGCCCCATGGGCAGACTCAGGACCTCGGTGGCGATCAGGTCGCCCACCGGCAGCACCGCATCCAGATCCTGCACGGCGGGCTGTCTGTTCAAGGGGATAGGGTAATGCACAGCAGTGGGCACACCCGCTTTGAGCAAGCTTTCCTGTACCTGGTCGCGCTGTTTGACCCGGATCGTGTACTGGGCATACACGTGACGGTTGTGGGGCTCCACAAAAGGCGTGCTCTCGATGCCAATGGCCTGCAGGCTGGTTTGATAACGCTGGGCCACGCGCTGACGCATCTCCAGCTCTTCAGACAAAATCGCCAGTTTGGGCAGCAAGATCGCCGCCTGCAACGTATCAAGACGACTGTTGATGCCGATGCGGATGTGATGGTAGCGTCGATCCTGTCCATGACGGGCAATCTGGCGCATTACTGTTGCCAGACCTTCATCATTGGTGAAAATCGCCCCGCCGTCCCCGTACCCTCCCAAGGGCTTGCTCGGGAAAAAGCTGGTACAAGCAATCGTCGTCAGGTTACAGGAGTAGCGTCCTTTGTAGGTTGCGCCAAAACTCTGGGCAGCATCCTCAATGACAGCCAGGCCGTGCTTGGAGGCAATCGCATTGATAGTGTCAAAATCCGCGCACTGACCATACATGGACACCGGAATAATCGCTTTCGTACGCGGCGTGATCGCCGCCTCCAGCAAAGCGGGGTCCAGGTTGTACGTCAGCGGTGCCACATCCACATAAACTGGCTTGGCGCCCAACACGGCCACCGTCTCCGCGGTCGCCACATACGTAAAGCCGGGAGTGATCACCTCGTCACCGGGCCCTACACCCAAAGCCATCAACGCAATTTGCAAGGCATCCGTGCCATTGGCACAACTGATGCAATACTTGGCCTGTACGTAATCGGCCAGCTTTTCTTCCAGCTCTGCCACCTCTGGGCCAAGAATATAGCGACCATGCTGCAAAACCCGCGCAATACCTGCATCAATCTCAGACTTGATGCGCATTTGCTGGGCATGTAGATCCGTAAATTCAATCATTGCTGTTGGACTTCCCGTTTAATCAAACGATCATTGTGCAGCTCATAGATAGCTCCTGAATGCGGGCAGACGCACTGTCCAGTCCCCTTCACAGGCAAATCCAGCTGCTCTCCAAATTCACTCATCCAGCCTTTCTGACGGGCAGGCACACCCAGCATCAGGGCGTAATCGGGCACATCCCTATTGATCACTGCACCTGCCCCCACAAAGGCAAACTTGCCTATGGTGACCCCACAGACAATCGTGCAGTTCGCCCCCAATGTCGCCCCGGTGCGCACCAGTGTGTCACGATACTGATCCTTGCGCTCAATAAGAGAGCGTGGATTATAGACGTTGGTAAAGACCATGCTGGGGCCGCAGAATACGCCTTCTTCCAAGGTGACGTTGTCGTAGACGGAAACATTGTTCTGAATCTTGCAGTTGTCCCCTATCAGCACCTTGTTGCCAACAAAAACATTCTGGCCTAACGATACCCCCGCCCCGATCCTGGCACCTGCACAGACATGCACAAAATGCCAGACGCGTGAACCCGGTCCGATCTGTGCGCCTTCATCCACAATGGCTGTTTCGTGTTTGTAATAGCTCATTTTTTCAGGAAGGGGTGGTAATCACCCTGCAAAGGCATGATGTCTGCGGTGCGAATAAACTGCACAGTCGAGATTGCAGTGCGATTTTCTTCCAGACCAAAGCCACGGCCAGCCAGAATCTCTTCGTAGCTGCGCGTGTGCAGGTCGGTAAAGCCACCCGAAAACTCGATTTCCTCGCCATCTACCGTGATCGAGCGGAACGTGCGCATGCCTTTTTCCTGGGCCGATTGAGGCACGTCTTCCACGTCAATAGACAGGAACCAGCGCACCCGTGCGTTTTCATATTCCAGAAAACCCGCTGCCTTGCTATCCGTACGGGTATGCACCACATTACGTTGCAGATCGCCAAAAATAAAATGCAGCATATCAAAGAAATGCACGCCAATATTAGTGGCAATACCGCCCGATTTTTTCACATCGCCTTTCCACGACTGGTGATACCAGTTGCCACGAGAGGTGATGTAGGTCAAATCCACATCGTATTTATCTTTTTTGTTTTTGTTGTTTAATACTTTTTCCCGCAGTTCGATAATCGCGGGATGAACACGCAATTGCAAAATCGTGTTTACTTTACGTCCCGTATCGCGCTCAATATCCAGCAGGCCATCGATATTCCAGGAATTGAGCACCAGAGGTTTCTCACAAATGGCATCCGCACCGGAGCGCAGAGCAAATCTCATGTGAGAGTCATGCAGGTAATTGGGCGAACAGATGGACATATAATCGACTGCTTCACCCGTTTGTGCACGACTGAGCTTGTCGATATGACGATCAAAGCGTTCGAACTCTGTAAAAAAATGAGCGTCGGGAAAGTGGCTGTCGATAATGCCTACCGAGTCATTCGGATCCATAGCAGCAACCAGCACGTTACCGGTTGCCTTGATCGCCTGCATATGACGAGGTGCGATGTATCCACTTGCACCAATGAGAGCAAATTTCTTCATGTTTCCTAGTGTTTCTTAAAAAATTTAAAAGCCGATGTCTTGACTCTGGCTAACGATAGGCAACTCTACACTTTACCGAAATATTTTTAATATTTTTTTAAATTGTGCTTAAAAATATAACTGCAAAAAAATAGAACCACTTAATTACTGTCAGTTTTAAAAGGATGCACTTTCCGCAAAAAACCGCTTATACAGCACCATCAACCCGCAGGCAAAACCTACCATAAAACGTTCAAGCATTTCCAACAAGCAGTACAGCACGACGACGCTGATGCATCAAAGCCATCAGAACCGCCAGAGACATCAAAAAGAACAATAAAGTATTATTGCGAATCAACATTATTTGCGTTTGCCCGTAAATAATATAGCCGCCTATCAAGCATAAACCGCCCAGGGCATAACTGCGCAATACTGAATCCACATGGCGGATATATGACAGAAAATACCATGCCGCGCTGAACATCATCAGCAGCAGGGACAACAAGGCCAGCCCCCCATACAGCATCCAGACTTCCAGAAAAGTATTATGGGTATTGGCCAAGCCCGCAGGTACTGCTCCAATCAAGCCTGCTTCCCGCTTTTCTTTCAGCGTCTGGCGAAACTGAACTTCACCGATACCCAGCAAGGGACTGTCGTCAATCGCGTCCCATGCCGCTTCCCAGATCGCAAACCTGGCCCCCAGAGAGCTATAGCTACTGGCGCCGTTGGCCTGGTATTCGGACAAGTCTGTATAAACCTGTGCCACACGGGTTTTGACAAGGGGAGATTGATACGCCAAGACGCCGGCAGCCGTACCGAGCACGGCCAGGACAATGACACAGGCCATCGCATTGCTGCGTCGCAAATATGCCAGCAAAAACAGAAAAACAAATAAAGGGATGGCTACCCAACCACCACGCGTACCCGAGTAGTAAGAGCCCAGCAGGCCACAGAGCATGCCGACGGCCAGGAGCACCAGCCACAGACGGCGATGGGGATGGGGGTTACTGATTACCCAGCACAAGGCCACACCCAGCAATACCGCCATAGTCAACGACAGATTTCCAAACTGAATGGCCCCGGTAAAGCCAAAGGCCTTGAACTCACCGACTTGCCACATTTTCCAATAGGCCACAGCCAAACCGCTGACCGCTCCCAAGAGCAAGCCAGCCCATAAAGCCCCCGGCTTAGGTGGAAAACGACACAAACATAGAATCAATAATGCGCCGAGAGCAAATTTGACCGGGACCTCAAAGCTGCGCGCATAGCTACCGTGCCAGACTGTCGCTCCTATACTGATGCCCGCAAAAAACAGCATGCAGACCCCAATAAGCTTTTCCTGTTTTTCAAGGGAAAGAGCTGGCAACGCAGGAATTTTCCACAGTGCAAAAAGGGCCAGCGCCCCCATCGCGTACGAATACAGATCCTTGGTGGACAACAGGCTTGCATAGAACAAGAACACAAGCCCCGATGTCAAACGGTTGCCTGGACCAGTCAAAAGAGAGGGAAGAGTCATATGCGACGAGACGAAAAAAACCTAAAGCGACGGTAAACGATACTCGTACTGACTGGGACCAGGACACTTTCGGGCGGGTCTGTCCTGCCAAGCAAATAAAAGCGACGTAACAAATTATAATCGCCGTAACACCCGGCGTGCCGTTCAAAGAGAGCAACTAACCGTGTAACTGCGTAGCGGTCCTTGATTTATATACGCCCGTACAACAACCCCTGGCCGAAAACTCAAGAAATCGGACTGACACCCCAGGCTTGAATGTCTGCTATCTTGCAAACTGGGTGAAGGCAAACACCTGGCCGCCTACGCCCTTTGAGGGTTTACCGTATCATGACCGTTGCGCAGTTCCCAGCTCACCCCCACGCGCCCACTCCAACTATGCGTATTCTTGTGACAGGCGGCGCCGGCTTTATTGGCTCCGCGCTTATCCGGCATTTGCTTCAAAGCAGCGACCACCACATCCTGAATCTCGATGTGTTGAGCTATGCCGGCAATCTGGAATCACTTGCACAAGTGCAGGGGCATCCAAACTACACGTTTCATCAAACCAATATTTGCGACGCTGCGCAGATAGCCACGCATCTACAGCAATTCAAGCCGGATATCATCATACACCTAGCTGCAGAGTCACATGTTGACCGCTCTATCGACGGACCTGCCCAGTTCATTCAAACCAATATCGTGGGCACCTACACCTTGCTTGAGCAAAGTCGCCAGTATTGGGAAGGACTGAGCACGCGAGACAAGCCGCATTTTCGCTTTCATCACGTTTCCACGGACGAGGTCTATGGTGATCTGGGCAAAACGGATGCGCTCTTTACCGAGACGACCGCCTATAACCCCAGTTCCCCTTATTCGGCCAGCAAAGCCAGCTCCGACCATCTGGTGCGGGCCTGGCATCGCAGCTATGGTCTGCCGGTCGTCATCAGCAACTGTTCCAACAACTATGGCCCCTATCAATTTCCGGAAAAACTGATTCCCCATATGGTGCTCAGTGCCCTTAAAGGCCAAGCCTTACCGGTGTATGGGCAAGGAGACCAAGTACGCGACTGGCTGTACGTCGAGGACCATGTACGTGCCCTGATCGCCGTGGCCACACGGGGAAAGATAGGTCAGACTTATAACATCGGGGGAAACCAGGAACGGAGAAATCTGGAGGTAGTACAGGCGATCTGCTCCATTCTTGAGGAGCTTTGCCCTCGCAAACCGGCAGGCCTGGCCCTTTATTCAGACCTGATTACGTTTGTCGAAGATCGGCCCGGTCACGATCAGCGCTATGCCATTGATGCCAGTAAAATAAGGCGGGAGCTTGGTTGGCAGGCTCAAGAAAGCATAGAGACGGGCCTGCGCAAAACCGTACGCTGGTATCTTGAAAACACGTCCTGGTGGGAACGCATCCTAAGCGGCGCCTACCGTCTGGACCGTCTGGGAAAACAGGTGTGAAAGGAATTGTTTTGGCGGGGGGCTCAGGTACACGCCTGCATCCGATTACGATGGGTGTGTCCAAGCACTTACTGCCTGTCTACGACAAGCCGATGATCTACTATCCCTTATCCGTACTCATGCTTGCGGAAATACGGGAGATTCTGATTATCTGCACCCCAGAAGATCGGCCTAATTTCCAGAGCCTGCTAGGTGATGGCTCCCGCTTTGGCATAACACTTTCCTACGCCGAGCAGGCCTCACCAGACGGTCTGGCTCAGGCCTTTCTGATCGGAGCGGACTTTATCGGCAAGGAGTCCGTCTGCCTGATTCTGGGCGACAATATTTTCTACGGCTATGGCTTTAGCCAAATGCTGCGCACCGCCCGCAGCCGCGCTGAAGGCGCCACCATTTTCGGCTATCCTGTCAACAATCCGGAAAGCTTTGGCGTTGTAGAAATAGATGCAGAAGGCAAAGCCCTGTCGATTGAAGAAAAGCCGATGGTGCCCAAATCTCACCTTGCCGTTACCGGCCTGTATTTTTACGATAATCGGGTCGTGGACCTAGCCCGCCAAGTCACCCCATCGGCTCGCGGCGAGCTGGAAATTACCGACATCAACAACGCCTATCTCCGTTTGAATGCGCTACATGTCTCCATACTCGGGCGTGGCTTTGCGTGGCTGGACTCAGGCACTCACGAAAGTTTGATGGAGGCGGGTTCGTTTATTCGTACCATTGAACACCGTCAAGGCCTGAAAGTGGCTTGTCTGGAAGAAATTGCTTTCAATCAGGGCTGGTTACCCAGATCCGCTCTGCAGGCCCAGGCCCAGGCCTTGGAAAAAACAGGCTACGGGCAATATCTGGCCCGCTTGCTGCACCCATGATATGCACATTCATACCACCTCTTTACCCGGCGTTCTGATTATTGAGCCGCGCGTCTTTCACGACGAACGAGGCTATTTCAAGGAAAGCTTTAATGCGGCTCGCTATCAAACGCTGGCCGGCATAGACAGTGTCTTTGTACAGGACAATCAGTCCTGCTCCAGGGCCTGCGTTCTACGAGGACTGCATTTTCAAAGGACCAGGCCTCAAGGCAAGCTGATTGGCGTTACGCGCGGTGCCATATTTGATGTCGTCGTTGATATAGACCCCCACTCCAGCACATTCGGACACCATCTTGGCGTAGAACTCAGCCAGGACAATCACAAACAGCTGTGGGTCCCGCCTGGCTATGCGCACGGTTATTGTGTGCTCAGTGCCGAGGCGGATGTCAGCTATAAATGTACGGACTACTATCGACCCGACGATGAAGGTGGGCTGGCCTGGGACTGCCCACGGTTAGGCATCGACTGGCCCATTCCGAACCCCATCCTGTCTGCAAAAGACAAAATGCACCCGGGATTGGAGCAGTTTCTGCGGCCATGACCAGGATTTTGATCAGCGGTGGGCACGGCCAACTCGGTCAAGCACTCACCCAGCAAGCCACCCACTTGCACCTCATATCTTTGGGGCATCAGAAACTCGACGTCACGCAACGCGCCTGTCTTGAACGCGCCCTGGATCGCCACCAGGCAGATATCGTGATCAACGCTGCCGCCTACACCGCGGTAGACAACGCTGAAACCGATGTCGAACAGGCATACCGAGTCAACGCGATCGCTCCGGGCTTGATGGCGTCGGTCTGTGCCGAGCGCGGTATTCAGATGCTGCACCTTTCCACCGATTATGTTTTTGATGGTCTGGCCGCTCAGCCATATGCGGAAGACGCGCCGACCAACCCTATCAGTGTCTATGGACATAGCAAACGAGAAGGGGAACAAGCCGTTCTGCGCGCCCTGCCCTCGGCCCTCATTTTGCGTACCAGCCGGGTGTTCAGCCCATTTGGGAACAACTTTCTGACTCGTCTGTTGACGCTTGCTCAGGAACGCTCGGAATTGAGCCTCGTAGATGATCAAACAAGCGGTCCGACCTATGCCCCCCATCTGGCGCGGATCGTCTTGCAGCTGGCAGAAAGGCTGCTTGCATCAAGTTCAGACACAGGCTCGTTACCGCTTACAGGCATTGTCCATTTCTCTGGCCTTCCCTGCATCAGCTGGTACGGTTTCGCCCAGGAAATCATTGGACAAGCGATCAAGCTGGGCTTGCTGGGCACCGCGCCGACACTCACCCCCATCCCGGCCAGCCACTACCCGACACCTGCCCGACGACCTGCCCAATCAGGACTGCAGCAAGACCGTGTAGACGCCCTGCTAGGCAAGGACACTATAGAAAGAGACTGGCGCAAGGGAATTGAACACAGCCTTTTGTTTCTGCAAAAAACCCGCTAACCCGGGCATGAAACACCCTGTCTGAGCAACTCAAACCCGGCAGACAACAAGACCAAGCCTAGGCTTGTACGCCAGATTCGAATTTGAAGCCCCCATCTCTTCTCACCCAGCGGGGCAATCAGCATCATTGTCAGTGTGATCGCTGCTGCCCCTCTGAGCCCCCTCCAGACGCAAAAAAGCCACCCCTGGGGGTGGCTTTTTCTCGGACACTGCCGATGTCTGGATCAGTGCTTGCGCACGTCACGCAAACGACGTGCTGCGGCTGCCTGAGCGGCCAGCATGGCCAGCTCGGCTTCCACAACAGCGATATCGGCCTTGTCCTTGGTGTTGCGCAGGGCCTCTTCCGCATGTTTGCGGGCTTCCAGCGCCTTTGCTTCATCCAAGTCGTGTGCGCGAATCGCGGTATCCGACAATACAGTGACTTTCCCAGGCTGAACCTCGAGTATGCCGCCAGCGACAAAGATGTGCTCTTCGCTGCCATCGTCCATAACGATCTTCAGCGTGCCGGGACGAATCCGCGAGATCAGGGGAGTGTGACCGGGCAAAATACCCAATTCTCCAGCCTCGCCGGGCAGCGCCACGAACTTTGCCTCACCAGCAAAGATCGATTCTTCGGCACTGACCACGTCAACATGAAGCTTAGCCATGAGCAATCCTTATTACTGAATAGTCTTGGCTTTTTCGAAAGCCTCGTCGATGGAACCGACCATGTAGAACGCCTGTTCTGGCAGAGCATCACACTCGCCGTCGACGATCATCTTGAAGCCACGCAGGGTTTCAGCCAGTGGAACGTACTTACCAGGCGAACCGGTAAACACTTCAGCCACGTGGAAAGGCTGAGACAGGAAGCGCTGGATCTTACGGGCGCGGGCAACGGCCTGTTTGTCTTCAGGAGACAATTCGTCCATACCCAGAATGGCGATAATATCGCGCAGTTCCTTGTAGCGCTGCAGCGTTTGCTGAACACCGCGAGCCACTGCGTAGTGCTCTTCACCCACGATTTGTGGATCAAGCTGACGGCTGGTGGAGTCCAGAGGGTCCACAGCGGGGTAAATACCCAGAGCAGCAATGTCACGCGACAACACAACGGTGGAGTCCAAGTGCAAGAAGGTCGTAGCAGGCGATGGGTCAGTCAAGTCATCGGCTGGAACGTAAACGGCCTGAATGGACGTAATCGAACCGGTCTTGGTGGAGGTAATGCGCTCTTGCAGCTTACCCATTTCCTCGGCCAGCGTAGGCTGGTAACCCACTGCGGAAGGCATACGACCCAGCAGAGCGGACACTTCGGTACCGGCCAGCGTGTAGCGGTAGATGTTGTCCACAAAGAACAGGATGTCACGGCCTTCGTCACGGAACTTCTCGGCCATGGTCAGGCCGGACAGTGCCACACGCAGACGGTTGCCTGGAGGTTCGTTCATCTGACCGAACACCATGGCCACTTTGGACTCGCTCAGGTTGTCCATCTGGATAACGCCAGCATCGGCCATTTCGTGGTAGAAGTCGTTACCTTCACGGGTACGCTCACCCACACCGGCAAACACGGACAGACCGCTGTGTGCCTTGGCGATGTTGTTGATCAGCTCCAGCATGTTCACGGTCTTGCCCACACCGGCACCACCGAACAGACCAACCTTACCACCCTTGGCAAACGGGCAAACCAGGTCAATCACCTTAATACCGGTTTCCAGCAGCTCTACGGAAGGCGACAGTTCGTCGAAAGTAGGTGCAGGCTGGTGAATGGCGCGGCGCTCGTCGGACTGGATAGGACCGACTTCGTCAATGGGGCGACCCAGAACGTCCATAATGCGACCCAGGGTGCCAACACCCACGGGAACGGAGATGGGAGCGCCCGAACCGGCCACTTCCATACCGCGGCGCAGGCCGTCGCTGGAACCCATGGCGATGGTGCGAACTACACCGTCACCCAATTGTTGCTGTACTTCAAAAGTCAGGCCTTTTTCTGCGAAAGCCGAACTTTCGTCAACGAGCGTCAATGCTTCGTAGACTTTAGGGATGCTGTCGCGGGGGAACTGAATATCCACCACGGCGCCGATGCACTGAACGATGGTACCGTTGCTCATGTTGAGTCCTTGCAATATAACTTTGATGGTGTGCCTTGCCGTGATTACACAGCGGCGGCACCCCCCACGATTTCAGAGATTTCTTTCGTAATCGCTGCCTGGCGAGTCTTGTTATAGACCAGCTGAAGATCGGCAATAACGGTCTTGGCGTTGTCCGAAGCGGCTTTCATCGCCACCATACGAGCAGACTGCTCGGAGGCCATGTTCTCGGCAACGGCCTGATACACCAGACCCTCTACGTAACGCAGCAACAAGTCATCAATAACCGACTTGGCATCGGGTTCGTAGATGTAATCCCAACCGTATTCGGAAGAGTTGACGCTTTCTTGAGCGACTACCTGATCACCAGCCTGGAAAGGATCTTTCAGACCGGAAGGCAGAGGCAACAAGCGAATAAATGTTGGGTCCTGCTTCATCGTATTGACAAAGCGGCTGGTCGCCAGATAAACAGCATCAATGCGGCCTTCCACGAAGTCGTCGATCTGCACCTTGATAGCGCCAATCAGACGTTCCAGGTTAGGCGCATCGCCCAAACCCACTTCCTGAGAAACCAGATTGGCACCCACACGCGCCAATGTTCCCGCGGCTTTACCACCCAGAGCCGTCGTCTGAACTTTAATACCTTTGTCTTCAAACTCGCGAACACGCGCAAGTACCAGACGCAGAATATTGGTGTTCAGGCCGCCACACAGACCTTTGTCCGTGCTGACAACCACGATACCTACCGATTTGACTTCGGCGGGCTCAACCATGTAGGGGTGAGTGTAGTCGGGGTGCGCCTGCATCAGATGCGAAGCAATCTCGCGCACCTTATCTGCATAGGGACGGCCAGCACGCATCCGCTCTTGCGCCTTGCGCATCTTGGATGCCGCCACCATCTCCATGGCTTTGGTGATCTTGGACGTGTTTTGCACGCTCTTGATCTTAGTACGAATTTCCTTGATTCCGGCCATCACACTTTCCTGTAAGGGCATTATCGGGAGCCCGACTAGGTTGTCGACTCCCGCTAATCATGACGCCGGGGTTTCCGGCGCCTGCCAACAATGATTAGAAAGCGCCGTGCTTTTTGAAGTCCTGGATGGCTGTAACCAACTCAGCCTCGTCTTCTTTAACCAGTTCCTTCTTGCTTTCGATACGCTCAACCAGAGCAGCGAACTTGCTGCGCAGGTGATCTTTCAGGCCTTTTTCGAAAGGCAGAACCTGAGCGACTTCCAGATCGTCGAAGTAACCGTTGTTCACAGCGTACAGGCTCACGGCCAGTTCCCACACCGCCAGAGGCTGGTACTGGGGCTGCTTGAGCAGTTCGACCACGCGCTTACCACGCTCCAGCTGGCGACGGGTTGCGTCGTCCAGGTCGGAAGCAAACTGAGCAAACGCAGCCAATTCACGGTACTGAGCCAAGTCGGTACGAATACCGCCGGACAGTTTCTTGATGACCTTGGTTTGAGCAGCGCCACCCACACGGGACACCGAAATACCGGCGTTAATAGCGGGACGTACACCAGCGTTGAACAGGTCGGACTCCAGGAAGATCTGACCGTCAGTAATCGAAATCACGTTGGTTGGAACGAAAGCGGAAACGTCACCGGCTTGCGTTTCAATGATGGGCAGTGCGGTCAGAGAACCGGTCTTGCCTTTCACTTCACCGTTGGTGAATTTTTCCACGTACTCGGCGTTCACACGAGCAGCACGCTCGAGCAGACGGGAGTGCAGGTAGAACACGTCGCCAGGGTAGGCTTCACGGCCTGGTGGGCGACGCAGCAACAGGGATACTTGACGGTAGGCCCAAGCTTGCTTGGTCAAGTCGTCATAAATGATCAGGGCGTCTTCGCCACGATCACGGAAGTATTCGCCCATGGTGCAACCGGAGTAAGGAGCCAGGTATTGCATGGCGGCGGACTCGGAAGCCGAGGCGGCCACAACAATCGTGTACTCCAGAGCACCGTGCTCTTCGAGCTTGCGCACCACGTTGTTGATCGTGGAGGCTTTTTGGCCCACGGCAACGTAGATACATTTAACGCCATTGCCCTTTTGAGCAATGATGGTGTCCACAGCCACGGCAGTTTTACCGGTCTGACGGTCACCAATGATCAGTTCGCGCTGACCACGGCCGATTGGCACCATGGAGTCCACGGCTTTGGTGCCGGTCTGCATGGGCTGGGAGACGGACTCACGGGCAATAACGCCAGGAGCCACTTTCTCGATGACGTCAGTCATCTTGGCGTTGATCGGGCCCTTGCCGTCGATAGGCATACCCAGGGTATCAACCACACGACCCAGCAGTTCGGGGCCAACAGGTACTTCCAGAATGCGGCCAGTTGTTTTAACTGCGTCGCCTTCGGAAACACCGGTGTATTCACCCAGAATCACGGCGCCGACAGAGTCGCGCTCGAGGTTAAGGGCCAGACCGAACGTGTTGTTCGGAAATTCGAGCATTTCGCCCTGCATCACATCGGACAAACCGTGGATGCGCGTAATACCGTCGGTCACGGATACGACCGTGCCTTGTGTACGAACGTCAGTCGACGCACCCAGGCCTTCGATGCGGCTCTTGAGCAGTTCGCTGATCTCGGACGGATTAAGTTGCATGTTCAGACTCCTGAAATCCTGTTTACTGACTCGCGCTATGCGGTCAGCGTATCGCGCATGCTGGCCAGCCGGGCCTGCACGGAAGTGTCGAGCACCTGGTCACCAACAATTACCCGAATACCGCCGATAAGGTCAGCGTCGACGGTCACAGTCGGTTTTAGCTTCAGGCCAAACTTTTTCTCCAGCCCAGCGGTCAGCTCAGCAACCTGAGCCTCAGCCATCGGGAAAGCACTGATAATTTGTGCCTGCGCCGTGCCTTCGAGTTGGTGTTTCAATAGATCAAACTGTTCTGCAATCTGTGGCAGCAGCAAGATGCGCTGGTTATCCACCAACAATTGAAGAAAGTTGCGAGCCTTTTCGGTGACCTGTGACTTAACCAGGCCCGTAAAGAGTTCGAGTCGCTGCCCGTTATTCAGGCGCGGATCGTTCAGTGCCTCGCGCACATCGTGGAGACCGGCCACCTGAGCCATTTCGGACAACAGGGCCGACCACGATTCGAGGCCCTGGCTGTCGTCGCGTACCGCGGCGAACAGGGCTTCGGCGTAAGGTCTGGCAATAGTCGATAGTTCAGCCATGGCCTGCCTTGATGTTAAAGTTCTGCCTTGAGCTGCTCGAGCAGCTGGGCGTGCGCATTCGCGTCAACTTCGCGTCGCAAGATTTGCTCGGCACCCTTGACAGCCAAGGCAGCCACTTCGCTACGCAGACCTTCACGTACGCGTTGCACTTCCTGGTTAGCGTCTTGCTGGGCCTGCGCAATAATGCGGGCTTTTTCGGCTTCAGCTTCACGACGAGCTTGCTCCAAAAGAGCAGTCGCTTGTTTTTCAGCGTCGACAATACGTTGATGGTTGTCGGACTTGGCCGAGGCTTCCATCAGGCTGATACGCGCTTGGGCCTGTGCCAGATCGGCCTTGCCTTTGTCAGCAGCAGCCAAACCATCAGCGATTTTCTGACGACGATCATCGATTGCTTTCGTCAGTGGCGGCCATACGAATTTCATCGTAAACCAGGCCAAAACGAAAAACACGATCATCTGAAAAAAGAGAGTCGCGTTTAAATTCACGGTCGTATCCCTTCAATACCACGTGTGTAGGAGGCGCTAGCATCCTGACACATGTATGTTCAAGTCGACAAGCGGTGCATGATCAAACCGAGCAACACACCGCTAACGACGACTGCCTGCCCGTCTGCCAGGAATGGCAACGGACTCGCCTTATTACCCAACAAATGGGTTGGCGAATGCAAACAACATGGCGATACCGACACCGATCAGGAAAGCAGCATCGATCAGACCGGCCAACAGGAACATCTTGGTTTGCAGAGCGTTCATCAGTTCAGGCTGACGAGCCGATGCTTCCAGATATTTACCACCCATCAGGGCGATACCAATGCAAGCGCCAAAAGCGCCCAGACCGATGATGATACCGCAAGCAAGAGCAACGAAAGCTACGTTGGTCATGACAACTCCTTGGTTAAAAATCAGGTGTAATTCAAAAAAATCAAAGCGTTAGCAGGCCAGGCCTGCTCCCCCCAACCAGACACCATTGCCCGGTCGGAATCGGATTAATGGCCTTCGTGTGCTTGTCCGATATAGACAAGGGTGAGCATCATGAAGATGAACGCCTGGAGCAACACAATCAGAATGTGGAAAATTGCCCACACAGAACCGGCCAGAATGTGACCGATACCCAGTCCCAGGCTGGCGCCATTAAACCCTGTCCATGCGCCACCCAGCAGAGCGATCAACATGAAAACCAGTTCACCGGCAAACATATTGCCGAACAACCGCATCCCCAAAGACACAGACTTGGCCGCGTATTCGATGCAGTTCAGCAAGAAGTTGAAAGGTGCAAGCACGACAGCCATCAGGCCGCTTGCGGTGAACGGTGCAGTAAACAGCTCTTTGACAAAACCGCCGGGGTGCTTGATCTTGATGCCGTAGTAGAACATCAGCAGCAGCACGCCCAGAGACATACCCATAGGCACGTTCAAGTCGGCGGTTGGCAAAATACGGTGGTAGTACAGCGGGTCGCCATGCTCGGAAGCCAGACCAGTCTGAATGAAAATCCAGCCCAGACCGTCAACGGGCAACAAGTCCAGCACGTTCATCATGACGATCCACAGGAATACCGTCAGCGCCAGAGGCGAGACGAACTTGCGGGACTCGGCATTGGGAACAATGGATTTGGCCTGGTCTTCAACCCAGTCAACCAGCATTTCAACAAAAGACTGCAAGCGGCCTGGCACACCAGCTGTAGCGGCCGAAGCAGCACGCCACATAAAGAAAACCACAACCAGACCCATCAGCAGGGACCAGAACATGGAGTCGTAGTTGATGACACCGAAGTTGGCCAGAACATCCTGTTTTTCACCCAAGTTGTTCAAGTGAACCAAGTGATGCTGGATGTACCCTGACTGAGGCGAAATATCACTAGCAGCAGCCATCTGTATTTACCCTGTGATGTATACGTTATGGGACAAGCCCGTGAAACAAAAATCCCTTATGGCAGCTTGCGAAAAAACAGCAGCAGCACATATCCCTTCAAGACACACAGCAGGCCAAACAGCAAGGCAGGCCAGACCAGCCAGCCTGTATTTGCCATGGCAGCAGTTGCCAGTGTCAATACCGCAAAACCAAGCTTGAAGGCCTCTCCCCAGAAAAAGGAGAGCGCTCCGGCGTTGCCGCCGCCCATCAAACCCAGCAAAAGACGCAATGCGAACAATGCGTTAGGCACAAAATAAGCAGCCGCACCAATCAGTGCTGAGGCTGCTGCAGATGCGCCGGAAATCCATGCCGACAGAACAATAGCCAACAGGCCCATAAAAGCCTGGGCAGCAAGTGTACGCACAATTCCTTGCCCTGCCCGGCGAGCCATACGGCTACGTTGCTCAGGCGTCAGTACAACGGGTTCAGGAATGGGCGACATATCTCCTGCTGGGTGCACCTTGGCTGGGGTGCCTGTTTGCTGATCAATCGGCTCGCTCATAGTAGGAAACAATCAGATAACGTTGTGTGGGTGGATGCACTGCAAAGGCTTCTAGCCAATCCATCCGCGCAATATTATCGGCCCCTTTTAAAAGCCGCTGTCGTCAAACCCATAAAGTATAGCGTCTTTTTTTTGTTGTAAGCAAATTCAGCCTTGCTTGTTTGATACTTAATGCAAGGCTGATATTCGCAATCTCAATGACATCAAGGGGTACGCTTATTTTGTAACATTGCAGTGCAGCAATTTTACAACACACCCCTCCGTTTTACCGGTTTTTGAGAAATTTAGCGGTGCTTGAACTCAGGCTTGCGCTTCTCGACAAACGCACGCATGCCCTCTTTCTGATCGTCAGTGGCAAACAGGCCGTGGAAATTGCGACGCTCGAACAGCAAACCCTCTTCCAGCGAGGACTCGAAAGCACGATTCACGCATTCCTTGGCCATCAGAACCGAAGGCAAAGACATGCTGGCAATAACGGTTGCGGCGTCCAGTGCCTCTTCCAGCAATTTGTCGGCCGGCACCACACGGGATACCAGACCCGAGCGCTCGGCCTCTTCGGCATTCATCATGCGAGCGGTCAGAATCAGATCCATGGCCTTGGCCTTGCCTACGGCGCGAGGCAAACGCTGTGTCCCACCAAAGCCGGGGATGACCCCCAGCTTGATCTCGGGCTGGCCAAACCGGGCCGAGTCGGCCGCAATAATGAAATCACACAACATGGCCAGCTCGCAGCCGCCGCCCAAGGCATAACCGGCTACGGCCGCAATGATAGGTTTGCGGAAACGGCGCAGCTCTTCCCAATGGCCTCCCAGATAATCCTGAGAGCTGACATCGTGGTAATTCCAGTCTTTCATGGCGCCAATGTCAGCACCCGCCGCAAACGCTTTTTCGTTACCGGTCAGCACGATACAACCTATTTCGTTGTCGGCATCGTATTTTTTCAACAGGGCATACAACTCGGCGATAAGCTCGTTATTGAGCGCATTCAAAGCCTTGGGCCGATTTAATGTCAATAAAGCAACACGACCATGCACCTCTGCTTTGACTAAGGGTTCGTTCATGCTGACTCCCAGAAAAATTAAATAGAATAGGGGAATGGAACCTACACCCGTACTTTACCGTGCCGAGCCGACCGATCTCGCCGGCCACCGCCTGACTGTCCAAATACAGATCACTTCCCCCCAAACAGATGGCCAGATCCTGAGCCTTCCGGCCTGGATTCCCGGCAGCTACCTGATCCGCGACTTCTCGCGTCAGATCGAAAGCATAGCCGCCTTCTCTGGCGACGAACCGGTTTCCATCCGCAAGCTGGACAATCACCGCTGGCAATGCGAACCCTGCCAAGGCCCCTTGAGTGTGCAGTACCAGGTCTACGCCTGGGACCTGTCCGTACGCGGCGCGCATATTGATCAGACCCATGCCTTCTTTAATGGCACCAGCGCCCTGCTGGCCGTTGAGGGTCAGACTGAACAGCCTTGTCTGCTGGAACTGGTAGCCAATGAGGACATGGAAGATTGGCAGGTCTACACCAGCCTGCCCGAAGCCATTGGCGTGCCGGGAGCCGCGCAACGCTATGGATTTGGCGTGTACCGTGCCAGCAATTATGACGAGCTGATCGATCACCCCATTGAAATGGGCACCCCCCAGGTCATCAGTTTCTTTGCACACGGCGCAGAGCATGAACTGGTCTTTACCGGCCGCATCCCCAATCTGGATTTGCCGCGTATCGCCCGTGATGTCGAAAAAATCTGTGCCGAACAGATCGCCTTCTTCGAACCAGACACCCGACGCGCCCCCTTTCTGGATTGCAGCTCGCGCTATGTATTCATGACCATGGTGACCGAGGACGGGTACGGTGGCCTGGAACACCGCGCCTCGACTGCTCTAGTCGCCTCGCGCAGCGATCTGCCCACCCAAGGCCAGGACAAGTCGGTAAAAAGCCCCGGCTACCAGACTTTTCTGGGACTGGTCAGCCATGAGTATTTTCATACCTGGAATGTCAAACGCATCAAACCTGCAGCCTTTGCGCCCTATGACCTGAGCCGCGAGAACCACACCCGTCTGCTGTGGGTCTTTGAAGGTTTCACCTCGTACTACGATGATCTGATGCTGTTGCGCTCGGGCGTGTTGAGCGAGGCAGACTACCTGAAACTGCTGGCCAAAAACATCAATGCCGTTGTGCGCGCCCCTGGACGCTTCAAGCAGTCCGCCGCGCAAAGCTCGTTTGATGCCTGGACGCGCTATTACAAACAGGATGAAAACTCCCCTAATGCGCTGGTCAGCTATTACAGCAAGGGCGCCCTGATCGCACTGGGCCTGGATTTGCGCATTCGCAGCCATACCCAGCACACCAAGAGCCTGGACGATGTCATGCTGTTGATGTGGGCACGTTATGGCCGTGACTTCTATCAGGGCAAGCCACACGGCATCCCCGAAGACGCCATGCCCGCCCTGATTCTGGAAGCCACCGGTTACGACGCCACAGACTTTATCGCCCGCTACGTGGAAGGCTGCGAGGACCTGCCCCTCAAGCCATGGCTGGCCGAGCAAGGCTTGAAGCTGGAATGGCAGGCCGCTTCCAAGTTGCCCAACCTGGGCGCCCGTGTGCGTCAAAGCGCAGGGCAGTGCCAGCTCGCTACCGTCTTTACAGAGGGTGCAGCACATCAAGCCGGACTATCCGCGGGGGATACTCTGGTGGCCATTGACGGCTTGCGTGTCAGCGACACTGCCAGTCTGGAGCGTCTGCTTGCAGCGTATGAGCCCGGTCAGACCGTTCAGATCCACGCCTTCCGCCGCGATGAACTACACTGCTTCACACTGCAACTGGCGCGCCCTGCTTTGGACGAGTGCGTCCTGAGCCGCCCCTCCTGACCTCTTTTCTGGGCCTGCCGCTCACGGCGGGCCTGATACTTTGCCTTTGCCATGACCACACGCCGTATTTTCATCAACAATCTGGTGGTGCAAGCCTCGATTGGCATGCTCGAGCACGAGCTGGTTCACCGCCAGCCGCTGCATATTGACGCCGAGTTCGACACCACCATCACCCAAGACGTCCAGGACCACGATATTGGCACGGTGCTGGATTACCGGCAGTTGCGCCAGGCGCTGATCGAGGTCAGCACCCTGGAGCACACGAACCTGCTGGAAACGCTGATCGAACGGCTGGCCGAGCGCATCCAAAATGAATTCCCAAGCGTGGAACGCGTTAAAATCCGCGCCAGCAAGCCCGAGGCCTTTGCCGACTGCGATGCCGTGGGCATTGAAATCGAGCGTAGCCGCTAAGCCCCTGCCCTTGCCCCGCCTCTTGCCGGGGCCACGATGACCTCTCTTTCGCTTTCCCTTATGTCCCAAGACACCAGCCCCCTGCCTTCTTCCGAAACCGACATCCCCGTGTTTGCCAGCAAGGCTGAACGCAAACAGCGCGTCAATGACAACAAGTTGAGCAAACGCATCATGCGTGAAGTGGGCCGCGCCATCGGTGATTTCAACATGATCGAAGAAGGCGACAAGGTCATGGTCTGCCTGTCCGGCGGCAAGGATTCCTACGGCCTGCTGGACGTACTGATGACCCTGCAAAAACGCGCGCCCATCAAGTTCGACATCGTGGCCGTGAACCTGGACCAGAAGCAACCTGGCTTTCCTGACCACATCCTGCCCGAGTACCTGGAAAAACTGGGCGTGCCCTATCACATCGAAACCCAGGACACGTACTCGGTAGTGACGCGCGTGATTGCCGAAGGCAAAACCATGTGTTCGCTGTGCTCACGCCTGCGTCGCGGCATTTTGTACCGCGTTGCCAAGGAGCTGGGCGCCACCAAGATTGCCCTGGGACACCACCGCGATGACATCCTGGCCACCTTCTTTCTGAATCTGTTTTATGGCGGTCGCATGAAAGGCATGCCGCCCAAGCTGATGTCGGATAACGGCGAGCACATCGTGATCCGACCACTGGCCTATGTGCCCGAAAAGGATTTGATCGCCTACGCCAAGCTCAAAGAGTTTCCCATCATCCCCTGTAATCTGTGCGGCTCACAAGAGAACCTGAAACGACAGGAAATCAACCGCATGATTGCGGACTGGGACAAGAAATTCCCACACCGATCCTGGAACGTGTTTGGCGCCTTGACCCGTGTAGTGCCATCCCACCTGATGGACCCCAAGCTGCATAACTTTGCGGACTTGAAGGTGACTGGCCAGGCTGACCCGGAGGGCGATAAAGGCTTTGATCAGGATTATTTTGACGATCATCTGCCAGAGAGTCTGCTGGCCGCTGGATTTGAAGAGGATGCCGACGACGCCGCACCTACCGTACGTCAGGATGCTTTCACCCCTGCCAAGCCCGCAGCATCCGGTGAGCAACAGATTGTGTTCATGAGCAAAAGGCGCTCCGGACAGTAACGCGACTGGTCGGCGCTCCCAAACCGGCCGCCTTCTGGGCGATCAGGCTGAAGTCCGCACCCACGTAGCACAGCAAACCATCGTTTTATCTCTCGAAACCCAGGGCCAGCGCGGCCCTCGGCGCCGGCAGAGCCGACATCCCATCTTGTTGATCTGCTTGCCGTCCGCAAATACACAAGCGACGGACAATAAAAAGCCCCGATCGAAACCGCCAGGACCTGGACGTCATTCCAGATGCCGGCGGTTTCGATCGGGGCTTTTCGTACCTACTGTCCAGCTATCTGGCTTTAGTTCGGCTTTTGCGTGCCATCCCAGCGCTCACCGGGTACCTGAATATCAAACAATTCCAGCACCCGCATCACCGTGTGATCGACAATATCGTCAATACTTTTGGGACGCAGATAAAACGCAGGCATAGGCGGAAAAATGATCCCGCCCATTTCTGTCACAGCCGTCATATTACGCAGATGCGCCAGATTAAACGGCGTTTCCCGAACCAGCATCACCAGACGGCGACGCTCTTTCAAGGTGACGTCGGCCGCCCGGGTAATCAGGTTATCGGACAAACCATGCGCCACCGCTGCCAAAGTCCGCATCGAACAGGGCACAACCACCATGCCTGCAGTCGGAAAACTGCCGCTGGCCAAGGTTGCGCCCACATCGCGAAAGTTATGCACCTGATCGGCCAGAGACTGGATCTCGTTTTTGTCGATATCCAGCTCGTATTGAATGTTCAGCACCCCAGAGGGAGAGATCACCAAATGGGTTTCCACATCCGGACAGGACTGCAACACTTGCAGCAGGCGCACGGTATAGACGGCCCCCGTGGCCCCGGTCATGCCAATGACCAGGCGTCGCTTGGCTCTCACTCCAGAGCCCCGGCCTCACGCAACATGGTTTCCAGTTCGCCGTTCTCGTACATTTCAGAAACAATGTCCGAGCCACCAACGAACTCGCCCTTGATATACAGCTGAGGGATAGTGGGCCAGTTGGAGAAATCCTTGATGCCCTGACGCACTTCGGCGTCGTCCAGCACGTTAACCACAACCACCTGGCTCAAGCCGACCGCACGCAAAATCTGCACGGTACGGGCGGAAAAACCGCACTGAGGCGCTTGAGCCGTGCCCTTCATAAACAGCACAACAGGGTTTTCCGTTACGGTTTCGCGGATGAAATCTTGAACTTCACTCATGATGTTCTCTTAAGAAAAGAATTAACACTGTCCACCTGTGACGCGCCGGATTCCTGCCAGATCCTCATAGCTGATGACCTGTTTGAACCCCGCCTGCCGCAGCATATTTTGCACATGGTCGGCCTGATCCCAGCCGTGTTCCATGAGAAGACTAGCACCCGGACGTAGATACGGCCCGGCCCCCTGAACTATTGTACGCAAATCCGTCAAGCCGTCTGAGCCATCGGTCAGTGCCTGACGCGGCTCGAACCGCACATCGCCCTGCGCCAGATGTTCGTCATCCACTGCAATGTATGGAGGGTTGGACACGATCAGGTCAAAAGGTTCCTGGCCTGTCACGGCATCGTACCAACTCCCCAGACAAAACTCGACTTTCCCACACAAACGCTGCGCATTTAAGCCCGCCTGCGCCAACACCAGCGTGCTGATATCACTGGCCACCACATGGGCATCGGGACGGGCCAGAGCCAGCGATACGGCAATGGCGCCACTGCCGCAACCCATATCCAAAATGCGAGGAGATGGAATATCACGCACCCGCTCAAGCGCACGTTCAACCAGTATTTCCGTGTCAGGGCGCGGGATCAGCACCGAAGGCGACACCAAAAACTCATGCCCCATAAACTCACGGACCCCGACGATATACGCCATGGGTTCACCCGCCAGGCGGCGAGCCTCCAGCGCCTGATAAGCCTGTATTTTTTCCAGCGGCAACTCATCCGTATCATGCGCGATCAACCAAGAGCGGCTCACCCCCAGCACTTGCGTCCACAACATGTCGCGCTCAAGGCGCGGCAAAGGACTGAGCCGCTGCAAGGCACGCAGCGTACGGGGAATATAGGCAGGCAAGACCAAAGGCGACATGACCGGCTCACCGGGCAGGCTCATGCTCACGCCTGCGCCAGGGCAGCCAGCTGGCCAGCCTGATGTTCGGATAGCAAGGCCTTGATCAGCTCATCCAGGTCGCCGTCCATGATGTAGCCCAACTTGTACAAGGTCAGGTTGATACGGTGATCGGTCATGCGGCCTTGCGGGAAGTTGTAGGTGCGGATGCGCTCGGAGCGATCACCCGTACCGACCAGGCTTTTACGCTCGGCGGCTTCTTTGTCGGATTGCTCGCGCTGCTGCTTGTCTTTCAGACGCGCAGCCAGCACCTGCAAGGCTTTCTCGCGATTGCGGTGTTGGGAACGGTCATCCTGACACTCCACCACCAGACCCGTCGGCAAGTGGGTCAGACGCACGGCCGAGTCCGTCTTGTTCACGTGCTGACCACCGGCACCGCTGGCGCGGAAGGTATCCACGCGCAAATCCGCGGGGTTGATGGTGATTTCAGCCAAGCCTTCGGCTTCGGGCAGCACGGCCACCGTACACGTCGAGGTATGAATGCGGCCCTGGGCTTCGGTTTCAGGCACGCGCTGCACACGGTGCGCACCAGATTCGAACTTCAGACGACCATAGACATCCTGGCCTTCAATACGCACGATGACTTCTTTGTAGCCACCCACTTCCGAGTCGCTGGCGGACATGATTTCCGTGCGCCAGCCGCAGTTTTCGGCGTAACGCATGTACATGCGCAACAAATCACCCGCAAACAGGGCGCTTTCATCACCACCGGCACCGGCACGAATTTCAATGAACACGTTGCGGGTATCGTCCGGATCACGAGGCAAAAGCAGAATCTGCAATTCGTCTTCCAGTTGAGCGATGCGCTCTTTACCCAGCTTGTATTCTTCCTCGCCCATTTCTTTCAGCTCGGGGTCGGTCATCATGTCCTGGGCTGCCTGCAAATCACCCTCGGCCGCTTCGTAGCTTTTGAACGCCGTCACAACCGGGTCCAGCTCGGCACGCTCACGCGACAGTTTGCGAAATTCGTCCATATTGCCGGCAATTTCAGGCTCGGCAAGCATGGCATCCACTTCATGCAGACGACGAGCCAATTGCTCAAGCCGACTGCGCATAGAGTCTTTCATAGGGAATAGCCTAAAGGGAAAATCAGAAGGTCTGGGCGCAGTTCAAAGCAATCAGGCTGCACCGCAGAAAAGTCGGTGGACAGAAAGCTGCCTGGACGCTAACGCCGGCGCGTTGTCGATGGCAGCAGGCGAGGCAACAGATTCAGCAGTTGTTCGCGCTCAGCACCTTCGCTGCGCGTCAATTCAGCCATGGGACCATGCATATACTTCTGCGTCAGCCCATGAGCCAGCACTTCAATGACGTCGGCCGGATCGTCGCCACGGGCCAGCATGCGGCGCGCACGCTCCAGCTCGTGCTGACGCACTTTTTCGACCGATTCCTGCACATTCAAAATGGCAGGCACAATCGCACGAGTGCTGAGCCAGTGCATATAGTGCTGCACCTGGGTGTCGATAATCGCCTCAGCCTGAACCACCGCGGCCTGTCGGGCATCGGCCCCCCGCTGCACAAAGCGGCCCAGATCATCCACGGTGTACAGGTACACGTCGTCCAGGCGACCCACTTCAGTTTCAATATCGCGGGGCACAGCCAGGTCGACCATGACCACCGGACGGTGACGACGCGAGCGCACGGCCCGCTCCACCATGCCCAAGCCCAAAATGGGCAAGGTACTGGCCGTACAGGATACGACGACATCAAAATCGGCCAAGCGGTCGGGCACATCTGCCAGCTTCATGGTGTTGCCCATAAAGCGCGAAGCCAGGCTTTCCGCACGTTCCTGAGTGCGGTTGGCCACCACGATGCTACAGGGGTTCACCGCCGCAAAGTGCGTGGCGCACAGCTCAATCATTTCGCCTGCACCAATAAACAGCACCTTGGCCTGGCTCAGATCGCCAAACACACGCTCCGCCAAACGCACGGCTGCCGCAGCCATCGATACCGAATGAGCACCAATCGCCGTTTGTGTACGGACTTCCTTAGCCACCGAGAAGGTGCGCTGGAACAATTGATGCAGCAAGGTACCCAGCGAACCAGCCTCGTTGGCGGCTCGCACGGCATCTTTCATCTGCCCCAGAATCTGGGGCTCGCCCAGCACCATGGAATCCAGGCCACTGGCTACGCGAAACGCATGACGCACAGCCTCGTTCTGGTTGTAGCGATACAGGTGCGGGGTGAGTTCGGCAGAACGCAGGCTGTTGAAGTCCGCCATCCACTCAGGAAGACGCTCGGCCACATGGGGTTCGGCCGCACAGTAAATTTCGGTACGATTACAGGTAGACAGAATAGCTGCTTCACGGACCCCGGTGCCAAAAGTGGCACGCAAGGTATCAAGCGCAGGCTTTAACACATCGATCGGAAACGCAACGCGTTCGCGCACGGCAACCGGCGCGGACACATGATTCAGACCGAAGGTTAGAACATCTACAGACATGAGCAGTACAGGCTATAGCCCCGAAAAAGACCGAGACAAGCAGTTTCGCAGACGCAAAACGCATGAAAGATAAGTGATTTTACGCCGCAAGCCGGATTTTTGCCAAAAATGTTACTTGAATTGCCGTTTTGTGATTACAATTGCACTCCTTTATGCAGCCTGCTTTTGCTTGAAAAGGGCCCTCCCCTAGGGGTACGGCACATTTGAAGTTCAAAAGATGCATAAAATTTTTGTTGTACTATGCGCACAAATAAAAAAACGTGGTATAGTTCTATTTTTACCGAGCAGTACACGTTGGCCTGGTAGCTCAGTCGGTAGAGCAGAGGATTGAAAATCCTTGTGTCGGTGGTTCGATTCCGCCCCAGGCCACCAAGAATTCAAGCAAAAGCCCAGTCAAACGACTGGGCTTTTTGTTTTTCCATTCCAGTTGCGCCTGGCTAAATGCCCTGTCTGCGCGGCTTGCTCCTCATTTCTTGGCCCGATACCGCCCACTCTTACAGTTGCTGCTGGGGTAACGGTTGCATTGCCTGCGCTGGATATCCGATCAACGGTAGGAGGCCCGTTCTGCTCCTATCGCCTCAGCCGACGAATTTCCATCTCTTTGGCTCAGTCTGGTACCCGCAGCCGGCAAGACGTCTAAAAAACCAGAGACGTCCGTGCGCAACGTGCTGAGGCTGGCCCGACTCGGGCTCGATTTTTGTGCCGTCCGATGCCAATTCGTACTTAGCCGCGCTGATACTGCAAACAACGGCCCTTATACGATACTTCCTTACCCTCGGGCATCACGATAGGCCGATCCCGCAAACACACTTGCCGCACCAGATCAAAACCGTGGCGCCGCATTTCCTGGGTAAATTTATTGCGATGCCCCCGATCCGGGTCTACCACCCAGACTTCGGCCTGTGATTTTGCATGCTGATTGACCAACGTGGCCAATTGAGCGGGCGTATTGCCTTCATACAGCAGATCACTGCCCACAATCAGGTCGTAACGCTGCCTGGCGGGAGTCAGGCCCAGGGAGGCCAGCAAATCAGGGCAGGTTTGCTCCCCCCACTGCGCATGGACATACGGCAGGTCGGACAAACCATTAAGCGCCTGATTCAGCTTTAGAAAATGCGGCACCATGGGGTGACAATCGCTGGCGTGAATGTGCGCCCCCCGTTTGTGCATGAGCAAGCTGGTCAAGCCCAGGCCACAGCCCAACTCCAATATCGTTTCCCCTGCCCGGATGGGTCGGTTCTTGAGCTTGCGTGCCAACTGGATGCTGGAAGGCCAGACGAGGCCGAACAAGGGCCAGACCGCAGGCCCTATACCCAGGGCCTGGGCATGGCCCTGCGGGTCGGCATACTGCATATGATCAGCCAAGGAACGAATACGCAAGGATTCTGCGGCCGAGATTCGTATATGCTGGAGACGGGTTTTTAAGGTAGCGGATGAAGATGAGGTAGAGCCATATAAGTCTGACATAGACCGATGATCGTCCATATCCGACAAAAAAGCGAATTTTGCCAGAATTTACCGTGGCTTAAACTATAAATAACCGAATTTACACACAATTTTGCATCACGCCGCCACCAAGGATCACTCTTGTTCAAAGACTTGATTAAAGACCTCAACGACCAATCAATTGTAGAGCCCGACATCTTTTTGGACGTGCCCTTCGTTCCCAGCGACGATCGGGTCATCGACACCATGTTGCAACTGGCCCAGGCAGGACACAAAGACCTGCTGTATGACCTGGGATGCGGGGATGGGCGCATTGTCATTGCCGCTGCCAAAAAATACCGCTGTTCTGGCGTCGGCGTGGAGCTGGACCCTTTGCGGATTGCAGACGCGATGGAGCAAGCCGGTCATGCAGGCGTGGAATACCTGGTGGATTTTATTGAAGAGGACCTGTTTACCGTTGACTTCAGCCAGGCCACCATCGTGACGCTTTACCTGATGGACACCATCAATGCCATCCTGCGCCCGCGCCTGTTGCAAGAACTACGCCCAGGCGCCCGCATTGTCTCTCATGCTTTTGACATGGGGGACTGGAAAGCAGACGAAACCTTGCATGTCGGCGGCATCAAAATCTACAAATGGATTGTGCCCGCACAGGTGAGCGGAGAATGGGAATGGGAGGGGTTGGACGGAACCGATTACCGTCTGAAGCTCAAACAGCGCTATCAAGATGTCAGCGGAAAAATCTGGATGAATGGCAAGCCAGCCCGATTGATCGACCTTCATCTGTGCGGTGATTGCCTGAATCTGAGCGTCCAGGCAGACGGCGCCTCGCCTATCATCATCTCTACGCTGTACTTTGGCCATCAGGAACTGCTATCGGTCGAAGAAGAAGGCTGACCTACCCGCCTCCCTACCCTGGCCACGTCCTGGCAGCGCTCACATCTTGTTGACAAAAGGAAACGTCTCTTAACGCCCAATTGTCTCTGCAATGCTAGGCTGATCTAACCCCTGTTTACCCAGCAAAGGAGTCAGCCTTATGCGTTTTTCTTCTCTTAAATCCCGATGCGCAATGGCTCTGGCCACCGTGAGCGCTACCCTTGCTTTATCTGCCCCCTCACTTGCCGATGTCATCATTCCCATGAATCTGGCGACCGAGAGTGGTGCTGGCGAGCAGATTGGTCAGGTAAGCGTACGACAGACCGAACATGGGCTGGTTTTTACGCCAGAGTTAAAGAATCTTAAGCCGGGCGTGCACGGTTTCCACGTGCATGAGAACCCCAGCTGCGCTCCGAGCAACAAAGATGGCAAAGTCACGCCTGCTGGGGCGGCTGGCGGCCATCTGGACCCGGACAAGACCGGCAAGCATGGTTTCCCTTGGGGCAATGGCCACCTGGGTGACCTGCCCGCCCTGTATGTGCAGGCAGACGGCACCGCCAGCACACCGGTTCTGGCACCGCGCCTGAAGTCTCTGGATCAGATCAAAGGTCGATCGCTGATGATCCACGAAGGCGGTGACAACCACTCCGACCATCCTGCTCCCCTCGGTGGTGGCGCCGGACGCTTTGCTTGCGGAGTGATCAAGTAACGGCCTTCATCCCTGTCACTTTTTCAAGGAGATACCATGAACACCACGATTGAGTCTTCCTTTGAACAACTGCAAGAGATGATCAAGGACATTCGCTTTGCGATGTTCGTCACACATGCTGAAAACGGCCAGTTGCACGCCTGGCCCATGACAACCCAAAAGGCAAAAATGGGGTCGAATCAAGAAGACTACGAGCATGACAAGCTCTGGTTCTTCATGTCGCGCAGCAGCGATCCAGTGGCCAACCTTCTGGCCAACCCACATGTGAATGTGAGCTATGCCGATCCCAAAAGTGATACCTATGTATCGGTGTCCGGTATGGCTCGTCTGGTTGACTCCATGAACCAGAAAGAACGTTTCTGGAACACCATGACGGAAGCCTGGTTCAAAGAAGGAATTACCGACCCAGACCTGGCCCTGATCTGCGTACACATTGACAGCGCAGAGTACTGGAGCGTGCGGGAGGGCAAGCTGGCCCAGGCTGGCAAAATGCTCAAAGCCACCCTGATGGGTGAGCGCTTAACCGAGATGGGTGAACACGGTAAAGTCACCCCCCACCGCTAAAGAGACGTCCCACCCGGCCAGCCTTAAGGCCAAAGCACAAAGCCCGGTCATGCACCGGGCTTTGTTTGACAGACGTCTTAAGGACGCTGGTTCCTTGACTGTTTGAGGGGATGAAGTACCAGCCAAAAGGCTGATTGGGTGGATCAAAGGGGAGCGAGCTGCTTGCAGGAGTGGCTGGGCCGCAGCCTGTTGGGCTGCTGAGCAGATGCACAGGGTCGCACATTGGTTTACATGGACTCGTTGGCAGTAGTGTCGATTTGCCCACTATCAGGCCTGTTTGAGCCAACGGGCAAGACGAGTATATAAAGGCCCGGTCAGTACCAGTACGCACACCATCCGCGCCACCTGAAAGGACGTTACCATCGGCGCCCCCAGCTGAAGCACTTTGGCCGTAATCGCCATCTCGGCTATGCCCCCCGGGCTGACACCCAGCACCAGCGTGGGATAGGCAATGTCAGACAAACGATACAAGCCGTAAGCAAAACCGAATGCCAACGCCAGATTAATGAGGTTGCTGACAGCCGCTACCCCCAGGTAGCGAGGAGCACGTCGGAAAAAATCGGGGCCGAACTTATCGCCCAAGGCCCAGCCAATGCACAGTTGCCCCAGATTGGAAATCTGCACCGGCAAGCCCGACAGAACAATGTCCTGATAGGTCAGAACGGCCACCACCAGCAGGGGGCCCAGCACCCAGGGGTTGGGAAGACGCAGGATCTGAAAGATCAAGCCTGCCGCACTGCTTAACACCACTAACAGAGCCAGTCCGGGCAGATTCAAAAAATCCGGTCGCAGTACGGCTCCGGCCTGCTCACCCGAAAACCCCAGGGCTTCGAAAGCAAAGGGGATGATGAGCACCACCATCAACACCCGCAACCCATGCGCCGAAGCGACCAGATCTGGGCGTGCACCATAACGCTCGGCCAGCCCGGTCATCTCACTGGCTCCGCCTACCGCGCTGGCAAACCAGGCAGTGCGCAAATCCGTACCCGCAAAACGGGTCAGCATGAAGGTCCCTATGCAGCACAAAAGCAAGGCAAATACCATGCCCATCACAATAAACAGGGCATTGCTGCCAATCAGCTGCACCATGGATGGCGTGAAATACAAGCCCAACGAGGCCCCAATCACCCACTGTCCGGCATTGCGCGCCAATGGCAGACACACTGCCGGGCTGCCGGCCATCTTGGTGGCCGCGGTCAGAATCAGGGCACCCAACATCCAGGGCAAGGGCATGCTCAGATATGTCGCCCCCATCGCACCGACCAACGCCACCCCAAAGCCCAGGACAATTCGTATCCAGATCGCCATAACCGAAACAACAAGGCCAGGCCGCAGCCTGGCACTTTCTCCTCATAAACGCCCCACCGCAGGGGTGGGGACTTCCTCATGGTGTTTTCTTATGCCCCTGCTCTGCGTGCAGCGATGCGACGCAGCAGGATCGGACCCACACTAACCAAAAGTGCTGCGATCCACAAGGCGATCGATACCGGGCTCTCGAACAGAATGCCAAGCTGGCCGTCGGTGATGGACAAGGCCCGACGCAAATTCTGTTCCATCATATTGCCCAAGACCACACCCAGCACCATCGGCGCCATAGGCACATTCATTTTGCGCAGGAAATAACCCAGCACCCCAATGCCAACCACCAGCAGTAGATCAAAAGTCGTGCCATTGATGGCATACACGCCGATATAACTGATGGCCAAAATGCCAGGCACCAGCAAGCGCGGTGGAATGGCCAGCATGGACGCAAAGACCCGAACCATGGGCACGTTCATCAGAAACAGCATGACGTTGGCGACCATCAAGGAAGCGATCAGGCCCCAGACTATCTGTGGCTGCGACTCAAACAGTACCGGCCCGGGCGTGATGTTATACAAGGTCAAGGCCCCCATCATGACCGCCGTCGTCCCCGAGCCGGGCACTCCCAAAGTCAGCATGGGAATAAAAGAACCCGTGGCGGCACTGTTGTTGGCCGCTTCCGGCGCAGCCAGACCTCGCATATCACCCTGACCAAACATGGCGTTAGGGTCCCTGCCTTCGATATATTTCTTCTCATTGGCGTAAGCCACCGCAGAGGCCACGCTTGCCCCGGCTCCGGGCAAAATGCCAATGAAAAAGCCCATCAGGCCACCGCGCACCGTGCTCCACCAGGTCAGGCCCAGCTCTTTCAGATTAAAGAGCTTGCGCTTGCTTTTAGGCACTTCAATCGACACGCCACCCAGCAGGTTTTCCAGCATCTGCAGCATCTCGGCCACCGCAAACAAACCGATCACGACAACCACAAAATCTATGCCATCGGCCAGATTCGGGATATCGAAACTGTAGCGATACACCCCTGAGTTGGCATCCACGCCCACCGTGGAGATAAACAGCCCCAGCATGGCCGCCAGAATACCCTTGACCGGCTCATCACCCAACAGACTGGTCAGGGCGCAAAAAGCGAACACCATCAGCACAAAGTACTCAGCGGGGCCAAAGGCCACGGCCCAGCCAGCCAGCATCGGGGCCAGCAGCACGATGCCGCAAATAGCAATTGTGGAGCCAATAAAGGAGGCAAATGCCGACAAGGACAAGGCCACACTGGCCATCCCTTTGCGAGCCAAAGGATAACCATCCAGGGTGGTCATGACCGCAGCCGCCTCACCGGGCACGTTGATCAGAATAGAGGTAATCCGCCCACCATACTCGGCCCCCACATAGACGGCCGCCAGCAGAATCAGGGCCGATTCGGGCGGCAATTTCATCGCAAAAGCAATGGGCACCAACATGGCCACGCCATTGATAGGCCCCAGGCCTGGCAAGACGCCGACAATGGTACCGATAAAGGCGCCGATCGCCGCCACCAGCAGATTCTGCGCGGAAAAGGCGACGCCAAAACCGACACTCAAATATTCCAATATCGAGCTCATAACCACGCTCCCAGAATGCCATGTGGCAGGACCACGTCCAGGCCCAGGTCAAACAAGACGAACAGCCCCACTCCCATCGCCAGCCCCCCGATCAGGGCCTGCTTCCACGAGCCGCCAAACAAACGCCCCACCAAGGTGGCCATCATCGTGGTGGCGACAATAAAGCCCAACCACTGAAACAGCCAGGCATAGGCAGCCAGATAGGCCACCATCATCAAAATGCGCCCGTTCGCGCCGGGCGGATTGGCGGCAACTTGCCCACCGCCCTTGAGAATCAGGCGCAATCCGCACAGGGCGATGATCAGGGCCAGCAACAACGGAAAGGCCTTGGGCCCAACGGGTTCGTACGAAAAGGGGGGCTCTAGGTCATAGCCAAAAGCGGTGATGAGGGCGGCAAACACCAGCGCGCCCACGCCAAGCACGCGATCATTTAGCGTCATGATGGAATTCTCCGGATTTTCCCGCCGGAAGCGGCGGGGCAGACAGTGGGCTCCCGACGCGCAGCGGCCGGGAGCGCCGTAAAGACTTACTTCTTGATCAAACCAAACGAGTCCGCCAATTCGCGGTACTGAACCACCTGTTGCTTGACGTAGGTATCCAGTTCCTGGCCACTCATATTGAACGGAAACAGGCCTTGTTGAGTCTGCAGACGCGCAAACTCCGGGGTTTTCATGAGCTTGTCAAACGCTTGAACCCACCATTGATATTGCTCGTCAGAAACCTTGGGGCCGACGTAAAAGCCACGGATAATCGGCCATTCGATATCAAAGCCCTGCTCTTTGGCGGTAGGGATGCTGGCCATCGCGCCGTCAAGCCGCTTGTCATTGAACACCGCCAGGACCCGGATGGGCGCGCCGCCCTCCAGCATGGTGTGAGCCTCGGCCGCATCGCCCATGTAAGCCTGAATATGGCCGCCACGCAACGCTGTCATGGCCTCACCGCCGCCCTCAAAAGCGACAAAGCGCATTTTGCGGAAATCCACATTGGCGGCTCGCGCCGTCAGCGCGGCTTTCATCCAGTCCTGCCCACCGACCGAGCCACCTGCACCCAGCACAATCTTGCTGGGGTCAGCCTTGAACGCCTCCATCAGCGCCTTCAGATCCTGGTAGGGCGAGTCGTCACGCACAATGGCCACCCCGTAATCACTGCCAATCGATGCCAGCCAGCGCACATCGTCTACGGAATACTTGCCAAATTTGCCCTGCGCCAGATTCAGCAAGGAGCCTCCCGAAAACGCCGCGATTGCATTGCCGTCACCCGGGCGCTGCGCAACGATGTGGTTATAGGCCACCGCCCCTACGCCACCAGGCATGTAAACGGTACGCATGGGGTTGTCCAGCAGCTTGGTTTCCAGAAAACCATTCACAGCTACACGACAGGTCAAATCAAACCCGCCGCCCGGCTGAGCAGGCGCGATGCACTCGGGTTTAGGTGGTTGCTGGGCGCTCACACCGCTCAAGCTGCTCAGGCCCAAAAGGCTGCCTGCCAGCAGCACCCGTAGTTTCATGTGGATAGTCATTGAATCGCCTCCAAGAGGATCGTCGTCGTTGTAATGGTTGCGACCTTACCGGAGCGAAGCTTTCGCCTACCTTTCAGTTCTGCCAAAAAACGATATTTTCAAGGGTATACCCTGAATCAGAGGTTCAAGAGTCCAGGGCATTGAACTCCAGGCGCACGATCAGACCACGCTGGCCCGGCCCTGGCTGAAGGCTCATCCGGGCATCGTGAATCTGGGCAATCGCCTGCACGATGGCCAGCCCCAACCCCGACCCTTGCAAAGCCTTGCCCGCCTCGCCACGACGAAAGCGATGCCCCGCCTTGGCCATATCATCGGCACTCATGCCCGGCCCATCATCCTCGACCTGTATACGGCACACGTTTCCCTCTTGCTGTACCGACACGGTGATGCGAGCACCTTTTGGACAATACTTGATCGCGTTGCTGACCATATTGCTGAGGGCCTGCTGCACCAGCCACGCCTCGCCTGCTACCCGCACCGGTCGGGAAGGCGCTTCCAGCCCCAGGTCCTGACGGCGCGACCGCGCCAGACTCCATAACTCATCGACCACCTGTGCCGCCTGCTGACACAGATCCACGGTTCCCAATGCAGCTCGAACCCGTAGTTGATCCGCCGCATCCCGCACTCGTGATAAGGCCACCATCTGATGCGTCATCTGCGCCGTATTGTTCAAACGCTGCTGGATGGCATCGAGCACCTCTTTCATCTCTGCGGTCTTGGCCAGCGACAAGGCAAAATCCACCTGGGTCAACAAGACCGCCAAAGGCGTTTTCAACTGATGAGAGGCATCATCCAGAAACTGCTGCTGCTCTCGCGACTTGCGGGCATAACGCTCCATATGCAGGTTGATGGTCTGCACCAAGGGCCGTACCTCGCGCGGCAGACTGACGTCACTGATCGGCTCCAGATTGTCGGGAGAGCGGTTCCTGACCTCGGCGCTGAGCTTGCGCAAAGGACGCAAGGCCAGCAAGGTGCCGACCAGAATGAGCACAATAAACAGGCTCAACACGGCCAGATCCTGAATCAGATTCTGAAAAATCACCTTGCGAATGAAGGCATCGCGCTCACTGAGATTCTCACCGGCCTGTATCAAAACCCGACTGTGCTGGTAGGTCTGCAGTCGCCCGTCCGACTCCAGTGCGACCGCCGCGATTCGCAAGGGTTCGCCCAAATACTGGGCATCATAAAAAACCGGCTGATTACTCTGTAATCGCTTGGCGGGCAACGGCATGCCCGTAAACCCAATCTCCGACAGCCCATCTTCGGTGGCGATCCGAAAATACACCTGGCTGCTGATGGTGTACTCCATGTACTCCATCATGTAGTAGGACTGCTCCATCGCCAAGCCGCCACTGATGGTGGTCACATTGGCCGCCATGGACTTGAGCGCCCCGGCCAGAGCCCGATCAAAGGCCGCGTTCACCTGATCCTTGAGCATCATGCTGGACACGAACAAGGACACGCCCGATGTCAGCAATGCCACGGGGATCAACATGCAAAGCAAAGTACGACGCAAGCTGCTCAGGGCCATGGTCGCTCTCGACAGAAAGCCACGTTAGGGCTCCTCATCCATGACAGGCTCCAGGCAATAACCGACCCCGCGCAAGGTCACGATATGCACATCCGAGTCCTGCAGTTTCTTGCGCAGACGGTGCACCAACACTTCGATAGCCTCGATATTGATTTCATCCTCATCCTTGTCGTTGAGCCGGTCCAAAATGAACTGCTTATTGACTGGCTCTCCGCTGCGCTGCACCAGAATGCGCAACACCTCCGCCTCACGCGGCGACACGGACAAAAGAGCGCCATCCAGCGTGAAGCGCTGTGTGGACAGGTCGTAGGCCAGGCTCGCACAGGCCATACGGGGCTTTTCCTTGCCGCGGCTGCGGCGTATGAGCGCATTGACGCGTGCCACCAGTTCTTCAATCCGGAAAGGCTTGGGCAAAAAATCATCTGCCCCACACTCGAGCGCCCCCACGCGTTCCTGAAGCGAGTCGCGCGCGGTCAAAATCAGGACGGGCGTGCGGTTGTCCTCGGAGCGCAGGCGCGCCAGCAAAGCACGACCATCCATGCCCGGCAACCCCAGGTCCAGTACCAGGGCATCAAATTCCTCGATCCGCAAGCGGTGATAGGCCACCATTCCGTCGTTGGACCATTCAACCGTAAATCCTTTCTTTTGCAAGCTGCGCGTCAGCCACAAGGCCAAATCAGGCTCGTCTTCGATCAGTAAAATACGCATGGCGGAAAGTAAAAAACAAAACAGGACAGCAACAATAATAAGCCGCCAAAGGGCACGGCCCGCGTTTCAATGATCCGCCGGCTCGGTCAGCTCCAGCACAAAACGCCGCAACCAGCGGCTTTCTTCATCATGTTCCTTGTTGATGTCCCAAATCATGGACACCACAAAAGACGGCACCCGCAATGGCACCGGCGAGACGGCTAATCGACTATTGCATTCCACAAAGGAGCGGGCGGCGTAATCGGGCATGGTCAGCACCAAAGGGCTGCCAATAATGGCGTTGATTGCCCCGGAAAAATGCGTGAATGAGGCCTTGACCTTGCGCTGCAGTCGCTCGGCATCAAAGAGTTCATCGACAAAGCCGCGCAAGCCGTCAAAGGACACCCGCCCATGATGAGCATGCAGATACTCCTGCTTGCTGATGGGGGTTGAAAACGCAATGGACTGCTTATCGTAAATGCAGATATAGGAAGCGGAAAACAGCACTTGCGACTTGTGCATGGTACTCAGAAATTTAGGGCTGGAGCAAATCGCCAGATCCGCCCCATGCTCCACCATGCTTTGCGGCCACAAATAGCTATTGGTTTGGTAGAAGGAAAAACTGATCGTCCAGCCCTGCTCGTCAGCCATGCGAATCATGCGTTTGGCCAGCATATTTTCCAGATCGTCGGACAAAGCGATGCGAAAAACCCGGCTGGAGCGAGCTGGATCGAACTCCTGCTCGGATGTGACCAGCGCCGAGATGCTTTTCAGGGCCTCGGATATCTGCGGGGCAATCTCCAAGGCCCGATGCGTAGGCGTCATTCCGTGCGAACCACGGGTAAACAACTCGTCATTAAAGACCACCCGCAACTTGCGCAAGGACGCGCTGACCGCTCCCTGGGTCAGAAACAAGGCATTGGCGGCCTTGGTGACGCTGCGCTCATTCATCAAACACTGAAACACCAGCAACAGGTTCAAATCCATGCGCCTGATATTAGCGATATTAATCGAAGCCATTTTTCTAATTAGTTTGAATAATTATTTGGCTTGATTAGACTAAAAATCAGCCACAACCACAATAAGGGCCAGGTACATACCTGCCCCACTCGAGGAGATTGTTATGGGCACTGCTACCATCGCCCCTTCCCACGCCAAACCGGCCCCCCCAGGCCAGCCGGGTCTGAGCCGAAAACAAGTGCTTGCCGTAGGTATCGGCAACTTTATGGAATGGTTTGATTTCGCGATTTACGGCTACTTTGCAGCCGTCATTGGCAGCATCTATTTTCCATCCGACGCCGCCGGGGTTTCCCTGTTGTCGTCCCTGGCCGTATTTGCGGTGGGCTTTGTCTCACGTCCCTTTGGTGCACTGATTCTGGGTCCCATTGGTGACCGCTTCGGGCGCAAGACCGTGCTGATGATTACCGTCTTTGGCATGGGCGTCTTTACCACCTTGATTGGCCTGCTGCCCGGTTACGCCACCCTGGGTATCACAGCGCCTATCCTGCTGGTCATCCTGCGTTTTTTGCAAGGCATGATGGTGGGCGGAGAATGGTCGGCAGCCGGTATTTTCCTGGTGGAAAGTGCCCCCGCCCATCGTCGCGCCAGTGCCGCCAGCGTGGTCACCTTTACCGCCGGTATCGCTTTTCTGGTGGGGACCGCCACAGCAGCCGCCATCAATGCCAACCTGAGCGATGAGCAAGTCTACAGCTGGGGCTGGCGTGTACCTTTTGTGCTGTCCATTGTGATGACGTTCATTGCCGTCTTTATCCGTCGCAAGCTCAATGACACGCCGGTCTATCACGAGCTGCAGGAAAAGAAGGCCAACCACACCCTGGAGCGGGTTTCGTCCAAAGACAAGTTCAATGCCTTTGTCCTGTCCTTCGCATTTTCGGCCCTGTTCCTGGTGTCGCTGTATTTCTTCATCACCTACGCCAATAACCACCTGGTCTCCGTTTTGGGGCTGAGCAAGACAAATGCCCTGTGGCTGTGCAGTGCGTCCCTGGTGGTGTATTGCATCCTGCACCCGCTGGTTGGCCGTTTCTCGGACCGCTACGGACGACGCAAGCTGGCCTTGTTTGCCGCCGCTGGCCTGACCGTCATGGCCTACCCGATTTTCCTCTTGATGAACACTGGCAAACCGGCCCTGATCCTGCTTGGCCTGACCATTCTGGCCTTTCTGGTAGCCATCTCCGCCGTCATGAACGTGGTGCTGCTGGTGGAAGTATTCCCGGCGTCAATCCGCTCCACCGGCGCCGCCTTGGGCCACAACGTTTCATCGGCTCTGTTGGCCGGACCGGGCCCCTTCATTGCCGCGGCTCTGATCCAGTACACCGGCAACCCCAACGTACCGGCCTGGTATCTGGCCGCGGTATCCCTGGCGAGCTTGCTGATTCTGTATACCCGCCTGCCCGAAACTCAACATGTGGACCTGTCCGCGGGCTAACCCCTAAAGGAGAGTAGTTATGAGCAAAGTTGCTGTTATACAAGCGGCATCCATTCCCTTTGACTCTGCCAGCAGTGTCGACAAAGCCGCCACTATCTTGCAGCGCGTTGCGGCCAACGGCGCCACACTGGCGGTCTTTCCCGAGGCCTTTCTGGGGGGCTACCCCAAAGGCATCAGCTTTGGCAGCGTGATCGGCAATCGTCGTCCCGAAGGCCGCGCCCTGTATCAACGGTACGTTGAGGGTGCCGTCACCTTGGGCGGCCCTGAACTGGAAGCCCTGGCCGAGGCGGTCACCCAGACCGGTGTCTACACCGTGATGGGCGTAATCGAAAAAATGGGTCGCACCCTGTACTGCACCGCCTTGACGCTGGCTCCCGGCAAAGGCGTGGTGGGCATTCACCGCAAGCTGATGCCTACCGGACAGGAACGTCTGGTATGGGGGTTTGGCGATGGCTCCACCATGGGGGCAGTCGACACGCCACTGGGCCGTCTTGGCAGTGTGATCTGCTGGGAAAACTATATGCCGGCCCTGCGTCAGACCATGTACGCCCAGGGTACTGAAATCTACTGCGCGCCTACTGCTGACGATCGCCCCACCTGGGCCTCGTCCATGATCCACATTGCCGTCGAAGGCCGCGTGTTTGTGCTGTCCGCCTGCCAGGCCATCCGCCTGAACGCCTATCCCGACGCCTTTCAGAAGGAATTTGCTCTGCCCGGCGAATTTGCACCGGACAGCTACGTCATGCATGGCGGCAGCATGATCGTCAGCCCTACCGGCCAAGTGCTGGCCGGCCCGGTATTCGACGAAGAAACCGAGCTGTACGCCGAGCTGGACATGGATTTGCTCAAGCAGGCCAATCTGGACTTTGATGTCTACGGCCACTACTCGCGCCCCGATATCTTCTCCCTGCATGTGGACACCCGTGCCAAACAGGTAGTAAGGCTGCAAACCGAAAACTCAGACGAGTAAAGCCGCGACGCCCTGCGTCGTAAGAGAAAGCGGCCCCATCGCGCCTGTCAGGTGATGGGGTCGGGCCTGCGGGACACAACACAAATCGTCTGCGCTGTACGCTGGGCCAGGGGTTCTTTAACGGCGCTTTGCCGACCGCAAGCTCCGGTGAGGTCACTGAGCCCCCGCTTCTGCTCCTCGTGCGCGTTGACTATCTAACGGTGTTCAGACCGAGTCCTTCAAACACAAGGCCGAATTTAAAAAATCCCATGCAAATAGTAGGTGAATACCCGCATCACCGACTACACTTGCGGCTTCGGCGTGAAAACCTCAATAGAATCAAGATCGTCCTTGATCAATTTGGTACGCGCTTTGGACAGTAAGGCATACGCTCAACGCTTATACTGTTCAACTATAAAACAGGGGCAACGCTCATAAGGCCACCCCCTGCAGATTTCAAACACGAAAACACATCCTATTGGAGAGCCGCATGGTTAACATGAATCGGCGTCAGTTCTTCAAAGTGACGGGGGCCTCGCTGGCCAGCTCCAGCATGGTCTTGCTGGGCGCTGCGCCCACCCCCGCCATGGCGGAAGTCAGGCAGTACAAACTGACCCGCATGACAGAGACGCGAAATACCTGTCCTTATTGTTCTGTTGCCTGTGGGGTACTGCTGTACTCTCGCGGTGACGGCGCCATGAATGCCGAGCCCAGCGTGGTTCACATCGAAGGCGATGCCGATCACCCCGTCAATCGCGGCACACTCTGTCCCAAAGGCGCTGGCCTGGTGGATTTCATCAAGAGCCCCAACCGACTCAAATATCCGGAATACCGTGCCCCCGGCTCGGACAAGTGGGAACGCATCTCCTGGGAAGACGCTTTCTCGCGTATTGCCAAGCTGATGAAGGAAGACCGCGACGCCAACTTCCAGACCACTGCCGACGATGGCACCGTGGTGAACCGCTGGCTGACCACGGGCATGCTGGCTGCCTCGGCAAGCAGTAACGAAGTGGGTTACGTCACCCATAAAGTCATCCGCAGCATGGGTGTTCTGGCGTTCGATAACCAAGCACGTGTCTGACACGGCCCGACGGTGGCAGGTCTTGCCCCGACGTTTGGCCGTGGAGCGATGACGAACCATTGGGTCGACATCAAGAACGCGGATATTGTGCTGATTATGGGCGGCAACGCAGCCGAGGCGCACCCCTGTGGTTTCAAATGGGTAACCGAGGCCAAAGCACACAACAATGCAAAACTGATCGTCGTGGATCCACGCTTTACGCGTTCGGCATCCGTGGCGGATTTTTACGCGCCTATACGTACTGGCAGCGACATCACCTTCCTGGGTGGCGTCATCAAGTACCTGTTGGATAACGACAAGATCCAGCATGAGTACGTGCGCAACTACACCGATATGCCCTTTATCGTGCGCGAGGACTTTGACTTCGAGCAGGGGCTGTATTCGGGCTACAACGAAGAGAAACGCAGCTACGACAAGTCCTCCTGGGACTACGAGCTGGGCGAGGACGGCTACGTCAAGACCGACCCCACCTTGCAGCACCCCCGCTCGGTCTACCAGTTGCTGCGCAAACACTACGAGCGCTACACGCCCGAGATGGTGGAACGCGTCTGCGGCACGCCCAAGGACAAATTCCTGAAAGTCTGTGAGATGCTGGCCTCGACCGCAGAGCCCGGTCGTGCAGGCACCATTCTGTATGCACTGGGCTGGACGCAACACAGTATTGGTTCGCAGATCATCCGTACCGGCGCCATGGTGCAGTTGCTGCTGGGCAATATTGGTATTGCCGGCGGTGGCATGAACGCGCTGCGCGGGCACTCCAACATTCAGGGCCTGACGGACCTGGGTTTGATGTCCAACCTGCTGCCCGGCTATCTGACCTTGCCCAACCAGGCCGAGAAGGATTTTGACGGCTATATTGGCGCGCGCGCCCAACAGCCACTACGTCCCAATCAGCTCAGCTACTGGCGCAACTACAAGAAGTTCCATGTCAGCCTGATGAAAGCCTGGTTCGGTGATGCCGCCCAGGCCGACAACAACTGGGCCTACGATTACCTGCCCAAGCTGGACAAGCTCTACGACATGCTGCAGGTGTTCGAGCTGATGGACGAAGGCAAGATGACAGGCTATATCTGTCAGGGCTTCAACCCCCTGGCGGCAGCGCCCTACAAGGCCAAGCTGCTGCGTGCGTTCTCCAAGCTCAAGTACATGGTCATCATGGACCCGCTGGTCACGGAAACGTCGGAGTTCTGGCGTAACTACGGCGAGCACAATGATGTCGATACCGCCTCCATCCAGACCGAAGTCTTCCGACTGCCCACCACCTGTTTTGCCGAGGAAGAAGGCGCACTGGTGAACTCGGGTCGTTGGCTGCAATGGCACTGGAAGGCCGCCAACCCTCCGGGCGAGGCCAAGAGCGATATTGAAATCATGAGTACGCTGTTCACGCGTATCCGCTCGCTGTACGAGAAAGAAGGCGGCGCCTTCCCTGATCCGATCCTGAACCTGTCCTGGCCCTACTCCAATCCGGACGATCCGACCGCCGCTGAACTGGCCAAGGAGTATTCCGGACGTGCCCTGGTCGATCTGGTCGATCCTAAAGACCCGACCAAGATCACACGCAAGGCCGGCGAGCAGCTCGATGGTTTTGGCGAACTGCGCGACGACGGCAGCACGCTGAGCGGTTGCTGGATCTATGCCGGCGCCTGGACGCAGCAAGGCAACCTGATGGCTCGCCGCGACAATAGCGACCCAACCGGCATCGGCCAGACGCTGAACTGGGCCTGGGCCTGGCCAGCGAACCGCCGGGTGCTCTACAACCGGGCTTCCTGTGACCTGAACGGCAAACCGTTTGACCCGCGCCGCAAGCTGATTCACTGGGACGGCAAGCGCTGGGTGGGGGCGGATATCCCTGACTACAAGGCCGATGAGAACCCGGCTGACGGCATGGGACCGTTCATCATGAACCCCGAAGGGGTAGCCCGCTTCTTTGCCCGTAAAGGCATGGCGGAAGGCCCATTCCCCGAGCATTACGAGCCCTTTGAAAGCCCCTTGAGCTACAACCCGCTCAGCCCTGATGAGCCTCGTGCCATCACCAACCCGGCAGCCCGTATCTTCAAGGACGACCTGGCCGCCATGGGTACGGTAGACAAGTTCCCCTATGTGGGTACCACCTACCGCCTGACCGAGCACTTCCACTACTGGACCAAGCACGTCAAGCTCAACGCCATCGTGCAGCCCGAACAGTTTGTGGAAATTGGCGAGGAACTGGCCAAGGAAGTGGGCATTGTGCAGGGCGACCGCGTCAAGGTGTCCTCCAACCGTGGCTACATCAAGGCCGTGGCGGTGGTGACCAAACGCATCAAGGCCCTGAACGTGGATGGCAAGATCGTCCATCAGGTGGGAATCCCGCTGCACTGGGGCTTTGTGGGTCTGGCCCGACCCGGTTTCCTGATTAATGCGCTGACCCCGCCAGTAGGCGATGGCAACTCGCAAACGCCGGAGACCAAGGCCTTCCTGGTTCAACTTGAAAAGGTTAAGGAGTAAGCCATGGCCTTGCAATCACTTGATATCAAACGGCTCTCCGCAACCACCACCCCATCGCCCAGCGTGCGCGAGCCCGTGGGCGGAGAGGTGGCCAAGCTGATCGACACCAGTAAGTGCATTGGCTGTAAGGCCTGTCAGGTCGCCTGCATGGAATGGAACGATACGCGTGACGAAATCGGCCACAACGTCGGGGTGTATGACAACCCGGCCGACCTGACCGACAAGTCCTGGACCATCATGCGTTTTGCGGAGTATGAGAACCCCGCTGGCGATCTGGAATGGCTGATTCGCAAAGATGGCTGCATGCACTGCGAGGACCCGGGCTGTCTGAAGGCCTGCCCCTCGCCGGGCGCCATCGTGCAGTACACCAACGGCATCGTCGATTTCCACGAGGAAAACTGCATTGGCTGCGGCTATTGCGTAACCGGCTGTCCCTTCGATGTGCCTCGCATTTCGGAAAAGGACAAGAAGGCCTACAAGTGCACCTTGTGTTCGGACCGTGTCGCTGTTGGTCAGGAGCCGGCCTGTGCCAAGACCTGTCCGACTGGCGCAATTGTCTTCGGAACCAAAGAAGACATGCAGCAGCACGCGGCCGAGCGTATCGAAGACCTGAAATCGCGTGGCTTTGACAATGCCGGCCTGTACGATCCGGCCGGCGTGGGCGGCACCCACGTCATGTACGTGCTGCACCACGCCGACAAGCCCGAGCTGTACAGCGATCTGCCCAAAGATCCGCAAATCAGCCCGATGGTCTCGTTATGGAAGGGCGTGGCCAAGCCCCTGGGGGTCGCGGCCATGGCACTGACCGCCCTGATTGGTTTCTTCCACTACATCCGAACCGGTCCTAACGAGACTGACGAGGAAGACGAGCGCCGCGCCGACGAGGAAGCACGCAAGATCCAGGAGGCCCACCATGACTGATCACAACCGCAAGGACCTGATTCAGCGCTACACCACCAGTCAGCGCATCAATCACTGGATCATTGCCATCAGCTTTGTGCTGCTGGCCTTGTCCGGTCTGGCGCTGTTTCATCCGTCCATGTTCTGGCTGAGCCATCTGCTAGGCGGCGGGCCCTGGACACGCATTCTTCACCCATTCATTGGCGTGGTGATGTTTGTGTGCTTTTTCCTGTTTGCGGCTCGCATGGTGCGGCACAATATGTTCTCCAAGGGTGACGCAGCCTGGCTGCGTCACTTCAAGGACGTACTGGACGCCAAGGACGAGCGTATCCCCGAGGTTGGGCGCTACAACGCCGGGCAAAAAATCCTGTTTTTTGCATTGGTAATCTTCATGATTGGCCTGCTGGCAACCGGTGTGGTGATGTGGCGCGAATACTTTTCCGCCTTCTTCCCCATCTGGGCCATCCGTCTGGCCTCCGTGCTGCACGCGGCCTGCGCCTTGCTGATGATTTGCGCGATTATCGTGCACATCTACGCCGGGATCTGGGTCAAGGGTTCGGTCAAGGCCATGACCCGCGGCACGGTGACCCGCGCCTGGGCCTGGAAACACCACCGCGCCTGGTTCCGTGAGGAAATGGAAAAAGGTCAACGCCGTTCCGCCAAATAAGCGGTAATCTGCTTTATCAGTAACCCGGCTGCCATGCGCCATTTCGGGCATGGCAGCCTTGTTTTCAGGAGTCTGTCTTGCAACGCATCCTTCCGCGCGGCGAAATTGAAAGTCTGGACCACACCTCCATCCCCCGACTGCGCCTGCCTGTGCGAGCCAGCGTTTTTGCGGACCGGGCGGCGCGTCTGCGTCAACTGGCTGCCGACAACCCCGTCGGCGCCTATCTGCAGTTGCTGGCGCACCTGGTGGACGGCCAGCACACGCAACTAAGCGCCCTTTCCCCCACTGAGCTGCCCGCTGATGTGCTGGAAACAGCCCAACGGCACGGCATGCCGCCCTTGTTGGCCTCGGGCTGGAAGCGCGATCCGCAGTGGCTCAGCATCTTGAGCAACCTGCTCAATCACATGATCCAGAACCCGGACGTGCCCGCTCCCGCGCAAGAGGTCTGCCAGGGCCTGCTGAAAGCAGCCCAGTCCGATCCGCAAAAGCTGGAAGACCTGGCTGACGCGATTCTGGCCGAACAACTGCCGGAACAAGAGGGCGCCGCGGCCCCTTTTGTCATGGCCGCCTTGCAGGTGTACTGGACGCACCTGGCCTGCTCGCTGACCGAAGGCCAACTGTCGGTCACCAGCCCCTTTGGCGTGTGCCCGTCCTGCGGCAGCCTGCCCGTATCCAGTGTGGTGCGTGTCGGTGGTCGTGAAGACGGTTGCCGTTATATGTGTTGCCCTCGCTGCAGCGTGGAATGGCATCTGGTGCGAGTCACCTGCTCGCACTGCGAAAGCACCAAAGGCGTGGCTTACCACGCGATCGAGGATGGCCCGGAAGGAATCAAGGCCGAGTCCTGTGACAACTGCCACACCTACCGCAAAATCTTCTATCAGGAAAAACAGCTGGGCATTGACCCGGTTGCCGATGATCTGGCCAGTCTGGCTCTGGATGTCTTGATGGGCGAAGCAGGTTATTCCCGTGCCAGCGGCAATCCCCTTCTTTGGCAGCAGTCTTAAGCTAAGATTCCCCTACGCCTTGCTGTCGTGCACGCAAGGCGTAGCCGAGAGACCTTGCCCACAGACTTTGCCTGCCTTTGAATGATGAGCCCCACTCCCGAACTCTCCCCCGCCCACATCCCCTCCCTGGACCGCCTGCTGCGCTCGTCAGAGTTCCAGCCTTTGCTGCGCCAGTTTGGCCACTCCCGCCTCAGTCAACACACTCGCGGTCATTTGCAGGCACTGCGGGAAGCGGTGTTAAAGGGTGCGCTAAGCTCCCAGGATCTGGAGCCCGCGCAGCTCGCCAAAGCCCTGCAAGCACAGTTGCAAGCAGAGTCCCGCTTAAAGCTGCGCCCGGTCTTTAATCTGACCGGCACCGTGCTACACACCAATCTGGGGCGTGCCATGTTGCCAGAGGACGCCATTCAGGCCGTTGTCCAGGCCATGCGCTCACCCGCCAATCTGGAATTTGATCTGGCAACCGGGGGGCGAGGCGATCGTGATGACCTGATCAGCCCCTTGCTGTGCGAACTGACTGGCGCCGAGGCCGCTACTGTCGTAAACAATAATGCAGCTGCCGTGCTGCTGATGCTCAGCACCCTGAGTCCCCAATGCGAAACCGTGGTGTCACGCGGCGAGCTGGTTGAAATTGGCGGAGCCTTTCGCATTCCCGACATCATGAAACGCGCCGGGGCGCTTTTACATGAAGTCGGCACCACCAACCGTACCCATGCGGCCGATTACGACAACGCCGTCAACGAGCGCACCGCCATGTTAATGAAGGTGCATTGCAGCAACTACGCCGTCAAAGGTTTCACCAAAAGCGTTTCGGTAAGGGAAGTGGCACAGATCGCCAAAAAGCACGGCCTGCCCACCAGCGTCGATCTGGGCAGTGGCACCTTGGTTGATTTAAGCCAATGGGGCCTGCCACCCGAGCCTACCGTGCGCGAAACCATCGAAGCGGGCGCCGATATCGTGACTTTCAGCGGTGACAAGCTGTTGGGTGGCCCACAGGCAGGCCTGATCGTAGGCCGCGCCGATCTGATCGCCAAGATCAAGAAGAACCCGCTCAAACGCGCCTTGCGTGTAGGCAAAATCACGCTGGCAGCACTGGAGCCCGTGCTGGCCTTATACCGTTCGCCAGAGCGCTTGCCCGAGCATCTGACTACCCTGCGTCTGCTGACCCGACCTGCGGCTGAAATGCGCGCCCAGGCACTGCGTTTGGCACCAGTCCTGCAGCAATGGGTGGGCACACAATTTGCTGTCGAACCCACTGCCATGTTGAGCCAGATTGGCAGCGGGGCGTTGCCCGAAGATGTGCTGCCTAGCTTCGGGCTGCGCTTTGCCTACAAAGGGCCGGGCCGTCCGGGCCGCCATCTGACCCAACTGGAAGAACGCCTGCGCAGTTTGCCCCAGCCCGTCATCGGACGCATTGCGCAAGATGCCTTCTGGCTCGACCTGCGCTGTCTGGAAGAACACGCTGAACCGTTGCTCAGCGCACAACTGAATCCCGAGCAAGCATGATTGTTGGTACTGCAGGCCATATCGATCACGGCAAAACCACTTTGATCCGCGCCTTGACGGGCGTGGATACCGATCGTCTGGAGGAGGAAAAAAAGCGCGGCATCTCCATCCAGTTGGGCTATGCCTACACGCCTCTGCCCGACGGCCAGATCCTGGGCTTTATTGATGTGCCCGGCCACGAGCGCCTGGTACACACCATGGTTGCAGGTGCCACGGGCATTGATTTTGGCTTGCTGATCGTGGCGGCAGATGATGGTGTCATGCCACAGACCCGCGAACATCTGGCCGTGCTGCAATTGCTGGGCTTGAATGCCGGAGCCCTCGTACTGAGCAAGGCCGATCGGGCCGATACCGCTCGCCTTGAATCGGTCAAGGCGGAACTACGAGCGCTTGCTCACGGCACCTTTCTGGAACAGGCACCTGTCTTTGTGGTGGATGCCTTGAGTGAGGAGCATCCCGGCCTGCAAGCGCTGCGCCAGCATCTGCATACGCAGGCCATGCAATCGACCCGGCAGGAAGGGCAAGGTTATTTCCGTCTGGCCATTGATCGTGTGTTCACCTTGCAGGGCCACGGGACAGTGGTGACCGGCACCGTGCATGACGGTACGCTGGATCTGGATGGCCCCCCGGTAGACCTGCACCTGATGCCACGCGGCACGCCGGTACGGGTACGCAGTATTCATGCTCAGAACCGGGCCTCACGCCAGGCCCGCGCCGGACAGCGTTGCGCCCTGAACCTGGGTGGGATCGATGTGCAGGATATCGAGCGTGGCGACTGGCTGGCCGACGCCCGCTGTTTTATCCCTTCTACACGTATCGACGTGGAACTGAGCCTGCTGGACAAGGACATGCCCGCCTTGCGTACTTGGTCGCCCTGGCATGTGCACCTGGGCGCCGCGCACCTGACAGCCCATGCCGTGCCTTTGGAGGGCGACGCCTTGCAAGCCGGTCAGACCGCTAAGGTTCAACTGGTCTTTGACCGACCTATCTGCTCCATGACCGGTGAACGCTTTATCTTGCGCAACGCACAGGCCAGCGAAACAGTCGGTGGCGGGATTGTGCTGGACCCGAACGCACCAGACCGCAAACGACGCTCTACGACACGACTGTCCTGGCTGGACGCCCTGGCACAATGGGCGCGCGGCGGACCACTGGAAGGCCTGCTGGCCCACGCACCTTACGGCTTGGACGAAGCAACGCTCCTACGTCTGTCGGGTGGAACGCAGCACCGCTTGATCGCTCCTGCAAACGCCCGCTGGCACACCGGGTCCCGCCCACAAAGTCAGCCTATTTTGCTCGGTGATGCACGCCTGGAAGCGCTCTGCCAACACGTAGAAAGCGTGATGCTGCAGTTTCATGAGCGCTATCCGGACGAACCGGGCCTGTCCGTCAGCCGCTTGCGCCGCATGGCGGCACCCACCATGCCCGACGCGGTCTGGCAACTCTTAAGCGAGCATCTGCTGGCAGAACAGCGCCTGGCTCGACAGGGTGCCTGGCTGCATACCCCAGGGCACCGCGTCACGCTCAGTCCCGATGATCAAATCCTGGCCGCAGCCCTGCTGCCGTTAATCGACGCTGGCCGCTTCGATCCACCCTGGACACGCGATCTGGCCAAAGAAACCGAGGCGCCCGAGGAGCAGACGCGCAACGTGCTGCGCCGACTGGTCCGCCAAGGCGAACTGTTTCAGGTCGTGCATGATCTGTTCTACCACCGTCGTCAGATTGCGGCTCTGGCCCACATCGTCGAGGAACTGCACACGGGTCAAGGAGTCAGCGCCGCCCAGTTTCGGGACGCAACCGGATTGGGCCGCAAACGGGCCATTCAGATTCTGGAGTTTTTTGATCGTATCGGCTATACACGACGGGTGCGTGATCGCCATGTTTTACGAGGCGAGACCTGGGCAGCAGCGGATTGAACCAAAAGCGCGAAGTGGGTGCCGAAGCAGACGGCTCCCCGATCGTTGAAGCCTGACCGGCCCTAACGTATGATAGGGCCTCTTGAAGGAAAGCATCCGTGCCCGGTGGCACGGCCGGGCTTCAAACCCGGTTGGGGGCGTCAGACGTTCCCAGGTAGGTTCGACTCCTGCTGCTTTCCGCCACCTGCCTTTGAGCGAGAGATTGCCTGCGATCTCGAACGCCCCCAAGACTATTCACCCCTGGGTTTTACTCAAGTGCATCGGCATGATGCTTTAAAGCCTTGCGCACGTAATACTCGAAGCCAATCTCGGACCGGCGAGGGCGCAAGATCCAGTCATGTGCCTCTCGCCCCAGCTCCGGAAGAATCGGCTTGATCTGCCCGGCAGACATAGCCAGCAACTGCATCCGCGCGGCACGCTCGAACTGCAAGGCCAGCACACAGGCTTCTTCGATGGAGCCGGCCGCAATCAACATGCCGTGATGCGCCAGCAAAATCGCACGCTTGTTACCCAAGGCCTGGGAGATGATCTGCCCTTCTTCATTGCCGACAGGCACGCCAGGCCAGTCTTTCAGGAAAGCACAGTCCTCGTACAACGTGCAGTTATCCATATGAGAGACTTCTAAAGGCACGCCCAACATGGATAAGGACGCCACATGCAAAGGATGGGTATGGATAATGCAATTGACGTCGGGTCGTGCGCGATACACCCAGGAGTGAAAGCGGTTCGCCGGATTAGGCATGCCCTGCCCTTCCAGAACCCTCAGGTCCTCATCCACCAGCAAAATATTGGACACACTGATCTCATCGAAGCCCAAGCCTAACTGCTGGGTGAAATAGGTACCTTCCTGCTTGCCCCGCCCTGTAATTTGTCCCGCCAAGCCGGAGTCATGACCGCCGTCAAACAGAATTCGACAGGTCAGGGCCAACTTTTCTTTAACACTGCGTTCCGGAACCTGAAACTGAGCCTGCATCTGTTCCTGCGCGCGAGCGATCAACGTTGATTTGGACAAATCCATCGTCGTAGTCATGAGTATTCCTTGTGAACAGCCTGGAGCATCCAAAGACACAGAGCCTCGTGCTTGAACCAGGCCCCTGTGCAATTGAAAAGAAGTCGCTTCAGTGATGGCGATCCTGGCCCAGGCCAAGAACTGCTGTGAAGGCTGATACAGCATGGGCCGTATCCACGAGATGAAGAGCGTGTTGTTTGGAATTGTTCTGACTACTTCTTCAAGCAAGCATGTTTCCTTTAAAGCCAAATCCTGTCAATCAGGAAACCCTATTTCCTTACGAACCATAGGCTTTCAAGACTGATTTCGGGCTGCCAACGCTGAACGCTTGACCGTGGTGCTCTCCGCCTTCCGCCGTTGACGTTACAGTTATGTTGCAACCTAGCAACGCGTTTAGCAATTATTCTCATTTTCAATACCAATGCTGCATTTTGTTTTTGATTTGGAAATGAGAATGGGTATCATTAATGTCGCTGTACGGGGAATACGGCCAGTAAGAGCAAGGCAACCGCAGCACACGCTAAAAACAGACACAAATTGGAAGTCGTCAATGAAATCTCTCTTTACCGTAAAACGCTTGCCGCTCGTTCTGGCAAGCGTTTTTGCTGCCAGTGGTGCAGTTGCTCAAGACAGCACACCCGTTCAACTTAGCCCTGTTGTCGTAACCGCTTCGGGCTTTGAGCAGGATATTAAAGAAGCTCCGGCTTCGATTACCGTCATTACCCGCGAGGACCTGGAAAACAAGTTTTACCGCGATGCCTACGACGCCCTGTCAGATGTACCCGGCGTGATTGTGACGGGCGGTGGCGACCGTCGTGACATTACGATTCGCGGCATGAGCTCCAAGTACACGCTGATCCTCATCGACGGCAAACGCCAAAGCTCTACCGAAACACGGACCAACTCGGACTCTTCCGGTGTGGAAGGCGGCTGGACCCCTCCCCTGACCGAAATTGAACGTATCGAAGTGGTGCGTGGCCCTATGTCCTCACTGTATGGCTCCGACGCCATGGGCGGTGTAGTCAACATCATTACCCGCAAGGTGCCCAAGCAATGGGGGGGAGCCGTCCGCCTGGACAGCACCTTGCAATCGCATAGCCGCTCCGGCGATATCTTCCAAGGCAACTTCATGCTGGGCGGGCCGATCAAAGACGGCCTGCTGGGTTTGCAAGTCTATGGTCAGCAGACCAATCGTCAAGAAGACGATATCTACAACGGCTATCGCAAGCGTGAGTCCTTTGAAGTCGGGGCCAAGCTGAGCCTGACTCCTTCGGACAACCACAGCTTTGTGCTGGAAGGCAGCAGCAAGCGTCAAAAATACAACTCCACGCTGGGTAAAACCGTCGAACCCGTGGCTCCGGGTACCGCTTGCGGTCGCTTTGGCTGCCCCGCCAGCTCCGAAACGGATTACCGCGGTGAAAAAGTATCCTTGACCCACAACGGCAACTGGGGCTTTGCCACGTCCGACACCTACGTGCAGCAGGAAGACTTCAACAACAAGTCACGGGATATGCGCATCAAAAACACCGATGCACGTACCGCCTGGGTCGCTCCATTGGGGGATCATTTGCTGACTATCGGTGCTTCTTACCAGCATCAGAAGCTGAACGATGAAACCGGTAACCAGCTCACCACGGGCATCAGCCGCATCAAACGCACCCAGTGGGCGCTGTTCATGGAAGATGAGTGGAGCCTGACCAACCGCTTTGCCCTGACTGGCGGCCTGCGCTACGACCACGACGAAAACTTTGGCAAGCACGTCAGCCCTCGTATTTATGGTGTGTGGTCGGCCACCGACAACTGGACGATCAAAGGCGGGGTGTCCACAGGCTTTCGTGCCCCCGACTTGCGGCAAACCATCCCCGGTTGGGGCCAGGTCAGCCGCGGTGGCAATATGTACGGAAATCCTGATCTGAAGCCAGAAAAATCGCTGTCCCAGGAATTTGGGGTGATGTATGACACGCTGGAAGGCTTTTCTGCCGGCGTGACCCTGTTCAACAACGACTTCAAGGACAAGATCACCCGCGTGTCGTGCCCGAGCACCAAATGCACTGACGGTCCCAACCAGTTTGGTTCCAACCCAACCACCTACGAAAACGTGGACAAGGCAGTCACTCGCGGCATTGAAACCAATTTCACGTGGGATCTGGCCAAGGACTGGACCTTGAAGGCCAACTATACCTACACCGACTCCAAGCAAAAGAGCGGTCCTAACGAAGGTCAGCCTCTGAATCAGATGCCCAAGCACATGGCCAATGTCAGCCTGGACTGGCGCCCGACCGAGAAGATCAGCACATGGGCACGCGTGAACTACCGTGGCAAAGAAAGCGAGCCAGTCAGCTCGGCTTCCTCTTCCAGCACACGCGCTCCGTCCTATACCTTCGTGGACTTGGGCGGCACCTACAAGCTGAACAAGAACGTAGACCTGTACGCAGGCATCTACAACGTACTGGATAAACAAGTCCGTTATGAAGACTACAGCTACGTGGAAGATGGCCGCCGTTACTGGCTGGGCGTAGGCCTGCGTTTCTAAAAACCTTGCCCCCCGCCAATGGCCGGCACCTCGGGTGCCGGCCATTTTTATTTCTCCACGGCATTCGCACCTCTTACCCGACAGATAAGCGCTTCCTTGCGCCCCAACAGCGCTAGACTAAAGCCTTGTTCGCCAGTTTTCTGGCGCCTGAGTCACCACAGTCGGGAGCTGACCTTGTCGTCCGTCGAGCCTGATCTTGCGATCTATGCTGGCCCTCACGCCTATCGTCACATTCAAAACCATGGCTTGCATGCCAAAGACATCAGCACGCTGATTGGCAGCGCCGGAGGGCCCAAGGCCCTGGCACTGACCGGGCTGGATCAGTATCTGTTTGGAGACTGGCTCAACACTCATGACGAGCCGCTCTGGCTGTTTGGCAGCTCGATTGCCTCCTGGCGCTTTGCCTGCGCCGCCCAGAACGATCCCTACAAAGCCTTTGCGGACTTTGCCCAGCTTTACATACACAGCCCGTTTATGCCCCAATCCACCGTGGCGGACATTACGCGCTCGACGCAGGGCATGCTCCGAACCTTGCTGGGGAACGCGGACGCCCAGGCGGCCATCCTGAACCACCCACGTTATCGCTTTGCCATCACCGTTGCACGCAGCAAAGGCTGGGCCAGCTCTCGGAACCCCAGGCAGCTCGGCGCAGCCTTGCTGGGCTGCATGGTCGGAAACTATGTCCATCCTGCCATCCCTCACTGGTTTTTTGAGCGGGTCATTGTGCATGACACCCGCAGCCCCTTGCCGATTGAGGACAAGCATCGAAAACAGGCTCGCTATGCCGCGCTGGACGAACACAATCTGTTCGAGACCCTGGCAGCCAGCACCGCGATACCACTTGTGATTGACGGGGTGGATGCCGCTCACAACTGGCCTGCCGGGCTCTACCGGGATGGCGGTCTGGTCGATTACAACTTTTGCGCACTGGATCTGGAGGGCCCCGGCCTGAGCCTGTTTCCCCATTTCACCCAGAACATCAGTGCCAGCTGGTTCGACAAATACCTGCCACGCTGGCAAAAGGCACGTCGGCCACATAGCCTGGACAAGCTGGTTTTGCTCTGTCCCACACCCCGCTTTTATCAGCGGCTGAACGAGTGCAAAATTCCCAGCCGGTCCGACTACAAGCGTTTATCGGATGCAGACCGGCGTCAGGCTTGGCAAAACTCGGTGGAACAAAGCCAGCGCCTGGGCGAGCAGTTTGCTCAATGGGTGGCCACCGACCAGCTCGCGCAGCGTGTCCGTCCGCTCCTCTTCCCCTAGCTAAAAGCCTGCAGGACCCACAGGCAATTTAGTATCATTTCACCTTCAACCTATTTCCTGGTGCGTGCTCATGGATACCCCCGTTCGTCTGACCCAATACAGCCATGGAGCCGGTTGCGGCTGCAAAATCTCTCCCAAGGTACTGGACATTATCCTGGCCGGCAGTGGTGCCCAGAATCTGGACCCGAACCTGTGGGTGGGCAATACCTCCCGCGATGATGCCGCCGTGTACGGCCTGAACGAGGAAACAGGCGTCGTCTCGACCGCTGATTTTTTCATGCCCATCGTGGATGACCCGTACGACTTCGGGCGCATCGCCGCTACCAACGCCATCAGCGATATCTATGCCATGGGTGGCAAGCCGATCATGGCGATTGCGATTCTGGGCTGGCCCATCAACGTGCTGTCTCCGGAAATCGCGCGCGAAGTGGTGCGTGGCGGACGCGCCGCCTGCGATGCTGCCGGCATTGCCCTGGCGGGGGGCCACTCCATTGACGCGCCCGAACCTATTTTTGGTCTGGCCGTTACAGGCGTCGTGGATAAAGCACAGTTAAAGCGCAACGACACCGCTACCGAGGGCTGTCAGCTTTATCTGACCAAGCCTTTGGGCATCGGTGTTCTGACCACAGCCGAAAAAAAGGCCAAGCTGCGCCCCGAAGACCAGAATCTGGCTCGCGACTGGATGTGTACGCTGAACAAGCCCGGTAGCCGCTTTGCCCAACTGGCCGGCGTGAAAGCCATGACGGACGTAACGGGCTTTGGTCTGCTGGGTCACCTGATTGAAATGGCCGATGGCAGCGGCCTGACTGCCCGTTTGAATCTGGACCGCGTCCCTTTGTTGCCCGGCATTGAATACTATCTGGAACAAGGCTGCGTCCCCGGCGGAACCCAACGTAACTTTGACAGCTACGGCCACCGCATTGCCCCCATCAGCCAGGACCAGATCAACATTCTGTGCGATCCGCAAACCAGCGGTGGGTTGCTGATCGCTGTGGAGCCTTCTGCCACGGCCGAATTCATGACCATGGCGGCCGAACTGGGTTTGAAACTGGACGCCATCGGGGAATTCATCCCCGCCAACACCTACGCTGTTGAAATTGCTTGATGCGCCCTGACACCCACGACTACCGCGAGCTGTTCCTGAACGATGTGCCTTTGATGGACGCTCGCGCTCCCATCGAGTTCAACAAAGGTGCCTTTCCCGGCGCGTTGAACCTGCCATTGATGAACGATGAAGAGCGTCATCAAGTGGGTATCTGCTACAAGCAGCATGGTCAGGACGCCGCGATTGCGCTGGGCAATAAACTGGTCAGCGGTCAGATCAAGAAAGAACGGCTGCAAGCCTGGGTGCAATTCACGCAAGCGCACCCCGACGGTTATTTGTATTGCTTTCGGGGTGGTCTGCGCAGCCAGATCACACAAACCTGGCTACGCGAAGAGGCGGGCATTCGCTACCCACGCGTGGTGGGCGGCTACAAGGCCATGCGTGGCTTTTTGCTGCACAATCTGGAACAAACCATCAGCAGTGCCCGCTTTCAGATTCTGGGGGGCATGACAGGTACAGGCAAAACTGATGTGCTGCAGCAACTTGATCACAGTCTGGATCTGGAGGGCTATGCCCACCATCGCGGTTCCAGCTTTGGCAAACATGCCACTGGCCAACCCAGCCAGATCGACTTTGAACACCGCCTGTCCATTTCCATGCTCAAGAAAACCGCACAAGGGCATCAAGGCTTTGTGCTGGAAGATGAAAGCCAGACTATTGGTCGTTGCAGCCTGCCACTGAGCCTGTATCGTGGCATGCAGCAGTGGCCCATTATCTGGCTGGAAGACAGTCTGGAAAACCGCATTACGCGCATCGTGCGCGACTACGTTCAGAATCTGCACGCGGAGTTTACACAGCAGCACGACCCGCAAACCGGCTTTGCGCTGTTTGCCGAGCAACTGCGTCAAAGCCTGGCCCGCATCACCAAACGGCTGGGTCATCAACGCTACCAGCAACTATCAGCCATCATGGACGCCGCCTTGCAGGAACAAGAGCGTAGTGGCGCGCTGGACGACCACCGCGACTGGGTTGGGGGCCTGCTGACGCAATACTACGACCCCATGTACAGCTATCAGCGCGAGCAAAAAAAAGATCGGGTCATTTTTCAGGGTGATGCCGACGCGGTCCTGAATTATTTGCGTCACCAAAGCTGAACCCCATCTAAAGCCCGGCCAGCAAAGCCTGCCATCATTTCTCACAGATCAAGAGCTGACTGACGCCGACCCACACCCACTCTTGTCAGAATCTGTCCTTGCTCTGACACAAAGAGCAAACAAAGGATAACCCCTACCATCTCGCAAGAATCTTGTTGCAGGTGGTAAGAAATGACGTCCCTCAATCGCTTGGCCCGGCATGTCCAGTTACGCACTATCTGGCTCCTGCTTTTCCTGCTGGCAGCCTGTTTAAGCAGCACTTCCGCACACTCCACGTCGCGCATTGCCCACTTCCTTCCGGACATTGCCCTCAACGAGATCTTTCCCACCGCCACCCACACCAGCGAGCCCGCAGGCTCGCTGCCTGTCGCCAAGGTATTTAAAGATCAGGAGCAGCTAGGGTATGTCTATGTGACGACCGACATCGTCAACACCCGCGGCTATTCCAGTTTCCCCATCGACACTCTGGTTGCCATGAGCATGGATGGCAGCATCGTCGCCGCCAAGCTGCTGGAACACCATGAACCCATTGTCTTGATCGGTATTCCGGAGTCGCGCGTCGAAGCCTTTATTCAAGGCTATATCGGCCAGAACTACATCAAGAACCGCCCCAAACCCGGCGCACCGCCACCCGTAGATATCATCAGCGGTGCCACCGTGACCTTGATGGTCGTGGGCGACAGCATCATGCGCTCTTCTCAGTTGGTGGCCCGGCAAGAAGGCATAGGCCAGCCTGCCGCCCCCGCCACGGCACCCGTCGCCGTCAAGCGCAGCATAGATACCAGCAACCACACCATTTCCAGCTGGGACGAACTGCTCCAAAGCGGTGCCATCCAACGCCTGCATGTCAGCGTGGCCGACATCAACCAGGCCTTTATTGATAATGGCCGTACAGAGGCCGCCGCCCATCCTCAGGAAGGCGATCCACAAGACACCTTTATCGACCTGTACGCCGCCCTGGTCAGCGTGCCCAGCATTGGACAAAGCCTGTTAGGCGAGGCCGATTACAACTACCTGCAACAAGAACTGAAACCCGGCCAGCAGGCCATGCTGGTCGTGGGCAATGGGCTGTATTCCTTCAAGGGATCGGGCTATGTGCGAGGCGGGATTTTTGACCGCATCGAAATCATCCAGGACCTGGACAGCTTTCACTTCACCGACCTGGATCACCAACGTCTGCCCGGCGTGAAAGCCGCAGGTGCTCCGGATTTCAAAGAAGCCGCCCTGTTCAAGATCCCTGCTACCGCCACCTTTGATCCTGTTTTACCCTGGCGACTGCAACTGTTGGTACAGCGTGTGCTTAGCGTCAAAGACAAAGCCTTTGTCACGCTGAACCTGAATTACCAGCTTCCTGACTCCTATTTGACGGCGCCCCCTCCAGCAGCCGCTGCAGCGGCCCCCGAAGCCGCAGAGCACGATGACCTGGAAACCGCCAGCGAGCCTTTGTACAAGCAAATCTGGGCTGGCAAGAAGGTACAAATTGCCGTGCTGCTGGTGTCTTTGCTGACCTTGGGCGGAGTCTTCTTCTTCCAGGACACGCTGACAAAACACGAGGTGTTCTACCGACGCTTTCGTATTGGCTTTCTGCTGTTCTCCCTGGTCTGGATTGGCTGGTACGCCTCGGCCCAATTGTCCGTGGTGAATGTACTGACGTTCTCCCACGCCCTGCGCACCGATTTCCGCTGGGAATACTTCCTGATGGATCCACTGGTCTTCATTCTGTGGATTGCTACCGCCATTTCCCTGATTTTCTGGAACCGGGGCGCCTTCTGTGGCTGGCTCTGTCCTTTCGGAGCACTGCAAGAGCTGGCCAACAAGCTGGCCTGCTTCCTGCGCATTCCCCAGATCAAGGTGGCCTACAGCGCCCATAAACGGCTGGTAGCCATCAAGTACGTGACCTTCATTCTGCTGTTTGGCTTTGCCCTGTACGACATGGCCGTGGCCGAAAAGATGGCCGAAGTCGAACCCTTCAAGACCGCCATCATCCTGAAATTCATCCGCGACTGGCCCTTCACGATCTTTGCCGTACTGCTGCTGATTGCCAGCCTGTTCATCGAGCGTTTTTACTGCCGCTATCTCTGTGCCCTGGGCGCTGCCCTGGCCATCCCCGCCCGCCTGCGCATTTTTGACTGGCTGCGTCGCTACCCCATGTGTGGCAACCCCTGTCAGCGCTGTGCGACCGACTGTCCCGTACAAGCCATCGAGCCCGAAGGCCCCATCAACCCCAACGAATGTATCCAGTGTCTGAATTGCCAGATGCTGTATCACCACGAGAAAAAATGCCCGCACCTGATTCAAAAGATCGCCAAGCGCAAGCGAGATAAACCGGCCCCCGTTGCCGTTGCCAGCTCGCTGCAAGACGATGCTGCTGCCCGCCCTACCGTGCGTCCACGCAGCGTAGACAGTACCGATTCCACCCCCGCCACGCCGTGAGACGCCTGGGCGCGCCCCAGCGCCAAGTCGGTCACGTCATCACACACAAGGAAAATCACACCATGTCCGAGAACAAGCAGGATAAACAGGGTCTGAGCCGCCGCGCCTTTTTGGGCACCGCCGCCTTATCCGGCGCTGCTGTGGTCAGCGCCACCCACATTGGCAATGCCTTGGCCGATACCAAAAAGGCGCCGAACGGGCAAAGCGCCCATATTGAGCCGGGCGAGCTGGACCAGTACTACGCCTTTAATTCCGGTGGTCAGTCCGGCGAGATCCGCATCATGGGTCTGCCCTCCATGCGCGAACTGATGCGCATCCCGATCTTCAATATTTGTAGTGCCACCGGCTGGGGGATTACCAACGAAAGCCGCCAGATCATGCGCGCCAATCTGACGCCTGAAACCCTGGCGTTTGCAGACTCCCTGGGCGGCATTTTGCCCAATGGCGATGCTCACCACCCCCATATGTCCTTTACCGACGGGACCTATGACGGGCGCTTCATCTACATCAACGACAAGGCCAATAACCGCGTGGCTCGCGTGCGCTGCGATGTCATGAAGTGCGACAAGATCATTGAGATTCCCAATGCCGACGGTATCCACGGCCTGCGCCCGCAACGCTACCCACGCACCGGCTATGTGTTCTGCAACGGCGAGCACATCGTCCCCCTGCCCAATAACGGCACAATCTTTGGCAACCCCAAGGAAAACTATTTCTCGGTGTTTACCGCCATTGATGGCGACACCATGGAAATCGCCTGGCAGGTGATCGTGGACGGCAACCTGGACAATTGCGACGCCGACTACCAGGGCAAGTACGCGTTCTCCACCTGCTACAACTCCGAAAAGGGAATAGATGTAGGCGAGATGAGCGCCAACGAGCAGGACTGGGCCGTGGTGTTCAACCTGAAAGCCATTGAAGACGGCGTCAAGAAAGGCGACTTCAAAGAAATGCAGGGCGTCAAAGTGCTGGATGGCCGCAAAGGCTCGCGCTACACCCGCTACATCCCCGTACCCAACTCCCCCCACGGTTGCAATGCCTCCCCCGATGGCATCCACGTGGTCTTTAACGGCAAGCTCTCGCCCACCGTCACCATGATCGACGTGCGCCGCCTGGATGACTTGTTTGCCGACAAGATCAAACCACGCGACTGCGTAGTGGCAGAACCTCAACTGGGCCTAGGCCCACTGCACACGGCCTATGACGGCCGCGGTAATGCCTACACCACGCTGTTTATCGACAGCCAGATCGTGAAGTGGAACATTGCCAAGGCCATCGAGGCGTATCAGGGCAAGGACGTAGACCCCATCATCCAGAAACTGGACGTGCACTACCAGCCCGGCCACAACCACACCACCATGGGCGAGACCAAAGAGGCCGATGGCAAATGGCTGGTGTCGCTGAACAAGTTCTCCAAAGACCGCTTCCTGAACGTAGGCCCGCTCAAACCCGAGAACGATCAGTTGATCGACATTTCAGGCGATGTGATGAAGCTGGTCCACGATGGCCCAAGTTTTGCCGAACCGCACGACATGCTGCTGGTTGCCGCCGAAAAAGTACGACCCAAGCGCGTCTGGACTCGCGACGATCCATGGTGGGACAGCGCACGGAAGATGGCCGAGAAAGATGGCGTCACCCTGGAAGGTGCCTCCAAGGTCATCCGGGATGGCAACAAGGTTCGGGTCTACATGACTGCCGTGGCACCCGTGTTCTCCGTGCCCAGCTTTGAGGTCAATCAGGGCGATGAAGTCACCGTCGTAGTCACCAATATGGAAATGATCGAAGACTTGACCCACGGCTTCACCCTGTCTGGCTATGGCGTGGCCATGGAAATTGGACCGCAGCAAACCAGCTCGGTCACCTTCACGGCCTCTCGCCCCGGTGTGCATTGGTACTACTGCCAGTGGTTCTGCCACGCCTTGCACATGGAAATGTCCGGTCAGATGAATGTGAAACCCAAAGCCTGACGGTGACATGAAGCCTTTCCGCCTGCTCCCCGCCCGTGCACGATGCCTCAGCCCAACCCTGGTGCTGAGGCTGGCCTTCAAGCCGCTTACGATCCTGGCCCTTGCGGCCAGTGGTCTGGCTGCTCAAGCGGCCACCATTGAGGTGCCTGCCGATACCGCGCTGCAAGCCGTTATCGATGCCGCCCAAGCCGGCGACATCCTGATGCTGGCTCCCGGCACGTATCAGGGCAATATCATCGTGAACAAACCTTTGACGCTTCAAGGCCCCAGCAACCGGCAAGCCGTGTTGATGGGCGAACGTGAAGGTCGCACGGTGTGGGTCCAGGCGGAAGATGTGCAGATACGTCAGATCACCGTGCGCAATTCCGGCTTGAGCCTGCCGGATATGGATGCGGGCATCTTCCTGGACAAGCCCGCCCATAACGCCCTGATCGAAAACAACGACATCCTCGACAATCTGGTGGGGGTATATGTCTGGGGGCCCCACAACGCGCTGGTGCAGCACAACACTATCGTGGGCAATAAAGAGCTGCGTCTGAATGAGCGTGGCAATGGCGTGACCGTCTGGAACTCCCCCGGCTCACGCATCTTGTACAACGATATTTCCTGGGGTCGCGACGGGATTTTTTCCAATACCAGCCGCGACAATGTGTTCAGCCACAACCGCTTTACCCAGCTACGCTATGCGGTGCACTACATGTACACCAATAACAGCGAGGTCAGCAGCAATGTCTCCATAGGCAATGACATTGCTTATGCCCTGATGTTTTCGCAGTTCCTGACGGTACGTGAAAACATCAGCATCAACAGCACACATCAAGGCTTGATGCTCAACGCCGCCCAGCAATCGACCATTACCGACAATATCGTGGACGGGGCCGAGAAAGGCGTTTTTCTCTACAACGCCAACTTCAACAAGATCTCCGGCAACCTGATTCAGAACACCCAGATCGGGGTGCACTACACCGCCGGTTCCGAAGGCAATGAGATCACGGAAAACGCCTTCATCCAGAACCAGAATCAGGTGAAGTATGTGGGCACCCGCTACCTGGAGTGGTCCAGCAAGGACCGGGGCAATTACTGGAGCGATCACAGCGCCTTTGACCTGAACGGTGACGGCATCGGTGACACCGCTTATCGCCCCAATGGCCTGATTGAACAACTGGTGTGGCGAGCCCCTTCGGCCCGCGTGCTCTTGAACAGCCCCGCCGTTTCCATTGTGCGCTGGGCGCAAACCCAATTTCCTGCCATTTTGCCCGGCGGCATCATCGATAGCGCACCGCTGATGCGTGCGCCCGACAATCCCGTCTGGGAGCGCTACAAGGCCCATCATGACTCCATCCAATAACCGCCCGGCCCCTGTCTCGCTGTCCAATGTCAGCAAACTGTATGGCCAGCAGCGCGCTACCAACGCGGTGAACTTCGAGCTTTACCCCGGCCAATGCACGGTGCTGGCTGGCCACAATGGCGCAGGCAAAAGTACTGTCATCAAACTGATTCTGGGCCTGATCCGTGCCGATGAAGGCAAGGTCACCTTGCTGGACCACGATGCGGGTTCATCCCAGGCTGCCCGGCTGCGAGCCCATATCGGCTACCTGCCTGAAACCGTCGCCTTGCACCCTGCCTTGACCGGCACCGAAACACTGGCGTTTTACGCCCGCCTCAAAGGGCTGCCGACCAGTGACAACCAGGCTTTACTGGCACGTGTCGGCATTGCCCAAGCGGCTCACAAACGCGTAGGCACGTACTCCAAAGGCATGCGCCAACGGCTGGCACTGGCCCAAACCCTGCTGGGCAAACCCCGTGTGCTTTTGCTGGATGAACCCACAACCGGACTGGACCCGGCCTCCCGTCTGCTGTTCTACGAGATCGTGCAAGAACTGCGCGATGCCGGGGCCACCATCCTGCTCAGCACCCACGCTCTGGCAGAGATGGAACGTCTGGCAGACCGCATCATCGTGATGCAACAAGGACGCAAGATTGCCGATGGCACCTTGTCCGACCTGCGCCAGCATGCCGGCTTGCCGGTACGCATTCGCCTGACCGTGGAACGCATACCGGACCCTGTGCCACCGCACTGGAAACCCATAGGCACAAACCGCCTGGAGCGTCATTGCACTGAAGCGGAAAAAATCCAGATCCTGCGTGAGGCGCACACCCTGCCTGGCTTGAAGGATCTGGAGCTGGAGTCCCCCGGTTTGGACGAGCTTTATGCGCACTTTTTAAAGCGCGAGGATTACTGAGCCATGAACCCTGTCCTGATCATCATCCAAAAGGAAGTGCGCGACGGGCTGCGCAACCGCTGGGTACTGGCAGTCACCCTCTTGCTGGCCACCCTGGCCTTGTCGCTCGGCTTTCTGGGCAGCGCCCCCACCGGCAGCGTCAAGGTCGACCCGTTGACTGTGACGGTGGTCAGCCTGTCCAGTCTGTCTATTTTCCTGATCCCGCTCATCGCCATGCTGCTGTCCTACGATGCCATTGTGGGCGAGATCGAGCGCGGCACCATGTCCTTGCTGCTGAGCTACCCCGTCCATCGCTGGCAGGTTCTGGTCGGTAAATTCCTGGGCCATGCCCTGATCCTGAGCCTGTCCACGGTGGTGGGCTACGGCCTGGCAGGCATCACCTTGCAAGTGGCGCATGGAGGCCTGGACTTCAGCGTCTGGACGCCCTTTCTGGCCATGATGGGGGCCAGCGTTCTGCTCGGCGCCAGTTTCCTGTCCATGGGCTATTTCATCAGCACCCTGGTCAGAGAACGTGCAACGGCAGCAGGTCTGGCCATCGGTATCTGGCTGTTCTTCGTGGTGATTTATGACATGGCTCTGCTAGGCATTCTGGTTGCCGATCAAGGCGCCATGATCACCGCGTCCTGGCTGAACATCATTCTGCTGTTCAACCCCACCGACGTGTACCGCCTGCTAAATCTGACCGGCTATGAGAATGTCGCCATGTTTGCCGGCATGGCCGGTTTAAGTGAACAGGCTCGTCTGCCCGCCAGCGTGCTGATGGGCGTTCTGCTGCTATGGATCGCTGTGCCTTTTGGTCTGGCAAGCCTGGTATTCAAAAGAAAAGCATTATGAAAAAACTGCGCACTTTTCTGTTGCTGTGCCTGGGACTGATACTGGCCGCTTGTGGCCAGCCTGAGCCTATACAGGCCCCACCGCCGCCCGTCGTCCAGATCCCCCACACCGCCGTAGGCCACTATTGCGGCATGTACCTGTTCGAGCACCAAGGCCCCAAAGGGCAAATTCTTCTGCGCGAACGCGAAGCGCCGCTCTGGTTCACCACCATACGCGAGGTCTTTGCCTACACCATGCTGCCTGAAGAATCCAAAGCCATCGCCGCTACTTATGTCCAAGACATGGCCCAGCGCGATCAGGACGGTCAGTTCCCCGAACAAGCCTGGATACCGGCACAAGATGCCTGGTATCTTATCTACAGCCGCTATACCGGCGGCATGGGCACCATCGATGCCCTGCCCTTTAGCCAGGAGCAGGCCGCCAAGGACTTCCAGCAACAACATGGCGGCCAATTGGTTCGCTTTGCCGACATGCCGGAGAACTACATCTTCGGTGCGGTCGCGCTGCCTTGAAACGCTTATCTTCCTGATCCCAGGTATTTGCCATGACTTCTACTCCAGTTTCCCGTCGTCGTTTTATCGGTATCGTGGCCGCGACCAGCGCACTGACTTGCGTGCCCTGGGCCGTCAAAGCGATGCAAGCGGTCCCTACCCCGCTCAGCTCCTGGCAAGGTGTGGCTTTGGGTGCGGACGCACAACTGCATATCCACCACCCCGACCCGGTTTTTGCACAGACCTTGATCGATCAAGCCTTGTCCGAAGTGCGACGACTGGAGCGAATATTCAGCCTGTATCAGGAAGACAGCGCCTTGCGACGCCTGAACCGCGACGGCTATCTGAAGCAAGCCCCCGGTGATCTGACGCGTCTGCTACAGGAATCACAACGACTTAGCGCGCTGACCGACGGGGCTTTTGACCCGACGGTGCAAGTACTCTGGGAACTGTATAGCCAAGCGGCCCAAGGCAAGGGCAATCAGGCGGCTGTCCCAGACGCAGCCCAGATCAGTCAGACACTGCAACAAGTCGGCCACCAGGCCATACTTATTCAGGAGGACTCCATCTGGCTGCAGCGGCCAGGCATGGCCTTAACCCTGAACGGTATTGCCCAAGGCTATATTACCGACCGCATCACCGAGCAGCTCAAACAGGCAGGGCTGGAACACGCCCTGATCGACATGGGAGAGATACGCAGCGTCGGCCTGGCTCCGGGCAATCGTCCCTGGCGGGTTGGTCTGACAGGGGACCCGGCAGAGCCAACCCGCCTCTTGAATCTGGACGTACGCAATCAGGCCGTCAGCACTTCGTCGGGCGCGGGAACCGCACTGAGCCGTGATGGCTCTGTCACTCATCTGTTCAACCCGGCCAATGGACAGGCTCGACCCTTGTATCGCAGTGTCTCGGTCGTGGCGGGCAACGCCACCATTGCCGATGCCTTGTCCACGGCGTTCTCATGGATGTCGCCCCCAGCGATTGCGCGGGTTCTGGCCAGCGACCCCGGTTTGCAGGCATGGGTCCTACCCTATGATGGCAAACATCTGATGCCGATCCATTCGTAAACACCCCGTCAAACCCGCTTACCAGGGGGCGCTCAAGCCCGACAAAGCCTCGTACAATGGCGGTTTCGTCTACCGCAGGCCTAATCCCCATGTCCGTGAACTGTCCAAGCCTTCCCTCTGCTGCCCCTTTGCCCGGTCTGCCAGAATGGACCGGGTTTTGTGAGGCGGCGCGTCAATCCGATCGCTACGCACTGGACCTGCACTGCCTGAAGGCAGCGGGCCTGCAAGTGGACTTGAGTGGGCAACGGCACTCGCCAGAACTACAGGCGGCCGGAGCCGCACTACTGGCCGCCCGCCATTTCGATCAGGCTCGCACACAATTGCTGAGCGGTGGCATCGTCAACAATACCGAGCAGCGCGCCGCCTGGCATAGCGCCCTACGCGCCCCTGCCCCCATCGCAGACGTGGCCAAGGAACGTGAACGCATGAACGAATTCGTGCGTGTCGCTGACTCCGAGCGCCGCTGGCGCAACATCATCCATATCGGCATTGGCGGCAGCGACTGGGGCGTGCGGCTGTCCTTGGCTGCCTTTGGCTATCGTCACAGCTGGCGCAATGTGCGCTTTCTGGCCAATATCGATGGCCATGCGCTAGAACATGCCCTATCGGGCATGGACCCGCATGACACCCTGATTGTCATTGCTTCCAAATCCTTCACCACCACAGAGACCTTGAAAAACGGGCAACGCGCCCTGGAATGGCTGCAGGCTGCCGGCGTCGCCAACCCCTATGAACAGATTGTGGCCGTTACCGCCCGTCCGGACACCGCCGCACGCTGGGGCGTGCCGCAAAAACAAATCTTTCAGTTCTGGGATTGGGTCGGTGGGCGCTTTTCACTCTGGTCTGCCGTCAGTCTGACCACTGCCCTGGCCGTCAGCAGTGATGTGGTGGCCGGGATGCTGTCAGGCGCGGCTGCCATGGATCAACATTTCCAGGAAGCCCCCATTGCCTCCAACGTGCCCGTGCAAATGGCTCTGGCGGGGGTGGTCAATCGCAGTGTACTGGGCTATGGCTCACTGAATATTTCGCCCTACGATTTTCGCCTTGGCAATCTGGTCCCCTACATCCAGCAATTGGATATGGAGTCCCTGGGCAAATCCGTCACCACCGGCGGAGAGCCCGTAGGCGTCGCCACGGGCGCAGCCGTCTGGGGTCTGGCAGGAACCGACGCGCAGCACACCTTTTACCAGTGGCTGCACCAGGGCAGCGACGGCGCTCCCGTTGACTTTATTGTGTGCCAGCAGGCGGATCACCATCAGGCCGAGCACCATCATCTGTTGTTGGCCAATTGTCTGGCCCAGCGCGAGGCGCTGATGCGCGGCAAAACCTACGAACAGGCCCTGGCCGAATGCGAGCAGCAGGGCCTGGGCGAACAGGCCGCCGAGCTTGCCCACCACCGTGTCCACTCGGGCGGACGCCCCAACACGCTGATCGTGCTGCCACGTCTGAACCCGTTCTCACTGGGCGCCTTGCTGGCCTTGTACGAACACAAGATTTTCGTGCAGGCCCTGATCTGGGGTATCAATCCCTTCGATCAGTGGGGCGTGGAATACGGCAAAGTATTGGCCAATGGGATTTTGCAGGAGCTGTCTGGAGAAAAAGAGATCTCTGCCATCCATGATGCGTCTACCCGGCATTGGATAGAGACTTTCAAGAGTTAACCTTGCTCACTGTCCTATCTGCGCCCTAGGTCCTGTTGAGACTATGTATAAAAAGCTGGATGCTAGGGTCATCGAGCTAACACAAGCCTGAAGTGAGCAACTCGCGAATTTGCATATGGCGGGTCGGCCATATTTACTAAGCCCCGAATCCTCATTGCAAACTCATCCAATTAATGATTACGGCATTCCAGACGGCACTGGTGCCATACACACTGCGGCGTTAATTTTTCACTATACGGGATATCGTAAGTTATGGAACCGGCTCTGGATCGCCTTTGATGACCATGCAACTATTGCAGGTATTAACTCAACCGGGGGGATGTGTTATCCCGTCAATTGTAACGATCATTAGACAGCAACTAACTGGCTTCAAGGTAGGCAATCTGCATCCCCAACAAGCTAGCTTCAACAACTTATCAGCATTTTCCCCATGTCTGAACACGCACTTTTTTAGCACTCTATCTGCACTCAATGGAAATCACAGAATCGAGTGCAGTCAAGCGACATATTTATCTAGCGATGAGCCAATGCTGACGCCTCTTTGTCAGTCCAACACACAATCGAAGCATATGCTAAATAAACCGGCTACGTTCGGCTTTGTAGACTGAAGCAGATCAAAAAAACCGTTCATTATTCTTACTCATGACAGTTTGGATTTTCGCGTCAGCTGAGAAAACGTACAACCCTATGCAAAGGGACATAGTTGCGGTCCCAGAAGCAAAAAATATGATCTTGAAGAAGATAGACCACGTATCCGGAATGATAGTCGTAAACGGTTTAACGGGCTGCTCCCGGTTTACTAGTTGTTAACACAACCGCTTTGAAGGATTTTTAAAATCTACTGATTTTACAGCAATGACGGGAACGCCATATACTCCAGAACACTGTACGAGTGAAAACGAGGACTTGAATTCCGCTAAAAAAACTTAGCAACAGGAACAAGGCTTGTCAATTTCAGAGTGTATAATTTTCTCAAATTACTCGGCGCCGAAGCCTGTCAGGCGGCTTATAGACTCGGCCTCGGTGTGACTGTAGAACAACGGCTCAGACCAGATAAAACCAACCAGTCGTATCCAATGTACTCATTTTTGATACAAACTCGACCGCCTCGTGACGGGTGCAATACCTTTACCATGGCCGCGCAACAAGGATTGCGGGCTTACGCCTGAAAATATGTGACCAAAGCAGTGTTTTCCCTTAGCCTGTACAAAAACGCCCGAATCAGGGCGTTTTTTTTCGGGGTTATCCCTCATCTATAGGCTGGTTCGCCTAGGCGCTATACGAATTGTCTTATGGCGCGCCTGTCGCACGCCGTTACATTGAGATGGCTACATCTAATAATTAATCCACTCTGGAGACATCTCATGGGTACGAACGCGACCACCGCACCCGTCGACGAACGATTACCGAATGGCAGGCTGGCTGCATTGGGCCTGCAGCACGTTTTGGTAATGTACGCCGGTGCCGTCGCGGTTCCACTAATTGTGGGCCGGGCTTTAAATCTGTCGTCTGAAGAAGTATCTATCCTGATCGCCGCAGACCTGTTTGTCTGCGGCATCGTATCCATCATTCAATCGATGGGTTTTACGCAGTACTTTGGCATCAAGCTGCCTGTCATGATGGGCGTTACCTTCGCTGCCGTGGGTCCCATGGTGTCCATGGCCCAGTCCAACCCCGGTCATGAGGGCGCTCAAATGCTGTTTGGCACCGTCATCGGGGCCGGGATCATCACCATGATCATTGCCCCTGCCGTGAGCCGGATGCTGCGTTTTTTCCCGCCGGTGGTCACTGGCACGATTATTGCCATGATCGGCATTACGCTGATGCGTGTGGGCATCAACTGGATTTTCGGCAATCCTGTCGGCCCGACTGCGCCCAGCGTCATCAACCCCGACCATCTGGCCTGGATACAGCACGCCCAATCCGCTGCCGCCATGCCCGGCTCCGCCCTGCCACCGCCCCCGGAAGGACTGGCCTTGAAAGCCACCGTTCCCAACCCCCGTTACGCCAACCTGACAGGTCTGGGCATTGCGGCCATCGTACTGACATCGATTCTGTTGATTGCCAAATTCGCAAAAGGCTTTCTGGCTAACGTGGCTGTCTTGCTGGGTATTGTCATTGGCGCGGTTGTGGCCTCGGCCATGGGCATCATGACTTACGAAAAAGTGGCCAACGCGGCCTGGGTTGATCTGGTTCTGCCGTTTCACTTTGGCATGCCCAAGTTCAACATTTTGCACATTGCGACCATGACCCTGGTCATGATTGTGGTGCTGATTGAATCGACCGGCATGTTCCTGGCGCTGAGCGACATGACGGGCAAGAAGGTGGATCAGAAGGATCTGGCGCGTGGTCTGCGTACCGATGGTCTGGGCACCTTGCTGGGCGGTATCTTCAATACCTTCCCCTACTCCAGCTTCTCGCAGAACGTGGGTCTGGTCGCCGTAACGGGTGTGCGCAGTCGCTTTGTGTGCGTGGCAGGCGGCGTGATTCTGATTATTCTGGGCCTGCTGCCCAAGATGGCCGCCCTGGTGGAATCCTTGCCTACCGTGGTTCTGGGCGGTGCCGGCATTGTGATGTTCGGTATGGTCACCGCCACCGGCATCCGTATTCTGTCCGGCGTGGACTACAAGACCAACCGCAACAACTCCATGATTGTCGCCATCTCGATTGGCGTGGGCATGATCCCGCTGGTGGCGCCCAATTACATGCAGTGGATGCCCCACGCCATCCATCCGCTGATCGAATCGGGTATTTTGCTGACCTCGATGGCCGCCGTTTTACTAAACCTGTTCTTTAATGGCGCCAAAGAAGACACCCACGCAGCGGTAGAAGCCGCCAAACACGCCGAAGCGTAGTTAACGCCCGGCATGATTGAAAACCGGCCTGTTTGTTGTCATGATGAAAAACAGGCCGGTTTGATCGACACAGGTGCCCTGGGGTCTGGGGGCCACCGCTCAAGGCCAAACGGGCCATACGGCGAACAGCGCTTGTCTCAGGAAGCAAAACGCCGCGCACCCGCCACACACAAGGCGGCCCCCATCGTGACCCAGATCATGCTGGCATTGACGGCCTCGCCCAGCAGGACCGCAGCCAATGCCAAGCCCATAAAAGGTTGCAGCAACTGCAACTGTCCGACTGCCGCGATGCCCCCCTGCGCCAGTCCTCGATACCAGAACACAAAGCCCAAAAACATACTGAAGACCGACACGTAGCCAAACCCCAGCCAGGCCGAGAGGGTGACCGTGTCAAAGCTGGCGGGCCAGAACCAGATCATCATGAGGAACATCAAGGGCAAGGACAGCACCAACGCCCAGCAAATTACTTGCCAGCCTCCCAGGCGGCGCGACAGACGCCCACCTTCGGCGTAGCCCATGCCACAGACCACCACCGCTGCCAGCATATACAGATCGCCTTGCCAGACCGCTTCCAGCCCTTGCTGCGCGGCATAGCTCATCACCAGCAGGCAGCCCAAAACAGAGCATAACCAGAACACGGGTTTATGCCGTTCACCGGCCAAGACCACCCCAAAGAGCGCAGTGCACAAAGGCAACAAGGCGACATACACAATAGAATGCGCCGAAGTGATGTACTGCAGGGCCAGCGCGGTCAACAAGGGGAATCCCAGCACGACACCAAAACCGACCACGGCCAGGGACAACAGATCCGATCGCTGTGGCCGTGTCACGCGCCCCAGCAGCAACCAGACGCTGGCCAGCAACGCAGCCACGACGGCTCGCGCACCCGTCAGGAAAAATGGGTCCATACCCAGCACAGCGACCCGTGTAGCCGGTAAAGAACCAGCAAAAATCGCCACCCCCATAAAACCATTCAGCCAGCTGACCGCCTTGCTATCCATCGCTTTTTCTCCCCCAAAGAAGCTTGTCAGTACAACACAGCTATGCCAGGATACCCAGGCACAGTCCAGTACAGTTTTAAAAAACTGTATTGGCCTTTATCCCCATACACCGTGCCTAACCCTGCCTCATGCCTGCCTTGACCCGTATCGACCACCTCATGCAATCCGTGCGTGAACGCATCGCCGCACGGACCTATCCGCCGGGCACACGCCTACCTTCTGTGCGGGCACACGCCCGTTCATCCGGCGTCTCGGTCTCTACGATTGTGGAGGCGTACGGCCGGCTGGCGGCAGAAGGGCTGATCGAAGCCCGGCCCGGCTCCGGCTTTTATGTGACGGCCCCTTTGGCCCCCCTGAGCCTGACGGCCCTGGAACCTGCACTGGACAGGGATATAGACCCTTTGTGGATCTCTCGTCAGTCTCTGGAGGCCGACGACGATGCACTCATGCCCGGCTGTGGCTGGCTGCCCTCGGACTGGATGTATGAACAAGGCGTGCGGCGGGGGCTGCGCAAAGCAGCACGCAGTGCCAGCCAGGACCTGACGGACTATGGCTCACCCCTCGGTCTGGAGTCTCTGCGACAACGACTGGCCCGCCGTCTTGTGCAATCTGATATTGAAGTTGGGCCGCATCAAATCATGCTGACCGATTCGGGCACTCAGGCTATTGACCTGATTTGCCGATTTCTTCTGGAAGCAGGCGATACCGTGCTGGTGGACGACCCTTGCTACTTCAATTTTCACGCTTTGCTACGGGCGCACAGGGCCAACGTCGTCAGTGTGCCCTACACCCACCAGGGGCCGGATCTGACCGCTTTTGAAGCGGCACTTCAACAGCACAAGCCCCGCCTCTACATCAGTAATTCGGGGATCCACAACCCGACCGGAGCACGGCTTTCGGCCGCTACAGCGCACAGTGTTCTGGCCATGGCGCAGCGTGCCGACCTCTACATTATCGAGGACGACATTTTCGGCGATCTGGAAACGCGCCCGGCAACCCGTCTGGCGGCACTGGATGGCTTGTCCCGCGTCGTGCAAATAGGCAGTTTTTCCAAAACCCTGTCGGCGTCGCTGCGTTGCGGCTACATCGCCGCACAGGCGCCCTGGATAGAAAGTCTGGTGGATTTGCGCACGGCAACCAGTTTCAGCAGCAACCGCCTGGCTTCGCATATTCTGAACAGTGCGCTGGGCGACAGCGGCTATCGTAAACATCTTGAGCACATTCGATACCGGCTGTCCAAGGCCATGGACGTGACCCTGACACGCCTGGAGCAGCTCGGCCTCAGTCCATGGCTACGCCCGCGCGAAGGCATGTTTCTCTGGGCCCGTCTGCCCGAAGGCCACGACGCCCTGAGTCTGGCTCGCGCCTGCCTGCCTCATGGCGTGATCCTGGCTCCTGGCCCCGTGTTCAGTCAAGCAGCGGATGCCGCTCAGTTCTTGCGATTTAATGTTGCCCAATGCAGCGACACGCGTATTTTTACGGTGCTCAAGAACGCGCTTGATCAAGCGCGACCCGATTAAGCCCTTGAACAGTGTTCGCTCTCTTGCCACGGAAACGGGCAATGATGCTCTGCCGGGGGTGGGGGATTACAATCTGTTCTGTTGGGCGGCCCATGCGGACCGCCGCCACCGATCCCATTCCCATGTCCCCCAAAGACTTACGCGATTTATTCCTGCTGGCCGCCATCTGGGGCGGCTCATTTTTATTTACCCTGCAGGCGGTTCCCGACTTTGGCCCTTTCCCGCTGACCGCCGTGCGCGTCGGTGTCAGCGCCCTGGCCCTGATGAGCTATATCACCGTCACGGGCCGCCTGCCAGTGTTCCTGGCGAACTGGAAGCCCATTTTTGCGCTCGGGGTCCTCAATGCCGCCGCGCCTTTTTCCCTGTATGCCTTTGCGGCATTGCGGCTGGAATCGGGCCTGCTGGCGGTCCTCAATGCCATGGCACCCCTGTTTGGCGCACTGGTTGCCCGGGTCTGGCTCAAAGAACGCCTGACGCCCAGCCGCATTCTGGGCCTGTGCGTCGGCTTTTTAGGCATTCTGATTCTGGTGTACGACAAGCTCAGCTTTAACAAAGGGGCCGAAGGCTGGGCTGTCCTGGCGTCTTTGCTGGCCACTGTGTTTTACGGCATTGCCGCCAACTTCACCGCGCGCTATCTGCGCGGAGTCCAACCCCAGGCGGTCGCGGCTGGCAGCATGGTCAGCGCCACCCTGGTTTTGCTGCCCGCCGCCATGTACTGGTGGCCGGCTCAAACGCCAGGCTTGCCCGCCTGGGGCGCGGCGCTGTCCCTATCCCTGTTATGTACCGCCGTTGCCTACCTGATTTTCTATCGTCTGCTCGCCAACGTCGGTCCCTCCAAAACCATCACAGTCACATTTCTGGTGCCGCCTTTCGGAGTGCTCTGGGGCGCCTTGCTGTTGGACGAAGCGCTGACCGCGCAAATGTTGATCGGCATGAGCACGGTCTTGTTGGGTACATTGCTGGCCACCGGTCTGATTGGCAGACGCAAGGCGGTCTAAGTCAGCCCCCACCGCCTTACCCCACTCGTCAGCTAGTTGAACGCGTGTTTGACGCTGGCTGTCTGTCCTGATCGCACCCGTACCGTGCTGCTAAACGGCGGCAGGCCGGCATTTTTAATCAGGATGCGGTGTGTGCCGGCCGGCAAGGACAAGGACTTCAACGGCGGACTGACTCCCTGCTTGCGTCCATTGACGTAGATCTCGCCCCACGGCCGCACATCCAGCACGACGGTACCTTTGGCCGTGGGCGCCGCTTGCGTCGGTGCAACGGCTTCAGGCTTGGCAGTATCCGCAGGGGTCGGCTCAACCCGCGGTACACGGCTCGGCTCCTCGGACGCTTGCTCTGGCTGGGCTGGCTGCGATGGCAGGGCATCCAACCCAGCCGACATGCCTGATACCTGTACCGCCTCGGCAGCCGGCTCCACAGCCTGAACCCGTGCCTGCCCGGCTGACACGCTGGCTTGAGCCGACATGGGCGCCAACGATGGAATGGCATCGGTCGTAACGGGTTGCACCGCCTGAAGCGCGACTGGTCCGCCTTCCTGCCCCTGCCCGGACACGGCAGCGGATAACCCTGGCGGGGAAGACGGCTCACCCTCGCTCGAGGTGTTCGGGAGCGCCGCGACTGGCTCTGAAACGGCCTGTACGGACCCCTCTGCCGTCGGCAAACCCCGCAGATCCGCCTGGCCCTCCTGCCCTTTGGGAGCCGCCCCTCTGGAAAGGGTTTCGGCCATCAAGGCCTGGCCGCTCTCTGTGGTGGCAACAAGCGATCCTGACTCCTCACCGCCTGTGCTCCAGTACCCTACTGCCAGCCCTACCACCAGCAGCAAGGCCAAGCCGCCCAGCCAACGCCAGCCAAAGGCGCGGCGTTCGGTTCGTATGGGCAACACGGGCCGCGCCAGCGCTGTCTGCTCAGAGACAGAGGCAGACACCTGTCCTAACCTTTCCAGTCGTCGATACGACAGCATGGATTGCGGGCGCTGTACCCAGTCCAATGCCAAGCCCTGCAACATGGCCTGGGTGGGGCCATCCGCCTCCTCATCCATCCCCACCGGGTCCCTTAGCTGTCGCCAGGGTGCGGCCGTCAAGGGCGCGCCCGTCGTCAAGTGCCAGCGCAACGCGGCATAGCCGTAGACATCTGTCCACGGCCCGGCAGGCCGGGTCGGGTCGTCCACATACTGTTCAGGGGCCGCACAAGGCTCATCAAACGCCATGCCGTAAGCACGGGCCTGAGTCAGGTTACGCTTGTGCAGGACCTGCGCCAGCGCTTGTAACTGAACCAGGCCCTCGTCGGTCAATATCACCGTATCCAAACCCAGCGCGCCATACCATTCCTGCCGCTCATGCAATTGGGCCAGTTGCAAGGCCAAATGCTCCAGAATAAGCAGCCGCTGGTCCAGCGACAAAGAATCCAGAACCTGCCCCAAAGGACGGCCCTGTCCATCATGGGCAGAAGTCGTTCGTTTCATGAAAGTTCTCACCAGGATTGAGAGAGACGGCCATCAAGATCGGCCGCTGTAACTGAGGTAAACAAGCGTCGAAACAGGGCAAGGCTCAACTCACCACGATGGGTCACGCTACGCCAGTTGGGGTTGTTCATCCCCAAACACCACCAGTAGCTGCGTTGAGAGCCGGGTTCCAGGCAAGGCTGTAACACCGCCCATGGGTCTTGCGGCACAGCTCCCCCGCGCGTGCCATACAACACATCCAGAATGTCCTGACCTGCCTCGCGTTGTTCCAGCCGGGCGGCAGCACTGTCAGCCAACAAGCCAGCAACCGGCAGCGCACGGCACAAGGTCTGGTCTACCTGCGTCGCGGCCCAGCAAAACCGCACCCCTTGCTGCAAGACCAGCCCCAGTTGCTCAACCAGACTGGCAAGAACCGGCAGACGAACGCGCTGACATTGCTCCAGATCCAAGGCCACCAGGGCACAGACCAGATACTCCCGTCCAACCCGGTCCTGACTGGGCATGACCGCGCCCGCCTGCACCCCGCCCTGAGGCAAGGACCTGACAAACCCCCAGACCGGAACGGCTGAGCCCGCTAGATTGACACCAGCCGGCTTAGTGAATGGACGAATCTGACTGACCCCACTACTGAACCAGCGCTCCCACGGCAGCAGAATCGAGTCGGGCATGCGTCTGCGCACGAAATCGCCCATTGCTGGAATCTTGCCGTACCACATCACGGCAAGGTTCGCGTCCAACTCATCGTTGAGCATCTCACTGGCTCCCCGGACAAGTAAACCCTCGCATTTCCGCCAGACGCCATGGATTTTTGGAACTGTTGGCCACCACATCCACGACAAACTGACGTCCGCCCAGGGCAAAGGACAGGCGCTGGGCACCTGCTGGTGCTCCTGGCACGACTTGCGCCTTGTCCAGCAAGCGCAACAGCGCCCACGCGCCAGTGGCCCTTATACCCGCCCCCTCGGACTGCGGTTGGGCCTCCAGGCTGACCTGACGGCCTCCTCGCGGCCCAGGCCACTGCACTCCCATCGCTACCTGGGGGCCATGCGCGTACCGCAACACCTGCCCATCCACATCCAGAAGCACTTGCGACAGTGCCGCATCCAGTTGCACCGGGGTGAATGCCAGATCAATACGTGGCTGAGTGCTTCCGGCTGGAAAAAACACGTCACGAATCACGGCGGCACGCTGAAACGCATCCAGATAACGGAAGCTGGCCGCCGCCTGCCCGTCTATTCCCGGCTTGAAACGCCAGCGTCCGCCCGACATATCCACCTGATGCATCAAATGCTCTTGAAAGAAAGCATCCATCAAGCCACCCGGTGCGAACAGACGAGCAAAGTCGTTAGGAGCAACATCCTGGCTGGATTGCCCCGCAAAGGGATAACGCCCTGCGATCGCGCTACGGCAAAACTGGCCCAAGGTGGCATCGAGCAACTGCCCCAGACTCGCTTGCGTGCGTGAGGCAATCTCGGCAGAGGCGCCTACCGAGAACTGATCCAGCGCATCACGCAAAGGTCCGGGCAAACGCCCTGCCTCGGCCTGCAACTTGGTCAGCACATTGGACGGCGGCGGAGTTCCTGCACTGCGCAAAGCAGCATCCGAGGAGGTCAGAAAGGCATAGAACTCATCGAGCAGCTCCAACGTGCCATCAATGGGTGCAGGCGCGCCCCCCGTGCTGGAGGCCAGGCGGTGATAAGGCTCAAAGTGCTGATCCACAATCGCCTCGACCTGTTTGGCCTGAGGCTCATTACGACGGCTCCCCTCCAGACCGACGGGACCGAACATCTGTTCCAAGGCCTGGCGCGTATCGTCCAATCTCACCTTGGCCTGCGCACCCAGCGATGCTCCTTGCTGAGCATCCTCGCGCAACAAACGGGTTTGCAATGCCACTTGCTGCACCAGCTGTTTCAAGGGCGAGTCGGCCATGGACAAGGTACGGGCCAACTGAATGTTTTCCAGCAAACTGCCGCCTTGCAGCAGACGCAAATCCGCCAGATAGTCATCCCACACACGCACATAATCGAGCAGATACAGGCGGCGCAATTCCTGGCTGGCGGCCCGGCGCGCCGCCTCGGATTGGGCGGCGCCCGTGTCCAAGCCCAGAATCCAGCGATCATCCTCGCGCATCTGTCGCAACTCGCTGTCAATGCGCGGTTCGACCACCGTCCAGTACCCTTCGTAGGTGTACAAGCCGTCCACCCCTTCGGTTAAAGGCTTGCCGCTGGCACGCTGGAACACGGAAGCGGCATAAGGCCCCGCCATCCCCGCGACCGACATCGGCAACAAGCCGGGCGTGGCCGCCAACATGCGACGCATGCGGCTGTACGTGCGCTGCTCCAGGCTGATGCGCGCCAGCCGCTCCCGACTTTGCGCGATCAAAGCCTCATTACGAGGAAAGGGATTCAGTAGCAGACCGGCCTGGGTTACCGCGCGAACGTGGCTCTCCAGCCTGTCGTACTGCGACTGGGTAAAACCGGCTGGCAAGTCCTGCTTCAAACTGCCCAGCAACCAGGTCTGCAAATGGACAGCGTCATAGCGTCGCGTGTCGTAGAGCATCAGGTAAGCGCGCAAGGCCTCGTAACCATACTCCAGGTCCTGGGCCTGTTCGCTGCGCAGCACAGTTTCAATACGACGTGCCAGCAAAGGAGCCAGCAGCTTTTCCAAGGCCCGCTGATACACCGTATCCGCAGCGGCTTTCATCTTCTGGCCCTGATATAAACCCATGCGCCGCTCCAGCCCCGGTGCATCCAGAGAAAACTGATCGCTTTGCGGCAACAGCGACAACATATCAAGCAAAGGCAGCAACCCTACTGCCGGCGTGGTGTCCAGCACCTGTGTCTGATCCGCTTGTTGCTGGGCCTGGGGGATACGAGTCTCTACCTGTTCCACGTAAGCGCGATTCAGGAGAACGCTGCGGCCCCAGGCCAGCCCCAACAGCAGCACACCGGCCGCCACCAGACCGTAAACCAGAAAATGTCGCAGGCGCACGCGGCGCTCCCAGCGCTCGTCCCGGCCCGCCACGCCGGCCTCCTGAAAAATCAGTTCTTTGAGCAACTGGGTCAGAAAGTAGCTGCGGCCCTGGTTCGCCACAGGCTGAGCGTGATCCGCCTGTACATCCACCTCCAGATATTCGCGCAGGGGATCACGCACCTGATCCAGGCGCACCCCGCCTTGACGCCCACTGGTGAAGTACACGCCGCGCAGCAAAAGCGGTGCCTCGAATCGGGACTGGCTAAATACCTGTTCCAGAAACTCTTCCAGCACCGGCCCCAGGCGGGCAAACTGTTGCGGAAGCAGATACGCCTCGGCGCGTACACGTTCATCAGGCTGCTCGGCCATTACTGCGGCAAGGCCACGCTCCAGGCGCTGATGCAAGGCCTCATACTCGCGCCCATAGGTGTGAGACAAGGAAAACCCCGCCTCCCGCGCACGCTCATACGGCAGGGTAAAGCCCCAGACCTGTTCCAGCTCCTGGCGGCTGCAATGATCGAAATACTCCTGAAAACCCTGGAGCAAATCCATCTTGGTGACCAGCACATAAATAGGGAACTGAATCCCGAGCCGCTCGCGCAGCTCAGCCAGACGCTGGCGCAATACCTGTGCGTGGTCGTGACGTTGCTCCGGGGTACTGGACAACAGGTCCGGCACACTGATTGTCAGCAAGGTGCCATTGATCGGTTGGCGGCGACGGTAGCGCTTGAGCAGACCCAGAAACCCCCGCCACTCCTGCTCATCACCCACCGGATCACTCTCATGGGTGGTGTAGCGGCCTGCCGTATCCAGCAACACCGCTTCGTCGGTAAACCACCAGTCACAGTTACGCGTCCCGCCCACCCCGCGCAAGGAGGTTTTCCCATAGCGTTCCGACAAGGGAAACTGCAGTCCCGAATTGACCAGTGCCGTTGTTTTACCGGCACCTGGCGCCCCGATAAAGACGTACCAGGGCAACTGGTACACGTACTGACGTGACAAAAGGGAGCGCAGGCGCCCGCCCACATGCGAGCCGAAACGAATCCGCTTGAGCAATTCGATCGCTTCGTCAAACTGGCTTTGCAATGGATGGGAAGTGACGCTCACAGCCGCGGCCGCCGCCTTTGGCGCGGGACGGCTCAGCTGTCCCAGCAACTGCGCGTTCAAGCGGCCTTCGCGCCAACTGCGCCAAAGCAGACGCACCAGCCAGAACAGCAACACTGCCGCCATTGCTATCCAGCGTGACAGCTCGGTTTCCAGCGGCCGGGTCTGACCCACCGCCAGCAAGGGCCCCAGTACCCAGATCAGCACCAGCAGGATCACGACGCCCACAAAGGTCCAGACGCCGCGGCTAAAGACCAGATTCAACAGACGTGTCATTGCCCGGACTCCTTGCTCAAGGGCACGATGGTGATTTCCACCCGGCGATTCTGGGCACGACCCTGAGCGCTGCGATTGTCGGCCACGGGCGCGGCATCGGCCCGGCCTTGAGCACGCACGCGTTCAGGCTGGCTCAACCGCTCCTGCAGCACGGCTTTTACCGAGTCGGCGCGCGCCTGCGAAAGATGAAAATTAGATGGAAAGCGCACACTGCGTATGGGCACGTTATCGGTATAACCTTCTACCAACACCAGCCCCGGCGCGGCCTCCACGCCATCGGCAATGCGTGCAATGACAGGCAGCAGCGGTGCGCGGACCTGGTCCGCTCCGGAGTCAAACAAACCGTCTCCGCGCAAGACAATGACACTGCGGTCGGCCTGGTCCCTGACGGTCAGCAGCCCCTCGGCAATCTCAGGAGCCAGCAGCTCTGCCAAGGCCAAAGGCGCAGGTGGCGTCACACCGGCTGGTTCGGTCAGCCCTTGTGTCTGCAAGGCTGGCAAGCGCAGGGCCACGATGTCCTCAAAGACCTGATCCGATTGCCGGTTGAGCAACAGGTTTGCGCCCAGATACATCAGCATGCACAGCAGCAGCGCCACGCAAACCGCAACCCAGATCGGCACCGGTAAGGGTTTGCCCACTTTTTGCGCCGGTTTGTCCCGCCAATGTGGAGACAGGGCTGCCGCCACTGTGGGACCGTACTGACGCAAGCTCAGGTAAAGACGCTGACGCACCGTCTCCAGTTGGCTCGCTCCCTGCTCATGGACGCGGTAGCGGCCTTGAAACCCCAAGGCCAGGCAAAAATACATCAGCTCCAGCAAGTGCAAATGCGCAGCCGGGCTTTGCATCAGCTTGTCCAGAAGCTGGAAGAACTTCTCTCCCCCCCAGGTCTCGTTGTGAAAAGTGACTAGCAAAGTATGCGAGGACCAGACGCCCGCCTGCCCCCAAGGCGTCAAGGCGGCTGCCTCGTCCAAGGTCGTACACAAGCAATAACGGGCCGCCAAAATGGTCTCATTGGCTACGGGTACCGCCTGTGCGCGCAACTCGAACTGACGGATTTCAGCCACCAGCTTGGCACGCAAGCCCGCCGGGTCTGCATGGTGGGTGCTACGACGAATATCCGACACCATGACCAACAAGGGGTTGGCGGCCTCCAACAGGGGATTGGCGCCTTGAGCGATAAAGCGCGGTGCGTCCGCGCACGATGGGCGCGGTTCGGGCACCGAGCCCGCGCCCCAGGAAACTGTCTCGTTCATAGCCATGCTCCGGTTCAGCGGCGTATCGCCCAAAACTCAAGTTGCAGACCAGGAAAATCTCCGGCCAGATGCAGGGCCAAGGCGCCGTTGTGCTCAAGCTGACGCCATAACTCGCCACCTTTTTCCAGCTCGAAGTAGGTGAACCCGGCGTGATAGGGCAAAGCACGCGGCGCAACAGACAAGGGCTGCAAACCGATACCGGGCAATTGCAGATGGACCAGATCGCGAATGCGCTCCACCGGCCCCAGTTTCACTTGCGCTGCAAAATGCTGGCGTACTGTCTGAGCAGGCAAGTCAGCCTGTACGGCCAGAATGAAACCTGCCTGCTGCAAGAGCGAACGATCGGCAATGTGAGCCAGGCGCACGCCCTGGCCTTTATCCTCCAGCGCAATCGACACGGCCTGCTGCTCCAGCACTACGGCCAAGGCCCGGCGTAACTCCAGTACCAGGGGCAAGAAGGACTGGGCCAGATCGTCATGCAGATAGGGAGGCCAGACCAGCGGCTGTCGCCCATCCTGGGTGTAGGTGGCCAAAGCGCCATACAGCTCCATCCAGATCTGAAACAGCTCGCTGGGGTGTACATGAGCGCGCTGTTCCATGGCCCATAGGGCCGCCCGATAACGGTTGACCAGCTCCAGCATCATGAAGTCAGCCACATCGCCCTGCCCCCGCCCTCCCGGCCCCAGACGCTGGGCCAACGCCTGGGCGCGGGCCTGCAACAAGGCCTGTACATCAGCGCTCAACACGCTCAGCCGCGCGTGCGCCTGAATGGACAGGACAGGAGCAATAAAATCAGGGTCCAGCACCAAGGACCGATCAGACCGGCGTTCCAGAATGCGCGCCACCGGCATGGCAACGCTGTCTTCATAGACCTCGGACTCCGGCAAGAGCACAGGCTGCAAACGCCCCAATTGAGACAGACAAGGCTCGGGGGACAGGCCGCTGCTGTCATACAAGTCCTGCTCGCTGACCACATAGCGCGAACGACGTGCGCTGCTCACGTCAAACTGAACTTCTGCTCGACCTGCCTGAGGCCGAGGCAACACCAACATCAGTCGCTCGGGACGCACAAGCTCAGGGGCGGTCCAGGCCGCGATCTGCATGGCGCCCGGCCTGCTGTCAAATGGCGTCCCGTCGGGCAGCAGGCCACGCGCTTCACGCAGCGCTACACTGCCCATGCTCAGGGCCTGCTCGTCCAGAATCAAGGCTTCAAAGCCCCAAAAAAAGGGCTGTGTGGCACGCCGTCCAGCCTGGGCGTAATGCTCCAGATACCGCTCCATCTGCTGAAAATGCTGGGGCCGTAAAAAAAGCCCTTCGGTCCAAATCACTTTATCCATTGAATTAATCCGTTCCACACCTATCAATCAAGCACTTGAATGGCGTTTTTGCGTAATTGCAGACTGACCTGGACGGCATCGGGAGCCGATTGCCAGAACTTGTAAATATTGGTGGTGCGCGACTCGGGCAGCGGCAGCAACACTCGCCACACACTGGCATCCAACTCGCGATAGCCCACGACCACGCCGACGGCGGTGGCCTGCAGATCGCCCGGCCTTTTGAAGGTATGGGTCTGGCCGGGACGCAGCACGATCTGCGCGACATTGAGCAGGTCGGCTTGCAAGGCTTGTTGCGGGTCGGACTGCAAGGCAAAGAAATCCCGCGACTCAAAAGCACTTCCCGAGCGCAGCTCGAACACCAGCACCTGGACCGGAGAAGGCCGACCCGTGGTATCGGGGTTGAGCTGATCGTCCGCAGTCAGAACGATTTCATAAGGCACGGCCATGCGACTGGAGGTGGACGCGCACGCGGTCAACACGCCCAACATCAGCAGCGAACACAAACGAAGCAATCGGCAACCGGTCACGACGTCTCCTTGAATGACAATGCGCCCCATCTAAAAGCATGAATGCGACAACTTTGTTAAGGACACGGGGTGTTTCGGTGCTTACCCTTGCGCAACAACTCTTACAAAAGCATCCGCGTCATGTCATCTGGCTGTCTTTTTCCTTTCCTAGTCTTGGTGGCAAGTTCAACTTTTCTTTTTTCTGCCATGTATTTACCTGCCCGCCTGATTTCACCGGCTCTGGCCTTGTTGCTGGCGGCCTGCGCCCAGACCCCGAACAAACCGGTGGCTGTATTCAGCCCGGCTGCCGAAGCTGAGCTGGAGCAGATCCGCTCTGCCTTTCACGAAGGCGACTACACCGCCGTGATCCGGCAAGTAGGACGCTCCAGCACCTTGCCTGCTGCCGCGTCCCATCAATACAGCGAAGCCTTGAAACTGCAGGCCTTCAGCTTTTGTGTGCGCGACTACACCTTTTTGTGTGAAGAGCGTTTCAAGCAGGCACGGGTGGTGGACCCTGGTTTTAGCTTGGCCCAGGCCGAGCGCGGTCACCCCATCTGGGGGCCGGTTTATGAAAAAGTGGCGGGAGCCCAGCCATGAGCACGTCGTTAGACTGGCGTTTACAAGCCGAATCCGGTGGCCCTCCCCGCCCAGTGCCTGAACCCGGTCTGGTGTGTGGCTCCTGGACGCAGGCTGATCTGGTCTTACCCGACAACAATCAGACACCGCCCGTCCTGTCTTACCTGCGACGTCAGCAAAATGTGCTGACGATTCAACGAGCCAGCGCAGACGGTCAGGTCGCCGTCAATGGCATCGAGCTGGCACTGGAGCAGGTCCAGACCTTGCACAATGGGGATCGCCTGACCTTAGGAGACATGCACTACCGGGTGGAGTCGGGTGCCCATCCTGGCACGCAGCCTGAAACGCCTTTGGCTGCGGCGCCCATGGCCGATCCTTTCGCAGACCTGCATGTTCCCGGCATGGTCCCGGTGGGCGGCCCCATGCCGGCCCCTTCGGACAAGCATCCCTTTGAGGCCGCCGCCCAACCGGGCCGCTCGACCAGCACCGACAGCCCGATTCCGGCAGTCAGCTGGCAGCCCGAATTGGGCCACGCGCCGGAATGGGTCAGCACCTTGTCGGACAAGGAAAATGCGTTCGATCTTTTGCAGGGAATGCGTCAGGCCTAAGCCTTAGCGCCGCGGATCGTGCCAATCGGGGCGGCTGTCCAGAAACAGGCACAGATCCGCTCGGTCCTGCGTGCCGGGTTTTCCCAGCCAGGTTTCCTGGCCCAGCCCCACTCCCGCCCCCAGGCCCAGATCAGGCTGTTCACTGGCATGCAGCACCAGTTGCAGTTGAACCGACCACTCCAGCCCCAGATACAGAGCCAGGCAATAGCGCAATTGCCGCCACGCCGGACGGCCCGGCAAAAAGCGCCCATAATCCTGCCGACTCAAGGGGCCAATCCGTATGCGTATGGTTTGCTGCACGTCCAGAATACGCGCCCCCAGCACGGCATTTTTCCCCAGCCCCGAACAGCTGCGGCCCAGACAGACCTGGGTTTGATCATCCAGCGCGACCCAAACCGGCACGTTCTGCTGAATGCTGACGGGCACTTGAAAATAGCTGGCCAGAAGCGCTTGCAGGGCAGGCGCACTGCGAGTTTGGGACGCCAGCGCAGGCGCCTGAAAATACACGGCATGATCGCTCATGGGAGCCGATTCGCCCTGACTCCCTACTCCAGCCAGACTGGCCAGCCAACGCGTGAAACCATCCTGATCATGTTCCAGGTCACAGACCGCCTGCGCTTGTGCCCATGCTCTGAAAAACAGCAAAAACAGACGGTGATGAAACTGGTCCAGAAAGGCCACACCGGCATGGTCACCAAAGTTGCGGCTCCGCTGGAAAAAGTACTCTGTCATGTGCAGTGGCAAAGGGCCATTGGGCCCCCACAAGCCAAAGCCTTGCACATCCAGATGCAGTTGTTCATCTTCCCAGCGCGCGGTTTGCACGCTGGAAGCCGCAAACGCCAGACTCGGCGGCTGGCCTACCCGCACCTCTTCCTGACGCGGCGTAGGCGCGGTTCCCAAGCGAGGCTGGCCCTGGGCTGCCTGCAAGGCATCAACGGCCCGCAAGACCCGAAACAGATCATGCCCAAAAGGCCATTGCTGAATGATCCGACCCAGCTCCTCCAAGGAAGCCTGTGGCTTGAGCTGCTCTTGCTCGGCCCGGTTCACAGCACCGCCCGCGTACCTGCTTGCGGCCCCCAGGCGCCCAGTTCCACTCCTGCTTCGGAACGAAATTGGGTAGAAACAAAACTGTTCAGACTGACATGGCGGGCCAGGTAACGACTGAGCACAGCGGCCAGAACAAACGGACGGCCACCGGGAAAACCACTCTGATCCAGCGTGACCTCAAAATGCACGCCACGCGCCATCACCAACGGCCCTGGCCCAGGCATGGCCCGCTGCACGGGCCGCGCCTGAACCGCCATAAGGGACGCCAGCTGGCGCAGAGCACCCGCATCAGCGCTGTCCACATGCGGAGCCAGCAAGACACGCCAGCGATCCGCCGCCTGTATCGGGTCTGACTGCGCCACACCCAACTGGGCCAAGCTCATCTGCGCGATCAGCTCCCAGGCCTGGCGGCCTCCCGTCGAGGCCGCTCGCGGTCGGGTCAGTCCACCCAACAGGCGGATACCGGCCACAGGGGCCGACACCTGCAAACTGAAATCCGACTCAGGCGAACGAGGCAGCAGCAAAGGTAAATCACGGTTACTGCACCAGGCGGTCACACTGATCTGATTCATGCCAAAAAACTCGGACTGCTCATGCTGATTGACCAGCGAGACATAGACTTCACTGCCTACGTAACTGCTGCGTCCCCCCCAACGCTTCTGGGCATCGGACACGAGGCGCGGTTCACGGCGCAACGTGTAATAGCGGCCATATGCCCCTCCATCCTGAGCCGTACTGGCATACAAGGGGCGAAACACAACATCGTCTGTTCCTCGTCGGCCATGGCCTTGCACCCGCTCCATCAGGCAAACTTCAAAGTCCATGGGACGGGTTCTGTCCATGACCACGTGATGATCGCTTGCCTGGGGACGCAAGGCCATACGTTCACTGCGTCGACGAAACAAATTCACGACGGGCGTGCAATACAAACGCACATGGCCAGGCCCGACTCGAGCGGTCAGATCAGGCCAGGCCTGTTTCAACACAATGTGCACACTCCAGCGACGGCTTTTCAGCGCCTGCGCCCGCGCTCTGGCAATTGCGGCTTGCAAACCCCGTAGCCGCACGAAAGCAAATCGCCCCGGCAAGGCAAAGTACTCCCGCAACAAGCGATGGCCGGAGAACTCCTGGGACACCATGGGCAAGATGGCTTGATCATCTTCCAGGCCATCGTGTGTCAGGCAATCGGACATCGCTAGAAACTGCGGCGCCTCGTCCTCCATCTGCACGAATACCCCCAAGGCCTGACGCAACAAGGCATCGAGCAACACGCTGCTGTCAGACTCCGGGCCAGCCAGATGCAGGCTCAGCTCTTCTACCGCCAATTCTTCCAGTGTCAGGCCGCCTTGTACCGAAAAGTCCAACCGCAAGGCCGAACGAGCCTGTGCCGCCTGTCGACTACCCAGCGCCGCCAGCGGCAGATCAGCAGCGACATCTCCCAGTTGCACATGCGTCAAGGCCATGGGCCACAAAGAGACGGTATGACAGGTGGAAAACTCACAGGCGGTTTGCTCTCCAGCCGGAATACGGGAGCGCAAGGTGGTGTGACGCGGCACCGTAAAACCTTTGGCCAGCGCCCCTTCGCTCATGCTGGGACAAAACTGCACCAAGCCCATGCTGGGAGTGGGCATCAGCCAGGAAGGCTGGATCACATCCAGCAATTGCTGGCTCAGGCGGGGAAACTCCGCGTCCATCTTCAGCTGGATGCGGGCCGTCAGAAAGCTGAACCCCTCCAGAAGGCGCTCGACATAGGGATCAGCGACCGCCGTATCGTGGACACCCAGACGGGCAGCCACCTTCGGGTAGGCTTGCGCAAACTCGGCGCCCAGCTCGCGCAGATACGCCAGTTCACGATTGTAGTAATGCAAAAGCTCCGGATTCATCCCGATGCGTCACTCTCTTCAAGATCCAGTTGCCCGCTTTCCAGATCAATGCTGGTGCGCAGTAGAAATTCCTGCGGATACGGTTCACACCAGACATGGCCCTGAATACGCAGACTTAGCACGTTATGCAGATCCTGCTGGGAGCGGTGATCCAGACAATGCACCTGCAAGGTATCGGGCAAAATGCGGGGCTCGAAATGCAAAATCGCGGTGCGCAGCGCCTGTTCCACATCCAGCCACTCCACCTCGCTCATGGTCTTGCCGGCCAGCGGGCTCAAACCATAATTCAGGCAGGAGCGACGCACATGGACCAAGGCCTGCATCAAGGGAGTCGCCCCCTGATTGGGGGTATTGAGCAAATGACCCAGATCGCGCAACACCGCCTGGCGCATCTGGTACTGGCTCATGGGCTGGGGTGGCTCCCAAATCTGATCGGGCCGCTCGTCGGTCAACCGGTCCAGCAGACACGGTTGCAAGCGATCTGCCTGACCGCGCATCAGCGCGGCCCCGCGGCGTCCCGGTAGGCGAAAGCGGTCCATGGCGGCCCTACCTCTAGAAGCCGGCCCGATCAGGCCTCTTTATTCTGCTTGATATCCCAGGCCACCAGGGTTTCAGCCCCTTTGCTGCCGCGCTCGGACTGCTCCCAATATTGCTGCTTGACGCGCGCGGCCTGAAAGGAATAGTTGACCATCACAGTTTCCACATCACGCTCGGCATTGAGCTGAACCGAAGTCACCAGGACTTCTTCCAGCGTAATTTTGCTGTATTCCACCTGCTCGCCACCGGCCTTGCACACCGACAGCTCCACCTTGCCCAGATGTTTGCCACTGGCGCAATGCTTCATCACCGCTGGGGCGGCCTTGTCAATGCGGGCGAGCACATGCAGATCATTGAAGTTGGCTTTGCCCTGACCGCCGCCCCCGCCCGAGCTCATGCTGCCGGGCTGGGAGGCGCCCCATGAGAACGACAGAATATCGGTCCAGTCTTTGTGGTTGGCATCTTTGGACTCGCCATTGGCGCCTTCAATCTTCATGAACATATCAACAGACACGCTTTTCTCCTTGGAGGTCGAATAAGGCCATCAAAGGCCAGGATGGAAATCAGTTCTGCTCGCCTTTCAATGACGGCAAGCGCGATACCAGTCGCAACGAAACCGTCAGGCCTTCCAGTTGGTAATGCGGGCGCAAGAAGAACTTGGCGGCGTAGTAACCGGGGTTATCGGGGACCTCCTGCACCGACACTTCAGCTGCCGCCAATGGCTTGCGCGCCTTGGTTTCCTGCGAGGAGTTGGTGGGATCGCCATCTACATAATTCATGATCCATCCGTTCAGCCAACGCTCCATATCATCACGTTCGCGAAAGGAGCCGATCTTGTCACGCACGATGCATTTGAGGTAATGCGCGAACCGGCAGCAGGCAAACAGATAAGGCAGACGCGCTGCCAGACGGGCGTTGGCCGTGGCATCGGCATCGTAGTATTCCTGAGGTTTTTGCAAAGACTGCGCACCGATGAAGGCGGCAAAATCCGAGTTCTTGCGATGGACCAGCGGCATAAAGCCGTTCTTGGCCAGCTCGGCCTCGCGACGGTCGCTGATCGCAATTTCGGTGGGACACTTGATGTCCACGCCCCCATCGTCCGTCGGGAATGTGTGGCAGGGCAGATTCTCGACAGCGCCTCCCGACTCTACACCCCGGATCGCCGTACACCAGCCAAAATGCTTGAAGGAGCGATTGATGTTTACCGCCATGGCATAGGCCGAGTTGGCCCAGGTATACCGATCATGATTCGCGCCGTCCGTGTCTTCCTCGAAATCGAACTCATCGACGGGGTTGGTGCGTGCGCCATAGGGGAGCCGCGCCAGAAAACGCGGCATGGCCAGGCCGAGATAACGGGCATCCTCCGACTCACGCAAGCTTTGCCAGGCCGCGTATTCGGTATTGGAAAAAATCTTGGTCAGATCCCGCGGATTGGCCAGCTCCTGCCAGGACTCCATCTGCATGACCGACGGCGCAGCCCCGGCGATAAAGGGGCTATGCGCCGCAGCCCCAATGCGCGCCAGCTCGCCAAGCATTTCCACATCGGGCGGGCTGTGATCAAAGTGATAATCCCCCACCAGACAACCAAAAGGCTCACCACCAAACTGTCCGTATTCCTGCTCATAGACTTTTTTGAACAAGGGGCTTTGATCCCAGGCCACACCTTTGTAGCGCTTCAGATTGCGAGCCAGCTCTTTTTTGGTCGCAGGAAGCACGCGGATACGCAGCAGCTCATCCGTTTCCGTATTGCTGACCAGATAATGAAGGCCACGCCATGCCCCTTCCAGGCGCTGAAACTCGGGGTGATGCAGGATGTGATTGATCTGCTCGGTCATCTTCTGGTCGATCTGGGCAATCACGGCTTGAATGGTTTGATAGGCGTCCTCACTCAAGGTCACGGACTGGTCCAGGGCCTGCTCGGCCAAGGTGGACACAGCAAACTCAACCGCTTGCTGGGCCTGCTCGGTCTTGGGACGAAATTCCTGCTGCAACAGACGGGACAGCTCATCGAGCTGGGCCGTGTCACGGGTAGCGGTCAAGGTCTGGGGGGAAGTCATGAGGTAGGGCTCCTTATGCGTGGGGATCGCTGTCCTGATCGCCTTGAGACTCGTTCATTGTCAGGGCCTGGGGTGGGCGGCCAGCCAGGGCGCGCAAGAGCTCCGGCTGCTCAAGCAAACGCGACAGCAGCGCTTCCGCCCCGCTTTTGCCATCCATATAAGTCAGCAAATTGGCCAGTTGGGTACGGGCTTCGAGCAGGCGTGCCAAAGGCTCGATCTGACGGGCCAGTTCGGCAGGAGAAAAACTGTCCATGGAATCAAAAGAGACTTCCACGCCCAGCACTCCGTCCCCCGTCAAACTATTGGGGACCTGCATGTTCAGCTTGGGCGCGATGGACTTCATGCGGTCATCGAAGTTATCCACGTCAATTTCCATAAACTTGCGCTCGCCCAGATCCGGCAGGCTCTCCGTGTTGTGTCCAGCCAGATCGGCCAGAACGCCCATCACAAAAGGCAGTTGCACACGGTGCTCGGCACCGTACAGTTCGACGTCATATTCAATTTGCACACGCGGAGCCCGATTGCGCCCAAGGAATTTCTGTCCACTACCCGAATTGGATTTCACAGACATCAGGTCTTCTCCAGTTGATTGATGGAATTAAGAGGCCGCCGAGGCCGCATCGGATCGAGGCATGAAAACCTGGATCTGTTCCCAGGCACCGGGAGCCAGATCACGAATCAGCTCGTGAAAGCCCATAGGCACCAGTTGCTGGGCGCGCCGCAACAGCAAAGGGGCGGGATGACTAGGTTCGTACTGCTCGAAATACGCCACCAGCTTGTCCAGCAGCAGCACCACTTCTTCGCGCGATGAAACATGCAGGCTCTGCCAGTTGAGCAAATCCATGGGGGGGACTGACGGACGGCCAGACGACAATGTCACCGTACTCGTCGCACTTTCCTGTATGGGTTCAGGAGCCAGCGGCGCAGACGGGGAGGTCGCTGCATCCAGGACCGCGCTGGCCGCTTCCACGGTATCCCAGGCCCCATCGAGCCGCAGCGCCCATTCCGTCTCCAGATGCTGCCGCACCAAGGCCTCCAGCTCCTGGCGGAACTGGCGTAGACGACGCAAGGCCTGGGTCTGACTCTGGCCGGCGGCAAAAGCACGACGCAATTCTTCTACCAGTCGGTCTCGCCCAGGCAGGCCAGAGTCTTTCTGCCCCCCATCCAGTACGTATCCGACTTCGCGCAAATTCAATTGACGGTGCCCCAGGCTGACCACAGGGGCTTCACGCATCAACCGCCCCAGCCCATCAATCGCCGACAAACCCGCCAGGGCATTGACACGGGGCAACGGGTCCAGCTCGCCATCCTCATACAGGCGTGGGTGGACGTACTCCCAGCCCTTTTGCAACGCACCTAACAGCCATTGGCATACGTCCACCAAGGCAGGCAGTCCACCGGTCTGCAAACGCGCCTGGGCCAGAACCACCAGCAAGCGGATATCGGCCGAGCGATCCAGCAAATCCTGCACCAGACGGACGATGCGCGTCCAATCGGGAACCTGGGCCGGAATGATGGTTTGGCCAAACTGCTGTTCACCCTGTACGTGCAGCGCCTGCATCAAGGCCAGAAAATCTGCCTCGTACTCCAGGTTCTCCCCGTAAAGAGCCTTGTCAGGCGCCACGCTCCAGGCTGGCTGCCACGGTTCCTGCATGCCTTCGACCATAGCTGTCGTCTCGAAAAACTGATTACGCAGCCAGTCTAGGAAGCGAAGGTGACACCTTTTTGACTAAAATTTTTCCTTACTTATTTTGCAAAATAGATGTATTTACGCTCTTTTTGAAGCATATAAACGCAAAAGCGCCGCCCGCAGGCAGCGCTTTTCAAACCAACACAGAGAGCGGACAAAATCAGCTATCCAGCCCCTGCTCCTGTCGCCAATGCTGATAACGTTGCTCCAGAACCGGTCGCAGGGTCTCGTAACTGTCCCAGTCGTCGGGCACATGGTAGATAGAGGGCAGCACCTCGTCGTCCAGCGTATCCACGTAATCGTCCAGATACAGCTCGTCGTAATAAAAATCGCTGAAAGCCTTGCCCAACTCGGACATATCTTCGCTGACCAGCACGTCGTCGCAGCAGTCTTGCAACAATTGCGAGCCTTTGAGCATGTGATCGCGGCACTGGCGCACCTCGTTGGGATAGCGATCGACAAAGGTATCGGCCAGCAAACCTTTTTCCACCAGCCAGGCCAGGTACATGCCAATATGGGTGCGCCCGCCCTGCGGGCCCAGACCAGCAGGATAGTCCCCTCCGACATGCCAGTCCACAGCGTCATATTTAACGGGATCAGTGTGCGTTTTCAATGTCGTACCTCCGTAGGTATGCGTAGGTTCTTGGGAAGGGGCTGGCGGGGCGCATTCTTGCCAATCAATTCTGCTCCCCTGCTCTCCATCGCCTTGTCCTTGGCCTTCTGGGTTGCGGACCGGCGTGCTCCCCCACTTTTGACTTCGACCGCCCGGATTTTGCCCGTGTTCTTGTCCTTGATCAGTATATCGATCACACGGCGGGTCAGCGGTGTTTTTGCAGATACCTGCGTACCCATCACCTCATGGCCTTCCTGCTTCAGCTCGGCCTCAACCTCGCGTTCCCGCTGCGCGCCACGACGCCGGTTGCGTTTAAGCTGCGCCCGCTTGGCCTCCCGTGCCGCCGCCTTGCGCGCCGCCTCCGGCCCGCTGCCCGAGACGCCTTTGCCGCCTTTACCGACTCCGCCACCGGCACCACCGCCACCTAGCAACAGCACTTTGAACTGGCTGGGCACCACCCGCATGCCCACTGTGTTGACGGTATTTTGCATGCTCAGGCTGGTCAGGCGGGTGGCTGGAATTCCCTTCCACAGCACATTGGGCACACAGGTAATGGAGCGCGAACGCGACATCACGGTTTGCGAGATCAAGCCCAAGGCTACACCCGGATTGTCGCCATTACTCAAGGGTATCGTCGTGAGCAGATTATGGGCAGGGCCGCCCTGCAACAAGATGTTCCAGGCATTGGGGATGCCCATCAGCCCCGTCGCAAAATTGGGGTAAGGAATGGGCAACAGAGCCGGTGGCGTCTTGCAGATGTCGGGAAAGGCGATGTCCATACCGCCCCGTTGGCAATTGGCAAACATCCGGGCTCCTTACTCAAGATTCATATAACGCGCCGTCCAGCTTTCGGATTCGTGCAAAGCCGGATCATTGGGCAGGCAGCCTGCAACCTGCTCCTGTCCGGCCTTGTCCAGCAGGCAACGATGAAACTGGGTGCGTTCAAAATGCGCGCCATCCCAACGGGCCCGGCGGCAATCTGCATACGAGAAATCCGCATAACGCAGCTGGCTATGCTCGAAACGGGCCTGCTCCAGTACCGCCTGCGCGAAGTAGGCTTGCTGTAAAACCGAACCGCGAAAATCCGCCTCGGGGGCATGGGCTTGAGCCCACAGGCTTTGCGTCAGATTGGCTTGCCGCATTTGCAAGCCTTGGGCTTGCGCCTGAACAAACAACGCCTGCTCGGCCTGCACCTGGTTCAGCACGGCCTGATTCAGGATGGCAGACTTGAAATTGGTGCTGCAAAGGCGGGCGTGGCTTAGGTCCGCCTGAGTAAAGTCGGACCCCATCAAAACACTGCCACCCAGATCCAGCCCGGACAAGTTCATGCCTTGGAAATTGCAGTCAATCGCGGTGACCTGGCTCCAGCGACTGCCTGCCAGCAGGCTGCCGCGCCAATCCAGTTCCATCACCGCCACCTCTTCCAGCCGGGTTGACCGCAAGGACAGCTCGCCAGCCCGGCAACCTGTCCAGGTACAGGCTTGCAACAAAGCCTGATCGAAATTTCCTGACCGCAGCACACAATGCGCCCAATGCGTCTCGATCCAGGCACCGCCTTGCCAAAGAGCACCTTGCAAATCGCAGTCCTGCCAGGTCACCTCACTTGCCTGTACATGTTTGCAAGACAGCTCCTTGAGTACACTGTCCATAAAAACGCAGCCGTCCAGGGTACTGGCATCCAAGACGGCCCCGCTCAGATCGCACTGGTGAAAATGGCTACCCGCCAGATTGACACCTAATGCCTTCACGCGTGGCAAGCGGCAAGACAGGAACACGGCCCCGGAGTAATCACCTGGCGGCAGATACAAGTCACTTAAATCCAGACCTTGCAATGGCTCACCCTGGCGGATGCGCAAACGCAAAACATGAGCGTCCATCAGACCGGGCCTCCCGCCGGTCCACGACGTGCGGTGCGCAGGTAGACATTCCGGCTACGAGTACGCATGTCGGTTTGCCATCCTTGCAGATCAGCCCGAAACAGATTCACCGTATCCAGCAAGGCTCCGCGCACATTCGCTCCGCCGGCCAGACTGTTGCTCATATCAACCTTGCTCAGCACGGCTTGACTGAAGTCCGCATCAATCAAAATGCACTCTCGCAAAACGGCCTGACTCCATTGCGAACCGTGCAGATTGGCACGGGATAAATCGCAACACTGGAGCTGAGCTTGTTCAAAGCAGGACTGGGATAAATCCACGCCTCGCAGATTGCTCTCTTCCAGACGCGCCCCCTGCCAGTTTGACCCTGGCATATCCAGGCCGGACACCACACTTTGGTGCCATGTACTCGCACTGCAATCTGCCACACCATCGAGCAAACCCAACAGCCAGGACGACTCTTTCAGCGTGGAGCCGCGCAAGGACAGCCCACGCAGATCACAATCCAGCCAGAGGCATTGCTGCAGCTGGCAATCCTGATACCTCACCCCAGACAAGCGCGAGCGCATCAAATACTGCACTTCCTGCAACTGGGAGGACTCGAACGTACAGCGCAGCATATCCACATCCAGCCATTCCTGTTCCTGCAAATGGGACTGCTGAAACAACACATCCTGCCAACTAGATTCGCGGGGTTGCCAACGTATCGCCTGCACGTGACGAAACTGCACCGACTGCAAGACCGCTGCGCTGAAATCCACATCATCCAACTGGGACTGGGTGAACTGCACCTGCTCCAGGCGAGCCCGCACAAAACTCGCCCCTGAGCAATCCGCCCCCGCAAATGTGCCTTCTGTCAGAACGGCATCGTTAAAGCAGGTGCCCACACAGCGCACACCGGAAAAGTCGAAACCCTGCAAATGCAGGCCGCTCAAATCCAGACCGGAAAGATTCCGCGTTCCTGCCAAAATCAGTTCCACGCGCCTGCGCAAACGCTGTTGCCTCAGCTCGGAGACCAGCATGGCATCGCCATAGGCTTGCATGGCCTGCCTGGCCTGTTCGACAGGCTTGGCCAGCACCCCGGATACCGCAGCGTTATCACTACCCATCCTATCGAGTTCATCTAAAAGGTGTTGGGTTTCCCGGGCAGCAACCCGATAAGCCGCCTTGTCCTGAAAAGGGGATTGGCGCTGCATATCCTGCACCTGCTCCATGCCCGCAGCCAGTTTCTGACGCGCATCCCACAGCTGACGATTGGACTGACGCACTTCCTGCACCCAGTCTGTCCGGTCTATATCCATAGGCTTGGGAGGCCCTGCCTGTGTCAGCGAAAAAAAGTCATCTTGCCAGGCGGGGTGAGCTTGCGCCGCCTCCTGCGCCCACCGCTCCAGACGCGTGCGCATCGTCAATGACAAGGGATCGTCCGGGCTGCTTAGCACCTCACCCAGGGGGGCACAGCAAGCCTGGGGCAGCAAGTCTTGATCGCGCAAGGCAAACAGGCCAGCCTGATCTCCTTCGCTGCGCAAGTGCAGCACGCGCTCATAATGATCCTGGCCGCGAGCTTGTCCTGCCAGCTCCACTGCGGGCATTAACACACTTACATCTTGAGCCTGCGCATCCTGCACGGACACACTTCCCTGATACAGCAGCAACATGTGGCCCAGGTCCGGAAAAAACCAGACTGTGGTGTGCAGCAGATCCAGCTTTTGCAATCCGGGGACCCGACGATCCTGATACCAGCACATGGCTTGCCACTGCGGCAAGGTGCCGCACCACTGGGGTCGTTGTGCATGCAGATGGTGTAGCTCCCACGTACTGTCTGCAGGCCAGTGGCTCTGCCTGGGCCACCACTGATCTGGCTCCGCCGTGTTGAAAAAATGCGGGTCCAGGCTGTCGAGCATCATGCCCGGATCATGTTGCAACCAGGCGGGATCATAATGACCGGCCAAACGAAAACGTCGTGGTCGCAACGGAGAGACGGGCCCCAAACCGGCCGGGCTGCCTTGCTGACCAGAACGATGCAAACGCCCCTCCCAGGGTTCGACCTGAGGCAACGTCAGCGGCTCTCCAGGAGCGGCAAGCTCCATCCCCATGCCTGCCGGATTATCGGGATACTGCGGCCCTCCCCAGCTACGGCTACCATCCAAGGGCACACGCGTAAAAGGCGCTGCCTCGCCGGGCCTGCCTTGACGCCATTGGCGTCGCCCGAACACGGCCAGCCTCTTTTCAATGGGGCCGACACGGGCTTGAACCACCAGTTGCGAGACCTCTTGCCCCTGCGGAGCACAGGCATGTCCCGATACCAGAAACTCCGCGCAAGGCTTGGGTAAAGCCAGATCCACCACCTCATCGTCCAAGATCAGGCTCGACACCCCCTGCCACATGCGTGCATCAGTGCTTAATAAATGCGGCGCATCCATCGAGCACCAGGCCTGGACTGAAACACCCAACGCATGCTGACCACGCCAGCTCCAGGGACGCGCCAAAACACCCAAGCGCAATGGCTTGACTAGGCGCATATGAACTCCTTAGCCATGTTTGCTGGTCCGATCATTGTTTCTGTTCATCCTGCCGCATAAGGTCAATCACCATAGGAAGTGAAGACAGGCCGCAATTGCAATACGACCTGTTCACGATCAAGCGCGCAACGTGTCGGTTCATGGAGGTCGCCCAGCACGGCCACCACCTGACCTGGCTCAAACCGGCTGTGCAATTCGGGTTGAATCAACACCTCTATAAACGTCCTGCGCCCCTCGACGTCCAGACTAAGACGCAACAAGGGATAAACCAGCTTGAATACACCCGGCAGCAACTCCTCTTGAGCCACGATGCGCGCCTGGCATCGCAGCGCCTTCCTGGAGCGCAGCCGCTGATACACGCGTTGCTCGGGCCAGGCACGCCAATAACGCACAAGCGCTCGAGCACCAGCCACCAAGAAGCCCACCGGCACCACCAGCACGATGGCGACCAGATATGGTAAAAAACCACTCCATTCCAAAGCCATGCCGATACGTACCATCATCGCCGCCAGACTCAGCGCCAGAAACATCCAAAGAAGCAGCCCTAGCATCTCAGCCCTTTTTCCCAAAGCCGGAACCTGACACTAATCCACATACGGGCTGTGCACAGGTTTGAGCTGCAAAGCCACCTGCTCACGATCAATGGCGCATTGGCGTGGATCAGTCGCGTCACAGAGCACCGCCACCGTATTACCCGGCCTGAATCTGTACCCCAGTTCAGGCTGCATCAGCACATCCAGATCAACGCGTGTTCCCTGCACATCCAAAACCAGGCGTACCAATGGATAAGCATGTGTGCGCCCTTCCCGCAATGGGGTGCACTCCACAATCTCCGCCTGGACCCGCACTGCATTTCCCCGGACCAGCTTTCTGTATCTGGCCTGCTCCGGCCAGGCGCGGTAATGCTGCATGAAATCGCGGCGCGTCGTCTCCAGCGCTATCAGGAAAAACAGGTACAAGAAAATAGAGATATAAAAGCCCGGCCCTTCCCACTGGGTCATCACGCCCACGTAGGTAATCATCGCCGTCAGGAACAGGAGCATTAAGCCTGTGCGTACCGCCGTTGCCATCGTGAATCTGCCCCTCCTTGATTACATGAACAAATGCAGGATGGCCTTACGCAAACTCATCATCGATTTGTGCGTTTCCATGCCTATCTTCTTCAAGGCCAAGCCTTTCTTCTTGATATCGAGCATGACCTCATCGTTCTTGAAGGTCGCCTTATCGATCTTGTAATAGGCCCACTGATAGTTCAGCCCATACGCCTGTGCCCGCATGCCCCAGGCATCCAGGGAAGCGCCTGTCCCGTTCAGGCGAAACCCCGTCACCCTTTCGGTGTGAGGCACCCAGAAGCGCTCCAGACTCGTGACATTGACCTTCCAGCTGGGCGTGGTGATGTTCACCCCTGTTGAGGCGGTAATGTCCACGGGCCCGGAAATGCTTTTGGTCAGATTGCCGGTCAGGGTGTCAGTGACATTGCCAGTGGTAGTCAGGTCCACATTACCCGTAACGGTTTCTTTAACATCGCCGGTCACGGTGTAGTCCACCGCGCCAGTAATCGTGCGGGTGTAGTCGCCGGTTTGAGTGGAGTTGCGGGTGCCGGTGATGGCGTCCGTGACCCCGCCCGTGACGGTATGGGTGACATCGCCGGTAATCGTTCTGCTCAGGTCCCCGGTCAGCGTATCGGTCACATTGCCTGTCACCGTGCGCGTCACATCACCGGTGTGAGTGCGCGTCTGCTCGCCCTCTATGGTTTCGACCAGATCTCCGATGACTGTGCGTACAACCCCGCTATTGAAGGTCTCGGTTTCCAGATCCTGCACCGTGGTGGTGCGGGTCGCCATAACGCTCAAGGTATCGTGGCCGGTAATCACGGTAGTCCGGTTGCCATCGACGGTATGGGTTTCGTCCCCTTCAACTTCCGTGTCCAGATTGCGCTCGGCATGTAGCCAGATACGCTCCTGACCGGCCCTGTCCTCAAACATGAAGGCGTTGGCGTTGCTGGGGTCACCGTCTTTGGAGCGGCTCAAAAAGCCGCTTTGCGTCGCATTGTCCGGCAGGTTCCAGGGTGGCATATTGCTGGCGTTATACACGCGTCCGACCGCAATGGGCCGATCCGGGTCGCCCCCCAGAAAGTCCACAATCACTTCGTCGCCCACGCGGGGCAATTGAATGCCCCCAAAGCCGCCGCCTGCCCACGGGCTGGAGACGCGCAGCCAGCAGGAGCTGTTTTCATTGGCCTGCCCATAGCGGTCCCACAAAAACTGAACCTTGATGCGACCATACTGATCGGTCCACAGTTGCTCGCCGCTCTTGCCCACCACCTTGGCGGTTTGAGGGCCGTAGGTGCGTGGAACCGGCGTAAGCCGCAAAGGACGGTAAGGCTGGCTGGATGGCATCACCCGAAAATCAATAAAGTAGTGGCTGGCCATGCCACTCTCACCGGTATGGCTGACATCGAGAAAATCGTAATCAACCTGGGTCACCAGGTAATCGCGATTGTCCTCCAGACGCGGATGATTGCGCACGGACAACACATACCCTGGCGCGACCCCGCGCGCATTGGTCTGGGCTTGCGCCTGACTGCGTACCGCCTGCAAGGCTTCGAGCCGCAAGCGAGAGTAATGCTCACCGTGGTGAGGCTCGGTGTAGCCACCCGCCCATTCGTACACTTCCAGATCACCCAAGGCGTGTTCAGCGGGGTTGCTGCGCGTGGCGTCTAGGCTGGCCCCCGGCTTGCAATAGTCGTAATCGGCCGTCGCGTAACGGCCCGGAGTGACTTGCTCATACGGGTGCCAGGCATGGATATGCTCGACATCGGGATGCGCTACCCGGTCGGGGGACACAAAGGGTAGTTCAGTCAACCAGGGCGCAGCCGCATGCTGGCCGGCATCATCCGCCATCACCAGCGTATGAGCCCCGTTACGATGTTCGAACCAGTAGTAAATCCCTTCGCGCTCCATCAAGCGGCTGACAAACTGAAAATCGCTCTCCTGATACTGAACGCAATAAGTCTGACGTGGATAATCCTGCGTCAGCCGAGACTCCCAGGCAAAGGGGTAACGGCCCAGTACGTCCTGCAAGACCTCAGGCACTGTTTTTTCCTGAAAAATCCGGCTGTCCATGTTCTGGCTCAAGAACCAGAGCCAGGGACGCAAGGTAGCCCTGTAGGTGTAGAAACGGTCGCTACGGCCTGTTTTGCCCAGCAGGCGAAACGCGCTGATGCGCCCGTCCAGGAAACGCGGAACAGCAAGCGGCGTCCTGATCTCCAGACTCAGGGACTCACCCAGCAAGCTGCGCAAATCCAGCAAGGGTGTGTTGCACACCACATCCACCTGCAACTCAAAGGGCTGAGACAACCCTTCTCGGCCTTGCAAGGCCAGAAACAGCAAGACCTCCGGGCCCAAGGGGCTATGCACTTGCACAAGACGTTCTGTCAGCATGCCTACCCCATGTGTATTTGGTCAGCGTCAACTTTGACCAGCTCACGTGCGCTCATCAAGGTATGGCGGGCATGCAAACGCATTTGATGCTGGGCTTGTACGTCCAGTCGGCCACCACGCCAACGCTCTTCTTTTTCAGTCAGACGAAATACGTGATGACAGACTTGAGACAAGCGATCGGACACCGTTTCCTGGACCCGCGACAAGATCCGCAGCGTGCCTGCCGTCAGGCTCACTTCTCGGCCCGACTGGCGCAAATGCGCACCGGCCTGCAACGTCAAATCGGCCTCGGACTGAATATGTACCCCTCCCTGCGCAGCCTGCACATGCAACCCTTGCTCAGCCACCAGATGCAAGGCCCCGCCCTGAGGGCGCTCCAGCACGGCAAACACATAGGCCTGCTCGCCATCGGCCCCGCCTACCCATACCTTGTCACCCACTTGCGGCTGCACCAGGCAACTGACGGCCTGCGGCACAATCCAGCAGCGCTCGCCGCAGTCGACTTCAAACTGCCCCGACTCCAGACGGGCCTTGACCCACCCCTGCCAGAACAGGGGGGGCACATGCAGGCTGGACACCATGCGCGAGGGCAATCCCATACATCCTCCGTGTGAGCTGTTCAACACAATAAAAAGGACTATGGCGCGGGCCTATGTCTACTCTATGACAACAACAAACCTTTACTTTTTTGACATTTAGCGGGTTTTAAGCAAATTTGCTTACACGTATCGCGCTCTTGCCCCTCCCTGCCGGGGATAGACCAATAAAAAGCCGCCCGAAGGCGGCTTTGTCCAGCAACGATAAAAGCAGCAGATCGGAAATTATGTCCGCTCGAAAATCCCGGCTGCACCCATGCCGGTACCAATACACATGGTGAGCATGCCGTATTTCAACTGACGACGCTGCAAGGCATGAACCACCGTAGCAGCACGCATGGCACCGGTCGCACCCAGCGGGTGGCCCATGGCAATGGCGCCACCCAGCGGATTGACCCGCTCAGGGTCCAGACCCAGATCCCGAATCACTGCCAGCGACTGAGCCGCAAAGGCTTCGTTCAGCTCGATCCAGTCCATCTGGTCTTGCTTCAAGCCTGCCAGGGCCAGCGCATGCGGGACGGCTTCTTTAGGCCCAATCCCCATAATGGCAGGCGGTACGCCACGCACCGAGAAGGTCACAAAGCGTGCCAGGGGCGTCAGATTGTGCTCCCGCAAGGCACGCTCGGAGACAAGCAGCAAGGCACCGGCCCCGTCCGAGGTCTGCGAGCTGTTGCCGGCCGTGACCGAACCACGCGCCGCAAACACGGGGCGCAATTTACCCAAGGCTTCCAGACTGGTATCCGGGCGTGGGCCTTCGTCCCGTTCGACCACTTGGGTTTTAACGGAGATTTCCTGAGTGTTCAGGTCAGGCTGGCGACGGGTCACTGTAACCGGCAAGACTTCACCCGTAAATTCGCCCGACTCCCAGGCCTTGACGGCTTTCTGGTGCGAGGCCAGAGCAAACGCGTCCTGGTCTTCGCGAGACACCTTCCACTGACGAGCGACCTCTTCAGCCGTCAGGCCCATACCGTAGGCAATCCCGTAGTTTTCGTCCGAGGTAAAGATCTCGGGACTGAAACTGGTGTTCACGCCCATCACCGGCACCTGACTCATGGATTCCACGCCGGAGGCCACGATAATGTCTGCCTGACCAGTACGGATACGATCGGCCGCAATGGCGATGGCACTCAGACCCGAGGCGCAGAAACGGTTGACGGTCATGCCGGCCACGGTGTGCGGCAACCCTGCCAGCAAGGCGGAGATGCGCGCGACGTTAAAACCCTGTGGGCCTTCAGGTAGGGCGCAGCCGGCCACCACTTCTTCAATGGCGGCCGGGTCCAGCTTGGGTACATCAGCCAGCATGCCGCGAATGGCATGCGCCAGCAGCTCGTCAGGGCGATAGGACGAAAACACGCCACGAGGCGCTTTTCCGATGGGTGTACGCTTGGCAGCGACGATATAAGCTTGTTGTACAGTCATGTCCACTCCTTGATCCGCTCTAGTTACGCACGGGCTTGCCAGTGCTCAACATCCCAGCAATACGCTCCTGGGTCTTGGGGGAATTGAGCAGCGCCATGAAAGCCTGCCGCTCTTGCGTCATCATCCATGCCTCATCCACCAGCGAGCCTGGATCTACATCGCCCCCGCAGATCACGGTTACGACCTTCTCGGCGACATGGAAGTCATACTCCGAGATAAAACCACCTTCTTTCATATTCACCAGTTGAGCTTTCAGTGTGGCAATGCCATCGCGACCGGCCACCGGGAAGCGACGTGGCAGCGGCGCACGCCAGCCGGCGCTGGCCAAAGCCTGAGCCTGACGAACGGCCACATACACCAGTTCCTGACGGTTCATCACGATGGTGTCGGACTCCTTCAGAAAACCAAGCTGGCGGGCATCCAGCGCAGAACGCGACACCTGGGCGCTGGCAATTGCCAGCGCAAAGCGCTTCAGATACGCCAGCAGTGGGGCGTCGGGCGCCCCCATGGCCTGCAGTTCGGCCGCGCGGCGTGCCGAGTACGCCAGACCACCGGCACCCGGCACCAGTCCCACACCGACCTCCACTAAACCGATATAAGACTCGAAATGGGCAACCCGGTGCGCACAATGGACAGCCAGTTCGCAACCGCCACCCAGAGCCAGACCGGCCACCGCAGCCACCACTGGCACTTGGGCGTAACGGATACGCAGCACCATGTCCTGCATGGCGCGTTCCACCGGCTCGACCGCCGCCACCCCCTCTTTCTTGAACAGCGGCAAAATGGCCTTCAGGTCGGCACCCGCGGAGAACGGGTCGCCATCCTGCGCAATGACCAACGCCTGATACGACGCTTCGGCCAGCTCAACCGCCTTGAACACGCCATTGACTACGCCGGGGCTGAGCGTGTGCATCTTGGTCTTGAAGGACACAATCAGCACATCCTGGGGATGCGGCGCGGGTAACGTCCAGCAGCGTACCGACTCATCATCAAACACCGTCGTGGTTTCCAGGGACTCGACTTCGCCGACCAGCAAAGGGGTGCCGATGTGACGCTGATAAACCGGCAGTTCGCTGCGACCTTCAAAGCGACTTTGCGATGGATTCCAGGAGCCGGCGGCAGTGTGGACACCCTGGGCTTCCCATACCGGGCCGCGTGTCGCCCAATCGGGCAGCGGCTGATTACTCAGTGTCTTGCCGTCCTGAATATCCTGAGTGATCCACTCAGCAACCTGACGCCATCCCGCCGATTGCCAGATCTCGAACGGCCCCTGCTTATGACCAAACCCCCACTTCAGGGCCAGATCCAGCTGACGGGCGTTGTCTGCAATGTCTTGCAGGTGAATGGCGCTGTAATGGAAGGTGTCGCGCAACACCGCCCACACGAATTGAGCCTGAGGCTTGTCGGACTCGCGCAGTTGACGCAGCCGTTCGGCCGGGTCACGTACGGCCAAAATGGCGGCGACATCGGGATCGATTTTCTGGTCAGCCGTCACGTAATCGCGCTGCTGTGCATCGAACCGCTGGATTTCACGCCCCTTCTTGCGGAAGAAACCGGCGCCGGTCTTTTGACCCAAAGCGCCTGCGTCAATCAGACCCTGCACTTCGGGCGGCAGGCCAAAGTGTGCTTTGAAGCTGTCATCAGGCAGTTGATCCTGCATGGTACGAATCACGTGTGCCAGGGTGTCCAGACCCACCACGTCAGCCGTCCGGTAGGTACCCGATTTGGCGCGTCCCAGGCGAGTGCCCGTCAATTCATCAACCTGCTCATACGTCAGGGAGAAACGGCGTGCCTGCTCGAACACGGACAGAATGCCGAAAACACCGATGCGATTGCCAATGAAGTTGGGAGTATCTTTGGCGCGAACCACGCCCTTGCCTAGTTGCGAGACCAGGAAGGTTTCCAGAATATCCAGCAGGGCTGGCTGGGTGTATTTCGTGGGGATCAGCTCCACCAGGCTCATGTAGCGTGGAGGGTTGAAAAAGTGCACGCCGCAAAAACGTGGGCGCAGCGCTTCCGGCAACACCTCTGCCAACGAGGTGATGGACAGGCCCGAAGTATTGCTGGCGATGATGGCGTTAGGGTTCAGTGCTGGCCCGATCTTGCGGTACAGATCCTGTTTCCAGTCCAGGCGCTCGGCAATCGCCTCAATCACCAAGTCGCAATCGGCCAGACGATCCAGATTGTCTTCATAGTTGGCCGGCTCAATCAGGTCAGCCAGATCGGGCGTACCTAGGGGAGCGGGATTCATTTTTCGAAGATGGGCGATGGCACGAGTGACAATGCCATTTTTTGGCCCTTCACGCGCGGGCAGATCAAACAAAACGACGGGTATGCCTGCATTCACGCAATGGGCGGCAATTTGCGCGCCCATAACGCCGGCACCGCACACGGCGACCCGACGTAAGGTTCGGGCACTGCCCGTCACTGCACTGGCTGAACTAGATGTCATAGGTTTGTCTCCAGGAAACTGAACCCCCACGCCGCGCAAGATCCCAAACGGGGCTCTACGATGTGAGGCGATCGGATAATCGTACACGTACCAGCGGCTTTAAGACCATAAAGTCTTTTTTATTTTCATTCAAAGCGGGGCGTAGATCAAATCCATCTTCATCAACTGGTCTACCGTGGCGTGTCAGCGTATGTTTCCGTGGCCTTACCTGCATCCGTAAAAATTCAAACGATTGTTTCAATCTCTTTTATTTCAATAGATTGAACCAGCATCATGCTCTTTTCTTACGCCATTCATTCCGAATAGGATTACTCGCCCCAGGTGCGCAGCACGCCTGTCCCGGCCTGGTTTTTATTATTTCTTTTTTATTTTTTTCAATCCGGTTTCTATTTAAATTTTCATTTAATTTAATTAATTATTCATTTTAAATATTTCAAACAAATAATGACCCGGAGACTAAAAAATGGCGCATCCTTCTCCCGCCTGAACGGATACTTTGCGCAGCATCCGGGCTTGAGAAGCAGCAACGCCGACGAAGGACTGGCAGCGTAGCGCCCACAAGAAGACAAAAACGGCGTACTTTGTAGGCCAGAAACGACCACACTTTCATCTTGGCGAACCCTATCGCGCTTTATGACCCTATGATCCGGCCTCAAGACGCGCCCCCCTTATCCTTGGGCACCCTCTTTCTGATCTTTGCTCGCATTGGCCTGACCAGCTTCGGCGGGGGCTTAAGTGCTTGGCTCATGCGTGAATTTGTCGTGCAGCGACGATTAATGAGTCAGGCGGATTTTTTGAGCGGTCTGGCTCTGTCCCAAGCGCTGCCCGGCATAAACGTCGTCAATTTATCTATCTGGATTGGCTACCGCCTTCAGGCCGGCCCAGGCGCTTTGGTCGCCTCGCTGGGCATGGTTCTCCCCCCACTGCTTGTGGCCATTCTGATGCTGATCGGGCTGGAGCAGTTGACGGACTCTGTGCTGGTTCCCCAGATCATGGCGGGCATTGCGGCTGCCGCCCTGGGCCTGTCCCTTGAAATGGGGGTGCGCTCGGCACGCAGCGCGGCCACCGGCGCCATACCCATTGCCCTGATGATGGCGGTCTTTATCGGCATATTTGTCATGGAATGGAACCTGATCGCCGTCATTGTGATCTGTGCTCCCCTGTCGGTCGGGTACGCCTGGCTGCAATTGGAAGACGCTGCGACGAAACAACCATGATCCCCATCCTCTTGCAACTTATCCGTGTCTTTGCCCCCCTGTCCTTCCTGACCATTGGCGGTGGGCAAAGCATCATTCCCGAAATACATCGGCAATCGGTCGATATTCATGGCTGGCTCAGCGATCAGGAATTTCTGGATTTGTTTGCCCTGTCACGCCTGACACCCGGCCCAAAATCCCTGCTGGTCACGCTGGTGGGCTGGAAAGCAGCGGGCTGGGCCGGCGCCCTGGTGGCATCGATCGCCATTTTTCTGCCTTCAGCGGTGCTGATTTATTATCTGGCCACCATCTGGAAGCGCTATGAAGGCAGCCGCCTGATCCGCGCCATCGAAATCGGCCTGCTGCCTATTGCCGCCGGCATGATCCTGGCGGCCAGCGGCACGATTCTGAAAGCAGCCCAAGGCGGAGTGTGGGCTTGGGGGACGGCGTTGGCCTGCGCCGCCGTCCTGCTGCTCACCCGCATCAATCCCTTATGGCTATTGGCGGCTGGTGGTCTGCTTTTTGCGTTGACACACGCTGTGACCTGAACCTACCTGGCCCCGTCAATACGTCTTTTTCTGGTCCCCGCTTCGTTCTAAAGTCGATAACGGTATCCCAGAGCGCCTGTCTCTTTCAATAAACGCCGTATTTCCACCTTGATTAAGCGCAATACATTGAGCCGCCAGACCGGCAAGCGGTACAATAGCAGGTCTTTTTACCCCCTTTTACCCACGACATGGCTGTAAATACTGACCAAGCCGTACTAAATCTGGATTCCGCTTCGCTGGGCTATGGCGCTTTCACCGTCCTGGCGGATGTGTCCATGACCGTCCAGAAAGGCCAGGTCGTCGCCATGATGGGGGGGTCAGGTTCCGGAAAAACAACACTTCTACGGGCTGCCACCGGGCAAATCCGTGCCCAGAAGGGGACTGTTACGGTGTTTGGTCAGGATCTGGCCAAGCTGGACGGCGAGGCCCTGCGCCAGACGCGCCAGCGCATGGGTGTCCTGTTTCAGCAAGGCGCCCTGTTCACCGACCTGAACGTGTTTGAAAACGTCGCGTTCCCCCTTCGCGAACTGAGCAACGACTCCGAAGCTGCCATACAGGAACGGGTGCTGGCCAAGCTGGACGCCGTGGGTCTGCGCGCCGCCGCTCATTTAGGTGTGAATGAAATCTCCGGAGGCATGGCTCGCCGGGTTGCTCTGGCTCGCGCCATTGTGCTGGAACCCGAGCTGATTCTGTACGACGAACCTTTCGCCGGGCTGGACCCCATTTCCATGGGCATTACCGCACAACTGATTCGCAACCTGACCGACCGCCTGAACTGTGCCTCGGTACTGATCACGCACGATGTGGCCGAATCCTTTGCGATTGCCGACCAGGTCTACATGGTTGGCCAGGGGCGTTTGCTGACACAGGGCACGCCCGCTGAACTGCGCGCTTCCCAAGACCCCTACGTACAACAGTTTTTGCGTGGTCAGCCCGATGGCCCCATCGCCTTCAATTACCCTGTCACCCCGGCTTTTGAGGCCTGGTTGCAGAATCGGACGACGCGCTCATGAACTTCATTACCGCCCCGATTAGCGCGCTTGGCGCTGCCATACGCAACAGCATTTACGGCTTGGGCGCATTCAGTCGCCTGTTTGCTGCCTTGCTGCTGCGTTCATCGCTGCTGTGGCGTCGCCCACGCCTGGTGTCCCAGCAAATCCACTTCATTGGCAACTATTCGCTGCTGATCATTGCCGTTTCCGGGCTGTTTGTGGGTTTTGTACTGGGTTTACAAGGCTATTACACGCTGAACCGTTATGGCTCCGAAGAGGCCTTGGGCCTGCTGGTGGCCTTGTCCCTGGTGCGTGAGCTGGGACCGGTCGTTACCGCCCTGCTGTTTGCTGGCCGGGCGGGCACCTCCCTGACCGCCGAAATTGGCCTGATGAAGGCTGGCGAACAGATTGCCGCCATGGAAGTGATGGCCGTGGACCCCTTGCGCCGCTTGCTGGTACCGCGCTTTTGGGGCGGCATCATTGCCATGCCCATCTTGGCGGCCGTCTTTTCCATGGTGGGTGTGCTGGGCGGCTATATTGTCGGCGTGCAAATGATCGGCATCGATGCGGGCGCTTTCTGGTCACAAATGCAAAACGGCGTCGATGTAATTGACGACGTTCTTAATGGGGTGATCAAAAGCCTGGTCTTTGGCCTGATCGTCACCTTGATTGCGCTCTATATGGGCTGGCATGCCAAGGCCACACCTGAAGGCGTATCTCGCGCGACCACACGCACAGTCGTCAGTGGTGCGTTGGCGGTATTGGGCACGGACTTCCTGCTCACCGCCCTTATGTTCAGTTAACTATTTAGGAATTACTCAGTTATGAATCGCGACAAAACCGATTTCTGGGTTGGCCTGTTTGTCTTGCTGGGGCTGGTCGCACTGGCATTCCTGGCCCTGCGTGCGGGTAACCTCAATTCTTTTTCCTTTGCCAAGACCTACCAGGTCTCGGCCAAGTTCGATAATCTTGGGGGCTTGAAACCCCGCGCGCCTATCAAGGCCAGCGGCGTGGTTGTTGGCCGGGTGAGTTCGATCGGTTTTGACAATCAGGACTTCAAGGCGGTCGTCACCCTGGATATGGATGAACATTACAAGTTCCCTGTCGATACCTCGGCCTCGATTCTGACATCGGGCCTGCTGGGCGAGCAGTACATTGGCCTGACCGCAGGCGGTGACGACAAGGATCTGCAAAGCGGCAGCACCATTACCTATACCCAAAGCGCGGTTGTGCTTGAAGAACTGATCAGCAAGTTCCTCTACAACACAGCCTCCAAGGACGGCGGCTCCAAATCGGAGTGATACAACGCTGCCTCATGCTCATTACAGACGACACAACCATGAATACAACCACCCACCGCTCCTACTCCCTGCCCCGTGCAGTCCGTTTGAGCCTGATCGGTGCCAGCGCAGCACTTGTGGCCGGTTGCGCCAGTGTGCCCAACCCCAATCCCCAGGACCCCTGGGAGAGCATGAACCGCGGCATCTACGCCTTTAACGAAAACGTGGACGGCGCGCTGATCAAACCAATTGCGGAAGGCTATACGGCACTGACGCCCCAACCTGTACGCACATGTATCAGTAACATTTTCAACAACATGGGTGATGCCTGGTCAGCAGTCAACAGCTTCCTGCAAGGCGAGCACGTCGACTTCTTCAATACCCTGGGTCGGGTACTGTTTAACTCCACCATGGGTCTGGGCGGCTGTATCGACGTTGCCACCATGAACGGCTCCAAGCGCATCCCTAACGACTTTGGCGTAACGCTGGGTGTATGGGGTGTCAAATCCGGCCCCTACGTCATGCTGCCCTTCTTCGGGCCCAGCACCGTCCGTGACGGTGTGGCACGCGGCACCAGCTTCCTGGAAGGTTTCTCGTCCACTGGCCCGATCATGGCCATCAAGGATGTCCCCGTACGCAACAGCATCATGGGCCTGTGGGCTGTGGATGCTCGCGCCGGGCTCCTGGACACAGAAAAACTTGTTAACGACATCGCCCTTGACCGCTACAGCTTCATACGCGACGCTTACCTGCAGCGACGTCATGCGATGGTGCAAGCCCGCCGCACCGGCGGTGACACCAGCCAGGATTTGCCTGACTACTCGGACGCAGACGAATAAAAACGCCCTGCCCGCCGACCATTCATCTGGAGTTTTTTATGATTTCCCGTCCCGCCCCGGGCGGGACTGCTTTGCAGTCCTCTCCCTCCCGCCTGTTTTCCTGGATTCTGACCGTCTGTGCGGCCCTGGCCCTGTGTTTGTCCTCGCCAGGCGCACAAGCACAAGCAGCTGATCCCAAAGGCGAGCCCAACAAATTTGTTGAAACGGTCGGCAATCAAGCATTGAAGGTCGTCAAACAAAGCGAGTCCATCCGCAAAGGGGACCGGACTGCCATTCTGGCGGCTGTGAATGAAAACATCATGCCTTACGTGAACCTGGAAAAAACGACCCGTCTTTCCGCCGGTCGCTACTGGCGTCAAGCCAGCCCCGAACAGCGTCAGAAACTGGTCGACGCGTTCAAGGGCACCCTGGTTCGCACGTACAGCGGCGCCTTGTCCCGCGTGGATGACAACACCCAGCTGACTATTTTGCCCTTCCGCGGGGATGCCAGTGCCGACGACGTCGTCGTGCGCTCGTCACTGACCCAGCCCAATGGCGGCCCTGTGGGTGTGGACTACCGCCTGGAAAAAACGGCCGACGGCTGGAAGATTTACGACCTGAACGTGGAAGGCATCTGGCTGATCCAGAACTACCGCAACCAGTTCGCCCAGCAAATTGAGCAAGGTGGTATTGACGGTCTGATTGATGCGCTGAACAAGCAGAACAGTTAAGCCCAGCCGTGGCAAACACGGCGCCTGGGCTGGGGCATTGTTAAGCAGACCAGCGTCGTACTCTATAATAAAGAGCCTGACCACCCCCCAACAGGTCTACGCCAGCGCGTAGGCCTGTTTAGTTAACAAAGACGCCACGGCGACGTCCCGCTTCGCACCACCCGCGTCAGGCCAACTCAATTTGCCATGTCCGCCTTCAAACTTGATAACGTCAGCAAACGCTTTGCCCCCCAACGACGGGGGCTCAAAAGCCTGTTTTCACAACCCCGTGCCGATGCCGGTTTTCTGGCCGTCGATCAGGTCAGCCTGACTATCGAACATGGCGAATTTTTCGGTTTGCTCGGACCCAATGGGGCCGGCAAGACTACCTTGATTTCCATGCTGGCCGGTCTGACCCGTCCCACCAGCGGTCAGGTCAGCGTCTGTGGTTACGATGTGCGTACCCAATACCAGAAGGCACGCCAGTCACTGGGCGTGGTGCCGCAGGAAATTGTGTACGATCCTTTCTTCACAGTCCGGGAAACCCTGCGGCTGCAATCAGGCTACTTCGGCCTGAAAAACAATGACGACTGGATTGACGAGATTCTGGCCAATCTGGCCCTGAGTGACAAAGCCGACACCAATATGCGCGCCTTGTCCGGTGGCATGAAGCGTCGCGTGCTGGTAGCCCAGGCGCTGGTGCATCGCCCTCCGGTCATCATTCTGGACGAGCCCACTGCCGGCGTGGACGTGGACCTGCGCCGCACCTTGTGGGAGTTCATCATCCGTCTGAACCAGCAAGGTCACACCATCTTGCTGACCACCCACTACCTGGAAGAAGCCCAGGCGCTCTGTGGCCGGCTGGCCATGCTCAAAAGTGGCAAAATCGTGGCACTAGACACCACGCAAGCCATCATGGAGCGCGCCGGCGGCCATGATCTGGAGGATGCATTTGTGCGCATCATGCACAACGAAGGAAAAATGGGAGTCGCCCTGTGAACCCAAACCACTCTCCCAAACACTGGGGCGTTCCCCAACACAGTGATACGCCCAGACCCAAAACCGGTACCCTGAGTCTGCCTCCACAACCCAAGATGGGTTCGGGCTTTCCCACCCTGCTGCGCAAGGAGCTGATGCGCTTTTGGAAAGTGGGCTTTCAGACGATTGCCGCCCCGGTACTGACGGCGCTGATGTATCTGCTGATTTTCGCCCATGTGCTGGAAGGCCGCGTCACCGTCTATGACTCCGTGCCCTACACTGCTTTCCTGATCCCGGGCCTGATGATGATGAGCATGCTGCAAAACGCCTTTGCCAACCCCTCATCGTCCTTGATTCAAAGTCGCATCACCGGCAATCTGGTCTTTATTCTGCTGCCGCCGCTCTCGCACCGCGAAATTTTTGCCGCCTACCTGCTTGCCTCCATCGCACGTGGCATCTGTGTGGGGCTATGTGTCTGGCTGGTTTCCCTGTTCTTTGTCTCCTTGCCCATTGCCAAGCCGATGTGGGTATTGGTCTTTGCCATCATGTCTTGCGGCATCATGGGCGCCTTGGGTCTGATCGCTGGTTTGTGGTCCGAAAAATTCGACCAGCTGGCCGCGTTTCAGAACTTTCTGATCATGCCGGCCACCTTTCTGTCGGGCGTGTTCTATTCGATCCATAGCCTGCCGCCCTTCTGGCAAACTGTTTCACACTGGAATCCGTTGCTCTATACCATTGACGGGTTCCGCTACGGTTTTTTCGCCGCCTCGGATATTTCTCCCTGGTTCAGCCTGACCGTTGTCGCCAGCGTCTTTGTTGCGCTGTGTCTGATTTCGCTACGCCTGCTTGCCTCAGGCTATAAATTACGGAATTGATTTCATGTTGCCGACTCCCGAACAAGTTCACCAATACATTGCCGACAACCTGCCCTGTGAATACCTGCAAGTACAAGGCGATGGTTCGCACTTTGAAGCCCTGATCGTCAGCCCCGCCTTTGAAGGCAAACGCCTGATTGCCCGTCACCAACTGGTCTACAAGGCGCTGGGCGACCGGATGAAGGCCGAGATCCACGCCTTGTCCATGCGCACGCTTACCCCCGACGAATACAAGGCCAATCCGAATGGATAAATTACGCATCACAGGTGGCCAGCGCCTGCATGGCGAGATCACCGTCTCTGGCGCCAAAAACGCCGCCCTGCCTATTCTGTGCGCCAGTTTACTGACTGCCGACACGGTCTATCTGGACAATGTCCCGCGTCTGCGCGACATTGACACTACCCTGAAGCTTTTGGGTCAGTTAGGGGTCAGGCAGGAACGCAATGGCACCTTGGAGCTGAACGCAGCCAACATCACCAAACTGGAAGCACCCTACGAACTGGTGAAAACCATGCGCGCCTCCATTCTGGTGCTGGGTCCCCTGCTGGCCCGCTTTGGCGAGGCCCGCGTCAGCCTGCCCGGTGGTTGCGCCATTGGCCAGCGCCCGGTGGATCAGCACATCAAAGGCCTGGCTGCCATGGGTGCGGAAATCCATGTCGAACACGGCTTTGTGAATGCCCGTGCCAAACGTTTGCGCGGTGCAGTGGTGCGTACCGATATGGTGACGGTCACCGGCACAGAAAACCTGATGATGGCGGCCGTTCTGGCTGAAGGCCAAACCATTCTTGAGAACGCAGCGCGCGAGCCCGAAATTATCGATCTGGCCGAACTGCTGATCAAAATGGGCGCCAAGATCCAGGGCCACGGTACCGACCGCATCGTGATTGACGGGGTCGAACGCCTGCACGGTGCCAAGCACACCATCTGCCCAGATCGTATCGAAGCAGGAACTTTCCTGTGCGCTGTGGCCGCCACCGGTGGCGAACTGACCTTGCGCAATACCGATGCCGACGCCATGGGCGCCACGCTCGATAAGTTGCGTGAAGCCGGTCTGCATATTGAAACCGGCCCGGACTGGATCAAGGCCAGCATGGAGGGTCGTCCCAAAGCCGTTAGCTTTCGCACCAGCGAATACCCCGGCTTTCCCACTGACATGCAGGCTCAACTGATGGCCTTGAATACCATTGCCGAGGGCACCGCCTCGGTCGTGGAAACCATCTTTGAAAATCGCTACATGCATGTGCAGGAGCTCAACCGTCTGGGCGCGCAGATCGATATCGAAGGTCATATGGCCGTCGTTACCGGCGCTCCCTTCCTGACCGGCGCCAACGTCATGGCAACCGATCTGCGTGCGTCAGCCAGCCTGGTCATTGCGGGCCTGGCGGCCCGGGGTGACACCACCGTCGAACGCATCTACCATCTGGACCGTGGCTACGACCGTATGGAAGCCAAGCTTCAAGCCGTCGGCGCCAATATCGAGCGAATCAGCAGCAAGGAAACCTAATGAGTCCCGCCGGTTTAAATCAACCTCTGACGCTGGCCTTGTCCAAAGGCCGGATTTTTGACGAAACCCTGCCTTTGCTGGAAGAGGCGGGCATCAAGGTACTGGAAAGCCCGGAGACGTCGCGCAAACTCATCCTGCCCACCAACAATCCGGACCTGCGTCTGATTATTGTGCGTGCTACCGACGTGCCCACCTATGTGCAATACGGCGCCGCCCATATCGGGATTGCCGGCAAGGATGTGTTGTACGAGCACATGGAACAGCACCCTGGCGGCCTGTACCAACCGGTGGATCTGAACATCGCCCGATGCCGTCTGTGTGTGGCCGTGGCCGAAGGCTTTGACTACCACTCGGCCGTCAAACAGGGCTCGCGCCTGCGCATCGCCACCAAATACACGCGTGCGGCTCGTGAACACTTCGCCAGCAAGGGCGTGTATGTGGACCTGATCAAGCTGTATGGCTCCATGGAACTGGCCCCGCTGGTCGGCCTGGCCGATGCGATTGTGGATCTGGTCTCCAGCGGCGGCACCCTGCGCGCTAACAAGCTGGTGGAAGTGGAAGACATCACCCCCATTTCCTCGCGTTTGATCGTCAATCAGGCCGCCATGAAAAACCGTGGCGCGCAATTGCAACCCCTGATCGACGCCTTCTCGCGTGCTTCCCTGGACGAGTAAACCCACCTCTTCTTCCCATAAGGGGCAAAACGTCTGTCAATCCTGCTTGTGCAAAAGGCGCAGACCGCCTTTTGCCTGGGCGAAATGTTATACACTGGCCTTTGAACCTTAGCCTTTTCCTGTTGCGACATGTCACTGATCCATCGCCTAACCTCCCAATCCGCCCAGTTCGATGCTGAGCTGCGCACCCTACTGGCTTACGAAGCGTCCGAAGACGAATCGATCGAGCACGCCTGTGCCCAGATCCTGCATCGTATCCAGCATGAGGGAGACACGGCCTTGCTGGACTACACGCAACGCTTTGACCGGCTGACTGTTGAACAGGCCAGCGCGCTGGAAATCCCCAAGGCGGAACTATTGGCCGCTTTGGAGAGTTTGCCGGCCGACCAGCGCAAGGCGCTGGAGCAGGCTGCCGAACGTGTGCGTCGCTACCACGAGCACCAACGCAGCGAAACCTGGACCTATACAGAGCCTGACGGCACGGTGCTGGGTCAGCAAGTCACCCCCCTGGATCGCGTGGGACTGTATGTTCCCGGTGGCAAGGCCGCTTACCCCTCCTCAGTCCTGATGAACGCCATTCCCGCCAAAGTGGCCGGCGTTCCAGAGTTGATCATGGTCACGCCTACACCCGATGGCGTGCGCAACCCCATCGTGCTGGCTGCGGCCGCTCTGGGCGGTGTCGATCGCGTGTTCACCATTGGTGGCGCGCAAGCCGTGGGCGCTCTGGCCTACGGCACAGACACCATCCCGGCGGTCGACAAGATTGTCGGCCCCGGCAATGCCTACGTCGCCGCTGCCAAACGCCGGGTGTTTGGGGTCGTGGGCATCGACATGATTGCCGGCCCATCCGAGATCCTGATCATCAGCGACGGCAGCGCGCCCGCAGACTGGGTAGCCATGGACCTGTTCTCCCAGGCTGAACACGACGAGCTGGCTCAGGCCATCTTGCTGTGTCCCGATGCCGACTTCCTGGACCAGGTTGAGGCAGCTATCGAACGCCTGTTGCCCACCATGCCACGTGCGGACATCATTCGCCGCAGCCTGTCCGGTCGCGGCGCCCTGATCCATGTCCGCGATCTGGACGAGGCCTGTAAGATCAGCAACCATATCGCGCCAGAACACCTGGAAGTCTCTACCCGGAATGCCCAGGACCTGTTGAGCAAAATCCGCCATGCTGGCGCCATTTTCCTGGGCCCCTACAGTTCCGAATCGCTGGGCGATTACTGTGCCGGGCCCAATCATGTCCTGCCGACGGCACGCACTGCGCGTTTCTCGTCACCGTTGGGCGTCTACGATTTCCAGAAACGCAGCAGCATCATTCAGGTTTCAGAATCAGGCGCCCAGACACTGGGACCCATAGCCGCTACGCTGGCACAAGGCGAGGGGCTGTACGCCCACGCTGCCAGCGCGCAATTCCGATTGAACCAATCCTGATACCGGCCTTGCCGCCGGCTCTGACATGCGTACCGCCGAGATTACCCGCAATACCAACGAAACCCGCATCCGCGTGGCTGTAAACCTGGACGGCACCGGCCGTCACTCGCTCAACAGTGGCGTGCCTTTTCTGGACCACATGCTGGACCAGATCGCCCGACACGGCCTGATCGATCTGGACGTGCATTGTGAAGGCGATACTCACATCGACGACCATCATACCGTCGAGGATATCGGCATTGCGCTGGGCCAGGCCTTTGCCAAAGCTGTGGGCAGCAAGGCCGGTCTGCGCCGCTACGGACATTCCTATGTTCCGCTGGACGAAGCGCTCTCGCGCGTGGTGGTGGACTTCTCCGGTCGTCCCGGCCTGTTTTATTTTGTGCCCTTCACCCGCGCACGAATCGGCCAGTTCGATGTAGACTTGGCACGCGAGTTTTTCCAGGGCTTTGTCAATCACGCCCTGGTATCCTTGCACATCGATAACCTGCGCGGTGAAAACGCACACCATCAGTGCGAAACCGTGTTCAAAGCCTTTGGCCGAGCATTGCGCATGGCTCTGGAGCTGGACCCACGTAGCGAAGGCGTGGTGCCTTCGACCAAAGGGGTTCTGTAAACGTCCTTCGGACACACATCGTGACCACTATCGCTATTGTCGATTACGGTTCGGGCAACATCTTCTCAGTTGCCCGGGCACTGCATGCCGCCTCGCCCGAGGCGCGCGTTGTTCTTGCTCAAACCCCTCAAGCCATTCTGGATGCGGACCGGGTAGTATTACCCGGTCAGGGCGCCATGCCCGACTGCATGGCCCATCTGGACCAGTCCGGCTTGCGTGATGCCTTGCTGACCGCCGCCCGCACCAAACCCTTGCTGGGTATCTGCGTAGGCGAACAGATGCTGTTCGATTCCAGCCAGGAAGGCAATGTTCCCTGCCTGGGCCTGATTCCCGGACAGGTACGCCGCTTTGAAGGTCCGAATTACAAAAGCAGCGAGCACACCGGCGGCTCCGCATTAAAAGTGCCTCATATTGGCTGGAACCGAGTCCACCAGACTCGGGATCATCCCTTATGGGCGGGCATTGAGGATGGTGCGTTCTTTTACTTTGTACACAGCTACTTTGTCGATCCGCTGCATATAGATCAAACTTGTGGTTCGACGCACTACGGCCAATGCTTTACCTCGGCGATCGCAAACGCTAATATTTTTGCGTTGCAATGCCATCCTGAGAAAAGCGCAGACAACGGCCTGCAACTGTTCCGGAATTTCGCCCACTGGAAGCCATGATTTTTCAAGAAAGCTTCCTGGCGTTTTTCTGACTTTTTCCGACCCAGTATTTCTTACGTTTTTTACGGCTAAAGACCATGCTTTTGATTCCCGCCATCGACCTTAAAGACGGGCGTTGTGTGCGCCTTCGCCAGGGTGACCTGGACGATGCCACTATTTTCTCGGATGATCCGGCCAAAATAGCAACACAGTGGCTAGAGCAAGGGGCCCGACGCCTGCATCTGGTGGATCTGAACGGCGCCTTTGCCGGAAAACCCAAGAACAGCGAGGCCATCAAGTCCATTATTGCAGCCGTCGACGGTGAGATTCCCGTGCAGATCGGTGGCGGCATCCGCGACCTGGACACCATCGAGCGCTACCTGGACGCCGGCATGAGCTACGTCATTATCGGCACCGCCGCGGTCAAAAGCCCCGGTTTCCTGCAGGATGCCTGCAGCGCCTTTCCCGGCAGCATCATTGTTGGTCTGGACGCCCGTGATGGCAAAATCGCCACCGACGGCTGGAGCAAGCTGACCCGCCACGACGTACTGGACCTGGCCAAGAAATTTGAAGACTACGGCTGCGAATCCATTATTTATACCGATATTGGCCGTGATGGCATGCTGAGCGGCGTGAACATCGAAGCCACTGTCAAGCTGTCCCAGCATGTCAAGATTCCCGTCATCGCTTCGGGTGGTGTCACCAATCTGAAAGACATCGAAGAGCTGTGCGCGGTCGAGCACGAAGGGATTGAAGGCGTCATTTTGGGACGCAGCATCTACGAAGGCACCCTGGATTTTGCCGAGGCACAGACATTTGCTGACGAGTACCCGGCATGAGCCAGGTTGCTGCCAACGAATTAGCCTGCCGCATTATCCCCTGTCTGGATGTCACCGCCGGTCGGGTGGTCAAGGGGATCAACTTTGTGGATCTGGTCGATGCAGGTGATCCGGTCGAGATCGCCCGCAAATACAACGATCAGGGTGCCGACGAGCTGACTTTCCTGGACATTACCGCCACCTCGGATAACCGCGATCTGATTTTGCCCATCATCGAACAGGTGGCCAGCCAGATCTTCATCCCTTTGACGGTCGGTGGCGGTGTTCGCGAAGTGGCTGATATCCAGCGCTTGCTCAATGCCGGTGCAGACAAGGTTTCCATCAACAGCGCTGCCATCAGCAACCCTGATCTGGTACGTGCAGCCAGTGACCATCATGGCAAGCAGTGCATGGTTGTCGCCATCGATGCACGTCGTGTCAGTACCGGCAATGAGGCTCCCCGCTGGGAAGTCTTTACCCACGGCGGACGTCGCGGGACCGGACTGGATGTGGTGGAATGGGCCGCGAAAATGGCCGAATACGGTGCCGGCGAACTGCTGCTGACCAGCATGGATCGCGACGGCACCAAGTCCGGATTTGACCTTGAGCTGACTCGTGCTGTGGCCGATGCCGTCTCTGTGCCCGTCATTGCCTCGGGCGGAGTCGGTGGACTGCAGGATCTGGCCGATGGGGTGATCAAGGGCGGCGCCAGCGCCGTACTGGCCGCCAGCATTTTCCACTATGGTCAACACACTATTGCCGAAGCCAAAGCGTTCATGGCTGCGCAGGGTATTCAGGTGCGACGCTAATGGCTGACTTACCGGCTTGGCTGGCTGAAATTCGCTTTGATGAACACGGCTTGATCCCCGCCATTGCGCAAGACCAGGCAACGGGCAAAATCCTGATGGTCGCCTGGATGAACCAGGAGTCCTTGCAAGAGACCGTCAGCACGGGTCGTGCCGTGTATTGGTCGCGCTCCCGCCAGCGTCTGTGGCGCAAGGGCGAGGAGTCCGGTCATGTTCAACATGTCAGCGACTTGCGCCTGGATTGCGATGGCGACGTTATTTTGCTCAGCGTGGAACAACTTGGCCAGATTGCCTGCCATACCGGGCGGGAAAGCTGCTTTTATCGTCAGCTGCAAGGCCAGAGCGATCAGGCACAATGGGTAACGGTCGATCCTGTACTGAAAGACCCGGAGCATATTTACCGATGAGCGAACAACCTACCGTCGAGACCATTCTCGACCACCTTGGCCGGACCTTGAAATCCCGTTTACCTGCTCAAGGGGGTGACCCGTCCTCATCCTACGCCGCCAAATTGCTGGCCAAAGGTCCGGATGCATTCTTGAAAAAGATTGGCGAAGAGGCAACCGAGCTGGTCATGGCCGCCAAGGATCAGGAGCGCGAGCGTATTGTCTACGAAACGGCAGATCTGTGGTTTCATAGTCTGGTGGCGCTGACCTATTATGGTCTGGAGCCTCGCGATGTACTCACAGAGCTGTTGCGCCGCGAGGGCACATCGGGCCTGGAAGAAAAAGCTTCGCGACCTAAGGATCAGGTGTAATCCTGTCATCTAGTCGCGCTACACTGTCCGAATACCTAGATTTTCAGCATTCGCCTGGCGAATGCTTCGCTACCGAGGTTGCTATGAGCGAGAACTGTCTGTTTTGTAAAATTGCTGCCGGTCAGATTCCGTCCAAAAAAGTGTACGAGGACGAAGACTTTCTGGCATTTCACGACATCAACCCCGCCGCTCCAGTTCATATTCTGGTCATTCCCAAAAAACACGTCGTCTCCATGCAGGACGTCTCGAACCAGGATAGCGAATGGTTGGGTAAAATGATGGCTTTGGCACCTTCCCTGGCCGCACAGGCTGGTTGTCGCCCCGGCCCCGAAGGCGGTTTCCGTATTGTCATCAACAACGGTTTGGATGGCGGACAGGAAATCAACCATTTACACATGCACATCTTGGGCGGTGAGCGCCCATGGCAACAACGCGCAGCCATGGCTGCTTAAGGGAGATACATTATGGGTAGCTTTAGCATTTGGCACTGGCTGATCGTTCTGGTCATCGTCGCCCTGGTTTTCGGCACCAAAAAACTGCGCAACATTGGCTCGGACCTGGGCGGCGCAGTCAAGGGTTTTAAAGAAGGCATGAAAGACGTGGGTGAAGAAGAAAAAACACCCGAAAGCGTCAGCCAGCGTGCTGCAGATCCTCAAACGATCGACGTTCAGGCCAAGGAAAAGTCCGATCGCGCCTGACCCCCTTCTTGTGTGAGTCTGAATGTTTGATGTCAGCTTTAGCGAGCTGCTCCTGATTGGAGTGGTCGCCCTGATCGTCATCGGTCCCGAACGTCTGCCCAAAGTAGCGCGCACCGTAGGCCATTTGCTTGGCCGCGCGCAGCGCTACGTCAACGAGGTCAAGACCGATATCCAACGCGAAATCAATCTGGATGAGGTCAATAAACTCAAAGACCAGATGGAGGAAGCTGCCCGCTCGGTACGCAGTTCGGTCGAAGACACGGGCAAAAGCATCAGCCAGCCTCTGACCGAAGCACGCGATACCCTGCACAATGCGTCGGAATCGGCACGCAAGGCCTTTTCGGATACGTCCGAAAGCGCCCCTGCCACGCCCGACGCTCCTTTGGCAGAACCGGCCATCAAGCCGCCGGCCCCGGATGCAGCCGCCCAGCCAGCGCCTCATACGCCGGCCAGTGACGACGCTCCCCGTCCTACGGATGCTCCCGCCCAACCCTCTAAAGGACCAACGGCATGAGCACCGAAACGCCTCAAGAAGATACGTTTATCTCCCACCTGGTCGAGCTGCGCACACGTTTGTTGCGCGCAGTCATCGCCGTGGTAGGGATATTTATTGTGTTGTTCACTTATCCGGGCGCCTCAGCCATTTATGATGTGCTGGCCCAGCCCATGATGAGCTCCCTGCCAGAAGGGACCCGCATGATCGCCACCGGGGTCATCACCCCCTTTATGGTGCCGGTCAAGGTCACCTTGATGGCCGCTTTTGTGCTGGCCTTGCCCATCGTGCTGTACCAGGCCTGGGCTTTTATCGCCCCTGGCCTCTATAACCACGAGAAGAAATTGGCTCTGCCCCTGATCATGACCAGCACGCTGCTGTTCATCGCCGGGATGGCCTTTTGCTATTTCGTCGTATTTCGCACGGTCTTTCACTTCATCGCGTCGTTTGCCCCGCAATCGATCACGCCCGCCCCTGACATCGAAGCCTACCTGGGCTTTGTCATGACGATGTTCCTGGCCTTTGGCATTACGTTTGAAGTGCCTATCGCCGTTATCCTGCTGGTAAAAACCGGGGTGGTCACGGTGGCCAAGCTGCGTGAAATCCGTGGCTACGTCATCGTGGGCGCCTTCGTGATTGCCGCCATCGTGACGCCTCCCGATGTGGTCAGTCAACTTCTGTTGGCAGCGCCACTGTGCCTGCTCTACGAATTAGGCATCCTGGCCGCCAGCCTGATCAAGAAACGGGAAACAGAAAGCAGTGAAAGTCGGGAGCTGGACCTGTAAGCCCCTAGGCGTCCCACAGGACAGGACATCCCTGCATCACCCCGACCCAAAAATATGGCTCTCCGTGCGGCCCCGGACAGGGCAAGGCAAGAGAGCCATTTTTTTATAGCCACCTCATACCCACACCGGAGCGTCAGGCCGATGGGCAGCCCGTATGCATCATGGCAAAGCCGCGGCGACCCAGGCCCCACCAGGAAAGCAGCGCCCAGACGCTCTGAGCGACTCCCCTCTGGCCTAAGCGCCCCTCATGCAAGGGAAGCGTAGCCTCCCTCCTTATTTGCGCACTTGCGGCCGCATACCAACCTTGACGGGGACATCCAGTTCCTTGCCCTCGCGCAGCACACTCAAGGTCACGATTTGCCCGGGCTGCACCGGACCGATCTGGTTGAGCAGATCAATCGAATCAGCCACAGGCTGACCATTCAAGCGCAGCACAATATCCCCCACCAACAAATGCGCCTCGGCAGCCGGTCCATGACGCTGCACGCTAGCGATAATTACTCCCGCATCATTTTTCAGCTTGAAGCTCTTGACCAGATCGGGGGTGATGTCCTGCGGCTCCAGCCCCAGCCAACCCCGCGTCACTTCGCCATTACGAATAATCTCGTCCATAATGGCCAGCGCTGTCGATGCGGGAATGGCAAAGCCGATTCCCAGCGACCCACCCGTTTCGGAATAAATGGCGGTATTGATGCCCACCAAGCGGCCTGCCGCATCCACCAGGGCCCCACCGGAATTACCCGGATTGATCGCCGCGTCTGTCTGGATAAAGTTCTCGTAAATATTGATGCCCAGGCGATTGCGGCCCAGTCCAGACACAATACCCATCGTAGTGGTTTGCCCCACTCCAAAGGGATTGCCAATCGCCAGTACAACATCTCCCACCTGCAACTGATCCTGAGACCGGGCGCGAATCACCGCCAGCTTGGGCAGATCGACCTTAAGCACGGCCAGGTCACTTTCCGGGTCCGAACCAATCAGGCGGGCCCTGGCCTGACGGCCATCGGACAAAGCCACCTCTATCGCATCCGCCGCCTCGATCACGTGGTAATTGGTCAGGATATAGCCCTGTTCGTGTACGATCACGCCCGAACCCAGGTTGATGGTGGAACGTCGTCCCATCAGATCAGGCAGTTCACGGAACAGACGCTGCAAATCAGGGTCTTCCAACAAGGGAGAATTGCCTTCCAAATGCTTGCTGGTGTACACATTAACGACAGCAGGCGCGGCACGGGTTACCGCCAAGGCATACGACACGCGGCCCTCCTGAGCAACAGGCGCCTGAACGACGGGGGCCGGCGCAGGCAGCACCGCCCTGCTCGTATCACGGGCCGGTGTCTGTGGGGCTCCCAGCCATTGAGGTCGCAGCGTCACCACAATAAAAAAGCCCGCCAGACAGATCGTTACCGCTTGAGCAAACACTAGCCACAATCGACGCATAGCACTCTTTCAGATAAGGAATTCCATGACTCAGGTTTCAACGGCCGAGCTGACCGACTGGCTCAACAGCACCTTGGATATCGCCCGCTTCAAGGACTACTGTCCCAATGGACTCCAGGTCGAAGGCAAGCCCTATATTGGCAAACTCGTCACGGGGGTGACAGCCTCGCTGGCGCTGATTGACGCCGCTATTGCCCGCCAGGCGGACGCTATTCTGGTGCACCACGGCTGGTTCTGGAAAAACGAAAATCCGTGCATTGTGGGCACTCGAAAAACTCGTATCGAACGCGTCCTGTCGCATCAGCTTAACCTCTTGGGCTACCACTTGCCCCTGGACGCCCATCCCCAGTTCGGCAACAACGCTCAATTAGCCCGGCAATTGGGTATTGAGGTCCTGCGTGACGCAAACGGCCTGCCCCAAACCTGTGGTCCAGATGGACTGGTCTGGCTGGGCGAATTGCCAACCCCCGTTTCATTGGAAACATTCGGCCTGACAGTTTGCAATAATTTACAACGCAAACCTCTGATTGTTGGTGATTTACAACGGAAAATACGCCGCGTGGCCTGGTGTACTGGGGGTGCGCAAGGTTTTATTGAAAGCGCCGTGGCAGCACAAGCCGATCTTTACATCAGCGGCGAGGCGTCGGAACAAACCTTCCATAGTGCTCAGGAAAACGATATTGCCTTCATGGCCGCAGGGCATCATGCGACCGAACGGTATGGTGCTAAAGCCCTGGGAGAGGAAATTGCCCGTCAGTTTGGCATCGCCGTAGAGTTCATCGACCTGGACAACCCGATCTGACCGGAGCAAAAACCGGTACATATGACTTTGAACAAGCTTTAAAGACTCGCATGGCTAGACAAGCCCAGCCCATGAAAGGCTAAAATCAGGCAACCGGCGCGGGCGAACTTGACCCCGCCGGTCGGTTTACATAAACAAAAAGGTGCCGAAAGGCACCTTAAAGCTTTGATAAGTTTGGGCTTTTATTTTTTCAGCGAATCCCTGATCTCGCGCAGCAACAGCACGTCTTCAGGGGTTGGCTCGGGTACGGCCTCAGCAGCCTCAGCCTTGGCCACCGTGGCACGCATGCGGTTAACCATCTTGACCATGCAAAACACCACGAAGGCCAGCAAGATGAAGTTGATGAAAATGGTCAGGAAGTTACCCCAGGACAAAACAACGGCCCCCGCCGCATTCAAAGCTTCCAGGGTTTGAGGACCGGTATAGCCCTCTGGTGTACGCAAGACCGTGAACTGGTTGGTAAAATCCACCTCGCCGCCAAGGATGAAACTGATGACGGGCATGACGATGTCTTTTACCAGCGAGTCGATAATCTTGCCGAAGGCAGCGCCGATAATGACACCGACCGCCAGGTCCATCATGTTGCCCTTAACGGCGAACTCCCGGAATTCGTTAAGAAAACCTCGAGCCTTGTTCATATGTTCACCTTTGATCAAGTTATGCTGCGCTGGGTAAAGCGTATAATGTGCGGTTGAATAATATACCCAGGCCCAAATCCGTAAATTGTGGTATTGCCCGAGTCGGGCAGGAATAAGGATACTAGAATGAGTCAGAATACGACACAGCCCGATGCCAGAGGCGCGGTTGATCTCAACCTTCCGCCCGATCCTTCGCGCCGCACCTGGGTCGCCACCGCCTGTGCATTAGGTGGTGTCGCTGGTGTGGCGACAGCTGTTCCCTTTGTCAGCTCCTTTGCTCCTTCCGAGAAAGCAAAAGCGGCCGGCGCTCCCGTAGAGGTCGATATTTCCAGCATCGCCCCCGGTGAGATGCGCACCGTGGAATGGCGCGGGAAACCGGTCTGGATTCTGCACCGTACCCAAGAGCAGCTGGACGCCTTGCCCAAGCTGGACAGCCAGCTGGCCGACCCTGACTCGGATCGCCCCGGTTACACCCCCGCGTACGCCAAGAACGAATACCGTTCGCGTCGCCCCGAAATCTTTATCTGTATCGGTATTTGCACCCACCTGGGCTGCTCCCCTACTCCGCATCTGGCCGCCGGCGCTGGCCCGGGTCTGCCTGGTGGTTGGGAAGGTGGTTTTCTGTGCCCCTGCCACGGTTCCACGTTTGACCTGGCCGGCCGCGTCTACAGCAACAAGCCCGCTCCAGACAATCTGGAGATCCCGCCTTATGAGTTCTCGGCCGACGGCATGATGGTCACCATCGGCGTGGACGAAAACAACAAGGCCTAAGGCGGCTGCAACCCAATACGTACTATTTAAAAAGATAAAGGAGCCGTTTCATGGCTGGCGAGAAAACCGTCGAAACGACAGGACTCTTGGGATGGATTGACAGGCGCTTCCCCCTGACATCCATGTACAAAGAGCACATGTCAGAATACTACGCGCCGAAGAACTTCAACTTCTGGTACTTCTTTGGCTCTCTGGCACTGCTGGTGCTGGTTATTCAGATCGTGACCGGTATTTTCCTGGTCATGAACTACAAGCCCGATGCCAAGCTGGCGTTTGAATCGGTCGAATACATCATGCGTGAAGTGCCGGGCGGCTGGATCATCCGCTACATGCACTCCACCGGCGCTTCCATGTTCTTCGTGGTGGTGTACCTGCACATGCTGCGCGGCCTGTTCTACGGCTCGTACCGCAAACCACGTGAGCTGGTCTGGATTTTTGGCGTCGCCATTTTCCTCTGTCTGATGGCTGAAGCCTTCATGGGCTACCTGCTGCCCTGGGGCCAGATGTCCTACTGGGGTGCCCAGGTGATTGTTAACCTGTTCTCGGCCATTCCATTCATTGGTCCTGACCTGGCTATTTTCATCCGTGGCGACTACGTGGTCTCCGACGCCACCCTGAACCGCTTCTTTGCTCTGCACGTGATTGCTGTGCCTCTGGTCCTGCTGGGTCTGGTGGTCGCTCACCTGATCGCCCTGCACGAAGTCGGCTCCAACAACCCCGACGGCGTGGAAATCAAGAAAGGCCCCAAAGACGCTCAAGGTCGTCCTTTGGATGGCATTCCCTTCCACCCCTACTACACCGTCCATGACATTCTGGGCGTGGCAGGCTTTCTGATCGTGTTCGCTGCGATCGTGTTCTTTGCCCCTGAAATGGGCGGCTACTTCCTGGAGTTCAACAACTTCAGCCCCGCCGACGCACTGAAGACGCCTCCGCACATTGCACCGGTCTGGTATTTCACGCCTTTCTACTCCATGCTGCGCGCAACGACCGCCGACTTTACCTGGGTTCTGGCCGGTGCTTCCGTGCTGGGCGCTCTGGTGCTGTTCGTCAAGGGCAAGCTGCCCGGTATCTGGCGCCTGGCCGTACCGGCCATCCTGATTGCTGTTGCCGTTTTGCTGCGTGTCATTGACGCCAAGTTCTGGGGCGTGGTGGCCATGGGCGGTACGGTCGTGATCCTGTTCTTCCTGCCTTGGCTGGATAAATCGCCTGTGAAGTCGATTCGCTACCGTCCTACCTGGCATAAAGTGCTGTACGCGATTTTCATCATCAACTTCCTGATCTTGGGTTACCTGGGCACGCAGGCCCCGAACGACCTGTTCAACCTGCTGAGCCAGATCGGTACGGTGATCTACCTCGCTTTCTTCCTGCTGATGCCAGTATGGAGCCGCATGGGTACGTTCAAACCCGAACCTGATCGCGTGACTTTCCGCCCTCACTAGGCCCCCAACACGAAACGGAATGACCATGATTAAAAAACTGCTTGGCGCTCTGGCCTTGTCCCTTACCTGCACGGTGGCTGGTGCCGCCGGAGGTGGCTATGCCCTGGAGCGCGCGCCCGACCGCATGAATGACATGGCGGCCTTGCAAAATGGCGCAAAACTGTTTGTGAACTACTGTCTGAACTGTCATAGCGCCAACTCCATGCGCTACAACAAGCTGACAGAGATCGGCCTGACTGAAGAGGACATCAAAAAGAACCTGCTGTTCTCCTCGGACAAGGTGGGTGATCTGATGAAGATCGCCATGACCCCTGAAATGGGCAAGAAATGGTTTGGCGCAGCCCCACCAGACCTGTCCGTGATTGCCCGTGCCAAGTCCACCAACCTGGGCCCCAGCGGCGCAGACTACATCTACACCTACTTGCGCACGTTCTACCGTGACGTCTCGCGCCCAACAGGCTGGGACAACCTGGTTTTCCCAAGCGTGGGGATGCCTCACGCGCTGTGGGAGCGCCAGGGTGGGGTAACCATGAACCGCACTACCGTGGCTCAGGAAGCCAAGGATGACGGCAGCAAGGAATGGGTCAAGACCACCGCCACCTACGATCCTGCCGGCTTCTCCAACGTCAAGAAAGAAGTGTTGGCCGACTACACGGGCCACGCGACTGACACCGTCAAGCTTGAGCCCGTTAACGCCAAGGCCGCTGCCAAATACGACAGCGATGTGGCTGACCTGGCCAACTTTATGGACTGGATGGCCGAACCTGTGCAACTGGAGCGCAAAAAGATCGGCGTGGGCGTGATGCTGTTCCTGCTCTTGTTCTTTGCCGTTGCATGGCGACTGAACAGCGTTTTCTGGAAAGACATCAAGTAAAACGCTATGCTAGACGGGCAGGCTTGACTAGTCTGCCCGGCTCTTTATTGTTAAAACCCCTTGCAGGGTTTTGAATCCTGAGCCGTGAGGCTCTTGTTTTTATTTCTACGACTGGAATCTCCTACCATGATGGTGCTCTACTCTGGAACAACTTGCCCATTCTCACAGCGCTGCCGTTTCGTGTTGTTTGAAAAAGGCATGGATTTCGAGATCCGCGACATCGACTTGTACAACAAGCCTGAAGATATCGCCGTCATGAACCCCTACGGACAGGTGCCAATCCTGGTAGAACGTGACCTGATCTTGTACGAATCGAACATCATCAATGAATACATTGATGAGCGCTTCCCCCATCCACAGCTGATGCCCGCAGATCCCACCATGCGTGCCCGCACACGCTTGTTCCTGTACAACTTTGAAAAGGAACTGTTTGTGCATGTGGCGGCTCTGGAGGATCGTCGCAATGCCGATGCCAAGGCCCAGGAACAGGCCCGTCAGCAAATCCGCAATCACCTGTCCCAACTGGCGCCCATCTTGCTCAAGAACAAGTACATGCTGGGTGAAGAGTTCTCCATGCTGGACGTGGCGATCGCTCCTTTGCTCTGGCGTCTGGACCACTACGGCATTGAACTGCCCAAGAGCGCTGCTCCGGTGCAAAAGTATGCCGAACGCGTGTTCTCGCGTCCGGCCTACATTGAAGCACTGACTCCCTCCGAAAAAGTCATGCGTCGCTAATCGATTATGCAAGAAACCTCGACCAAGCCTTACCTGTTGCGCGCGCTGCACGAATGGTGTTCAGACCACGGGTACACTCCTCATATCGTGGTGACGGTGGATGCTAATACCGTCGTCCCGCGAGGCCATATTCAGGATGGTCAAATCACCCTGAATATTGGCCATCTGGCCACCAACGGCCTGATTCTGGGCAACGAGTACATTGAATTTCAGGCACGCTTTGGCGGCGTGACGGAAGACATATTCGTGCCTGTAGCCGCCGTCTCAGCCATTTACGCACGTGAAACCGGTGCCGGCATGGGTTTTGAAGTCATGGAGTCCGAGCCCTACCCACAAGGCGACGCACCAACTGCTGTCGCTCCTGAAACGACAACAGAAGCACCCACTGCCAAAAAAGACGCTGACAAGGTTTCGCACCTCAAGATCGTCAAGTAAGGCGAGGTCGACGCAGAAAAACATAGAGCCCCGCATGGGGCTCTATATTTTTGGCACTACGTCCGGTTAGACGCTACGACCGCCACGCTCGCCCCTTAGCCTTGCTGCACCGCCTCAGCCTGATTACGACGGCGTCCAGCGGCCACACGCCACTCCAGAAGGCTCTTGAGCATCACTGACACAATAGCGAATACCGCCAGCAGTGCAGCCGCGGTAAAGGCCGCAGCCGCCTTGTTATCATTGTTGAGCTGATCGACCAGCAAGGAAAGGGTCAAGGTCTGGTTCATGATGGTGCCCGACACAACAGATACCGCACCAAATTCGCCAATAGCTCGCGCATTGGTCAGCACGACGCCGTACAGCAGCGCCCATTTGATATCCGGCAAGGTGACGTGCCAGAAGATTTGCCAACCATTGGCCCCCAGACTTAAGGCGGCCGCCTGTGCATCCGAACCTTGAGCCTGCATGACAGGGATCAGAATACGGGCGACATACGGGGTCGTCACGAAGATGGTCACCATCAAGATCCCGGGCCAGGCAAACATCAACTGAATATCCCGTGCGCTTAACCACTGCCCCAGCGACGACTCTACCCCATAGACCACGAGGTAACACAAACCTGCTACCACCGGGGAAACCGCATAAGGCAGGTCCACCAGGGTACTTAACAAGCGACGGCCACGAAACTGGTAGTGCGTCAGACACCAGGCCAGCAAGATGCCAAACACCATGTTCAGCGGTACCGTCAGCACCGCCACGAACAAGGTCAGCCCGATGGCGTGGAGCATATAGTCCTCTTGCAGATTGCTCCACAAAGCGGGCAAGCCATCACCCAGCGCTTTGGAGAAAATCAGCACCAAGGGAACAACAAGCAGGCCGAGCACCAGCCCGATGCCCACCGTCAGGATCAAGCGGTCTGCCAGGCTCTTAGGTGGTTTTCTCATGACGCCCTCCGCTGCCAGCCTAACAGGCGATTCTGCACCAGCTGCAGGCTAAACAGCAGCAGCAGGGAAGCGATCAAGATCACCGAGGCAATCGCCGCTGCCGCCGGGTAATTGAACTCTTGCAAGCGCACAAAAATCATCAAAGATGAAACTTCGGTTTTGAAAGGAATATTACCCGCAATCATAATGACGGCGCCAAACTCTCCCAGGCTACGGATAAAAGCTTGCGAGGCTCCCGTCACCAAGGCAGGAATCAAAGGCGGAAACACGACTTTGCTAAAGGTCTGCCACCCGCTCGCACCCAGTGTATGGGCGACTTCCTCGTACTCCGCACCCAGTTCCTCAATGACAGGCTGCACAATGCGCACCACAAAGGGCAAACTGGTAAAAGTCATGGCCAGAACAATACCGGGGTATTGATAAGCGACCTTCCAGCCCTCCGGCAGGAACTGGCCAAACCAGCCGCCCGGCACAAACAGGGTTGCCAGGGTCAAGCCAGCCACAGACGTCGGCAGCGCAAAGGGCAAATCCACCAAGGCGTCGATCAGCCGACGCCCTGGAAACTCAAAGCGCGTAATGATCCAGGCGATGATAAAGCCCACCACACTGGCGATCACGGTGGAATAAAAGGCGGCACTGACCGTGACCTGGTAACTGCTGACAACGCGCTTGTCAGTGATTGCGCGCCAATAATCGGCCAGGCTCATGTCGCTGACGTACATGAACAGGGCCGACAAAGGCAAAAGCACGATAATGGACAGGTACAGGACGCTAAAGCCAAAGCTCAGCCCAAAACCCGGCATAACGGGGCGCTGCAAAAAAAAGAGGGGCTTTAGCGCAGTCTTCACCCCGGAAGCCTGCGCTTCGCCCACAAGAGTACGGCTCATGAATTATTTCGCCAGCAACTGATCCAATACCCCGTTAGCGGCAAAGTGACGGCTTTGAATCTCAGTCCAGGGGCCCAGAACGTCGGTGGGATTGATCAGCTTGACGGGCGCATATTTGGATTCGAATTCCTTGGCAACCGCCGGGTCCGTCACCCGATAGTTAAAGCCGGCCAGCAAGCGCTGAATTTCGGGGGTGTACTGAAACTTCAGGTACTCGGTCGCTTCCTTGCGCGTGCCTTTCTGATCCACTACTCGATCAACCACCGCCACGGGAAACTCGGCCAGAACACTGACAGGAGGCACCACCACTTCCAGCTCGCTGCCCTTGAACTCTTCGCTGCCAGCAATGTTGAGCACTTCGGACTCAAAAGTCAGCAGCACATCGCCCTAGCCGTTCTGGGCGAAAGCCACAGTCGCACCCCGACCGCCAGTGGGAAAACTCTCTACATTGCCCAACACCTTGGCCACGAACTGCTTGATCTTGGCCTCATCGCCACCGAACGCCTCGTTGGCATACAGCCAGGAAGCCAGATAGGTATAGCGTGCATTGCCCGAGGTCTTGGGGTTAGGGAATACCAGTTTCACATCATCGCGCACCAGATCATCCCAAGACTGAATGTTCTTGGGATTGCCCTTGCGCACCAAAAAGGCGATGGTGCTGTAGTAAGGGGAGCTGTTGTTGGGGAACTGCTGGGCCCAATCCTTGGCTACTGCGCCGCGCTCGGCCAAAAACTCGATGTCAGTGACTTGATTGAACGTAACCGTGTCCACTTTCTTACCCTGGATAATATCCTGGGCCTGACGGGAAGTACCGGCAAAGGACTGGTCAATCTTGATGTCTTGGCCTGTAGTCGCTTTCCAGTGCTCGACAAACTTGGGGTTGATCGCCGCAAAGGTTTCGCGCGCCACGTCAAACGAGGCGTTCAACAACGTAACCTGGGCACTGGCTGTACCTCCCAACAACGAGGCCAACAACAAGGCAGAGCCAACAACAGACTTCAATTTCATGGTGTTCCCCACAGTTCCCTGACGCAACCTTCCAGGCGCGGCATTCATGTTCAATCGCGTGCTATCTATATAAGCACAGCTTGGATAGATCAAATTATGAGTAGGGAAAAAGGCATTTAAAACGACATTTTCATCATGCCCTTATAACCAGAACCTATCTATGCACCCCGTTTTCACACTTCGGCTCCTAGCAATCTGTGCCTGGTGATTGCTTCTTTGGAAAAAATACGGCTATAATCATCAATTCGCCGGCTTAGCTCAGTTGGTAGAGCAGCGCACTTGTAATGCGAAGGTCGAGGGTTCAACTCCTTTAGCCGGCACCACGAATATCAGCGGTTTACCGCATAAAAAGGGTCACCAGAAATGGTGGCCCTTTTTTTATGCAACTTTTTTGCACGGTGAGTTATTATTCAATCACGCAAAAATAGCGTCCTTATTGATTAATTCACAGATCTCAAAATAACCTCTGGGAATCTTAGTGAAAGTTTCTTACGTCCTCATCCCAGCAATGCTTTTCTCGATTCAGTACACAGAGCTCATCTTGCTGCTCTTAAGCCCTACTTGTTCTGCTGTCTCGACATTCAAACCGCTACGTTTTAAACCTTTACTATCAGCCACTTAAGAATCCCCATCAAAACTCACAAGCAAAAAAATGCCAGGCTTGACCCACACCCAGCCCCGCTATTTTTGCTTAGGAAAAGGGGACCGGCTATTTCAGGCAGCATGCAGCACGCTCTATAGGAATAACATTCTTTTCATCTGTTTGTACCCCTAATAAAACCTACTGCTATTGATAGCAAGTTCATCCATAGGTCCTCATTAGGTTCGCCTTTATATAAATTTAAAGCAGTGAATGCTTCTAATGTTAAACAGTCCAGGATTGCTTTCTAATGTCAGAACTCCACGCACGCAGCACTCAACATAACGGCCAGCTAGATCTGGTACAGCTTCTTCGAAGGTTTTGGGAAAAGCGCGCCCTATTTCTGCGTTTCTTCTTCGCCGGTGTCGTACTAGCCACCATTTATGCCCTTGTTGCCAAAGAACAATGGACATCCGTGGCGTACGTCAGCGCACCACGCGTAGAACAAATCAGCGCTTACCTGGACCAACGTCGCGCCATGGCGCGAGTGACAGGCAACCAGACCATTGACACGCACGCACTGAGCTCCTTGCTATTTAGTGCATTTGTCACACAAGCTGCCATTTCCAGAAACCAATGGGCCTACCTGAGTGAGACCGATTACTACAAACAACAGCTGACAGGCGACCAGAGAGCCGACCGACTCTTACTGCTGGAACTGGTAGATCAGCTCAAGATCAAGGCCCCTGAGCATGATGTCATTGCGCCCTATTACAGGTTCTCCTTTAGTGCGACCAGCGCAGAGCAGGCCCAGGAAGTGCTGAACGGCTATCTGGACTGGGTAAACGCACTGGCATTTGAACAAGTCGATAAAGAATTCAACGACCAGCTCAATGCCCAGATACTGTCTCGACAAACGGATCTTCACAACATTGAATTCAAGCTGATGACGGACCGCCAGCACAGCATTGAAAATCTGGAGGCCGCCCTGCATACAGCCAAACTTGCCGGCATCAAGGACTATATCGTTGCCAGACAGACGGAAGGGGCCACGGTCATTGAGCTTAGCGATAGCAAACGTCTATTCATGCTCGGTGAAAAGTACCTGAGTGCGGAGCTGGAGACCTGGGCCAGATCACCTATTATTTACCCGCCTAATTACTTTGAGATCAAGCGTGAGCTCGAGCAACTAGAACCGCTGCGACACTATAAAATCAACAGCCTTTTATATTTCACTCAACGTGCTCCCACCCTTCCGTTAAAGCGTGACAAGCCTATGCGTGCGTTAATTGTCGTTCTGGGGGGCTTATCAGGGGGCATGCTCGGTATTCTCTGGCTGCTTGGGCAGGAGATCTTCCGCAAACAAGACCTGACTGTGGTGACCAACTTTCGCCAGGAAAACAAACTTCTCGAGGTGAATCGGCAGTGATTCCTGTATGCCGCCCTATCCTGCCTTACTCTGCCGTCGGGACCAGACACTCGGCCAGATCCGCGGGACACCCCGCTCCCAGCAATGTCATGGTTCGCTCCAGCTCCTGAGTCAGCAGGCTGAGCACGGTCGCAACCCCTTGCTCACCATTTTGGGCCAAGCCGTAGGCAATGGCTCGGCCAAAAAAAGCGCCCGTCGCGCCGCAGGCAAGCGCTTTGGCAACATCCGAACCCCGCCGGAAACCACTGTCGATGAACACCGGGATCTGCGAGTTGACGATCGCCATGATCTGCGGGAGCACACTGATTGTGGATGGCGCACAGTCCAATTGGCGGCCACCGTGATTGGAGACAATCAAGCCATCCACACCATGACGCAGCGCCTGACGCGCGTCTTCTGGATGTAGCACGCCTTTGACCAGTACAGGGCCATCCCATTTGGAGCGCAGCCACGCTACGTCGCTCCACACCAGGCTGCGGTCCATGCTTCTAGCCAACAGGGCTGCCTGCGCCTGGGCGGAGCTGGCCCCTTCCGTCGGCATCAGATTGACGAACTGGGGCTGTCCGGCTAATGCCTGCCGCCACAACCAACGTGGCTGCAAAGCCATATCCAGCAGTAAGCGGGGCCCCGGGCGAAAAGGTAGCTTAAAGCCATGACGTATATCTTTTTCCCGGTACCCACCGACCGGCACGTCTACCGTCAACACCAGCGCCTCAAAACCAGCTTGACGAGCACGATCCAAAATGGAATTGGCCATCCCCCTGTCTTGCATGACATATAACTGCATCCAGCACGGCCCGTCACAAGCCTCTCGCACGTGTTCCAGGGCGCTGTTGGAGGCCGTAGACAAAATGTAGGGCAAGCCTGCCTTGCCAGCGGCGCGCGCTGCCAGCACGTCCCCGCCAGGACGCACCACATCAATCAGGCCCACCGGCGCCACCCCAAAAGGAGCCGACCACCGCCGTCCAAAAACCTCTATGCTGGTCGAGATGGCCGATGTGTCCCGCAAACTGCGCGGCGATAAGGTCATCGTCTGCAAATCCGCTTGATTACGAGCCAGACACAGCTCATCCTCTGCCCCGCCGGCAACATAGTCATACACAAAACCGGGCAGACGGCGCCGGGCCGCTAGCTGGAAATCCTGAACATTGAGCCGCATGATGCAGGCTGCCTCCCACGTAAGGTCGAGCTTTCACGCCCGATTCAAGTTAATTATTTAAGCGTCAAGTATATGCCTGAAAATGCGGCATCCGGCCAGAGGCGCATCGCCCAAGCAGGCAGAACAGGCAAAATGGGCAGACAGGCTTGTCTCGATAAGGGGGGGGGGGGGGGGGCGGGCCTCAGACCGAGGGGCGCGTCAATAACGGAATCGGCAGCTCGTTAAGTCCTTTGAATTCCTGCAGGGAAAAGCTGGTCTGCGCCTGCCGAACCCCAGGCAGGCGATGCAGCTTGCGCTGCAGCAGCTCCGAGTAGCTATCCAGGTCTTTGGCCACCACCATGAGCAAAAAGTCAGCCGGTCCGGCAATGCCATGGCACATCACCACCTCCGGTATGTCGCGTACCGCCTCCACAAACTGCACCGAACGCGCTTCGTTCTGAAAGTCGACACTGATACTGACAAACGCCACCACCCCGTAACCCAGGCCACGACGGTCCAGCCGCGCCTGATAGCCGGCAATAAGTCCCGCCTCTTCCATGCGCCGAATCCGACGCCAGCAAGGCGATTGGGATATCCCCACCTTTTGCGCCAGCTCGCTCGTGGTAAGCCTGGCGTTTGCCTGCAGCTCGGCCAACAAAAGGTAGTCCACCTCATCCAGTTCTATATGCATAAAAAAACCTGTTTTTTAATTTTTACTGAAAAAATTATGCTTGTATAAAAAACCGCTTGGCGCAACCCTCTTAAATAAATAAGATCAACGCATAAATCTAAGTGGGATGAAATAATGAAACCACAGACACTTTGCGTCTCTGCCCCTAAGCCCGCTTGTTCGGGTAAGCGCATCCTGCCGCTGATGGAGACCTTCGGGCATGATGCGGGGCCCACTCCCCCTGGCGCGCAACGCGACTTTGGTTTTCTACCGACTCAGGCGACTTGATCACACTGTCGCTCGGGTCATTATTAACATACCGGGAACAGAACACATGAATGCCTCCAACGCATCGGCTGACAAGGGAGTCGGCGAGACAGAACGCATTGTTGCGGAAGAAAAAGCGCAGTTGGATTTCAGCCAGTCCATGAGCTACGGCGACTACCTGCATCTGGATGAGGTCCTCGGCGCCCAGCACCCGCTCTCGCCCGCCCACGATGAAATGCTGTTCATCATTCAGCATCAGACCAGCGAGCTCTGGATGAAACTGATGCTGCACGAACTGAACGCCGCTACCGCAGCGGTCGCTGCCGACCGCTATGCCGACAGCTTCAAGATGCTGGCACGTGTCTCGCGCATCATGGAGCAGTTGGTTAGCGCCTGGACCGTGCTCTCGACCATGACCCCGCCGGAGTACACCGCCATGCGGCCCTATCTGGCCAGCTCCAGCGGCTTTCAAAGCGCGCAGTATCGCTGCATTGAGTTTGCCCTGGGCAACAAGAACGCCGCCATGCTCAAACCGCATGCACACCGGCCGGATCTGCTCCGCCAGGTCGATGCTGCCTATCGCGCCCCCTCGCTTTATGACGAGTCATTGCGACTATTGGCCCGTCAGGGCTTTGCTATCCCCGCCAACTACCTAGACCGCGACTGGACACAGCCCTACCTGGCCAATGCGGAAGTGGAAGCCGCCTGGTTACAGGTTTACCGTGACCCTCATGCGCATTGGGATCTGTACCAGCTCGGTGAGAAACTGACCGACATTGAAGACGCCTTCCGGCTTTGGCGTTTCCGTCATGTCACCACGGTTGAACGCGTTATCGGCTTCAAGCGCGGCACAGGTGGGACGGGAGGGGTCAGCTACCTGCGCAAAATGCTGGATGTCGTGTTGTTCCCCGAAATCTGGACTGTGCGGACTGCGCTGTGACACAGATACCCAACCCCGTTTTTTCGCCGCAAGAGCGCGAGCGTGAATACTCGCCCAGCTCTTGTATCGGTGGCAACTATGCGCCGTACATTGAGCAGTACGCCACACTGAGCAAAGCCGCTCTGGTCGGCAGTGCCCACCATGTCGAGCTCGCTTATGGCGACGCTGCTGCGCATAAGCTCGACCTCTTTCTGCCTGCGGGCACGCACTCGGAATCGCTCCCGCCCCTGCTGCTATTTATACATGGCGGCTACTGGCAGGAGCTTTCCAAAGCATCCTCCTTGTTCTCGGCCCCAGACTGCACGGCAGCTGGCATCGCCTTTGCCGCCCTTGATTACACCTTGGCACCACAAGCCTGCGTCCATGACATGGTGCTGGAATGCCGCAAGGCACTGCGCTGGCTGCATCAACATGGCAACAAACTGGGCTTTGACCCGCAACGCATGGTCGTTTCCGGCAGTTCTGCCGGCGCGCATCTGGCAGCCATGTGCTGTCTGCGTGGGTGGGAGGATGATGCTGATTTGCCTTTGGGAACGCCGGCAGCGGCCGTGTTGGTGTCTGGCATTTACGACCTTCAACCCTTGATAGGCACCAGCATCAATGATGCACTGTCCCTGGACGCGGCAAGCGCACGGGCGGTCAGCCCCCAGTTGCTTGATCTGACAGGTTTTCCGCCCACCCTCATCGGCTGGGGAGAAATCGAAACCTCGGAGTTTAAGCGCCAGAGCCAAGCGTTTGCTGACTTGCTGAAAGCACAGGGCGCCCAATATCTGCCGCCCATCGAAATGCCAGGACGCAATCACTTCGATGTCATTTTTGACCAGGCTCGTCCCGACACCCGCTTGGGCGCAGCAACACACGCGCTTGTTGCATCGCTGCCAGTCACCTCTACCGCAAGCACATGAGGGAACACGGGGCAGACACGGCCGCCGCCGACGCGCTACATCGCCAGTTTCGCCGCATGCCCTTCACTACAACGCCAGCGTTGGGTGAAGGCTAAGGTCGGTCTGGGCATGAAGCTGAAAGCGTTGTTGTACGCGATGGCTTGCTAATGCCATGGCAGCCGGACGCGCAGCAGGCGGATCTGCCTGCCCGCGCTACGCAGCTGATTACAGCGAATCAAAGGGGTCCTGCGTGCTTGGCAGGCCCGTATCGTCCCCCAGCACAAAACGCGGGATGAACTGCAGCACATATTGCCGCATGGCTTCAACCAGGCGCTGTGCATCGGGGCGCAACTCCCGCGACCGCAAAGACACCACACCAACCATGTAGGGCACGTGAATATCAATCGGGCGCAGCACGACGTTGGGCAGAGGCAGGCCATGTGCAGTGAACGGATCAATCAGGGACACTCCCACCCCTTGGCTGGCCAGCACCAGTCCTTCCAGCGAGGACGCCACCTCAATATGACGAATATCTTCGGGAGCCTCCGGACTGGCACGCAACAAAGCGGTCGCCAGGGTATGGCGTAAGCGATGACGATTCTGAACGGAAATCAGGGGAGTGCCCTGAATATCGCTGAGCCGGACCAGGTCTTGACTGGCCAATGCATGGTTCACCGCCATGCCCAGCAAACAGGGGCTTTGCCCTGACCAATGCAGGGTACAGCCATCAATATCCAAAGGCAGGCTGGTCACGGCCAGATCGGCCCGCCCTTCGTCGATGGCTTGAACAACTTCCTCCGGCTTGACGGTATCAATCATCAGCTTTTGCTTGAAGGCCGGATCGTGCTGCTCCATGATGCCCAAGACCTGAGGCAACAAACCCATCGCCATGGCATGAGTGGCCACGATACGCAGGGGCCGCAGTCCCCCGCGGGCGATTTCCAGCGCACGGCTTTGCAGCACTTCCAGGTTCATCAGCACAGGCCGGGCTTCCAGATAAAACTCCCGTCCCTGTTCCGTCAGGGTGACCTGCGGGCGGGTACGGGTAAAGAGCCGGAAGCCCAACTCCTGCTCCAGCTCCTGGATCTGACGGCTGACTACAGGCTGTGAGCGATCCAACAGTCGACCGGCAGCAGTCACACTGCCTGCGGACATCACAGCTGCAAAAGCTTCTAATTGGCGAATTTCCATGTCGTTCTATGTGAATGCCGCATTTATCAACATGGAATATTCTAGTGCGGAATAGTTGGCCGGACTAGCGTTTAACACCGAAACATTGATCGAGCGTAGGGAAAGTCCCATCCCGCACTTCGGCCGCGTATTGGGCGGCCGCTTGCGAGATCAAGGCCCCCACATCCGCATACGGTTTGGCGAACTTGGGAATCTTGCCATTGGTCAGGCCCAGAATGTCCTCAGTCACCAGGACTTGTCCATCGCAGGCGGGCGAGGCGCCAATGCCGATGGTGGGAATCGCAATACTTTCCGTAATGCGGCGACCCAAACTTTCCGCCACACCTTCCAGCACGACTCCCCAGGCTCCGGCCTGGGCGTGGGCGACCGCATCTTCCAGAACACGCTGTGCAGCGGCATCGGTCATCCCCTGCGCCTTATAGCCGCCCATGGTATTGACGTACTGAGGCATCAGGCCGACGTGCGCCAGCACCGGAACACCCCGCTCCACCAAGAAACGGGTGGTTTCCGCCATGACATGCCCACCTTCGAGCTTGACCGCCTGCGCACCGCTGGCCGCCAGCATGCGCGAGGCATTGGCAAAAGCCTGCTGGGGTGATTCCTGATAGCTGCCAAACGGCATATCCACGACAATGCAAGCATGCTGCGTCGCGCGCACCACTGCCGCTGCATGGGCAGCCATCATATCGACCGTAATGCTTAAGGTGTCAGGCATCGCATAGCCCACCATGGCGGTCGAGTCACCCACCAGAATCATGTCCAGGTGCTCGTCCAGCATCCGTGCAACGGGCGCGATGTACGCAGTCAAGGCAGCAATTTTTTGTTTGCCCTTGCAGGCGATCAAAGTGGGAACGCTAACGCGAACCTGCGTGGTATGTACGCTCATACTTACTCCAGCTGGAATCCCATAGCGCAAACGCTTATATAGGATTGCTTATATAGGATTGTGAATGATGCAGATTGCAACATCTTAAGAAAAAAACCAGTCGACGCCTCTATAATCGCCGCAGGACAAAAAACAATAAGCTAATTTCCTGCCTGCGTACAAGCCTCGCGTGTCCACCCCATGCGGATTCCGGTCCTTTTAAGGACTTTTACAGAGTCAGCGCTTGTACTCTAGAACCCGATTGTTCCCAATGCGCGGTGGTTTCATCAGTCGTATCCAGGCTGTTTTGCCGTGCACTCAACCGAGGAGAGACCCATGTCGACTACCCCCCCAACAATCATCTTCCATGATGATAACCGCGCCCCGCAACTGGGCCTGGGCGTCTGGCAGGTACCTGCCGAGCAAACGGCCGATGTGGTGTGCAGTGGCATCGAAGCGGGCTACCGCCTGATCGATACTGCCGCCATTTACGGCAACGAAGCCGAAGTCGGCCAAGGGATTCGCCAGTCCAAGGTGCCCCGCGAAGAGCTGTTTGTGACCACCAAGCTGTGGAATGACATGCATGGCCACGACAATACCCGTGCAGGCTTTGAGGAAAGCATGGACAAGCTGCAGCTCGATTATGTAGATCTGTACCTGATTCACTGGCCCGTGCCCAAAAACCGCCAGTACATCCAGACCTGGGAGACGCTGATCAATCTGCGCAACGAGGGCCGTGTGAAATCGATTGGGGTATGCAATTTTCTGCCGCAGCACCTGCAAACCCTGCTGGACAAGACCGGCGTTCTGCCCGTATTGAACCAGATCGAACTGCACCCCGGTTTCCAGCAGGCTGAATCGCGCCACTATCATGAAGATCATGCCATTCAGACTCAAGCCTGGAGCCCCCTGGGGCTGGGCACGCTGTGGGACAACCCGGTGCTGAACAAGATTGCCAAGCAGCATGGCCGTTCCGTGGCTCAAGTCATGCTGCGCTGGCAGATTCAACTGGGCAATATGGTGATTACCAAGTCCAACTCCCCCGAGCGTCAGCGCGCCAATATGGACATCTTCAGCTTCGAGCTAAGCGAACAGGATATGGCCGATATCGCCAGTCTGGACCGGCCCGATGGCCGTCTTGGCCCAGACCCGGAACTGTTTCGCCTGCCCAAAAGCACCGTCCAGGACTAAGCGCCAGGACGCACACGGCGCGCCGGTCCGGACAGAAAGGCAGCTAAAAGGGGCGCCAGGGCAAACAACCACAGCAAGGCCTGTGCCGACTGACGCGCGCCCTGCATGCCGCCAGGGTCCACAAACCCGGTTGCCGTGGTAATTATCCCTGCCAAGGCCGCCCCCAATGCCATCGTGTACAACTGCAAGGTGGTAATGGCGGCCGAGGCGATATTCTCCTGCCCCTTGGGGGCCGAATGAAAAACCCGCGTCAACAAGTGCGGCCAGGCCAGCCCAATCCCTACCCCCACGCCCAGCAAAGCCAGATACAGGGCCCAGGAATAGTCTGTCCCCTCACTCAAGCCCACCCATGGGATGAGGACTCCCAAAGCAGCCAGGGACAGGCCCGAGAGCACCGGCCCGACAATAATCAGTCTGTCGCCGGTTTCCAGCCCACGGCTGGAGCTGGCAATCGACCCCAAGGTCCATCCCCCTGACATCAAGGCGGTCAGATAGCCCGCCTTCAGGGGACTCATGTGGTGAATGATCTGCAGGAAATACGGAATGAAGATTTCGGTCGCTACGGCCACGCTGACCAGACCAATACCGGCATAGAGACTGCCCAAAGCAGTACGAATCGAATAGGTGCCTTGGGGAAACAGACGACTGGTAGATTGACGGTCTGAGCGTGCCATCCCGTAAACCAAGGCAGCACCGCCCGCCACACCGGCCAGATTGATCACCCAGGAGGTGGACAAGCTGCCCGCCGACATTACCAGCACCGAAGCCGTCAACAACAATACCTTGCCCAGGGTCGAGCCTGATTGTCGTGATTCTGGAGCCCGCGCATCGCGCAGCTGTGTCCAGACCAGCACCGCCAGCAAGGCCGCACAGGGCAAGACACTCCAGAAGGCCAGACGCCACTGTCCCATCTGGGCAAAAACGCCGCCAATGGCCGGGCCCGACAGGGTAGCCACCCCCCACATGCTGGAGACCAGGGCCATGACACGCGGCCAGAGCCGCTCCTCAAACACCAGCCGGATGGAGGAATAGCTCAGACCCAGCAGCAAGCCGCCCCCTAAACCCTGAATCGTGCGGGCAAACAGCAAAAACAGCATGGAGGGCGCTGCCGCGCACAAGGTCGTGCCAATGGCAAAAAACAACAGCGACATCAGAAAGCTGTGTCGCAGGCCCCACTTCTCCAGAACCTGCGGTGACAGGGCCGAGCCCAGAATCGAGGCCACCACAAACAACGTGGTATTCCAGGCGTAGTACTCCAGCCCGCCAATATCCTCCACGACCGAAGGAAGAATGGTGGTGGCCACGTATACGTTAATGGCATGAACAGCCACCCCTCCGGCCAGGGCCAAGGAGCGCAAGCCATTGCGGCCCGACAGTAACTCAGACCAAGAAGCTTCCTGGGTATGTGTCATTTTTTCTTTATCCAAGCAAAAAAGCCGGCAGACATGCCGGCCCTCTCATCCACCAGTGCGCCAGTCCCCTCAAGTCACTGGCGCACCTGCTGGCGTATCACAACACGCTCTGGCCTGCCGCAGCGCTTATGCCTTTAGCAAGCCTCGCAAAACGTATTGCATGATACCCCCATGACGGTAGTAATGCGCTTCGCTGGGCGTATCGATTCGAACCAGCGCCTCGAACTCGATATCACCGGCCCGCACAGTGACTTTTTCCGGAATGCGGTCCTGGTTCAGCGCCGTGATGCCTTCAATATCAAACACCTCATCCCCGGTCAGACCCAGCGTGGCAGCATTTTGACCAGCCAGGAACTGCAAGGGCATCACCCCCATCCCCAACAGGTTACTGCGGTGAATGCGCTCGTAGGATTCGGCAATCACCGCACGCACGCCCAAAAGCACGGTGCCCTTGGCCGCCCAGTCACGAGAAGAACCCGAGCCGTATTCCTTGCCCGCCAGAATCACCAGCGGAACACCGGCATTGAGGTAATGACGCGAGGCATCGTAAATCGTGGCTACCGGCGCGCCGTCCTGCGTAAAGTCGCGCGTATAACCGCCTTCTGTGCCAGGTGCCAGTTGATTACGCAAACGCACATTGGCAAACGTGCCGCGAATCATGACCTCATGGTTGCCGCGACGAGAGCCATAGGAGTTGAAATCCTGGGGTTTGACACCGTGGTCCATCAGGTAAGTGGCAGCCGGCGACGTGCGGGCAATGGAACCGGCAGGGCTGATATGGTCTGTCGTCACCGAATCGCCCAGCTTGGCCAGTACGCGGGCCCCCCGTATGTCCGCCACAGGGCTGGGCTCACGCTTCAGGTCAATGAAATAAGGCGGTTTTCGCACGTAGGTGGAATCGTCCTGCCACTCGAAACGATCCCCTTTGGGCGTAGGCAGGGAGCGCCAGCGCTCATCACCGGCAAATACATCCGCGTAGCCGTCACGGTACATCTCGGAGGCAATGGCTTTGCCAATCACCTCCTGTACTTCCGCCGCGGAAGGCCAGATGTCTTTCAGATAGACGTCCTGACCATCGCTGCCCTGCCCCAACGGTTCGTGGTACAGGTCGATATCCATGGTGCCGGCCAGGGCATAAGCCACCACCAGCGGGGGCGACATCAGGTAGTTCATTTTCACTTCGGGGTGAATGCGCCCTTCGAAGTTACGATTGCCGGACAGCGTGGACACCACCGCCAGATCGTTCTGATTAATGGCCTGGCTGACTTCCGGAATCAAGGGACCGGAGTTACCGATACATGTGGTGCAACCGTAGCCAACCAGATCAAAGCCCAGCTTGTCCAGATAAGGGGTCAGACCTGCACGCTGGTAGTAATCCGTGACCACGCGCGACCCCGGAGCCAGACTGGTTTTCACCCAAGGCTTGCGGCTCAGGCCCTTTTCCACGGCCTTCTTGGCCAGCAGCCCCGCCGCCATCATGACGCTGGGGTTAGAGGTGTTGGTACATGAAGTAATCGCAGCAATAACGACCGAGCCATGATCCAGCGTGCATGGGCTGCCATCGGCCAGCGTGAACTCCACCGCCGCTTTCCGGGGTGCTGGCGGTTTATGCGAGGGCACGTCCGATGCAGGAAAGCTCTCTTCGACGGCCTCGTCGTAGGTGGCGACATCATCGCCCAGCAAATCACGCACCGCAGTACGGAAGGCCGGTTTGGAGGACGACAGTGCGATACGGTCCTGGGGACGCTTAGGTCCGGCGATCGAGGGCACCACCGTGGACAGGTCCAGCTCCAGACGTTCGGAATAACGTGGCTCGTGCTCGGGGTCGTGCCACAGCCCCTGAGCCTGCGCATAGGCACGCACCAGCTCGATCTGCTCTTTGCTACGTCCGGTCAGCTCCATATAACGCAGTGTTTCCTCGTCAATCGGGAACATGGAGATGGTGGAGCCGTATTCGGGGCTCATATTGCCGATGGTGGCACGATTGGCCAAAGGCACGGCACTGACGCCTGGGCCATAGAACTCGACAAACTTGCCGACTACGCCGTGCTGGCGCAGCATGTCGGTGATGGTCAGCACCAGATCCGTGGCCGTTGTGCCTTCGGGCATTTGACCGGTCAGCTTAAAGCCCACGACACGCGGGATCAGCATGGAAATAGGCTGACCCAACATGGCCGCTTCAGCCTCAATCCCGCCTACCCCCCAGGCCACCACGCCCAAACCGTTCACCATGGGCGTGTGCGAGTCCGTACCGACACAGGTATCGGGATAGGCCAGCTGACGGCCTTGCTCGTCGCGTGTAAAGACCACACGGGCCAGATGCTCCAGGTTGACCTGATGCACAATCCCCGTACCGGGGGGAACGACCTTGAAATTGTTAAACGCGCTTTGGCCCCAGCGCAGAAACTGATAACGCTCCATATTGCGTTCGTACTCAATCTGCACGTTGCGTTCAAACGAGCTGGGCTTGCCAAAATCGTCCACGATCACCGAATGGTCAATCACCAGCTCTACTGGCGCCAGAGGATTGATTTTTTGCGGGTCGCCGCCCAGCGCCTGCATCGCTTCGCGCATGGCAGCCAAATCCACCACGGCAGGCACGCCCGTAAAATCCTGCAACACGACGCGAGCGGGGGTAAAAGCAATTTCGCGGTCAGGCTCGGCAGCCGGGTCCCAGGCCGCCAGGGCGCGAATGTCATCGGCCGTCACATCCCCACCATCTTCGGTGCGCAGCAAGTTTTCCAGCAGGATCTTCAAGCCATAAGGCAGACTGGCAACATCCAGACCATCTCCACGAACCGCATCCAACCGATAGTAGTCGTAGGACTGCCCGCCGACATCCAACTGGTGCAAAGCTTTAAAACTATCTACGCTTTTCATATCGGGATCTCCATGGAAAAGTGCCGGCCGATACCACCCAATTCACCCAGCCAGCAAAACACATCGGGTAATTGTCTATGGGTCTAGACCATTTCACATCTTACACGCTGGCGCCACCCCCTGCCCCGCGTGACGTCCCCCCTGTGGCCTTCCGACACACCTACACAAACCCGGAAACATTCTTTACGTATAATCATTTAGGTGCCTCCCGCCTGTATTGTGCCCCCTTTCCTCCCTTTATTTCGAGCACTCGCCCTTCCTCATGTTTTTTGTTGATCTGCGCCGGCTGATTCTCTTGCTGGCTACTGCCAGCAGTCTGCTGACCATGGGCTACACCTTGTATGGGGCCTACTCAGCGGAACGTTCCTTGCTGATCGAGCAAGCTCTGGAAAAAAACCGCGCCTACGCGCTGAAACTGGCCAGCAGTACAGATGCATTTATCGCCAACCTGTTGCAGCAACTGAGCTATAGCGCTGGCGTGCTCGAGCGATCCAGGTATATCGACGAACAATTACTGATCGACGAAGTACAACGGCTGAAAGAACAAAACAACAGTTTTAACTCGGTGCTGATTCTCGATGCCGAGGGACGGGTCCTGGCCAATGCTCCTGAAAAGCTCAGCTTGTTGGGCACAACCTTGCGCGGCGAAGGCACTCAACTGGCCTTGAAAACGCGTAAACCCGTCGTTAGCCCGCCCTATCTGTCCGCAACGGGGCGCTTGCTGATTTTTCTGTCCCACCCTCTTTTTGACGCACAGGGCAACTACAAAGGTCTGGTGGGCGGCTCTATTTATCTGCACGAGCCCAATAGCCTCAATACCCTGCTAGGTGAACATTTTTACCGTGATGGCTCCTACATCTATGTGGTTGATCAACACAAACGCCTGATTTTCCACCGGGATGTCGCGCGTATTGGCGAAGTCATACACGGCAATCCGGCCATTGATGCCGTCAGCCAGGGCGAAAGTGACGCCTTGTCCTTGCGCAACATCAAGGGCGTGGACATGCTGGCCGGTTTCGCCCCCAGCAGCGATGTGAAATGGGGGGTGGTGGTACAAAGCCCCACAAAAGTCGTTCTGGACGAGTTGACCGTCTTGCTGGGAAAAGTAGTGCGCAACTCCATTCCCTTTTTTCTGGCCGTACAGATTCTGATCTGGATGCTGGCCATGCTGATCGCCAAACCCCTGCGTCAGCTGGCCCGGCAGGCTCCACACCTGGATTCGGCCAATGCCAGCTCCCGTATTGCCCAGGTTCACGCCTGGTACTTTGAGTCCCGCCAGATCAAGCTGGCCATGCTGCTGGGTTTGAAACGTGTCAACCGCAAGATGGGCGTCATGAATGTGGAACGCAATACCGACCCCCTGACCGGTCTGAACAACCGGCGCGGCATGACGACGGTGCTGCAGCAATGGAAGGAAATGGACACCCCCTTTTCCGTACTGACCGTGGATATTGACCACTTCAAACGGGTCAACGATACCTACGGCCACGATGTCGGCGATCTGGTATTGAGCTTTCTGGCCGACACCATGCGGGCCTGCACCCGCGACACGGATCTGATCTGCCGGGTCGGCGGTGAGGAGTTCTGTATTTTCCTGCCCGACCAGGATATCGATCAGGCGTTGCAACTGGCCGAGCGCTTGCGCATTCTGATCAGCGAGACTAGCAGTCCTGCGGGCTCGCCCATCACCATTTCAATCGGGCTGGCCCACTGGCCGATTCACGCCCGCGACCACAGTACCGTCCTGAAACTGGCGGACGAAGCCCTGTATAAAGCCAAGCGCAATGGTCGCAACCGCGTCGAGCTGTGCGATCCTGGCGTAGACGAAACAGACAAGCAGAGCGCTTAAAGACGGCGCAGCACCTTGATACGCACATCCAGCTGAACAGGCAGGCTCGTCAATTGACGCGCTTGTTCCCGCCCCTGGGCACTGGCTCGAAACAGGTGGGGTGTCATCAAAAGCAGATCTGCAATCTGTTCCTGTGAGTCGAGCCGGATCTGGGCACGGACGCGTTCGGTGGTTTCCAGGCTAAAGCCGGTCGGGGGCACCAGATTCTCTTCCTTATCGGCTTTCAGCGTCGGATAAATAATGCGACGCAGCTCCAGCAGATGCTCCGGCCCGGCCTCAACCTGAACCCAGATGCCACCTGGCTTTAAAGCCCGCCAAAATTCCTCGGGCACGGCAAACCCAAACAGGCATAAGACCGCATCCAAGGCACCATCGGGCACTGGCAGTTGCGCATTGCTGCCCACCAGCCAACGGATGTCCGAGGAGCTGCGTGCCGCCGCCATAACGGCCCATTTGGAAATATCCAGACCAATCAGGGCCAACTGCCCATCTTGATCCTGCTGACGCAAGTAACGCGGGTAATAGCCTTCACCACAGCCCGCATCCAGACAGGCATAAGGAGCCTCCCCTTCCAGACCATCCATCAAGGCACGCCACACACCGGCGGCAATAGGTTCATACACCCCCGATTCCAGATAGCGACGGCGTGCCGCTACCATTTCCTTGCTATCGCCCGGATCGCGAGAACGCTTGTTCTGTACCGGCAGGAGATTGATATAGCCCTGACTGGCGGTGTCAAAGCAATGACCCGAGGCGCAACGCCAGCTGGGTGATTCAAATGTGAGCGGCAAGCCATCCAAGGGACAGCACAGCTTCTCGAACAGGGTGGGGGAAAAGTCGGACATGGATGAATCGCTCTACGGCCACCGTGGCCAAGGCGATAGTGTAGCGCCCCGGACAGTCTGTGCCGGGGCCGACAAGGCGTTTACGCTTGCGTGGCAAAGGCCAGCGCGTCGCGCAGCAAAGCCTCGATCAGGGGCTGGATCCGACCGGCCGCCTCTTCGTTGTAGGCAAAAGGCCATTGCTCTTGCATATAACAGCACTGCGCCATTTCCAGTTGGACCGCATGGATGTTCTGTTCAGGACGTCCGTAATGGCGAGTAATGTAGCCACCTTTGAAACGGCCATTCAACACGCTGCTGTAGTCCTGGTTGGCCAAGGCCGTTTTCATCAGACGTTCGCTCAAGGCAGGATCACAGCTCTGACCATTGGCGGTGCCAAAATTCAGATCGGGCAGGCGGCCTTCAAAAAAACGCGGCACTACCGAACGAATCGAGTGCGCATCCCATAGGACCACACGACCATGCAGCGCCAGCAGGCGGGTGAGCTCTTCTTCCAGTTTCTGGTGATAAGGCAACCAGATGGTTTCGCGCCGCTGGGCAACCTCTCGCTCGTCCGGCTCCTGGCCGGGCTGATAAATGGGCGCATCGTCAAACATGTCCACTGGACATAGGCCGGTGACACTTTGACCCGGATACAGGCTGCTATTGTCCGGCGGGCGGTTCTGGTCCACGACAAAGCGTGAATAGGTCGCTGCCAGAACCGAAGCCCCCAATGTGCGCGCGCATTCATAAAGGCGGGGAATATGCCAGTCCGTATCAGGCACCTGACGAGCCGATTCCGTGAAACGCGTCAGCAAATCCGAGGGCACGTAGGTGCCCGAATGCGGCATGGAGATCAGCAAGGGGACAGTGCCCGGGTAAAACTCAAAAGCAGCAGGAACAGTCATGACGGGCTCCGGTCGGTTTCAGCACACAATCAAGAGGGAATAGGATACAGATCACCCCGGCGGTGCTGCCAGGCCGGCAGTGATTCGCGCATGCGCTGCACACGAGCGGGGTCCAGATCGGCACAGATATAGCCAGGATGATCCGGCATGCAGGCCAGTACCGTCCCCCAAGGGTCAATAATCATACTGCGACCCAGACAGGGCAGGGCAGGACCAGGCCCCCCAATTTGGGCGGCGGCCAGCACATAGCATTGGTTCTCAATGGCACGGGCACGCAACAGCACTTCCCAATGGTCGCGGCCGGTATGCACATTAAAGGCAGCCGGCACCACCAGGACATTCGCGCCCCGGGCTCGCAAGGTACGAAAGAGCTCGGCAAAGCGCATGTCATAGCAAATGCTCAGACCCAGGTTCAGTTCCCCGACCTGCACATTCTGAACCTCCTCACCAGGACAAAAATCGTCGGACTCGCGGTATTCCAGGCCGTTGACCACCGCATCGTATAAATGCACTTTGCGATACTGAGCCACGATCTGTCCATCGGGCGAGAAAGTCACACTGGTATTGCCCAGGCGAGGATCGTCCGGACGGCGCTCATGCATGGAACCCAGATGAATCCAGGCACCGGTGCGCCGCGCCAGGCTGGCCATATGCTCGGTTACCAAGCCTGGGATAGGCGTGGCGTTTTGCTGCAGCCATGGCGTATCGCCGCGTACATCGCTGTACTCGGGGGTCACAATGAGTTTTGCCCCGTCCCTGGCGGCGGCCAGCACCCAATGTTCCAGCTGATCCAGATTGGTCTGGCGGTCGCGGCCACTATCTAGCTGAACCAGGGCCACACGTGTCGTAGACATACTTTTATCCTTTCAGCCCGGCTCAGTACTGCAAGGCGCGAGCAGTTTCCAAGGCCAGACGGGACAACACCCCCGCCCCCTGCCCCCCGTAAAGAGACGTGCTGGTGCGCCCGTCCGTAAAGCCATCGGCCATCACCGCCAGCACCACACTGCGCTCACCCATGGTCAAGATTCCGGCATCGTGGCGCAAGCCGGGCAAAGAGCCGGTCTTGTGAGCCAGTTGAGCGATGGAAGGCAAAATTGCCGCAAAATGTCCTCGTTCACGCTGGTCAGCCAGCATGTCCAGACCCTGCTGACGCAGGCTTTCCGGCAAGGCAGGCGAGCCAAGCAGGTAGAGCAAGGTCGAGCAGGCATCCTGGGCGGTAGTCCAGTTGTCTTTACCAGCCTCCCGCGCCTTCATGTCCATCATGTGACGCTGCAACTGGGTCTGCTGCAGGCCAGCCTGCGCGCACCAGGCGTTGATGTTAGCCATGCCCAGCAAGTCGATCAGCGCATTGGTGGCGACGTTGTCGCTCAAAATGATCATCAGCAGGGCCAGCTCACGCAAGCTCAGGCTGGTCACGCCAGGCAACTGGCTCAAAATACCGGTGCCTGGCGTACGGTCTCCCTCGGGCAAGGGATAGACCGTATCCAGCGACAATCTGCCCTGGGCAACCTGTTCCAGCAGACACAGCAGCATGGGCGTCTTGATCAAGCTGGCCGAGGGCATGACGCGCTGCGCATGCCACTCAAACAAGGAGGTACCGTCGGTCGCGTAGACCGCCATCGAAATGCGGGCGGCTTCCTGGGCCAGCACAGGCTCCAGTCTTTCTTGCAGACGCTCACGAACCCGTGGCGCATCCAACAACTCGCTTCCCAAGGCAAACATACACACTCTCCTTCCGCACTCAGACCAAAATCAGGAATAGACCGGCGAACATCAACAAGTTGACGATCATCACCGCCCAGCCGTTATACAACATGTATTTAAGCTGAGTGGAACGCGCCAGCCCCATCTGGCCGAACATATCCGAAGAAGGAAAGGGACCGAACCAGTCAATTTGCGAGCTACCCAGAATGACGGCGGCCGTTGCGGCAGGACCCACGCCAGCTGCTGCCAGGAGGGGGCCAAAAATCTTGGCGGTAAAGGTCATCTGTGCGACGGCGGCTCCCGGAATATGGCCCACCACGTTAAAGGCCACAATCAACATGCACAGTACCGCGCCACTGATGCCGACCAGATACGGTTGTACCGAATCGAGCAAGGCGTGATAGGCATTGAGCTGATCCACCAGCACCAGCACGGGATTGAACAGCCAGAACAAGAAGAAAATCCAGATCAGCTTGCCCGCCCCGGCATACATGGCCTGCAAAATCTCGCGTGGGTTCATGCCGCCGGCCAGACCGGTTGCCGCTCCCAGGGACACCATCACAATAATGGCGTATGCAAAGCCGGCCTTGGAGGCAATACCCACCGCCGCCAGACCCACAATCGTGATGCAGAAAGCCCAGGCTGCACGTACTGCTTTAGGCGACGCCTTGGCATTCACATCAAAAGCCGCCTGGCCTTGCGAGGCTTCTTCGTACTGGAACTGGTCTTTGGTGATTTTCTGGATGCGGCCGGACATGAACCAGCCCGTCAGCAAGGTTGCCGCCGCCATCGGCAGGCCGGCCACCAGCAAATAGTCGGTGTAGCTCAAACCGGTCAGACCCGTTACCGTCACCACATTAGGAGTGAATGGGCCCAGCACCAGACCTGCGGAGCCGGCGCTTTGGAACAAGGCAGCCACGGCGGGGGGAGACAGACGCACGGCCGCGGCAATCGGGATCACCACCGCAGCGATAATGGCGTTACCGCCCGCCAACGTGCCCAGAGCGCCACAGATCAGGGTGGACGCCACCATGATGCCCAAACGCACACGCACCGGATTGGACAAGCCGATACGCTTCACAATGGCTCGCACCAATTGCTCAGCGGCACCCGTACGGGCGGCGACCTCGCCAACCCCGGCGCCCAGCACAATAATCAAACCCACCACCGCAATGAACGAGCCCAGGGACTCGGCCAGCAGTTTACCCATCGCAATCGGCGTCGTGCTGGTCATGATGGCGCCCAAAACAATGGCTCCAATCGTGGCCAACACAATGTCCACACCCAGCAGGGCGATAAGCGCGAACACCACTACCGGCGTCAAGCCCCACAGGGAGCTTTCACCCGGCATGTAAAAATGGGTGTACAAGGCAATCGCCATGCCAATTAAAAACACCACCATGGCTGCATTGCGCTTGCCCGTTGGCATTGCTTGCTGAATGACACTCATGTCGTCTCCTTAACGATCCTTCCTGGCCGGCTTTTCATAAGTCCGGCCTTTGCATGTGATGCAATCACCCTGCCCTGGTTGACGGCCCCAGATCCGGGCAACTGGTTTCTTGTCCGATGCGCCGCTTAAACCGAAATAATCGGCGCATCCAGGCTTTGTGCCTGAGCGGCAAAGGCGCGTTTAAGCACCTGTCCGGGCCGCTGCTCCGGAGCGACAGGATGAACCTGTACACCATTGACAAACACAGTCTGCACACCTTGAGACGGTAAGGTGGGCTGCTCCCAGGTGGCGCAATCTTGCACCGTTTCGGGATTAAACACCACCAGATCCGCCCAGGCGCCGACTTGCAACACGCCGCGGTTTTCCAGCCCGAAAACCGAAGCAGGCAGGGCCGTCATTTTGGCGACCGCCTGCTCCAGGGACATCAGGCCATCTTCGCGTACGTACCGCCCTAAAATGCGCGTAAAACTGCCCCACAACCGAGGGTGGGGATGCGCATCCGCAGGCAATCCGTCCGAGCCCACCATGCAACATGGGTGGCTGAAAATACGCTGGACTTCTTTCTCGTCCATCGCAAAATAAATCGCGCCGGCCGGCAGCAAACGCCGTGCGGCAGTTTCACGGTCGCAGCCCCACTGTTCGGCAATCTCGGCCAGATACAGGCCATTGCATTCCGGGTGAGGCTCGGACCAGGTAATACGAATCTGGTCTATGGTGTGGGCGCGCTCAGGAATCAGGATCGTGGAGCTGCCCGAATAGGGGTAGATATCGAGGGTGGCCTGTACGCCATCGGCGCGCGCTCGATCAATATTGGCCAAGGTCTCACTGCTGCGGCCCCAGTTGGCCGGCATCATGCACTTGTGATGCGACACCAGGGTGGCGCACTGCGTCTGGCGGCCTATCGCCAGCACTTCCTCTACCGACTCCTGCACCGTATCGCCTTCATTGCGAATATGACTGGTATGCAAGGAGCCCTGGGAAGCGGCAACACGGGCCAGGCCTTCCAGTTCGGCCGGTTCGGCCATGCAGCCAGGCTCATAGGCCAAGCCAGTACTAAAGCCCACCGCCCCATCCTGCAGAGCCTGGGCCAACAGGGCTTGCATGGCCTGCTGCTCATCGGCGTCAGGCTGAGCGAGCGGGTCCTGCATGACAGCCATGCGCAAATTCGCATGGCCGACCAAGGCTGCCACATTGATCATGGGCGTTAACTGGCGCACCGCCTGTGCATACTGCGCCATGTCCTTAAACAAGGGCGAGTCGCCCAGCAAGGCCAAGGCAGCCGCCGAATTGCCGGGCAAGGGAGCCGGAAAGGCGCTGACGCCACAATTGCCAACCACCACCGTCGTAATGCCCTGACTGGTTTTCCAGTCCAGAGCGGGCCGCTCGATGAACATCAAGTCATCATGACCGTGGGTGTCGATAAATCCGGGGGCCACCACATGGCCGCTGGCATCCACCACTTGATCGGCATGCCAGGCGCTCAAATCGCCCAGGGCCACAATACGCCCCGACCGAATACCCACATCACCGCGCCAGCGCGGGGTGGCCAAGCCATCAATAATCCAGCCATTGCTGATCTTGACGTCCAAGCTGCGGTCGTCTGTCTGCATTTACGTCTCCACTTACCCTCCCACAAAAAGGGGAGTTGACCGCATTATCCAAAGGTATTATTAATATGAAAAATTGTTTAAGTTAATTGATTAATCAGAAAATGAAATGGACAGACTTCCCAAGCACATCACGCTCAAGCACCTGAATGCCTTTGTCGCCGTCGCCCAGGAGGCCAGCTTCACCCACGCCGCCCGGCGACTTTTTCAAACCCAGTCCTCGGTCACGGGCCTGATTCAGCAGTTGGAAGTTGCCTTGAATACCACTCTGTTCAATCGCACCAGTCGGCGCGTATCCCTGACGCCTATTGGCCTGGAGTTCCTGCCGCGCATCACGCGATTGCTGGCGGACTTTGATGGGGCCATCAGTGATGTCATGCGTTACGGAGAATTGAAAAGCGGGCGGGTCAGTGTGGCGGCCGCCCCTTCGGCCATCACGGATCTGATTGCACCGGCTGCCGCTCATTTCTCGCAGCAGCACCCTGCGGTACGGCTGTATCTGCGTGATGACAACTCAGGCCGCATTCAGCGCCAGATCGTGGCAGGAGAAATCGACTTTGGTCTGACCAGTCCCTGGGCAGATGTCCAAGGGCTGGACAGTCAACCCCTGCTGGAAGATCAATTCGGCGTGCTCTATCGCAGCGACGACACGCAGATCAAACCCGATGCCAACAACACGGTCAGTTGGTCGGCGCTGGAGGAGCGCAAACTGGTCGGTGTGGTGGACGAAACAGGCATCATGGCAGTGCTGCAATCGCGACCGGATTTACCCATTGAAGCCTCAGCCCCTTTTTATGAAGCGTCCAGCACCACCTCACAAGCGGCGTTGGTACAGAGTGGTCTGGCCATTGCCCTGCTGCCGGCCCTGGCCGCTCAACGGGTTCTCATGCCCGGCCTGAGTTTTTCGCTGCTGCAAGCCCCCACACTGGTTCGCACCTTATGCCTGATGTTCCATCAGGAACATGATTTGACACCTGCAGCGGCCGCCTTGGTGGATGAGCTGCGGGCCTATGTGAAAAAAGCAGCATTACCGCCTGGATGCCGCGCTCTGTAAGCATATGCAAATATCATGGGAGGGGCGCCCGGCCTCGGTAACAATAAGGACCGCTAGTCGCGTGCGCAGGATGACGCGACCTGGCCCAGTCTGCTCGACCCTTTCCATGAATAGACGAACAGCAAAGCCGGACGTAGCACCGTTCAGGCTCGCCTGATCACCCTGCCATCATGCCCGTGCTGCTTTCCGGGTGTTGATGGCCCACAAGGCGACCCAGCGCGTCATCGTCCTGCTCACCAGGAGAAGCACCATGACGCAGTCTTCCGCGACCTCCAGCAACGCCAAGCCGCTTCATCTTGACGACATCACCGTCGTAGACAACACCAAGCTCAAAAAAGCCGTGACTGCCGCTGCGCTGGGCAACGCCATGGAATGGTTTGATTTTGGTGTCTACGGCTTTGTGGCCGCCACCTTGGGTAAAGTCTTTTTCCCCGACGCCTCGCCCGCCGTGCAAACCATTGCGGCACTGGGCACCTTTTCCGTGCCTTTTTTGGTGCGACCATTGGGCGGCGTATTCTTCGGGCTGATGGGGGACAAGTTCGGTCGTCAGAAGGTGCTGTCCCTGACCATCATCATCATGGCGATCAGCACCTTCCTGATAGGCCTGATTCCCTCCTACCTCGCGATTGGTATCTGGGCCCCCATCTTGCTGTTGCTGTGCAAACTGGCCCAGGGTTTTTCCGTGGGCGGCGAATACACCGGCGCCGCGGTCTTTGTGGCCGAATATGCACCTGACCGGCAACGCGGGTTTCTGGGAAGCTGGCTGGACTTTGGCTCCATTGCAGGCTTTGTGCTGGGCGCTGGTCTGGTGGTGTTGCTGCAAACATCCCTGAGCGAAGCCAGTTTTCAGGACTGGGGCTGGCGCATTCCCTTCCTGATAGCCGGCCCACTGGGCATTTTGGGCCTGTATCTGCGCCATGCGGCCGAAGAGACGCCAGCCTTTACCGAGCAACTGGAAAAGATGGAAAAAGAGGACCGTGCCGCCCTGCAAGAGCGCCCGACGATTTCCTTTGGCGAGATCTTCTCCAAATACCGTAAAGCCCTGCTGATCTGTATTGGCATGGTGCTGGTCACCAACATTACCTACTACATGTTGCTGACCTACATGCCGACCTATCTGTCCAGCAGTCTGGGCTATGCCGAAGAACACGGTGTCTTCATTATTGTGGTGGTGATGATCGGGATGCTGTTTGTGCAACCGGTGGTGGGCTTTGTCAGCGACAAGATCGGGCGCAAGCCCTTCTTGCTGGCCGGCAGTCTGGGACTGCTGATCTTTGCCATTCCCGCCTTCCACTTTATTGGCAGCGACAGCAATGTGCAGATCTTTCTGGGACTGCTGATTCTGGCCGTTTTACTGAACTGCCTGACCGGGGTCATGGCCTCTACCCTGCCCGCCCTGTTCCCGACCCGACTACGCTACAGTGCCCTGGCCGCCTCTTTCAATATTGCGATTATTGTGGCGGGCCTGACGCCAACCATCGCTGCGTGGCTGGTGGAGCAAAGCAATAACCTTCTGATCCCTGCCTATTACCTGATGTTTGCCAGTGTCATCGGTTTGATTACGGCCGTGTTCCTGCCTGAAACGGCTAACCGCCCCTTGCGCGGCGATACGCCGACCGCCTCCAACCCCAAGGAAGCCAAAGAACTGCTCCAACAAGCCTACGATCACATCGAGCAAAGCGTCCAGGAGGTGGAAGAAGCCATTGCCAAGGCCGAGGCCGAGTTGGAAAGCCTGAAACAGAAACGCCAAGGTCTGGTGGACCGCCACCCCGAGTTGGATTAAATCCTGTCCCTGCTGCCAAGCCCGTTGGCGCGGGCCGGGAAATCGGCAAACAGTTCTCACGCCGCGGCATCCCCGCTGAAAGCCTGCATCAAAAAACCCGATCCCGTTTCAAGGCGGGATCGGGCTTGTAACTTGCGCTCCAGGCCTTGGCGCGGCCCCGATTGAGGCGCCGCTGCAGACGCAACATCAAATCGTCAGGCCACCTGATACTTCTAAGGTCGTGCCATTGATAAAGCTGGCCTCGTCCGAAGCCAGGAACGCGTATACATTGGCCACTTCCTCCGGCTTGCCCATACGGCGCAGCCAGCAATGATCGCGAAAGCCTTGCAGCACTTTTTCAGGGATGGATTTCAAAATGTCCGTCTCGATGAAACCAGGGCAAACGGCATTGACGCGAATCCCTTTGGGGCCCAGTTCACGGGCCCAGGTCTTGGTAAACCCAATCACACCAAACTTGCTGGCCGCGTAATTGGTCTGACCATAATTGCCATACAGCCCCACCACACTGGACGCATTGAGGATAGCGCCGCTTTCCTGCTCCAGCATCACCGCGGCCACTGCCTGAGTGAAATTGAATACCGCTTTCAAATTGACATCAATGACATCGTCAAACTGCTGTTCCGTCATGCGCAGCAGCTTGGCGTCTTTGGTGATCCCAGCATTGTTCACCAATACATCGATACGGCCGAACCGATGCTTTACATCCGCCACCATTGCATCAATCTGAGCACGGTCGGTGACATCCACGGTATAGGCCACGACCGTCACGGCCGGGGCGTGCAAGGACTGTGCGGCCGACTCAAGGGCTTGGGCATCCCGGTCACACAAGACCACTACCGCGCCTTCCTGGGCAAACTTTCTGGCCGTTGCCAAACCTATACCGGCTGCCGATCCGGTTACAAGCGCCACCTTATCTTTCAATCGCATTCCAGCTACCTTTTAAAAATCGCTCCACGCTGTCATGCAAACCCAGGTTTTCACAGCATCCCCACAGACAATGGTCTATTTACCCGTTCACACCAGCACCTGGTTTTTTACTCCGTTCGTCCGCCTTCCGCCAGTCAAAATGAGCAAATTTTATCCATGTCTGCCTGCTCCTCGCGGGCGACCAAAACGAAAAAAATGCTGCCCATCAAACTGGGCAGAAGGGCAAACAAACGCTTACTTGCCAGAAGTAAACTTGCTGTGACTGTGGATCAGATTGCGATAGTCAGGAATATGGGCAGAGAACAAGGCACCCAGACCTTCCACATCGTTACGCCAATCGCGGTGTAGCTCGCAGGCCACCCCAAACCAGGTCATCAACTGCGCGCCAGCCGCCGACATGCGATCCCATGCTGCGTGGCGGGTAATTTCATTGAATGTCCCCGAGGCGTCGGTTACCACAAACACATCAAACCCGGCTTCCAGGGCCGACAGGGCCGGAAATGCCACGCACACTTCCGTGACGACTCCCGCAATAATCAGCTGCTTCTTGCCGCTTGCCTCGATAGCCTTGACGAACTCGTCGTTATCCCAGGCGTTGATCTGACCAGGACGTGCGATGTAAGGCGCATCGGGAAAAATTTCTTTCAGTTCGGGAACCAAGGGGCCATTAGGGCCTTCTTCAAAGCTGGTAGTCAAAATCGTGGGCAGCTTGAAGTACTTGGCCAGATCAGCCAAAGCCAGCACATTGTTCTTGAACTTGTCCGGATCAATATCACGAACCAGAGACAGCAGCCCGGTTTGGTGATCGACCAGTAATACAGCGGCCTGGTCTTTATCAAGACGTTTGTAAGGCGTAGTCATCTCAGTTCTCCTTAAGAATGAGTAAGAAAGGGTGGGTGCCAATCCGGCACCCGGCACGGCTAAAGCGCTTCTGGGAAATCGCGCTGCAAAAACAAAGCGTTGAGCTGTTTCAACCCAGCCAGTGAGAGCGGACCGGGCCGCCCTCACCGACCAGCCTTAGGAAGTCGCGCCAGAAGGCATGGAGCCAAAGCGGCCATTGTTAAAATCGTCCATCGCCTGCAAGATTTCCTGCTGGCTATTCATGACAAACGGCCCATGACCCACGATGGACTCATCAATCGGTTGACCACTGATCAGCAAGACCACCGCATCGTTATTGGCTTCCACCATGAACTGGCTACCGGCGCGATCCAGCACTACCAATTGCCCTTCACGCACCACACTTTGCCCATTGACCAGCACCGTGCCGTGCAGAACCACCAAGGCGGCCGTCCAGCCTTGCGGACTTTCCAGCTCGACAATCCCCCCCTGATTCAGGCGCAAATCCCATACATTCATGGGGGTGAAGGTTCTGGCAGGGCCTGTAGCGCCGTCTTTTTCACCGGCAATAATGCGCACCTTGCCGGCAGCATCGGGCAGAGGCACGACAGGGATCTGCTTGTCAGTAATAGCCTGATAACCGGCAGGCGTGCCTTTGTCTTTGGCTGGCAGGTTGACCCACAACTGCACCATCTCCAAGGTGCCGCCCGAACGGGCAAAGGCATCAGAGTGGTACTCCTCGTGCAAGATGCCCGAACCCGCCGTCATCCACTGCACATCGCCCGGTCCGATCGTGCCCCCCTGGCCGGTGGAGTCGTGGTGCGACACTTCCCCCTTGTAGACGATGGTGACCGTTTCAAACCCCCGGTGCGGATGCTGACCTACACCGCGCTTGTGCTCGCTGGGCGCGAACTCGGCCGGGCCGGCATAGTCAAGCAACAGAAAAGGACTCAGCTGTTTTGCGTGCGTGTGGTACGAAAACAGGGAGCGAACGGGAAAGCCGTCGCCCACCCAATGGGGACGGGGCGCACTATAAATACCAAGAATGTTCTTCATGTCCATCTCCTTGTTTCAACATAGGAGACAGAATAAACTCGGAACGATGAAGTCAGTAGCCCCCTAAAACGGTCATCTCTGTTCCATTTATGGAACGATAAAAGCGCTATGCACGATTTAAATGACTTGTACTTTTATGTTCAGATTGTGGATCACGGCGGCTTTGCCCCGGCCGGTCGCGCACTGGGCTTGCCCAAATCCACCCTGAGCCGCCGACTGGCCGCTTTGGAAGAGCGCCTGGGGGTTCGGCTGATACAACGTTCTACCCGGCGCTTTACGGTGACCGAAATCGGCCAGACCTATTACGAACACTGCAAGGCCATGCTGGTAGAGGCTGAAGCGGCACAAGCCGCCATTGAAATGACGCATGCCGAGCCACGTGGCGTGGTACGTCTCAGTTGCCCCATCACCTTGCTGAACGCGCATGTCAGCACGATGTTGGCTGATTTCATGGTCCGCTATCCGCATGTGACGGTTCAGCTGGAGGCCACCAACCGGAAGGTGGATCTCATCGGAGAAGCACTGGATATCGCAATCCGCGTCCGCCCCCCGCCCCTGCAGGACAGTGATCTGGTGATGCGTGTTTTATCCGATCGTAGCCAATGTCTGACAGCCAGCCCGGCGCTGATTGCCCGTTACGGCATGCCCGGTTCGCCGGCGGATCTGGCCGACTATCCCAGCCTGGGCCTGGGTGTGCCTCAGCAAACCCATACCTGGACCTTGTTCGGACCCAATGGAGCGCAAGCCGTACTGCACCACACACCCCGTCTGATCACGACGGACATGACCGCTCTGCGCGCCGCGGCCCTGGCTGGAGTGGGAATCGTCCAACTGCCTACACTGGTGGTTTGCGATCAATTGGCACAAGGCGCTTTAGTCAAACTGATCCCGGACTGGGCGCCGCGCCGCGAGATCATTCATGCGGTGTTTTCCTCGCGCCGTGGTCAAATGCCCGCCGTGCGGGCCCTGCTGGACTATCTGGTCGAACGCTACCAAGCCATGGACGAGGACTAAACGCCATTCTGAGCCTGGCAGGTTTAGAAACACGGTCATGGAGTGCACGATCGGTTTCAGAAAACAAAAACGCCCTGCATATGCAGGGCGTTTTCTCTGAACGGGCCATCAAGCCGGGGATCAGATGCCGCGATTAAAATCGTGAACCTGCTTTTCAGCCTCTTCACGTGCAATACCGTAGCGCTCCTGAATCTTACCGACCAGATACTCGGTATTGCCCTCGGCAACATCCATATCGTCATTGGTCAGCTTGCCCCATTTCGCCTGGATTTTACCAGTCAGCTGCTTCCATTTTCCTTTGATCGTATCTTCATTCATAGTCGTTCTCCTATTTACAAAGGAATTTCATTACAGAGATTGATCAGGGAATAATTATTCCGGCTTCACTTTCAATCCCGACGAGTCGACTTTCACAACACCTTTCACGCTTTCGGTGGCTGCCACCGCTTTTTTAAGCTCGATTTCGCTAGGCACGGTACCGGTCAATGTTGCAACCCCGTTATTGGTCTCAACAGAGATATCCGTGCTCTTCAAATCCTTGGTACTGGCCAGATCAGCCTTGATCTTGGTGGTAATCCAGGTATCGCTGACGGCTTCGCCCGCTGTTGCGGAATGATCCTGATTAACGGCAGGCTCATTAGCCAGTGCGCCGCCTTGCAGGCCAAAACTCAAAGCCGAGGCCATTAGAAAACTGGATAGGATGGCGGATTTTTTCATAGATTTTCTCCAATATCAGAAAGAGTATTTTTAGAATTAAAAATTCCCTTATCCCTGCTATTAAAAGGAGTCCAATTCAATCAACAAAAATTTCGTTGTTTGCAATGGATGGTTCCACCGTAACATTCCCGACCAGGGCGACAACTACGAAATGCTACAAGCAATTTCCTTATAATAATTTCCCTTCAAATTGCTCAAGGCAGCTTCTTCGACCTGAATAAGCAGATGTCCCTGACCCTGTTTTTCTGACCCTGTACCAGTTGGCCCCAAACCGCCCTACCCGGCATCGAGACTGGTTTTCACGTAGGGGACAACGTTGACCAGAAGGCTGTTCGCACGAGCAATAATTTACCCAAGGGCCGGGACGACCACAGACCCTGTCCTGCCCATGGAGAGGCAAGACAGGGCGGATACATAAGGTAAGAAATTTAGCAGTGCCACTAACAAACGCGACACCGTGAGCCGGTCAATTACCGTAAATGATGTACTTGCTGCAGCCCATAGACCTGCACCGGCAAACCCGCTTGACGCGCTTTCAACTGCAAGGCCAGATATTGTGAGTAATGCCGCGACTGGTGCAGGTTGCCACCGTGAAACCACAGATTTGGCTGCTGGGTGGGCTTCCACATATTGCGCTGCTCGCCCTCCCATGGCCCCGGATCTTTCGTGGTTTCCGAACCCAGGCCCCAGCATTTACCCACCCGGCCCGCCATTTCCTGGCCGGCCAGATCCGCTACCCAGCCGTTCATGGAACCGTAGCCCGTGGCGTACACCACCAGATCCGCAGGCAATTGCGTGCCGTCTGTCAGTACCACAGCGTTCTCGGTCAGATGGCTGATGTCGGTCCGGGATTTCAGCTTGATGCTGCCGTCGATGATCAGCTCGCAAGCGCCTACGTCGATGTAGTAGCCCGAAGCACGTCGCAGGTATTTCATGAACAAGCCCGAACCATCGTCACCCCAATCCAGCATGAAGCCTGCCGCCTCCAGCTTCTGGTAGAACTCTGCATCACGCTCGCGGATCTTGTCGTACACAGGAATCTGGAAGTCCGCCATGATGCGATAGGGCAGGGACGCAAAGAGCAAGTCTGCCTTGCGCGTGGTGACTCCCGAAGCCAGCGCCCGTTCAGAATACAGATCTCCCAAGCCGATCTCCATCAAGGAGTCGGACCGCACAATATGGGTGGACGAACGTTGCACCATGGTGACGTCCGCCCCCGCCTCCCACAACGCCGCGCAAATATCGTGCGCCGAGTTATTGGCCCCGATCACGACTACTTTCTTGCCCGCATACGCTTGCGGCCCAGGGTGCTGCGAGGAGTGCTGCTGCTCACCCTTGAACACCTCCTGTCCCTTGATACTGGGCACATTCGCCTTGCCGGACATGCCCGTGGCAAAGACCAGTTGCTGTGGCCGTAGCGTCATGGGCTTGCCATCACGCTCGATCTCCACTTCCCAGGTCTGGCTGGGCTCGTCGTAGCGCACCTTCTTGCACACGGTGCTGCTCCAGTAATTCAGCTCCATCACCTTGACGTACATTTCCAGCCAGTCGCCAATCTTGTCCTTGGGCGCAAAGACAGGCCAGTTGTCGGGGAAAGGCATATAAGGCAGGTGGTCGTACCAGACGGGGTCATGCAGGCACAGAGACTTGTAACGCTTGCGCCAGCTATCGCCGGGTCGAGCATGTTGATCAATGATGAGCGTGGGCACATTCAACTGCCGCAAACGTGCGCCCAGGGCAATGCCGCCCTGTCCGCCCCCAATGATCAATACATAGGGCTGTTCAGACGTACCTAATGTTGCCTGCTCCTGTTGACGACGCTCCTGCCAGGTCTGACGGCCGCGCCGGATGCCGTGCTCGGCCCCCATGGGACGACGCACGCCTAACGGCTCCTCATAGCCTTTCAATTCAGACATGGTGGTCAGAAAGGTCCAGATCTTGCCGTCCTTGACGCGAATATGGCCATAGCCACGCGCCACATCGGTTTCCACATGGAACCAGCCCTCCACCAGACCTTGGCCATCGTCACTGACCGGCTCGGCACTGTCGCGCTCGAACCTGGCTGACACGACACCTTGTTGCTGCTGCGTCAGCATGTCGCGGATCTGATCGCGCCCCTCCATGGTTCGGATATTCCAGGTGAACATGACCAGATCACGCCAAAAGCATTCTTCGGCAAACAGGGCTGCCGCATCGTCCGGTGCATTGCTGGCAAGCGCATGGGTCAACTGGTCAAGAACCGTGTCCAACTGTCGCGCAGACGGCTGCAGTTGCTGCTGTGTTTGCATGATTTGTCTCCATATCGTTTTAATGGTGCGCCGGGCTTTTGCTGCCCAGCTATGGAGTACATAGCAAACACCGTGCCAAACCGGGAACGGCTTGTTTTAAAGGGGTATCGCTTGTTTTAAAGCGGTGAAACTGTGCCAGTGGTGACACAGGTGGTGCATCAGGTGTCGCAGCCTGTGTCAGGGGCCGAGTCTTGCTGAGTCAGACCTGCTCGTTTGATATAACGATGCAAGGTGGACCGGCTAATTCCAAGCTGCCGCGCTGCCGCACTGACATTACCGTCGCAGGCCTGCAAAACCTGCCGCCAGGAGGGTTCCCCGGCGCAGATAACTGACGTCGGGCTACTTGTAGATGTGGCCAGACGCCGCTCGCGCAACGCCTCTGGTAAATCCTGTACCTCAATGCAGGAACCTTCCGCCAAGGCCAGTGCCAGCACCAGCGCATTGTCCAGTTCGCGCAAATTACCTGGCCACTCATACGCTTGCAACGCTTGCCAGGCCTCGGGAGACAAGCCGGGTACATCGCCCTTGTTACGCCGATGCAATATCTGCTGCACCAGCCACTCCAGATCACTGCGATGACGCAAGGCAGGCAGGGTCAACACCGCCGCATTCAAGCGATACAGCAAATCCGCACGGAAGCGGCCTTGCTCTACCAGGGCGCTTAAATCATGGTGGCTGGCTGAAATCACGCGCAGGTCCACGCGCTTGCTTGTGCGTGCGCCCAAGGGCATGACCTCGGACTCGGCCAGCACTCGCAGCAAACGACTTTGCAAAGCCAGCGGCATGTCGCCAATCTCGTCCAGGAATAGAGTGCCGCCATCAGCCGCCTCGATCAAACCCGTGCGACCTCGTGCAGCACCGCCGGTATACGTGCCAGCTAAATAGCCGAACAATTCGCTTTCAATCAGACTCTCGGGCAAGGCCGCACAATTGACGGCCACAAAACTCCCGCGACGACCACTAGCCGTGTGAATCGCACGGGCCAGATATTCTTTGCCCGAACCCGTCTCGCCCTGCAACAGTACCGGCATTTCCCGCGTTGCCAAACGGGCGGCTTTCAGCAGCATGGACTGCATGGCCGCATCCGTGCCTGCCAAGCCTCGCAATCCCTGTGGCAAGGCCGCATCCACGGCTGCCCCATCCATCCCCACAGACCGATTGTTCAATACACGTCTGGGCTCAATGGCATGGGCAAACAGCACACTCCCATCCCGGGCCATGACGACTCGCTCCTGCGTGGGGCGATAGCGCATCAAGGTCGGTAACTGATCCACTTCCAGATGCAGAAAGCGCATCAAACTCTGCCCCAGCAAATCCGCAGGATTACGCCAGTCCACCCCCGCTGCCCGCGCCAGAATTCGGGCACCCGTATGCGTCATGCCCTTGATACGGCCAGAGCCATCAATCGCAATAGCCGCTTCCGGATCAATATCCAGAAACTCCGGCGACTGCGACAAACATAGAATCCATTCCTGACGGTGGCAGGCCATCAAATTAGCCAATTCAATACGACGGGTCGCCGCATTGGCAAGGTGCAGGGCCAAGCCCTGGCTGGCCTTGGCCTCCGGCGACTGCAACAAGGACAAATCCAGTACTGCGGCCAGCTTGCCGTCATAGTGATAGATAGGCGCCGCCGTGCAGGATAAAGGCGCATGCATATGATCGAAATGATCATTTTGATGAATGGTCAGGGCCTCGCCCGTGTGCAGGCAAGTGCCCACCGCGCACGTTCCCGCACGCTCTTCAGACCATTCCGAGCCCATATACAGGCCGGCCTGCCGCAAGGCATCGCGCTGGCCTTCCGAACCCAGAAAATCCACCGTAACGCCCTTGTTATCGGACAACAGCAGTACGTAATTGAGCCCGGACACCTGTTGATAAAGACGCTCCAGCCCGGAGCGCGCAATATTGATCAGGGCTTCGGACTGTTGACGGTGCTCACGCAGCTGGGAATCGGGCACGATATAGGCCTCGCAAGCCTGTGCCGGGTCCAGCCTGTGATGCTCAATACACCGCCGCCAGCTATGGACCACAGCCTGATCGCGCCGGGACAGGCTGCCCTGCCAAACAGCCGTGATCTCTTGGACGTGTGCCACATGTGAAGACTGCATAGTTGCGCTCATCCCGAAAACAGACCACCCCCGGGCGGGCGCGGCCTCTCTTCCAGTGTGCCGCCATGCTTAGCTGCCGTACATGGAGGTTTTCCTTGAGATGCGGTGCAGCAAATGAAGTGATTGCCTTCCTTTCTTTCCCGATCAAGCCATCAGTGGCATGGGCTCGTAACCAGGCTCCATGCCTACACCACATAGATAGCCGGCACCGAGAGCCGGAAAAACAAGCAACTCGTGCCCTACCACTCCATCAAACATTCGCCAGATCAAGCAGGTGTTGAGCAAACTCACCCTGCGCGCCCGCCGCGTTTATGTGATCGAAGTACTCATACCAACCGCTGGCTTGGATACCCGCCAGCAGAGCCTGGCAAGCCCGCTGATCCGGGAAGCGCCACACACCCATAAAGTGATGGCTGCTGGCTTGATCGATATGAGGCTCCGTAACGCTCAGGGTCAGAACCTCAATACCCTGGCTGGATAAACCAGCCATTGCCTCTTGCAGCCCGGCCAGAAAGTGTTGGCGCTGCTGCCCAGACATCGCTTTCCAAGACCTGCTCGCTAAGCTGAGCAGACAACACGACGCGGATGCATTACCACCCCAGCATCAGCACCTGCACACGCATCCGGGGCAAAGACTTTTCACGCTCGTAACTCTGAGCGCCAACCATTTAGTTAGATTACTAATCTTGTAGTTTGATTATAAATCCCGCAAGCAATTCAAAGCTGTGAAAAAGCCCGAATTCAGCTTTACGCCAAATCCGGGCCTTGAGTCTCACCTTGTCAGCCTGTACGACACCTTACAGCTTCCCCCGTGCATTCCTTGTAAACGAGATACGTCCCAGACACTGTTTGATCTTTTTGACTTTGCCGTGACTCACATCCTTCCGGAACACGTGCAAGGTATGTTCTGCTGGGATATAGACCCTGTTGTCAGGGGGCAGAGCCAGATCCATTATTTACAGCGGCTTAGCGGTAAAGCCTACTCTCACTCATGAGGCATGTTTCTCGATAAAAACCGACCACAAACGGCCATCCGAAACGAAATACCAAAAGAGCCGCCGCAGCGGCTCTTCATTTTTGGCACCTTGAATCAAGGTTTATTCGACGGTCACACTCTTGGCTAGATTCCGTGGCTTATCCACGTCCGTGCCGCGCGAGCAAGCCGTGTGATAGGCCAGCAATTGCAGGGTCACGGTGTGCAGGATAGGGGACAGTTTGCCGTAGTGCTCTGGCATACGGATTACATGCACACGTTCACTGCTGCCGATACGGGTATCGGCGTCGGCAAACACATACAGCTCACCCCCACGAGCATGGACTTCTTCAATATTGGATTTCAGCTTTTCCAGCAACTCATCGCGTGGAGCGATAGTGACCACGGGCATGGCTTCGGTGACCAGGGCCAGCGGGCCATGTTTCAGTTCACCGGCCGGATAGCCTTCAGCGTGGATGTAGCTGATTTCTTTCAGCTTCAGCGCACCTTCCATGGCGATGGGGTAATGCATGCCACGGCCCAGGAACAAGGCGTTTTCCTTGCTGGCAAAACGGTCCGCCCAGGCCATGATTTGCGGCTCCAGAGCCAGCACGGCCGCGATAGCGGTAGGCAAGTGACGCAAGGCTTTCAGGTAGTCGCCTTCCTGCTCCTGATTCAGGTGGCCCTTGACCTGCGCCAGTGCGATGGTCAACAGAAACAAGGCCGTCAGCTGAGTCGTAAAGGCTTTGGTGGAAGCCACGCCAATTTCAACACCAGCACGAGTGATATAGGACAGCTTGCACTCGCGCACCATGGCACTGGTGGCGACGTTGCAGATGGTCAAGGTCTGCTCCATGCCCAGACTGCGGGCATGCTTCAAGGCAGCCAGCGTGTCAGCCGTTTCGCCGGACTGGGAAATAGTCACGACCAGCGTGCGGGGATTAGGAACGCTGTCGCGGTAGCGGTATTCGCTGGCAATTTCCACGTTGACGGGGATTTTGGCCAGCGATTCGATCCAGTAACGAGCAGTCAGACCAGCATAGTAGCTGGTGCCACAAGCCAGAATCAGCACATTGTCAATGTCCTGGAACACCTTGTAGGCCTGATCGCCGAACAGCTCGGGGGTGACGCTTTCGATATCTTGCAAGGTGTCACCCACCGCGCGGGGCTGCTCAAAGATCTCCTTTTGCATAAAGTGACGATAGGGGCCCAATTCAGCCGCAGCGGTGTGCAAATGAACGGTGTGGACGGGACGGTCTACAGAGCGCCCCTCCTTGTCCATGATCCATACTTTACTGATTTGCAGATCAATCACGTCACCGTCTTCCAGATAAATGATCTGATCGGTCGTTCCGGCCAGTGCCAGCGCATCCGAGGCCAGAAAGTTCTCGTTCTGATCCACACCCACCACCAGGGGCGAGCCGTGGCGCGCGCCCACCACACGGTGCGGTTCATCCTGACAGAACACCGCAATCGCATAAGCGCCGGTCAAACGGCGAATAACCTGCTGCACAGCCTCGAACAGATCACCGTTGTACAGGTGGTCAATCAGGTGAGCGATCACTTCGGTGTCGGTCTGGCTCTCGAACACATAGCCTATGGCTTGCAGCTCGGCGCGCAGCTCGTCGTGGTTTTCAATGATGCCGTTATGCACCAGCGCAATGCGGGCCTTACCTTTGCCCGAAAAATGCGGGTGTGCATTATGAGTAGCCGGCGCGCCATGGGTTGCCCAACGGGTATGAGCAATGCCGGTAAAGCCTTGCAGATGGTCTGCCTTAACCTGTTCTTGCAGCTCGGCCACGCGCTGAGTACTGCGCGCCCGCAACAACTGGCCCTGCGCATGAACAGCAACGCCACAAGAATCGTAGCCCCGGTACTCCAGACGTTTCAGACCTTCCAGCAGCACGGGAACAATATCGCGTTGCGCCACAGCGCCAACAATTCCACACATAGCCAACTCCTGTTCATGGCCCCTTTCGGTCGGCCGACTAATCAATGCAATCTGCTTATTCTGATCTGAAACACAAAAAATTTTATGTCTATTTTTCTTTTGAAATGAATTAAAATTTCACTTAATAATAAAAACAAAATAAATAAATAAAAATTCTGATTTTATGGAATTTTATTTCAATACGATTAGATAAACATTGTCATGATTGAACTAGACGAGCTGGATTTACGCATTCTGGAGCAGCTGCAAAATGATGCTTCCATCAGCAATCAGGAACTGGCTTTGCTCGTGCATGCCTCTCCCCCAACCTGTTTGCGGCGAGTGCGTCGTTTAAGTGAACAAGGGGTGATTCGCAGGCAGGTCGCCTTGCTGGACGCGGAGCAACTGGGCTCCAGTTTGACGGCGATTGTGGAGATTACGCTGGACCGTCAGGGTGAAGAATATTTGCAGCAGTTCGAGCGCCTGATGGCCCCCGAAGCGGCGGTGACGCAGTGCTATCGCGTCTCAACCGGGGTGGATTTCATTGTGATTTTGCAAGTCAGCGATATGACGGCCTATCACAAGCTGGCTCATGCCCTGTTCACCAGCCAGGCGAACATACGTAATATCCGCAGTTTTTTTTCCATTCATCAGGCCAAATTCGAAACACGTGTACCGTTGCCTGCACCCAAAATCTGAGCCAGACCAAGTTTTAGAGCCGAAACGCCACCAGCCGTGAATAAGATACGAACGGCGGGCGATGGCGATGGCGATGGCGATGGCGATGGCAGGTATTAAAACACGCGTCAGGACCCGCACAAGCGCAGCGTGTGGAACGCGCAAAAACCGCGTGAATCAGCCGCGCTCAGGTTTGCACACGTTGCAGTACCAGTTGTTGATACAAACGCAAATAACGCTGCACCATAACGGCAGGGTCATGCTCCTGCTGCACCCAGCGTTGCGCCAGCGCGGCTTGTTGACGCGCTGCTGCCGGATTGCTCAAGGTGTCATCCAAAGCCTGAGCAATAGCCTGTGCGTCCCCGACCGCACATAACTTCCCACGTCCATTACCCAGCAACTCCGTCAAGCCGCCCGCCATCGTGGCAGTGACCGGCACGCCATACACGAACGCATCCAGCACACTGGACCCGAGCGCTTCATGCCGGGAACTGAGGACAAAGCCATCCATCAGACGGTAAGCCTGTTCGGGGCGGGCTTCAAAACCGCTCAGCTTATAGCAAGACTCCAGACCTAATTGCGCAATCAAATCCTGTGCCGCCGCGGACTCGGAGCCGGGCGCACCAAAATGCAGAAACACAAAGTCCTGGCGACGCTGAGACAGGGCGTGAACCGCCCGAATCAGAGTCAAGGGGTCCTTCTCGGCCGACAATGCAGCCATCGTCCCCAGAACACGCAGTCCATTTGGGTTCCAGCGCTGACGCAAGTGGTTCACATAGGCCTCATCCGACGCCACATACTCAATGGCGCTGGGAATCACCTCGACAGACAAACCCAGACGTCGCGGCTCTGCCGCCGCTGCCTGGCTGATGGCAACCAGCCGGTCCGCCTTGCGCCATTTCCAGCGCGTCCGGCGCTCTTTCACGCTCAAGGGACTGCTTGACTGTCGCCCACCACTACGTTGTTCGATACGTTTGCGGTCAACGGGAAAAGCCGTGCGCCGTGTAAAAACAAGCCGCTTGGGCAGCCAGAAATGCAATAAGGCCAACCAGCTCATGCAGGACGCGGTTTGGGAATGGACGATGTCAAAACCACGTCCATGCACCAGCAGATAGCGCAGCGCGGCACCCACAGAGGCGCATTCCACCACACTCAACCCCTGTTCCTTGGCCCGAGCAGCCAGTGCTTCACCGCGCCGGGCCAAGAGGCTGACCTGATGGCCTGCCTGCTGCATCTGCTGGACGCTCAGCAAGGTTTGCCGTTCGCCACCGCGCCAACCGCGCTCGAAATTAAGCTGCAAAATGCGCATGGCATTGATCCAGGGTCAATCCGTTGGAGTCGGGTATGCCCGACGTACGCCTTGCCTCCCTGCCCTTGTCAGGCAAAGCCAGGGAGGTCAAAGATGGGCTGACACCCATCAGGACTTACGAACGGGGCGCTTCCAGCCGGACACGCTGCGCTGTTCCGAACGCGACAAGGTCAGCTGATCATCCGGTGCATTGCGCACCAGGGTCGTACCCGCGCCAATTGTTGCGCCTCGGCCTACGGTCACCGGAGCCACCAACTGCGTATCCGAACCGATGAAGGCATCGTCACCAATCACGGTACGGAATTTGTTCACGCCGTCGTAATTGCAGGTGATGGTGCCTGCACCAATGTTCACGCGCTGGCCCACATCGGCATCACCGATATAGGCCAGATGATTGGCCTTGGAGCCCTCGCCCAGCTGGGTGTTCTTGATTTCCACGAAGTTGCCCACGTGGGTGCGATTGGCCAGAACAGCACCAGGACGCAGGCGGGCGTAAGGGCCGATACGGGCGTCTTCGCCTACCTGGGCTTGCTGCAGATGGCTGAAGGCCTCGATCTGGGTACCGGCGCCGATAGTCACGTCACGCAGCACGCTGTGCGGGCCCACGCGCACGCCATCCTGCAGCACAACCTTGCCTTCAAACACGCAACCCACATCAATGAACACATCACGACCGCATTCCAGGGTGCCGCGCACATCGAAGCGAGCCGGGTCAGCCAGTGTCACGCCTTTTTCCAGCAAGCGACGAGCCTGCTCGGCTTGCCACAAGCGTTCCAGTTCGGCTTGTTGAATACGGCTGTTCACCCCCAGGGTTTCCCACCCAGCCGCCGGCTGGGCCGCCTGCACCGACACGCCATCGGCCACCGCCAAGGCGATGATGTCGGTCAGGTAATACTCGCCCTGAGCGTTATCATTCGTAATACGGGTCAACCAGTCTTTCAGACGGGCCGTAGGAGCAACCAGAATACCGGTATTCACTTCTTTTACGGCACGTTCAGCTTCATTGGCATCCTTGTGTTCCACAATACGCTGCACGGAACCGTCCGCACCCCGAATGATGCGACCGTAGCCGGTGGAATCGGCCAGTGTTTCAGTCAACACGGCCACGCCTTGGCCACGTGCCTGCAGCAAGCGGCGCAAGGTGTCGGCCTGAACCAGAGGGACGTCGCCGTATAGCACCAGAGTGGCATCATCGTCCTTATCGCCACCGACCAGCTCCGGCACAGCCTGTTGCACCGCATGGCCCGTACCGTGCTGGGGTTGCTGCAGGGCAAAGGCCAGCTCGGCCTGGGCGAAGGTTTGCTGAACGCGCTCGGCGCCATGACCTACCACGACCACAACTTTTTCCGGCTCCAGTTCACGTGCGCTGTCGAGCACGTGGGCCAGCATGGATTTGCCGGCGATAGGATGCAGTACTTTGGGCAGGTCAGACTGCATACGCTTGCCCATGCCTGCTGCCAGAATCACGATATTAAGCATAAAAATTTACCTACTAGGTTGGTCGATCAGTTCTTTTTGGTACTGCGTGTAGTGCTGCGCGTGGCGGTTCTTTTAGCCGCCGTTTTGGTGGCCACCTTGGCCGCGCTTTTAGTGGCTGCTTTCGCGGACGGTTTTACGGTCCTGGCCGCGGCCGGAGCACTGGTTTTGGCAGAAGTATGGGCATTGGCAGCCGCCGGTTTAGCGGGCTTTGACGAACCAGCCGCTTTAGCCTTGCTTGCCTGCTGACGATAGTTTTCCACCTGCTGCATCGAGGCAGCGGTAGCCGTGGCCATGGCATCAAACTGCTGTTGCAACATGTTCCACCAGGCTTGGGCAGCGGGATTGCCTGCACCTGCGTCGGCGTCCTGCTGAGCGCCAGGCTGTTTCTCGCCGGGGCTGTTCTGGCTGGCAGCCGCTTCAGACTGGGGCGGCGAGGACGGTGACGGCATGGATGCAGGCTGCGCCGCCGTGTGCGAACCAGTCTCAGGTGGGCAGGCCTGCGCCTTGGCCTCTGCCACACTGCTCGCTACTCCCGCCGCTCCCGCAGCCAGAGGATTAAAAGCCATGAAGGCCTCAAAGGGATTTTTCCCGCCAGCCGCCTGCGTCCCTTGCTGGGCCATGGTCTTGATGGCCGCCAGGGTGGAGCGCTGAATCTCCAGGCCCTGAATGGTGGTGCTCAACATGGACAGGTTTAACTGCAACCAGCTTTCCACGGCACGCAAGTCACGAATGCGGCGGTCCAGATCATCGGGGGACAGACTCGGCATCATGCCAGAGCTCACGTCACCTGCCCCACCGCCTGCCATGTTTTTCCAGGCTTGGGCCATCATGTCCATGCTACGTAGCAAGGGGTTGTTGCTGCCGCCCAGGGCATTGAAATCAGGTATACCAAAAGGATTCGGGTTCATGCTTAGCTCCCATGGGGTTGATGGCTGCCCGGCGTATCCCAGGCTCAGGCCAGCTGTTCCAGATGCTGCTTGATGCTGTCAATCAGCACCACTTGCGCTTCCAGGGTGAACATGTCTGCTTCTATCATTTGCCAGGCTTCATCCAGCGTCAATAAGCGAAATTCACTAACCTCGCCGTCCATATTGCAGGGCCGTACCTCGTCAGCCAGCACGCAGTCACTGACCAGGGCATTTTCCACCTGATAGCCTTCAGGCAGCCGACGGTGCATGCGCAAGGACACACGCAAAGGGCTGCTATGGGCCAGCACCGACTCTGGCAAACCAGCCTCTTCGTAGCTTTCACGAATCAGGGATGACTGCAGCGACTCTCCACTGACCGCCAGTCCGCCCACCAGCGTATCCCACATGTTCGGGTCTGTGGATTTGGTTGGGGAACGGCGCGCGGCCCAGATACGGCCATCCGTGGACCAGCCATTCAAATGCACTGCCTGCGTGAGAAACCCCAAGGGCCGCACCGCACCACGCTCAATACGGGACAGGCATTGCCCTTCACCGACCACATCCAGCAGCTCATCACGCCAGGCCCGGATGCAGCCGCCTTCCTGCAAACGCAAGGCAACCTGATCCAGGACCTGAGCCAGGCTCAGGTCCTGGCTCGGGCAATCGCTCAGACGCAAGACATCCTCTTCAATCGTCACCCCCGGCAGGGGCTCGATGCAATGGGCGGCCTTGGGCGTGATCCAGCCGGCAACACGCCCGTCAACCGTGACTGGGCGGCTGCCCGGCGGGGGCAGTTGTTGCAGCTGACTGGTCAGGCTGAGCATGCGCTGTCGCAGGGCCTGAGTAAGCGATCGGTTTTGGAACAAAGTCATAGTCGGCGATTGTAATTCAAGCCTTGACCCATTACGGCTTTTGTAGCGTTTAGTCCAACCTTGTCTTCTAGGGACATACCCTGCCCTTGAAGGCTAAAGCAAGTTCTATATAATTTCCGTGAACAGATAAGCGACTAAAAACTTCGAGCGGGCCAGCACTTAGCTGCTACAAGCCCGCCACTGCAACACCGCAGTTTCTTCCAGCGTTGGATTTTTCGGAGCGTTGACGCAGCCGAACCCCGGTTTGGCATGGCAACACCAAAAGAGGGACAACAATGAAGATGTGGAGAAGTTTATTTGCTCTGACCGCCTGTTCGATGGCAGGTCCTAGCCTGGCTCAGACCACCAATATGGAAGGTGGACCCCGTGTCAATCAGCTCAATTTGCCCAATGGGGTCACCCCCATAGCCCAGGACATCGCCTGGCTGCACTGGATGATGCTGATTATCTGTACCATCATCTTCATTGGCGTGTTCGGCGTGATGTTCTACTCCATCATCCGGCACCGCAAGTCCAAGGGCGCCATTGCGGCACGCTTTCACGAGCATCTGGGTGTCGAGGTTGCCTGGACAGTCATTCCCTTTTTGATTGTGATCGGCATGGCCCTGCCCGCCACCAAAACCGTGGTGGCCATGAAAGACACCAGCAGTGCGGATCTGACCGTCAAGGTCACCGGCTATCAGTGGAAATGGGGCTACGAATATCTGGACGGCCCAGCCAGCGGCGTCAAATACCTGTCCAACCTGTCCACCCCCCGTGCCCAGATCGAAGGACGCGAGCCCATCGGGCCCAACTATTTGATGGAAGTAGACAAGCCCCTGGTCGTTCCTGTGAACAAGAAAGTGCGTGTCATGCTGACCGCAGAAGACGTCATTCACTCGTGGATGGTGCCCGAATTCGGTGTCAAGCAAGACGCCATTCCCGGCTTTTTGCGTGATACCTGGTTCCGTGCAGACAAGGTGGGTATTTACCGTGGCCAATGTGCCGAGCTGTGCGGCAAGGACCACGCCTATATGCCCATCGTCGTGCAAGTGATGGAGCAGGATGATTACAACCGGTGGGCCAAAGAGCAGACCGACCTGCTCACCGCCCAGGCCGATGACCCCAACAAGGACTGGAGCAAAGACGAGCTGATCGAACGTGGTCAACAAGTCTTTGCGCAAAACTGCGTCGCGTGTCACCAGGCCAATGGCAAAGGCGTACCCGGCACCTTCCCGGCGTTGGAGGGCAACACGAAGTTTGTGCTCGCTCCCATGAAAGGTCAGATAGACACCGTGCTCAATGGCCATCCCGGCACGGCCATGGCTGCCTTTCGCGATCAGCTCAATGATGTGCAGATTGCCGCGGTCATCACCTACACACGCAACGCCTGGGGCAACGCAGACAAAGGACCGGACCCTGTCGTCACGCCCGCCGACGTCAAGGCACAGCGCTGATTTAGCGCCCGTCGCCCATCACACCATCAATCTATCCCTGACTACGGCCAGGGGGAGTGCAGCAAGGAGTCAAGCATGAGTAGCGTCACCGTCGACCATGTAGCGAACCCGAGCGGACATGAGGATCACCATCATGCCCATGCCACCCCTAGCGGCTGGCGTCGCTGGTTATTCGCCACCAACCACAAAGACATCGGGACCATGTACCTGATCTTCTCGTTTGTGATGTTGCTCGAAGGCGGCGTGCTGGCTCTGCTGCTGCGGACCGAACTATTTCAGCCCGGTCTCCAGTTTTTCCGGCCCGAGCTGTTCAATCAGTTCACCACCATGCACGGCCTGATCATGATTTTCGGCGCGATCATGCCGGCCTTTGTGGGCTTTGCCAACTGGATGATTCCGCTGCAAATTGGTGCTTCGGATATGGCCTTTGCCCGCATGAACAACTTCAGCTTCTGGCTTTTGCCAGTCGGCGCGATCCTGTTCACTGCTTCATTCTTTGTACCTGGCGGCGCCCCGGCCGGCGGCTGGACCATGTATGCCCCCCTGTCCTTGCAAATGGGTCCAGGCATGGACTTCACCATTTTTGCAGTCCACATTCTGGGGGCATCGTCCATCATGGGGGCCATCAATATTGTGGTGACGGTCCTGAACATGCGCGCCCCCGGCATGACCCTGATGAAAATGCCGCTGTTTTGCTGGACCTGGCTAATTACCGCTTATCTGCTGATTGCCGTCATGCCCGTACTGGCCGCAGCCGTGACCATGCTGCTGACCGATCGCCACTTTGGCACCCATTTCTTTAACGCGGCCGGCGGCGGCGACCCGGTTCTTTACCAGCACATCTTCTGGTTCTTTGGCCACCCCGAGGTCTACATCATGATCTTGCCGGCCTTCGGGATTGTGTCGGCCATTGTTCCAGCCTTCTCGCGCAAACCCTTGTTCGGCTATGCCTCCATGGTGTATGCCACGGCCGCCATCGCCATCTTGTCGTTCCTGGTGTGGGCTCACCACATGTTCACCACCGGAATGCCCGTGACCGGGCAACTGTATTTCATGTACGCCACTATGTTGATCTCCATCCCTACCGGAGTGAAGATCTTTAACTGGGTGGCTACCATGTGGCGTGGCTCGCTGTCCTTTGAAACGCCCATGCTGTTTGCCATCGGCTTTATCTTCGTGTTCACGATTGGCGGTTTTACAGGCCTGATCCTGGCCGTGGCGCCGATTGATATTGCGGTCCACGACACCTATTACGTAGTGGCACATTTTCACTATGTGCTGGTTGCCGGATCGCTGTTTGCCTTGTTTGGCGGCGCCTACTACTGGCTGCCCAAGTGGACGGGCCGCATGTACAACGAACGCCTGGGCAAGATTCATTTCTGGTCCACCATGATCTCGTTCAACGTGACCTTCTTTCCCATGCATTTTCTGGGTCTGGCGGGCATGCCGCGTCGTTATGTGGACTACGCTGGCCAATTCACGGACTTTCACCAGATTGCCACCATTGGCGCCTTCTGGTTTGGGCTGTCGCAACTGCTGCTGATCTACATCGTGATTCAGGCAGCTCGCGGCAAAGGCGAAGCGGCCAGTGCCAAGCCCTGGGAAGGCGCGGAGGGGCTGGAGTGGACCGTTCCCTCGCCCGCACCGCATCACACGTTTGAAATCCCCCCTGTCGTCAAATGAGCCGGAGGAACGCCCTATGACTCCCGAACAACGCCGTCGCAACCGCCGTCTGGGACTGCTCCTGGCTGCGTTCGTCATTGCCATCATGGCCTGGACCTTTCTGAAAGGCAGTCAATTTTTAGGACAGTGATATGGATGACGATTTTCGGGACCTCACACGGCGCAAACTCAGCTTTTTCCAGACCTTGAAAGCCATTGCCTGGGGTTTTTTTGGAGTCCGTCGTGGTCGCGACCATGAACAGGACATTGCCAAGATCAATCCGGTCTATCTGATTATTGCCGCCTTGATCGCCACGGTTGTTTTCGTTGTGGGCCTGATTATGGTGGCCCGCTGGTTCATTGGTCAGGCCAGCTGAACCCTGGCCGAAGACGGCGCCCCCCGGGCACCTGACCCGAAGGAGAACACTATGCATGTCGAGACTACGGCTCACCCGTCCAAGGCGCCGTATTACTACGTCCCCGGCTTGTCGGGACATCCGGTACGCGCCAGTCTTTCTCTGTGCCTGACACTACTGGGGGCGGCGACCTGGATCAATGACTGGCCAGGTGGCTTCTGGGTGTTTCTGGTCGGGATTCTCAGCTTCTTGCTGGTCCTGTATTTCTGGTTCAGTGATGCCATACGCGAATCTGAAACTGGCCTGAACAGTGCCCGTGTCGATGTCTCCTACCGCTGGAGCATGTCTTGGTTCATCTTTTCAGAAGTCATGTTTTTTGCGGCTTTTTTCGGGGCTCTTTGGTATACCCGTGAAATTGCCACCCCCCTGTTAAGTGACCTGGACCACCGCGCCCTGCTCTGGCCCGACTTCACGGGCACCTGGCCCAACCAGGGCCCGGCAGGCACCATTGCCCCCTTTCAGACCGTAGGCCCACTGTGGCTGCCCACCATCAACACGACCCTGCTGCTGACCTCGGGCGTAACGCTGACCATTGCTCATCATGCCTTGCGTGCCAGCAAGCGCAGCAGCGCGATTTTCTGGTTGTTCATGACCGTTACCCTAGGGGTTGCGTTTGTGGCCTGCCAGGCATACGAATACCTGCACGCCTACGCTGAGCTGAACCTGAAGTTCACCTCCGGCGCCTACGGGGCCTTGTTCTACATGTTGACGGGCTTTCACGGGTTTCACGTGATTATCGGCGCCACCATGCTAACGGTGATGCTGATACGGTTGATACGCGGTCACTTTACTGCCGAGCATCATTTTGGCTTTGAGGGTGCCGCCTGGTACTGGCACTTTGTGGACGTGGTCTGGCTGGGTCTGTATCTGTACGTGTACTGGTTCTAGCAATGCATGCACCAGGCCTGTCTGTACGGGCCTGGTTTGTTCTTTCAAGCCAAGGGTACGCCAGTGCTTTCAATCCAGCCCAGATAATGGGCCAGCAAGACAAACAGGAACAGGGCCACGGACAAACCCACACGCCAGGTCAGGGCATAAGCCATACGACTGGAATTGCCCCGGTCCCGCATCAGGTACACCAAGGCAGACCCCAACGAAACAATAATCCCCAGAAACACGATCAGGACTAGCACACGCATTACGTCTCCCCCGCTTCAGGTTGAATGGATGTCCAGCAACAATTCTCGTTCTTCTTCGACTCGACCCCTGCTTGCCCTGCTCTGTCTGGGTTTGCTGATGCTGCTGTTCATGAACCTGGGACGCTGGCAATTGAGCCGCGCACAGGAGCGTCAAAACCTGGCACAACAAATCGCTCAAGGCCGCCAGCAACCCCCTTTGCACATCGATTCCAAAGCCAGCCTGGACAAAGGCGCTTTGTGGCAGTCGGTCGCCGTGCACGGCTCCTGGCGCAGTGAGTTAACTGTACTCCTGGATAATCGCAATTTCAAAGGTAAGCCGGGCTACTGGGTGGCGACTCCTTTTGTACTGGATGAAGGCGATCTGACGGGCTCCAGTCTGCTGGTGCTACGCGGATGGCTGCCGCGCGAACCTGGTCAAGCCCCCGAGGTCCCACCTGCCCCCACTGGCTCCCAAACCATTGTCGGCGAACTGCTGGAACGAGTGCCGCGTCTGTTCGAATTGGGCAACAGCCCCCTGCCCGAGCAGTTGCCCACCTCGTCGCGCACACCACCTGTCGTGCAAAACCTGAGCCTGGAGCAGTTGCGCAGCCGCATTGACGTGCCGTTGCTGCCGCGTGTACTGGCCCAGACCGCGCCCGCCTCCTCGCTGCAAACCCAGTGGCCCGACCCCAATATCGATTTTGAGAAAAACCGCGGCTACGCCCTGCAATGGTTCGGCTTTGCCCTGATTGCCCTGTGTGCCTGGATCGGTGTAGCGTGGAAATGGCTGCGACGCTCCAGGCCCCATTTCGCCTCTACAAGGAAGACCTGACGTGGACACGACTCAAGCCCCTGCCCGCCCGCGTTCCCTGATTCCGCTGTACCTGCTGCTGGCGGTCAGCCTGGCACCCGTGCTGTTTGCACTGGCCGCCTATTACATTCCGGCCTTGGGACTGCGACCCGCTGAAAGCAATGCCTATGGTCAGTTGATCGAGCCACAACGCAGCGTGCCTGCGCAAGCCTTATTGCCGCTGCAGACGCTGGATGGTCAGGCCTTTGATCTGCAATCGCTGCGCGGCCGCTGGGTGCTGGTCAGTGCCGATGAAAGCGCCTGTCCCGAAAGTTGCGTGCGCAAGCTGTTCATCCTGCGCAACTCCCACGCCAGCCAGGGCAAGAACGTGGATCGCCTGGCCCGCGTCTGGTTTGTGACCGACTCCGGCCAACCCTCCGAGCAAATTCTGGAGGCTTATAAAGGCACCCACATGCTGCGGGCCGACCCACAGCAACTGGCCCCGTTTCTGGCACCTGGCGCCCCAGGCCAGGCCCCCGAGCAAGCCGTCAAAAACGGCATGTGGATCATCGACCCCAATGGCAACCTGATGATGGCCTTTCCCGGTGATGCCGACCCACTCAAGGTTCGTACCGATATACGCAAACTGCTGAACAATTCACGCATCGGATAAACGCATGACCGATATCCGCCATCGCTACCGCAAGCTGGTCTACCTGACCTGGTTCCTGACCCTGGACCTGATCATGTTCGGCGCCTTTGTGCGCCTGACCGATTCCGGCCTGGGCTGCCCGGACTGGCCTGGCTGCTATGGCAAGCTCACGCCGCTGGGCGCAGGTGCACATATCGAACAAGCTTATCAAGCCATGCCCTATGGCCCAGTCAGCTGGGGCAAGGCGTGGATCGAGATGATTCACCGTTATGTGGGCGCGGCCTTGGGCATGCTGATTATTGCCATCGTCTGGATGGCTTGGCGACATCGTCACGCCCTGGGGCACTCCGCCCGGCTGGCTCTGTTCACCTTGCTGGCGGTGTGCGTGCAAGGAGCATTTGGCGCCTGGACGGTTACCCACAAGCTAATGCCCCTTATCGTCACCACCCATTTGCTGGGCGGCATGAGCGTACTGGCCTTGATGACCTGGCTGGCTGCCCGCGAGAATCCTGGCCCACCTGTCTTGTCGTCCACCCGTCGTTGGCGACCCTGGCTGATCGGTGCCTTTCTCCTTCTGACCATTCAGATTGGGCTGGGCGGCTGGGTCAGCACCAATTACGCGGCACTGGCCTGCATGGACTTTCCGCAATGCCACGGCCAATGGATTCCCGACATGGACCTGCACGGCGGATTTTCACTGTTTCGTGCGCTGGGCGAGCTGCCATCCGGTGAAATGATTTCCCAGGCCGCACTGACTGCCATTCACTGGGTTCATCGCAATATGGCCTTTCTTGTCTTTCTGGTTCTGGGATCGGTCGCCTGGAAATTGCGCGCCGATCCTGTCTTGCGTCGCCCCGCCACCGGGGTGCTGTTGCTCTTGCTGGCCCAGCTCGTCACGGGGTTAACCACGATCTTTTTTCAATGGCCTCTTTTGATTGCCGTCCTGCATAATGGGGGAGCTGCCGGTCTCGTTTTATGCTGCGTCACCCTGTTGGTACGGCTTTCCCGCAAGTCGACTGTCCCCCAAGGAATACAGTATGACAAACACCGCCACCCTGGCTCCCGCCTCGCTCCTGCGCCAATATCTGGTACTGACTAAACCGCGCGTCACCCAGTTGGCTGTTTTCTGTGCCGTTATCGGCATGTTTCTGGCTGCTCCCGGCCTGCCCGATCCCGGCACAGTCGTAGCCGGCACACTGGGCATATGGATGTTGGCTGCCGCCGCCTTTGCCATCAACTGCCTGATCGAAAGCCAGATTGATGCCCGCATGCTGCGCACTGCCCGTCGCGGTACTGCCCGCGGCACCATTACCCCACCTCAAGTCCTAGCCATGTCCGGTTTGCTGGGTGGCATAGGCATGCTGGTGCTGTATTACTGGGTGAATCCGCTGACCATGTGGCTGACCTTGGCCACCTTCATCGGTTACGCGGTGATTTATACCGTGATCCTCAAACCCCTGACCCCACAAAACATCGTGATCGGCGGTTTGTCCGGTGCCATGCCCCCCGCTCTGGGGTGGGCAGCGATTGCCAACGCCGTACCGGCAGAAGCCTGGCTGCTGGTGCTGATTATCTTCATCTGGACGCCCCCCCACTTCTGGGCATTGGCCTTGTATCGCCAGCACGACTACCAGCGTTCGGGGCTGCCCATGCTGCCCGTCACCCACGGCAAGACTTTTACGACGCTGCATGTGCTGCTCTACAGCTACATCCTGATGGCCTCCAGCCTGCTGCCCTTCGTCATCCGCATGAGCGGCGTGCTGTATCTGGTGGCTGCCATCGTGCTGGGCGCACGTTTCATTCAATATGCCCATCAACTGCACCGCAACTACAGCGATGAACTGTCCCGCAAGCTGTTCCGCTTCTCCATTATTTATCTGGCGGTTCTGTTTGGGGCCTTGCTGATAGATCATTGGGTGCGGCTTATTTAACCGTCCGCCAAAAAAACGGGTCACAGCAGACCCGTTTTTTTTCGACTAGGCTTCTACTGTCCGTTCCCAATCAGGTGGCAAGGGCGGGCCCACAAAGTTTTCTGCCTCGCTCAAGGCATGCGCCAAACCAAACAAGGGTGGCAATTCTTCGTGCTGACGCTGGCCGGACTCGAATTCCTGCCAGACCTGATACGCGCGTTGGCGCTGTCGCACCACGGCCTCGATCTTTTCACTGAAGATGGGATCTTTGCCACGCAAGGTATCGAAATCACGCTCGGTCAGCATCAGCAGGCGGCTATAGCCCAGGGAGCGCACTTCACCAACGTGGTCGCTGTGCTCCACAACATTGACCTCACCAATCGTCTGCCCTGTCCCCAGTTCCACCAGGCTGCCATCAGGCAAGGTCAACTCCAGCGCCCCGGACGCCACAAAGAACATGGCACGCATGCCGCCATAGCGCAAATGGATCTTTTGATCTGGCAGCGCCAGACGTGGACGCAAGCGTCGAGCCAGCTCTTTTTTGGCTTGCTCGGAGATGCCGTCGAACATGGGCACCTGCGCAATCAGCTCCATGGCGCTCATGGTCATGTCCAGAGTGGGACGCTCATCCAGATAGCGCCAGCGTTGCGTAATCTGTTTGACCAGATCCGCATACATCTCGCTGGTAATCAGGGAATGCGACAGCATGGTGCGATAGTGCGCCCGCTCTTGCGAGGCTGCCACACGCGCCAGATAGGATTCCTGCAACCATTGCGCAAACACCGGGTATTGCAGGGTCAGGGAGTGCAGGGCCTCTTCCAGCTGAGACAAACGTAACTTATGGGCCTGCACAATCGTACCGGTCGCCTGTTTCCCCAATAAGGGCGCCAATTCAGTCTCGGCAAAACGAATCAGACGCTGCGCAACCGAGCGTTTGGCGATCAGATTGGAGAAGCGTTTATCCAGTTCGCGTACCAGCCAGCCTTGCAAACCAAACAGATAATGCAGACGCAAAGCGGTACGAAAACCACGCGAATAGCGCAGGTCTGTTGCAATCGCCGCCTCAAAACCGGCCAAACCGGCCAGCCTCACTGTATCGTTCATGCGTTCGGCCCGGCTCAATAGGGCCTCGGCTGTTTTCCAATCCACGATCTGCGATTTCAGCAGCTCGTAAAACAGCTCCACCTCGCGGGCCGATAAAATCGCCATGCCCATTTTGATTTTCTGTGCCTCGGTCAGGCTTTGAATCTGGCCCGACGCCACACCGGCCTGACTGGCCTCAAAAACCGTACAAAGGCGCTCGATCACTTGTGGCTTGATCTGCTCTTGCCGACCCAGTTCCTCGGTCTTGTCGCGCAGCTCTTCCAGCGCCAGACTCACCGCCTGATCGCGCAAATGGCGCTCCAGCGGTGTCAACTGATTCAAACCCAAACGACGAATCAAGGGCCGCAAGCTGATCCCGTTCACAAACAGGGTCAGCAGCACAAAGCCCGTGGTGGCCACACCGATGAACTGGCGCACATCATGCGGAATGGCGTGTTGTTCCGTAACCGCCAAGGCCAGCGCCAGGGAGACTGCTCCGCGCAGCCCGCCCCATAAAATCACCACCCGGTAAGGTCGACTGACCCGAGTGCCAAAGCGAGTACGGCCCAACAGAGGCAGCACGCCAAACACCATCGCAGCACGTGCCAGAAGCGTCACCCCAAACAGCAATACAACCAGACCAATCTGCATCCAGGTGATTTCTGCCATCAGGCGCGGAATCAACATGGCGGCGAACAGAAAGATCAGGGAATTGGCCAGAAACCCCATCTGGGTCCAGGAGCTGCTTAACAGTTCGAAAGTCGCGGGCGACATGCGGGTGCGACCCGTGGAACCCACCACCAAACCGGAAATGACGGTAGCGACCACTCCCGACACACCCAGATAGTGTTCGGATACAAAAAAGGCCAGGTAAGCCAAGGCAATGGTCAGGGTTACTTCAGCAGCGGGCCAACCCCGCAAGAGCACAAACAGACCACTGGCCAGCCGTCCCATTAAGAAGCCCGAGATCCCCCCACCCAGAAAACTGAACAGGAAGCTGCCCAGCACCGTACTACCACTTAACTCACCACCTCCGGTCAGCACCGCCAGCAGCACGGAATACAGAGCAATGGAAGCGGCGTCGTTAAACAGGGCCTCCCCTTCGACCAGCGTGGACAACCGTTTGGGTGCGCCCACTTCACGGAAGATGCCCACCACGGCGACAGGGTCTGTCGTGGCCACAATCGCGCCCAACATCAAACAGACTACCAGTCCATAAGACGACGCCGCGTTCAAGGCGTAACCCACGGCAAAGGTACAGACCACCACGGCCACAATTGCCATCATCAAAATGGCACCGATATCATCGAGCAAGCGGCGCAAGTTCATGGCCAGCGATGTCTCGAACAACAAGATGGGCAAAAAGGCGTATAGAAAAGTCTCGGACGAGATGTCGAAGGCCTGCAGGGTATTGAGAAAGTCCGACACCATCTTGGGCGCCCAGGCATGCAAATGCAGCAGGATGCCCAGCGCAAAGCCGATCAAGGCCAGTAGTACGGAATACGGTAGTCGCAGGCGTCCAGCCAAAGGCGGCATAAAGGCGACCAATCCCAACAGGCCTGCCAGTCCAAAAACAAACTGCCCAATGTGCATCGCGACATCCTTTGTCATCGGCATTGACCCGATTGGCATGTGCCTACGCATTCAGACATGGGCAAGCCAGATCGGCACGGAAAATCCCCCCGCTTTCCGCAGGAATCAGAATAGCGCTTTTTCCCCGGCCCACAGCCGCCAAATTATCTTTTTCTCGCAAAATTTACGTTTTTTGGCCTGTGCCGGGGCACACACTCATCCGTAAAGCGGCAACTCAAAACCTGCGCCAGCGCAAATTCGCCCCTGACATAACTGGTTATACTTTCGCATCATGAGTTTTCCGCGCTCCTTCCTCGCCGCCCATGCCTGGCCCCATCGACTGGGCCTGTGTCTGTTGCTGCTGGCTGTGGTGTTGCGCGGAGTCGTGCCAACCGGCTATATGCCTAAACAGGGCGATCAAGGCTATGCCCTGGCCTTTTGTCTGCCTTCCGGACAGAGCCTGCCACCTGAAATGGCGCAACACTGGGCCGCCCTGTTAGGCGAGGACGCCACAGCGCACTCCGATCAGGCCACCACCAGCGCCACCTGCCCATTCTGCGTCATGCTGCAAGCGGCTCTGACACCCGCGCCTGTCGCGCTCGTGACGCCCTTGAGCCTGGGCCATTTCCGGCCCTTGTTGCTTCCGGCACTCCACCCGGCCCTGGCCCAAACCTTTATTCGCGGCCCACCCGTGGGGCCACGCGCTCCTCCCTTCCTTCTTCCTGCCTGATTCCTCGCGTTCGGCGCTGCCGCTACGCTTTCTCTGCCCTGCAGCTCTCGACCAAGCGGGTATGCCGCTGGACGATGGCTGCGCTTTGGAATTTAGTCATGAAGAACCTAGTAAGCCCCGGCCTGATCCGCGCCGGTGTTCTGGCCTGCCTGCCCTCTATGGCCCTGGCCCAAGCCACCGTTATTGATCAACTGAGCCCCATTGTGGTGACAGGTGTGGCCCCCGAGTCGCCCCTGCAATTTAGTACCAACCCCAAGCTGCCCCGCCTGCCCTTGCCGGCCAGCGACGGCACCGACTACCTGAAAACAATTCCGGGTTTTGCCGCCATCCGCAATGGCGGCAGCAATGGTGATCCAGTACTGCGCGGCATGTTTGGTTCGCGTCTGAACATACTGACCAACGGCAGCGCCATGCCCGGTGCCTGCCCGTCCCGGATGGATGCGCCTACCTCCTACATTTCGCCCCAGTCCTTTGATGAGCTGACCATCATCAAAGGCCCACAAAGCGTACGCTGGGGGCCGGGCGCTTCTGCCGGAACGATACGTTTCGAGCGCACAGCACCCGGTTTCACCGAGAACGATGCCACGCTGGAAGCCAGCCTGCTAGGCGGGTCGGCAGGACGCCACGCCGGAAACGTGGATTTCGCGGCCGGCAATGCCTCTTACTATGCCCGCCTGACCGCCAACCAGGACCGCGCGCAGGACTACAAGGATGGGGACGGCGAGCGCGTCCCCTCACGCTGGAAAAAATGGAATACCGATGTCGCCATTGGGCTGACACCCGATAGCGACACTTTACTGGAGCTTAGCGCCGGTACGGGCGACGGGTATGCCCGCTACGCAGGACGTGGCATGGACGGCACGAAGTTCAAGCGCGAAAACCTGGGGCTACGCTTCAAGAAAGAGATGCAGGAAGGGGCTGTGCGCCAGGTGGAGGCCCAGCTCTACTACAACTACGCCGATCACGTTATGGACAACTATGAGCTGCGCCCCTTCAAACCCAGCGCTGGCATGTCCATGCCCATGGCCTCCAATGTGGATCGCCTGACCTGGGGCGGACGCATCAGTGTGGATTGGGCGTTACGCGACGATTTGACCCTGACGACCGGTACCGATGTGATGCGCAGCCGCCATCGCAAGCGCAGCGGTATGGGTATGCAGGATTACCGTGATCAGGATTGGATAAAAGATGCGGAGTTCGACAATATCGGCCTCTTTACCGAGGCGCGTTGGGATCTGAACGATAACAGTCGTCTGATTGGTGGCGCACGTCTGGACTGGGCCAGCGCCCGGGACCTGCGTCCCAGTCTGGGCAGCGGCATGATGAGCAAGCCCAACCCCGGTGCCAACGAACGTCGCAAAGAAACCCTGCCCAGCGCCTTTATACGTATTGAGCATGATCTGCCAAGCCTGCCCTTGAGCCTGTACGCCGGTATCGGCCATGTACAGCGCATGCCAGACTACTGGGAGCTCATTTCTCCAGCCAGCGGCCCACAGGGAAGTCCCAGCGCCTTCCTGGGCATTCAACCAGAAAAAACCACGCAACTGGATATTGGCGCACAGTACAAGGATGACACGGTCTCGGCCTGGGCCTCAGCTTACCTCGGCCAGATTCAGGACTACATCCTGTTCGACTACCTGCCTGGCGGCATGATGGGCAGAAAAACGCAGGCTCGCAACGTCAATGCTCGTATTATGGGTGGCGAATTGGGTGCCGACTGGAAAGTCTCCCCCAGTTGGACGCTGGGCAGCAGCCTGGCCTATGCCTGGGGCAGCAACCGCACAGACAGTCGGGCTCTGCCACAAATGCCCCCTCTGGATCTGCGTTTAACGGCGGACTATGTACACGGCCCTTGGTCTGCAGGCGGTATCTGGCGCATTGTGGCCAAGCAGACGCGCTACGCTCAAGATCAGGGAAATGTGGTTGGTTATGACTTCGGGCCTACCGGAGGATTTAGCACGGTGTCGCTGTACGGAGGCTACAAAATCAACCGTAATCTGTCCCTGACAGCCGGTGTCGACAATCTGTTCAACAAAACCTATGGTGAACACTTGAATCTGGCCGGTAACAGCGGTTTTGGCTTTGGCGCCGCCACGCGCTTTAATGACCCTGGCCGCACCCTCTGGCTACGCGCAGCCCTGTCCTTCTGAGCCTTCCGTATAAGCCCTATCCGGGTCTGACCGACCCGGCTGGGCAAACGGCAGCAGCATCAGGACAAAAAAAGGGACACCTGGTCGGTGTCCCGTAAACATCCGCTTCAAAAGGGAGGGGAAGAGGAGAAGCCGAAGCGGACGTGCAAATGCCGATATGCGTAGGTGGCAAAAATCAGCAAATGTATTGTTTAGTCCGCGAAGATCAGCGTAAGTTCAGCCCTTTTCCCTGAAAAGTTGTAACTCTTTAAAACGGCTTACACGGCAGCAGACAGCGCCACGCGCAGCTTTTTGAACGCGGCCACTTCAATCTGACGGATACGCTCGGCCGACACGCCAAACTCAGCAGCCAGATCGTGCAAAGTGGCACCGCCATCATCCTGCAACCAGCGTGCGCGCACAATCCGCTGCGAACGCTCGTCCAACGTGTCGATCGCCTCTTCCAGGCCACTGCCTTCCAACATGTCCTGAGCGCGGCGCTCCAGCACGCGGCTCGGCTCCTCGTGTCCTTCATCGGACAGATAGGAAATAGGCGCGAAATTGTCATCATCGTCGTTGGTCGGGGCCTCCAGAGCCATATCGTGACCCGACAGGCGCACTTCCATCTCGCTGACGTCCTGTGGGCGCACGTCCAACTCACGCGCAATCGCATCGACCTGCGCGGTATCCAAGGTTTGTCCGTCCGGACGCATACGACGCAGGTTGAAAAACAGTTTGCGTTGGGCTTTGGTCGTGGCCACTTTCACCATGCGCCAGTTGCGCACGACGTATTCATGAATCTCGGCCTTGATCCAATGCACGGCAAACGACACCAAACGCACCCCGCGATCGGGATCAAAGCGCTTGACGGCTTTCATCAGGCCCACATTGCCCTCCTGGATCAGGTCGGCATGGGGCAATCCATAACCCAGATATTGACGGGCAATGGAGACCACCAGACGCAGGTGCGACAAAATCAATTCACGCGCGGCATCCAGATCATCCTGGTCGCGCAGGCGCTGACCCAGCTCGGTTTCGCGCTCGGCGCTGAGCATGGGCAGGCGGTTAACGGCAGAGATATACGCTTCGATCGTCCCCAGTGCGCCTGGATTAGACACGGCGGCGACCAGTTCATTACCAGACGCCAGGGCCAAAGCGTTCGCTTGTTGTGTCATGGAAAATCCTTAAAAAGTCAGCCGGCGAGAACACTGAGCAAGGCTCTCAAACCGCGGAAAACGCATTTCATCAATGATTGAGTTTAGCACTCGATGCTCTGGAGTGCTAAAAATTTCAGATACAGGAATAAGAGCGTCGCAGCAAGAAAAAGTTCACTCTTTAGCGTCAAACTGCAATAAATCGGTGGGCAGAACGCCACAAACAAGCTGAAAACCGTGGCAGCCTGAGAGTAACGCCTTTACGCCCACATGAAAACAACAAAGTGCGACCTGGTTTATCCGCCAATCACAGGCGCTCGGCGTGAAAGTCCAGGTGGTCCTGAATGAAGGTCGAAATGAAGTAGTAGCCGTGGTCATAGCCTTCGTGGCGACGCAAGGTCAAAGGCTGCTTGGCCTGTTCACAGGCCTGCTCAAAGACGTCCGGATACAGTTGCTCGGCCAGAAAGCCATCGCTCAAGCCCTGGTCCACCAAAATACCAGCCGGATAAGGGGTGCTGCGCTTGCTCATCAAGGCACTGGCGTCGTGCTGCTCCCAGGCCTGACGGTCCTGACCGAGATAGGCACCGAAGGCTTTTTCGCCCCACGGACAACGGCTGGGGGCCGCAATAGGAGCGAAAGCCGATACAGAGCGATATTTACCGGGATGGCGCAGGGCCAAGGTCAAGGCACCATGGCCCCCCATGGAGTGGCCAAAAATACCCACACGACTGGCATCGCCGGGCAAGAGGGTCGTGACCAGATCAAAGAGCTCCTGGCTCACATAGCTTTCCATGCGGTAATGCGTGCTCCAGCCAGGTTCTGTGGCATCCAGATAGAAACCGGCCCCGGTTCCCAGGTCCCAGCCATCGTTCTCTCCTTCCACGCCAGCGCCACGCGGGCTGGTGTCGGGAGCAACGAGCATGATGCCGTGCTCGGCAGCATAGCGCTGGGCACCGGCCTTGATCATGAAGGTTTCTTCTGTGCAGGTCAGCCCAGCCAGGAAAAACAGGACAGGCACACGGCCTTGGCCGACGGCCTCGGCCAGATTGGTCGCACCCTTTTGGGCATGGGCCTGCAACTGAGGCGGCAGGTACACAGAAAAACGCATGGGCAAACCGATCGTCTGCGACGCGTGTTGGTAGTAGCGCTGCCAACCATTAAAACAGCGATGTTCGTTAAGCAGTTCCAGTGTCTGAGTCATAGCCCCCTCGTGTTCTCAATAGCAAATCCGGCCCAGGATCAGTGAAAGCACCCGAAGACCTCCCACCGCTCCTGGACCGGGATAAAGGGTGCGGGCGCACGCCTGCCCCCTCATGACGATCGCAATCAGTACATCACCACCGAACGAATGGACTTGCCTGCGTTCATCAGGTCAAAGCCTTCATTGATACGCTCCAGCGGCAAGGTGTGGGTGATCAGGTCGTCGATATTGATCTTGCCATCCATGTACCAGTCCACAATCTTGGGGACATCGGTACGACCACGAGCGCCGCCAAATGCAGAGCCTTTCCATTCACGGCCCGTCACCAGTTGGAACGGACGGGTAGCGATTTCAGCGCCGGCCTCGGCTACGCCGATAATGATGGACTGGCCCCAACCGCGGTGACAGCATTCCAGGGCTTGGCGCATGACCTTGGTGTTGCCGATACATTCAAACGAATAATCCGCACCGCCATCAGTCAGCTGAATAATGTGGTCCACCACGTTTTCAACGTCATTGGGGTTCACAAAATCCGTCATGCCGAACTGGCGGGCCATGGCTTCGCGCTCGGGATTGATATCCACACCAATGATCTTGTCCGCACCCACCATCTTGGCGCCCTGGATCACGTTCAGGCCAATCCCGCCCAAACCAAACACCACCACGTTGGCGCCCGCTTCCACCTTGGCAGTAAACAGGACAGCGCCCAGGCCGGTGGTCACGCCACAGCCGATGTAGCACACCTTGTCGAACGGAGCATCACTACGGATCTTGGCCAGCGCAATTTCAGGCACCACGATATGGTTGGCGAAGGTCGATGTGCCCATGTAATGGTGAACCGGTTTGCCGCCGATGGAGAAACGCGAGGTGCCATCGGGCATCAAACCCTTGCCCTGGGTAGAGCGAATGGCTGTACACAGATTGGTCTTGCGCGACAGGCAGGATTTGCACTGACGACATTCGGGCGTGTACAGGGGGATTACATGATCGCCAGGGCGCAGGCTGGTGACACCCGCGCCGACATCCAACACCACGCCTGCACCTTCATGGCCCAAAATGGCGGGAAACAAACCTTCCGGGTCAGCGCCCGACAGGGTGTAGTAATCAGTATGGCAAATGCCTGTCGCCTTGATCTCGACCAACACTTCGCCTGCTTTGGGGCCTGCCAGATCGACCTCTTCAATCGTTAGCGGCGCGCCCGCTTTCCAGGCAACAGCTGCACGTGTTTTCATGTGGTCCACCCTCCGGGTAAAAGTAATTATGGTTACGGTCAACTCGGTCCTTCGGGACCAAACTATTAAAGTATAAGAAATATTTTATAAGGCGCGGCCTGTCGGCCGACTCCTTGTATGGGTAAAGCCCCGCCTGAGCAAAGCCGCACCGACCTCAGTACAAGGACGATTTGCCCGTCAAGAGCACACCCAGACGCAACATACCATATGCCAGATAATCGACCAGCCTGCTCAGCCAACCCAGACGCTGATAGTGTTCCTGATGAACCCGCGTGGCATTGTGCTCGATTTCGTATTCCAGCTTGGCCTGCAAATCCCGGGTGAACGGCGCATCCTGAATCAGGACATTGGCCTCACGCGCCAGCAACAGGCTGAACGGGTCCAGATTGGATGAGCCCACCATGGAGTAATCATCAATGACCGCCACTTTGGCGTGCAAGTAACTGGCCTTGTACTCGTACAGCTCAATGCCGTGGTCCAGCAACTGTCCGTACATAAATCTACAGGCCCGATATTGCAGAAAATACTCGGCATGACCTTGCAGCAACAAACGCACCCGCACGCCCCGCTGTGCCGTCTGCTCAATGCGTCGCCGCAGGCTGCGGCCCGGGAAAAAGTAAGCATTGGCCAAAATCACCTGTTGCTGCGCCTTGCCCAGCAGGTGCAAGTAAGCCTGCTCAATCTGCTGACGATAGCGCACATTATCCCGCAGCAACAAGGTGGCCCGGACCCCCTCGAACACCTCTCCGGCCTGCTGCGCTTTCTTGCGAGCCTGACGCCGTTTGCGCCACTCGCGCCAAGTGGTGAAGCGTTGCGTAAAACTGTCCCAGTCCTTGCGTCTGCGCCAGGCCATGCGCAGCCACAAGGCCTGTTGGGCGCGCACCATATCATCGACGATCGGCCCCTCGCAGCGCACGGCAAAATCAAAACGTGGCCTGCCCTTCCCATCGATTAGCGGCACCTCATCAAAATCATCCAGGATATTGATGCCGCCCACAAAACCAATGCGCTCATCAACCACCAGCATCTTGCGGTGCAACCGGCGCAAACGTCGTAGGGATAGACGCGGCTCCCGCCATCCTTTGGGCTTGGGTCGGTAAATTCGATAACGCGCTCGCATGGCCTTTAACTGCTCAGCGATCTGCAAGGCATAGACATCACTGCCAAAGCCGTCGATCACCACACGCACGCGTACCCCTCGCTCACAGGCCCGACGCAAGGCGTCCAGAACACTGTGACCGCTATCATCCAGGTTGAAGATATAGGTTTCCAGATGCAGGCGCTTGGTGGCCTGATCGATCGCCTGACAAATAGCCGGAAAAAACTCCTGCCCATTTTGCAGCAAGGTGATCTGATTACCATCGTGCCAAAGTGGATCGCGCTTCAGACTCGGCATGTTTGCAAGGCCTATGCGTTAAGAAACCACTGAACGGCAAAGCTCCTTCAGGGCAGCTCCAGCTCAGTCAGGATAGGGGCATGATCAGACAACTGCTTCCAGGGGTCCCCCACCAGCACACGGGCATTACGGACCGCGAAACCACGCTGATAAACCCGATCCAGTCGTAGCCAGGGGAATGCCGCTGGGAACGTGCGGGGAGGAGGCGTCATGCGCGCTGCGCCGTTCACACCCAGTTGTATGCCCTGCTCAGGCACCACCAACCCGCTTTTACGCCGGGTACGCAGCCACTTGATGGGCTGGCGCAAGCGGAAACGGTTATCAACCTGTCCGCGAGGCGAGAAAGAAAACACTTCGTACAGGTTCAATTGCTGCACAAAAATCGGGGCCAGCCGGTTATTCCAGTCATTGAAGTCGCCCGCAATCAGCAACGGCTCATCGGCCGGGACAATGCGCTTGATGCGATCGAGCAGCGCCTGCACCTGACGAACCCGGCCACTGTTAAACAGTCCCAGGTGGACCACAATGCAGTGCACCGGGCGGCCATCAATATCAATGACCGCATGGAGTAGACCACGCTGCTCCATGCGGTGATCCGAAATATCCTGGTTTTCATACTGCAGGATAGGAAAACGCGATAGCAAGGCATTGCCGTGGTCCGTATACGGACGAACCACATTGCAGCCATAGGCCGTATTCATGCGCAAGGCCGCAGCCAAAGACTCATGCTGGGCGTCCAGACTGCTTTGCAGCTGGTTGCGCCCCTGCACTTCCTGCAAAAACAGCAAGTCGGGAGACAGTCCGTACAGTCCCAGGCGCAAATCCGCCAAGGACTCTCGTTTGCCAGAAGCCGAGCGTCCTTTGTGAATGTTGTAGCTGACTACCCGAATCACTGACACGCCGTCCCCCGATTTGACTTATTTGTTGTCCACGGCCCGCAGACGGATATGCAACTCGCGCAGTTGCTGCTCATCCACCGCCGAGGGGGCCTGAGTCAGCAAACACTGAGCACGCTGCGTCTTGGGGAACGCGATCACGTCACGAATCGAATCCGCGCCCGCCATCAGGGTAACCAGTCGGTCCAGTCCCATGGCCAGACCGCCGTGTGGAGGCGCACCGTATTGCAAGGCATCAAGCAGGAAGCCAAATTTGAGCTGAGCCTCTTCAGGGCCAATCTTCAAGGCATTGAATACTTTGCTTTGAACATCGGCGCGGTGGATACGGACCGAGCCGCCACCCACTTCCCAACCGTTCAGCACCATGTCGTAGGCCTTGGCAAAGGCCTTGCCGGGATCGGTTTCCAACAGATCTTCGTGACCATCTTTGGGGCTGGTGAACGGGTGGTGAGCGGCGAAGTAGCGGTTCTCGCCCTCGTCGTACTCGAACATGGGGAAGTCCACCACCCACAGAGGTTTCCAGCCTTCTTCGAATAGGCCGTTTTCCTTGCCGAACTCGCTGTGACCGATCTTGATACGCAGCGCGCCGATCGCGTCGTTGACGATCTTGGCCTTGTCGGCACCAAAGAAGATCAGGTCACCATTCTGAGCACCTGTGCGCTCCATCAACTGCTTCAGAACCTCTACATTGATGTTCTTGACGATGGGCGACTGCAGGCCCTCAGGAATCGAGGTCACATCGTTGACCTTGATGTAGGCCAGGCCCTTGGCGCCGTAAATACCGACAAACTTGGTGTAGGCGTCGATTTCGCTGCGGGGCATGGCGCCACCGCCAGGAATGCGCAAGGCAACCACACGGCAGCTTGGGTCGTTGGCCGGTGCGGAAAAGACCTTGAAATCCACTTCACGCATCAGGTCAGCCACATCCACGAACTCCAGCTTGACGCGCAGATCAGGCTTGTCCGAGCCGTAGCGCTGCATGGCTTCAGTCCAGCTCATGGTGGGGAACTTGGGCAGCTCCACATTTTGCACCGTGCGGAAAATATGTGTGACCATGCCCTCGAAAATCTCGCGAATCTGCTCTTCGTTCAGGAAAGAGGTTTCGCAGTCGATCTGGGTAAATTCGGGCTGGCGGTCCGCACGCAAGTCCTCATCGCGAAAGCACTTGGTGATCTGGTAGTAGCGGTCAAAGCCCGACACCATCAGCATCTGCTTGAACAGCTGGGGCGACTGGGGCAGCGCAAAAAATTCGCCGGCGTTCACACGCGAAGGCACCAGATAGTCGCGAGCGCCTTCGGGGGTGCTCTTGGTCAACATGGGCGTTTCAATATCGATGAACCCCAGGTCGTCCAGGTAGCGACGGGCCTGCATGGACACTTTGTAGCGCAGCATCAGGTTGTTCTGCATTTGCGGACGACGCAAATCCAGGACACGGTGCGTCAAACGGGTGGTTTCGGACAGATTGTCATCATCAAGCTGGAAAGCGGGTGTGACCGAAGCGTTCAGGATCTCGATTTCGTCACAGACGATCTCGATTTCGCCCGAGCGCAGATCCGAATTGACCGTGCCTTCGGGACGAGCCTGAACACGACCGGTAATGCGCAGGCAGTACTCATTACGGATGCGCTCAGCCACTTCAAAGGCCTGCACGTTGTCAGGATTGACCACAACCTGCGCCAGACCCTCACGGTCGCGCAGATCAATGAAAATCACACCCCCGTGGTCGCGGCGACGATGTACCCAGCCAAACAAATTGACCGTCTGGCCCAGGTATTCTTTGGAAACCTCGCCGGTATAACACGTACGCATCTAGGATGACTCCGAAATAGTAAAAACTGCAAATTGGAAAATTCAGGTTCCAGCCAAAGGGGGCGTCCCTTCAGGGCCCGCAGGCTGGTCAGAAACTGGGGGTAGGGCTATGGGCTCGACAGGGCTGACCACGCCCATGGATACGATGTATTTAAGCGCTGCATCCACCGTCATGTCGAGCTTGTGAACGTCCGCCCGAGGCATCATCAGGAAAAAACCGGAGGTCGGGTTGGGCGTCGTGGGCACGTAGACACTGACAAAGTCGTCTCCCAGTATCTGCGCCACTTGTCCGCCCGGTGTACCGGTTAAAAAGGCAATGGTCCAGGAGCCGGCCCTGGGATACTGCACCAGGACAGCCTCGCGAAAAGCCTGACCGTCGGGTGCCAACACCGTATCGCTGACTTGCTTGACCGAATTATAAATGGAACGAACCAAAGGAATACGCCCAAGTAGCAATTCCCAACGATCCACCATCGCACGGCCCAGGTAATTGGCCGCCAGCAAACCCGTGCCGAACAAGACCGCCAGCACCAGCAAAATTCTAAAGCCGGGAATCCGCAGGCCAAACAAGGCCTGCGAAGACAGGAACTCCGGCACAACGCTCTCCAGCGTCTCGATCAGCAAGGTCAGCACCCAGACTGTAATGACCAGGGGCACCCAAATGAGCAGACCAGTGACGAAATAACGCTTGAAGGGGCGCATAAGAAATAGTGTTAACTGGACGTTGAAGGCGCAGGCGCCGACGAAGCAGCTGGCGTGGATGCCGAGCCGCTGTCCGCAGGCTTGCTGCCACCCTGGTTACGGAAGTCCGTTACATACCAGCCCGTACCCTTGAGCTGGAACCCGGCCGCCGTTACCTGTTTGGTAAAGGTGGGCTGATTGCATTCTGGACAAACCTCTAAAACGGGGTCCGACATTTTTTGCAGCACATCTTTTTCGTATTGGCACGAGCTGCATTTATACGCATAGATTGGCACGACTCATCCTAACTAAAAAAAGCCGAAACAAATTTCGAGATACCAGTAAATGGGGGCGGCACCTGCCCATTTCAAGCCGGCGCCCCGCTCAACGGGCCCCCGCAAACACGTCACGGGAGCGCTTCTGGCTTGATTTTAGCCCTTTTGGCGTTCAATCGCACTGAACTTGCACCCCGCCAGAGTCACCGCGCAAGGTGGGCACCAGGTTCAGATCAGAAACAGGCAGGCAGCAACCAGGGTGGGCGCGGCCGCACTGAGCAACAAGCGCAACGGCGAGATGGCGCCGTCCGGGAAACTGCCTTTCAAAATGGAAAAACCGGCTGGATTGGGCGCATTGGCGATCACTGTCAAACCGCCCCCTGTGACCGCACCCGCGACCAACATGTAACGCCAGATTTCCGAGGTCCCCTCAACCAGGGAGCCCAGGTAAGTCAAGGCCGCGTTGTCGGTGACAGCCGTCAAGGCGGTAGCCCCCCAGAACAGCACCGTGGGCGACAGACCACCCAGCAGATCCTGAAGCCACCATTTTTGTAGTCCGCCCAGCACCACCAGTCCCGCCAGGAAAAAGCCGACCATCAAGCCTTCACGCACCAGCAAGGGGCTTTGGTAGTGTTTGTACGAGTGGGCATAGCCGATGAACAGCATCAACAAGGCCATGAACACAATTGGATGATGCGCGCCCAAGACAATCGCAACCAGAAAAGCCACATGAATGGCCATGACGGTCACAGGCACGGAACGCTGCGTCTTGGCTTCCTGGGGCATGCCCTGGCCCATTTCCAGCAAGGCCTTGCGGCACACCAGCGTGACCAACGTGGCATTGATCAGCACCGCGACGACCGCACGCCACCCGAAGTGGGTGGACATATAGGCTGTATCCCAGCCAAAGGTACTGGCCACCATCAGGACGGGCGGGGCCGCATAGGCCGTCAGGACACCGCCGATGGAGACGTTCACAAACAGAACACCCACGGTCAAATACTTGAAGCCGGCATGGCCTTGATGACGGAAATAGGCTTTATGCAGCAGGAGCGCCGCCAGGGTCATGGCGGCCGGCTCGGTAATCAGCGAACCGGCCAGAGGCACCACGGAAATCGTAATGAAATACGTGGAAATCTTGTCAGACATGGGAAGCGCACGGGCCAGGACGGACACCGTCTTGTTCACCAGCTCTAAAATGGGACGGCTGGCCGCGACCACCATGATCGCAAACACGAACATGGGTTCGGTAAAGTTGCGCCCTTCCAGATACTCAATCGCCGACTGTAAATCCACAAAAACAGCCATATAGGCCACCAGCACACAGGCCCACACGCCAAACACCGCCTCAACCTCGGACAACATGTGCCACAGCCCTGCATGGCTGCCGCCTTTATTGGCCAAGCGTGCAAACACCGGAACCGAAAAGGTGTGGACGATGGCAATGGCAAACAGCGCCGTTGCAACATACTCAAGAGGAGAGGCCATTTTTCAAACCTTTAAAACTTTACGTAAATTGCTTGAATACGTATCAAGCCAAACGGAGAGTGCCGGCCAAAGCAGCCACCACCAGCAAGACACCAACCCAGATGTTGGCACGGAAAAGGCGCAGGCCTCGTTCGGGATAGCGCACGTCAAAATGCCGCATTTGCCACAGCAGATGCAGCGCAATCAGCGCCATGACCGCGTAATACAGAATACGCTCGTTCAGCAGATAACCGCCGATCAGCCAGCACAACATGGCGGCAATGTAAAAACCGCTGATCCAGGTCTTGCCTGCCTCGCGAAAACGCAGCGCCGTGGAGTGCAGACCCAGCTTGGTATCGTCCGCCATGTCGATATAGGCATAGATGGAGTCGTAGCCAACCTGCCACAAAATCGCGCCCACCCACATCAGGATGGCACCAAAAGGCACCATGTTCTGGGTGTCCGACCAGGCCATCAACATGCCCCAGTTAAAGCAGATGCCCAGGACCACTTGCGGCCAATAGGTAAAACGCTTGCACAGGGGATAAATCATCACAATCGGGAACAAGGCCAGCGCCAGCCACCGGCTGTATTCATTGATCGCCAACAGCAGCAAGGCACACACGGCCATTTGCACCAGCACGAAGAGCACGGCCTGACGCATGGTGATCTGGCCACTGGTCAAGGGACGAAAACGGGTACGCTCGACCTGATGGTCGAAATTGCGATCCGCCATATCGTTAAAGCAGCAGCCAATACCGCGCATCAGCAAAGCGCCCAGGGAAAAGATCACCAGACGCCACAAGGTGGGCAGTCCGTCCGCGGCCTGCACCAGAGCGGCAAGCGCGGGCAGCAGAGTCAACCAGGTGCCTACTGGCCTATCCAAGCGGCACAGCCGGGCATACGGCCCCCAGGAGGCAGGCAGATAGCGGGCTACCCAATCATTGTTGGGGCGCATATCAGACAGATCTGGACGCGGGGGGGCTTTCGAAGCGGATGGAGATGTCATAGAGGTAAAACCCAAATCCAGGCCCTGGGCCATAGACCGAAAACAAGCATACCCTCCGACAGAGGGTATGCGGTGGATTCCAGAAACCCGTTCACGCTCTGGGAGCCAAGAAAGTGCAATAAGCGGCGCTGAAAACCACAACGCTGGCTGAGCCAGCGCTTGAAAAGGCGCAAACCCGTCTGGCTGCGCCCCATGCCCGTCAGATAGCGATCAGGCTTCTTTGATGAGTTTACCCAAGATGGCAATGCCTTCGCGAATTTTTTCCTCGGGTACGGTCGCAAAGCTCAGGCGCAATGTGTTGCGCTTGACGCCATTGCCCGCGTAGAACGGCTCACCAGGCACAAAGGCCACCAGATTTTCAATGGCTTTTTGCAACAGGGCCGTGGCATCCACGTGCTCGGGCAAGGTCACCCAAATGAACATGCCACCCTCAGGACGGGTCCATTGGGCCGTGTCCGGGAAGTTCTTGTCCATGGCGTCCAGCATGATGGCGCACTGTTTCTGGTAAATATCGCGCACTTTGGGCAGGTGCTGTTCCAGGAAACCGTTATGTACGGCTTCGTAAACCGCCATCTGTGTCAGTGTGGACGTGTGCAAATCCGTGGCCTGCTTGATCTGCACCAGTTTGTCGATGATTTTGGCAGGGGCCACGATGTAACCCAGGCGCAGGCCGGGAGCCAGCACTTTGGAGAACGTGCCCAAACGCACCACTGTCGCGCCTGCCTTGCGCCCCAGGGACAGCAGGCTGGGCAGGCGCTCGCCGGCATAACGCAACTCGCCGTAGGGATCGTCCTCGATAATAGGAATATGGGCCGCAGCGCAGCGCTCCACCAGATCCTGGCGGCGTTCCAACGGCAGACGCAAGCCGGTCGGATTCTGGAAATTGGGCAAGGCGTACAACAGACGAGCGCCCATGGCCTCCGGTGCCGAGACATATTCGGGAATCATGCCCTGACCGTCAGTCGGAATGGCGACGAAAGAAGGATCGTAGACCGACAAGGCTTGCAAAGCGCCCAGATAGGTCGGGGACTCCACCAATACCTTGCTACCCTCGTCAATGAACAGCTTGCCCAGCATGTCCAGCGCCTGCTGGGAACCGTTCACCAGCAAAATCTCATCGGCCTGAACGGGCGCGCCTTCGGCGCTCATCTGCTCGGCCAACCATTGGCGCAGCGGCAGATATCCTTCAGTCGTGGTGTATTGCAGCGCAGTCCGCCCCTGCTCGCTCAATACCTTGTTGAACGCGCTTTGCATTTCCTCGACAGGAAAGCCGACTGGAGTGGGCAGACCGCCCGCAAAGGAAATAATCTCGGGTCGCGCCGTGACCTTGAGAATTTCACGAATTGCGGAGCCACTCAGTTTCTGGGCACGTTGGGAAAAGGTAAAAGGCTGCGAGAGGGTATCCATGATTCGGAAAAGTCCTGAAGAAGAACGATTAAATACTTCATATGCAAACTTTATAGCTTGCAACAATGAACGCAGGATGCCGGAAAACCAGGCATCCTGCACCTTTGAATGAATTATGACGCGGGTTTATTAGCGTATACCTTGCCACCAAGCGGCTTGCAGCGCAAGTAGCCAACGCGCATCCGCTCCGGATTTACCCTGAAAAAACAAGCTCTCGGCCCAGACAAACGTCGTGCTTTGTCTATACTTCGTTATTGTATATACAATTTAAAATCCGCATGGAGCCCTGCCACCATGAGCCAGCCCCACCCAAGCACTTTGTTTGGCCTGCTAACCATCAGCAAGCTGCCCGTGCAAAACTGGAAAAATGGGGGCGGCACCACACGCGAGATCCTGTGCCATCCCCCCCAAGCAGGATATGAAAGCTTTGACTGGCGCCTTAGCCTGGCCCATGTGCAGACCTCCGGTGATTTTTCCCGTTTTCCCGGTATAGAGCGCCATATCCTGCTCATCGAAGGCGAGCACATGCAGTTGATTCACAACGAACAGCGCCATGCACTGCATCCCTTCCAACCCTATGTCTTTGCGGGTGAGGACAAGGTGAGCTGCTTCTTGGCGCAGGGCCCTACCCAGGATTTGAATCTGATGGTGCGCCGGGGCCGGGCCCAGGGCCGTCTGCAGGCATGGGCGGGACGCGACACTCCTGTGCAGCTGGAGGCAGGCACGCACTTTCTGTACGCACCACGCGGCGGCTATACATGTCAGGCTGGAACCGCAAGCTGGGCTCTGACCGCAGAACAGGCCCTGATCGGCTCCACCTCTGTCTCCGTCTCCTTGCAACTGACCGCCGATCATGCCGCGGCCCCGCTGGTCTACGCGTATATCGCCCCTACGGAATGACTGATGAACTACACACTCTGGACTGATTTACGTCTGGCTCCCCGCGCCGACCCCGAACACGTCATTGAGGATGCCTGCCTGGTCGAACAAGCGGGCCGCATCGTCTGGATGGGGCCCCGGCATGCACTCCCCCCCCAATGGCAACAGGCCAAACACGTACACAAGCTGGACAATCGCTGGGTCACCCCCGGCCTGATCGACTGTCACACTCACCTGGTTTACGGTGGCACCCGAGCCCAGGAATTCGCTTTGCGGCTGGCCGGAGCCTCCTATGAGGAAATAGCCCGCCAGGGAGGCGGTATTGTTTCAACGGTTCAGGCCACCCGTTGCATGAGCGAGGAGCAACTGCTGGCCCAGTCCCTGCGTCGTCTGGATGCTTTGTTGGACGAAGGCGTGACCGCAATCGAAATCAAGTCGGGCTACGGCCTGGATCTGGACAGCGAGCGAAAAATGCTGCGCGTGGCCCGGCGTTTAGGAGAGTTGCGCCCGGTCACAGTGCGCACTACCTTTTTAGGTGCTCATGCCCTGCCCCCGGAGTTCGCAGGTCAAACCGACGCCTATGTGGATCAGGTCTGCAGCCAGATGATGCCCACCCTGGCACAAGAGGGGTTGATTGACGCTGTGGATGTATTTTGTGAACGCATCGCCTTTGATCTGAGACAGTCCGAGCGCGTGCTGAAAGCGGCCCAAGCCCTAAAACTACCTGTAAAAATGCATGCCGAGCAGCTCTCCAATCTAGGGGGCACGGCAATGGCGACACGCTACCGCGCCCTGTCCACCGATCATCTGGAGTATCTGGATGAAGCAGGGGTGATCGCCATGAAAGAAGCCGGAACGGTTGCCGTACTGCTGCCCGGCGCCTATTATTTCCTGCGTGAAACCCAGTTGCCCCCGATCGAGCTGCTGCGCAAGCACGGCGTACCCATGGCCTTGTCCACCGACAGCAACCCCGGCACCTCTCCCTGCACCTCCCTTCTGTTGATGCTGAACATGGGCAGCACCTTATTCAGGCTAACGGTGCCTGAGGCCCTGGCCGCCGTCACCCATCATGCCGCCCAGGCCCTGGGAGCCCCGGACATCACCGGCGAACTGAGCATTGGGTCCCGCGCCGATTTTGTCGCCTGGGATATCGAGTCACTGTCGGAACTGGTCTACTGGCTGGGCCTGCCCCGCTGCGCCCTGGTGGTGTACCAAGGCGCCATCAGCCGCGATCTGCGCAAGGAGTCATCATGAACCCTGTCCAACAGCATGAAGCCCTGTGGGCGCCCTGGGCCTATTTGGACGGCCACTGGCAAGCCGATGTGCTGATGCGCTGGGACATGCACGGCACGCTGACGCAGGTTCTGCCTGGAACCTGCCCGCCCGCCAAGGACGCGAGCGATAAGGTGTATCGGGCACAGGGCGCCGTGCTGCCAGGGATGCCCAATCTGCATTCGCACGCTTTTCAAAGTGCCATGGCAGGCTTGACGGAATTTCGGGGACAAGACCAGGACAGCTTTTGGAGCTGGCGCGACCTGATGTACCGTTTCGCCGCCCGTCTGGAGCCTGAACACCTGTATGCGATTGCCCACTGGCTTTACATACAAATGCTCAAGGCCGGCTATACCAGCGTCTGCGAGTTTCACTACCTGCATCACCCGCGTGAGGGAGGCCGATACAGCCCATCGGGTCTGCTGGCCCAAGGGATTCTGGAGGCGGCCAGCGCCAGCGGACTGGCGATCACCCTGCTGCCGGTGTTGTATCAGTACAGCGACTTCAGCCGCAAAGCACCGCGACCGGACCAAGAGCGCTTCCTGAACAGCCCCACGCAACTGCTGTACCTGCTGGAATCCTTGCACAGCAGCCACCCTTTGAACGTGGACCGGCGCTATGGCGTGGCGCCCCATTCCCTGCGTGCCACCGATGTGGGTTCCATCAGCACGCTGATCGACGGCCTGCATAGCCTGCCCTCCCGCCATCCGATTCACATCCATATTGCCGAGCAGATGGCCGAAGTGCTGGCGTGCCAGGAGCTCAAGGGTTGCAGTCCGGTCGCCTACCTGTACGATAACTTCAATGTGGACGAGCGCTGGTGCCTGGTTCATGCCACTCACATTGGCGAGCCGGAGCGTCAGCAAATTGCCCGCAGTGGCGCAGTGGCGGGCCTATGCCCGACAACCGAAGCCAATCTGGGGGACGGCCTGTTTCCGGCCGCTGCTTTTCTGGCCGACCATGGCCACTTGGGCATCGGATCAGACAGCCACATCTGCGTGGACTGGCGCGCCGAACTGCGTCTGCTCGAATATGGCCAACGTTTAAGCCGTCAGCAACGCAACGTGCTGGCTTCGCCTCGACAGCCCTATGTCGCAGACTATTTATTTGGGACCTGCGTCCGCGGTGGGGCGCAGGCGTCAGGGCGGGCCACGGGGCAGCTTGCCCCCGAGCATCAGGCCGACCTGATGGTGATTGATCTGGCTCACCCCAGTTTGGCGGGACTGGATCAATCACATTGGCTCTCCGCCCTGGTCTTTTCAGAGCGCGCCCACACCAATCCGATTCGCGACGTATTCGTCAGTGGCAAAGCCTGTGTGATCGACGGCCAGCACCCCCAGGAGGAAACGGCGTTTGCCGCCTATCAAGACACACTGAGCCAGCTGTTGGACCGCGCCTGAAAAAACGAGCCTGAAAGCCTTACCCGGCAGGCCCTAGTCCGCGCTCGGCCCGACAGTCCTTGGCTCGCCATCGCGGTCAACAAAGCCTGGCGCAGTCGTTTTTCACTGGGTTGTCTGCCACGTCATTATGCAAAAAACCTGGCTCCGCCCATCCGGGCCAGGGCCACTGGCATGGAGACAACAAGGCTCGGGAGTACGCCCTGGACCCTAAAACAGGTCGGCCGCCGTGTCAGCCAGACTCTCGTCCAGCACCAGGGCTTTCAGGGCCTCGATATCGGGAGCCAGATAACGATCCTGATCGTAAAAAGGCACGGCCTGACGAATCGCGTCCTGCACCTTTCTCAAGCGCTCGGAAGTCAGCAAAGGAGCATGAAAATCAATGCCCTGCGCCGCACACAGCAATTCAATCGCCACAATTGCAGCGGTATTTTGTGCCATATCCTCCAGTCTGCGCGCTGCAAAGGTCGCCATGCTGACGTGGTCTTCCTGGTTAGCCGACGTAGGCAGGCTATCCACGCTGGCAGGATGTGCCAAGGACTTGTTTTCCGAAGCCAGCGCCGCCGCGGTCACATGGGCAATCATGAAGCCCGAATTCAAACCGGCAGAAGGCACCAGAAACGGTGGCAAACCGGAAATGCTGGCATCAATCAACAACGCGACTCGACGCTCTGCCAAGGCACCCATTTCGGCAATCGCCAAGGCCAGGCCGTCGGCGGCGAAGGCCACCGGCTCGGCGTGGAAGTTGCCGCCGGAAATCACCTGATCGGGCTCACCGTTCTTGCCGGGGAATACCAGCGGGTTGTCCGTGACGGCATTGGCCTCGATCAGCAAGCTGCGCTCATTTTGCGTGATGAGATCGTGGATCGCGCCCATCACCTGGGGCTGGCAACGCAAGCTGTAGGGGTCCTGCACCTTGTTGTCATTGTCCCGATGCGACTGGCGAATCTGGCTGCCAGCCAGCAGCTCCCTATACAAGCGGGCCGCGTAAATCTGTCCTGGCTGTCCACGCACCTCATGGATACGCGCATCAAAAGGCGCATCACTGCCTTTGGCGGCGTCCACACTCAAGGCTCCGGCCAAAATCGCATTGCGGAACAAGGTCTGGGTGCGGAACAAGCCATGCAATGCCAGGGCCGTAGACACTTGCGTGCCATTGATCAGAGCTAGCCCCTCCTTGGCGGCCAGCACAATCGGGGTGATACCAGCCTTGGCCAAAGCCTGCTGGGCAGGCATCCATTCGCCCTGCCACTTGGCCTGCCCTTCCCCGATCAGCGTCAAGGTCATGTGCGACAAGGGTGCCAAATCACCCGATGCGCCCACCGAACCTTTGGACGGAATGAAAGGCACCACGCCCGCATTCAGAATATCCAGCAAGGTCGTGACCACATGCGAGCGTATGCCCGAAAAGCCACGCGCCAGACTGGCAATCTTCATGGCCATAATCAGCCGTGCCACCGCATCGGAAACCGACTCACCCACCCCTACGGAATGCGACAGAATCAGGTTCTTTTGCAGCTGTTCCAGATCGTTGTCGGGAATGCGTTGCTGGGCCAGCTTGCCAAAGCCGGTATTGATGCCATAGGCAGGATGACCTGCACGGATGATCTTGGCCACAATGGCCGAGGACGCGTCCATCGCCCCCACCGCCTCTGCCGGCAGAGTCAGAACAGTCGGTTTCTGCCAGATCTGGCGCAGTTGCGCCAAAGTCAGTGCGCCTGGAGAAAGCTCGATACTCTTGCTCATTTATCTGTCCTGTTTTTCTTACTTGATCATGGGCAGTGTCAGCCCGAAATTCTTGGCCGTTTGAATCGCCAGCTCGTAACCTGCATCCGCATGACGCATCACACCACTGGCGCAATCGTTAATCAAGACCCGCTCCAGACGGGCCGCAGCCTGCTCGCTGCCATCGGCCACGATCACCATCCCCGCGTGCTGGCTGTAGCCCATGCCCACGCCGCCGCCGTGATGCAGCGACACCCAGCTGGCCCCCCCAGCTGTGTTCAAGAGCGCATTGAGCAAAGGCCAGTCCGACACGGCATCCGTGCCGTCCCGCATGCTTTCGGTTTCGCGGTTCGGACTGGCTACCGAACCGGTGTCCAGATGGTCACGTCCAATCACAATCGGCGCTTTCAGCTCGCCCTTGCGCACCATTTCGTTAAAGGCCAAACCGGCACGATGACGCTCGCCCAGCCCCAGCCAACAAATTCGAGCAGGCAGACCCTGGAAAGCGATACGTTCCTGTGCCATGTCCAGCCAGCGATGCACGTGCTCATTGTCGGGGAACAGCTCTTTGATTTTCTGGTCGGTTTTATAGATATCTTCCGGGTCGCCCGACAAGGCCACCCAACGGAACGGGCCTTTGCCCTCGCAAAACAAGGGGCGAATATAGGCTGGCACAAAACCGGGGAAATCGAAGGCATTGGCCACGCCCTCATCAAACGCCACTTGGCGAATGTTATTGCCGTAATCCACAACCGGAATGCCCATTTTCTGGAAATCCAGCATGGCTTTTACATGGATGGCGCAAGACTGGGCAGCAGCTTGCTGAATGCGGACGTGTTGCGCCGGATCTTTCTGAGCGGCCTGCCACTGCTCCACCGTCCAGCCTGAAGGCAAATAGCCATTGAGCAGATCGTGGGCAGAGGTCTGGTCCGTCACCAGATCAGGCTTCAAACCACCGGCTTGAGCGCGTCGCACCAGTTCGGGCAGCACATCGGCGACATTGCCCAGCAAGCCAATCGACACGGCTTCTTTAGCAACCGTGTGTTGGGCAATCAGCTCCAGTGCATGGTCCAGATCGCGCGCCTGCTTATCCAGATAACGAGTCTGCAAACGGAAGTCGATACTGCTTTGCTTGCATTCAATCGTCAGCGATACCGCACCGGCAAAGCTGGCAGCCAAAGGCTGTGCGCCGCCCATCCCCCCCAGGCCAGCCGTCAGAATCCAGCGCCCGGCCAGCGAACCCCCAAAATGCTGACGACCTGCCTCAGCAAAAGTCTCGTACGTGCCTTGCACAATGCCCTGGCTGCCGATGTAGATCCAGCTGCCCGCCGTCATCTGTCCGTACATGAACAACCCGGCCTGATCCAGCTCGTGAAACTTCTCCCACGTGGCCCATTTGGGCACCAGATTCGAGTTGGCCAGCAGCACGCGCGGCGCATCACGGTGGGTACGGAACACGCCCACCGGCTTGCCGGACTGAATCAGCAAGGTCTGGTCATCCTCGAGTTGGCGCAGACTGGCCAGAATCTGGTCATAGCACGCCCAGTTTCGAGCCGCACGCCCGATGCCACCGTACACCACCAGATGTTGGGGGTTCTCGGCCACGGCCGGGTCCAGATTGTTCTGAATCATGCGGTACGCGGCTTCTGCCACCCAGTTCTTGCAACTGAGCTGTGTACCCGTGGGGGCATGAATCTCCCGCGCAGGATCGAAACGGGGGTCCTGGCTGGCCGTCGAAGTGTGATGATCAGGCATGGTGCTGTCCTCCATCTGAGGTGTCTCTGGATACGCGCTGGTTCTATCTGGCAGACTGTTTCCACCCAGGGAAGGCAGGCCCAAGCGCCGACAAAACAACGGTTTTCTTGTAAGCTTTTGCCAATGTATAGTCATTTCCAATAGTTGTCTATACATATGCCTGCCCTGGCAGCGCCGCGAAAACAGACGGCCAGGGACACTGTCGGGGTATTAGAATCATGGCCGGTGCAGCACCCCCGATGGTTGCCTGCACAAACCCTTGAGTGTGAACACGTCCCTACAGGAAAGCATCAGCATGGTTGCCCCTTTGACGAGCAACTCGTCCTCCGAATCGGCTCTCCCCGTCTATGTACAGATCAAGAACTATGTCGTGGAAAAGATTCAGACCGGACAATGGCGGGAAGGCGATCTGATTCCCACAGAGCTAGCCTTATGTGAGCAGTTTGGCGTATCACGCATGACGGTCAACCGGGCCCTGCGCGAACTGACCAACGATGGACTGCTGATCCGCATCAAGGGTTCGGGCACGTATGTAGCCCAACCCAAATTCCAGTCCACGCTGATCGAGATACGCAGCATTGCACAAGACATACGCGAGCGCGGTCATCAACATAGCTGTCAAGTGCTGAGCATGGAGCGGCTGCAGGCCAGCCCGGCACAGGCACGCCTGTACGGCATTGCTCCGGGCGCGGCGCTGTTTCATTCCATTATTGTGCATGCCGAGAACGGCCTGCCTATCCAGTACGAAGATCGTCTAGTGGATGCGCGCATGGCACCCGACTATATGGAGCAGGACTGGAGTCAGATCACGCCTAACGAATATCTGGTGCGGGTCGCCCCCTTGCCAACCGGCTTTTACAGCATTGAAGTGCTGGTGCCACCCACCGGAATCGCACACGCCCTGCATATGAAAGAGCAGCAGCCCTGTTTGGTGATGGACCGCCGCACGTTTTCCAGTGAGCAGTTCACTACTCACGCTAGGCTCTGGCATCCTGGCGATCGCTACAAATTCACGGGACGGATGTAGGCCCCAAACCGGCGCCGCTTCGAGTTTGCTTCCCAAACATAACTCTCAAGCGCAGCGGCACCTCGCCTTCCGGGCCACACAACACCGCCATGTTCGTGCCGCACGGACCTGACACGACCCGCACCACTGGCCTGTTCGCTTGCGAACCACGCCAGAGCGGGCCTGCTCACACTCTCGATCAGCCCGGCGTGCGTTCACCTTGCGCATGCTGGCGATAACGGCTCAAAGACAGCCCGGTGTGGCGCTTGAAGTAGCGACACAGATACGAGGGGTCCCCAAAGTTGAGCTGATCGGCGATCTGCCCCATCGCCAACTGGCTGTAGGAAAGCAGCGCCTTGATTTCCAGCACCACTTGCCTGTCGATCAAGGCCTTGGGGCTGTCGTTGAAAAACTCTTTGGTCAGCTGGGACAGGTAAAACGGGGTGATATTGAGCGCATCCGCGTAAAACTTGACCTCACGATGCTGCCTGCACTGCTGTCCAACCCGCTCCCAGAACCGCCAACTGATTTGCTCCTTGCGGCTGAACGTCTTTCCGCCTTGATACTCGGGCGGAATCTGATCGGCAATCCGCAGAAAGAAATTCTGCAACTGATTGCGCAGCATGATGTGCTGATACAGCGTGCGGGTTCGCACAATCTCGCGCAGTTGCACCAGCCAAGCCGCCAGCAAGGCCCGGTCTTGTTGCGGGGGCACGCACAGTGGATGGTCATGCAGGAACACAAACAAGGCATTAGGCAATTGATACGCCACTTCTGACGCCAGGCTCTTGGGCATCAACAGGAAAAACACCTTGAAACCGCGCGAACGCTTTTTCAGCAGCGCAATCGTGTCCTCCGCCAAAACCAGCACATCATGAGGCCGTACAGGCTGATCCTTGAAGTTCAGGCTGATCAGAGCGTGGCCCGACAGGCAGATCATCAAGGTCATATAGGCATGACCAAAAGACAACGGCATGCCCATGCTGTCAGCCAGCGTTGTCTCGCCCGTCAGCCAGCCGTCTTGGGTGCTGAGTAATTGTGGAGTGTGATGCATGATGTTGTCCTGCTCTTTAGCACTCGGCACCCTGCAAGACTTGCTAAAAGTACCGAAACTACCAAGGTCCTGCTCTGTTCGCTCACGCCGCCCGCTTCTATTCTGTTTTCTGCTTCATTGTGAGTAAAGAAAATGACACTTCAAACAGAAAGACTCATTTTACGCCCCTGGCAGAACAGCGACGCCGAGGATTTGTATCTATACGCCAACGACGAGCGAGTCGGCCCGATTGCCGGTTGGCCTGCTCATACCAGCGTTGAGGAAAGTGCCGAAATTATCCGCACAGTTTTCAATATGCCCGAAGTGTATGCCGTCGAACACAGAGACAATGGCCGGGCTGTTGGATGCATTGGCATACTGATCGGCAAGAACAGCAACTTCAAGCTCAGTGAAGAAGAAGGTGAAATTGCCTATTGGATTGGCGTCCCCTACTGGGGTCAGGGCTTGATCCCCGAGGCCGTGCGCGAAGTGATGCGACACGCGTTTGAAACGCTGAAACTGAACGCACTGTGGTGCGGCTACTTTGCCAACAATACCCAATCACACCGTGTGCAGGCCAAATGCGGGTTTCGCCATCACCGCACCGAGGAAAACAAATACAACCCGTTCCTGCGAGACTACCGGACTGAACACATCAGCCGCATTACGGCCCAGGAATGGCTGGCCTTGCCCAAACAACAGGCCTAATCCCAGCCACCACCCTCCGGTCAGCTGGAATCGGCATCCTGGGGCTGACTTACACACGAGAACAGCTCCTGGACTTCTTCGATGCTCAATGTCAGACCCAATCGTGACTGCAAGCACTCAGCCCAGGATGTCGCCCATCAGAAACACGACACTGCCCATGGCAAACAGGCTCAGGGCAAGCAGAGAGACGGCCGACGGGAAGGTGCCGGTAGTTTTCAGATTACTCATGACAGATGTCCCAACAAATTACATCGCCTTAGGCCACTTGCTGGGTCAGCAAGGCCGCAAGGTACATGCCCAAACCGAAAATCGCGTGTGTCAGCAAACTATGCAAACGATGGGTCCAAGGCGTAGGGGTACGCGACGCAGCCAATGCCCCGCCGCCAACCATACGCAATGTCCGACATTCCCGCGCTTGCTGAAAGCCGCTGCGATCCGGGTCAGGAAGAACAAGACCGGCAGCCCCAGCGAGGCAGTGTCGCGTCTGGCCAAACCTTTGCCGGGCAAAAAACCACCAGCCATCACAAGCTGAGGCTTCAAGACCGTAAAAGCCTCCCCCTATAATGAGCAACTGTCGCGCCACATCCCTTTCAACTGGGCAGATGCCGCCATGCAGCGTTTCCCCCGCGACACATCTTCAAGCTATTTCTGTGAGGAGCCGTCTGAATGACGAGCACAAAGTCAGCAACTGAGTAAGCCGCAACAAGCTCTTGTCTTGTTGCGGCGCTCTGTACTTCCAATCCCGCTGATTGATAACAAACAGACGCCGCCCGATTCCTTTTTTCGAGTGGTAATTTTGTTATGTCTTGCTCACGCTCTTCCTGGGCTCATACGCTGCCAGCCGCCTTGCTGTTGATGGCGCCTTTTGACATCCTCGCGTCCCTGGGGATGGATATCTACTTGCCCGTCGTACCGGCCATGCCGGAGCTTCTGGGCACGACCCCAGCCCTCATCCAGCTGACCCTTAGCCTGTACATGCTGCTATTGGGTGCGGGGCAACTGATCTTTGGCCCTCTGTCGGACCGCATAGGCCGACGACCAGTTTTGCTGGCCGGAGCCGCGCTGTTCGTGCTGGCCTCAATCGCCGCCGCCTTATCCAGCACCGCCTGGGCTTTTGTAGGTTTCAGAGTGCTGCAAGCACTGGGGGCCTCGGCCACCCTGGTGGCCTTGTTTGCCACCGTACGCGATGTCTACGCCGATCGTGCCGAAGGGGTGGTGATCTACGGCCTGTTTAGCGCCATCCTGGCATTCGTACCCGCCTTGGGGCCTATTGCAGGTGCTCTGATTGCCCGTGCGGGCGGGTGGCAGGCCATCTTCCTGAGCCTGGCCGGAATGGGTCTGCTGGCCTGGCTCCACGCGCTGTTCCGTTGGCAGGAAACTCGGCCTGCCAAACCACTACATTCACAACAGTCCGCGCTGGCCGTCTTCAAAAGCCCAGCCTTTTGGGTCTATACCCTGGGTTTCTCCACCGGGATGGGGACATTTTTCGTCTACTTCTCCACGGCCCCACGCGTCCTGATCGGACAAGCGGGTTACTCAGAAATGAGCTTCAGCCTGGCCTTTGCCAGTGTTGCCCTGGTGATGATTGCCACCACCCGCCTGTCCAAAACCTTTGTGGCCCGCTGGGGAACCGCCGGGAGCCTGAAGCGCGGCATGGGCGTGATCCTTCTTGCCACCCTCTTGCTGGCAACCGGGCAGATCTTGCTGGAACCTTCCTTTGCCAGCTTTATCCTGCCCATGTGGCTGGCCGCCATCGGCATTGTGATGACCGTATCCGTCACCGCCAATGGCGCCTTGGCTCAATTCAACGACGTGGCCGGCTCCGCCGTGGCGATCTACTTTTGCGTGGAAAGCCTGATCGTTAGCGTGATCGGTACGTTGGCAGTGACCTTATTGGATGGGGATACGGCGTGGCCGCTGGTGGTGTTTGGACTAGGGATGAGCAGTGTGGTGTTGCTTGCTTTGATGTTGCTGGAGGCAAAGAGCAAACGCGAGGTTTGAAGATAAAAAAGGGAAGGTTTTCGGTATGCCTTCCCTCCATTTGGATCACCCGCCGCCACTGTTCATGAGTAATCTCAGGAGCGAGCTACGGCGGACAACAATGCAATCAAGCGTCCCCATGTCCGTAATCCCAGTTCCAAGAACACATAAGGACTGGGATTACGGGCATTAAGTCAGCAAGCCGTCCCCAAACTCAAGTCATACGTCACCCAAGCGGTTGCCTGAGCCAGACCATCGTATAGCCTTCGCGCCTGGGCATTGTCCTGCGCCGTAATCCAGCGCAGGAACGGCCAGCCTTGCTCCTTACCTGCCTGGGAGACTGCCTCAATCAAACGGCGGCCCAGCCCGCCGCCTCGCTGTTCCGGCAACACAAACAAGTCATCCAGAAAACCAGCCTCCTTGCCCAGCAAGGGCTCCGGGAAAGGACGGTAATGCGCCAAACCCAGCAGCACACCATTCGCCGTAGCTACCACCTTCCCCTGCAAAGGATGCTGCACATCCAGCAGCCAGGACCAGGTACGAGCCAGGATCTCTTCATTCATGGGCTCTTTGTAAAACTCGGCGTACTGCCGATACAGTAGCTCCCAAGCGACCCGGTCTTGCGGCTGCAAATCCCGGATCTGAATACCACCGGCTATCGGCTGTTCTGCACGGCTAGTCATGCTTGTGTTCCCCTGTCGCTTACCATGCTGTTGCAAGGGCAGGCTGCGCCTGGTGAGAGGCAAAATGTGGCAGCACATACTCAGCCAACTCCTGGATAATTTCCGCCGCCGGTCGCTGCGCAAACTGAATACCCAAAGCAGCATGATTCACACCGGCTGCCTGCCATTCTTCCAGCAAGGTGATCAGCCCCTTGCGCCCGGTACGCAGTGTAAAACCACCGCGCAACGGTGTGCGTGGGTAATCGGGGTCATCCACCAAATCCAGCCATTCATTGGTCATGTGCGGACGGAAACCGCCATCTGGAATCCGGGCGCGCCAAGCCCGAATTTTGGCAGCCAGCTTTTGCGGACCTAGCGGTGTATGTGTGGCTTCCGGATAGGTCAGCCAACCATCGGCATGTTCGGCGATCCATTCGGGCGACTGCCCCGAGGAGCTGGTGACAATCAAGGGAATGGAGCCATGCACAGGCTTGGGTAACAGCTCTGCGGTATCGAAGCGACCTAGCGGAGAGTCGATATCCAGTTGCCCCGCTTGCGTTAGCTGACGGAAATAGCTGACAGCCTGCGCAAAACGCTCTGCCCGTTCGGCCCGCTCCACGCCATAGGCGGGAAACTCCACGGGTCTGTCCCCGGAAGCAATACCCAGCACCAAGCGCCCACCGGACAACTGATCAATGGTGAAAGCGGATTTCGCCAGGTCGATCGGGTGACGCAGGGAGAAAATCGTGCTGCCCGTAGCCAAGGCCACCCGCTTGGTGCGAGCAGTCAGAAAAGCCAGGTAAGTAAAGGGGTCGAACACCTGCCCCGCATCTCCGAAACTGGGATCATACAAGGGCACGTCACGTACCCACACCGCTGCAAAATCCTTGCGGTCTATCTCCTCTAGCAGCGCTGCCTGCCCGGCCAGCACACTCATATCGCCTTGATAAAAACGCAGAGGCAGAAAGATCCCCATGGTCAGACGACCCGGCGCAAACATGCGGCTATAGCCAGGGTGATTGGCAAAGGCAGGGAAAGATGCGCCTTGAGTCAGGCTTGTTTCAATCGTCATGCTGTTTTCTCCTCAGGCGCCAGTAGCAGGTTCAGGCAAGGTGATGCCTTTACGGACTGCGGGGCGTTGGGCCACGCGATCATGCCAGGCACTCATGTGCGGGTACTGGCTGAAATCAAAGTCGATAATCCGCGCAATATGCATCCAGCCAAAATGCGCAATATCGGCAATGGAATAGTCCTGTCCCGCCAGATAAGGATGGTCTGCCAAGCGTGTATCCAGCACGGTGAACAGATCATTCACCAGACGGCGGTAGCGCTCGATGGCGGCCGGAATCTTCTCTTGCGCGAACAGCTCGAAATGCACGCGCTGGCCCAGAATCGGCCCCACGCTGGAGGAATGAAATTGCAGCCATTTGATCGTTTCCCAGCGCTGAACAGGATCTTTTGAAAGCAATTGGCCGGTTTTTCCCGCCAGATACAGCAGGATCTCGGCGGACTCGAACAGAACAACAACTGTTTCATCATCCGTCATCACCGGGATACGCCCATGTGGATTCAGGGCCAGAAACTCCGGCTGCTTATGCTCATTCGCTTCGATACGCACGTGATGCAGGCGATACGGAAGTGCCAGCTCTTCCAGGGCGATGGTCACCTTAAAGCCGTTAGGCGAACTATCGGTGTACAGATCAATCATGGCGTGGCTCCCAAACAGAAAGTTCGCTCTTCTTTTGCATATAGATAAGCTAAACTTTAAAAACGATTCAGAAGCCCATTTTCCCCATTTAGATAGCCAAAGAAAAACGATTAAATCTGCTTGATAGATTTAGATAAACTAAATCATGAATCCTGTCTTTCCTTTACAAGCTCTGCGCGCCTTTACCGAAGTCGGACGCTACGGCAGCATCAAGCTGGCCGCCCAGGCACTAGGCGTAACCTCGGGCGCAGTCAGCCAGCAAATCCGGCTGCTGGAAGACCGCTTGGGCGTGACACTGTTTGTGCGCAGCCACCACAAAATGAGCCTGAGTCAAGCAGGTGAACAGGTCTACCCTGCCCTGCTGACGGCGTTTGACCAGATCGAACAGGCCATGCATACGCTGGAAGCCACCAAGCACAGGAAGACACTGACGATCAGCACCGTGCCTTCCTTTGCCGCTTCCTGGCTGATTCCCCGGCTGGCCGATTTCAAGCAACGCCATCCCGATATCGAAATCCGTGTGGAGGCGTCCCCCACGCTGGTGGACCTGCGTCGCGACAAAGTGGATATCGCCATTCGCCACGGCTTGGGCGTATACCCCGGCTTGCAGGCCGAGCCCTTGATGGCCCCTGTCTTGCTGCCTGTAGCCAGCCCTGCGTTGCTGCAAGACAAGCCAGTCATTCAGGAGCCAGCAGATTGCCTGGAGTGGCCACTGCTACAAGATGCCGACCGGGCCGACTGGGCGCTTTGGCTGTCTGCCCACGGGGTGGAGGACGATGCACGCGCCGATAGAGGCACAGCTTTTGAGGATGATTACCTGCTGATACGCGGCGCGATTGCGGGCCTGGGACTGGCTTTGATACCGCAAGAATATGCGCAAGATGAAATAGCCGCAGGCCGCTTGGTGCAAGTGTTGGACAAGCCCTGGCCAGCCCGCTTTGCCTACTACCTGGTGACCTTGCCCGATACGAGGCAAAAAACAGAGGTCCGTGCCTTTAGTGATTGGATAAGCGAGCAAGCCCATTCATAGCAAGGTAACCAAGCTTCTTCCTGCTGCTGTGGTGGTAACAATGACCGCTATCGCACAGCGGTAGGGAGATACAGACAGCACCTCATCGCTTCCCAATCCAGTCTCTGTAGGACCCCCACTTCAACAGCCCTCATGGCCACGTCCCCCGGCTCCAGACATTGAAAATCCGCCTGACTTCCAACAAGGAAGCATATGATTTTTTTTGAAAAAACCCCGTCCCAAAAGGACGGGGCCAACCTCAACAAGCAATTGAAAAACTCTTAAGGCAATTCCACGGCCACCGGACCACGGGGACGGGAACAGCACAGCAAGACTTTGCCCTCTGGCACAGGGTCCAGAGGCTCTTCAAAATAATCGACCTCGCCCGATACCAGGGTGCACATACAGGTATTGCACAGGCCCGCCCGGCAATTAAAGTCCGGACTCAAGCCCGTTTCCTCAGCCAGATCCAGCAGGGAAGGACAGTCCTCATGCCATTGGGCCTGACGACCGTCGGGCAGGAACGTCACGGTTTGCGTCGCATCCACGGCGGTTTCCGCACTGGTTTGCGCAGCAGCTTCAGTGATGGCGGGGAGCAACGCCTGCTCTGCGTTCACCCCTGCGGCGCTGGAGACCACGGCCGTTTGCCCCTCAGGCTGAACCGTGCTGGCGGCAGTATCGCCAGCCAGGGTGTTTTCCAGCACCGTGGCCGGGCCAAAAAACTCGTAGTGAATGCGCTCTCGCGTCACTCCCAGACTACGCAGAACGCCGTAATTGCTCTGCATGAAGGCACCAGGCCCACACAGGTAAAACTCGTAATCATCCAGCGGTAGCCAACGCTGCAACTGCTCACGGGTAATCAGTCCCGCCACATGGTGCAAACCGGCTTGTACGTCATCTTCAGTCGGGTTGCGATAGCAGAAGTAAAGTTGCACGCCGTCACGCTGTGTGGCCAGTTCACGCATTTCATCCGCAAAGGCATGAACCGAGCCGTTATCGCAGGCGTGAATCACGTAGACCTTACGCTGACTGCGTTTCAGCAAACGATGCAGCATGGCCAGCAAGGGAGTCTGGCCCACGCCGCCACTTAGCAGCACCACAGGCCGCTGGCTGCTCTCGTCCAGCACAAACTCGCCAAGTGGCCCTGCCGCGCTCAGCACATCACCTGGCTGCACCTGTTGATGCAGATAGGAGGAGGCCAGACCATCGGCCACGCTTAACCCTACCGGGGCCTTCTCGTGTTTGACGGAAATACGCAAGCGGTCCGTGCTGTCGGGGTCCCCCGACAGACTGTAATTACGCAGCACGGTTTGTCCGTCAATTTCCAGACGAAACACCAGATACTGGCCTGGCTGATAAGGCGGCATCACACCGTCCACCGGGGCCAGCACAAAGGAGGTAATCACATCGCTTTCACGCTGTTTTTCCAGAACACGGTAATCCCGAAAACGGCGGCTGGCCGGGGATGCAGTGGACGCAGATGAGGCAGTCGGGCTCATGACGCTCAAGCCGCCGGGGTCTCGCTGGCGTCCGTCTGCTCGGCCTGGATCAGCTGGCTAATCTTGCGACGGAAGCGCAAGGGGCCGGAATCCAGCGGCAAGTCCAAGGCAGCGGGACGCTCTTTCAGGGCTTTATGCACCTCTTCCAGAACCACTTTGTCTTCCAGGAACGCATGGCGCACGTCTTCGTTGAAAATCTTGGAAATGGCCTCGTCATCCGGGCTGAAGTTGCGCAGCTGGAACCAGAAGTAGCGGGTGTGTTCCTCGTCGATGGGGGTCAGGAAGTTATAGGAGTCCATCAGGAAAACGTCTGGGTGGTACTCGCTGGGCTGCTCGGTGGCGGCACCGGCAGGCAGGAAGATGGCCTTGATAACGGCCAGCGACGGGAAGCGTACTTCGTATTGCTGCTTGCGGTCGCAATTGCCTTCAAATTTCACAAACTGCTTGTAAAACGGCGCAACTTCCACGTTTTTTGACCAGCGCGAGACCGTCACGCCATTGTCCTCAACCTTCACCGTCAGGGGCAGGCCGATGATGTCGGGGCTACCAAACGAGCTTTGGTGTACCCAGGATACGTGCGAGGGGTCCAGCAAATTGTCGGTGACGTACAAGTAATTGCAGTCCAGTTCCATGGCATCGCCACGATTCACGCCCCATTCGGGATTGTCCCACTCGGGGATATCAATCAATTTGGACGGGTCTGCCAGCGCAGGGTCCCCCATCCAGACCCAGACCAGACCATAACGCTCCGCACAAGGATAACTACGTACCACCGCACTTTTAGGAATTTGCGCCACGCCGGGCGCCTTGGTACAGGAGCCGCTGCAATCAAAGGTCAGGCCGTGATAGCCACACTCCACCTGATCACCAATCAAGCGACCTTTGGACAAGGGCAGACGACGGTGCGGACAGGAATCTTCCAAAGCAACCGGCTGGCCGTCTTCTCGACGGTACAGCACCAGATTTTCGCTAAGCATACGCACGGGCAGCAAGCTGCGGCCAAGCTGCGCAGCTAAAGCGCCAACATACCAAGCATTACGTACAAACATGGTTTACTCCCAACTCTGAATGCGACGCATGAAGGCGAAACGCATCCACCCATGCTCTATGTGTCTTTGAAGAATGCCGAGCCAAGGCCCAGGATCATCATAAACGCAATTAAATTCAGGCTACTATCCATTTCGTTTAGAATTTCTAAACCTAAATGACTGTTCTGAACGGGGCCTACCGATCATGGATACTTTGCCTCCCCTACGTGCCTTGCAAGTCTTTGAAACGCTGGGCCATAGCCAAAGCCTGCAAGAAGCCGCCCGACGTCTAAAAATTACACCCGGTGCGATCAGCCAGCAATTACGGTTGCTGGAACAGTCGCTGGGCTGCAGCTTGACCTACAAGGAAGGCAAGCGCCTGCGGCTGACGGCGGCCGGGGTACGCTTTCACGAAATTTGCACCCAGGCTTTTGAGCTCCTGCGTGACGGCCGGCAAGAAATGGAGCGGTCGCGCAATACCAGCCTGTTATCCATCAGCGCCCTGCCATCCATGCTGAAAACCTGGATGGCCCCGCTGGCATTTCGATGGCAAGAGCACTATGACCCAGAACTGACGCTGCATCTGAAAGGCAGCCATGCCGAGCCTGATCTGGAAGCAGAACAGATTGATTTTCGGATTACCTATGGGCAAGCAGCCGCCCGCCCCCGCAGCTTTACCGAACTGTATACCGATCGAGTCGTCCCCGTCTGCAGCCCGCTTCTGCTGCAAGGGCAGGCTCCGTTGCGGCATCCACGTGATCTGCTGAACTATCCGTTGCTGTCCTCGGACTGGCAGCCGCGCTTTACCTCGCCACCGTCCTGGCGAGACTGGTTTGAATCGCTGAGCGTCGACCCCGGCGAGCTGCCCTTGGATCGCTTCCGCGTTTTTTCGCTCTCGCATATGGCTTTGGAATGCGCTGTCGCCGGTCAAGGGTTTGTTTTAGCCCAATGCTCGATGATAGAAAAAGAAGTCCGCCACGGGCAGCTTATCCTGCCCTTCTCCCATTCCTTACCCCTGCCCTGGCCCTACGTGTTGACTCGACGGGCAGGCGCCTTTGAATCGCCCCATAGTCAGGACTTTCACCGCTATTTACTAAACCGGGCTCGACAACAGGAGCAGATCAATCAGGAGATTCTGTCCCGGGCGTTAGCCTAAGTCCGCCGCCGACAGACGGTTTCAAGAGGGCTGGGTTGAACCGGCCCAATATAGGCAAGCGACTTACCGGCCAGGATGCGGGGTGATCCAGCGGCCTGATCTGGATGGACGGGTCGGGCTGCGTTGCCGCTCAGTCTGGGTAGACTTCCTTTCCTCCAATTCACCGAAAAAAAACGTGTTGCCGGCCCCACAAAGGCTGGCAACACGTTCTTGGCTTCGTCAGCAACGACGGTACGGTTTAGGCCACGACTGCCGCCATCGACTCCGCAAAATAATCAACGTTGGACTGATTCAGGCCAGGCACGCTGATGCGGCCCGATTCCAGCACGTACACGCCATAATCGTCACGCAGCTTCTGAATCTGCTCTTTGCTCAGCCCGGTGTAGCAGAACATGCCTTGTTGTTTGACGAAATAGCTGCTGTCGTACTGGGGCGCCAGTTCTTTCAAACGCTCGTGTACACGCTTGCGCATGGCCGCGATACGCTGACGCATGGTTTCCACGTCAGCCGACCATTCCGCCAGCAAGGTTTCATCCGACAAGACCGAGGCAATCGCCTGACCACCATGCGAGGGAGGATTGGAGTAAATGCGACGTACCACCGCTTTCAACTGCCCCAGAACACGATCTGCTTCATCGGCGCTCTGGCACACCACCGACAACCCGCCGCAACGCTCGGAGTAATAGGAAAAGTTCTTGGAAAACGAGTTTGCCAGCAGGAAGCTCAACCCGGCATCCACCATGGCACGTACGGCAAAGGCGTCTTCATCCAGACTACGACCAAACCCTTGATAGGCCATATCCAGGAAAGGAATCAGCTTGCGCTGCTGCAGCACAGGAATCAGTTGCAGCCACTGCTCATCGCTCAGATCGGCCCCGGTGGGGTTATGACAACAAGGATGCAACAAGACAATGCTGTACTCGGGCAGCACGGAAATGTCCTCCATCAACCCAGTGAAGTCCAGACCGCGAGTGGCTGGATCGTAGTAGCGATAGGTATGGGTACGAATGCCCGATCCCCGGAAAATGGAGTGGTGGTTATCCCAGGCCGGGTCACTGATCCACATTTCACTCTCGGGGTAGGCTTCGTGCAAAAAGTCGCCCCCGACTTTCAAGGCGCCGGAGCCACCCAGTGTCTGAATGGTCGCCACACGTCCTTCCTGCAGCACCTTGCTATCGGCACCAAACACCAGCTTCTGTACAGCGCTGCGGTAAGAAGCCAAGCCTTCAATAGGCAGATAGCCACGTGGCTGGCCCTTGGCGGCCCATTGCTCTTCAGCGCGGCGAGCCACGTCCAGCAGGGGCAGACGGCCTTGCTCGTCGTAATACAGACCAATGGTCAGGTTAACCTTGCGATCGCGCGGATCGGCGTGAAATGCCTCATTCAAGCGGAAAATCGGATCGCCACCATAGGCCTGCAAATGCTCAAACATGCTTGTTCCTTGAAAAATTACGGTTCTGGGCCGTCCGGTTGGTCGACGGTCTGTCCAAATATGCATTGACCTTATACCTTGGGCCTGCTTTAGCCACTATATCGGGGATCTTTTGGCAGCACCTGAGCATGCGAGCGATGCGTGAATGCCTCATCAGACTTGTCCCCCCTGACCAGGCACCGCACCTGTTCTTGTCTAGTCGGTGCAGGCAACGCATCGCGCGCCTCCCTATCTCGCCTTGGGTCAGTCGGATTCAAGGGACATGAAGGCATGATGGCGGTCGCGTTGCCCGGGCCTTGCCAGCAAAGAATATACATGGCTTTTTCGCGATGCAGGAAGCCTCGTCAGCGCTGGGCGGGGTTTTGCCCGACCTGCCGTTCCTATGTCACCGTATTGTCATATGCAGATCCTGCTCAAGACCGTTAACATGAGACTTTCATCGTTTCCACACAGGAGTCCGCCGTGCCCGTATCGTCGCTGCCCAGTCCCGTATCCTGCCCTTTAAAAGGGGCCAGCAATTTCCGTGATATTGGCGGCTATGCCACGGACTCCGGCTCTTTTCGTAAAGGTCGTGTCTACCGCTCGGACCATCTGGCAGATTTAAGCCAGCAGGATCTGGACATCCTCAAGGAGCTGGGCATTGCGCGCTCCCTGGATTTTCGCGGGGCGCACGAGCGCAAACGTTCGCCTTACCAGTACAGCTTTTTGACCAGTCACGCCCTGACAGTCGAACCCACCGTCTTACCCGATTTTCTGGACATGCTGGCTCAAGGCCAGGGGGATGTGCAGGCTGCGCACGCCACGATGAACAAGACCTACACCGAGTTCGTAACCACCCATGCCCGCACCTTTGCCCAGGTCTTTGATCAACTGCTGCAAGCCGATACGCCCGTGGTGATGCACTGTACGGCCGGGAAAGACCGGACTGGCTTTGCCGTGGCCTTGTTGCACCGCGCCGTTGGCGTCCATCCAGATGATGTCATGCATGACTATCTGCTGACCAAGCAGTTCTTCCGCCGCCCCGATCTGCCTGATAACCGGGGTATCCGCGACGAAGTACTGGATATTCTGTGGGGTGTTCAGCCCGAGTTTTTGGAAACCGCCTTCAAGACGATTGATGCTACCCACGGCAGCCTGGATCGGTTTTTCCAGGATGCCTTGCAGCTCAGCCCCGCCCGACGCGAGGCCCTGCTGGAACGCTACGTCGCCTAAACCACCCTCACGGAGGTCGCGGGCAGTTCCCAGTGACCTTCCAGACTCAAGGCCGGTCCCAGCACATTGCGCCAGGTTGGCAGATCATGCATTTGCGTGAACAAGGGCATGCAATAACGCGGCTGCACCATATCCACCAGCCAGCGCAAATCGGACAGACGGGGATGCACATTCCAGCACAAGGTGTGAGTGCCGCGCGGCGCGTGCGGGGCGACATAGCCAGTGTGTATCAGCAAGCGGCTGCCGGGCGCTGTCTCCGGGTCCAGGGAGTGCAGCCGATGCTCCCGGATCAGCTCGCCCGCTTTGCCCTGACACCCGTCCGGTTCGCCGGCCAGCACCAGGTGAGCATGCGGATCAAAGGCGGCAGCACGCGGCATGAGCTCGCGCAACGCCTGTTGCACCCCAGGCAATAACAGGTCACTGCTCTGACTGATCATGCGGGTCAGGTTTTCATAGCAGGACGCATCCATGCTCCAGTCCTCGTATCCTTGCTGCTGACGCCACAGGGCAATCTCTATTGCCCGGCCCGAAGGCGGCACCGGCAACAAGGCGGGATGAGACTGTAACAAGGATTCCAGAATGCTCCAGGCCACATGATGCGACTGGTCGTACAAACCGTAAGAGGCGTCCAGTAAAGCCAGATGCGCAGGTGGTGGCAAGTCAAACGGAAACAGCAGGGATTCGCAGGAAAAATCCCCGCTATAAAATAGCCCGCCCCCCACATCCAGATGCAGCCAGACACCTCCCAGCGCGTGGCCGGACAAGCCGGTACGCACAGCAATATCACCGATATAGGTCGTGCCGCGCGTGGGCAGCTCGCGCCAGGTTCGCCCGGCAGGCAAACTGCGTGCGGTGGAGGCGGTGGCATAGACAGGAATATGCTCGGGCAGCTGGGACAGCGCGCCGATATGGTCCTGGTGATCATGGGTGACCAGGATGGCATCCACCTCCAGTCCGTGATACCAGTCGCACGCCTGCCCGGGATACAGCGGGCCGCCTGCATCCAGCAGGAGTCGCAGGCCACAGGCCTGTACAAGGATAGCGGCGGGCGCCTTGCCTCCATAACCGCTCAACACCGTCACCTGGGTCTGGTTCATGGTCCTTCCCCCACAAGGCCGTGTGATCCACACATCGCCAAGCCACACCCGGCATCCTGCTGTGTCGCAGGGCTAAGCACCGGGCACACAGGCAAAGCATCGATTAGCGCAATAGGCCGCAGCACAGGCTGCCGGACAGAAAAAGGCATCAACTTAAAGAACCAGAGTCACCGAAGTGCCCTGCCTTAAAAAGACTACGACAGGCTCAGGTTAAACAAGAGTTCTTTCAGCCCTGTTACAGTTTTATGGCAGTTCGATGGCAGTGTGGGCTCGCGGACAAAACCGGCAAAAATAAAAAAAAGAGCGCCAACATCAGCGCTCCGAAAGTGGGGGAACAACAAACAGGATTTCAGACAATCAAAGGCGTCAGGAACACAGCCAGCACCACCGCAGTCAGCAAGCGCATCACGATGCCCAAAACAGCCGCTACCATGACCTCCTTTTCATTCAGATCCGAGCATTCGGCCCAGACCACGGGGATCTGCCCAAAGACCGCAGACAAGGGCAAGCCGGAGGACGCCAGTACAAACGAGCCCACCACCAACGACGGGTCCAGGGTCGAGGCAATCGCCTGCAATTTGCCCATCGCCAGGGTAGGGCTGACCAGCATGGCCAGCAAACCGGTTTCAGGGTGAATGTTCAAGGCCAGCAAACCACGCTCAAGCACCGCACTGATCGGCGCCCAGACGCCGATATGCTCAAGCAGGCCAATGACGCAAAACACCAGAGCCACTGCCGGGATCAGAATCAACAGCAAGAGCTCTACCCTTCCCGGGCCGCCTTGAACAACATGGGCGCAAAATCGATATTCGGCGTAAAGCGGGGGGCCGCGAGTAAATCCACCGAACGAACATTGCGGTAGACCAGGCGTGACAACAGCAGGGGGGACAGCAGCAAAGGACCGAAGATCGCAATCAGCACCACGGCAAAGACATTGACCCCCGCAAAGGTCAGCGCCATCATGCCCAACATGAAGGTCGAGAACGACTGTTGGGACTGCACCATCGTGGCCACTGCAATCTTCTGCTCGTCCTTGGTGGCCCCGGCCTGGCGCAACAAAGGTCCCGAGATACGGCCAGCCGCGTTGATGTCGCCAAAAATGTTGTACACACTGGGAATAATCACCGCTGGATTGATCCCGATAGCGCGCATGGCGGGCATAAAGACCCGCATCATGGCGTCGGTAAAACCCAGGCGCTCCAGCAGGCGTCCAATGATGACGCTGATAATGACCGCCACCCCCACCTGTCCGGTCAAGAACACATCCACCACGACCGGTTTGACCTTGTTGAGCACGGTATCAAAGGCACCGGACAAGGTAGCGGGATAGAAAAACAGCGTCAGCATGGCCAGGATCAACAAGCCCAGGCCGACTGCCTCAATACGCTCCAAAGGACGACGTCCCGCAGGCGCTACATGCACTACTTTGTCGATTTCTATTGTTTTGTTATCCATGTCTCTCTCCGTTCAGGAAGCTGGACCTACTGGAAGCTCAACACGTTCTTGCCCATCAGATGGGCGGTCGAAAAGTGCTGGGCGTAGTCGCGCAAGCGGGCGCCTCCTACCTGATGCACGGGTGTGGAGGTGACCCGGTCACGGAACATCACCACCTCGACACCCTCGAGCAAGGCGCTCAAGGCATAAGCCAGCGGCAGCCCATTTTCCAGAATTTCCAGCACATGACTGTTACCCACCAGGAAATTCAGGCCCAGCTCCCGAGCACACTCAATCAGTGCATGACCGTCATAAACCCGGCTGATCGACGCCAGCACCGTATCCACCCCCGGATTCTCGGCCACCGCCTGGCGCAGATGTTCGGGGCTGAAACCGGTATGGGGGAAAATATGCAAAATGCGACCCACCCGGCTGCTGCGTTCCCCCAGACGAATCGCGCCGCGGGTCAGGGTGCTGGTCTCCAGAATGCTCTCGTTGCCCTTGATGCGACGTTCCGCCTGCAATAGTTGATCCTCCAGATCCAGACCCATGAATCCGTCCAGGCGATCGAGCATATCGCCCAAGGTGCTGACCTCCTCCAAGGGTTCACCCACGAACATGACATTGCCATGAATGGCCCCGTAGGCGATATCGCTTTTTACGACTTTGTGACCATGCAGATACGCAATACCCGGATGCAGGCCGTGAAACGCCTCGTGGCATTCCAGCGCCGCCACGCCGTACAGGTCCAGATAATCCTTCAAGGTCACGCCCCCACAACTGGCCGCATCGGCAATCGGGTGGTGCGCGACAATGGCATCCACACCCGTAGCGCCAGCCAGCTCAATACTTAGCTCGGACATGGTCATGCACACTGCCACCTTGCGCACTTCCTTGTTGGGATCACCATGAATCAAGCCGGGTATCTCCAAGACTTCCTTACCGTAAATCCCCGAGGACTTCCAGATCACGAAGGGATGATGGCCGCACTTGACCTCATCCATACAGGACACCATGCGTCCCCCTGTGATTACATTCAATGCATCTAGCAAATCGGCTACATAGGCCATGATTTTGTCTCCAAATAAAAAGCCGGCCTCCGGCCCTGGGAATTCCCAGGGCCGGAGGCCGGCGGTATGCAAGCACTTCCTGTCGGCAACTTCCCCGAAGCAGGCCTGTCACGGCCTGAACCCGGCTCCGCAGCCCGATGCACACAGCACATCCGGCTTCAGAAGGAAGGACAACAAGACTGTCTACCAGTCAGCTTCTTTTTATCGATTTGGAATTCAGGGCGGCCGCTCACACCACCGCCACTGCATTCACACTCCTTTTTGCAACAACACCATGGTGGAAGACAACTGCGCGACGGCATCGTAGTCCTTGAAGATGGCCACAACATCCAACCCGTACTCTTCCACCAAAACCTGCTTCATCTCCTTTTTGAAGGCCTTGATCAAATACAGATCGGCCAGATCCGCAATATGCGCATTTTCCCGGCTCAGGGTCTGCAAAGCGGGCTGACGCTTGTGCACCGCCAACATGCTGATCCTGTCCTCCGTTACATCTATTTTCAGTGTCACGACACCAGATGCAAAAATACTGCTATTGATGCGGTTGTAATCCCGGGTCAGCGCCTGCTTGAATTCGCCTATAGAAGAAAAGCCTGCCATTCCCATTGCCTACCCCCAACATGCTTGAATTATTGTCGTTTTTCAGTGTGCAGCAACGACCTCCTGCGCCGCCTTGCCAAGCTGATAACGGCGATACGCCAGGCCAGCGACCGCAATATCCTCAATTGCCACACCCACTGATTTATACACGCAAATACCCTGTGCGTCGTAGCCCTGACCCGGGTCTAATTGCAACCAATCGCTGAGCTCGCACAACTTGCCGTCGATACCACAGTCCGGTGCCGCCAGAATCAAGTCTCCAGCCTCAGCCAGTGTCTGCTCCCCCCACTCCACCACAACCGTGCCCGCCCGCTCCAGACAGGCATCGTCCAGCTCCCGCGCAACCGGCAAACTGGAGCCGACCGCCGCCACAAAGCAGCCGGGCTTGAGTGTGCGTCCATCAAACAGGGGCTCCCGACTCCGGCTGGCCGTCACCAGAATGTCCGCCTGTACGGCGATCTCCTCAGGACGCATGGCACGCACCGGTACACCGCATTCCAGCTCCAGCTTGCGACAACGCTCCTCGTTCACATTCGGGCTCCAGACCAGAAGCCGACGCACGTCAAAAGCCTGACAAAACTGCATGGCATGCGCGATCCCTTGAGCGCCCAGACCCAGCACGCCCAGGGTTTGGGCTTGAGGATTGGCACCCCGACGCGCCGCCAACACCGAACAGGCTGCTGTGCGCCATTGCGTAATCGCACCGGCCTCCAGCGTGGCCAAGGCCTGACCACTGAGAGCATCAAACAACACGATGACAAAGTTGAACGCGCCCCGCACCGTCGTGTAGATCTTGGCCCCTGCCACCTGTTGGCTTGGTATGACCGCCCCCAGGGTGGACAGACGCGTCTCCCCCACCTGCGTGCGCACACGACGCTGCTGGGCCGCGCGCCCCTGTCCAAACTCCAGAAAGGCCTGCTCCAGCACACCCTGCACGGCGGCAGCGTCAAGCAGTTCATGGAGTTGCTGATCGGTCAAATGCAGCATGGGCGACTCCTCTTACCAGCTCACCGTGACATCGCCACGAACAAAGGTCTGGCACGCCATGCGAAAGCCCTCTGCCAGGTCCTGCTCCGACAAATGCTTGTGTTCTTTGGCCTTGACCTCATCCGTATTGTCCAGTCCTTCGGTAATACGGCATTTGCAAGTCCCGCAAATGCCTCCTCCGCACTTGAACGGTATACCGCCCCGCTCCCGGATTGAGACCCGCAGCAAGTTGCTGTTTTCTGCGGCGGACACCACTAAGTCATTGTTCGATGCAAATGTAATCTGAACCATATTCTGCTACCTCAGGATTGCTGCTGTGCCGGGGTCTGGTCCCCAGCCTGGTGACCGACGGCCTGACACTGACGCAACTCGGCCTGGATGCTGCCAAACTGCGTCAGCCCGGCCAGCTCTTCATAAGCCTGCTCGGCGGTTGCAAACTTTTCCATTTGCCGGGTAGGAATGTCATTGATCGTGCCGTTGGGCGTCTCTTCCACAATACGCACGCGCGACCCTTCCTGAATGCGCGCGATGGCAAACACCGCTTTGAAACGTCCCTGAAAATGGTATTCATACGCTGCCACCGTCTCCACACCCACACCCGGCTCCGTGCGATATTCCCCCGGCTTGCTGGTCAGTACCACATACATCACTGCACCTCCTGCATTTCAGCCTGCTCCAGAACAATGTCCTGCGTAATCCACAACTGGCAGGCCAGCCGCCAGCCCTGATCCAGGCGTTCACCCAATTGCTTTTTCTCTTTCCAGTTGGCGGCAGGCAGATGCTCGGCCCCGTCCAGCACACGACACGCGCATTTGGCGCACTTGCCCATGCCGCAACCGTAGGTCAAATGAGGAAAGGGGAATTGCTTGATGCCCGCCCTGACCACCAAATTCGTGTTCTCCTGCACTTCGCCCACATGAGTCTGGCCGTTTTTATGAAAAGTAATGGTTGGCATAAGACCTCCTGCTTGCTGCCAATGATGCGACCGGATTGCGAGCCCTGACCGCCTGAAAAACCAAGAACGGTATACCAAGTCAAAAAATGCGCTTTCTCCGCAACAGATTTCCTTAGTTTTAAACACAAATTTCTGTCAATTTGAGTAGAAACCCCTATTGCGGTATACTTAATTCAATTAAAACCTTAAACGAGACTGTCATGAAAACCCCCGTCGAACGTCGCTATTTGCAGCGTCCCGTCGGCGAGCAGTTGCTGCCTCATTTGGCTCAGCGCAAGCATCTGCGCCGTCGTATTCCACTCATCAATCTGCCCTCGCTCACTGAGCTGTTTGGTAGCCGAAAGAAGCGCGACCCCAAAGCGGCCCACGATCAGCTCCCGCACAACGCCTAGGCAAGAGAAGGCTCTGCCGCACGGGTATCGGACTGAAAGTTGAAGGCATCGGCATACATGAACTGCTCATTGGCACCATGTTCCTTGAACAGGCCACGTGCCTGCTCAATCATCACGGGCGAGCCGCACAAGTAGATGGCATGCTCTGACAGGTCGGGTTCATCCCGGCATACCTGTTGTTGCACATAGCCCCGAGCGCCTTGCCAGCTCTCGTCAGCATGGGAGAGCACCGGGACAAAACGGAACTCGCACAAGCGGTCCGCCCAAGACTCGATTTCCTGGGCCAGATACAAATCCTCGGGTCGGTTCATCCCCCAGTACAGGCTCACGGGCGGGCAATCTTCCTTGTCCAGCAAGGACTCCAGAATTGCCTTGATCGGTGCAATACCCGTACCGGTGGCCACCATGATCATGGGCCTCCAATCTCGCTCACGCCAATAGAACACGCCCAAGGGCAGTTCCAGTCGCAGTTCGTCTCCAGCCTTCAAGGCTGGCAGATGCACCTGGGTAAAACGACCGCCTTCCACTTCCCGCACATGCAGTTCAATCCGACCCTGTGCCGCATCGGCATTGGCCATGGAAAAACTGCGCGCACGCCCGTCCTCGAGCAGGATGTTCAGATACTGACCCGGACGAAACTGCACTTGCACGTCCTGGGGCAACTGCAAGGTCAAACGCCAGATTCCCTGGCACGCCCGCTCCACGCGATGAACCTGCGCCCTGACTTGCCGAGTTTCTGGCAGCTCATCACGATGGGCAGCCAGACTGATTTCAATATCGGCATCCAGTCGAGCCTGGCAGGCGGCGGCATGGCCCTGCTCGTGTTCTTCATCAGTAATGCTCATGGGCAGGCTGTCATCCTCGTAACACACCTTTCCGCGAGTGACCTGAATGCGGCATGTGCCACAGCCACCGAACTCGCAGTCGCTGTAAATACGTACGCCTTGGCGCTGGGCGGCCTGCAAGAGGGTCTCCTGCGGTTCTACCCAAAACTGCTCGCCCGTTTCCTTGATATCGACACGATGGGCCATGACCCGTCCTCCTGATGCCACTATTTCTTGATATCGGCCTGAACCAATACATCCAGACCCTCATCCTTCAAGGCCTCGGCCAGCGCCTGCAAGCCAGCAACCCCGGCTGCCGTGTCCTGCTCGCCATTACCACCACTCAGGCCTATGCCACCAATCACTTCGCCATTGACCACAATGGGGTAGCCACCCACAAAGGCGGCAAAACGCCCCTCAAAGCTCAGCTGAATACCGAAAGCCTCATTGCCGGGCAAGGCCGGACCATTGGGCGCGGTAGTGAACAAATGGGTCGAGCGCTTATGGCCCGCCGCTGTAAATGCCTTGTTCCAGGCAATCTGGGCACCCGTGATACGCGCGCCGTCCATGCGTTCCATCACAATGGGATAGCCGCCCTCATCGACCACACACACTGTCTCCAGCACACCAATCTCTTTGGATTTGGCAATCGCCGCGTCCACCATCAAGCGCGCTTCGCGCTGTTCCAGACGTAGGATCTTTTTCATAATGCTTCTCGGTAAATCGGGTTAATAAAATTCAGATGCCGCGATACACGGTCTTGATCTGGGTGTAGAACTCCAGACCCGCACGACCGGATTCACGGAAGGTAGACGTGCTGGACTGTTTCAGCCCGCCAAACGGAGCATTGATCAGATTGCCGGTCGTCGTGCGGTTAATCTTGACGGTCCCGGCCTCGATATCATTGGCAAAGCGATGCGCATACTCGGCACTGCGTGTCACGATGGCAGCCGACAAGCCGTATTCGGTATCGTTGGCCATGGCCAACGCCTGCTCATAGGAATCGATTTCCAGCAAGGCAATCACGGGTCCAAAAATTTCTTCACGGGCAATACGCATCTGCTGGGTCACGTCCGTAAACAAAGCCGGGCGCATGAACAGGCCGCGTGCGTAGTCGCCTTCGGTCAAACGTTCGCCGCCCAGTAAATGGGTGGCTTCCTGCTTGCCAATGGCCACATATTCCAGAATGCTTTCCAACTGGCTTTCGGTGGCAATAGGCCCCAGATCGGGATTGCCATTCAAACCATTACCCACGGTCAAGGCGCTGACTTTCTCTACCAAGCGCCGCGTGAATTCTGCTTTGACCTGACGATGCACCAGCACACGGCTGGTCCCTGTGCAGGCTTGCCCACTCAGAGAAAAGCCACCCTGCACCACCAGCTTGACGGCCAGATCCAGGTCGGCGTCCTCCATGACAATCAAGGGGTTCTTGCCACCCAGCTCCATTTGGGTCCGGGTGCTCATACGTGCCTGACGACAAATGTCTTCACCCGCCTGGGTCGAGCCAGTAAACGAAATAGCGCGTACCTGAGGGGATTGCACCAGCGTGGGCCCTACTTCACTGGCCCTGCCATGCACCAGATTCAGCACACCAGCCGGAATCCCCGCTTGTGCAAAGGCTTCACACAGGTAGTAGCCGGTCAAGGGCGTATCAGACGACGGCTTGAACACAACGGTATTCCCGGTGATCAGAGCGGGGGCAATCTTGCGTGCCGGGATGGAGATGGGGAAATTCCAGGGCGCAATCACTGACACCACACCCAATGGCTCGCGCTGGGTATAGACCAGTTGCTGCGCATCATCCTGGGGAAATGTCTCGCCGGTGTAGGTCTGGCCTTCAACCGCATAAAAGCGCAGGGTCTGGGCCGAGCGCCCGACTTCCATCTTGCTTTGCGCCAGCGTCTTGCCTTCTTCCCGCGTCAAGCCTTGCGCAATGCGCTCCATATTGGCATCGAGCCACGTGGCCGCTGCATTCAAGATACGTGCCCGAGTGGTGATCGGCGTGGCCCGCCATCCGGCAAAGGCAGCCTGGGCAGCAGCCACGGCGGCCTGCGCATCCTGCGCTGTGGACAGCGGGAAAATGCCCACTACATCGTCCCGATCAGCCGGATTCATATTGGGCTGCGTACGTCCGCTCTGGCTGGGTTGCCATTGCCCATCAATAAAATTGTCGAAAACGACGTCCTTGAGATTTTCCACCGCTGTACTTCCTTGTCTCTAGATTGGCGGGCAGCCCATCTGCCCGCCCGACTTTCCGGCTCAGGCCGCTTCCAGTTGCAATTCCTGCAGGCTGATCTCGTCTTTGACGTAGTCGTTGTACAAGGAAGTTGTATACAGTAGACGCATTTCGGCGCCAATTTCACAGATACGCAGGCAGCGCTGCTGCAGTTCCACGGTGTTGGCGTGCTCCAGCACGATCTGGTAGCCGCGTTCGCCATGAATCTCGTCGGACACGATATGCAGGTCGAAAAACTCCACCTCTTCGTCGGTAAAGCCGTACTTTTCGCGCAATGTGGGCGTTTGCTTGCGATAAATCGAAGGCACCTGGGACTCCAGGCCCACCACCAGACCAGCAACCGCCACCACCGGATCTTCACGCATGGCAATGGCGTAGCACCAGGCCTGCAGCGCACGCGTGGTGGCATTCATATTGTCAGGGTTTTCAATACGGGCCCGTGTCGTGCCGCAAGCCTCGCCAAAGCGGATCAGCAGATCGGTGTGGCGGTCACCACCAATTTCCTCTTCGTACATATTGGCCAGCAAGAAGTCTTTGGCTTCCACGTATTCGGCGGGAGTGCGGGCATACAGATAACCCAGGTAATCGGCAAAAGGGCCCACATAGTGATAGTGGTTTTCAGCCCAGCGAGCCAGATGCTCACGGCTTAATTTGCCAGTTGCCCAGGCAATGCTGAAAGGAGAGGTGTTGGCACTTTTACCCTTGATGGCGGTTTCCAGTGCGGTGCGAAATTCATCGCGATTCAGCAGTTTTTCCATGACTGTTTCCTTGTTGAAAGACGTCGCCCTTTGCTGCAGTCGACGAAAGATGAGGTTTGGACTATTTAAGTATATTGTATACCGTCTACTATTTTAGAAAGTAGGGAATAACCCTGCCTGGCTCTCAGCCCAGCGCGACACAACCATCTTTGCGCGGATCGGAAACGGCCTTCAAACGGCCGTCCGCCAAACGTTCGACCGCCTGGGCGCCACCGAAATCGCTGCGACCTGCCAGCTCGCCGACTCCTTTATCAGGCGGTCCATACGCCGAACCACGCAAGAAAGCGGCGCAATGTGCATCAAACCCCTCTTCCAAAGCCAGTCTGCCCGCTGCCTCCAGACGCCAGCGTGGGGCAAACAAAGCGCGCTCTAGCGGCCAGCCATCGCGCAGCACACGTGTCCAGATCTGGATCTGGCCCTGCGGCTGCATCAAACCGCCCACCACACCCAAGCCCATATGAAAGCGGCCGGAGCGCAAAGCTACGGAAGGCACGACGGTGTGATAAGGCCGTTTTCCTGGCCCTGGCCCATTGACATGCCCCGGCCCGGAAAACCCGAACCCCCGGTTTTGCAACACAAATCCACAACCGGGCACCGCATAGCCCGAGCCAAACCGTTTGAAAATACTGGACATGAACGTGACCGCCAGACCCTGTCCATCCACCACTACCGTGCAGACGGTGTTGCCTGCCGGATCGCACACCACCCGGGAAGCCTGAGCCATGGCCGCTTCAGTGGCTTGAACCAGCGCCAGTTCAGCAGCCGCCTCGTCGGCCGGCCGATGCCAGGCAGCCTGAACCGCCTCCAGCACGGCGACGCCATGTGTATTGGGAGGACACTCAAAAAGGCTGAAGTCACCAAGAGCCGTGCTCACCGGTTCACAGAAAAAGCCCTGATGCCGCTGAAAGTCCTGGGCACGCAATAAGCCCTGTACCTGCTTCATGGCCCGTTCCGCCTGCTGGGCGGGACGCCCCAGATAAAAAGCATCTGGCCCCTGCTCGGCAATCTCTTGGAGCACAAGCGCCAACTCGGGATTCACATAGCGCTCACCCGCCTTGGGGGGATTGCCAGCACGATATAAGGCGGCACAGGCCGGATCACGGTGTAGAACAAAGTCAAAGATGTGCCATTCCCGGGCTGCCACGGGCGCCACGGCAAAACCCTCCCGCGCAGCCTCGATAGCCGGCTGGAACAGGCTTGCCCAAGCCAGGCGCCCATAACGCTGATGCATATCCCACCAACCCCGCACCAATCCCGGCGTGGTGATCGACAAGACATGGCGCTCGGGAATACGTTCTCCTGGCAAGGCCTGAACCTGATGAGCCGTCAGCAGCAAAGGGGCTGCTCCGCTGCCGTTATAGGCCACAGGCGTACTGTCTGGCGGCGCAATCATGGCCAACAGATCGCCCCCTATACCCGTGGCCATGGGTTCGACCACCCCCATCACGGCATCGGCAGCAATCGCGGCATCGACCGCAGTGCCCTTGAGCTCCAGCATGCGCTGCGCTGCCCGTACAGCCAGAGGATGACCCGCCGCCACCGCCCACTGCTGTCCCAGTCCTTGCTTTTCGCCCGCACGATAGGCTGTCGTCTCCATATCGCTCATCCAAATATCAGCACTGCGCAGATCGTCGAGAGCGCCATCCCACTTAGCACGGGTATCGTCAACGCGCGCACCAGATCCAGAATGTGTACACGGGCGAAACCCGCCACGGCAATCAATGACGACCAGGCAATCAGAGTGCCTCCTCCCGTCCAGATAGCGCCGATCTGTCCTACTGCAGCCAAGGTTTCCACTTCCAGGCCGGAGACCGGGCTCAAAGCCGAGGCCAGGGTGCCGGTCAAAGGCAAGCCCGAAAAGCCCGAACCATCAATGCCCGAGATCATACCGACCAGCAGCACACCAAAAGCCACCAGGAAATGATTGTCCGGAATCAGGTGCTGACCGGCTGAAATCAGCTCGAACAGCAAGCTGGGCGTCTGATCCAGCGGCGTACCCAAAATAGCGGACGTTGCTTCACTAGCCCCCAGAAAGAAGAAGCCGGCAATGGGCAAGACCGAACCCATGGCGCGAAACGCGAACACAAAACCATCGGTCATATGATCCGGGCAGGTATCCAGCATACGTCGCGGGCCTTCGGCCATACAGGTGGCAATCATCATCAGCACAAAGGCCACGCCACCCACCAGACCGGCAGCATCCCCGCCCCGCAGCACCGGCAGGGATGGAATAAAGCGCGGCAAAAGCATGATGCCAATGACACCCAGAAAGGCCAGCGGCGTGGCCCAGGCGAGGATGCGCGAATAACGCTCTTCCTTGGCTGTCAGCCCCACATGCACCGTATGCTCATTCCCGGCGGTGCCACGGGCAATCTCTGCCTTGTCATACGTTCCTTGGGACTCGACCTCATCCAAGGTACTGTCCGGGGCCTGTCGCATCCAGGCATCCAGCAAACGACTGTCTGCCGGTTTGAAATGACGCCGCATCAGCAAAAACGCCAGACTCAGGGCGACCCCACCCGTAATCCAGGACAAGACCAGCGCACGATCTGCCAGGACAGCCACATCCGCACCGACACCGGCCGCCTTGGCGCTGATACCGGGAGCCACGCCGATAATGTAATCTGACGACAAGGCCATACCCTGCCCGCAAATGGCAATGGCCATGGCCCCCACCAGGGGCGGCAGGCCTGCGGCGATGGCAGCGGGAAGCAGAATGGCCGAGACCAGTGGCACCGCAGGTGTAGGCCAGAAAAACAAGGAAATGAAATAGGTAGCCGCCGCAATCATCAAAAACGACGATCCACTATTGACCATGACCTTACGAAAGGGGGCCACCATCTTTACATCGGCTTCCAGGCGCTTCAAGGAATTGAGCAGCGCCGTCATGAAGGTAATTACCAGGAAAATATTGAACAGTTCCTGGGCCGCCACAAAACTGGCTGAAAAAATGCTGATGAAGCCCTGAATCGGGCTGCCTGTTATGGCGGTAACAACGGCCAAGGTGCCAATCACGGATGGCACCACCACGTTGGCCCGGAAGATCATCGTAATGATGATCACCAGAACGCTGATCAAATAAGCCCAGTGCGCCGCACTGAGCACCACGTCGCTTTGCATGTATCCCCCTTTCCTTCTCTTTTTTCTGACTATCGAGCACACCTGAAACGGTATACTATCTTCAATCTTTATTTCATATCAGAAAAATCTACTGGAAATTGGGGAAAACTCTGAGAGTTTGAAGAGTAAAACTTCCGGATTGAATACCTTATACAAATAAAAGGATGGGTATGGCGGCTTTAATCGATCTTGTGGACCCGCTATCCTGGTTGCTGATGGCGTGTCTGGTGGTTCTGGCCGCTTTTCTGCAAGGAGTAGGCGGGATTGGCTTTGCCATGCTGGTGGCCCCCATTGCAGCACTGATCTTCCCGCAACTGGTTCCTGGCCCCTTACTGGCTCTGGGTGGCAGTGTCTCCTTGCTGGCCGCGCTGCGAGAGCGCACCTATATCGTGCCGCATGTCGTGACCTGCGCGCTAGGGGGACGTGCTGTGGGTTCGGTCATCGCCGTACTGGGCATGACACAGCTGCCTCTGGAAGCCGTTAACCTGGGTTTTGCGGTCGCTATCCTGGCCGCCGTCGCACTGAGCGCCTGGGGCCTGCGCATCCTGCCCTCCCTGCGCAACATGATTCTGGCCGGCATTGCATCGGGCATCATGGGCACACTGACCTCGGTGGGCGCCCCTGCCCTGGCCATGGCCATGCAAAATCTGGCTCCTGCACAGCTACGCGCTTCTCTGGGTCTGATTTTATTTTTAGGCGCCAGCCTGTCACTGCTACTGCTTATTCTGGCAGGCCTGTTCACCCTGCAGCAGGCCATGCTCAGCATCGTGCTGTATCCGTTCATGCTGCTGGGCTTTGCGTTGTCAGGACAGCTACGCCATAAAGTCAGCCTGAGCTTGATGCGCAGGCTGCTGTTGGGCATCTGCTCGCTCAGCGCACTCGCGTTGATTGCACGGACTTTATGGAATTGATTGCTTAGGGGCCAAACTGTATACCATATTCAGAAAAGCACGCTCACGCCGTATAATCATGCCTGGCCCTTTTGCCCGATTGCACAGGTCGTACCATGAATATCCCCAGCTTCAGCCTTCCTCATTCCTTGACCGGCTCAGACAACCGTCGTCTGGGTGATCAGCATGCGTCATTGTTTGCCGTCATCCGTGATCAATTACGCGAACGCATTCTGAGTGGCGAATTTCACCCCGGTGATCGACTGGTGGAGGGCAAGCTGGCTACCGAGCTGGGCGTCTCGCGCATACCGGTACGAGAAGCCCTGCGAGAACTAGCCTCAGAAGGGCTGGTCACTATTGAGCCACGCCGTGGTGCCTCGGTGGCCGTGCTGTCGGCAGAGATCGCCTACAACATGGCTGAAGTACGCGCCACCTTGGAAGGCCTCAACGCAAAGCTGGCTGCCCAGCGTCGCGATCCCGCCAATATCGAGAAGCTGCAAGCTATTCTGACCCAAGGCCACGACGCGATGGACGCTGGCAATCTGGACTTGCTCAAATCCCTGAACCGGCAATTTCATGAAACCCTGGCCACCATGTCGGGCAATATCGTGCTAACCGAACTGATGCGCTCCTTGCGTGATCGCACCGCATTGCTCTTTGCGCCCAGCAATTTGCAACGCATCCGCCAAAACTGGGAAGATCACGCTCAGATTCTGAATGCCGTCGTAGCCGGCAATGGTGATCTGGCCAACCTGCTGGCCACCCAGCATGTCCATAATGCGGCCAAAGCGTATCAGGACGCCCAAAGCGGCGAGAAACCCTGATCGATCAAGTCGGCGTGCTCCACCTCCAGCGCTGGACCTGAGCCCGTGCACAGGGTTCGTCGACCCTGAAAGACGCGTGCCCCAGCGTCCGCATTGATTTGACTGTTGAAAGTCGCAGCGCGCGTGCCGTGGGCAGCCTGCACGCCCTACTCTTGAGTCACACGACGTGCCAGGCTGGCCTTGCACAGGGGCTTCGTCACGACGGTGCCCACCTCCCCGGCCATGGCTCGCCACTCGCCCCATCGCTGCCCTGCTTTTTCAGAATCAGACAATAAAAACCCCGGCAATGACCGGGGTTGGCTGGGCTATGATCAGCTCAGTTAAATGTCCAGCAGATCTCCCATATCATCTGCGTGTTCTTCCTCAACAGCCATAATCTCAATCAGCATCTGGCGGGTCGTGGGGTCGGTGTCGCCGATACGTTCAATCATCTGCCGGTAGGACTCAATGGCAATACGCTCGGCAATCAGATTGGCACGGATCATGGATTTAATATCACTGCTGTCGTCATATTCCGCGTGGCTGCGTTCAACCAGATTCTGAGGATTGAAGTCTGGCTCGCCGTTCAGTTGTACGATCCGCTCGGCAATACGGTCGGCATGCTCGGCTTCTTGCCGGGCATGCTCCAGAAACTCGGCTTTGATAGGTTCATTGTTCAAACCGGTGGCGGTGAAATAGTGGCGCTTGTAGCGCATCACACAGACTAGCTCGGTGGCCAGAGCTTCATTGAGCATCTGAATGATTTCTTCGCGATTGCCCTTATAGCCGGACGCCACCGCCCCATCGTCCACAAACTTCTTGGCAGCCGCGCGAATAGCGGCAACATCAAAGGGACCGTGGTTTGGTGTCACAACTTTATGCTTACTCATTGCATTCCTCCGTATTGATTCCCACCGCGAACGCGCGGCGCCGTATCACGCAACAACCGGAAACGAACACACGGACTTCAGAACCAACCAGAGCTTGCGTTAAGAACAAGCACGTTACCTAAGCCTGGGTTTGAAGTCTGCACGCTGCTTGTGGTTGAGACCGGTCGTGCAAGAAACTGAACAAAGTGGATAGGCTGTTTCATAGTAGCGACTGCTCTCGCGCTTGAAAAGCTGAAAACGGCGGCAGGCGTCAGCCGACACACAGGCAGATTTACGCAGCAGGGCTGGCAAGCACTCACCCCTAAAACACGGAAAACTGACGAGCCATGCGGCTTAGCCAGGACATGGGGTGCCGGCACAAGAGGCCGGAACACGCCCTCATTGTGTTCAAGCCGAGATACAAGACCAAACACTTGGATACAGGCGCACGCTGTTTTCAGGGTGGAAGCGTCCCTTGGCCTCGTAGGCCAGATAAGGCCGATGCCTATTTTAAGAATCAATGGATTCTATTAATATGAATCGACCGTTACTTTTATTGCGGACAATGACTTCAAGAAGCTGGATACTACTGACTTACAAAGTCCCTGCGGAACCCAGTGCCAAACGTCTGGCACTGTGGCGACGCTTGAAAAGCCTGGGGGCGGTTTATCTGCAAAACGGTGTGTGCGTCCTGCCCAAAACGGATGAGCATGTGCGTCGCCTGAAAGTGCTGGAAAATGACATCGCGACCATGCAAGGCGAGTGTGTCCTGCTAGAGACGGTTGCCCTGGACAAAGCCCAGGAGGATAAAGTGATCGCCCGCTTCACGCACGAGCGCAACGATCAATACCAGGAACTGCTGGGTTGCTGCCGGGACTTCGAAGCCGAGATCGACAAGGAAATATCGATTCAGAAATTCACCTATGCCGAGCTCGACGAAGAGGAAACCGACCTGAAGAAACTGGAGAGCTGGTACGAAAAAATCCAGAAACTGGATTTTTATGGCGCTCCCCTGGCACAGATTGCTCAAGAGCGTCTGCAAGCGTGCAGGGCCCGACTGGAAGCCTATGCCCAAATGGTCTACGACGCCCATGAAGAAAACCGCTGATCCCATGCCTGCCCAGGCCCTCGCCTCCCGAGCCAACATTCACCGTAGCGTCTGGGCGCTGGGTTTCGTGTCCATGTTCATGGACATTTCCTCCGAGCTGATCCATGCCCTGCTGCCTATCTACATGGTTACGGTCCTTGGCACCTCGGTACTGGCAGTGGGCCTGATCGAAGGTATTGCCGAAGCCACAGCCTCCATCATGAAAGTGTTTTCCGGTGCCCTCAGCGACCGTTTTGGCAAGCGCAAGCTGCTGGCCGTCATTGGCTATGGCCTGGCTGCCCTGACCAAACCGATTTTCCCCCTGGCGAACTCCTTGGACTGGCTGGTCGGCGCCCGTTTTGTCGATCGCATTGGCAAAGGCATACGCGGCGCCCCCCGCGACGCTCTGGTTGCCGATGTCACTCCACCCGAACTGCGCGGCGCAGCCTATGGCCTACGGCAAACGCTCGATACCATTGGCGCATTTATCGGCCCTTTACTGGCAATCGGACTGATGTGGTGGACGGCCAATAACTACCAGCTAATCTTCTGGGTCGCAGTCCTGCCCGCCTTTACGGCCCTTGCTATTTTGGTGTTCTTTGTACGCGAACCCAAACTACCCGCCACAAACCGCCCCCGCACACTGCCGCTGAACCGGCAAGAGTTAGGCCGCCTGGGCTCCCGTTACTGGTGGGTAATCGTGATTGGTCTGGCCTTTACCCTGGCCCGTTTTAGCGAAGCCTTCCTGATTCTGCGCGGCGAATCCAGCGGACTGCCACCCATGTGGGCCCCAGCCGTGCTGGTCCTGATGAGTGTGGCCTTCTCGCTGTCTGCCTACCCTGCCGGTGTCCTGTCCGACCGCATGCGTAAAACCGATCTGCTCCTGATCGGCGTGGCCTTGCTGATTGCAGCAGACCTGATTCTAGCCTTCGTCCCCGGCCTGTTTGGCCTCGGTTTAGGGGTAGCGCTGTGGGGGCTGCACATGGGATTTACTCAGGGCCTGTTCAATGTACTGATCGCTGACAGCGCCCCCGCCGAACTACGCGGCACTGCCTTTGGCCTGTTCCACCTGCTAACCGGCATTGCACTGCTGCTGGCCAGTGTGATTGCGGGCCTGCTGTGGGACTCCATCGGCTTTCAGGGGACATTTGCCGCTGGCGCACTCTTTGCCGTCTTGACGGGAGCTGGTCTGATCGCCCTACGGCGCTCTGCCCAAGGACACTTTTAAAACGCCGCCTGAGACGATGCAGCAAACGCAGACTCGGGTTCTGCCCACCGTGCCGCCCAACGGGTTGGAGCTAGCTACCTACCCTCAACGGCTCACTGGTTTTCGCCACGCGAGTCGGGACTGCGCAGCCAGGGCGTCAAACGGGGCCCTGCCTCATTGCGAACCGTCGACCTCGTCGACGACGACCCACAAAAAAACCCTGGCCCGCACGCTGCTAACCAGGGTTTCTGAGCCTGAAGGCTGCTGAGAATTAGAACGGAATGTCGTCATCCATATCGGCCAGATTATCCGACATGGGTGCGGGGTTGCGGGGGGCCTGTTGCGGTGCCTGCTGCGCAGGAGCAGGGCGCTGAGCGCGCTGAGGAGCCGGCGCACCACCGCCGTATTCGCCACCGCCCATGCTGCCACCACCCATCTCGCCGCCACCATCACGACCACCCAGCATTTGCATTTGCTCGGCAATGATTTCAGTCGTGAAGCGTTCCTGTCCGTCCTGACCCGTCCATTTACGGGTACGCAGACGACCTTCCACGTAGACGGGACGGCCTTTGCGAAGGTACTCACCGGCAATTTCAGCCAGGCGGTTGTAGAACACCACGCGGTGCCATTCCGTTTCCTCGCGGCGTTCGCCGGAGGTACGGTCTTTCCACTGCGAAGTCGTGGCAATGGAAATATTGCAGATGGCCGAACCTTCCGCGCTGTAGCGTACTTCTGGGTCACGGCCAAGATTGCCCACCAGAATGACTTTATTTACCGATGCCATGAAAAAATCCTGTAGTCAAAATTTCAATATCAAGCCGTATTATCGTGGATTCGTGCCTTAATTAACACTCCCACGCGGCTGCCGGCGAGACTGTTTTGCCCATGCCGACCATCCCCGTACGACACCTTGAAAGGCCTGTCAGGCTCTGCAGCCCAACCCTGTCGCTGCCATGCCCAGCTCTTGCTACCTGGGCCCATCCGGTCACCTTACAGGCGCCTGCCCGCCCACTTATTGCACAGGCGTAACCTACACCGCCTTTCAGTATTTGTCTTTGAACCCACGCGCCGTCAGTAGCCAGAGCACGGCCAGGGCGGCACCCGTCCACAACACCCATTGGATTTGCCCACGACCCGCCAGGACGCCCCCGACCAGCCCACCCGCAAATACGCCCAGGGACTGAGAGGTGTTGTAAAAACCCAGCGCCAAGCCCTTATATTCGGGCGGTGCCACACGCGAGACCAAAGACGGCTGCAAGGCTTCCAGCACGTTAAAACCAATGAAAAACAAGGTCAATGCAGCCACCATGGGCACCAACGCATCGCGTGCCCACGGCATGACAGCCAGTACCACGATCAACAGCAACACAGCCAGTTCCAACGCTTGCTTATGGCGCTTGCGAGTCTCGGTCCAGAACACCGCCGGCACCATCAGTACAAAGGACACCAGGATGACGGGCAGGTACACCTTCCATAAATCCTGCGTTCCATAACCGCCCAAGGTAGCCAGAATACCCGGCACCACGATGAACAAAGACATCAGGATAAAGTGCAGACAGAACACCCCAAAATTCAGGCGCAACAAATCCATATGACGCAAGACCTGCCCAGCCGTGACCCGCACAATCGAAGCGGGCGCTTTAGGGGCGCTGGGCACAGCAAAAGCCGCGATCAACAGACAGACAAAACCCAGCAAACTGATCGCCCAGAACAAGCCTGACAGTCCGAATTGTCCCACCAGAACTGGGGAAAGAACCAGCGATACGGCAAAAGACAGACCAATCGAGCCGCCTACCATGGCCATTGCACGCGTCCGTACCTCAGGGCGCGTGGAGTCAGCCACCCAAGCGGAAATAGCGGCCGAAACCGCCCCCAAACCCTGGATACACCGCCCGACTGTCACCCAGTCGATATGTTGCGCCAGGGCCGAGATCACCCCGCCAATCACAAACAGCGCCATGCCAATGACAATCACCGGACGACGGCCAAAGCGGTCCGAAGCCATGCCCAAGGGAATCTGCAACACGGCCTGTGTCAGGCCATAGGCCCCCAGAGCAAGGCCGACGCGGGCGGCATCATTGCCGCCTGGCAACGCGTGCGCGGCAACAGCGAACACGGGGGTAAGCAAAAACAGGCCCAGCATCCGAGAGGCAAACAACAAAGCAAGCAGGATGCTGGCCTTGCGTTCCTGCCGGGTCAGACTCAGGCGTGCTGGGCGCGAGCCGGCCGTATTCATGGTTTGATGTGTACTCATTTAATACTCTGTCACAACTGGGCTGCCAAGGAGCCCCGTTACCCGTTCACATAAATTCTGACGCAACGCGCTATAGTAGCAAGTTGCCTTTTGACAAGCCTAAATAAAGCGATGGAAGCCATCCGCATTCGTGGTGCCCGTACCCACAACCTGAAAAATGTCTCCGTAGACCTGCCACGCCACCAGTTGGTCGTGCTGACGGGGCTGTCCGGTTCTGGGAAATCCTCTCTTGCCTTCGACACTTTGTATGCCGAGGGCCAGCGGCGCTATGTGGAAAGCCTGTCCGCTTATGCACGCCAGTTTCTGCAACTGATGGACAAACCCGATGTCGACCTGATCGAAGGCTTATCGCCGGCCATTGCCATCGAACAAAAGGCGGCGGGCCATAACCCGCGCTCGACAGTCGGTACCACAACCGAGATCCACGATTATTTGCGCCTATTGTACGCGCGCGTCGGCACACCTTACTGCCCGGACCACCATCTGGCACTGCAGGCCCATAGCGTGAGCCAGATGGTAGACCAGATTCTGCAATGGGAACCAGAAACCCGTATCGCTGTGCTGGCTCCCCTGCACCGCGCCCGGGTAGGCGATTTGCAACTGGAACTGCGTGGCTTGCAGGCCCAAGGCTTTGTGCGGGTACGGGTCGATGGGGAAATCTCCAGCATTGAAGATCTGCCGGCGCTCGATGCCGAGCAGGCTCATGATCTGGACCTAGTGATAGACCGGCTGCGTATCCGGCCCGACAGCCAGCAACGTCTGGCAGAAAGCCTGGAAACCGCCCTGTCCACCAGCAATGGGCGCTGCCTGGTGGTCAATCTGGACACCGGTCGGGAACAGCCCTATTCCAGCCACTACGCCTGCCCGGTCTGTGATTACTCCCTGCCCGAGCTGGAACCGCGCCTGTTCAGCTTCAACAATCCGGCCGGCGCCTGCCCGGAATGCAACGGTTTGGGTCAAGTCGATGTGTTCGATCCGGAACGCGTTGTCGCTTTCCCGGAACTGAGCCTGGCCGGCGGTGCGATAGCGGGCTGGGATAGACGCAATGCCTTTACCTATACCCTGCTGACCAGCCTGGCAGCCCATTATCACTTTGATATCGACGCACCCTTCGAGTCCCTGCCCGACGAACTGCGCCACACCGTGCTGTATGGCTCCGGCGCTGAGGAAATTCCTTTTCTCTATTTGAACGAGAAAGGTCGCACCACGGTGAAAACTCACCCCTTTGAAGGTGTGATTCCCAATCTGCAACGTCGCTGGGCGGAAACCGATTCCAGCGCTGTGCGCGAGGAACTGAACAAGCTGCGTCGCACCCAGACCTGCCCAGCCTGCCATGGTGCACGCCTGCGTCTGGAAGCGCGTCACGTCCGTATTGGGGACGACCCGGTTCCCCATCCCACAGAATGCAAGCATCAGGCAGGCGCCGCGCCTGCCAGCCCAGCAGCCCGCAACGTCGACAAATTGCCTGAAAATACTGCGCAGTGCGCACAGGCAAGCGCCACAACTCAAGGACAGGCCAAGGGTCTGGCCATCTATGAAGTCGAAGCCCTGGCTTTGTCTGACTGCCTGGCCTGGTTCGAGCACCTTTCGTTAACAGGGGCAAAAAAAGAGATTGCCGACCGTATCGTGCGTGAAATCCGCCTGCGGCTGGAGTTTCTGAACAATGTGGGTCTGAACTACCTGTCTCTGGACCGCAGTGCCGACACCATCTCGGGTGGCGAGGCGCAGCGTATTCGTCTGGCCAGCCAGATCGGCTCCGGCCTGACCGGGGTAATGTACGTTTTGGATGAGCCCTCGATTGGCCTGCATCAGCGCGATAACGACAAGCTGATCCAGACCCTGCAACACCTGCGGGACCTGGGCAATAGCGTGATTGTGGTCGAACACGACGAGGACATGATCCGCAGCGCCGACTACGTCATTGATATGGGCCCGGGCGCAGGCGAACACGGCGGACAGATCACCGCTCAGGGCTCTCCCACAGAGTTGGCCAGCAACCCGGCCTCGATGACCGGGCAGTACCTGTCCGGGCAACGGAAAATTGCCATTCCCAAACGCCGTCCAGTGGATGACAGCCTGAACTGGCTGCGCTTGTACGGCGCCAGCGGCAATAATCTGAAATCGGTGGATCTGGCGATTCCTGCAGGCCGGCTGGTTTGCATTACCGGGGTATCCGGCTCCGGCAAATCCACCCTCATCAACGACACCCTGGCCACGGCTTTCTCGCATCTGCTGCATCGCGCCCACGCCGAACCTGCCCCCTATGACCGCATGGAAGGGCTGGAACATTTCGACAAGATCATCACGGTGGACCAAACACCGATTGGCCGTACTCCGCGCAGTAACCCAGCCACGTACACCGGCATGTTCACCGCTATTCGCGAGCTGTTTGCCAGTGTGCCCGAGGCTCGCCTGCGCGGCTACGACCCGGGTCGCTTCTCTTTTAACGTCAAGGGCGGTCGCTGCGAGGCTTGCCAGGGCGATGGCGTGGTCAAGGTCGAGATGCACTTTCTGCCCGACGTCTACGTGCCTTGTGATGTCTGCCAGGGCCGTCGCTACAACCGCGAAACCCTGGATATCCGCTACCGGGGTCGCAATATCAGCGAAGTGCTGGATCTGACCGTTGAGCAGGCGCTGGAGTATTTTGATGCGGTCCCCGCAGTGGCCCGCAAACTAAGCACTCTGATCGATGTAGGGCTGTCCTATATACGTCTGGGTCAAAGCGCGACCACTCTGTCCGGGGGTGAGGCTCAACGAGTGAAATTGTCACTGGAGCTGTCCAAACGCAGTACCGGCCAAACCTTGTACGTGCTGGACGAGCCGACCACCGGCCTGCACTTTCAGGATATTGCCGTCTTGTTGGACGTGTTGGACAAGCTGGTCGAGTCTGGCAATACCGTGGTTGTCATTGAACACAACCTGGATGTCATCAAGACCGCTGACTGGCTTGTGGACATGGGGCCGGAAGGCGGCCAGGGCGGTGGACAGATTGTGGTGCAAGGCACCCCGGAAACGGTTGCCGCCTGTGAACAAAGCCATACCGGGCGCTATCTGAAGCCTTTGTTGCAGCGCTAAGGTCCTGCTTCGCAGGACGCTACCACCAGAGATCCAGGCTTAAAGACCGCTCATTCGCCGCATCCTGGGCCATTAAAGCGGTTTCTACGGCCGTGCCTCCTGGTGAGGTCGATCTATCAGGCCTACATCTTGAATATCGCGTCATGTTCGCGAATGGCATGGCGGTCCGTCATCCCCGCAATGTAGTCGGCGATGGCCCGGGCCTGGGCAATAGGGTCTTCACGACGATGCTCGGCCGCCAGCAGGCGCGGATCATCCAAAAAAGCGTGAAACAGTTCGCGCACAATATTCTGTGCCTTGCTCATCATGCGCACCACTTTGTAATGACGGTATAAGTTGGCATGCAAAAACCGCTTGAGCTCATCAGCCTGAGCGCGTAGTTCCGGCGAGAACCCAGCCAGGCGCGGTAACTGACGAATCGCCTCCACACTATCAGGACGGTGCTCCTCCAGCCTGGCACGCGTGGTTTCGGTTAAATCGACCACCAGGGTATTGATCATGCCACGGATAATTTCAGCTACCAGACGCTGACCACTCAAGCCCGGGTACTGAGTCTGCACATGCTCGTAATGATCACGAAACAGACGCAGCTCCAGCAATTGCTCCAGACGAATCAGGCCGGAGCGCAAACCGTCATCAATATCATGATTGTTGTAAGCAATTTCATCAGCCAGATTGGCCATTTGCGCTTCCAACGACGGTTGGGTGCGATCAATGAAGCGCTGGCCGACCTCGCCCAATTCCCGCGCATGTTTTAGTGAGCAGTGCTTCAAAATCCCTTCGCGGGTTTCAAAGCACAGGTTCAGACCATTGAAGGCGGCATAGCGCTCTTCGAGCTCGTCCACTACCCGCAGGCTTTGCAGATTGTGCTCAAAGCCCCCGGCCTCGGGCCGCAGGCTTTGCATGCAACTATTCAAGGTATCCTGACCCGCATGGCCAAAAGGGGTATGGCCCAGATCATGAGCCAGGGAGATCGCTTCAATCAGGTCTTCGTGCAAGCCCAGATTGCGGGCGATGGCCCGCGCCAGCTGGGCCACTTCCAGACTATGCGTCAAACGTGTCCGAAACAAATCACCTTCGTGGTTAATGAAAACCTGGGTCTTGTATTCCAGCAAACGAAACGCATTGCAGTGAATAATCCGGTCGCGGTCCCGCTGAAAGGCATTCCGGCCCTGGGGCGCTGCCTCTGCATAACGCCGACCGCGGGACTGTTCAGGGTGACAGGCATAAGCGGCAAGCATTTGCATGGGTTTTACTCCTGTTCCACCGTTGTAAAGCGGGCCAAGGCCTGGCGCACCACATCAGGCGCTACCGCCTGAACCTTGGCATGAGCTAATTTATCCAGCAGCACAAAGCGCAACTGGCCACCTTCATTTTTCTTGTCCACCTGCATCAGTTGCAGCCAACGGTCCGCAGGCCATTGTGGTGGCGTGACCGGACATCCGCTGGCTTGAACCAGGGCCTTGATACGGGCCACATCCTGAGCCGGCAGGCCACAAACTAAATGGGACAGTTCAGCGGCCATGATCATGCCGCAGCCGACGGCTTCACCATGCAGCCATTGACCATAGCCCATACCGGACTCAATTGCGTGACCAAAAGTGTGGCCAAAGTTCAAGATAGCGCGCAGACCAGACTCGCGTTCGTCCTGCGAGACCACCTCGGCCTTCACTTCGCAGGAGCGGCGGATCGCATGAGCAATCTGCTCCTGATCCAGACGGCGCATGGCGGCGATCTGCTCCTCACACCAGTTGAAGAAATCCAGATCGTAAATCATGCCGTACTTGATGACTTCAGCCAGACCGGCGGAAATTTCGCGAGCGGGCAGCGTCCTGAGTACATCGGTGTCTATTTCCACCGCGATGGGCTGGTAGAAGGCGCCCACCATATTCTTGCCCAGCGGATGGTTGATGGCTGTCTTGCCACCGACTGAAGAATCCACCTGCGCCAGCAAGGTCGTGGGGACCTGCACAAAGCGCACGCCCCGCATAAAGCAAGCTGCGGCAAAACCGGCCATATCACCAATAACCCCGCCACCCAATGCCACGATCAGAGCTTTGCGATCCAGATGACTGCCCAGCAGTGCGTCAAAAATCAGGTTCAGGGACTCCCAGGTCTTGTAAGCTTCGCCATCGGGCAGTTCAATCACGTGAACCGGTTTGCCAGTGGTGACCAGAGCTTCCTTGACCGGCGCCAGATACAAGGCCGCTACGGTAGGATTGGTGACAATTGCAATGGCGGAGGTATCAGCGGGCACGGTGTCTGCAAGCTGCGCCAGACGTCCGGCAGCGATATGGATGGGATAAGCGCCACCCTGGGCGTCAACATGCACTACGGACATTTAGCAACCTCGTTCTTTCAACAGAGACAATAAATGGCGCACCGCATGATGCACCGGCGCCGAGCCGGTCTCAAAGCGGATGTCGGCCACTTCTTCATAGAGGGGTTCGCGCGCCTGCAGCAACTCCTGAATGCGAGCCCGAGGGTCCGCCGTTTGCAGCAGTGGCCGGTTACGATCTCGGGCCACGCGACGGTACAGTTCATCTACCGTGGCGCACAAGTACACTACGATACCGCGATCTTTGATGATCTGGCGATTGGCCTCGGACAAAATAGCCCCACCACCCGTTGCCAGCACAATTCCGCTCTGGCGCGAACAAATATCGAGCACTGCAGATTCACGTTTGCGGAACCCTTGCTCACCTTCGAACTCAAAGATAGTGGACACTCGCACCCCGCTTCGGGCTTCCAGCTCGTGGTCCAGGTCCATAAACTCGCGTTTGAGTTCCCGCGCCAATTGACGGCCAATGGTCGTTTTACCGGCCCCCATCATGCCCACCAAAATAATGGGTCGAGGGCCAGTTTGTTGTAAATGGAGCAGCTCGGCGTCTGTTAAGGGATCAGGATGTTCTACAGGCATCAGCTCGGCGGGTAAAGAGTGGTTCATTTGTGTATTATCCCATTAGCCTTCCCTAAGCACAGTCCGCTTGCTTAGTATTATTTTATTACATTGATACTTGGTATGAGGCCCAGTCCTGCTGCGTTTGGACTTTAAAATCAGCCCTAATGAGTTCTTCTTCCCGCTCCCCCAATTCTAAGCCCGAGCAAAGCTCCGGTTCCTGGCTTGCCCGCCTCATCATCAAGACCTCGGTCTTTTTTGTGGGGCTTGGTCTGTGTGCCGCCCTGCTCGGGTCACTTGCGCTAGCTCTGGCCTGGCCCAACCTGCCCGATCTTAGCGCCATGATCGACTACCGCCCCCGAGTGCCGCTGCGCATTTATACGGCGGACAAGGTCTTGATCGGTGAATTTGGCGAAGAACGCCGCAATGTGCTGCGTTTTGACGAAATCCCCGATGTCATGAAATCGGCCATTCTGGCGGCCGAGGACGACCGTTTCTACCAGCACGGTGGTATTGACTGGATGGGAGTCGGTCGCGCGGCCCTGGCCAACATGACCCATATGTCCAAGACACAAGGGGCCAGTACGATCACCATGCAGGTGGCCCGCAACTTCTACCTGTCTTCGGAAAAAACCTATACCCGCAAGTTCTATGAACTGCTGCTGACCTTCAAGATTGAAGCGACGCTGACTAAAGACCAGATTCTGGATCTGTACATGAACCAGATTTATCTGGGTCATCGTGCCTACGGATTTGCGGCGGCGTCACGAACCTATCTGGGCAAGCCACTGGGTGAGATCACCACCGCTGAAGCCGCCATGCTGGCCGGCATTCCCAAAGCGCCTTCGCGCTTTAACCCGATCGCCAACTTTGAACGCGCCAAAACTCGCCAGGCCTACGTGCTGGGCCGCATGCGCTCACTGGGCTACATCACGGAGCAGGAATACCAGGATGCGATGGCACAGGAAATCGTGGTGAAGTCAGCCTTGGGCACCCCTGCTGGCGGTTACGCCATTCATGGCGAATACGCGGCTGAACTGGCCCGCCAACTGCTGTACGGTGTCTATCAGGACAATGTGTATTCGCGCGGCTTCAACATCTACACCACCATCAACTCCACCGACCAGGAAGCTGCCTACCTGGCTGTGCGCAACGGTATTTTGGATTACACCCGTCGCGCGCCCTACACAGGCCCGCAAGGTCAGGTGGATCTGCCTGCAGGCATTGAAAACGACCATGCCCAGTTGGATGCCATTTTGGACGACTTGCAGGACAAGTACCCCGATACCGGCGATCTGTTGACCGGTGTGGTGCTCGATGCCAACCCCAATCTGATCCGGGTTGCCCGGACCGCCCAGCAAATTATTGATGTCAACGACAAACGTGCCTTGAAGATCGTTGCGCGGGGCCTGGTGAACAATGCCAAGGCAGACGTGCGCATTCAGCGCGGCTCGGTAGTCTATCTGTTCCGCAATGGCGATTACTGGGAAGTAATCAATATGCCGGCGGTACAAGCGGCTTTTGTGTCGGTCCGCCCGCAAGACGGCGCGATTCAGGCCATGGTGGGCGGCTTTCACTTCTCCGATGGGAAGTTCAACCGCGTCACCCAAGCCTGGCGTCAGCCTGGCTCGGCCTTCAAGCCCTTCATCTACGCGTCCTCGCTGGAGCGCGGCCTGACCCCCGCCACCCAGATTTCAGATGAACCTTTTGTGCTGACCGCGGCCCAGACCGGCTCCAAGCCCTGGACGCCCAAGAACTACGGGCGCACGTACGAGCCCATGTTGACCATGCGTCAAGGTTTGTACAAATCCAAAAACATGGTGTCTATCCGCATCATGCAGGCCGTCGGGCCCACGTATGTACAGGAGTATGTGACCCGCTTTGGTTTCGACAAGGCACGCCAACCCGCCGTTCTACCTTTGGCTCTGGGCGCGGGCAGCGTAACGCCCCTGCAAATGGCGGGTGCCTACTCGGTCTTTGCCAATGGTGGTTACCGTGTCGAGCCTTACCTGATCGACTACGTCACTGACAGCAGCAACAAGGTCATCATGCGCGCCAAGCCAGTGGTGGCCGGCGATGCCGCCGCCCGGGCTATTGATGCCCGTACGGCTTACGTCATGAACGATCTGCTGCGTGGCGTGGCGACCTCCGGGACGGGTGCGCGCGCGTCACGCGAATTGAAGCGTACCGATATTGGCGGTAAAACAGGCACTACCAACGATTCTCAGGATGCCTGGTTTGCTGGCTACACCCCCGAGCTGGTCGGCATCGCCTGGATGGGCTTTGACAAACCGCGCAGTCTGGGCTCCGGGGAAACCGGCGGCGGTGCCTCCATGCCCATCTGGATCAATTACATGCGCACTGCCCTCAAAGACAAGCCTGTGGTGCCTCCTGGCCCTGTGCCCTCTGGCCTGTCACGCATCAATGGGGACTTTTACTTTGACGAGTTCCCACCCGGTCAGGCCATTGCTCGCGTTGGTTTACCTGCTCCCGGTGACGGCGCCTTGCAACAGGGCGGCGGGGATCAGAACGATGGAATTGGTGACCTGCTGCGGCAGCTGGATTCTGATGCCAGCCCCTCGGGCGCTGCCGCGCAACCCTTTGTTCCCTTTTAAATCACCTACCCAAACGCCGGCCTAGCCGGCGTTTTTTTGCTTTGTCCTTCACAATGGCATAATGCTCTGCATTGTCCGCACTGGTTTCATACCTACATGAACAAACTACGTTCCTCCCGTTTGCTGGCCTTGTTGGCACTGAGCGCCTTGCTGGGCGCCTGCGGTTACAAAGGCCCCTTGTACCATCCCCCAGCGCAGGAATCAGCGGACGCCCAGACAGCGCCGCGCTGATTCCCGCCCTGCTCGCCTAACCTCTGTTATTTGTCGACACCATGACCGTTGCACCTCACTTTCAATTTCAGAACAACACGCTACACGCCGAGCAAATTCCCCTGAGCAAGCTGGCTGAAGAATTCGGCACCCCTCTGTATGTGTATTCCCGCCAAGCCTTGCGCGATGCTTGGGAGTCCTACCGAGTGGCTGGCCAGGACCGCAAGTTGTTGGTGTGCTATGGCATGAAGGCCAACTCCAATCTGGCCATTTTGCAAGAATTTGCCCGCTTGGGTACCGGTTTTGATATCGTCTCGGGCGGCGAGCTGGCCCGTGTCATCGCTGCCGGCGGCGACCCTGGCAAAGTGGTGTTCTCAGGTGTGGGCAAACAGGTTTGGGAAATCGAAGCGGCTCTGAAAGCAGGCGTGAAGTGTTTTAACGTCGAGTCCGAAGCGGAGCTGGAACGTGTAGCACAGGTTGCGGAACGCATGAATGTGAAAGCGCCTGTTTCCTTGCGCGTCAATCCAGACGTGGACGCACGCACCCACCCTTACATCTCCACGGGCCTGAAAGACAACAAGTTCGGCGTGCCCATTGACCAGGCTCCCCGCATCTACGCACGCGCCCAAGCGCTGCCTAGCCTGAACATTGTGGGTGTGGACTGTCATATCGGCTCGCAGATTACCGAAGTCAGCCCCTATCTGGATGCGCTGGACAAACTGATCAAGCTGATCTTGGCCCTGAAGGAACAAGGGGTGAACCTGACTCATCTGGATTTGGGCGGTGGTCTGGGGATTCGCTATACCGACGAGACACTGGTGACCCCCACCCAACTGCTGACCGAAGTCTTTTCCGCCCTGGACACCAATGGCCTGGGCCATCTGGAAATCGTGCTGGAACCCGGCCGCTCCATGGTGGGTAATGCAGGGGTGCTGCTAAGCCGCGTGGAATATCTCAAGCATGGCGAGACTAAAAATTTCGCCATTGTTGATGCCGCCATGAACGACTTGATTCGCCCCACGCTGTACGATGCCTGGCACAGCGTGGAAGCGGTAGAGCCTCGCCCAGTGACCGAGACCACTCCCCGCTATGATCTGGTTGGCCCTATCTGCGAAAGCGGCGACTGGCTGGCCCGCGACCGCCAGCTGGAACTGAAACAGGGCGATTTAATTGCCATCATGTCCGCTGGCGCCTATGCCTTTACGATGGCCAGCCAGTACAACACCCGCCCCCGCGCGGCTGAGATTCTGGTCGATGGCGATCAGGTTCACCTGATCCGCCCCCGTGAGACCGTGGACAGTTTGTTTGCCACCGAACGTTTACTTCCCTAAGTCGGGTCTGGATGGCAGATCATAACCATTCAGCCTTAAAGAACTCTCGAATCTGACCGTAAAACAGGCCGGGACTGTACTGCCCTTATCAGGCGCAGCAGTCCCGGCCTGTTGCATCCTTGCCGGGAAAGCACAGATTTCGCTGTCAGTGGCCAGACAGTTCGATGGTAAGCGCTGGAGACTGTACCACCATCATGACCACCCCCGGGATACCGACACACGGCTTCGAGCCGGTTACTTCGGCCAGCGAACGCCTGATTCGCGGCTTAAGTCTTTACGTCATCCCTTTGTTTCTGATCATGCTCACGGTATGGGCATTACTGTTCCTGCCGAATCGCTACCCTTCCGTGCCCGGTCAAAGTTTGAGCATTCAGGCACTGGCCAGCCAGCAAGAGCAGGCGGACGCAGAGTTACTGACGCAATTGGAGAACGCTCCGTCCCGGCAGCGGCTTCACCTGAGCGAGCCCCATTGGCTCCTGTTGACCTTGCCTGCTCCCTTCCCCCAGCAGGAGCAGGTCCTGCACTTTCCTGCCTCTCCCATTTCCTCGCTGCACTGCGTGGATGCTCGCAGTGGACGGCCCCTGCGCAACAGCGAGCTGGACCCGCCGACGCCTCTATCACCAGCGCCGGTCAAAAGCTATACCCTGGAGCTGGGTCAGGTCGACCACCCTGACAGCGTGCTATGCCGCGTCGAGACTTCGCGACCTGCCCTCTTGCAAGCCCAGCTTTGGGCCAGTGCTGACATCAGCCATTCCTCGATTCGACTCAGCCGGGGCATCGGGCTACTGGAGGGCGGCTTACTGACCATGGCCATGTTCATGCTGGTTCTGGCAGCCACCAACCGTGCCTGGATCTATCTGCTGCTATCGGTCTGGCTGATTGGCAACCTGCGCCTGGGCGCGATGGCCATGGGTTGGGATACGCAATGGCTAGGGCAGATCCTGCCCGCCCAGTACATGCCCGTACTGCGCCAGCTCACGATTGCCTGCTACTTCATTCTGAGCTATTCCCTGTTTACCGTCCTGCTGGGCAACTCCATCACTACTGCCCGCCTGCAGCGCCTGCTCCCCACCGTCGGCATCCTGGGTCTGATCCTGCTGCCGGTCTCCCTGCTGGCGCCGGCCTCGATATTCCAGCCCCTCATGTGGATCAGCACTATCTACGCACTGTGCTGCGTATCCGCCGTGCTGCTGTCCATTCTCCTGCACACCCGCTCGCGCATCTTGCTCTGGCAACTGGTGCTGCTGAGCATGGCGCTGTGCATGCTGATTTCAGCCATTTTTCTGGTGGCGTTTGGCCGCTCCAGCTTTGTCGAGAATTTCAACGGCGTCATCGCTTTCCTGTTGTCCAATCTGATGGTGGCCCTGGCGGTAGGCGAGCGCCTGCGTGAAGACCGTAGTGAATCCCTGCGCGCCCGCAATGAATTGATGGCGCATTATCTGCTTACCCCCGTTGGCATGTTCACCCTCAATGAAGCGGGGATGTTCTTGCGCATCAGCCCCATTCTGGCCCGCATGTTGAACATCGATGCCGATCCGAGCGAGAGCCCCATCCACTGGACCAACTTTTTTCCCGAGCAAGACTGGAAAGCGGTCGCACAAAGCACCCAGAACGGTCAGGATGTGACCATCACTTATTACGACGCAGACGCTCAACCATGTCAGTTCGCCTTGCGTGTAGCGATTGTCAATCAATGTATTGAAGGATCCTTGCAAGATATCACCGCCCGGGCCGAGACGTACCGTCAACTGCGCCTGATGGCTGACAACGATCCGGTCACCAATGTGCTGAACCAGCGCGGTATCGAAAAGGCACTGGAAGGTCTGCTCAATCGTAGCCAGAACGACAAGCCCTGTCTGCTGGCCTATCTGGACCTGAACCACATCAAGTACGTAAACGGCACCTTCGGACACTCGTCAGGGGATGCGCTGCTGCTGAAAGTATGCGAACAGCTGGAATCGGTTCTGCGCAGTAAAGACAAAATAGGCCGCATCGGCAGCGACGAATTCGTAATTATCTTTGAAGACTGCGAGCCAGAGCAGGCGCGCGTGCTGGCCAATGGCGTACTCGAATCACTGAACAAAAGCCCCCTGCTGGCCGGAAACCGCAGCTTTAACCTGCGCAGTACACTGGGTCTGGTCGAAGTCGCTCCCGGCATGGCGCCTCAGGAAGCCATCTCCGCTGCCAGCCGTGCAGCCCGCGATGCCCGCCGCCTGCATCAGGACATGATTATCTACGGGCAGGACTCCAATGCCCTGCAGGAACACGCTGAAGAACTGCGCCTGTTTGAAGAGCTGGAAGGGGGCTCCTCGCGCGCCCTGTACCTGGAAATGCAACCGATTGCGGCCTTGCGCCGCCCCATGGACAGCCTGAACTTCGAGGCTCTGCTACGCGTGCGGGACTCCTCCGGTCAATTGATTCCCACTGGCCGCATTATTGCCGCCGCCGAAGAAAGCGGCACCATCACCATCATCGACAAATGGGTGTTCTCGGCCACGCTGGAGTGGATGGCCAAGCATGAGGCCCAGTTAAGCAAAACCCAGTGGGTCACCATCAACCTGAGCGGTGTGTCCCTGAATGACGACACTTTCATTCAATGGTTCTTTGACATCCTGGCGCGTTTTGAACATCTGGCCCGCCGCCTGTGCGTGGAAATCACTGAGGGCGTAGCACTGGACGACCTGGAGCATACCCGCAACTTCATGCGGCGACTGCAAAAAATGGGTGTGCGCATCGCGCTGGACGACTTTGGAGCGGGCTACACGTCTTTTTCTTACCTGCGCGAATTACCCGCCGACGCCATCAAGATCGATGGTGCGCTGATTTGCGACATGCTAAAGAAAGAAACCAACGTCGCGATCGTACGCACCATCGTCGAGCTTGCCAACAACCTGGGCATGATCAGCATTGCCGAATGGGTAGAAGACGTCCCGACGCTCAGAGCCCTACAGGAATTAGGCGTAGATTACGTACAAGGCTTCATCATTTCCAAAGCCTGCACTCCGGCAGAGCTGCTCAAAGCCAAATCCATGCCGGACCTGGTCCATGACGCCGCCGCCCGACAGTTTCTACTGGACTCCCAGGAAAAATTCCCGCCAACCATGTAAACCAATAGCCACCCAAGGCCCGCAGAGAGCCTGGGTGGCAAATGACAGGGCCTGCCACCACCTGTGGACGCGCACTCGTCTCAAATGCCATGGGGAGGCTATGAGTGCTTTTCTGACACCATCGCCGTCACGCACATACCCAGCCAAGCCCTGTCGCACCCCTTATTACGGCGTGATACCCAGCTCTAAAATTTGCACTTCGGAGCGGATACTGCTGCAGGTGCAGGCGCGTATCTAAGACAGAAACAGTAAATAGAACGGATAGACCTGAAGGTCGATACAGACATCCCGCTAGCTTTGGCTTTGATGGTCTGGGTCTGGGGCCTAAGTCCTGACCTGAGTCTGGCTATGGCTCAATCGAGTCATCTCGATACAACAGGCTTCCGATCAACACCTGGCCCGGAACATCAGCGGCGCCCCCAGAGACTACTTCCCTGCAAAGAACGCCTCACCAAACAGTCTGGTCACAAAAAAACCCGAGTCCGGCATCCAGCCAAACTCGGGTTTCCCATTCTCAAGCACGCATTCTGAGACCGATCCCCCAGCCTCAGAACAAGAAAAAACTTATAGTTCCCCGTAGGAGTGCAGCCCCGACAGGAACATATTCACGCCCAGGAAGGCAAAGCTGGTAATGAGCAAACCCGCCAGAGCCCAGTACGCTGCCATCGTGCCACGCAGACCTTTGAGCAAACGCAAGTGCAACCAGGCCGCATAATTCAGCCACACGATCAGGGCCCAGGTCTCTTTCGGGTCCCACTGCCAATACGTACCCCAGGCGTCAGCAGCCCACAAAGCGCCCAGCACGGTTGCTACCGTAAAGAAGGCAAAACCCACCGCAATCGCGCGGTACATGATGTCATCGAGCACTTCCAGCGACGGCAGCTTGCGTGAAATCGGACCCCGGAAATACAGAATCGTGCCCACGATCACGCTACCGATACCGAAATACAGCATCCAGGTCGGCGAGAGCTCCCGAGAACCAAAAATCATGGGTTCGGCACACAGAATGGCACCCAGCAAAAACACCGGAATCAGCTTGGCACGCGAACGGGTTTCGCCATTTTCCTTGACCAGATACGCAAACCCGACCATGGCTGCCAAGGAGAACGTACCGTAACCAATAAAGTTGGCAGGCACGTGCAACTTCATCCACCAGCTTTTGAGTGCTGGCACCAGCGGTTGAATCTGATGGGCATCACGCGTAAAGGAGTACCACAGCAAAAAGATCACCAGCGAACTGATTGCCAGCAGCACAAAGCCACCCAAGGCACGGGTGTTGTAACGACGTTCGTAGTACAGATAGAACAAGGCAGTAACCAGCGCCAGCAACACGAACACTTCGTACAAATTACTGACTGGAATATGGCCGATATCCGGGCCCAGCAAATGGCCTTCACGCCAGCGCACCAGCAACCCCGTCGTACCTGCATACACGGCCGCCCACGTCAGCCCAGAAGCCATCCAGGCTGCTGTATTACTGAAAAAGCCCGCCCAATACATGACGGTGGCCAGAATAAACAGCGCACACATCCACAAGATGGCAGACTGGGACGAAAACAGATATTTCAGCAGGAAAACCGAATCGGCTTTTTCAATGTCGCCGGTGCCAAGGCCATTACCGGTGCTGTAGAGCCAGATCGCCAGCAAGGCTGTCACGCCACATGCCAGCGTCAAGGTACGCAGCGGACGCCACAGCCACCCCAACCAGGCCACAAAAGGCACGAAAGCGACCAGAATGATCTTCTCGTAGTAATCCATGCTGGTGCTGTAGACGTTAAGCGCATAAGCCGCGCCCAAGGCCAGTACCACCAGATACAACACATCCGTCCAGTCAGGACGACCACGAATGCCTCGCCGGTCACCGCTGGAAGCGATATTGTCTTGCCACATCGTTGGAGTGGCCGAAGAAAGGGTCTGCGCCATAGCTACACCTTGTCAGACAGATAGCCGATTGAACGCCGCTTTCAGGCGTTCAAACTCGAGGTTAAAGTCCAAGTTGCGACGTTGAGAAGTCATGGCAGCCATTACGCGACTGCCTTGGTTGTGAGGGCGAATCCAAACCCACACGCGGCGATCCCGGATATAGAACATCGAGAACACACCAATAATCAAAAACAGACAACCCAAGTACACAATGTACATGCCTGGGCTGCGTGCCACCTGGAATACACTGGCCTGAACCTGTTCAAAACTGTCCAGGGTCAACATCACCGGTGCCGGGTAATCCGGCAGATTGGCAAACGCCAGCACGGCAGATTGAATCCAACGGTTGGCCTCATTATTTTCCTGGCTGTAATCCAGTTCTGGCAAGCCTTGTTGCTGCCTGACCAAATCACGCAATTCCGACAAGGTGAACTGAATCATGGGGATAGCAAAACCCAGGATACGTTCCCGTTCAGCTTCGGGGACACGGCTGATCAAACCATCAAAACCAGCACGTACAAAGGTTTGCAATGCCGTTTTGGACGCCGACAACATCAACTCTTTTTGCTCGGGTGACGAGGAGTTGCGCTCGGCAAAGCGTTCAGCCGCCTGGCTGACCAAGGCTTCATTCTGCGTAGCCGCCCGCAAATCCATGAATTCTTTTAAAGAACCCTTGTCGTCAGCCGGCAGACGCACATAACGAAACGGCTCGGCGGGCGAAAAACGCATCCCGGCCAGAAACACCAGGGTGTCATCCAGTTCCACCGGCAGCATGTAATTCACAAACTCGCGAGACTGCCCCTGGTCGTCAATCAAACGATAGTTCACGCTGGGGCCGACGTTCTTCAAATTCTGGTCTTTCTTGTTGGCAGCGCTACCGGTGACCGCCGCCACGTGCTCAATCATGGCCTTGGGCTGGGGGTCGCCCTCGGACAGGTTTTCCACATTAATGGGACGCAGTTCAGTCAACTGAACAGTCAGAGCATGCTCGCTGGGACTTTGCTGGGCAGTAATGCCCATGCTCTCACCCACTTTCCCATTCAACTCAAAGGGTGCGGCACTCGGACCCACCAGCGGATAGCCCTTCAGACTCAACATACTGCCGCCATCGTCAAAACCGGACTGGTAAACCGTCACACCCTTGTAGCGTAACGGTTCGTTGACCTCGATCGTGCGCTCGAAGGTATCGCCCGTCACGGGATCGGTTACTTCCACTTCGCTCTTGAAACTGCTGGGCATCCCCGTGGAGTAGTACTCCACCAGAAAACGCTTCAACTCCAAGGCGAACGGCAACGGCTGAATCAGCACCCCTTCACCGGAATTGACTACTGCTGTCGCCGTGCGCGCCCCTTCTGGCACCAGCATGTTGGCACGGAAACTGGGATTGCCCAGACCCAGTCGTCCCGACTCGGGCACCTGGGAAATCAGCATATTTTCGGTAATCGGTTGTTTGCCACCCAACCACACCTGCAAACGCACGGGCAATTCGCTGTCAAGCAAACCGCCGACACAAATCACCACGATGGCCAGGTGCGCAAAAATGTATCCCAGCTTGTTGGCGCTCCCTTTTTTGGCCGCCATCATCATGCTGCCGTCATTATCATGACGCACACGCACCGCATAGCCTTGCGACTGCAGCCAGCCCTGAACCTGTTCACGATTATGCTCAGGGCTACCTGCGCTCTCCAGCTCGACGCGGTGAGGGAAGGCTTTCAGGCTGCCACCGCGCACGTGCTCCTTGAACGTGCGCATTTCACGGATCATCTTGGGCGCATTGCGGATGACGCACAGCGTGGTCGATATCACCAGAAACGCCATAATAACCATGAACCATCCACTGTTGTAGACAGACCAGATCGAGAAATGATCGAACAACTCAAACCAGTAAGGTCCAAATTGATCAATATAGGTATTGGCAGGCTGATTTTGTGCCAGAACGGTGCCGATCAGACTGGCTACGCAAATGAACATCAGCAAGCTGATGGCAAAGCGCATCGAACCGAGCAATTCCAGGAAATCGGCCGCAAAGCGACGCACGGGAGATACTTTTTTCACAAGGGCTAGCTTAGGAGGTGTGGGGGGTTCACCGGAAACATCCAGACTTGGAACGCAGAACACGCCCAAAGTTCGATTACTGGACAAAACACCAACACGAGACCTGGCCTGAAGCGGCACTGCCCGTTGTTACGGCACCCGAAAACTGCGGCCGTCAGGACTCGAAGCCGCAGCGAATACAGGTTTCAGACAGTCAGGGGGCCATTGGCCCCCTTTGACGGATTAACGCAGGCCAGCTGCGAAATCGGATACGGCCGCAATGTCGGCATCCGACAAACGGTCTGCGATGTCATACATCATCGGGCTGTTGGCACGGTCGCCACTACGGAACAACTTGAGCTGATCCGCAATATAGGCGGGGTGCTGACCGGCCAGACGGGGGTACTGGCCGGGCATGCCGGCGCCATCGGGCGAATGGCAAGCCGCACAGGCAGGAACACCGCGCTCGGGCAAACCACCCCGCCAGATCTTCTGGCCACGTACCATGGTGTCTTCCTTGGTCGCGTTAGCGGCCTGGTCCCAGTTCACCGCTTGCTGAGACAGGTAAAACGCCACGTTCTTGATATCGTCTTCAGTCATACCGGCAGCAATGGCAGTCATCAGGCTGTTCGCGCCATCAGGACCACGGCGGGCAGGAACGGACTTCTCGTCCTTGGCACGGAAGTCGTGCAGCTGCTTGACCAGGTACTCGTACGGCTGGTGAGCCAGCGACGGGTTGACCGGAATAATACTGTTGCCGCCATCCCCGTGACAGGTCACACAGGCCAGCACGCCACGCGACATCTCACCTTGCAGGTAGAGCTGCTCGCCTTTGGCGGCATCAGGCTCGGGCAGACCAGCTGCATTGGCCACGTTAGCGGTAAAAACCACAGAGCAAGCCATCGTCAGGCTGCTTGCGATAACGACTCGGGAAAGCGCACGCTTCATTTGGACCTCGATAATCGCGAATCAATCGGGGTGCCGCATGCGCCCCGCAAAAGCCACCGTAAGCCGCTGGTCAGTACCCAGTGGACTACGACATTACTGTTTCAAATCGAGAGATTATACAATAGGCGCTGAACCAATATGGAATTACGCTGCAACCATGTCGATACTGCACCGCGCTCACTTCACGATTTCAGCTGCTCAGATCGATCAGCTGCCTCCTCCCGGACCGCCAGAGGTCTGTTTTGTGGGGCGCTCCAATGCGGGCAAATCCTCCGCCATCAATGTGTTGGCCAACCAACGAAAACTGGCTTTTTCCAGTAAAACGCCAGGGCGAACACGTCTGATCAACATGTTCGGCATCCCCGATCCGCTCTCGCCGGGCGACTATCTGGGCCACCTGGTGGACTTGCCCGGCTATGGCTACGCCGCCGTGGCCCGCCACGAAAAGCAGGACTGGGCCGAGATTCTGGGCGACTACCTGGCCACCCGTCCCTCGATTGCCGGCATTGTGTTGCTGATCGACATCCGGCGCGGCGTGACCGACCTGGACTTGCGCCTGGTCGATTGGATTGCACCGACTGGCAAGCCCGTACTGGTGCTTTTGACCAAGGCCGACAAACTGCCTTATGGTCAACGTATCAAGGCGGTAGCCGAAGTACGTCGCCAGCTCCGGGAAATTGGCGCCCTTCACGCGCTGCCCTTCTCCTCCACTGATCGTATCGGCTTGCCCGAAGCGACCGAATGCATCGAAAACTGGATTTCTCCGAAGGTTGTTCCATGACTCGTTTTATTCCTCCTGCCGACTTTCCTAATACTCGCCTGCGCCGTAACCGCCGCGACGAGTTTTCCCGCCGTCTGGTGCGCGAAAACCGCCTGTCCACTGACGACCTGATCTATCCGGTCTTTGTGCGTGAAGGCGAGAAAGTGCAGGAGCAGGTCGGCTCCATGCCGGGCGTCATGCGCTACTCGCCTGACGAACTGATGCGCGTGGCCGAACAGTGTCTGGAACTGGGCATCCCCGTGCTGTCCCTGTTCCCTTCCATCGACCCGTCGCTGAAAACGCCCGATGGCAGCGAGGCCGCCAACCCGAATGGCCTGATCCCCCGGGTGGTGGGCATGCTCAAGCAGCAGTTTCCCGAGCTGGGCGTGCTGACTGATGTCGCTCTGGACCCCTATACCAGCCACGGCCAGGACGGCATTTTGGACGATGCTGGCCACATCCTGAATGACGAGACGGTGGCCATGCTGATCCGTCAGGCTCACACGCAGGCTCAGGCAGGCGTAGACATTGTGGCTCCCAGCGACATGATGGATGGCCGTATCGGCTCCATCCGCGCCGCCTTGGACAAGGACCAGTTCATCCACACCCGCATCATGGCCTACTCGGCCAAGTACGCCAGTGCCTTCTACGGCCCGTTCCGCGAGGCGGTGGGTTCAGCGGCCAATCTGGGCCGCTCCAACAAGAACACCTACCAGATGGACCCGGCCAACCGTAATGAAGCGCTGCGCGAAGTGGCGGCCGACATCCGCGAAGGTGCCGATATGGTCATGGTCAAGCCCGGCCTGCCTTATCTGGACATTCTGCGCGACGTCAAAGACGCGTTTGGCATGCCGACCTACGCCTACCAAGTCAGTGGCGAATACGCGATGATCAAGGCCGCTGCCCAGAACGGCTGGCTGGATCACGACAAGGTCATGATGGAATCGCTGCTGGCATTCAAGCGTGCCGGTGGGGATGGCATTCTGACCTATTTCGCCATCGAAGCGGCCAAGCTGATGCGCGAACAGAACTGCTGATTCACATCAATCAGAACGCAAAAAACGCAGCCCATGAGCTGCGTTTTTTGTTGCTTGTACGCGACGATCTACCGACTGTTAGGCACCGATAAGCCCGGTTTCGAAAAAATCAACGTCTTCAAGCACCGGCCAGAGCCTCATCCAACACTTTGGAAAAGCGGCTGGCATCCTGAAAACCAATCACGCGCAATTGCTCCAGCTGTTTCCCTTTGGAATCAAAAAACAGGATGCCGGGAGGTCCAAACAAGCGGAAATGTTTCAGCAATGCCCGATCCTCAGGGGTGTTGGCCGTCACATCCACCTGCAGCAACTCAAACTGCGCCATGCGTTGCGCGACGGCGGGATCGCTAAACGTGAAATTCTCCATTTCAATGCAGGACACACACCAGTCTGCGTAGAAATCCAGCATTACGGGGCGAGTGGTCTTGGCCAGACGCCCTTCCAGCTCCTGCAGGGTCAGTACGCGCTGGAACTCAACCTGGCTTTGGGCTGCCGTCACCGTACCCGAGGATTTCAGCCCTTCCAAAGGGCGAATCACGCTGGGGCGACCCAGGGCAATGCTGATCATCATCATGATGGCCCAGACCGCCAGCATCATGCCCACACCCTGTCGCAAGCCCGACCACGGCGTACGTGCAGCCGTGCCGCGCCCAAACGCGCCCAGCAAGGCAGCCGCCCACAAAGCCAGGACAACCCAGCCAAAGACAGCCATCGTGCCAGACATCAGGGGCGAGACCATCCACCAGGCGGTAGCCAGCAACAAGACACCAAAAGCGGTCTTGACGCTTTCCATCCAGGCGCCGGCCTTGGGCAAGACACTGCCCGAACCCGCACCCACAATCAGCAGCAAGACGCCTGAACCCCAGGCCAAGGCAAACAGGGCCGAACCACCCAGGACCACATCCCCCGTCTGCGAGATAAACAGCAGCACGCCCGCCAGAGGCGCTGCCACGCAAGGACCGACAATCAGCGCAGACAGCATGCCCATCAGGAACACGCCACCCATCTGCCCGCCCGGCAAACGGTTCATGGTTTTATTCAAACGATTTTGCAGCGCCGCCGGAGCCTGTACCGTGAAGACATCCAGCATGGACAAGGCCAGCACCACCAGGATCAAGGCGAACAGACCCAATACCCACGGGTTCTGCAACCAGCTCGCCAAACCGGCTCCCAGCAAGCCGGCGGCCACACCCAGCAAGGTGTAGACCAGGGACAGACCCAGCACAAAGGCAAACGCCATCTTCAGGCCGTGCCAGCGCGATGGCGCAGGCTGATTCCGTCCAGCAATGATGGACAGCAAAATCGGCACCATCGGCAGGACGCAGGGCGTAAAGGACAGCAGCAAGCCAAACACAAAGCTCAGCAGCACGATCTGACCCCACCCAGCCTGCTTGAGGTAGTCGGCCAGACCCACATCACTCAGGCTCAATGCCGAGGCCACCCCCGCACTACGGGAAGGGGCGACCGTGGAATCGGGGTTCGCCTGGGCCGGATTCTGGCTTGCCCCCTCTCCTGGGGCCGGCACCGACACCACGCCAAAAGGCCCCGCCACTTCCCAGCCCTGCCCGGTGGGGATCAAGGTCAGCGTTTGAGTCGACGGGGAATAGCATAGACCTGCGTCGGCACAACCCTGACTGACCACATCGACCGTCAGATCGTGTCCTATGGAGCTGTCTGCCAGGACCGGTACGCGCAACGTAACCGAATGGCGGTAGACCTCCATGACCTCGTCAAAGGTAGGATCGTAAACCCGCTCTCCTTCGGGCAGTTGAAGCTTGCCTACCTGCTCCGCCTTCTCGGTCGAGACGGCGAAACGCTTGCGATACATATAGTATTCAGGTGCAATCTGAAAGTGGATATCCAGCTGATCGGGCTGACTCATGGCCGCCGTCAACACAAACGCCTGCTCAGGGTTCAGAAACTCTTCTTCTGCCTGCGCCGCCAAGGGCGTTGCCAGCCAGGCCAGCATCAGGGCAAAAAAAACAGCAAACCAGGCCCCAGGGCCGTGGGCGGAAAATGGAGAACGCTTTAAAGACAAAGGCACAAATCTATTCCGATTTATTAGGCTGGGCTAACTGCACTCACGCAGGGCGTGTCTGGGTACGAACCCAATCCAGATAAGCGGTGAAACCACCAACAACCGGAAGCACAATCAATTCTGGCAGCTCGTAAGGATGCTGCTCACACAAGCGATCTGCCAATTCCGGTAGCCGGGCCACTGTGGTTTTGAAAGTCAGCGTGATTTCCTCATCGCCTTGCAACTCCCCTTGCCACATGTACATGGACAAGCTGCTGGGCGCAAGGTTCGCACAAGCGGCAATTCCGTCCTCAACCAGATGATGAGCCAGATATTTGGCCAGCATCATATCCGGCACCGTGGTTTGCGCCAGCACCAGCTGCTGCGCGTCCAGATCGGGCAAGGTCAAGGCTAAGGGCGTTTTGGAATTAGGGGGAGTATCAGCGGACATGCGGGGCTCCTAGTCAGAGCCCTTAGTGTAGCGCCGGATGGCAATGCTTAGCTGCCAGCCCGGGGACGACTCAAGCCGCTCAATGTTTCAGACGGGCGCTCGCCAAAGCTATGCCGGTAATCCGCGGAAAACTGCCCCAAATGCGTAAAACCGCAAGCCAAGGCAACCTCGGTGACCGACATCCCGCCTTGTTGCAAGTAACGCCGGGCTGCCTCCAAACGCATTTGTTTCAAACGTGCCATGGGGGCTACGCCCAGATGCTCCCGGAACCCTGCGTACAGACTGCGCACGCTCACACCGGCCGCCTGGGCAATATCGCCAATGGTGATAGGCTGACCGGCCTGGCTTTCCATGAAGTCCAGGGCACGCCGCAAAACATGGGGCAAAGCGGCCGGCGTCTTGTGCGCAGGCTGATTGTGCTGATGCAGTTCGAACAAGGCATAAATCAGGGTCTGCTCAAACTGGCGCACCTGACGGGGCTGGTCGAACAAGGTGCCATCGGACACTTCGGCAAACTGCCAGTCCAGCAGGCGACGCAGGCTGGCACCACCGGGCGCATCAAAAGGAATGGAGGGCTGAAACTCCAATGGGCCACGCACGGGCTGCGCAAAATAGTCCTGATAATGACGCTCCAGCCCTTGGCGACCTATACGGACGAACAACTTGTCGGCTTCCAGGCTGTGTTCCATGCTGAAAGCTTGCGTCGGGCTGATGATGGAAGCCAGACGTGATGTGGAGGCAAAGCGTCCATGTTCCGTATGGATCTGCTCTTGCCCCGACAGGGGAATCTGCAAGAGATAGAAGTCATCCAGCGGCTGAGGCTCAATCTGCACCTGCGCCCCATAGCGCAAACGACCATAGGCCACATCCTGGCCTTGGCGTAAATACAGACGGGCGTTCAGGCGCTGACGCGTATCCGCCAGGGTCAGGCTGTGCGGACAGAAAACCTGGGAGATATAGTGCTGAACGCAGTCCACATCCTGCGAATGCAGCTGGGCATAGCGATTCAGTATGGTGGTCATGAGCGTCGCAACAAGCGATAAAAAAGCTGTGCCCTAGTGTGACACAGCCTCCCGCACTGCAACATCGAGACAATCCCTAGGCCGGGCTCACAGGGCCGGCCAAAGGTCGCTACGTCGACGAGCTACTGCCCCTGAAACCGTCCAAACCGCCCCTGCCAATACAGCAGGGGCGAATCCTGCTCTTGCTCGGCATGATGCACCTGCAGCACACGGCCCAGCACCAAGGCGTGGCTGTGACGCTCGATGACCTCCACAATCTGGCAAGCCAAAGCGGCAGGGGCCTGTCGAGCCAGCCAAATACCATGCTCGGTACACAGCCAATCGTGCCCGGCATAACGTGCATCACCTTGCTCGCCTTTGAAACCGGCAAACTGCAGAGCCAGGTCAGCCTGTTGGGCACCCAGCATATTTACACCAAACAAACCGCTGTCGCGCATCAAAGGCCAGGACGAGGAGCTTTGATTGACGCAAACCAGCACTTCTGCAGGATCCGCCGCTACCGAGGTCACCGAGGTCGCCGTCAGACCACTGCGCTGACCTTGATGTTCAACCGTAATCACACTGGCTGTGCCGCCCAGATGGCGCATAGCACGTTTGAACTGATCGGCAGAAACTCCCGGCGCCTCAAGCGCTTGTTCTGTCGGTAAGAAAGCCAATTCCACAGGCATGATTCACCTTTTCTAATCGTAGGGGCAGCGCTGTCATCCGAACAGCGCCGCTTGCAGGGCGCACATGTACTGGCTATTCCCCCGGCAAGTCAGCCCCTGCCCGATAGCCAGCCGATCGCTCTTAGCGAATGCCGCGCTGCTGCAACAAAGGCAGCACAGTATCACGGAAATACGGGAATTCCTGAACATAGTCCACAAAGGACAAGGTTGTTCCCCGGAAACCGGCCGCGTGCAGTGCACACAAACCATCAGCCACTTGCTCGGGCGTACCCACCAGCGGGAAGCCGCCATGACCGGCTGCCATACGTTCGCGAATCTGTTCCAGCAGCTCATGCGGGAAGGAGTGCGCATGGGCAAACTGCAGGCGCATCAGATTGTCGACCGCGCCATTGTCGATGTTGCCCATGATGCGCTCCCACTCAGCCTTGGCTTCAGCTTCGGTGGGACGGCACACCACATGCGAAAAGGTCATCACATCGACCTTGCGACCTTGCGACTCGCCCAACGCCTTCAGTTCAGCCACTTCCTTGGCGGAACGGTCCAGCTCCATGGCCGGGGTGAACAGGAAATTGGCATTACGACTGGCGAACTCACGTCCCTGACCGGAACCGGCAGCATTAAAGATAGGCGGATCAAACTCAGGGCGAGGATTGCCATATACTCCCTTGGCCTGGAAATACTTGCCGTCCCAATCGAAACGGCCGTCGTGGTGCCAGATCTTCTTGATCAGGTCGAACCATTCCTGAGCATAGCCATACCGGGTTTCATGATCGTCCGGCAACGTGACTCCCAAGGCGTCGTATTCAGGCTTGTTCCAGCCCGCCACAATATTTAGACCAACCCGATTGCCACTCATCTGCGCCATGGTGGCGATCTGCTTGGCAATCACCACGGGGTGGTTGGCAACGGTATGCACAGTGGCAAACACGCTGATATTGCGAGTGTTAGCCAGCAAGGCCGTCGCCCAGGTCACGGTTTCCAGCACATAGCCATGAAAATCGGTTTCGCCGCCGTAACCGATCCAACGGGCAATGGGCAGCATGAAGTCGATGCCAGCCTCATCCAGCAGCTTGCCCAGCTTCAGATTGTTTTCCCAAGTAGCCTGCCAGCGATCCGGCAAGGTCGATACCGTCATGCCGCCGCCACAATTGGTGGCAAACGTACCCAGCAGAAACTTATCGTGTGTCAGCAATGTATTCTGTGCCATCGCCAGTCTCCTGAAAATCGTCGTTCTTTGCAGCCCGCCACCATGGCAAAGCTGATATAGCGCAGATTTTAGGGAGCGGCCGTCAGCCCTACTATCGAATCACTGCGGGTTTTATCAATTGCCTGCAATTATTTGAACCATAAAGCGATACACAGCACCCATATCAGTAAAAACCCTTATATAACAGCGTCTTGCTGTCAATACAGGCAGCGTTTTCCTGATCACGAAACCAGTAAGCGGGCCTTTACGCTGAACGTGGGATCAATGGGTGCGGGAATTTGAAAACAGTCTCGGCAAGCATGCGAAGGCAGGCGGGGCCTCAAACTTCCTGGTCTAAAGGGGGGCTGCTGCGCGGGCAAACTAAAAACAAATACGGGTGAGGCCGGAACCCCATGCCCGCGTCTGGAACATCCAGAGCCTTCTTCTCAGGGTGCAAGAAAGACCGTGGGAATAAAAAAACGGACTCCTGAGAGTCCGTTTTCAATACTACGAGAGAAACAAGCGATGCTTATTCAGCAGCGGCTTCTTCCTGAACTTCTGGACGATCCACCAGCTCCATGAATGCCATAGGAGCGTTGTCACCCTGACGGAAACCCATTTTCAGGATGCGGGTGTAGCCACCGTTACGCTCTTGGTAACGTGGGCCGAAAACTTCAAACAGCTTGGTCACTGCATCGCGGTCGCGCAGACGGGCGAAAGCCAGACGACGGTTTGCCAAGGTTGGGTTTTTAGCCAAAGTGATCAGGGGCTCAACCACGCGGCGCAGCTCTTTAGCTTTAGGCAGGGTGGTTTTGATGGCTTCGTGGGTCAGCAGGGACACGGACATGTTGCGGAACATGGCCAAACGGTGGCTGCTGGTACGATTCAGTTTACGTAGACCGTGACGGTGACGCATGATGATTTTCCTAAATAATGAATCTTAGTTGGCACGCCGCGTATGCGACATGCGTAAATCCGGTTCTTCTATCAGCTAAGCTGCGGACCAGATGGACAACGTAAAACAATAGCACATTTTTAGCCGCCACCTACACTTTTTGCAGGTGTACCACACCAGAAAAAGTGTAGGCAGCGTCTAAGAAATGACTGTCTTGCTTACTACTTATGGACGCTCAAGACCCAGTGGCGGCCAGTTTTCGAGCTTCATGCCCAAAGTCAGACCACGTGCGGCCAACACTTCCTTGATTTCGTTCAAGGACTTGCGGCCCAGGTTTGGTGTCTTCAACAGTTCGTTTTCGGTACGCTGGATCAGATCGCCGATGTAGTAAATATTTTCGGCTTTCAGGCAGTTGGCGGAACGAACCGTCAGTTCCAGATCGTCGACAGGACGCAGCAACACGGGATCGATCTGTGGAGCGCCACGCACTGGAGCTTCGTAGGCATCGCCCACACCTTCCAGAGCAGCAAACACAGAGATCTGATCCATCAGGATACGAGCAGACTGGCGCACGGCTTCCTCGGGCGAGATCACGCCGTTGGTTTCGATGTCCAGAACCAGCTTGTCCAGGTCAGTACGCTGTTCCACACGGGCGTTTTCGACCGCGTAGCTCACACGACGCACGGGGCTGTAAGATGCGTCCAGCACGATACGACCGATCGTGTGGGTGCGATCATCGGCCAGGGCGCGCACGTTACCAGGAACGTAGCCACGGCCTTGCTCAACCTTGATTTGCATTTCCAGCTTGCCGTCGTCGGTCAAGGTGGCAATCACATGATTGGGGTTGATGATTTCAACGTCGTGCGGCAATTCAATGTCGCTGGCCAGAACTTGACCCGCGCCTTCTTTGCGCAGGATCAGCGTAACTTCTTCACGGCTGTGCAGCTTGAAGACCACGCCCTTCAGGTTCATCAAGATATCAACCACGTCCTCGCCCACGCCTGGCAGCGTGGAGTACTCGTGCACCACACCGGTAATCTGCACTTCAGTCGGTGCATAGCCGGTCATGGAGGACAGCAAGATACGACGCAGTGCGTTGCCCAGAGTGTGGCCGTAGCCGCGCTCGAAAGGCTCCATGATCACCTTGGCGTGATTTTTGCTGATCGGTTCAACTTCGATGGAACGGGGTTTCAAAAAACCTTGAGACATTCGATTTCCTTTTCAATACCCTCGGCTCGTTACACCGATAAGGCTGACGGAAACTGGCCTAAGCCAGCAGAAAGTATCGCAAAGCCCACTTGCCGAAAAACGGGAAGTGGGCCTGCTTTACTGCATTGTATAAGTGGTCTTCGCGTAAAAAATTAACGCGAGTACAACTCAACAACCAGCGATTCGTTAACGTCTTGAGCGACGTCAGCGCGGTCAGGAACTTGCTTGAACACGCCGGACAGCTTGGCAGCGTCCACTTCCACCCACTGAGGCAGGCCAATACCGGTCGCCAGTTCCAAGGATTCCTTGATACGGCTTTGGGATTTGGCTTTCTCACGCACGGCAACCACGTCACCGGCTTTGATCAGCATGGAAGCGATGTCAGCGGTGTGACCGTTGACTTCGATAGCACGGTGGTTAACCAGCTGGCGAGCTTCGGCACGTGTGGAGCCGAAACCCATGCGGTACACCACGTTGTCCAGACGCGATTCCAGCAATTGAATCAGCGTTTCACCGGTGTTGCCACGGCGGCGGTCAGCTTCAACGTAGTATTTGCGGAATTGCTTTTCCAGCACGCCGTACATGCGCTTGAGCTTTTGCTTTTCGCGCAGCTGCAGACCGAAGTCAGACGTACGGGCACCCGAGGTGCGGCCGTGCTGACCAGGACGCGATTCCAGTTTGCACTTGGAATCCAGCGAACGACGAGCGCTCTTCAAAAACAGATCGGTACCCTCGCGACGCGAGAGCTTGCATTTTGGTCCAATATAACGAGCCACTTCGCTTCCCCTTAGATGCGACGACGCTTGGGCGGACGGCAGCCGTTATGCGGAACCGGTGTGATGTCTGCAATGCTGGTGATCTTGATACCCAGAGCATTCAGAGCACGCACAGACGATTCACGGCCTGGACCGGGGCCCTTGATGCGAACTTCAAGATTTTTAATACCGTATTCCATGGCAGTACGGCCGGCTGTTTCAGCGGCAACCTGCGCGGCAAACGGCGTGGATTTACGCGAGCCTTTAAAGCCAGCGCCACCCGACGTAGCCCAGGACAATGCGTTGCCCTGACGGTCAGTAATGGTGATGATCGTGTTGTTAAAAGAAGCGTGGACGTGAGCAATCCCGTCCGACACGCTTTTTTTGACTTTCTTGCGTGCGCGTGAAGCGCTGCTAGAAGCTTTGGCCATCTTCTATTCCTCGATTATTTCTTCAGGGACGCGGCGGCGCGACGCGGACCTTTACGGGTGCGAGCGTTAGTGCGTGTACGTTGGCCGCGCACTGGCAGACCGCGACGATGACGCATGCCACGGTAAGTTCCCAAGTCAGCCAAACGCTTGATCGAGAGCTGAACTTCACGACGCAGGTCACCTTCAACGGTGAACAAGCCGATCTGTTCGCGAATGCGCTCGAGTTCCGCGTCGGTCAGATCTTTGACCTTCTTGGAGTATTCAATACCCGATGCTTCGCAAATCTTGCGAGCGCGGGTGCGACCGATGCCGAAAATCGCGGTAAGACCGATTTCGGCGTGTTGATGCGGCGGGATGTTAATGCCGGCAATACGGGCCATGGTTATTCCTTGTTAAATCGGTTGCGTTTCGGCAACTTAGCCTTGACGCTGCTTATGGCGTGGATCGGTGCAGATGACACGCACCACGCCATGACGTTTAATGATTTTGCAGTTGCGGCAGATCCGCTTTACTGATGCCATTACCTTCATGGTTTGACTCCTAGTTTCCTGTAACCGGCCGCTTATTTGGAGCGGAACACAATTCGTGCTCGGGATAGATCATAGGGCGTGAGCTCCACAGTGACCTTATCGCCCGGCAGAATCCGGATATAGTGCATACGCATTTTGCCTGAAATGTATCCGAGCACTACGTGACCATTTTCCAGCTTGACGCGAAAAGTTGCGTTGGGAAGGTTCTCAAGAACCTGTCCCTGCATTTGAATGACGTCGTCCTTTGCCATTTTCGTGAATTACCGCATCGGCAAGCTCGAGCCTTTGAAGTTAGCCTTCTTGAGCAGCGAGTCGTATTGTTGTGACATGACATAGGCCTGGGCCTGCGCCATGAAGTCCATGGTTACTACAACAATAATCAGCAAGGATGTGCCGCCAAAATAGAACGGTACATTCCAGCGCATTTGCAAGAACTCTGGTACCAGACACACCAAGGTAATGTAGATCGCACCGGCCAAGGTCAAACGCATCAAGATCTTGTCGATATAACGCGCTGTTTGGTCACCGGGACGAATACCTGGTACGAAAGCTCCACTCTTTTTCAGGTTGTCTGCAGTTTCGCGGCTGTTAAACACCAGGGCCGTGTAGAAAAAGCAGAACAAGATGATCAGCGCGGAGAACAAAGTAATGTAAAGCGGCTGACGCGGCGACAAAGCAGCCTCGATTTCACGCAACCAACCCAAACCGGGCGTGCTGGAGAACCAATTAGCAATTGTCGCTGGCAACAGAATGATGGACGAAGCGAAGATCGGAGGGATCACGCCAGCCATGTTCAGTTTCAGCGGCAAATGCGAGCTTTGACCACCATAGATACGGTTGCCTACTTGCCGTTTGGCGTAGTTCACCGTGATACGACGCTGACCACGCTCGACAAAGACGACGAAGTACGTGACGGCGGCTACTAAAACGAGGATAAACAGTGCCGATAGAATCGACATGGAATCCGTACGCACCAGATCAAGCATACCGCCCAAAGCATTAGGCAGACCCGCTACGATACCGGCGAAGATCAGTATGGAAATACCATTGCCCAATCCACGTTCAGTAATCTGCTCACCGAGCCACATGACGAACATGGTGCCAGTGACCAGTGTTACCACTGTCGTGAAGCGAAACAGCATCCCTGGGTCGATAACCAGACCGGGCTGCGATTCTAGAGCGATGGAAATCCCAACTCCCTGGAACAAAGCCAAAAAGACCGTTCCGTAACGGGTGTATTGCGTGATCTTGCGACGACCCGACTCACCCTCTTTCTTGATTGCTTCCAGCGTGGGCACCACAGCGGTCATCAATTGCATGATGATGGACGCAGAGATGTAGGGCATGATTCCCAGTGCGAACACTGAGAATCGCTCTAAAGCACCACCGGAGAACATATTAAACAAACCCAGAATACCACTCTGGTTTTGAGTAAACAGTTCGGACAAGGCATCAGGATTGATGCCTGGTACCGGAATGTGCGTACCCAAGCGGTAGACAATCAGGGCGAGCAACAGGAAAACGAGACGACGTTTTAAATCGCCGTAGCGCGGACCCGACTTACTCTGTGCCTGAGCTTTTGCCACCGTGACCCCTTTTTATTCCAGCGAGCCGCCGGCTGCTTCGATCGCGGCGCGAGCGCCGGCCGTTGCATTAATGCCTTTCAGCGCAACTTTACGGGAAAGCTCACCGGACTTGATGACTTTAGCGTAACGCACCATTTGGCCAACCACGCCAGCCTGCTTCAGTGCCTGGACGTCGATAACTTCGGCATCCATTTTTTGCAGTTCGGACAGACGTACTTCTGCGTACAGGTGGTCGTCCAGGGTGGTGAAACCACGCTTGGGCAAACGACGTTGCAAAGGCATTTGACCGCCTTCGAAACCGACTTTATGAAAACCACCCGAGCGCGATTTCTGGCCTTTATGACCACGTCCGCCGGTTTTACCCAAGCCGGAACCGACACCGCGACCAACACGGCGTGCTGCGTGTTTGGCGCCAGCGGCGGGCTTGAGATTGTTCAATTGCAATTCAGACATCCCGATTCCTTTCAGGCTTCCGAGACCGTAACCAGATAATCCACCTTGCGGATCATCCCACGAACCTCAGGAGTATCAACCAATACACGGCTGGTGTTGACTCGGCGCAGACCCAGGCCGCGAACGGTGTCGCGGTGGCTTTGCTTTGTGCCGATGACCGAACGCACCAACGTAACTTTGATTTGTTTCTGTGCCATGACTTACCCCAGAATTTCTTCAACTGTCTTGCCGCGCTTGGCAGCAATGTCAGCAGGTGTCGAGCAAGCACGCAAACCGTTCAATGTAGCGCGAACCATGTTGTATGGGTTGCTGGAACCCAGGCTCTTGGCTACGACGTTGCGCACGCCCATCACTTCGAAGATAGCGCGCATTGGGCCACCGGCGATAACACCAGTACCTTCAGCTGCGGGAGAGATCAGAACGGTGGCTGCACCGTGCTTACCAACTACGGTGTGATGCAAGGTGCCGTTTTTCAGAGGCACTTTGATCAGACCGCGACGGGCCTGTTCCATTGCCTTCTGAACAGCAACGGGTACTTCGCGGGCTTTGCCCTTACCCATGCCGATACGACCATCGCCGTCACCGACCACGGCCAGCGAAGCAAAGCTCATGGTGCGACCACCCTTAACCACTTTGCTGACGCGGTTGACCGCAATCATTTTTTCTTTCAGGCCATCATCGCGCTCTTGCTCTGGAGCCTGTCTGCCTTGTGCTTTAGCCATTTGATAATTCCTTTAGAATTTCAAGCCGGCTTCACGCGCGGCCTCGGCCAGCGCTTTCACGCGGCCATGGTAACGGAAGCCCGAGCGGTCGAAAGCAACCGTCTCGATGCCCGCAGCCTTCGCCTTTTCGGCGACGCGCTTGCCAACCAGGCTGGCTGCCGCTACGTTGCTGCCAACGGCCAATTCTTTGCGAACTTCGCTCTCGACAGTGGAAGCACTGACCAGAACGCGGTCGCCTTCGGGCGAGATGATGCTCGCGTAAATATGCGTATTCGTGCGATGCACCGACAGGCGGTGTACGCGCAGTTCGGCGATCTTGCGGCGAGTAGCCACTGCACGACGCATACGGGATTGTTTCTTGTCCATGATTCGTCCTTGCCTGCGGGCTTATTTCTTCTTGGTTTCCTTGAGGATGACGCGTTCGCCGACGTAACGTACACCCTTGCCTTTGTAAGGCTCTGGTGGACGATAGCCACGAATTTCAGCGGCAACCTGACCAACCACCTGCTTGTTCGAGCCCTTGATCACGATTTCGGTCGGAGTAGGACACTCGGCTTTGATGCCTTCAGGCAGGTCGTGCACGATGTCGTGCGAGAAACCCAGTTGCAACTTCAAGGCATTACCCTGGACGGAGGCACGGAAACCCACGCCAACCAGACTCAGCTTGCGTTCGAAACCGGCGCTCACGCCAACAACCATGTTGTTGACCAGTTGGCGCACGGTGCCGGACATTGCGTTTGCGTGACGAGTTTCGTTCGCAGCGGCAAAAGACAGCTGACCGTCTTGAAGTTCGATGGTGACGTCGCCAGTCAGAGATTGAACCAAAGTGCCCAGAGGGCCTTTGACCGTGATCTGATCAGCGGCAATAGTCGTTTCTACGCCCTTGGGCAAGGAAACGGGATACTTAGCGATACGTGACATATGATGTTCTCCTTATGCCACGTAGCACAGCACTTCGCCACCGACGCCAGCTGCACGTGCTTTGCGATCGGTCATCACGCCGCGAGACGTGGACACGATGGCAACACCCAAGCCGTTCATGACTTGAGGGATGCTTGTGCTGCTTTTGTAGATGCGCAGTCCAGGACGCGAAACGCGGTCGATGCGCTCGATGACTGGCTGGCCGGCATAGTATTTCAGGGTGACTTCCAGTTCTGGCTTGGCTTTTTCGCCAACGATACGGAAATCTTCGATGTAGCCTTCGTCTTTCAGCACAGCAGCAATAGCTGCTTTCAGCTTCGAGGAGGGCATGCTAACCGATGTCTTGTTGACCATTTGCGCGTTACGCACGCGGGTCAACATATCGGCGATTGGATCGCTCATGCTCATGTGTATTTCTCCTACCAGCTGGCCTTGGTCATACCGGGGATCTCGCCGCGCATTGCCATTTCGCGCACTTTATGGCGAGTCAAACCGAATTTCTTGAAAACACCACGGGGGCGACCGGTGATAACGCAACGGTTGCGTTGACGGGTCGGGTTCGCGTTGCGTGGCAATTGTTGCAACTGCAAACGAGCCTCGTAGCGCTCTTCGTCAGACTTGGACTGGTCGTCAATGATCGCTTTCAGTGCTGCACGCTTGGCGGCGAATTTCTCAGCCAGCTTGGCGCGCTTGATGTCGCGATTGATGAGGGAAAGTTTAGCCACGTTGCGCCCCTTAGTTGCGGAACGGGAAGCTGAACGCGCTAAGCAGCGCCTTGGCCTCTTCGTCCGTCTTGGCAGTTGTAGTGATGCTGATGTTCAGACCACGCACTGCGTCGATTTTGTCGTACTCGATTTCGGGGAAAATGATTTGCTCTTTAACCCCCATGTTGTAGTTGCCACGGCCGTCAAACGCACGACCCGACACACCACGGAAGTCACGTACGCGTGGCAGAGCCACAGCGACCAGACGATCCAGGAATTCGTACATGCGTTGACCGCGCAGGGTCACCATACAACCGATCGGGTAATCTTCGCGAATCTTAAAACCGGCAATAGCTTTGCGGGTTTTCGTGATAACGGGTTTTTGACCAGCAATTTTGGTCATGTCCGATACCGCGTTCTCGATAATCTTCTTGTCAGCAACCGCTTCCGAGACACCCATGTTCAGAGTGATCTTGGTGATGCGCGGTACTTCCATGATGCTCTTGTACTCGAACTGCTTTTGCAGGTCGGCAACCACTTTTTCGCGGTAGAAATCTTGTAAACGTGCCATGTTATCCGCCCCTTAAGCCTTGGCGCCAACGGCCTTGCCGCTGGAACGATAAACACGCGTTTTCTGACCGTCGATCACCTGGATACCAACGCGGTCGCCCTTGCCGGTTTCTGGGTTGAACAGTGCAACGTTCGAGATGTGGATAGGCATGGTCTTGTCGACGATACCACCCTGCGTGCCAGCCATAGGATTGGCTTTAACGTGTTTTTTGACTACGTTGATGCCTTCCACGATAACGTGGTCTGCATCGACGCGTTGCAGTACTGTGCCACGGCGTTTTTTATCACGGCCGGTCAGCACAATAACTTCGTCGCCTTTACGAATTTTTTGCATTTTTTCGCGCTCCTTACAGCACTTCGGGAGCCAAGGACACGATCTTCATGAACTTCTCGGTACGCAGTTCACGCGTAACGGGTCCGAAGATACGGGTGCCGATGGGTTCCAGCTTGGCATTGAGCAATACGGCAGCATTGCCACCGAAACGAATCAGCGAACCGTCTTTACGGCGCACGCCCTTAGCGGTACGAACCACTACAGCGTTGTAGATTTCGCCTTTTTTGACGCGTCCGCGCGGGGCCGCTTCTTTAACGGTAACTTTGATGATGTCACCAATTGCGGCATAACGGCGCTTCGAGCCGCCCAGCACCTTGATGCACATTACGGAACGCGCACCTGTGTTGTCGGCCACGTCCAGCGTGGTCTGCATTTGAATCATGATTTTTCCTGTTCCAACTTAATTGCAACGATCCAGCCAAAATGACTGGGTCACACAACCAGTTTTGGTCCCGTCAGATTCGGATCCAGCCAGTTCGATACCGTAAACCCGATCTCGATCTGGTCCGGCAAGCCGAACCCTAGGTTGAAATCTTGCGAGAGACAAAACGTTGTATTACCAACTTCAATCCGGATAGGCGACTAAAGCCTCTCCGGTCAAAATAAAGAGGTAAGCCACATATACTAGCAAATAAGCCCCAGAAAAACAAGGATTTATTTGCTAAGGCCTTGGCAGCACGGCGTTTTCGCGCAACAACTCGTCCAGTTGGGCGCTATTGCTGGCGCGTGTAACCCGACGCAAGCCAATACCCAGTTCCTGCAAGCTTTGCAGAAACGCCATCAGCAAATGACGTCCTCCGACCTCAGCCTGCAAGGTCTGCGCCCGTTCGTCATCCAGAACGATGTACTTGAGGGCCATCATGTGCAACCACAAAATGGATTCAGGCTGCTCCAGAACGCGACGCAAGCCAAACTGCACGCCCAAAGGACGCAATTTGTCCACAAACGCGACCGTTTCCGCATCGTGTTCGCTGAGACAGTAGGCATCCAGTTCAATGATCAGACGCTGGGCCTTGTCACCTGTCTTGGACAGCACATCGGCCGCCTGCTGCGCAAAGTCCGGCTTGACCACGGAGGCCCATGACACTCGCACGCTCAGACTGCCTTCATGCGTGGCCAGCCAGTCGCTGGCCAATTGCATGGTACGCAAATCACATTGCGCCGAAAGACCCAGGCGCACCGCCACGGGAATGAAGAGATAAGCGGGCAAACTGGCCTGCCCTGGCTGCTCGGGCAGCAAGTTCAGGGTGGCATCGTAAATCTGGCCTGCCTGACCCCAGACTTCGACACCCGGTTTCACGCTCAGCTCAATACGCCCCTGCTCCAGGCCGCGTTCAATGCGTGAATGCCACTCCTGCTCGCCGATTGAAGAACCCGCCTCGTGATGCCCCCCTTCCGAAGGTCGGTACTCCACCTCCTGGTGCCCCGCCCCTTCAGCGCGCATCAGCGCATTATCCAGGCGTGTCATCACAGCACTGAGCGAATCGTGAGCCTCATAGTTCGTCATCGCCATGGACCAGCGACACAGGCTGCCGTCCGGCAAGGGTTGGCGCAATTCCTGCAAGGCCGTGCGTAGCTCCTGGGCAAAACCCATCACCTGAGGGCCCGTCTGCCCCTTGAGCAGCACAATAAAGTCAGAGCCATTCAAGCGCGCCAGATCACCCACGTCCATACCATTTTCCCGCAACAGCTCAGCGCAACGCTGGGTCACCAATTTCAACCAGGCATCCACTGCATCGCGCGACAAGGAGGTATTCAATGGCAACAAATCTCGCTGTCGAAACAGCAAGACATGACCACCCTGCTCTTGCTGCAGCACTTGCCGGAACAGATTGACAAAGTACTTACGGTTAGCCAGACCAGTGACGGGGTCGCAATTGAGCTCCAGCTGCAACTGTTCGATCCGGGCATTTTGTTCCTGACTGCTGACCCGTATCCGCTTTTGCACGGTACTTAAAGTATGGGCGACCTCTTCCAACTCAGGAATGAGGCGTACTTTCTTGCGACCGGGCGCAGAGTCACTTTGATCCATCTGCTGCAATTCGAACTGCACATGGTCACGCAAGGCCCGACGCAACCAGGCCATGACCATCAATACAAACACGCCCCACGCAATCCCGGCGCCCAGCACCAGCAAGGTCACGCGCACAAAGCTTTTCCATAAACTGGCGCGGGCATACTCATCGGCAGGCTTGACCTCAACCGTACCAATCTGGTTCCAGCCATTACTGACATGCGCTAGCGCCACAGGCACCTCAATGGGCAAGGAGTTGGCAAACCATGCCGGTGAGGACGTGCTGACCTGCGTTTCCTGCTGCGTGCTGCGCTCAACCAATACGGCGTTGGCAGTATCAGAGAAGCGGATACGCTCAAACTGCCCGGTGTCGTACAAAGCAGCAATCAACAGCTCTTGGGTGACCGGGTCCTGGTTGCTGGGCTGCGACAAGGTCAAGGCCAGCGAAGTCGCCGCCGACTCTGCCTGGGCCTGCAACTGGCTGCTCAAGTATTGACGTGCCGAATCGACGCTAAACCACAGCGTGCCGACCAAAATAGCAAGAATCGCGCACGAGACACTTAGCAGTAGCTGTTTAAGTAAAGACATAGCGCTTCCGTATATTCCATAAATTCTTGTCTAGTCCGCCTTGAAAGGCCACCCTGGTCGTTGTTTCTGATCGGCGCCCCGACCCGCACAGCCTGGGGCTCATCATCATGGCACAAAGCCTTCCTTACGCATTTTGTCCAGCAAGCCACGCCAACGACTGATGCTGTCTACCGAGCCCTTTTGGGCATTACCGACATACACGCCTTGCGAGTTAAAACTGAACACAGGCGTTAAATCGGGACGCTGGCTGGCGGGACGGATCGAGCCGCTTAAGTTGTCCAGCAGCAAAGGCTCGGACTGCGGCGTAGGGTAATAGCCCAACACCATATGGGCAATGCTTTGGCCACCCACTTGCGCCCTGACATAAATCAATCGGAGTTTTTCATTGGGCACACCCAGATGCAACAAGGAAAAATATTTGCCAATCACAAAGTCTTCACAATCAGCGGCCCCTTTTCCCAGAGTCTCGACGGGGGTTGCCCAATAATCGAGTTGTCCCCAAATATGGATGTCCTCACCTGCCATTGCCGTCATGTTCCAGAAATCATTGACGACATCGAGCTGGCGGCGCTCGCTTAAGCCCCGCGCAGACTCCAGATTAGCCATCCACTGGTCAATCGCTGTTCCGGCCCGGGCACCAAAGCGGGCGACCGCCGTCTGTCGAATCTTGCTGGCCTCGAACTGCAAGGCTGGCACTGACAAAGGCAGCCACACTCCAACCAGCAGTGTGACCAGCACAAGCAGCGCAACCCTAGATCGAAGAAAAAGGCGTAGCCAGGCAAAAGACAAGAACACGTCAGTCCCAAATAAGCAAACCCTTATAACGGCCTTACAGCTTGCCTATTTAGCGAGAGCCTGGCAATTGCCATAACACCTGAATACCGCATCGGCAACGTATTTCGGACGCAAAATCAGTCTACCTGCCCCGTCATACTATCGAATCAGGAAGCAAGTCGGCAAACCGGTCGGACGACCACGCACAGACAGGCATACAAAAGGATCTGAAGCGACCAGGGGCTTCATCCCGTCTGATTTCACTGGCTGATTCGCTCGATACTCCAGGATCATAGGCAGAAAAGTCAGACATCTGCTATTGGCGCTGACGACAAGCCACAGACAAAAAACCCCACAAACCCATGCGGATTTGTGGGGCGTAGCGCTATCGATGAGATAGCGCCGTGTCAGCTAACGATTTAGAAATCGGATGACTTCAAAGTACCGTCTTTCAGCGAGTTGGCAATTTGGGCTGCCTTCTCTGCGTCAAAGGCGATATTGTCCAGAATGATCTTCTGATCAATCTGACCGTTGCCTTGAGAGCTGATACCGATCTCCATCTTGCCGCTATCCGAACGGCCTACCGTCAAGTACTGGCTCAAATCACCATTATTGAGGTTATGGCCCGACAACAGATCGGTGATATCCAGCGTATCGGTGCCGGAGTCACCGAAGTCCATCACGTAATCCACAGCCGGCTTGCTGACAGTGCCTTCATCCCCCTTGTTCCACACGAAGGTGTCATTGCCCTCGCCGCCGAACAGGATGTCGTCACCCGCACCGCCGATCAGGGTGTCGGTGCCACCTTGGCCGTACAGGATGTCATTGCCTTTACCGCCATCCAGCGTATCGTCGCCGCCACGCTGGTCACCTGCCACATTAAAGGCGGTGTGATTCTGCTTGATGTACTCGTACAACTCAACGCTGGTTGCGGGTGTACCGCCGTTTTTCATCTGCAGGAACACTTCCAGTGCCTTCAGGCCGGAACCTTCTGGCAGATTATCCGGACGACCACCCACTTCATCCCATGGCAAGACGGAACCATCGGTGTTAATCGTGTCACCGAAGATGATGTCATTACCATCACCGCCCAGAATGGTGTCATTACCTACTGGTGCTGGATCGTTCGTTACCGAACCACCCTTCAGGGCAGCATCCAGGTCTTCCTTGGTATTGACGATGTCGACCTTGTTAACCTCTGTCCAATCCTGAGGATTGCCGGAGGACAACAGCGTTACGTCATCAATGTAGACCTTGTAGTTACTGCTGCTGGAACGATCGTCCACCAGGAACTCGAAGCGGTATTGGCCTTCGCCCACGGGCTTGGTCGTGATGGTGCCGGAGCTACCTGGACGACCGCCTTCCTGCACAACTTCCCAGTTACCTGTCTTCTCGTTGTACTTCTGCAACTGCCACTTAAACACATCTTGGCTGTTACGACCGTCTTCCGAGTAATAAAAGCTCAGTTTGCCGTAGTGTCCAGCAGCCACAGTCATGCCTGGGCCACGAATCGTCGTAGAGGTATCGTTCCCCTTGCTGTAAGTATCGGTAATTTCCAGACGCTTGTCGGCTTCCCAGCGCTGATTCCATGGCCAGCCTACATATTTACCCAAATCTTTGACTTGGACTGTGCCTTGACCATTAACCTTAGCCCAACCGTCGTGACGGCCATTCTCAAAGTCAGTAACGGCCCGGGTACCACCTAACACATCAATGACCTCGGTACCGGTATTGTCATACTTACGCAGAATATCCACGCTGACATCATTACCAATACCGACAGCGTAAACCTTGCTGCCTGAAGAACTCACCAGGCTGTCATACGCACTCTTACCACGCGCATCAGCAGTGGCGTCGTAACTATTGCCAGCACCCTGTGCATTACCATACTGAGTAGGATTCCCGTCAGTCAGGAAGTAGGTGACGTTTTCATACGCGTTGCCGTTCTTGTCCACAGCAGGCGCATCGCTCGTCTTGAACCATGCTTCGGCCGCTTTAAAGGCGGCTTCATAGTTGGTACCACCCTGCTTCGCACTCCAGTCCGCGTTGTAACCGTTCAAGGTGTCGATCGAATTGATCAGGCTCAACAAATCAGCATGAGTCAGATCCTTAAATATCATAGGCTGATCCGCGTAGGTACCAAAGCCGATGATGCTCAGGTTCACCGTACCACCTTCGTGGTTGGCCAGGCTGGTAGCCAACGTCGTCAGCGCAGCCTTGAGCAACTGCATACGGTTCAGACCATCCGTACCAGAGGCTTCCTTCATGCTGTTGGAACGGTCAACCAGAATGGCAATGTTGTAGCTCTGCCCATGAACGATATTTTCCTGGACACCGCCGCGGTCACCAATAATGACATCATCACCCACGCCACCGTTCGGGTTGCCACCGCCGTTACCGTCAACAATCAGTTGATCCAAATCCAGGGTGTAAGCACCTGAATCTTCTGCGGACGCGCTGTTGCCAGCGGAGTCTGTGATCGTTACTTTGGCATCAACCTTATCGTTATTCAGCAGATCCTTCACAGGCACAGGAATCTTGAAGGTCAAGTCGCTACCAACGGTGCCGGGGTACTCCTTACCGCCAATCGTCAGAATAACGGTGTCGCCAGGTTGAACATCCTTGCCAACCGTACCGGTCACATTGATCGTACCTGTACCATCACCTGCCTCATCGTGATCAATCACATTGTTGCCTGCGATCGGGTCCAAAGTGATCTCAGCCTCGGGCGGCGTGGTCTGGACATCAAACTCTACGACATCATCCGCTTCGTACGCATTACCGTACTGATCCTTACCCGTCACCTCGGCCGTGATATCGCCCGGCTGCAGATCTTTCACCGCATCGGCAGGCACCGTCACACTCCAGGTGTTACCTGGCTGCACGGTCGCGGGGTACTCTT
>NZ_JBANCI010000003.1:338160-379707 GCF_037120595.1 Alcaligenes sp. CHO6
GCACCGCCCACGCTACCGGTGATCGTCTGCTCAACCTTGGACTCGTCCTGATTCAGAACACCGTCAACAAACGGCTGATCAATCTCGATCGTGGCCACGGGCGTCTCGGTCTGAACATCATAGTCACGCTCAGTACCCACGGTAACAGTGTTCCCTGCGTCGTCCGTGGTGGTGACCTTGGCCTCAACCTTGTCGTTGTTGGCCAGCTCGGAGCCGGGAACGTCCACGTTCCAGGTCTTACCGTCCGGATTAACCGTGGTTTCGTATTCTTTGCCACCAACCGTAACGGTGACCTTGTCCCCGGGTTTAACGTCTTTACCAACCGTACCGGTGATCGTGACGTCACCGCCCGATTCATCCTTGTTGATCACATCGTCATCCGTAATCGGATCAATCGTGATCTCGGCTTCAGGAGATGTGACGTCTACACCGTAAGGCTTCTCGTCCGTCGCGGTTGTCGTGTTACCTGCATCGTCCGTGGTGGTGACCTTGGCCTCAACCTTGTCGTTGTTGATCAGTTCGGAGCCAGGAACGTCCACGCTCCAGGTCTTACCGTCCGGATTAACCGTGGTTTCGTATTCTTTGCCGCCAACCGTAACGGTGACTTTGTCACCCGGTTTAACGTCTTTACCAACGGTGCCAGTGATGGTTACGTCGCCGTCAGACTCCTCTTTATTAACCACGCCGTCGCCCGTGATGGGGTCGAGCGTGATTTCAGCCTCGGGAGGCAGAGTGTCAACCGTCGTCGTGTCCTGACCGCCGTTACCAGGGGTCCCAGCTTCGTTGGTGTAGCTGCCATCAGGCACTGTGATGGTAATGTCGCCTTCGTAGTTCGGTGGAGGAACCAGCGTACCCGTCCAGTTTTTTGGATCATTGTTATCGGGCGTCAGGCCTTCAATGCGACCGCCGCCAGTGACCACAATGTCTCCAACATCGAAGCCAAATGGCACTTCAGTGAAGGTGAAGGTAACCGTGCCGTCATCATTGATCTTGACCGTAACAGAGGGAGGAACCAGGGGGCCGGCCTCCTCTTCGCCTGTACCGCTGTAACCGCCCAAGCGCACGTTTTCAACAGTGGGCACGCCAGGACGTGGATATTCCAACGCCAAGGGACGGGTAGTTTCCACAATGCTGACCAGACGGGTAAAGCTGCTGCCACCGCCTTCGCCACCACCGGTCAAGACCGCAGCGGTAGGATCAAGTTGGGAAAATGGGTCATCGCCAGCTTCCAGAGCGGCCAGCACAGCCGTAATGGCTGGGTCGTTCGGGTTGGCCAGAGCGGCGGCTACGGGGTCCACATCGGTTTCTGCGATATCGCCGCTGACCAGGAAGGAGCGGTTATCGGAAATGGTCATCGATGGGCTGCCAGGAATCTCAAGCTCGACGCTGGCACCGGTCTCGGTGATGATCTCGGCATTCACAGGGACTCGCATCCCTTCTTTAACAGCTACTTTGGAGCCATCGCTGGTACGAATCCATGCCGTACCTTCAACTCGTGTCACTAAAACTGTATCCAGTGCCATGACTGTCTGATTCCTAAAAAAAGACTGCCGCAACGCAGCAGTCAGAAATGGACTTTCTTTGTTTAGAGAATAGCGAGTTGGGTCGCTACTCGGTATTGGCGTCGCCGCCAGTTCGCTGTTTTATTTATAGTTATTGACTGAACTTAACAATGCGAACAAGACGGCAAGCAGCTTGTTAGGCTATGCCGTGTACTTTTAGCGCCAACATCAAACGATCTGTTACATTTAGTTTTTCGAAAACAGCCTGAAGGTGGGCACGAACCGTCCTTTCAGTGATACCCAGATCATCTGCAATCAATTGATTGGAATGGCCCAGAGAGGCACGTTGCGCAACCTCGATTTCCCGACTGGTCAGCGAGCTTTCCCAGCCCGACTTGGGTTCCAGACGGCGGGTCACGTCACTGAGCAAACGGCTCAACAGCGACTCGCCCACCCAGACCTGACCGCTTGCAACATGATCCAAAGCCTGAATCAGTAAAGGCGACGAGCTGTAAGCGTGAATATAGCCACGAGCGCCCTGAGCCAGAACGGCCTGACCTTCGGTATCCGAAGGACGGGGGCTGGCGACAATAATTTTCATGCCCTGCACCGCCTGAGCCCATTGTGGATGGTTCCACAATGCCAAGGCGCTATCGACCACCACCAGATCTCGATGCTGTTGTTTCCAACGCAACAAATCGTCCATCCCGTGTCCTCTGGCAGGCAGCCAGGTGACGGAATCCAGATGACGCCAATGCTGCCACAACGCCTCATCGGCCGTCAGAAATAAAACCGAATTTACTTGTCGCATACCGCTTTTCCCTTACTGGTAACACGAGCTATAAGCCATCAGCTCTTGGTCTGACTCGGGTGTTACACCTCTATCGTCAGCGCTACTCCCCCAACGGACCAATCGGCCTTAACGCTCCCTGAATGCGTTGGATCTGGCCCTGAGAATAGGTTTGAGTAAGTACTGCATAACGGTCCGCTTACCCGTCAGAATGTGCACTTCGGCCACCATGCCAGGCAGGATCGGACGGTTATCGTCACCGACATACACCGTGTCAGTACGTACTTTAGCTATATAAAATGAATTGCCTTTTTCATCGGTAATGGTGTCAGCACTGGTCTGCTCCAGCACGCCGGGCAGCCCGCCGTAAATGGCAAAGTCATAGGCAGTGAACTTCACTTCGGCACTTTGACCAGCGTGCAAAAACCCGATATCGCGTGGGTTGATGCGCACTTCCAGCAACAAGGTGTCATCGGTAGGCACGATCTCCAGGATGTCCTTGCCAGGTTGAACCACTCCACCTACGGTATTGGCCGACAAGGTTTTGATGGTGCCACGCACGGGCGAACGCACTTCAGCCAGTCGTACCCGATCGGCCAAGGCACGTTGGCCCTGTTCCAAAGAAGCCAGCTTGGCGCGTGTTTCCGCCAGCTCGGTACGAGCCTGATTGCGGAACGTAATTTCCACCTCACCGATCCGGTTTTGAGCTTCCTGAATCGAAGCCTGAATACGACTGATCTGAGCCGTGGCCGCTTTTTGCTCACCACAGTAACGAGCCACATCGCGCTGAAGGCGCAGCAAATCCACCTCGGACACCGCTCCGCTTTTGAGCAAAGGACGGGTCATTTGCAACTCTTGCGAGGTCAAACCGCAACTGGACGCCGCCTGATCACGATTAGCTTGTGTTTCGCGCAATTCCTGCTGGCGCTGATTCAACTGTTCCTGAGCCACGGAAATATTGGAACGCAGCTCCTCAGTGCGAGCCAGCCAGACGCGGCGCTCCCCTTCGGCCAGATCCGGGGCCTTTTCCAGAACTTCGGCAGGCATGTCCAGGGGCTGGTCGGCGGCAATGGCTTCCAAACGAGCCGCCTTGGCCTTCAAGGACAAGGATTCTGCTTCGTTCTCCCCCAACGAGGAGGAGGCGCGCGTGGGGTCAATACGCAACAGCACCTCACCGGCTTCCACAGACTGGCCGGGGCGCACCAGAATTTCTTCTACTACCCCGCCATCCAGACTCTGCACGACCTGAACCTGGCGAGATGGGACCACTTTACCCTCGCCACGTACCACTTCATCAATACTGGCCAGACTTGCCCAGACGATCAGCAAGCAGATGGCCAGCAAGGTCAGCCAGATCAGCAGCGTGGAACCTCTGACGTCCTGGTATCGGGCGGTCCACGATGCATTTTTGAGCATATTGCTGCCCGGCGGCGGCGAAGTGGTATCTTGAAGCTGCGCACGCACCCAATTGATCAGGTTCTGTATCTTCATGCTGCACTCCGGGCCTTGCCAATCTGCCCGCTACGCAAAGCGGCAATCACCTGATCTTTAGGGCCATCCGCCACAATGCGCCCCATATCCATCACGATCAGACGATCGACCAATTCCAGCAACGCTGTGCGGTGTGTCACCAGCACCACGGTCTTGCCTTCACATTCCTTCTGCAAGCTGCGACGCAAGGCAGACTCGCTCTGGTTATCCATATTGCTGCTGGGCTCATCGAGCAGCAATATGGACGGGTTGCCGATCAAGGCACGGGCCACGGCAATGGCCTGACGCTGGCCTCCAGACAGGGAATCACCCCGCTCGCCAATCATCATGTCGTATCCATCGGGATGGAGTCGGGCGAAATCATCTACCCCTGCCTGGCGGGCGGCCGCCAGCATCTGATCATCGGTCGCGTAAGGAGTACCCATCATCAGATTGTGTTTGAGGCTACCGTAAAACAGCATGGGATCCTGCGAGACATAACCCATGGAGCGACGTACGTCTGCCGGGTCGATCTGCTGGCTATCGATACCATCCAGCACCACGGTCCCACCCGTAGGCTTGTACAAGCCCAGAATCAGCTTGGACAAGGTGGTTTTACCGGAGCCGATGCGACCAATAATGCCGACCTTCTCGCCCGCCTTCAAAGAGAAGCTGACTTTATCAAGCACGTTCTGGCTTGCACCCGGATACGCAAAACTGACGCTACGAAACTCGATAGAACCTTCCAGGTAAGGCCGCGGCACAAAATGTCGATCTTCCGGATGCTCGATGGGCATCGTCATGTAGGTATCCACCGACCCCAATGACGTTCGGGCATTCTGGTATTGCATCATCAGGCCGGCGACCTGCCCCAAGGGGGCAAGGCAGCGTCCCGCAATCATGGACGCAGCAATGATGCCCCCCATGGACAATTTCGTCTCCTGAACCAGATACACACCAATAATGACCACGCTGATAGTGACCATTTGCTGCAGCATCTGTACCGTGTTGACGGTCAAGGTCGAAGTCATCTTGATGCGTGCGCCCTGTCGCGCCAGATACTCGGTGGACTGTTCCCAATCGCGCTGGGCATTGCTTTGCGCGTTCAGAACCTTCAGAGTTTCCATACCGGCCAGGGATTCGATGAGGCCGGCGTTACGCTGGGCAGCTGCCTGAAAGGTTTGCTTGGTCAGACGTTCCATACGCGCCTGAGCAAACCAGGAGATGCCCAAGATGACCACAATGGCCACCACGGGCGGGATCAGCATCCAAGGCGAAATCCAGGCCAGCACCGCCAAAAACAGCAGCACAAACGGCAAGTCGACCAGCGTGGTCAGACTGGCCGAAGCGATAAAGTCGCGCACTGATTCAAAAGAGCGCAGATTGGCCGCGAAAGAGCCCACCGACGGCGGCCGGTTTTCCATCCGCAAGTCCAGCACCCGCTCCATAATCCGCGCGGACAGCTGGATGTCCACCCGTTTACTCGCGACATCGACCACGTAGGCACGCACTGTACTGAGCACCATGTTCATGATCAGCACCAGTCCGATCCCGATCGACAGCACCCACAAGGTTTCAAGCGCCTTGTTGGGAACCACCCGGTCGTACACGTTCATGGTGTAGAGCGGAAGGGCCAAGGCAAACAGATTGATCAACAAGGCAGCGCCAAGCGCATCGCGATACAGTCGCCAATTCTGCACCACGGCGGTCCAGAACCAGTGCTTGCCCTTCATAGGGGCTACACCATCCTTGGCACGCGCCTCAACCCGGAAATCGGGTTTGACAACGACCAACAGCCCGGAATACTGCGCTTGCAGATCATCCAGACTGATTTCGCTGGGGCTCCCGCTTTCGGGGAAATGAACGTGCGCACGGCCTTCTTCCAGCCCCAGCAAGACACATGCCCGGTTGTTCTTCAACAACAAAATGACCGGGAACAAGCTGGCGTCCAGCTCGGTAAATACCCGGCGCCAGATCCGCGCCGTGCAATGACCGCGTGCCGCCGCCCGATTCAACAGTGCAGGCGTCAAGCGCCCCCGCTGCAAAGGCAAGCCCGCAGACAAGTGCTGGGGCGTGCAGGGATTACCGTGTATACGGGTAATCTCCGCCAGGCAGGTTAGAAGGGGATCATCATGAGTCAGATGAGGCGGGACACTGAATTCCCCGCTTGTTGGTGCCGTGCTATCAGATGAGTGGTTCATCGTCATTAATCAAATCCAACGAATCCCGCAGGCGCTGGCGGGTCAGTTTGCGCTCATTCAACTTGGCCAAAGCCTGGGGAGGCAGATCAGTCATGCGAAGCACACCGTTTGCAACCAGTGCGTCAATCAAATCTTCCAGTACCCGGATAAAACTCGCATCCGAGGCCGAAAGCTCTTGTTTGTAATCGTCTTCGTTCTGACTCATCCATGCCTCCTTTTTCTATCTAGTACGCCATCAGGCAGATATTAAAGTCCGGCTGCCTTCTCGCGCAGGACAGGCGGGGCCATGCCGTCGCGATAATCAACAGAGACTGGCGTCAGGTTAGACGTATCTGGAACCGGTGTCATACATGCCTTGAACGCTTCTTCAGGAAAATCGAGCTTGGCCGCTTCTTCAGGTTGCTCCGAGTAGGGCTGGGACAGGCCTACGGACGACACCAGGCGGTGCGACAAAGTCAACCAACGGTATTCAGCTTGCTGGAGATCGTAAGTGGCATTGGCCAGCGCGCGACGGGCATCAAACAGCTCGTTTTCCGTATCCAGCAAGTCCAGCAAAGAGCGTTGACCAATCTGGAACTGCTGCATATAGGCAACTCGCACCTTGGAGGTCGCCAGTTCGTGCTGCTTCAGGAAAGGCAACTGGGCACGCAGACGCTCGATATTGTTCCAAGCCACTGCCAGATCCTGCTGTACGTTGCGGCAGGTGTAGTCGCGCACATCGCGGGCAGCATACTGTTGAGCCGTGGTTTGACGGATGCGGGCGGCATCAGCACCACCTCGGAACAGGTTGTACGACAGCATCAACTGCACATTGCTGCTTTGTGAATCACGGTAGGCAGATGCACCTGGGGGGTCAGTCTTGTCTTTACCAGTGGCAGCGCGCAACTCCAGCGTTGGCGACAGACGACCTTGGGCTACATGCTTGCCCGACTCGGCGGCCTGGTACAAAGCTTGTTTAGCCAGAATTACCGGGCTGGTACGCAAAGAAGGCAGGAAGTCCACGGTCTTGGCAGGGATGGACTCGCTCAGGCTGGGTGCGGCCTGCAATACTTCCGGCGCAGGCACGCCCACAATACGACGGTAACGCTGCAACACGTCATTCAGATTGCCCGCTTCGGTCATCATATTGCTTTGGGCCAGGGCTTGGCGACCATAGGCCTGTTCCAGATCCACACCACGGCCTACGCCCGATTCGGAGCGCTCCTGAATCTGGCTCAGAATGTTCAGGTGCATGCCATAGTTTTCACGGGCAAGCTTTTCCATTTCGCGGTAACGCAACACATCAATGTGCGCATTGGCCGCTTCCAGGGCCAGCGAATCTACCGACGCCAGCAACTCATAGTAAGTAGCCAGTTTTTCGTAGCCCAATTGACGCACTTGATTGATCGAGGAGAAACCATCAAAGATCAATTGACGCAATTGCAGGCTGTAGCCATTACGGGTCCAGTTGACCGATGGCGCACTCGATGTACCGCCCCGCCATTCTTTACCGACCCAGCCCTGAGCATTGATTTCGGGCATCAAGGCACCCCGGCCCACATTCTGGCCTTCCAGCGCCGACTGGAAATCCTGAAAGCGAGCGCCAAGTTCAGGATTGGACATAATTGCCCGCTCAATACTGTCCTTGAAGCTCAAGCTGTTTTCCTGCTGGGCAAGCGCTGGCTGCGCCAGTAGTAACGCTGTCAGCAGCGAACTTACCGTTAGAGTTTTCTTACCACGCACGTCGGCCTCCGTAAGATCCTGAGCCGCGTCCGCAACAGACGTCCTCGCGTCAGCGTTGCAACGCATGGCCGGATCATATTTAAGTACAAAAATGAAAGAAGAGTGGGATCGGTGTGCCACTTAAGATAAGCGAAAGGAACACCACCCGAGGGCCCAACACCTATGTATTGCACATAGGATTTACATCTAAGGCTGGCAAACCTGACGCCAGCCGCAGCAGTATGTTCATAATGGACCGGGGCAAGACAAGGCGGAGCTACAGGCTTCTGACCTGTATTCTTGGAGCATAACCTTGTGTCTATTTGTGACTTTTCGTGTAGAGAAAGGTGAAACTCTCTACGTCGATCACAGGACAAATTGTATCTTAGATTACAAAGCTCTTCGTCGATCACAATGTTAAAAATGATAAATAGCCTGTGACAAAATCAGCAATAACGCCATGAAATTAAACGACTCCAAGATATTAGGCGCTTAACGACAAACCATTGTGTCATAAGTCACGCTCAGCACCGTTGGTAATAATCTACAAAAAACTTTCACCTTAATAAGCATTTGGGTTACATCGTCTGCCGATCTAAATCTCATCTGTCGGTAAAAGGAATTTACGGGGCCAACATATAACCTTCTTTATTGTCGACAATAACTCACTTGTAACCGTTTCCCATTGCAGTTTGGTTTCTTTTTACTTCCTTGTACAAGGAACTGAAAAAAAGACTTGTAATCAAAAACTTATAGCAATCGCGCGTTCCCCCCTGTGCCAGGCCCCTTTGGTCGCTTCTTAGAACCATCGCTTACCAGTTGTCCACTCCCTGGCGCTTGTCCCACCTCTGCCTGCCCGATACCATCGGAAGGTACGTATTCAGTGAGCAACACTCAACTTGGAGGCCGCACATGTATCAACACCTGGCCCTGTATATCAATGGTCAATTTCTGGATGGACAAGGTCGCCAGACTCAGGCCGTCATCAACCCGGCCAACGGCAGCACGCTAGACCAACTGCCGCTGGCGTCACAGGCCGATCTGGATGCCGCACTGAGCGCCGCCCAGGCCGCATTCAAAAGCTGGCGTCACAGTTCCCCGATGGACCGCAGTGCCATCTTGCGCAAGGTGGCGGAACTGTCCCGTGAACGCGCGCAGGAGATTGGCCGCAATTTGACGCTGGATCAAGGCAAGCCCTTGGCCGAGGCCGTCGGCGAGATCATGTCCTGCGCCGACCATGCGGATTGGCACGCCGAAGAGTGCCGCCGGATTTATGGTCGCGTCATCCCTGCCCGCAATCCAAAAGTGCAGCAACTGGTGCTGCGCGAGCCTATCGGTGTCTGCGCTGCGTTCACACCCTGGAACTTCCCCTATAACCAGGCCATTCGGAAAATCTGCGCCGCCATCGGAGCGGGCTGCACCATTATTCTGAAAGGCCCGGAGGACTCCCCCAGCGCAGTCATGGCCATTGCCCAGGCCTTTCACGATGCGGGCTTGCCACCGGGCGTATTGAATATTGTCTGGGGCATTCCACAAGAGGTCTCGGATTATCTGATCCGCTCCCCCATCGTGCGTAAAGTCTCGTTTACCGGCTCAGTCCCCGTTGGCAAGCAGTTGGCAGCGCTGGCCGGCGCTCATATGAAACGCATCACCATGGAACTGGGAGGGCACTCGCCCGTTCTGGTCCTGCCCGATGCCGATGTCGCCCGCGCTGCTCGTCAGCTCGCCCGGTTCAAAATACGCAATGCCGGGCAGGTGTGCATTTCACCCACTCGCTTTTATATTCACGACGACATCTATACCCAGTTCGTGGACCGCTTTACCGAAGAATTGGCGAATGTGAAGGTGGGAGACGGCCTGGACCCGGATACACAGATGGGCCCCTTGGCCCACGAACGCCGTATTCCCATGATGCAAAAGTTTGTCGACAACGCCCGTTCGCTGGGCGGCAAAGTCGTGCTGGGAGGCGAGCAGATCAAACGCGACGGTTTCTTTTTCTCGCCTACGGTACTGACCGACTTACCTGACGATGCACTGGTCATGACCGAAGAGCCCTTCGGCCCCATCGCCCCCCTGACCCGCTATCATGATCTGGACGATGCCATCGCCCGCGCCAACAGCCTGCCTTACGGTTTATCGGCCTACGCCTTTACGCAATCCTTACAGGCTGCGCATCGCTTGGGCACAGAACTGGAATCGGGTATGGTCAACATCAATCACTTTGGCAGCTCTTTGCCCGAAACTCCCTTCGGAGGAGTCAAAGACAGTGGCATTGGCAGTGAAGGCGGGACTGAAACCTTTGACGGATACTTAGTCACCAAATTTGTGACACAGATCTAAGAATGGCTCCTGGCCCCGCTTTACGGGGCTAGGGTGAACCCCTACTGTACTAATTGTGTATTCCCGTTAAATTATTCAAACACTCGTTTGAAATTAGGAAATAACGGTGAAACGCTCTGATCGGACACAGTCCGCCATTCTCGACGCAGCCGAGCATCTTTTCGCGCTGTATGGCCACGAAAACACCTCCATGCGCCAGATTACAGCGCAGGCCAAGGTGAACCTGTCGGCTGTCAATTATCACTTCGGCAGTAAAGACGGACTGACACAGGCTGTATTTCAACGCCGCCTGAACAGCATCAATCAAGAGCGGCTGGAAAAGCTGGCTTTTTATCGCCAGCAAGCCGGTGATGGACCGTTGAAAGCATCTCAGGTGGTCGATGCCTTTTTTGGCCCGCTGATACGTCTAGCCGGTTCAGGCAAGGGCGCTCCACGCTCGTTCATTCCTTTGCCAGGACAGGATCGTCCAGCGCCACAAGACTTCATTCAGTCCATATGCTGGGACGAACAAGTCGCCATCTTTCTTCCTTTCAAGCAGGCTTTGCACGAGGCGCTGCCCACCGTGCCGGAAGAAGAAATCATCTGGCGATTCCATTTCATGCTGGGTGCTACTTCGTATGCCCTGATGGGCACCCAATCATTGCGTCGGGCCTTGCAATTGCCCCTTAACGACTCTCCTGAAAGTGAGCAGCAATTGCAACAGCGTCTGATGAGTTTTCTGCTGGGTGGATTACGGGCCCCTTTGCCGGCCAGCAGCTGATCTGCGAGGTCCTGGCAGTCGGGCTGCACCGAGGCGAACCGTACTGTTAGGGAACGACAAGCCTCAGGTAAGCATGAAGGTGTTTTTGCCGCTGAGCCGTCCCGAGGGACAAAACGCCCCCCAAGGGGGCAACAAGCCAGCGGCGCAGCATGGGGGTAATTTTCCTACCGCCAAGCCGTCCCACGGTACAAAGCGCCCCCTCAGGGGGCAGCACGCTGAAGGGGCTGCATGGGGGCATTCTTTTTCTTTTTGAGCTAGTCCGGAGTTGCTATGTTTCTGACCTTGCTATTGATACTGCTGGTGCTTGGCTGCGTCTACGTTCTCAAAAACCGGAATCTACGCACTAAGTGGCTCAGTCGCCCAATTTACCGTGCCTTTTCCAGTGTTTTGCCCGCCATGTCCCAAACTGAGCGCGATGCGCTGGAGGCAGGGACAGTCTGGTGGGAAAGTGAGCTGTTTCGTGGAAAACCCAACTGGAATACCTTGAGCGCTTACCCCGCCTATCGGCTCACCGAGGAAGAGCGTCAGTTTCTGGACAATGAAGTCAATGTGGCCTGCGCCATGATTGATGACTGGCAAGTCAGCCAGGAAGACTTCGACATGCCCGTCGAAGTCTGGAACTACCTGAAAGAAAACCGCTTTTTCAGTCTGATTATTCCCAAGGAATACGGTGGTCGCGGTTTCTCGGCACAGGCGCACTCGGCCGTGGTGGCCAAGCTCTCGACACGCAACTCGGCCCTGTCCGTGTCGGTCATGGTGCCCAACTCACTAGGCCCGGCCGAGCTGCTACTGCATTACGGCACCGATGAGCAAAAGCAACACTATCTGCCCCGTCTGGCTGATGGCCGTGACATCCCCGCTTTCGCCCTGACCAGCCCATGGGCCGGTTCCGATGCGGCGGCCATTCCCGATGTAGGGATTGTCTGCAAAGGCGAATGGGAAGGTCAGGAAGTACTGGGCATGCGCGTCACCTGGGACAAGCGCTACATCACTCTGGCCCCGGTATGCACCTTGCTGGGACTGGCCTTTCGCCTCTATGACCCGGACGGCTTGCTCGGGGGAGAGAAAGACATTGGCATCACCTGCGCCCTGGTCCCCAGCGATCACCCAGGGGTAGAGACCGGTCGTCGTCACTTCCCTTTGAACGCCATGTTCATGAATGGCCCGACCCGCGGTAACGATGTCTTCATGCCACTGGAATTCATTATTGGTGGCCCTGCCATGGCCGGGCAAGGCTGGCGCATGCTGATGGAGTGTCTGGCGGCAGGGCGCTCCATCTCCTTGCCCTCCTCGTTTACCGGCATGGCCAAGTTAACCAGCCGCGCGGTAGGCGGGTATTCCGCCGTACGCACCCAGTTTCGCAGCGCCATCAGCAAGTTTGAAGGTGTGGAAGAAGCGCTGGCTCGCATTGCTGGCCACACCTATGCCATGGATGCCGCCCGCACCATGACAGCCGCGGCGGTGGACCTGGGCGAAAAGCCATCCGTCGTCTCAGCCATCGTCAAATACCATGTGACCGAGCGGGGCCGCATGGTGGTTAACGACGGGATGGATGTGATCGGCGGCAAAGGCATTTGCCTTGGCCCCTCCAATTTCCTGGGTCGCGCCTACCAACAAATACCAGTCGGCATCACGGTAGAAGGCGCCAATATTCTGACGCGCAGCCTGATTATTTTTGGTCAGGGCGCGATCCGTTGCCATCCTTTCATTCTGGAAGAAATGACTGCTGCGCTGGACCCGGATCGTGAAGCTGGACTGCGCAAGTTTGACCAAGCCTTCTGGGCTCACGTTCGTTACACTCTGGCCAACACGGGCCGTTCTTTCTGGCTAGGCCTGGGTGGCTGGCGTTTGCTAAGTGGCCCCACGGGCACAGCCAAGTCCATGCATCCCTACTACGGTCAGGCCAGCCGTTACAGCGCAGCCTTTTCCTTGTTAGCCGATGCTTCCATGCTGGTGCTGGGCGGCTCTCTGAAAATGCGCGAGCGCCTCTCCTCTCGTCTGGGAGATGCACTGTCCGAACTCTATATGCTCAGCGCGGTCCTCAAGCGTTACCAGGACGAAGGCCGTCAACAAGAAGATGCGCCTTTAGCTCACTGGGCGGCCCAGGATGCCTTGATGCGCACACAGCATGCCCTGGACAAGGTGCTGGAAAACTTTCCGAACCGACCTTTGGCTGGCCTGCTGCGCCTGCTGGTCTTTCCGCTAGGCCTGCGCCGCCTGGGGCCCAATGACAAGCTGGATCATGCCGTCGCCAAACTGTTGACCCGACCCGGCCCCACTCGTGACCGCCTGACCTACGACACCTATCTGCCCAACGATGACAAGGAGCCCGTGGGCGCTATCGAAGCGGCATTGCTGGCGGCTCTGAATACTCGCGATATTGACGCGAAAATCCGTCAGTTCGAAAAGAGCGGTCAGTTGCAGGACAACCCCAAGGCCAACGTACGTGATATAGCCGAAGCGGTCTTCCAGGCAGGCGGAATCAGCGCTCAAGAGTTCGAGCAAATTCAGGCGCGCGATGTCCTGCGCGACCGAGTGATCGCCGTGGACGATTTCCCTTTCGATCTGCGCCGGGAACGCGCCGCCACTGAAACCACCAGTGGGAGCCAAGCATGAGTTTTCAACCGGTCTATATTATTGACGGCGCACGCAGCCCGTTTCTGAAAGCGCGTAACGCGCCCGGCCCGTTCTCAGCGGGAGACCTGGCGGTACAAACCGGCCGCGAGCTTTTGCTGCGCCAACCCTTTGAGGCGTCGCAGCTCAGCGAAGTCATCCTGGGTTGCGCGGCTCCCTCGCCCGATGAAACCAATATTGGCCGGGTGCTGGGTCTGCGTCTGGGTACCGGCCACAAAGTGCCGGGCTGGACCGTGATGCGCAACTGCGCTTCGGGCATGCAAGCACTCGATTCAGGTGTGCAGGCCATCCAAACCGGTCGCTCGCAACTGGTACTGGCCGGCGGCGTAGATGCCCTGTCTCATGCCCCCATCCTGTTCAGCGACGATATGGTTCGCTGGCTGGCAGGCTGGGGCAAAGCTCGCAGCATGGGCGCACGTCTGAAAGCACTGGGCAGCCTGCGGCTGTCTTACCTTAAACCCGTCATCGGATTGCTCAAGGGGCTGACAGACCCCGTAGTCGGCTTATCCATGGGGCAGACTGCAGAAATTCTGGCCCATCAATTTGGCATCAGCCGTCAGGACATGGACGAATTTGCCGCTCGCAGCCATCGTCTGGCTCTGCGTGCGCAACACGAACACGCGTTTGAAGAGATCGTGCCGCTCAGCGATACGCGCGGCAACAGCTACCCGAACGATGATGGCGTACGTGCGGACTCCACACCTGACAAGCTGGCCAAGCTGCGTCCGGTCTTTGACCCGCCCTGGGGCAACATCACAGCGGGCAACAGCTCACAGGTCACCGATGGCGCTGCGTTGTTGATTCTGGCCAGCGAGACAGCCGTCAAAGAGCACCAGCTCAAACCGATAGGCCGAATTGTGGATGCCCAGTGGGCGGGACTGGACCCGGCCACCATGGGTTTGGGGCCAGTATTTGCGGCCACACCGATTCTGGAACGCAATCGTTTGGCCTTGAATGGCCCGGACTTGTGGGAAATCAACGAAGCCTTTGCGGCGCAAGTGCTGGCATGTCGCGCTGCATGGGACGATCAGCAATGGTGCCAGACGCATCTGGGACGTGATGCCCTGGGCTTGCTGGACATGGACAAGCTCAACGTGGACGGTGGCGCAATTGCGATCGGCCACCCGGTGGGCGCCTCTGGCGCCCGAATCGTACTGCATTGCCTGCATGCCCTGCGTCGTCGCAACTTGCGTCTGGGCATGGCCGCCATTTGTATTGGCGGTGGCCAGGGCGGCGCCATGTTGATCGAATCGCTGCAAGGAACTGAATCATGATGCCTGTCGCTACCTTGGATTTGCAAAACTTCACCCTGCATACGGACGATCAGCACATTGCCTGGCTGAAAATCGACTGTGTGGGCAGTTCGGTCAATCGACTCTCTGCACTCGTGTTGCAAGAACTGAATCAGGCCCTGGATTACCTGAGCGGCCATCCCCCAAAAGCGTTGATCATTTACTCAGGCAAAGCCGCCGGATTTATCGCGGGGGCTGATATCGACGAGTTTTCCGAACACGGCAACAATCCTGAAAAGGGTCTGGCATTGGTCACGCGCGGCTGGACGGTGTTCAACAAACTGGCCAAGCAAACCTATCCGACCCTGGCACTGGTACAAGGCCACTGCCTGGGCGGGGGACTGGAGCTGGCCCTGGCGTGTCGCTACTGCCTGGCCGTGGATCAGGACGACACGCGCCTGGCTCTGCCCGAAGTCATGCTGGGTATCTTCCCAGGCTGGGGAGGAATGTTGCGCCTGCCTGAATACATCGGCCCGGCTGCCGCCATGGACCTGATGCTCAGTGGCAAAAGCGTCGATGCGCGCAAGGCAGCCCGTATGGGCATCGTCGATGCCTGCGTCCCGGTGCGTCTGGCCCGGCAAGCGGCCGTCAAGCAGGTTCTCAGCGGTAAAAAACCTCGTCGTGCCCAGGGCTTGCCCCGTCTGATGAACAGCAAGCTGCTACGTCCCCTGGTGGCTCGCCAGGTACGCCAGCAACTGGAAAAACGTGATCCGTATCAACACTATCAAGCCCCTCGCGCCATTTTGGAAATTTGGGAGAAACACAATGGCAACGCGCTGAAAGCACCCGAGCTGATTGAACAGATCACCCGCTCTGACACCGCAGCCAACCTGCTGCGTGTCTTTCACCTGCAGGAGCGGCTAAAGAGCATCGGCAAACACGCCTCATCACAAGTGCTCAGTCATATTCATGTCGTAGGTGCGGGCGTCATGGGCGGCGATATTGCTGCAGTATGTGCTCTCAAAGGCCTGCGAGTGACCTTGCAGGATCAGGACCGAGAGCGGATCGCACAGGCTCAGGGGCGGGCCGCCAAGTTGTTCCAGCGCCGTCTGAAAGACCGCAGGCTGGTGCAGGCGGCGCTGGATCGTTTGATCCCGGACCCGAACGGTCATGGCATCGCTTCAGCGGATCTGGTGCTCGAGGCAATCTTCGAGAACGCCGACGCCAAGCGCAGCCTGTACACCACGATAGAGCCGTTGTTGAAGCCGGGGGCCATTCTGGCGACCAATACCTCCAGTTTGCCTTTGTCCGAGCTCAGCCTGAATCTGATCAATCCGCAGCGACTGGTGGGCATTCACTTCTTTAACCCGGTCTCTCGCATGCCGTTGGTTGAGGTCGTGGAAAGCGAATTGCTCGCACCTGACGTACGCAGCACCGCCTACGCCTTTGTGAACCAGATCGGCAAGTTGCCTTTGCCCGTCAAAGACAGCCCGGGGTTTTTAGTCAATGCCGTCTTGGCGCCCTACATGCTCGAGGCCATGCGCTGTGTGGACGAAGGACTGGAGCCGGCCACCGTGGACAAAGCCATGGTCCAGTTCGGCATGCCGATGGGACCACTTGAACTGGCCGACACGGTAGGTCTGGACATTGCCCGGGATGCCGGTGCGCAACTTAGCCAGCAGGCCGTCATGCCCGCCTGCCTGAAAAGCCATTTGGATCGCCAGGAGCTGGGTCGCAAAACGGGCCAGGGTTTCTATACCTGGAAAGATGGCAAAGCCCAGAAGCCACCCGCAGGAACGATACCCAGCGGTCTGGCAGATCGCCTGATCAAGCCCCTGATCGAACAGACGGAGCACCAGGTGCGCATCGGGGTGGTGCAAAACGAAGATCTGGCCGATGCAGGCGTCATTTTCGGTACAGGCTTTGCCCCCTTCCGGGGAGGGCCGCTGCATTACAAAGCAACACAAAAACAACGCAATTAGCTCGAATTGGCACAAATACCTATACGCCGATTGGCCTAGGTCATGCACCATAGAAAACAAACAGGTGTTTTAAAACTTGTCATAAGCCTCTGTCAGACGTCGCACCTATACCTTGGAGAAGAGACATGAAAAAGACGGTTGTAGCTTTGCGTACCATTCCTGCCTTGCTCATTCCTCTGGGAATGAGCGTGGGCATGGGCCAGGCCCATGCGGCTGGTTTCAACTTGCTCGAACAAAATGCGAGCGGCCTGGGCAATGCCTACGCAGGCTCGGCTGCCATTGGTGAAAATGCCAGCACGATCTACTTCAACCCGGCTGGCATGACCCTGCTGCCCGACAACAACTTCTCGGCCGGCTTGAATGTCATCAAACCCACGTTCAAATTCTCCGATAAAGGCAGTACCGACCCCCTGGCCCTGACTGGTGGCGCCAGCCGTCCGGCAACCGGCGGCTCGGGCGGCGATGCAGGTAAAGTAGCGGCAGTTCCCAATATTTATCTGTCTCACCAGCTCTCGCCCAAATGGTGGGTGGGTCTGGGGATTGGTGTACCGTTTGGTCTGACTACCGAATACGATGAAGGCTGGATTGGTCGTTATCACTCCGAAAAATTCGCCATTGAAACCGTCAACGTCAACCCTTCGGTGGCCTACAAGGTCAACGACCAATTGTCGTTCGGTGTGGGGGTGAACTGGCTGCACATTGACGCGGACTACCGCCTGGCCACGCCGGTCGGCTACCATCCTGCACTGGGCCCCCTGGATATGGACACCCGCGTCAAGATGAAGGGCGACGCATGGGGTTGGAACGCCGGCTTACTCTATCAACTGACCCCCAGCACACGTTTGGGCGTGTCCTACCGCTCCCAGATTAAGATCACGGCTGATGGTGACACCAAGCTGCGCAATCGCAATGTCCCCGCCGGCATTCCTGCACCCAATATCAACTGGGATGCCGAAGCCACCATCAAGCTGCCTGACACTGCCATTGTCAGTCTGGTACACGACCTGAACTCGCGCTGGCAATTGTTGGCCGACGTATCCTGGACCGGCTGGAGCAGCATTCCGCGCCTGACTATCGAAAACAGCGGCCCCGGCGCCCGGGATTCCGGTCTGGAACTGAAATTCAAGGACGCCTGGCGCGTCGCCCTGGGCGCCAATTACCATTACAACGAGCAATGGACCCTCAAAGGGGGGGTGGCCTGGGACCAATCGCCAGTACGTGATGAAAACTACCGCCCCACTGCGTTGCCTGACAGCGATCGTTACTGGGTGTCTCTGGGTGCGCAATACCGCCCCAGCAAAAACGCCACCTGGGATATCGGCTACACCCACTTGTTCCTGAAAAATACAGATATGAACAACAACACCGATGTCGTCAATCGCGGCCTGACTCGCGGTACCTATAAAAACAGTGGCGACATTCTGGGCGTGCAGTTCACCTACCGCTTCTAAGGATGCACCATGGCCCGCAGTCGCCGCATGGAGCTGCTAGCACGCCTGCCTCCCACCTGGCGTGCCCGCTTTTTGCAGCTGGGCTTTAACTGGCACCCCGCCTTCCGGGCAACCGGGGGGCGGGTCCATAAAGTTTCCCCAAACCTGCAGCACATCGTCGTACGCCTGCCATTGCGTCGACGCACCCGCAATATCAATGGCTCCTTATTTGGCGGTTCCCTGTTTGCCATCACGGACGGCGTACACGCCACCATGCTGCTGGCCGGCCTGCAACGCCCTGTGATCGTGTGGGACAAAAATGCAGAGATCCAGTATCGCCGTCCCGGTTATCAGACTCTGTATGCCGATTTTCAAATCCGTCCGGAAGAACTGGACGCAATACGAGGACAGCTAGACCAGTATCACGAGGCTGAAGCCACCTTCACCGTACACATCCAGGACCCGCAAGGACAGGTCTACACCACGGTGGAACGCACCATCTACATTGCCGACGCCCACTTTTACAAGCAGAAATCACAATCACGCTAATTTGCAGGAGGACCGCTTCATGTTTACCCCCCGCTGTGCCGCCCTGATTTTAAGTCTGTCCCTTGGGCTACCCGCCGTTCAGGCGGCCACCGTCGCGCAGGTCTCCGTGCCTGATGCCGTCATGGTGGACCAACAAAGCCTGACACTCAATGGGGCAGGCCTGCGCAAGAAAGTTGTTTTTGATGTGTACGTCGCCGCCTTGTATACCGCCTCCCCGTCGCAGGATGCCCAAGCCATCATCCAGTCCCCCGGGCCGCATCAGGTTCGCTTGGTTCTCAAACGCGATCTGGATGCCCAAACCCTGATCGATGCACTGAAAGAAGGCATTCACAACAACCTGACCGATCCTGAAAAACAGGACCTGGACCCGGTCCTTAAACAGTTTGAGGATCTGATGCGCCAGGTGGGGCAAGCCAAAGAGGGCGATATCGTGATTCTGGACATGAACTCCCCCCAGGTCAGAATCCTGTTTAACGACAAAATGCTGGGCGAACTCTCTCACCCGGGGCTGACCCCTGCCTTGTTGAAAATCTGGTTAGGCAAGAAACCTGCCCAAGAATCGCTCAAAAAGGCCCTGCTGGGATTGTCTTGAACCTACACGCCTCGGAGCGCTTCATGGATAAAGTCTGGCTGCAGAGCTACCCCGCCGGTATTCCTGCCACGATCGAAGATCAGGCCCAGCAGTACTCATCCCTGCTGGATGTATTTGAACAAAGCTGCACCGAGTTCGCGCAGCGCACGGCCTATATCAGCATGGGCAAGCGCATGAGCTTTCGTGAACTGTCTGAAAATGCCCTGGCGCTGGCCAGTTGGCTGCAAAGCCAGGGTGTGAAAAAAGGCGACCGAGTCGCCCTGATGATGCCCAATATGCTGCAGTACCCCATCAGCCTGTATGGCGTATTGCGCAGCGGGGCCACCATTATCAATACCAACCCACTGTATACCGCCCGGGAGTTGCGTCACCAACTGCAGGACAGCGGCGCAGAGACCATCATCATTGCTGAAAACTTTGCGCACGTACTGCAAGAAATCCTGCACGAGACTCCCATCAAGCGAATTATTGTGACCAGTGTGGGAGACTGCCTGGGCAGCGTTAAAGGGTGGCTGGTCAACCAAGTGGTGCGCCATATCAAGAAGGGGGTGCCTGCCTGGTCCTTGCCCGGTTCCCTGTCCTTTAAATCGGTGCTGGCAAAGGGCCGTACCCGCCCCCCTGCCCCGGTCACCCTGACCCATGACGACATTGCATGTCTGCAGTACACCGGTGGCACCACGGGCGTAGCCAAAGGCGCCATTCTGACGCACGGTAATCTGGTCTCGAACCTGAGCCAGGCCCTGGCCTGGATTCGCCCCTACCTCAAAGAAGGCCAGATCGACTGCGTGGTGACCGCCCTGCCGCTCTACCATATCTTCGCCTTCACCGCGAACCTGCTGGTGTTTCTTCGCCTGGGGGCGGAGAACCTGCTGATCATCAATGCACGCGATATTCCGTCCATGATCAAGGACATGGCCAAGCTGCGCTTTACCGCCATTACCGGCGTAAATACCTTGTTCAACGCCATGCTGAACAATGCCGAGTTCCGCAAACTGGATTTTTCCTCGCTTCGCTTTACGCTGGGCGGCGGTATGGCAGTACAGCAAGTCGTCGCCAAGCGTTGGCTGGAAGCAACCGGTAAACCCCTGGCACAGGCGTATGGCCTGACAGAAACTTCGCCAGCCGCCACCATCAACCCCCTGGATAAGCTGGAATTTACCGGATCAATTGGTCTGCCCGTACCCTCGACCGACATCCGCATCCGTGATGAAAACCAGAACGACCTGCCTTTGGGAGAAACAGGCGAACTGTGCATTCGCGGCCCGCAAGTGACCCCTGGCTATTGGCAGCGCCCCGATGAGACCGCCAAGGTCTTTGACCGGGACGGCTTTTTGCGCACAGGTGACATCGGCTATATGGATGAGCACGGATACGTGTTTTTGCTTGACCGTAAAAAAGACATGATTTTGGTTTCGGGCTTTAATGTCTATCCCAATGAAGTCGAAGCGGTTGCCGCGCAGCACCCGGATATTGTCGAGGCTGCCGCCGTTGGGGTTCCCGACGAGAAAGCCGGTGAAGTGGTCAAGCTCTATGTCATCAGCCGTAATCCCGCGCTGACTGAAAAAGAGGTCATTGCCTTTTGCCGCAAGAACCTGACCGGGTACAAGGCGCCACGCTATGTTGAATTCCGCGACGACTTGCCACGCACCAACGTTGGCAAAATCCTGCGACGGGAACTGCGTCCCTAGCACGTATTTGGCGCAGGCTTAGACGAAGATGAAAGGGGCTTATGCCCCTTTTTCATTAACCGGCGTATTCATAAACAAATAAGAATCAGATCGTTCGTCACCCTGATACCGCTCTTTAGAATGGGACAAACTATTCATATAAGCGAGTGTCAGAATGCACGCCCTGTCCCGCCTCTCGGAAACGAATCGCACCGCGATTGCCCAAATCACCGAAGAGCTCGATCCGCTGTCCCTGAACTGGCTGTCCGGTTATCTCGCAGGGGTCGCACAAATACGCCATAACGGGCTTCCCGTTCAGGTGCCGGCCGCTCCTGAACTGTCTTTGGTACCGGCCGCCGCTGCCCCCGCCCAACGTCCTGCCACCATTGTGTTTGGCAGTCAAACGGGCAATGCTCAACGCGTCGCCGAAGCTTTTGCTCAACGGTGTGAGGCGGCCGGTATTGCCGTGCGCCTGCTGCGCGCCGACCGCTACCCCACGCGCGAGCTGAAAGAAGAGCGTTTGCTGTATGTCATTATCAGCACGCAGGGCGAAGGCGACCCACCCGACGACTCCATCGGATTTTTCGAATTCCTCTCCGGTGCCCGCGCTCCCAAGCTGCCCGGATTGAAGTTTGGCGTGCTGGGTCTGGGCGACTCCAGCTACCCCTTGTTCTGTGGGATCGCGGAAAAAATCGATCAACGTCTGGTCGCTCTGGGGGCAGAGCGCATCCTGGATACTGGCCTGGCCGATCTGGATATTGATACGGTAGCCGCCCCGTGGCAGGACAAGGCTTTTGCTTTTCTGGAAACGGATCACCAGGCCCACGCTGCAGCAGCCTCGCCCGCTGCGCAATCGAGTAACGTCACCGTACTGGAAACCCCAGCGCGTAGCAGCTATACCCGTGATAATCCCTTCCAGGCCACCATCCTGCAAAGTCAAAGCATCACGGGCCGTGACAGCACCCGCACTATCTATCACTATGAGCTGTCATTGGAAGGCAGTGGCCTGCAGTACCAACCCGGTGATGCCCTGGGTGTCTGGCCTACACAAAATGCCAAGCTGGTTGAAGCCGTCATTCAAACCTTGAAGCTGGACCCGACGGAAACCGTCACCATTCAGGGCACCTCGCACACGCTGCAAGCATGGCTCAGCCACTACCGCGAACTCACCCAACTGACCAAACCTTTCCTGGTGGAACTGGCCAAACGCAACAGCGATACCGTGCTGCAAACAGCCGTGGGCCCAGACGGTTTGAACACCTTGCAAGCGTTGCTAAAGACCCACCAAGTGCTGGACGTACTGGAACGCTTCCCGGCCACCTGGAGCGCCGCCGAGCTGGTACAAGCCTTGCGCCCTTTGGCACCGCGCATGTACTCCATCGCATCAAGCCAGTCCGAAGTGGACGAGGAAGTACATCTGACCGTCGCCAATGTGCACTACCAGTTCAACGGACAGGATCGGTGGGGCGTCGCCTCGGACTATCTGGCCAGCCGCAGCGAAGGCGATACCGTGCCGGTCTTTATCGATCCCAATACGCGTTTTCGCCTGCCTGAGGACAACGACCGGGACGTCATCATGATTGGCCCCGGCACTGGGGTTGCTCCCTTCCGGGCCTTTGTACAGGAACGCGGCATCCAGGGCGGTAAAGGCCGCAACTGGCTCTTTTTTGGCAATCCGCACTTTCACTCTGATTTCCTCTATCAGACCGAATGGCAGCGCGCCTTGCAGGATGGGCAGTTGCAGCATCTGGATCTGGCTTTCTCGCGGGATCAGGAAAACAAGATATACGTTCAACATCGCCTGCTGGAAAAAGCGGCCGAAGTCTATGCCTGGATTCAGGGCGGTGCCCATATTTATGTATGCGGCGATGCCACACAAATGGCTAAAGACGTTCACCAGACCCTGCAAAAAATAGCGCAGCAGGAAGGCGGACTGGATGCAGACCAGGCTCGCAGCTGGTTGGAAGAACTCTCGGCGCAGGGCCGCTACGCCCGCGACGTTTACTGAGAAGCAAGGACATGACAACAAAGAAAATCGCCGCTATCGAACAGGTCAAGATTGATAGCCACTATCTGCGCGGTAGCATTACCGAGGGTTTGGCCGATCCCATTACCGGCGCCATCAGCGAAGACGACAACAAACTGCTGAAATTTCACGGCAGCTATCAGCAAGACGATCGCGACCAGCGCGAAGAACGCCGCAAGCAAAAGCTGGAGCCGGCCTTTAGCTTCATGATTCGCGCCCGCTTGCCCGGTGGCGTGGTGACACCTGCCCAGTGGCTGGCATTTGACAAGATCGCCTGTGACTGGGCCCAGTTCGGCCTGCGCATTACCACCCGTCAGACCTTTCAATGGCACGGCGTACGCAAGCCATTTTTAAAACCCACCCTGCGCGCCATTAACGACGCCTTGTCCACCACCCTGGCAACCTGCGGCGATGTGAACCGCCAGGTTGTCAGCGCAACCAACCCCCTGCTGTCCGAGCAGCACGGCCTGGTACAAGAGTGGGCTGACAAGATTTCTGAAACCTTCCTGCCCAAAACCCGCGCGTACGCCGAAATCTGGCTGGATGGCAAAAAAGTCGAAGACGCCATTGACGGCGAGGATTTCGAGCCGCTTTACGGCAAAACCTACCTGCCTCGCAAGTTCAAGATTGGTATTGCCGTGCCGCCTTTGAATGATGTGGACGTATTTGCGCAGGACATCGGCCTGATCGCCATTATCGACAACAATCAATTGCAGGGCTTTAACGTGGCGATCGGCGGCGGTATGGGCGCCACCCACGGAGATGAAACCACGTATCCGCGCCTGGGCAGCGTGATCGGCTTTGCGCGCCCCGAACAGATATTGGCGGTATGCGAGGCCATCATCACCACCCAACGGGACCACGGTAATCGAGATGAACGTCGTCATGCCCGTCTCAAGTACACCGTGGACAAGCTGGGGGCAGACTGGTTTCTGGAAGAGGTACAAAACCGCAGTGGTCATACTCTGGAGCCTTCAAGGCCCTATCACTTTGACCACAATGGCGACCGTTTTGGCTGGATTCAAGGCAACAATGGCCGCTGGCACCTGACCCTGCGGGTGGATTCGGGACGCCTCATGGATACCGAAACAGGTCCCTGGCTAAGCGGCATGCGTGAAATCGCCAAGATTCATCAAGGCCATTTCCGGCTGACCTGCAACCAGAACCTGATTATTGCCGACGTTCCCGAGGCGGATAAAACCGCTATCGACAAACTGGTGGCCGACCACAAGCTGGACGTATATCAAACGCAAAGTGGCATACGCAGCAGCACGATTGCCTGCGTCTCTTTGCCCACCTGCGGTCTGGCCATGGCCGAAAGCGAACGCTACGCCCCCATCCTGTTGCCCAAGCTGGAAACCCTGCTGGACAAATACCAGCTGCGTAATGAGCGCATTGTGCTGCGCATTTCCGGTTGCCCCAACGGCTGCGCCCGCCCTTACCTGGGTGAAATTGCACTGGTTGGACGCGCACTGGGCCGCTATGACTTGCGCCTGGGAGCCAACTTCAGCGGCGAACGTCTGAACGTGATCTATCGTCAGAATATTGCCGAACCGGAAATCCTGAGCATTCTGGACGAGCTGTTTGGCCGTTTCGCAGCCGAGCGTCTGCCAGATGAGCACTTCGGAGATTTCCTGGTGCGCGTCGGCGTCATTGCCGAACCCACGAGCCGTCTGATTCCCCTGGTTTTACAGCCGGCCTGACATGAACCTCTTTCCTCTATTCGCCAACTTGAAACAACGTGCAGTACTGGTGATCGGCGGTGGCGAAATTGCCGAGCGCAAAGTACGTCTGGTCCTGGCTGCCGGAGCTCAGGTCACGCTAGTCGCCCCTTATGTGGTGGACAGCCTGGAAGCTCTGGCTCGTCAGGGACGCATTACCCTGATCCGGGAACGCTACCAGGCCCTGCACCTGCAGGGGGCTTGGTTGATCATTGCCGCAACCGACAAGCGGGAAGTAAACCAGGTGATCGCCCAGGACGCCCAGGAAGCGCGCATTCTGGTCAATGTGGTGGACGACCCCGAGCTGTCCAGCTTTCAAGTGCCTGCTATCGTGGATCGTTCCCCCCTGATTATTGCCATTTCCTCGGCCGGTTCGGCCCCCATGCTGGCACGACGAGTCAGGGAGCAATTGGAAACCATGTTGGACCACAGTCTGGGGGCGATCAGCCGTCTGGCGCAAGAGTACCGCAGCGCCATTCGACGCGCCCGCCCCGAGCTGGGTGCGCGCCGCCGGTTTTACGACTGGTTGCTGGATGGCCCGGTGGGCGCCGCCCTTCGCAGCCACCAGGATGAACAGGCACGTCTTAGCCTGGAAAACGCGCTGCAAGAGCCTGAAGCCCCCCGTGCCTCTCAAGGTCGTGTCATTCTGGTGGGCGCCGGCCCAGGCGACCCCGGACTGTTGACCCTGCACGCCTTGCGCGCGCTGAACCGTGCCGACGTGATTCTGTACGATCGCCTGGTATCCGATCAGGTGATGGAACTGGCCCGCCGTGACGCCCATCGTATTTTTGTGGGCAAACAGTTGGGCGAGGACCATCATCAAACCCAGCACCGCATTCATCAACTGATGATTGACTACGCCCGCGCTGGCCAGACCGTCGTGCGCCTGAAAGGCGGCGATGGCTTTATTTTTGGCCGGGGCGGCGAAGAACTGGAGCATCTGGCCGAGCATGGTATCGCGTTTGAGGTGGTGCCCGGCATCACGGCTGCCATCGCATGTGCCGCCTATAGCGGCATCCCGCTGACGCACCGTGAGCACGCACAGTCCGTGCAGTTCGTAACGGCACATCGCAAAAGCGGGCACGGAATCGAGGATTGGAATCCCTTGCTCGATACTAGCCAAACAGTCGCTGTCTACATGGGCTTGCAGCAAATCCTGGGCTTTAGCCACGAGCTGGTACAGCGTGGCCGCAGTGCCTCCACACCCTGCGCCCTGATTGAAAACGGCTCACGCCCGGAGCAGCGCACCTTGTTGTCCACCCTGGACACCATTGCCCAAGATGCCCAGCAACATCAGTTTGCCAGTCCGTGCATTTTGGTAATTGGTCAGGTCGTGACCCTGGGCAGTACCTTGTCCTGGTATGGCGAGTTGATTGATCAATTAAGTCCCCGTGCCGTCATTGAACCAACGTTGGACAAGGCGCTTGCCGCAGCCTGATTGCCAGCCCAGACACGGGCCTCGATCTCAAAGCAGGTTTTCTCGCCGCGCCGGGCCGTTATGGCGAGCAATTCAGACACAAGGTTACGTCTCTGAACAGGGAATCACCAGCAAGACAGGCAGAAGGACGACAAACTCAACCGGCGGCGCTCGCGGCTGACGAGGTCACTGACCGGCATGGTTTGAGAAAAAAATCGCCAAAGCCCTCAACATTCAAAAACGTTGAGGGCTTTTTTCTTAAGGCTCTTGGCTTGAGAGATGCTGACAGTCTGGAAACACTCATCACTGAGCAATTCCTCATGCTTCTGCACACACCAAAGGCGGGAGCACGCGGATAGACTCAAGCCCTTGGCCAGCCTTGAAGGGCCTGATCATTCAGCGCTGCGCAACAGCCGAAAACAGGGCACGCAAGGCGCTATCGAGCAAATAGCCAATCAGGCCAATCAGAACGATCACCGCCATCAGTTCGGAATAAGCCATACGATCACGCGTATCCAGAATCAGGTAACCCAAACCAGCGGACACACCCAGCATTTCGCACGGCACCAGCACAATCCATAACACACCAATAGCCAGTCGGCTGCCTGTCAGCACAGACCCGACAATACCCGGCAAAATCAGATACAACAGCGTCTCCAGCCTGGTCGCGGCCAAACTACGGCCCAACATCAACCAGCGCGGATTCAAATGCCGTACACCCGAAGCGGTATTGAGCAGGACCGGCCAAACACCGGCCACCCCCAGCAGAAAATAAATCGGTGCGTCCCCAATCCCGAAAGCCATCACGGCAATCGGCATCCAGGACAGGGGCGAGATCATGCGCAGGAACTGAAATAAGGGCGTCAAGGCGGCATGGGCACGGGCAGACAAGCCCAGCAGCAGACCCGCGGGCACACCCACGCCCAGGGAGATAGCCAGACCAACAAAGATACGCTGCAAGCTGGCACCCACATGCATCCAGGTCTCTGACCAGCCCAGTATCTCCAGCAGGCTATGAAACGCAGCCGCAGGCCCGAACTGCTGCATAAGGGGGCTGCTGGACCATGCGGTGGCCAACCACCACAGCAGGACCCCGGCGGCCAGACCGCCCAGGCCCCACAAGGTGCTGGCTACCCAGGCGTTCATTTTGGGCCTGACAGTCGCTCGCTGATGGGACTGCGTCAAAGACGGCACGCTGGATGGGGGGGCAGACGCAGTCAAACTCATACCACGATGCTCTCATTGCGGGTGTATTGCTCGGACAAGCCAAACTGGGTCAGCCCGCCCTGCTTTTCCAAGGCCGCACGCACAAAGCGGTCGTCCACAAGATCTTTAGCCACCTGTTGTGGCGACAAACCCTCCAGAAAACCACGCTCGCCCTGAATCAGCGTGCCCTGCAACAGGTGCACCAGGGATTCGGTATAGCTGGGGAATGGGTAAGGCTGGAAGTCAATACGCTGGTCATCCCAGTCCGGATGACGAATGACGCCGGACTTCACATACTGGGCACGGTCGCTCGAGTCCGGAGCCAAAACTTTCAACAGATTTTCCTGGGTGTGCGGGGTATAGCGATTCCCACCCTCACGCGACAGGATACGAGCCGCGTCGGCACGGTTATCCCGAATCCAGATCTGCGCCTTGACCAAGCCATCGACGACCGCCTGCGACCACTGCGGTCGCGCCTGCAAATCCTGCTCATGCATAAAGGCCACGCAACAGGCATGATCGCGCCAGACATCGCCGGTAAAGCGCAAGATGCGGCCCATGCCCTGGGTCTCCGCCAACGCATTGAACGGTTCAGCGACAGTGAAACCCGCAATCCGTCCTGATGCCAGCGCCGGCGGCATGTCGGCCGGCGCCATCACCACCAGATTGACCTCGTTGGGAGCCAGCGCGCCCGAGTTCTTCACCACCGGCGTCAGGCCATGGGCCTTGAGCACATGCTGCAAAACCACATTATGGATGGAATACCAGAAGGGAATCGCTACCGTCTGCCCACCCAGTTGCTCAGCAGAACTGATATTTTGCGCCACGGTAATGGCCGAGCCACTCATATGATTCCAGGCGACCACTTTGGCAGGCACCTTGCTGCCATAACGTGCCCACACCGTCATGGGCGAGAGCAAATGCACCAGATTGACCTGCCCGGAGATAAAGGCTTCGATCAACTGGGCCCAGCTACGCACCATGACAGGCTTTTCAACAGTAATGCCCGCTTCTTCAAAGTACCCATTGTGATGCGCCACCAACATGGCGGTAGCATCCGTGATTGGCAAGTAGCCGATACGCAAAGGCGCATTTGACTCACTTTGCGCACGGGCAGCCCCTTGGGCCAGCAAAGGTGCAGCGCCCGCGACTGTCAGCAGGGATGCCAGTTTCAGCAAGTCACGACGGGTACGGGAGGTAGGAGATTCAATCATGAAGTGCACCTTACAAAACAGAAGCGTGAACCGCCTGGGAGAGGCTTTGCTCCAGGCTGGCCACAATTTCCAGGCGTATGGCCTGAAGCCAGTTATCCAAATGAGATCGGGGATGTGCCGGGCAGCTCCACTCACGCTGCAGTCCGGCCGGACGGCCGCCTAAGAGCAGCACACGGTCAGCCAGCAACAGCGCCTCATCGATATCGTGAGTGACCAGAACAATGGCGCAGCCGGTCTGACCGCGAATCGACAGAATCAACTCCTGCATCTGACGACGAGTTACCTCATCCAGCGCCCCAAAGGGTTCATCCATCAACAAGACCTGTGGACGTCGTGCCAGACAGCGGGCAATCGCCACACGCTGTGCCATACCGCCCGACAAGGCACCGGGACGCTGGTGGCGGCTGTCATATAAACCGACCTGACGCAGTGCTTGTTCCACTCGCAGGCGGCGCTCTGCTGCAGAGACGCAGGGCTGACGAGCAAAGCCCAAACCAAAACCCGTATTGGCCTGCACGTTGAGCCATGGCAAGAGGATGGCCTCCTGGAAGGCCATGGCCAAGGCAGGGTGAACCCCTCGCACAGCCTGCCCTAGAAATGACACCTCACCCTGCGTAGGCCTTTGCAAACCCGCCAGCACCCGCAGCAACGAGGATTTACCGACTCCGCTGGGACCGAGCAGCGCGACGATCTCGCCCGCGCCTACGTTCAGGTCCAGGTTCTGCAAGATAGTCTGGCCACCGTAGGCCAGACTGATACCCCGCGCGGACAAGAGCGCGACCCCTTCAGAATCAGACGGCAAGGGGGTGGCGGAACTCATAGGGCATCCTGTCCAAGTTCAGCTTTCAGTTGCGCTACAGTAGGCGATATCAAAGGCACCAACATGGCTTCGCGGTAACGGCGCAGCAGTTGGGGGTGCTTGCCTTGCATATAGGTCGCCCCGCCAATCGCGGAGCTTTCCAAGGCCACGGCCTGCAACGCCAGACTGCTGAGCTCGATACGAACTCTGAACAGATCAGGCGGCGTGGCCGAGTCTGGCTTGCGCACGGCATCCAGCAGCACATCCGACAATTCCTGCACGCGATCCAACAAGCGGCGGGCGGGCTGTTCCTGCACCCATTGGCAGCGTGGCGCCTTGAGTACCTGCTTTAAGGAGCGACGCGCCAGCCCCATCGCCATGCCGCACTGCAACGCCATGAATCGAGGTCGCACCGAACGCACAAACAGGCCGGCATCAGGATGCAACAAACGCTCTTGTTCCAGGCGCACGGCATTAAAGGTCAAGGCGGCGGTATTGCTGCCGCGCAAGCCGACCAAATCCAGGTCCTCCGAACGCTCCAGCCCTGAATCACCCAACTGGGCCACCCATATACCCGCCTGATCGCCGGGCATGGCGGCCACAATAGCAACCAGACAATTACCGGGACGCAGATTGGTAATCCACGGTAAACGGCCATCAAACTGCCACTGACCTTGCTCGGGCCGGGCGCGCACTTGCAGCTCTTCAATGCCACCCAGGAACTTGATGGCATTGGACAGTCCGGTCGCACCTGCAATACTGCCGTCCAGCAAACCGGGCAGGTAACGCTCTCGCATGGCAGGGTCCTGAACCTCACGCAGATATTCAATAAAGGTGCGCTGACTCCACAGGACAAAACCCGCCGTCAGCGAATGCTCAGCCACTTCCACAATAGACTGAACGGCATCACCAAAATCGGAAAAGTCCGCTTGCAGACCCAGGCTCAACAAACCGTCTTGCGCCAGGCGAGGCAACAAGGCCTGCGACTGGGAGGCCTCACTATCCAGCGACAGGGCGTGCTCTTCGAGCCACTGGGCCAGAGCAGGCGATAAAACCGAGCGCTCTGAGGCCAGCACAGCCTGTTCGGCGCGTGTTAAGGCGTTTCCCATGCGTAGGCCTCCAACTGGCTATTGAGCGGCGTACGAGCCAGATTATTGGCAAAGTTGCAGATGGTCGCCAAACCAATGCCGGTAATGACCTCCAGAGCCTGCTGATCGCCATAGCCCGCAGCACGGAAGGCGGCCAGATCCTGATCCGATACCTGACCACGGGTGTCAATCACCGCGCGGCTGAACAGGGCCAGGGCCTGGAGACGTTCATCATTGATCTGATCAAAACCACGAGCACGCAAGGCGGCCAGAATCTCTGGGTCCAGCTTGGCTTTGTTCGTCGCGATGGCGGTATGACCGGCCACGCAGAAGCGGCAGCCGTGTGTGGTACCGGCAACCAGCTGCACCACCTCGCGCTCGACCAGCGACAGGCTGGCGGTGGCATTCAAGGCAGACATGTCCTGGTAGGCTTGCAAGGCAACGGGGGCGTTCGCCAAAATAGCCAGCAGGTTAGAGAGAAAGCCACTACCACGCACAGCTTTTTCCAGGGCTGGTTTGACGGCCTCAGGGGCGGAGTCCACAGTATGCAACGTTAAGCGGGTCATGATCGCGACAATTCCTTAGTTAATCCGAGAAGGTTTTATTGTCGATTGACTGGCGCCTGATCTCCATGTGCGAACATAGCGGTATTCATATTAAAAATATCCACGAAAAGAAATAAGCATATTTTCCACATGAGTGATTCTGCCTTTCCTGACGGCCATTGCGCCCTCAACTCCCACGACACAGGGCGCCCTGTGGAAGAGCTGCTCTTGTCGGGGCTGGAGATCTCGGCCAGCCTGTTTCATTTGGGCCAGTATTGCAATCAATGGGAAAGCAGCCTGCACGGGCATCAACGGGCCGGCTTTCATGTGGTCTTGCATGGACCGTGCTGGCTACACATCCCGCATCAGGACACCCTGGCCCTGCAAGCAGGCGACGCCGTGTTTTTTCTGCGTGACATTCCTCACCGGCTGAGCTCATCGCCACAGCCCCCAAACTGGAATGCGGCGTTGCAGCGGCAAAACATGCAAGGTCTGGAGCCTCAAGTGCCCCAGAGCACCGGCCTGCTCTGCGGCTTTCTGAATTTGGGTCGGGGTTTGAGTGAATTGCTTCTGGCAACGGTGCCTGATGTTTTGCTGATTGACGGTTCGCAGGCTGATGCCGATACGGGCCGTCCTTTGCTGGACTTGATCCAGGCGGAAATGCAGCGCCACCCACAGGCCAACCCCAGCCTGTTGGAGAAACTGGTGGAGCTTTTGCTGTTCTACACTTTGCGGCGGCAAATTGGTCAAACGCCCTCCGAAGGAGCCTTGCCAGCGGGCCTGATCCATCTTGCCAGCGACCCTGCTTTTGGTGGTCTGATCGAACAACTGCTGCGGGAACCGGCCAAGGCCTGGTCAGTCGATGACATGGCGGCCTATCTGAACATGTCACGCGCCGCCTTTCACCGACGCTTTACCCTGCTATGCGGGATGGCACCGGCCCAGATACTGTTGCAACTACGCATGCAACTGGCCAAACGGCAGCTGGAACAGGGGCTCACCATGGAACAGATCGCCGAGCGCATCGGCTACAGTTCCGCGGCGGCATTCAGTGCGGCATTCAGGCGCAGTGTCGGTGTCAGCCCGGCTCAATGGCGTAAGCAAGAGCCACGCACCTGAGCGGCCACACCGCCAGCCACGAACGACAGTCCAACCCTGTCATCACGCGGCTCATCCGTGCAGACAATCAGCCCCAAGGTGATCATTGTGATGCCGCGAGCGGCCTACCACGCCGATCAGACAAAAGGCTTGTCCCACCCGTTCAGACTCAAATACGGACTCTGGTAATCATCCTGAGCCCTGTTCGCCCCTTACCTACCTGATTTCCCAGCCTTCTCCCGCCACAGAGGGGCAGACAGCGGGGCATAAAAAAAACCCCAATCTGTAAACAGATTGGGGTTTTTTTGACCTACCAGAGCCAGGCCAAGGCCTAACATCTGAGCAAGCGTTTAGATCACGCGGGCTGCTTCGATCAGACGCACAACAGTCCAGGACTTGCTGCGGCTGATAGGACGGCCTTCGGAAATCTCAACGGTATCGCCTTCGTTGTACTGGTTGGTCTCGTCGTGTGCTTTGTATTTATTGGAGCGCACGATGATCTTGCCATACAGAGGATGTTTAACGCGGCGTTCAACCAGAACGACGACAGTTTTGTCCATCTTGTTGCTGACAACTTGACCAATCAGGGTACGTTGACGTTTTTCGGTAGTTTGAGTTTCGCTCATCTTACTTTCCTGCGGTCTCAGCCATGACAGTGCGCACGCGAGCGATGTCGCGGCGTACTTTGCCCAATTGGCTGGTGTTGGAAAGCTGTTGAGTAGCACGCTGCATGCGCAGGTTAAATTGTGCTTTCAACAGGCTCTCGAGCTCTTTCTGGAGCTCGGCGGCATCTTTAGTACGGAGTTCGCTGGCTTTCATGACGTCTCCTTAAGCACCGATCTGACGCGTTACGAACGTCGTCGAGATAGGCAGCTTGGCAGCGGCCAGACGGAATGCCTCGCGTGCCAGCTCTTCGCTAACACCTTCCATTTCGTACAGGACCTTGCCTGGTTGAATCTCAGCGACCCAGAACTCTGGATTACCCTTACCGTTACCCATACGAACTTCGGCAGGTTTCTGCGAAATTGGCTTATCGGGGAAGATACGGATCCAGATGCGGCCACCACGTTTGATGTGACGGTTAATTGCACGACGTGCTGCTTCGATCTGGCGAGCAGTCAGACGGCCACGGTCAGTGGCTTTCAGACCAAATTCGCCAAACGAAACTTGCGCACCGCGAGTCGCCAGACCGGTATTACGGCCTTTGTGCTCTTTGCGATACTTTCTGCGAGAAGGTTGCAGCATGTTTATTCTCCTTCGGACGCAGCAGGAGCAGCGTCTTTACGAGGACCGCGACCACGACCACCTGGACGGCGGTTTTCAGGGCGGTCACCACGTGGACGACGTGGGCGGCGCTCTTCAGGGGCTACGGTGTCAACAGGCATTTCGCCGTTAGGCAGCATGTCGCCCTTGTAGACCCAGACCTTGATACCGATGATCCCGTACGTCGTGTGCGCTTCGGAAGTACCGTAATCGATGTTAGCGCGCAGGGTGTGCAGAGGCACACGGCCTTCGCGGTACCATTCGGTACGAGCGATTTCGATGCCGTTCAAGCGACCCGAGCTCATGATCTTGATGCCTTGGGCACCCAGACGCATGGCGTTTTGCATGGAACGCTTCATCGCACGACGGAACATGATGCGCTTTTCCAATTGCTGGGCAATGGAATCGGCGATCAGTTGAGCGTCGGTTTCAGGTTTGCGAATTTCTTCGATGTTAACGTGCACGGGCACGCCCAACAGGCGCTGCAGGTCAGCCTTCAGGCTTTCGATATCCTCGCCGCGCTTGCCGATCACCACACCTGGACGAGCCGAGTAAATGGTGATGCGAGCATTTTTGGCAGGACGCTCGATGACCACACGGCCAACGGACGCGCTTTTCAGCTTGCGTTTCAGGTATTCGCGCACACGGATGTCGTCAGCCAACATCGTACCGAACTCAGCACCGTCAGCGTACCAACGCGAGCTCCAGTTACGGTTAACAGCCAGGCGGAACCCAATTGGGTGGATTTTCTGTCCCATTGTGACTCCTTAAGCGCCGACTTTGACCACAATGTGGCAAGTCTGCTTCTCAATACGGTTACCGCGGCCTTTGGCTCGTGCAGAAAAACGCTTCAACGACTGAGCCTTGTCCACGTAAATGGAGGTGACTTTCAGTTCGTCGATATCGGCGCCGTCATTGTGCTCAGCGTTGGCAATAGCCGATTCCAGAGCTTTCTTGATGATGCCAGCGGCTTTCTTGGGAGTGAAAGTCAGCGTATTCAGAGCGTGAGCAACGGACTTGCCGCGGATCATATCCGCAACCAGACGTGCTTTTTGCGCCGAAATATGGACTCCACGAATAATTGCTGTAGTTTCCATCACTTATCTCCGGGCCTTTTTGTCCGCAGCGTGACCCTTGAAAGTACGGGTCAAGGCGAACTCGCCGAGCTTGTGGCCAACCATGTTCTCGTTAATGTAAACGGGAATATGTTGACGACCATTGTGAACGGCAATCGTCAGCCCAATGAACTCGGGCAGGATGGTCGAGCGGCGCGACCAGGTCTTGATTGGTCGCTTGTCGTTACCCACAACGGCTGCATCAACCTTTTTGATCAGGTGAGCATCAACGAATGGGCCTTTTTTGATCGAACGTGACATAGTGTTCGCCCCTTACTTGCGCTTACGGCGCGAAACAATCATGTTGTCTGTGCGCTTGTTACGACGGGTGCGGTAGCCCTTGGCAGGCGTACCCCATGGGCTGACTGGCTCACGGCCTTCACCCGTACGACCTTCACCACCACCGTGCGGGTGATCGACTGGGTTCATCGCCACACCGCGAACGGTAGGACGAATACCACGCCAGCGAACAGCACCGGCTTTACCGATCTGACGCAGGCTGTGATCGTGGTTGCTGACTTCGCCAATCGTGGCGCGGCAGTCGATGTGAATGCGGCGAACTTCACCGGAACGCAGACGCACTTGAGCGTACGTGCCTTCACGAGCCAGCAACACAGCGGAACCACCAGCGGAACGAGCGATTTGAGCACCCTTACCAGGCAGCATCTCGATGCAGTGAATGGTTTGACCCACAGGAATGTTGCGGATAGGCAAAGTGTTGCCGGAACGGATAGGAGCTTCCGCGCCAGACACAACCGTTGCACCCACTTCCAGACCACGAGGGGCGATGATGTAACGACGCTCGCCGTCCGCGTAGCACACCAATGCGATGTGAGCGCTGCGGTTAGGGTCGTATTCCAGACGTTCTACTTTCGCAGGAATACCGTCCTTGTTGCGACGGAAGTCGACAATACGGTAATGCTGCTTGTGACCGCCGCCACGGTGACGAACCGTGATGTGGCCGTTGTTGTTACGGCCAGCACTGCTGGATTTCTTTTCCAGCAAAGCCGCGTAAGGAGCGCCTTTGTGCAGTTCAGGGTGAACCACTTTGATCATGCCACGGCGACCTGGCGACGTTGGTTTTACTTTTACCAATGCCATATTAGTTCACCTCAGAAAAGTCGAGTTCCTGACCGGGCTTGAGCGAGACATATGCCTTGCGCACACTGCGGCGGCGACCCATGAAACGGCCAAAGCGCTTTTCTTTGCCCTTCTGATTGAGCACCTGAACCGACTCAACTTCTACCTTGAACAGCAGTTCAATAGCAGCTTTGATTTCGGGCTTGGTGGCATCAGGAGCGACGCGGAAAGCGATTTGCTGATTTTTTTCGGCAACGTACGTGGCTTTTTCAGTCACGACAGGTGCCAGAATGACTTGCAATAGACGTTCGGCGTTCATCCCAACATCTCCTCAAACTGAGCGACAGCCGCTTTAGTGACCAACACTTTTTTGTAGTGGATCAGGGACAGCGGGTCGGCGTAGCGTGGCTCAACCACAGCAACGTGAGGCAGGTTACGCGTAGCCAGGTACACGTTCTCGTCCAGCGCGTCGGTGATGATCAACACGGATTCCAGGCCCAGGTCTTTCAGCTTGTTGGCTGCCAGACGGGTCTTGGGTGCTTCCAGAGTGAAGGAATCAACAACCAACAGACGCTCGTCGCGGACCAACTGAGACAGAATCGCGCTGATACCGGCGCGGTACATCTTCTTGTTGACCTTGTGTGCGTAGTTTTCTTCACCGGTGTTGGGGAATGCACGACCGCCTCCACGCCACACGGGCGAGGATGTCATACCAGCACGAGCGCGACCGGTGCCTTTTTGGCGCCATGGCTTTTTGGTGCTGTGGTTGACTTCAGCGCGTGTCAATTGCTTGCTGTTGCCGCTGCGAGCATTGGCTTGGTAAGCAACAACGATCTGGTGAACCAGAGCTTCGTTGAATTCACGACCGAAAACGTTTTCGTTGGCCTGCAATGTGGATGCAGCTTGGCCTTGTTCGTTCAGGAGCTTCAGTTCCATGGTTTAGGCTCCTTTCACAGCAGGGCGCACAACGATATTGGCGTTCTTGTGACCTGGGACAGCGCCCCGGACCAACAACAAGCCACGCTCGGCGTCGACGCGGATCACGTCAAGATTCTGAACCGTACGGGTAACGTCACCCATATGGCCCGACATTTTTTTACCTTTGAACACACGGCCTGGATCCTGGGCTTGACCAATGGAACCGGGTACGCGGTGCGAGCGCGAGTTACCGTGGCTGTTACGCTGGCCGCCAAAATTGTGGCGTTTGATGGTACCGGCAAAGCCTTTACCGATCGTGGTGCCCGTAACGTCAACCTTCTGACCCGCTTCGAAAATGCTTTCCACAGCAACTACGGAACCGGCGGAAAGCTCGGCGATAGCAGCGGGGTCGAGGCGGAATTCTTTCAGGATGCTGCCAGCTTCAACGCCAGCTTTTGCATAATGCCCTGCCTGGGGCTTGGTAACGCGTGTTGCACGACGGGTGCCAAAGGCAACCTGTACAGCAGCGTAACCGTCAACTGCGGGCGTCTTGACCTGGGTGATGCGGTTGTTGGACACGTCCAGCACGGTCACAGGGATGGACTCGCCTTCCTCTGTAAACACACGGGTCATGCCAACTTTACGCCCAACAAGGCCCAGCCGCCACGCGGCAGGCGTAGGTGTCGAGTTCGACATCGTTTTCTCCATTCCTGACTACGATTGGTCAGGGCTAACTGAGAGTACACGCAATAATTTGCGCGACGACCATAGCCAAAACTTTTTGGCTAAGCTAGTAAATATAGCACGGTGCTGTAAAGCCAAGCAAGATTTACTGCAAAAAATGGCCCGAAACTGCTTGATTGACAACAGTTTTTTCCCATTTGCCCCTGCACGCCATCAGGGCGCCATCAAGAAAACGGATTCCACCCCCGCCATTTATTGATGTGCCTTATTCACGAATCGAGCGACGTACTCATTGACCGGTTCATCCCGAATTTGCGTCGGCGTCCCGCTTTGCTCCACCCTCCCCTCACGCAACACCACAATATGCTGCCCCAGCCGCAATGCCTCATCGATATCGTGCGTAATGAAGATAATGGTTTTGTTCAGGCTGCTCTGCAAACGCAAAAGCTCATCCTGCATCTCGTAGCGAATCAAGGGGTCCAGGGCCGAGAAGGCCTCGTCCATCAGCAAAATATCGGCATCGACAGCCAACGCTCGCGCCAGGCCTACGCGTTGCTGCATCCCGCCTGACAATTCGTCAGGGTAGTTATCGGCATAATCATGCAGACCCACGCGCTCCAGCCATTGCCGAGCTTGCTCTCGGGCTTGCGAACGCTTGTCTCCACGCACCTCAAGACCGAAGGCGACATTCTCCAACACGGTCAAATGGGGCAGCAGGCCAAAGGCCTGGAAGACCATGCTGATTCCATAGCGGCGGAATTGTCGCAGGCTGGCCATGTCCAGCTGCAAGATGTCCTGCCCATCCACTAGCACCTGTCCGGCGCTGGGGTCGATCAAACGGTTGATGTGGCGCACCAGCGTGGATTTGCCCGAACCGGACAAGCCCATCACGCAGGATATCTGCTGCGCGGGAAAGCAGGCATCTACCCCCGCCAGCCCCACAATGCAGTCCGTCTGCTTTTGCACGGCCTGCTTGTCGACCCCCTGCTTTAACAAATCGACGGCTTCGGTCGCCCGATTACCAAAAACCTTATACACATCCCGCAGCTCAATCTTGCAGTCGGAGTCATGGTGAGAAGTAGGTATCGTCGTCATGCTTGCCTCCTGACCTTACGACGGTGACGCTGAGAACGACCAAAGGATTGGGTGATCCGATCAATGACAATCGCCAGGATCACAATCGCTACCCCTGCCTGCAAGCCACGACCGATATCCAGGGTCTGAATCCCCGCCAGCACGTCTTCACCCAAACCCTGAGCCCCAATCATGGAGGCCACCACCACCATGGAAAGTGCCATCATGGTGGTCTGATTGATGCCCGCCATGATACTGGGACGGGCCAGAGGCAAGGTGACCTTGGTCAACATTTGCCAGCGCGTGACCCCATACGCCTGTGCCGCTTCCATCACATGCTTGTCCACCTGTCGCAGTCCCAGACTGGTCAGGCGAATCAAGGGAGGGACAGCATAGACAACGGTGGCCAGGACGGCGGGGACTTTACCCAGGCCAAACAGCATCAGCACCGGAATCAGGTACACAAAGCTAGGCATGGTTTGCATCACATCCAGCACGGGCGTCAGCACTTTTCTAAGCAGACGACTTCGGGCGCTAAGAATGCCAAGTGGGACACCGATCAGAATCGAAAAAACGGTTGCCACCAGCACCAGAGTGAAGGTTTGCATCAGCTTGTCCCACAAACCCATGGCGCCTATCAGGTACAGACCGGCCACGTAGAGCAGGACCGGCAGGAAACGTCGCTGGCCCCACCAGGCCAGCAAACCGGTCAAGGCCAGGATGACCCAGGCGGGCACCTGCTGCAAGACCCGCTCCACCGGCAAGATGGCGTTCGTCAGAATCCAGGCGCTGATCTGACGAAAACCTGTGCCCCAATCCCGCACGGCTACCAGCAATTGGCGATTCACCCAATCCGCCGCCGACCACTGTGCAAAAAATGACGGCTGCGAGACAGCGACCTTCCCTGTTGACTGCGGCTCCAGGGAGGCCAGCAGCCGCTCTGCCTGTGCCGCAGGCATCCACTGGCGCCATTGCTCAGGGTTCTCTTTCAAGAATTTCTGCACCTGTGTACGGGCATTCTGTCCGCCTTCCGTCATACCCAGAATGATCTTGTTCATCTGCTCAGGCTCAAGCTGGATTTTTTCGAACAGATCCACCAGATCAGGATGCGACTGTACGAAAGGCGTGGAGGCCGCCACACCAATATGGGCCAGAATGAAGTCTGTGGGGCAAACCTGGCCTTTGCCAGACACCGCCGCTTCCCAGCAACGTTCATTGAAAGGCGCGCTGGCCAGCTTTTTGAAGGAATACTTGGCCATGAGGCCTGCTGGCTGCCAGTAATAGAACAGGATAGGCTCACGCCTGTCATAAGCAGCACTGATGGCCGCATCCAGAGCCGCACCCGTACCGGGTCGGAAATTCTGATAGTGTTCGCCCAGACCATAGAGATCGAACAGATGGCTATTGAAGGTTTCACAGACCCAACCGGAGGGACAGTTATAGAAGCGACCTTTATGGGGCTGTTCCGGGTCGCTGAAAATAGTGGCGTAGCGCCCCAAATCTTCAACTTTCTGGAGATCGGGGGCAATTGGCTTGATTCCCTTGTCAGGATCACCCTCGACCACATAGTCCGGAACGTACCACCCCTGCTCGGCCCCACCCTTCAGCGTATTGCCCAGAACCTGAACCTGTCCGGCTTCAATGGCTTTCTCGATGATCTCGGTACGCCCGGACCAGATCTCGCCGATTACCTGGATATCATTCTGTGCCAACGCACTTTCCAAGGCAGCCGAGGAGCCCGGCACCCGTTCAGTCTTGCAGCCATACGCCCTTTCCAGAATCTGTTGATACAGCTCCGTGCTGAACGCGGCACTCTCCCAGCTCAAGTCAGCCAGACGTATTGGTTTGTCCGGCTGACAAGCTTGCGCGTATGCATGACCTCCCCACAGGCAAAGCCATAGGCCCAGGCAGTACCACAGGGCCAGAAATGGCTTTCGTATCTGATTTTTCATTCTCGTCCTCCTTCACCCCGCTCATCGTCGCATTTGTTTCCGGGTGAAAGTGTGTCCGGTCGTAAAAACAAACTAAAAACAGGTTTTACTCCACGGCGGCATCAGCGTGCATCGCTCACAACAGGGTCAAGGACGAGAGACAAAACCCCTGCTCAGAAAAAATGGCGGCTAGTCACCCTATCGTCTGAGTCAGACCGCTGCTTACGGACGAAAAAAAACGCCATGCAGTTGCATGGCGTTTCTTTCGATGAAGCTCGAACTGCTAGGCAGAATTACTGCAGAGCGATTTCGACGTCAACACCGGCTGGCAAATCCAGACGCATCAGAGCGTCGACGGTCTTGTCGGTAGGATCGACAATGTCCATCAAGCGCTGGTGGGTACGCATTTCAAACTGATCGCGCGATGTCTTGTTGACGTGCGGCGAACGCAGAATGTCGTAGCGACGGATACGTGTTGGCAGTGGTACTGGACCACGAACAACAGCGCCGGTGCGCTTGGCGGTTTCTACGATCTCAGCAGCAGACTGATCGATCAACTTGTAATCGTAAGCCTTCAGACGGATGCGGATTTTCTGGTTTTTCATGGGTAATCCTAAAGAACGATATAAGTGGGGGCTTTTTGACTGGGCTTACCGATTGCTCGAAGAAACTCTGACTAAAAAGCACCCCTTTTGGGGGTAGCAAAGACGCGGCGGGAAGGTTTGCACCTTCACACCGCGATCAAGGCTTATTACTTGATGATTTTTGCCACCACGCCAGCGCCAACGGTACGGCCGCCTTCGCGAATAGCGAAGCGCAGACCTTCTTCCATGGCGATAGGAGCGATCAGGGACACTTTCATCGAAATGTTGTCGCCTGGCAGAACCATTTCCTTGTCTTCTGGCAGCTCGATCGTGCCGGTCACGTCAGTTGTACGGAAGTAGAACTGAGGACGGTAGCCCTTGAAGAAAGGCGTGTGACGACCACCTTCTTCTTTGGACAAAATGTACACCTCGGCGTCGAAGTCCGTGTGTGGCTTGATCGAACCAGGTTTGGCCAGAACTTGACCACGCTCCACGTCTTCACGCTTGGTACCACGCAGCAGCAGACCGACGTTATCGCCAGCTTCGCCTTGGTCCAGCAGTTTGCGGAACATTTCAACGCCGGTACAAATGGTCTTGACCGTGTCTTTGATACCCACGATTTCGATTTCTTCGCCGACTTTGATGATGCCGCGCTCAATACGACCGGTCACAACCGTACCACGGCCGGAGATCGAGAACACGTCTTCAACAGGCATCAAGAAGGTACCGTCAACGGCACGCTCAGGCGTAGGAATGTAGGTGTCCAGCGCTTCGGCCAGAGCCAGAACAGCTTGGCTACCCAGTGGGCCTTCGTCGCCTTCCAGAGCCAGTTTGGCCGAACCCTTGATGATCGGGGTGTCGTCGCCAGGGAAGTCGTACTTGGACAACAGCTCACGAACTTCCATTTCAACCAGTTCGATCAGCTCTTCGTCAT
>NZ_JBANCI010000004.1:0-304574 GCF_037120595.1 Alcaligenes sp. CHO6
CTTCATCTTTCGTTTGTGAGCACTTGATACAAACTTGTGGCGATCCCCGAAGGGTTCGACTCGCTCATTCCAAGCGCCCACACTTATCGGCTGTTAATTGTTAAAGAGCAGTGACAGTTGCCTGTCGCCCTACTGACTAACCCGGCTGGCTCGTCGCGCTTGGCGCTTCGTGCCTTGCTGTGTTAGCAGCAGAGAAACGAGATTATGAAGCAGATCAGGCAGTGTGTCAAGCGTTTTTTTGAAGAAGTTAGAAAGTTTTAAAACCGTCTAACTCGTCCCGCTTAAACCAGAACTCTCGTTCCGAACCACCTGGCGAACAATCAACCGCAAGGCTAACCATTCAACTTCACAAACAAGGGTAAATTTTCAGCGCTGTTTCTAACCAGCTAAAAACTTAACGTTGCGTTCTCTGGAGCAGAACCTAGAACTTTAACACAGAATTTTCTGATTTGTCAAGCTCCGGGTTTTACACCGTGTCAGTTACCTGACTCAGTCATGCAAGTTTCGGTGCGGGCCTCTTGGCCAAGGCGGTGAATCTTGTCTAACTGCTCTCTGCGGCGCTTTGAGGGAAAACCCTGTGTGTGCTGCAGCGAGAAAAGAACTATAGCACGATGAAATTTGGCTTTGCAAGTTTTTTACCTAACTATTTCATGGAAATCAGCATCAAGCCATCAATTTATACACTAAGCCCTTGTTAAATATGAACAATCTAAAATGAAACAAAACAATACAAAACTGGCCATCCAGTCGTGGAGAATGTCCCAAATTTGAGAACCTCTGGTGAAACCATCGATATGGCCTATAGAAGAGCCCCCAAGCTCATGGCTTTTTGCTCTGCACTCCCTTTCTAAGCTCGTCCATCAGCTCCCTATCTTAAAAAGCTCTCGCCGACAGACAGACAGACAGACAGACAGACAGACAGACAGACAGACAGACAGACAGACAGACAGACAGACAGACAGACAGACAGACAGACAGACAGACAGACAGACAGACAGACAGACAGACAGACAGATAGACAGACAGACAGATAGACAGATAGACAGATAGACAGATGGATAGATAGCTACATAGATAGATAGATAGATAGATAGATAGATAGATAGATAGATAGATAGATAGATAGATAGATAGATAGATAGATAGATAGATAGATAGACAGGGACAAGGATAGGGATAGGTAGGCTGGTAGACCAGATGGCAACCCACCCGCGTGACAAGCCCTCTTAGGGGGGAGCACTTATAACGTTGACGCGCTTGCCGGGAAGGAACTTGGAACTCCTTCTGTAGCGTCACAACCCTCGCCTCTATATATAGAGGCGACATGCCGTCCTTCTCGCTTCGATTCAACATGCCCCTCTATATAGAGAAGGGAAGCGGTATCCAAGCTGATAGGTCGGTCGACGCTCCCCTATTACAATAAGCAGACAACTAACTTTGCATGCAGACTCTGTATGGCACGCTCATCTTCTCAAGCCCCCACGACACAGCTCAGCCTGATTGGCGAGGAAATGCTATCCAATAATCTCCTGACCGAGAACATTCTCGATCAGGTCGCCCGCCTTCCCGCTGACTGGCGCGCCACCCTGGATCAGCCAGAGCTACAGAACATACTGGCAACATTAGCCAAGTGGCTGGACAAGGAATGCCAGGACGGTGCCGTCATTTATCCCGCCGCCCCGTTCCGTGCTTTGGAGCTGCTACCACTACAAAAGGTCAGCGTCGTGATTCTGGGTCAGGACCCTTACCACGGCCCCGATCAAGCCCAGGGACTGTCGTTTTCGGTTCCGGACACCTGCCCTGCACCACCTAGTCTGCGCAATATCTTCAAAGAGCTGGAACTGGAGTATCCCCAGACCCCTCTCCCGCCCAGCCATGATCTGAGCAACTGGGGCCGACAAGGCGTGTTGCTCTTGAACACATCCCTAACCGTCGAGGATGGCTTGCCTGCCTCTCACGCCAAGAAAGGCTGGGAGCAAATTACCGACGCTTTACTGATGAACCTGGCCCAGCAAAGTACACGCCCTATTGTGTATATGTTGTGGGGTGCTCATGCCCAGGCCAAAGAGGCATTGATCCAGCAACAGGCTCAATGCCCCCATCTGATTCTGAAAGCCAATCATCCCTCCCCTTTGGCTGCGCGTCGCCCACCGGTCCCATTTATTGGCTGCGGTCATTTTCGACTAGCCAATGAGTGGCTCACACAGCAAGGTGCCACGCCTATCCAATGGTTTGCCACTGGTGCCTGACCATCCCTTCCCTTTACCCCATACAAAACCATGCCTTTAAGCCCTGCCAATCCCGAACTAAGCTCTCAAGAGCAGCATGCCCAATGGTCAAACGAACTGCTCGAACAATATAGCTGGCAGTTCCAGGGGGAAACTCCCTTTGCCGTTCCGCTGAGCACCTTGCCCTTGCTGGATGAGTTGTTCACATTCGTGAACGAAACCATCAAGGACTCCTTTGACCGTTCTTTATTCTGCTGGACGGATCTCAAGCAAGACAGCACCGGTCTGACAGCCTGGTATTTAGGCGTCGAAGACTACGATGAGGCACTGGAGCCTTATATAGAGGGCTTATCTGCAAAGGCTCTGATCCAGGACCAAACGACATAAGGACAGCTGCGCCGGCCCTGCCCGCACTGGCACAGAGGACTTGAACAATGCCGAGCAAGCTGACCGCAGCTCCGCCCCCGCTGGCGCGCCCCCATTTGCCCGCTCCTACACTCAGCGCCGATGCGCCAGTGGCCCTCATGGGCATGGCAAGGTCGGAAGGGCAAAAAAAACCCGGCACCAAAGCCGGGTTTCTTCATCTCTTAGCCGGATTGCATTTCAACCCGCCCACTGGGATTTCAAGGCTGCACACCTGCAGCATGTGCCTGCTGATCGGCGTGATAGGACGAACGCACCATGGCGCCCACGGCGGCATGGGTAAAGCCCATTGCATAGGCCTCCCGTTCAAACATCAAGAACTCATCGGGCGTCACATAACGCATCACGGGCAAGTGGTGACCCGAGGGCTGCAGATACTGACCAATGGTCAGCATATCAATATCGTGAGCACGCATATCGCGCATCACTTCCAAAATCTCTTCGTTGGTTTCACCCAGGCCCACCATCAGACCCGATTTAGTCGGAATGTTGGGATGCAGCTTCTTGAACTCTTGCAACAGCTTCAAGGAATGGTGATAGTCCGAACCAGGACGCGCCTGCTTGTACAAACGAGGAACGGTTTCAAGATTATGGTTCATGACATCCGGCGGGCAGGCATTCAGGATGCCCAGGGCTCGGTCCAGACGTGCGCGAAAGTCGGGCACCAACACTTCGATGGTCGTGGAAGGAGAGTGCTCGCGCACCTGGCGGATACATTCCACAAAGTGAGCCGCACCCCCATCACGCAAGTCATCACGGTCCACAGAGGTAATCACCACGTAGGACAACTTCATGGCCCCAATCGCCTTGGCCAGATTGGCGGGCTCGTTCTCATCCAGAGGATCAGGGCGGCCATGACCTACATCACAGAAGGGACAACGGCGGGTGCATTTGTCGCCCATGATCATGAACGTCGCTGTGCCCTTGCCAAAACATTCCCCGATATTGGGACAGGATGCTTCCTCACACACCGAAAACAATTTGTGTTCGCGCAGGGTTTCCTTGATCTCGTAGAAACGGGAGTTCGGCGCAGCCGCTTTCACCCGAATCCAGTCAGGCTTTTTCAAACGCTCTGCCTGCACGACCTTGATGGGAATGCGCGAGGTCTTGGCCTCGGCTTTCTGCTTTTGCGTGGCGTCATACTCAACAACGCGAGGGCGCACAGTAGGTTTGGAATCGACGGATGGATCGGTAGGGGTGGTCATAGGCGTCTAAATAGAAAAACAGCGTGCGAACAACATCATCACTCAACGATGGGCGCAGTGGTCAATTGTAGCCCCTTCGCTTTACAAGCGCCTAGAACAAGGGCGATAGTTTGTACCAGACCCCTCTAATATAGAGGTCGACTTAGGAATGCAGCAACACCCGAGAATAAAACCTGCAAATACTATAAGTACGGAGACTTGCATGTCACACGAGCACCCTGCCGATCCTGTCCTGCTTGAGCAACAGGGGGGACTGGCCCGCATCACCTTGAACCGACCCGCACAGTACAACGCGCTGTCCGAAGAAGTGCTGAACTCGTTACAACACATTCTGGACTCACTGGGCCGGGAACCCAGTCTGCAATGCGTCATCATCCAGGCCGAAGGTAACGCTTTTTGCGCGGGGCATGATCTGAAGCAAATGCGCGCCAAACCTGAACACGACTATTACCGAGAGCTGTTCAGCCGTTGCAGTCGCGTCATGCAAAGTGTGCTGGCCCTGCCCGTACCGGTGATTGCCCGTGTGCAAGGGCTGGCCACCGCCGCCGGCTGTCAGCTAGTTGCAACCTGCGACCTGGCTGTTGCCTCCGAATCCACCCGCTTTGCCGTGTCCGGCATTAACGTTGGCCTGTTCTGCTCCACCCCTGCCGTTGCCCTGTCACGCTGCATACCCCCCAAGGCCGCCATGGAAATGCTGATGACGGGCGAATTCATCAGTGCTCAGCGGGCTCAAGAGCTGGGGTTGATCAACTATGCAGTCCCCAAAGATCAGTTGGATCAAACGGTACAACGACTGGCCGACAGTATCATGGCAAAAAGTCTGGTCGCCGTGCGGGCCGGCAAAGCCATGTTCTATCGCCAGCGCAGCCTGGCTATCGAACATGCCTACGATTACGCAGGCCAGGTCATGGCCGACAACATGATGAGCAATGATGCTTGCGAAGGCATTGACGCTTTTATCAGCAAACGCATGCCGCAATGGAGCGGCACCTGAGGTGACGCTTGACCTGAAATAAAGGTTAAAGAGAACACAGCACCGTAACGGGAAACGGTGCTCTTGTGTCACCGCGCACTAAGCAACCGTGGCCGTTGCCCGCGACGTGATCGCCTGGGCCAGATAATCAGCCAGATACTGTGCCGCCTGCTCCCAGGAGACCTCCACACCCTGCGACGCGATATCCGTGGTCTGCAGCCCTTCATAGCCACAGGGATTGATACCGCCAAACGGCTTGAGATCCATCCCTATATTCAAGGCAAGGCCATGGTAAGAACGGCCATTACGGATTTTGACGCCCAGCGCGGAGATCTTGGCCAGCTCGGTCTTGCATCGCGCTTGCGGCACGTACACCCCAGGCGCACCCGGTTTGCAGCAGGCACCCTCGACCCCAAAATGGCTCAGACAGGCCATTACCGCCTCTTCCAGGAGACGCACATATTCTTTGACGTACAGCCCTGCCCGGCGAAGATCAAACAGACAATACACCATCAGCTGACCCGGGCCGTGGTAGGTAATCTGTCCGCCCCGGTCGGTTTGCACCACGGGTATACCACCCGCATTGAGCAAATGCTCCGGCTTGCCGGCCTGCCCCTGGGTGTAAACGGGGGTGTGCTCCACAAGCCAGATTTCATCCGGCGTGTCCGGCCCGCGCAATTCGGTAAAAGCGCGCATCGCCTGCCAGATGGGCTCATAGGCGCTAGGCCGCTCAAACCATTTAATACGAACAGAGTCGGACATGAACGCCGGGTCCCTGATTACATCACCACGCGCACAAGATGATGCGCGTGCAGGGCACGATAGAGATTATCCAACTGCTCACGCGAGACGGCCCGCACGGTAAAAGTCAGGCCAGTGTAATTGCCCGCCTTGCTGGGCCGCACTTCAATGGTGGCGGCGTCAAAGTCGGGGTCGTGCTCCAGAACAATGGCCAGCAATTCGTCTTGCAGGGTGTCGTGGGTCTGGCCCATGACTTTGATAGGAAAGTCACTGGGATATTCAATTAATGATTCTTCGGGTGAAATTGTCATGCTTGCTCCGCAGCCTTGATGGCCTTGTCATAGCCTTCGCGCAATCTGGCAAAGACAGGGCCGGGTAGCCCGTCACCGACGGGCTGACCATTAAATACAACGATGGGCAGCACCTCTTTGGTCGCTGACGTCATCAAAATTTCGTCGGCAGTGTCGACCTCTGCGCGTAAGATCTGCCGTGCCTGGAAAGCAATGCCTGCCTGAGCGGCAAGCTCCTCCATCAAACTGTAGCGCACCCCTTCCAGGATCAGGTTGTTGCGCATGGGGGCCAGCAAGGTGCCATCGCGCACGATCCAGATATTGCAGGAAGCCCCCTCTGTCAGAAAACCATCTCTGAACTGAATGACCTCGTCCACACCCGCCTGGACAGCTTGCTGCTTAGCCAACACATTACCCAGCAACGAAGTAGATTTTATATCGCAACGCAACCAGCGCTCATCGTCAATGGCCACAGCCTTCAAACCCGTCTCGCGCTCTTGCTGCACACGCTTGAAAGGCGAGACCATGATGAAAATACTGGGTGACACATGGTCCGGAAAGGCATGATCACGCTTGGCAACGCCACGGGTCACTTGAATGTAGACCATGCAGTCAGCGCCCCGGCCCGAGCGGGCCAGCATATCCAGCACCAGCTTTTCCCATTCACGGCGGCTAAAGGGATTGTGAATCCCCACTTTCGCCAGGCTGCGCTCCAGACGCCCCAGATGCCCATCAATACGAAAGGGTTTGCCATGGTAAGCAGGCACGACATCGTAGATACCGTCGCCAAAGATGAAACCTCGATCCAGTACCGAAATCTTGGCCTCACCCAAGCGCACGAAATCGCCATTCAGGTAAACAATGCTATCGGGGTCAATGCCTGCAATCATAGGGTTTAGTCTCGCACCAAAGGGTTACTCAAACATCAAGCGCACTTTGTCGGCCATACGTCCGAAAAAACCTGCCTCGGGCACATCTTCCAGCACCAGCAAAGGCTGCTCAGCCAATACCTTGCCATCCAGGGACAAAGTCAGTGTACCGACCTTGTCTCCCTTGCTCAACGGGGCCAGCAAGGGCTGGGTGTAGTTGGCAACCGGTTTGATTTCCGAGGACTTGCCACGAGGAACCGTCAGCCACAAGGGCTGGGCTGTACCCAAACCTACGTTCTCGACTTCGCCTTCCCACACGCGGGCGGTGACCGCCGGGTTATTGGCGTCGTACAGCTTGACCGTTTCAAAGTTCTGGAAGCTCCAGTTCAACAGCTTCAGACTATTTTCTGTACGAGCTGCATCGTTGGCCGTCCCCACGACCACCGAGACGACACGGCGGCCATCACGCAGGGCCGTAGACACCAGGCAGTAACCCGCTGACTGGGTATGGCCGGTTTTTAGTCCATCCACCGTATTGTCCAGCCAAAGCAGACGGTTGCGGTTGGGCTGCTTGATGTTGTTGTAGGTGTATTCTTTTTGGCTGTAGTAATGCAGGTACTGGGGAAAGCGGGCGACCAGCGCTGCGGACAACACACCCAGATCGCGCACCGATGTCAGGTGCTCGGGATCAGGCAAGCCGGTGGAGTTCTTGAAATGTGTCGCGGTCAAACCCAGTTTGGCCGCCTCTTCGTTCATCAGGGCGGCAAAGGCGCCTTCGCTACCCGCAACGGCTTCGGCCAACGCCACCGAGGCATCGTTACCCGACTGCACGATCACACCTTGCAGCAGATCGTTCACCGACACTTGCGAATTGACTTTGACAAACATGCGCGAGCCTTCGGTACGCCAGGCCTTGTCAGAGATCACGACGTTCTGGTCCAGCTTCAGGCGGCCTGTCTCCAAGGCATCAAAGACCAGATAGGCTGTCATCAGCTTGGTCAGGGAAGCGGGCTCCACCTGTTCATTGAGTCCTTCTGCCGCGATGATCTGTCCACTATTGACGTCCATGGACAACCAGGCACGCGCTGTCAGACTGGGTGCAGGCACCACAGACAAGTCACCCGGCAAGGCAGGCGTCTGGGCGCCGAGCACTTGCGTGGATTCGGCTGGAGCCGGTGTTTGCGTCTGTGCCTGTGCCACCATAGGCAGTGCCAAGGCAAGGGCCACCACACAACGAGAAAGGACTGGAGATGCAAATTTTTGAATAGAAGTCATGGAAAAAATCGATTGCTTTGACAGTGGCGGAAAGAGCCCATTATGGCAGAGCCATATGGGCCTGTGAGGGGCAGGACCCCTGAGTCTGAGCAGGAAAACGCAACGATTTGAAAGCAAAATCCGACTTAGGTTCCAAACGCAGCCAAATGTCGGCTAATCAGTTCGCGCAACTGAATCAGCTTGCCATGAAAAAAATGCCCAGCCTCAGGTAATACGACCATGGGCAACTGGTGCTCGCGCGCAAAGTCCATGCCCTCGGACAAGGGAACAACATCGTCGGTTTCCCCGTGCACCAACAGGGTATCGGCAGGAGGACTGACTTCCCGGAAACGAAAGCGATTGACGGCCGTGCCCGTCAAGATGAATACAGGAGGCAAGGGTGCCTGGGCATCTTTCAGGCTGGCATAGACCTGGGCGGCGACAGCGGTGCCAAACGAAAAGCCAGCCAGCATGAATGGGCCTGAGTTCCACTGTGGGAAATGAGCCGGAAACTGCTCGATCAAGGCCAGCATGTCGGCCGTCTCTCCACGGCTGCTATCAAACTCCCCGGCGGACTTGCCCACACCACGGAAATCAGGGCGTACCGCCAGCAAGCCATGCTGAGTAGCACTGCGCGACAGGGTAGTCACGACTTTGTTATTGCGGGCTCCCCCATGCAAGGGGTGAGGATGCAGCAGCAAGGCCCAACCCTTGGGCTCGCCGGCTGGCCAATCCAGAGCACAGTCAATCACCCCGGCCTGGCCGGAAAACTGGATGGTATCTACGCGTTCAGACATGCTCAGATCAAATATCACATAAGATTACGTTTAACTCATCCAGTGTACCGGATTGTCATGAATACCTCTTCTGCATTCACCTTACCCAGCCCTCGCGACATAGTGGCGGAGCTGCGCACGCGCCTGCCTCATTTTCCTCAGATCCGCTGGGTAGACTCGACCGAATCGACAAACGCGGATCTGCTCGCCCTGGCTCGCCAAGAGGCAGGCCCGCGAGTACGTCCCTGGTTATTGGGCGCGCATCTGCAAAGCCGTGGCCGCGGGCGGGCGGGACGCACCTGGGAAAACAGCGTAGGCGCCAACCTGATGTTTTCCTGTGCCTTCGACATTTTTTTACCCGCACGCCAACTGCCCACACTCTCGCCGTTGTCCGGCCTGGCCACGACCGAGGCACTTCGCCAGTTTCTGGAGCCTGCGCTGCGCAATCGACTGGCCATGAAATGGCCCAATGATGTGCTGTGGGATCAAGCCAAACTATCCGGCATCCTGGTCGAGGCCACCCGAGCTAGCGCCGCCCCCAGCTCCAACGACCATCATGTGGTGATTATCGGCATTGGATTGAATCTGCGTGAAGCCGCCACCCTTAGCCTGAACACCCAGCGAGCTGTTGCCGACTGGACCAGCATTGCCGAACAGTCGCGCCAGGCTTCGCTGACGCGTTGCTCGGATATCGTTGCCAAGGTTGCCCAGAGTCTGTATCTGAGCCTGAATCATGTCACGGCCCATGGCTTTGCTGACTTGCCCGCTCGTTATGCACAGGTCGATGCCCTTATTGGGCAACAAGTCCATATCATCGACAATGGCCACATCCTGCATACCGGCATCGTGACGGGCATCAACACCTCCGGGCAACTGCTGTTGCGCCACCCCGATGGCTCGGAACGTGCGGTTACCGTAGGCGAAGTTTCCGTTCGCGCCCAACGTTGATCGCTATACTGGCATTCTTTTAGCTCTGACGACCCGGTATGACCCTGCTTATCGATTCTGGCAATACCCGCATCAAACTGGGGTGGTGTCATCCTTTAACCGGCGTGCGCGAGGACCAGGCGGTAAGCCTGCATGCGGACCAGCTGGATCAGTTGGCAAGCTGGCTGGAAGCCGCTCACGCTCCGCTGCAGACGTTTGCCAACCAAAAAGGCGTGCAGGCACTCGGCGTGAATGTGGCAGGCCCCCAGGTTCAGGCGCAGATTGATGCCGCGGTACGCCGTCTGGGTTTGGGCCCCGTGCGCTGGCTACAGGCCCAGGAACAGGTTTTTGGCCTGCACAACGATTATGAGCAAGCCAGTCAATTAGGTGCAGACCGCTGGGCCGCTTTGCTGGGCCTGAGCGACTTGCTGGCCCAGGAACACCCTGACGAGCAGGGCGCTTTACTGATCAGCTTTGGGACTGCCACAACCATCGATCTTCTAGGCCCCGCGCAAAACGGAATACGCCATTTTCTGGGCGGCTCCATTCTGCCGGGCCCCAGCCTGATGCTGGCCTCCCTCAAGCAAAATACGGCACAGTTGCCGCAGGCACACGGGCAAACCGCCGCTTTTCCACGCAACACACAGTCGGCAATCAGCACGGGCGTTGCAGCCGCGCAAGCTGGTGCGGTGTTGCGCCAATGGGAAAAGGGACGCCAGCATCTGGGGCACAGCCCTCTGATCTTTCTGGCCGGAGGCGGCCGGGCATTGGCACAGCAGGAATTGTCCGAACAGCTCCATCACCACTGCCGCTTGATAGCGATCGCACCGCCGACCCTCTATGAGCTGGATACCCCTGCCTTGCGCGGGCTGGCCCTTTTTGCCTGCCGAAATTGAACGGCTTGAAAGGCCGCGACGGGATGGCCCACGTTCACCCGCGTGACCCCTGGATACGTTTGGCATTAAAACGGATGAACTTAAACTGCCCTGCCCTTACAATGCCGGGCTGAACTGTATTTTTTTTCCGGGCATCGACGATGCGACTGCTTTTCATACTGATCCTGGTGGCGAACGTCGCCCTGCTGGCCTTTGGACAAGGCTTTTTTGGCACGCCCCCCAGTGAGCAAGGCCGCGAGCCTCGTCAGTTCTCGCAGCGCAATCAAGATGCCATTCAACTTGGAACCCCGGCCCATCCGGCGCCCGCTTCCCCTTGATCCTCGATTGCCGACACTATGAAACCTATACGCAAAGCTGTTTTCCCCGTCGCCGGTCTAGGCACACGTTTTCTGCCTGCCACCAAGGCCATGCCCAAGGAAATGTTGCCAATCGTCGACAAACCCCTCATTCAGTATGCGGTCGAGGAAGCCATTGCCGCTGGGGTCACCGAATTAATCTTCATCACCGGCCGCAATAAGCGGGCCATTGAAGATCACTTTGACAGCATCCCAGAGCTGGAACAGGAACTGGCCGGCAAAAACAAGCTGGAACTGCTGGATGCGGTCCAAAATATTATTCCCAGCCATGTCAGCTGTATATATACCCGCCAGCCGCGCGCGCTGGGTCTGGGACATGCGGTTCTGTGCGCCGCACCCATTGTGGGCAACGAACCCTTCCTGGTTCTGCTGGCGGACGACCTGATCGACGCCAATACCCCGGTATCACGACAACTGGTTGAAGCGGCCCATCAATACAATGGCAGTATTGTTGCCACTCAAAATGTAAATAAAAATGAAACAAATAAATATGGAATAGTTTCCGGCGACTTAATCGATTCCAAAGCCACCCGACTTAATGGAATCGTTGAAAAACCAGCACCGGAAGTGGCTCCTTCTACGCAAGCCGTTGTGGGCCGTTATGTATTGGAACCGGAAATCTTTGACCACCTGCGACGCACTCAAGCAGGGGTGGGTGGAGAGATTCAATTAACGGACGGAATTGCCAGCCTTTTGAAAAGTCGTGCGGTATATGCCTATGAATATGAAGGCACACGTTACGACTGTGGTAGCAAATCAGGATTCTTTCATGCTACGCTTGAATTTGGTCGTAAATACCACGGACTTTAACGAGGGGCGCAGAGGGGTCCGCACGCATAACAAGCTTGGTTGTAATTGTTGTTCAAACACTGCCTGAAAAACCACGCAAAGGGCGATTTAGCTTGACTTACAGGCTAAATACCCCCTACGATTGGCAGTGCAGGATTTCAAGTTCGTCGAAGTTTGTTCAATACGGTATTGTTTCTAATACTCATTGCCCTGATTTTTACATCTTGACAATCTTTTTTGAGCAGATTGCTCGTCATTTTTAGGGAATGCAGGAAATGCAAACAGAAACCGGTATCGTGAAATGGTTCAATAACGAAAAAGGCTACGGCTTTATCTCCCCCGACAACGGTGGCAAAGATCTTTTCGTTCACCATTCCGACATCTTGGGCACAGGCTTTAAATCCTTGGAAGAAAACCAGCGCGTTTCGTACGTGTCGGCCGAAGGCCAAAAGGGCCCACAAGCTAAGAGCATCCAAAAACTGTAAATCGATCTCGATCAGTTTTTAGAACTCAAAAAAGCCCGCGTCATGCGGGCTTTTTTTATTCAACTTGATCCAGATCAGGTCAAGCTGTCTACAAATCGCCACAAACTCCAGCGCCAGTCAAAACCGAATACTTATTAGCTAATAAGCAAGCCGGTATTTAATCGCGAATCTGAGCCAGTCCCGAAAGTACGCGTTGCACTGCGCCCTCATGCATCTGAACCCAATGTAAGCCTGCATCTGCCATTTTGTGATGGCGCGCGGGATCATCCACCAGCTCTACCGCCTGCTGCAAAGCCAGGGCGGGGGTACTGGCCCGAATGGCGGCACCCGCCTGCATGGCATCTTGCATGGCCTGGGCAAAATTATGCGTATGAGGCCCCACAATGACAGGCACCCCCACTGCGCAGGCTTCAATAAAGTTTTGACCACCCAAAGGTTGAAAACTGCCCGCGACAATCGCCACCCGGGCCATGCCGTAGTACCAGTGCATTTCGCCCAGCGTATCGCCCAGCAGCACGTCGACCTCGCGACACGCCTCAACCGCACTGGTGCTGGTATCACCCTGTTTCAACAGTTCACTGCGACGCACTGCGCGCAGCCCCCGTTGATTCAAGTAGTCGGCAGCCTCATCAAAGCGTTCAGGATGTCGCGGCACCACGACAAACAGAACGGGACTGTGCAACTCGCTGCCCTGTTTACGCTCACGACGCAAATAATGCGCGATCGCATCAATAAAATCCATATGCTCGGTCTCGCGCGTACTGGCAATGACCACCACGCGGCGGCCCAGGTCACTGGCAAAACCTCGACCACGCGCAATTTTCTCCTGCGGCAATACGACGTCAAACTTCAGGTTTCCCGATACCCGGACCCCTTGGGCCCCAGCCAGCTCCAGACGCTGGGCATCAGCCAGGCTCTGCGCGTAAATCAGCTGAAAAGATCGATATGCCTCGCGCATGACTGAGCCAGCTTTCAGGCTGGTGCGCAGGGCGCTTTCTGAAAAGCGAGCACTGGCCAGCATCATGGGTACGCCCTGCCGACGCGCAGCGGCCAGCAGATTGGGCCACACCTCGCGTTCGATCAGCACACCGGCACACGGCCGGTAGTGGGCAAAGAAGCGCCGTACCGAGCCGGGGAAGTCATAAGGCAACCATTGCTGCACCAACTGCCCGCTGGCAATTTCAGCCGCAAACGCGTTTGCCCCTTCTTCACGGCCCGTCACGGTCATGTGTGTCAGCAGGACCGTTTCACCCTGATCGAGCAAGGCCCGGATCAAGGGCTGCGCGGCCCGTGTTTCGCCCAGGCTGACCGCATGCACCCATACAGGCGCTTTTTCAAGGGTGGGCGCAGAACCGTAAAAACCAAAACGGGGGCCTGACAACACTTGCCATTGCCCACCGGCGCGACGAGCACGCAGACCCATCCAGGCCATCAAGGCTGGAGCCAGAATGCGTATGGAGGCGGTATAAAAGAATCGGTTCACCCGTTTTGGCCTCGTTATGAAATCAGCAACCACCCGACCCGGCTTGGGGTGCTACCGAAAAACTACAGAAAACGGTGCGAGGCAGAAAAACCTGCCCTCAAACAGGGCCGCAGACCCTTTGGCACCGCGTATTGTAAGCACAAAGCCGGCTCTCAAAAAACGAATTGGCCATCCAGGTCAAACTAGTTTTTTTGCGTATCCAGCAAAGCGCCCTGGGGCGCGGTCGTACGTCCCAACGCCTGATCGATGGCACAGAGTACCGTTTCCGCGGAGGGAGGATGACCTCGCTCTCCCAGACTGGCGGTATAAGCCGAACCTTCCAAAGGCGTGCGCACAGGTGTGGAGGCTTTATAGATACCGATCGTGGGGCGTCCCAAACCGGCCGACAAATGCGTCAGGCCACTGTCCAGCCCCACCATGATTTGCGCCCCGGCCAATTGCAAGGCGATCGGCGTCAGCTCCATACGTGGCATGACCTGGGCCTGGCTGCGGCCAGCAATCAGCGTTTGGGCACGTTCGGACTCGGCAGGGCTGCCAGCCAGCAGGCGCAAAGCCATCCCCTCCTCCTGGAGGCGATCGAACACCTGTTGCCAGTTCTCGGGGTCCCACAGCTTATCGTCGCGACTGGCCGAGGGCATGATGATGGCATAGGGATCACCGTCCTTGGGGGCCTGCGCCGCCAGAGCCTGCAAACCGAAATCCGGCGCTCCGTCAAACTGGTAGCCAAAGGCGGAGGCTGCCAATGTTCTCTGACGAAGCACGGCAGGCTGCCAGAAGGCGACTCGATGGCGCACATCATAGAAAAGCGAGGCAAGCGGTTCCCGGGCCGACTTCCAATCCAAGCCATGTCGGCGCCCCTTGGTCTGCCTGACCAGCCAAATGGATTTCATCAGGGCCTGCATATCGAGGACAACATCGTACTGGCGCGATTGCAGTTGCTCACGCAAGGCAGCGCGCTCCTGACGCGTCTGGGCAGACCACCATTGCTTGCGCCAGCGCCGATGCGCCACGGGAATGACGTCGTTTACCGCCGGATGCCAGCCCGGAATCTGGGCAAAGCTCTCTTCTACAAGCCAGTCAATTTGTGCACCGGGCACATGGCGTGCAATGTCCGAGATTGCTGGCAACATATGAACCAGATCTCCCAATGAGGACGTACGCACAATCAATATCTTGCAAGTCATGGGCGAATTATAGTGGTGGCCGCGTCCAATCCATCAAAGATGCATAAAAATATCCATCTGCTCTTGTTCTGTGCCGCAACCGCCATCAGGCATAATAGAACTGCCTATTTTCAGGACCGGAAACATGATTGATCTCAAACAGATCGAAGCCTTTGTATGGGTTGCCGAACTTGGCGGTTTCCGGGCGGCTGCCGAAAAGCTCAACACGACCCAACCATCTATTTCTCAGCGCATCGCCGGACTGGAATCCAGTCTGGAACTGCGTTTGTTTGATCGGGGCGCCCGGGGCATCAAACTGACAGACAAAGGCCAGGAGCTACTGTCACATGCACAGCGCATGCTGGATCTGCGCACCGAAATGCTGCGCGCTGCCAAAGAACAAAATGCCATCCGCGGGCTGCTACGCCTAGGGGTGGCTGAAACCATTGTGCAGACCTGGCTACATGAGCTGATCGACAAGCTGCACCAGGAGTACCCGGCCCTGGTCATCGAGATCCACGTCGACACCACGAGCGTGCTGCGCCAGCAACTGGCCAGTTTCCAGATTGATATGGCCATGATTGTGGGCGTTGGCCAAGACCCTAAAGAACAATGCATCCGCTTATGTGCGTATCAGTTGGGCTGGGTCGCCAGCCCGACCCTGAAGCTGCACGGCCGCAAAATCAGCGTTTCCGAGCTAGGGGTTTACCCTGTAATCACCTATCCGTCCGGGAGCGTTCCGTACCTGGCCACACGCGAAGCATTGCTGCGTGCCGGCGTCAAATCACCCCGTATTTTTGGCAGTGCATCCCTGAGCACCATCGTGCAAATGACACGTCATGCCATGGGCCCCAGCGTGCTGGCCCCAGCGGTCATAAAAGACGAGCTTTCCGAGGGAAAACTGCGACTTTTGAAGGTCGATCAGTCCCTTCCGGACATCGAATTTTTTGCCTGCTGGATGGACTCGCCCGACAGTCATATTGCTCGCGTCGTCGCCAATCACGCACAAGAAATCGCCCAACAATACGTGCAGACCGATAAGTAATCGTTATGGCCTAGGATTCAAACATACGATTGGACACAAATTATCTGATCGGTTGCAATCCGAGGCTGTGATCAACCCCCTTTGTGCGAGTGGTCATCATGAACCTGCAAACCCTGCCTGTGCTAGCGCCCGAGGCCCAGAAGTGGCGCGAGCTGATCCGTCAACAAATCCATACTGGTCCCACTGCAGGACTGGCCGCAGGCTATGTGCAGGCCAACCTGATGATTCTTCCCAAAGAGTGGGCCGACGAGTTTTTGCTGTTTTGTCAGCGCAACCCCAAGCCCTGCCCGTTGTTGGCCGTGACCGAACCCGGTCAATTTCAGGTCCCGACCCTGGGTGGCACGATTGATCTGCGCACGGACTTCCCCCGTTACCGCATCTGGCAAAATGGCGAGCTCGGAGCCGAGCCACTGAGCATTACCGATGTCTGGCGCGAGGATCTGGTGTCCTTTCTGATCGGCTGCTCCTTTTCGTTTGAAGAGGCCCTGCTGGCCGACGGAATTGATGTGCGCCACATCAGTGCGGGGGTGAACGTGCCCATGTATCGCAGCTCCATCCAGACTCAAGGTACGACGCGCCTGTCCGGCCCGCTGGTAGTATCGATGCGGCCCATGCGTGCTGCCGATGCCATCCGCGCCATTCAGATCACCTCGCGCTTTCCATCGGTACACGGCGCTCCGGTACATATTGGCGATCCGTCCCTGATCGGAATCGGCGACCTGCAAAAGCCCGACTATGGTGATGCTGTGCCAGTCGGTCCTGACGAATTACCCGTTTTCTGGGCCTGCGGCGTTACTCCCCAAGCCGTCGCCGCCCAGGCCAAGCCGCAGTTTTGCATCACGCATGCCCCTGGCCATATGTTGATTACCGACTTGCCCAACACACGGCTGGCCGCGCTTTAAAAATTGGACCGGCACTGTCCGGTCACCCCTCTGGTTTCAATATGCAGTCCCCTGCCCAAAAGGGGGGCGCACTCTATCAACCATACAGCTGGACCGCTATTAGGAGCACCTTATGAAAAAAATCGTACTGACCTCCCTGGCTTTAGGCTCGCTGGCCCTGGGCTCTGCCGCCATGGCCCAGGAACTGCCCAAGACCTCCCTGAAAGTAGTCGGTGGCTTGAGCAATCTGACCGCCTACCAGAATACCGAGCAGCCCTTCTGGACCAAAAAGGTGCCTGAGCTGTCCGGTGGCCAGATCACTGCCGATATCAAAGGTTTCAACGACATGGGCCTGAAAGGTCCTGAAATCATGCGCCTGATCAGCCAGGGCGTGATTCCTTTCGGTACCGCCACCCTGGCTTACTTCGCCAGCGACAACTCGATTAACGAAGCCATCGACCTGGCCGGTCTGGCACCCGATATCGAAGTGGCCAAAAAACTGACCGACGCGTTCACGCCTGCCTACGAAGATTTCTATGCCAAGAGCAACGTCAAGGTACTGGGCTTCTCGACCTACCCTGCCCAGGTCCTGTTTTGCAATGGCAACTTCAATGGCCTGAGCGACCTGAAAGGCAAGAAAGTGCGCACCAGCAGCCGCACCCAGGCTGAATTTGTCCAGGCTCTGGGTGGCAACAGCGTCACCATCCCATTTGGTGAAGTCGTTCCTGCCCTGCAAAACGGCGTGGTTGACTGCGCGATTACCGGCTCCATGTCCGGCTACTCGGCCAAATGGTACGAAGTCAGCTCCAAGCTGTATGAAATGCCAATCAACTGGAACCAGCAGATTCACGCAGCCAACCTGGGAACCTGGAACAAGCTGGACCCCAAAGTCCAGGAGTTCCTGGCCAGCAACATCAAGGCCATGACGCAAGACATCTGGGCTGCCGCTGCCAAGGAGACCCAGGAAGGTTATGACTGCAATACTGGCTCCGATGCGTGTACCCAGCCCGTCAAAGGCAAGATGACGCTGGTCAAGCCAACCGACGCCGACCGCGAACTGCTGAAGAAAGTCATGAGCGAAACCGTGGTGCCCAAATGGGCCGAGCGTAGCTCCGCTGACACCGTGGCTGCCTTCAACGCCAGCCTGAGCCCGATCCTGGGCTTTGAAGCCAAGAAGTAATCTGTACGTACCGCCTGCCACCCATCCTGCGGTGGCAGGCCGCCTGTCCTTCAGGCCCCTCCCTCCTAGACCCTGTACGGGGTAGACACCATGGAAAATACCGAAAAATTCGCCATGCTGAACCGCTTGCTGTCCGGTGCCACGACCCTGTCGCGCATCGCCATCTGGTTCGCAGGCAGCCTGACATTGATCAGCGCCCTCTATATCACCGCGGACGTTCTGTTTCGCAAATTCAGTGGCAGCTCTCTGGGCGGCTCGGATGAGCTATCTGGCTACGCCTTTGCCATCAGCATTTCCTGGGCACTATCTTTTGCCACCCTGCAACGGGCCAATATCCGTATCGACGCCATCTACCAGCACCTGCCGGTCCGTCTGGCCGCCTTGCTGGACTGGATTGCTCTGGTGGCCCTGTCTGTTTTCATTGTCTACCTGACCTTGTACGCCACTGACGTGGCCGGCCTGTCCTGGACCAACCAGTCCACTGCCAACACCGCCATGGGCACTCCCTTGTGGATTCCGCAGTTCCTGTGGGTGGGCGGTCTGATCTGGCTGTGTGTCGTTTTGGCCCTGATGCTGCTGCGCTCCAGCCTGGCCCTGATTACGGGTGACCTGGCCGGTATCCGGTCCCTGTGCGGCATCCGCAGCACCCAGGAAGAAGCGTCCGAAGAAGCCGAGGCTGGCAAACGCATGGTGCAAGGAGACGCCAAATGATTACCACCGCACTGACTCTCTTGCTCGTTCTGATCGGATTGAGCATTCCCGTGGGCGCTGCCCTGGGTGTTTTGGGCCTGATTCTGGACCCGCTGTATTCCATGTTGCCGCTCACTGGCGCCCTGGGTGAGATTTCCTGGGGCACCAGCAACGAATTCCTGCTGGTGGCCATTCCCCTGTTCATCATGCTGGGCGAGATCCTGCTGCGCTCCGGTATGGCCGAACGCATGTACAACGCCATGAGCCTGTGGCTGTCCTGGCTGCCAGGCGGCCTGATGCACGCCAATATCGGGGCCAGCGCCCTGTTTGCCGCCACTTCCGGTTCCAGCGTGGCCACTGCCGCCACCGTGGGCACCGTGGCCCTGCCGCAGATCAAGAAACAAGGCTATAACGAGCCCCTGTTCCTGGGCAGCCTGGCCGCAGGCGGTACCTTGGGCATTCTGATTCCGCCTTCGATCAACCTGGTGATCTACGGCGTGCTGACCAATACCTCCGTGCCCAAGCTGTATCTGGCCGGCATCATCCCCGGTTTGGGCATGGCCCTGCTGTTCATGCTGGCAATCGCTGCCGCGTGCATGGTCAAGCCTAAATGGGGCGGCACCAAGATCAAGGCTAGCTGGGGTCAGCGTTTTGCCAGCCTGGTGCATCTGGTTCCACCCCTGGGTATTTTCTTGCTGGTCGTAGGCTCGATTTACGCCGGTGTTGCCACCCCGACCGAGGCTGCTGCCCTGGGTGTGGTCGGCGCCTTGATTCTGGCTGCCTTCTCGGGCCGCATGAGCTGGACCATGATCAAGGAAGTGCTGGAAGGCACCATGAAAGCCACGGCCATGATCATGCTGATCGTGATCGGTTCGGCTTTCCTGAACTTTGTCATGTCCGCCACTGGCCTGACCAACGCGCTGACTGACGCCATCACCGGGCTGGGTGTCTCGCCCATGGTGATGCTGATGATCATCGTGGTGTTCTACCTGGTGCTGGGCTGCTTCATGGAAACCCTGTCCATGATGATCACGACTATCCCTATCGTGGCTCCCATCATGATCGCTCTGGGCTTTGACCCGGTTTGGCTGGGTATTGCCATCATCATTCTGGTGGAAGTGGCGCTCATCACCCCTCCTGTTGGTCTGAACCTGTTTGTGGTCCAGAGCCTGCGCAAGAACGGCAGCATGAACGACGTGATGCTGGGCAGCCTGCCTTTTGTGATCATGTTGCTGGCCATGGTGGGCCTGCTGGCTATCTTCCCGGATCTGGCTTTGTGGCTGCCACGCCTGTTCGGTTAATCCCAATCTGTCTTTAAGTTAACGAGTACTGCTATGCGTTTGACCTTTGAACTGGCCCAGGCCACCCACACTGAAATCATTGAGGCTGATCTGCAGCACTGCATCGTGGCCGGTTGGGCGGGCCGTGATCTGGCCGCCATCGAGCACCACATTGAAGAGCTGGCCGAACTGGGCGTACCACGCCCCAGCTCGGTACCGCTGTACTACCGCATCGCGGCCAACCAGATGATTCAGGATGCCGACATCCAGGTCGTGGGTTCGGGGTCGTCGGGCGAGACTGAGGTATTTGTCTTCAATCATCAAGGCCGCCTGCTGGTGAGCCTGGCGTCCGATCACACCGATCGTGTTCTGGAAGCGCATAGCGTTGCCCTGTCCAAACAGATCTGCGCCAAACCCATTGCCCGCGAAGCCTGGTTGTTCAGCGACGTGGCAGAGTACTGGGACGAGCTGATCATCCGTGCCTACATTCAGGAAGGCGGCAAGGAAGTCCTGTACCAGGACGGTCCCTTGTCCACACTGAAAAATCCTCTGGAACTGATCGAGGGCTACTTCCAGTCCACCACCATGCCGGAAGGCTACGGCATGACCTGCGGCACCGTCGGCGCGATCGGAGGCATCCGTCCCGCTGCCCAGTTCACCATGGAACTGTATGACCCCCGCCGCGAACGCAGCATCCGCCACACCTATGTGGCTGAAGTCCTGCCCGAAGTAGCCTAAACTGGCCCAGCCCGCCCCACCCATTTATTTAGCGAGTGATCCATGCTAGCGACTATTACCGAACTGCAACGTGCTCTTGATCGTGGCGAAACCACCTCGGTCGAACTGACTCGGCAAGCCCTGGAACGTATCCAGGACGACAGCCGTGACGGCGCTGCCACGTTCATCGAAGTATTTGCCGAACAGGCTCTGGCAGCGGCCAAGGCTTCCGACATCTTGCGTGCGGCCGGTCTGAGCCGCTCGCTGGTCGAGGGTCTGCCCATGTCGGTCAAGAACCTGCATGACATCGCCGGCTACATAACGTTGGGTGGGTCGACAGTGCTTAAAGATGCTGAGCCTGCCGAGCAGCACGCCACCATTGTGGAACGCCTGCTGCGCGCCGGCGCCATTTTGATCGGCTCGACCAATATGACCGAATTTGCCTTCTCCGGTCTGGGCATCAACCCTCACTACGGCACTCCGCGCTCCGTTTGGGATAGTGACAATGCCCGTATCCCCGGGGGCTCGTCCTCCGGCGCCGGGGTCGCGGTTGCCCAGGGCATGTCGGTCTTTTCCATTGGTACCGATACCGGCGGCTCGATTCGTATCCCTTCGGCCTTTAACGGCCTGACCGGTTTTAAACCCACTGCCGAGCGTGTCCCCAGCGAAGGCACCATGCCCTTGTCCCGCAGCCTGGACTCCAACGGCCCCTTGGCGGTTTCTGTTGAGTGCTGCGCCATTGTTGATGCCATCCTGACCGACCAACCTTATGTACCTGTGGCGACTCCTGCCCTGGAAACCGTGCGCCTGGCCGTACCCAAGACCTTTGTCTTTGATGGCATTGATCAGACGGTACGCGCCGCCTTTGACCGCGCCATCGCCTTGCTGCGTGAGCACGGCGCAGTCGTTGAGGAAATTGACCTGCCCGAGTTTGAGCAGTTGCCCCACATCAACCGCAAAGGCGGCTTTGTCTGCGCGGAAGCCTGGTCCGTTCACCGTGACACCCTGCAAAGCAAGGGCGAACAATATGATCCACGTGTGGCCTCGCGCATCCTGCGCGGCAAGGACATCGACTGCGCTGACTACATCGAACTGCAGGATACCCGCCAAGCCTGGATCAGCGCGGTCGAGAGCCGTCTGGAGCGCTATGATGCCGTGCTGATGCCGACCGTACCCGTCGTCGCCCCGCGCATTGCCGATCTGCAGGCCTCGGACGAGGTGTACTTCGCCACCAACGGCCTGGTTTTGCGCAATCCCACACTGATCAACTTCCTGGACGGCTGCGCCCTGTCCCTGCCCTGCCACGCTGCCGGTGAGGCCCCGGTCGGCCTGATGGTGGCCGCTCCTGCCTACCATGACGAACACTTGCTGGCAGTAGGTGCAGCGATCGAACGGGTATTGCCCTTGCGCGGACGCTAATCCGCTAAGATGAAGTTCGTTTCAGGACGGCCACCCGGCCGTCCTTGTGCTTTGCGTCAGGAGCCTGTCATGAGCACAACCCAGTCTTCCTCCTTGCCCCGGACCAGTCTGACACCGACAGCCTTTCCCTTGGCGGGGGTGCTCATCCTGATTCTGTCGTCCTGGGCGCTGTCGGGACTGGATGCCAGTGGCAAATGGATCATGGGCTTTGGCGTGCCCTTGCTGGTGATGTGCTGGTTTCGCTACGTGGTCCATCTGGCCCTGGTGTTGGCGCTGGTGCTGCCCGTCAAAGGACACAAGATTTTGCGCAGCACCCGGCCCAAAGCGCAAATACTGCGTGGCACCGTGATGATGCTGTCCACCTTTTCATTTTTCACGGCACTGAGCTATCTGCCTCAGGCTGAGGCCACGTCCATTAATTTCCTGGCACCCTTGCTGGTGCTGTCGGTCGCTCCCTGGATTCTGAAAGAACCACCTCGTCTGAGCCGCTGGATAGCAGCCGGAGTCGGGTTCCTGGGGGTGCTCATCATCATCCGACCAACGGCCGGCCTGGACCCGCTTGGGGTGATGTTTGGTTTGATCACCGCCTGCATGTTCGCCACACAATTTATCGCGACCCGTCGCGTGGCGGTGGACAACTCACTGACCACACTGATCTGGAGCGGTGCCGTTGGCAGCATCTGCCTGACCATTGCCCTGCCTTTTCTTTTACCCGCAGCGCTGCCCGCCCTGAAAGAGCTGACCATTTTCCAATGGTTGATTCTGATTTCTACCGGCCTGTGGGGCTGCCTGGGACACTTGCTGCAAATTCAGGCTTATCAGCGAGCGTCGGCCTCGTTGCTGGCCCCCTTTGTCTACCTGCAAATCGTGGCGGCCGCCGCGCTGGGCTGGTTGATCTGGGGTCAGTTCCCCGACATGTTTACCTGGATCGGAATTGGCGTGGTCTGTGCCAGCGGTATTGTGATTGGAGCGCTGGAGTGGCGGCGCCAGAAGCAATCCGGCGCCTGACTCGTTGGCGCGAACTTAGCGCGATTGCCAGCCCTGCACAAAGACGGCGACGGGCTGGCGTTTGGAACCGGCTTTTTGCAGCTCCAGCAAACGTAAGACCCCTTCACCGCAAGCCACATCAATACCTTGGGCACTGACGTTCAGAATCTGACCCGGTTCTGCGCAATGCGTCTGTTCTACCACCTGAGCGCGCCACACCTTCACAGGCTGCTCCAAACCGGGCAAGGACAGAGTGGAGCCGGGCACTGGGTCAAACGCACGAATACGGCGCTCCAGTTCCTTGGCTGGCCGGCTTAAATCCAGCACCGACTCCGCCTTGGACAATTTCTCGGCATAGGTCACACCTGCCTCTGGCTGAGGAACGGCCTGCAAGGTGCCATCACGCAAGTGCTGCAAGGCGGCCAGCAAGGCCTGCGCCCCCAGTTGAGCGAGATCGTCATGCAAGGTGGCAGCACTGTGGTCATCGCGAATGGGCAGCTCGCTGCGCACCAGCATATCGCCGGTATCCAAGCCTTCATCCATCTGCATGATGGTGATGCCCGTTGCCGCATCGCCTGCCTGAATGGCCCGCTGAATAGGGGCCGCGCCACGCCAGCGGGGCAGCAGACTGGCGTGAATATTGAAGCAGCCATAACGTGGCAGCTCCAAGGTCCACTTGGGCAAAATCAAACCATAAGCGGCCACCACCATCAAATCGGGCTGCACGTCCAACAATGTCTGGCGGGCCTGGGCGGCCTCCTCGGGGTACTTGCCATCCAGGCGCAGACTATGCGGCTGCAGGACCGGGATAGCAGCCTTCAGGGCGGCCTGCTTGACCGGGCTGGGGCTCAGTTTCATACCCCGACCCGCCGGGCGATCCGGCTGCGTCATGACCAAGGGAACCTCAACGCCCTGGGCTAGCAGCGCTTCCAAGGCCACACGAGCGAAATCTGGGGTACCGGCAAAAACAATACGCATGGCAACTATTGCCCTGCCTTCAGGGCTTCACGCTGCTGCTTGCGCAAACGGCTGCGAATACGTTCACGTTTGAGCACGGACAGATACTCCACAAACACCTTGCCATCCAGGTGATCCAGCTCGTGCTGCACACACACCGCCAGCAGGCCGTCGGCTTCTTTCTCGTACCACTGTCCGTTCTCGTCCTGGGCCTTGAAACGGATACTGGCCGCACGCTCGACCTTGTCATAAGTATCGGGCACGGACAGGCAACCCTCTTCGTACACCTTCAGCTCTTCACTTTTCCAGGTGATTTCCGGGTTGATCAGCACCAGCAATTCATTGCCGCTTTCGGACACATCAATTACCACCACCCGCTCGTGGACATCCACCTGGGTCGCAGCCAGGCCTACACCGGGCGCATCATACATGGTCTCGGCCATATCCTTGACCAGTTTGCGAATGCGGTCATCGACCTCCTGCACAGGTTTGGCCACCGTGTGCAGTCGGGGGTCAGGAAATTTAAGGATGGGAAGCAAAGCCATTGTCATGTCCGAAGAAAAAGCGATAAGTCGATATAATAAAACAAGTTTCAGAGCGGCATCCGATTGCCCCGGCACACCACGACGCCCTGGTCACCAAACGACATCCACCCTGGATAAAAATATCGGGGTTACACCGAACACGGTTTCGTTTCGTGCCACACTGCCTTATGCCTCATTATTTTAGCTCGGATGAAATTTCGGAAGAATTGCATGCCTGGTTGCGCCTGTCGCTAGAGCCTGGGCTCGCACCCGCCCAGGCCCGGCAATTGCTGGCGGCCTGCGGGCTGCCACCGCACATCTACCAAAGCTCGGTGCAAACCCTGTCGCGGCATATCCCTGGCGAACTGGCGGTACAACTCAACCAGGAGCCGGTGAAAGAGCTGCAGGCACTCATAGACCAAACGGTGCAATGGCTCAAACAGCCTGGCCACCATATCGTGACCTTGGCTGACGCCAGCTACCCGGCTGCCTTGCTGGATCTGCACGACGCTCCCCTGCTGCTTTACGCAAATGGCGATCTAGGTATCTTGCAGCGTAAAGGGCTGGCTATTGTGGGAGCGCGCAACGCCACCCAATCCGGACAGGAAACCGCGACCGATTTTGCCCATACCCTGGCGACCAAGGGGTGGTGCATTATCAGTGGTCTGGCCAGCGGCATCGATCAGGCCGCCCATAAGGGAGCTTTGCAAGCCGGCTCTCAGGGTGCCGGCACCCTAGCGGTCATGGGTACCGGTCTGGATCTGGTCTACCCGGCCGCCCATCGCGACCTGGCTCATCAAATCAGCGCTCAGGGGCTGTTGCTGAGCGAATTCCCTCTGGGAACACGGGCCCTGCCCCACCACTTTCCGCGTCGAAATCGCATTGTGGCTGCGCTGTCCAAGGGCGTACTGGTGGTGGAGGCCGCCAAACAAAGCGGTTCGCTGATTACCGCCCGTTTGGCCGGGGAGCTGGGGCGAGAAGTCTTTGCCATTCCCGGCTCCATTCACTCCCCTTTGGCTCGAGGCTGCCACGCTCTGATTCGTCAAGGTGCCAAGCTGGTTGAAAGCGCCCAAGATATTCTGGACGAGCTGGGCAATGCCCAAGGCGACGTCTGCCGGGACACGCCTGCCCGGCCCGGACCCACGCCACATGCCCATGACAGCTTGCCCGAGGAACTACGTCCCATCCTGGAGCGCATCGACTTTGCCCCCTTGACTCCGGAGCAACTGATGCGTCGTACCGGCCTGCTGGCTACCGAACTGCCCGCCTTCCTGGCCGAGCTGGAGCTGGCAGGCTGTATCGAGGCCCTGCCCGACGGCCGCTTTCAACGCTTGAAGCCTTAAGAACCATAGGGCAGTTCCTAGGGCGCCAGCCCCGGCCCTCAAGAGGTATCATGACGATTACGTCAGGGCCTGCGGGCCCCAGCCCTCTATCCCTTCAGGAAACTTCATGTCATACCCATCGCGCGTCAAGATTGTGGAGGTCGGCCCCCGGGACGGCTTGCAGAACGAAAAAGAATTCATCCCCACCGACGTCAAGGTCGAGCTGGTCAACCGTTTGTCTCATGCTGGCTTTGTGAATGTGGAAGCAGCTTCTTTTGTGTCGCCCAAATGGGTACCGCAAATGGCCGACGGCGCCGAGTTGATGGCAATGATCGACCGTCGCCCCGGCACGATTTATTCCGTCCTGACCCCCAATATGCGTGGTTTTGAAGGTGCCCTGGCCGCCAAGGCGGACGAAGTGGTGATCTTCGCCGCCGCCAGCGAGGCATTTTCCCAGCGCAACATCAATTGCAGCATCGAAGAATCGCTGGAGCGCTTTGCCCCCGTTGCCCAGGCTGCCAAAGAAGCCGGTTTGCGTTTGCGCGGCTCCATCAGTTGTTCTTTCGGTTGTCCCTATGAAGGTGCGGTAGCCCCGTCCAACGTACTGAAAGTCGGCAAGCGCCTGATTGAACTGGGCTGTGATGAAATCGACGTGGCCGACACCATCGGCGTAGGCACGGCCCGCCAGGTTTATGACCTCATGCGCATGGTGACCGAGCACATAGACCCAGCTCATGTGTCCGGCCACTTCCACGACACCTACGGCCAGGCCATTGCCAATATCGTCGCGTCCATGCAGGCTGGCATTCATATTTTCCACAGCTCCGTGGCCGGTCTGGGCGGCTGTCCCTACGCCAAGGGCGCAACCGGCAACGTCGCGACTGAAGATGTACTGTTCCTGATGCAAGGCCTGGATATTGAGACCGGCATTGATCTGAACGCCGTGGTAGAGACGGGACAATGGATTTCGGCTCACCTGAAGCGTAAATCGGCCAGCAATGCCGGTAACGCCCTGGCCGCCCGCAAGCAAGGGGCCGCCGCGTGCTGATGAGCCAAGCCCCCACCAAAGAGGAAATTGACGCCCTGTTAAGCGACCTGGGCCCGCTTCCCATTCAAGGCCGCTCCTGGCCCAAATGGGTCGCTGCCAGTGCCTGGGTCGTGCTGGCCCTGATCGGGGTGCGGTTTGCCTTGGTCGCCGGCTCTCCGCAAGGGGCGGCTATCAGCCCCGTGCTGGCGGGCAGTCTGGTACTGCTGTTTACCGGCCTGATTCTGATTGCCTGGCACATGTGGCATGGGGTCACCACAATTGACCAGACCGGCATACGCCAGAGCTGGATCATGAAGCGGCAAGTGCAATGGCAGGACATCCACTTTGCCAAATTTGTGCCGCTGTTCAACTCCAAGCGTCTGATCTGCTTTACCCGACGTGGTCGTCCCGTGATTTTTCAAGGTGCCACACAGGATCTGCAAGTAGCCTTTGCCAAGATTTCCCTGGTGTTGAGGCGCAAGAATTAGGTCTTCCGGTTTGCTCCGTAAGGCTTGGCATATTGGGGCAAACAATCCAGCACGTCTTCCATACGAAAGCCGTGCGCAGCAGTTAGACAGACCAGGTATGGCCGTGTTCCACCCCACGACGATACCTACACCACCAGTCCCCGGGGCAGCGCACACCATCCGGGGACCAAGAGCAAAACGCACAGCAACGTCATAGCCCCCAGACCCATCAGTCAATAAAAAAGCAGCTCTCAAAGAGAGCTGCTTTTTGCATATCGTGAACTCCGAAAGGATTAACGAATAGGCAGACCGTAAATCAGGCCGCCGTCGATCCACAGGGCATTGAGGCCGCGTTCGATCTGCAGCGGGCTGCCTTTACCCACGTTACGCTCGAAAGACTCGCCGTAATTACCGACTTGCTTGATGATGTTGTAAGCCCATTTTTCGTCCAGGCCCAGGTTCTTGCCGGCACCTGGCGTCACCCCAAGCAGACGCTGAATGTTGGGATTGTCGCTTTTGAGTTTTTCATCCACGTTGGCGGCCGTCACACCCAACTCTTCGGCATTGAAGCTGGCTTGCAGGGACCATTTCACAATGTTCAGCCAAGCATCGTCGCCCTGACGAACGAAGGGACCCAAAGGCTCTTTGGAAATGATTTCTGGCAGAACCAGATAATCGTCCGGGTTCTCCATTTTGGAGATGCGAATCGACGCCAGACCGGAGGCGTCAGTGGAAAACACGTCACAACGACCCGCCACAAAAGCATTGACCACTTCGTTGAACTGTTCGATCACGACTGGCTTGTAGTCAACTTTGTTGGCACGTGCCCAATCGGCCATCGTATTTTCGTTGGACGTGCCAGTCTGCATGCAAACGGTAGCGCCGTTCAGTTCCTTGGCACTGGTCACGCCCAGCTTCTTGGACACCAGAAAACCCTGGCCATCGTAAAAGTTGATGCCGGCATGAATGGCACCGAGCGCCGTGTCACGCTGCTGGGTCACGGTGGTATTACGGGCCAGAAGATCAATTTCGCCCGATTGCAAGGCTGTGAAGCGCTGCTGGGAGTTCAAAGGCACCGCCTTGAACTTGCTGGCATCACCCAAGGTGGCCGCCGCCACCGAACGACATACGTCAATATCCAGGCCCGTCCAGGTCCCCTTGTCATCGGGGGCCGAAAACCCGGCAAAACCGGTGGTCACGCCACACAGCACGTGGCCGCGCTGTTGGACATTGTCCAAGGTGGCTGCCTGGGCAGCAGGCAGGCTGGCCATCAAGGCCAGGACAACAGCAGAAACTGGCACAAAGCGCATCGGGCTCTCCTCAAAAGATATAGGTATTGGCTATTTTCCTGAAATAGTACCGCAGCCCGAACGCTACTTGTGTGCATATCTATATGGCAAATTAATCGTAGCTGCGTTGGTCCTCGATGACTTTACCATCCCTTGGCAGGGCGCCAGGTGCCATAAACTCCACCTGGGCGCGCAGTTTGGTGATCTCACGGATCGAATCCGCCAAGGCGCTTTCCAGCCCGTCGGGCTGTGCGCTCACTTCCACCTGAAACACCATCTGATCCTGGCCACTGGCCCCGCGTACCACCAGACGGGCTTGCCCCAATTCTTTGTGCCGCAGACGAATCTGCTCCACCTGCCCCGGATGCACAAACATGCCCCGCACCTTGGTAGTCTGATCCGCACGCCCCATCCAGCCGCGAATACGCTGATTGGTGCGGCCGCAGGGGGATTGTCCAGGCAACACGGCAGACAGGTCTCCCGTCCCGAAGCGCACCAGCGGATAGTCGGGATTGAAAGAAGTCACCACGACCTCGCCCACTTCACCCGGGGCCACCGGCTGTCCCGTGCCAGGACGCACAATTTCCAGGATCAGGTTTTCATTCAACACCAAGCCTTCGCGAGCCTGGGTTTCGTAGGCGATCATGCCCAGATCTGCACTGCCATAAGCCTGGTAGCCTGCCACCCCTTGCTCGCTGAACCACTTTTGCAACGACGGCGGATAGGCCTCACCTGAAAACAAAGCCTTGCTCAGACCCGGCAAGGCAATTTGCATGGCCTGGGCTTTTTCCATGATGATTTTCAGAAAACTGGGTGTGCCGGTATAGCCATGAGGGCGCAAATCGGCCATAGCCTGCACCTGCTGCTCGGTTTGGCCCACCCCACCGGGAAATACAGTGCAATCGAGTGCATGCGCGGCCGTTTCCATCATGGAACCTGCCGGAGTGAAGTGATAAGAAAAACAATTGAAAATCAGTTCTTCACGCCGAAAACCTGCCGCATACAGGGCACGCGCGAAACCCCAATAGTCCGAGCGGCGGCTTTCAGGTTCGTACATGGGGCCGGGCGAGGCAAACACCTTGCGGGCCGCTCCCCAGGAGATGGAGGAAAAGCCCCCAAAGACAGCCTGCGCGTAAGCGGCCGAAGACTGCCCGGCCCGTGCCTGCTCCCGAGCCTGAAGCTGGGCCTGCAACAACTCACTTTTACGAAACACCGGGATGGCCAGCAGATCCTCGCGGCTGCGCACGGCCGCCAGCTCCACGCCCTCCAGTTGCCTGGCAATGGCAGGGGCGCCCTGGGCTGCCGCCTGCAACACCTGCGGCAAACGGGTCATCAAATCGGCTTCGCGCTCGTCCGGTTCCAGGGTCTCGCGCTCATCGTAATACTCGCTCATTTATCCTCCAGTGGGATGAATTGGCATCCCAACACGCTGCGCCAAACCAATCTGCTGTCCACAGACAAAGGCGTGTCAATGCCAAGCTCCGCAGCCACACCCTGTGTAGCCAGAAGCAGCCCAAAACTCAAAACGTCAAAAGGCCAAGGGCGGCACCTCATGTGCATCCCGGTGGCAGGTCTTTCCCTGTGCTGATCCTGCTGCTGTTCAGTACAGGCCAGACCCGGCTGATACATGGAAATTCCTGGGCGTTACGCCAGCCAGCGCTTGCGACGCCGGTAAAATTTATTGTCGCGAAAGCTCTTGCGCTCTCCTCCTGACACACCCAGGTAAAACTCCTTGACGTCCTCGTTCTCGGCCAGCGCCTGCGACGGTCCGTCCATCATGACCCGGCCGTTTTCCAGGATGTAGCCATAGTCAGCATATTTCAGGGCCACGTTGGTGTTTTGCTCGGCCAGCAGGAAACTGACTCGCTCGCGCTGATTCAGATCCCGCACAATCTCGAAAATTTCTTCTACCACCTGCGGTGCGAGTCCCATGGACGGTTCGTCCAGCAAAATCATGCCCGGATCGGCCATCAAGGCGCGGCCAATGGCACACATTTGCTGCTCCCCGCCAGAGGTATAGCCGGCCTGACTGGCACGGCGCTGCTTGAGTCGCGGAAAATACTGGTAGACCTTGTCCAGCTCGGCGCTCAGGTCGCCACGCGACAAGGAGCGGGTGTAGGCCCCCGTCAATAAATTTTCTTCAATGCTCAAGTGCGCGAAACAATGACGCCCTTCCATCACCTGCACCACGCCGCGCTTGACCAGATCGGCCGGCGTCAGCTGATCAATACGCTCACCACGCAGATGGATCTGGCCTTTGGTCACATCGCCGCGCTCGGCGCGCAGCAAATTTGATACGGCCCGCAAGGTCGTGGTTTTACCGGCACCGTTGGCGCCCAGCAAGGCAACAATCCGCCCCTCCGGCACCCGCAAGGACACGCCCTTGAGCACCAAAATGACGTGGTTGTAAATCACTTCGATGCCATTGACGTCCAGCAGGGCGGGCGTCTCATCCACTTGGCCTACGGTCTCACTCATAATCTTCCCCACGCAATGCAGTGCCCAGGGCGAACCCTGGGCGCCTGGGTTTAGCCTTCGCAGTTGCGAGGCGTAATTTTCTTCTCGGCGGCGTACTTGGCCGACATTTCCTTGACTAGCGGATCGACAAATTTCTTGTCGGACTGATACCAGTCGGACACGACTTCAAATTTGTTGCCATCCCACTGCACAATACGCGCCCAGTCGTCACCCATGTGATTGCTGCATGAGGTTTTGATGGGGCGCATGATGCCCTCAAAGCCCAGCTCTTTCAGACGCGCCTCGTCCAGGTTCAGGTTTTCAAAACCCCAGCGCACTTGCTCGGGGGTCATGTGTTTGCCTTTGCCGAACTTTTCCTGAGCCGCGCGGATTGCTTCGACCTGCATCATGGAGATCATCATGCCGCGAGTGTGGGCCAGCGTACCCACGTACTTGTCGCCGTTTTCAGCGCCTTTGCCCTTGGCATGCATCTCGCGCACCGCATCATGCACCGGACCATCGGCAGCACTGTTGTGGATGGTAATGCCCTTGTATCCCTTGGCAGTCTGGCCCAGATCGACCACATCGCTCTCGGAGGCAGCCCACCAGATGCCGTAGATCTTGTCGCGGGGGTAACCCACGGCCTGCGCTTCACGGATGGCGGTAGGCGTCATGATCCCGGCGCTCCACAGCAAAACGAAATCAGGACGGTTCTTGCGCACCTGCAGCCAGGTGGACTTCTGCTCCACGCCAGGCGCCGTCACCGGGTACAGATCCAATTTAAAGCCTTGCTCTTTGGCACGAGCCTGCAACAGCGCAATCGGCTCTTTGCCGTAAGGCGAGTCGTGATAGACCAGGGCAATACGCTGATCTTTCAGTTTGTCCTCACCCACTTGCTTGGCAATGTCCTGAATCATGACGTCCGCCGCGGTCCAGTACGTACCCAGCAAGGGGAAGTTCCACTCAAACACCGCCCCGTTGGCCGAGTGCGACAGGCCGTAGCCCATGGTCTCAATGGGCACCCCATCCACAAAGGCCTTGTCAGTCAAGGCGAAGGTAATGCCCGTAGACTGCGTGTCAAAACCCGATGCCCCGCCATTCTTGCCTTTCATGCGCTCGTAGCACTCCACGCCGCGGTCGGTGGCGTACGCGGTCTCACATTCCTCGTACACCAGCTTGACGCCATTGACACCGCCATCGCGCTCATTGACCAAAGCCAGATAGTCCAGCTTGCCGTCCGCCCACGGGATACCCAATGGCGCAAAGGAGCCGGTGCGGTAGGTCAGCAGTGGAACGTACTGTTCCTCGGCTGCCACAGCGGCTGTACTCATGGTCAGCATTGCAGCGCAAGCACTCAAACCGAGCACAGCGCGTTTCAGTCGTGTTGTCATCTCCTGGTCCTCCGATAAGTACCATGTGTCTGAATACCCCGTCCCGATGGGCGGGGCTGTTGTTGTAATGAACTGCCTACCTGCTGTTAATGGGGGAAGGGCCACAAACGCAGCTTTTCCTTACCAATACTCCAGAGTCGAGCCAAACCGTGCGGCTCCACAATCAAGAAAAACACAATCAGGGCACCGAACACCATGTGCTCAATGTGCGAAGCGGTATCCACCCCGATGGACACACCAAACCAGTGCGGCACGTTGGTCAACAGCACCGGCAGCAAAACCATGAAGGCAGCGCCGAAGAAACTGCCCACAATCGAGCCCAGTCCACCGATGATGACAATGAACAGCAGTTGCAGGGAACGATTCAGGTCAAAGGCCAGCGGCTCCCAGGAACCCAGGTGGATAAAGGCCCACAGGGCACCGGCAACACCGATGATGAAAGAGCTGACGGCAAAGGCGGTGAGCTTGGCATAGACCGGACGGATACCAATGACCTCGGCCGCCACATCCATGTCACGGATTGCCATCCATTGGCGGCCAATCGCGCCACGCACCAGGTTCTTGGCCAACAGGGCAAACACCACCACGAAGATCAGCACAAACAAGTACTTTTGCATGGGGGTTTGAACCGGCAAACCAAAGGCACTCAAGGCAGGTACCGACACGTTGCCCGAAGGCGAATAGTTCGTGAAAAAGGCAATGCGAAGGAAAGCCCAATCCACAAAGAACTGTGCGGCCAGTGTCGTGACAGCCAGGTACAAGCCACGGATACGCAAGCTGGGGATGCCAAAGGCCACGCCCACCAGAGTGGCAAACACGCCACCCAGCAGGATTTGCAACACCAGCGGCAACTCCGGAATACGGACGCCAAAGTTCCAGGCGGCATATGCCCCCACGGCCATGAAGGCGCCCGAACCAATCGAGATCTGGCCGCAATAGCCCACCAGGATGTTCAGGCCGATGGCTGCCAGAGACAGGATCAGAAAGGGGATCAGAATGGCTTGCAGGAAGTAGTTGGATGCCATGGCAGGCACCACCAGGAATGCCACCAGCAACAAGCCCAACACCACATAGCGATCCTGGCGGATGGGGAAAATCTGCTGGTCAGCCCGATAGCTGCTTTTGAACTGACCATTTTCGCGGTAAATCATATCGACTCCACCTCAGACGCGATCAATAATCTTCTCGCCGAACAGACCTTGTGGTCGGAACAGCAGGAACACCAGGGCCAGCACATAAGCGAACCAGATCTCGATGCCGCCGCCCACATAAGGGCCCAGGTACACCTCGGACACCTTCTCGCCCACACCGATAATCAGGCCACCCACAATGGCGCCAGGCACCGAAGTCAGGCCACCCAGAATCACCACCGGCAAGGCGCGCAGCGCAGCGGTCGACAAGGTGAACTGCACCCCATATTTGGAGCCCCAGATAATCCCGGCGACCAGGGCCACCAAACCGGCTACGGTCCAGACCACAACCCAGATACGGTTCAGGGGAATACCGATTGACTGCGCCGCCTGGTGATCGTCTGCCACCGCCCGCAGGGCACGGCCCACGCTGGTGTATTGGAAGAAGATGGCCAGGGCCACCACCAGCAAGGCCGCCACTACGGCCGAGCTCAGGTCTTCCAGACTGACCAGCACACCACCTTCAAACACGGACTCCAGGATGAACGCCGGGTCTTTGGGCATCCCCACATCGATGGAGTACACCGAACTGCCAAACACGATCTGGCCCAGGCCATCGAGCAGGTAGCTGATGCCGATCGTGGCCATCAACAAGGTCGTGCCTTCCTGATTGACCAGGTAACGCAACACCCAACGCTCGATGACGACAGCCAGCACAAACATCAAGATGGCCGAGACAATAAAGGCCAGCACATTGCCCAATAAGCCGGGCTCCATACCCAGCCACTGTGGAATCCACTGCGACAGACGGGCCATGGCCAGAGCGGCCACCAGCACCATGGCGCCCTGTGCAAAGTTAAAGACACCCGATGCTTTGAAGATCAGGACAAAGCCCAGCGCGACCAGGGCGTACAACATCCCGCTCATCAAGCCGCCCAACAAGGTTTCAAGAAAAAATGCCATGTCCGTTCCCCTCAATGGCCAGCGCCAAGATAGGCGCGGATGACGTCCGGGTTCTGCCGCACTTCGTCCGGTACCCCATCACCAATCTTCTTGCCATAGTCCAGGACCACCACGCGGTCCGAAATATCCATGACCACGCCCATATCGTGTTCAATCAACACAATCGTGGTGCCGTACTCTTCGTTCACGTCCAGAATGAAGCGGCACATATCCTGCTTTTCTTCGATGTTCATGCCCGCCATGGGCTCATCAAGCAGCAGAATGCTCGGTTGCATTGCCAGGGCGCGCCCCAGATCCACCCGTTTTTGCAGGCCATACGGCAGTCGCCCCACCGGCGTTTTGCGGTAGGCCTGGATCTCCAGAAAGTCGATGATGCCTTCCACGTATTCACGGTTGCGAATCTCTTCACGCTCGGCCGCCCCCAGACGCAAGGCCTGAGCAAACACACCGCTTTTCATGTGCAGGTTGCGACCCGTCATGATGTTATCCAGCACACTCATGCCCTTGAACAGGGCCAGGTTCTGAAAGGTGCGGGCAATACCCTGCTCGGCGGTGTGACGCGAGTTCATGCGGGCATAACTCTGGTCGCGTAAAACAATCTCGCCTTGTTGTGGCGCATACACGCCATTGATGACGTTCAGCATGGAGCTTTTGCCGGCTCCGTTCGGACCAATGATGGAGCGAATCTCGTGTTCACGAATGTTGAACGAGATGTCGGTCAAGGCTTTCACCCCACCAAAGGACAAGGAAATATTTTTCAAATCCAGTATCACCGGGCCTATGCGACGGCCCGCCACTTGCGCCTCACTCATCATGCGCTCCTTGCTGCTGCGTCTGTCATGCGCTCAATGTGCAGGTCTGCCGAAATGCGACCGCTGCGCCCATCCTCGAACTTCACTTCTGTCTCCACAAACTGCCGGTCCAGTCCATTGAACAGGGCATCGACCAGCACCTTGTATTTTTGAGCAATAAAGCCCCGGCGTACTTTACGGGTACGGGTGAGCTCATCGTCATCGGGGTCCAGTTCCTTATGCAGAATCAGAAAGGCGCTGATGCGCGATCCCGCCAGTTTGGGGTCGCTGGCCAGATCCTCGTTCACCTGCGCCACGCAGTCACGAATCAAGGCATAGACCTCGGGTTTGCCCGCCAGGTCGGTATAACCGGCATAGGGCAGGTTGCGGCGCTCGGCCCAGTTGCCCACGGCTTCCAGATCAATATTGATGAAGGCACAGACCTCTTTCTGGCCGTCACCAAACGCCACCGCCTCTTTGATAAAGGGAAAGAACTTGAGCTTGTTCTCGATGTACTTGGGCGCGAACAGGGAGCCGTCGGCCAATTTGCCCACATCCTTGGCGCGGTCGATGATCTTTAGCTGACCATCGGTATCCAGATACCCCGCATCCCCCGTGTGATACCAGCCATCCTCGGTAAAGGATTCGGCGGTGGACTCAGGATTGCGGTAGTACTCCTTGAACAGTCCGGGGCTGCGCACCTGAATCTCGCCGTTATCGGCCACGCGGATTTCCACCCCTTTCACAGGTGGGCCCACGGTGTCGGCCCGCACATGACCATCTTCCTGCACGCACACGAAAACAGACGTCTCGGTAGCGCCATAGAGCTGCTTCAGGTTGATGCCGATGGAACGATAAAAATCAAACAGATCCGGGCCAATCGCCTCGCCAGCGGTGTAGGCAACGCGCACGCGGCTCATGCCCAGGGCATTGCGCAAGGGGCCGTAGATCAGGATATTGCCCAGGCCATAGCACAGCCGGTCCCACAGGCCCACACCGGGTCGTTTGTCCAGAATCTTCACGCCCACGCGTTGAGCCAAGGCCATAAAACGCCTGTACAGTCCGCGTTTGAGGGCGCTGGCATCTTCCATGCGAATCGTGACTTGCGTCAGCAAGCCCTCCAGCACGCGTGGCGGCGCAAAATAATAGGTGGGGCCAATATCATGCAGGTCTATGGACACGGTTTCGGGCGACTCCGGGTGATTCACCGTAAAGCCTGTCACCAGAAACTGCGTGTAGGAAAACATGTTCTGCCCGATCCAGGCAGGGGGGAGATACGCCAGGACTTCCTCGGCATCGGTCAGCGATTCCAGCTCCTGAATGGCCAGCCCGCGATCAATCAGGGCCGCATGCGTAAGAACCACACCCTTGGGCTTGCCGGTGGTGCCGGAGGTGTAGAACATGGCGGCTGCATGATCCGGAGCAATCGCTTTCCAGATGCGGCGTACGCAATCGGGATCATGCGTCAGTTGCAAACGCCCCTGCTCCATGACCTGCTCGATGTATTGCAGTTGCTCTTGCTGATAGTTACGCAAACCGCGCGGGTCGTCATAGATCAGCGCGTCCAGGTCCGGGCATTGATCCCAGACTTCCAGCAACTTGTCGACCTGCTCCTGATCCTCGACCACCGCCACACGTATGCTGGCATCCAGCAAGACGTGCAGCATCTCCTGAGCCACTGCATCCTGATACAGCGGCACGGGTACGGCGCCCAGCATCTGCGCCGCCATCATGGCCAGGTAAAGGCGCGGGCGATTCTCACCAATCACCGCGACATGCTGGCCGTCTTTGACACCCAGCCCGGCCAGGCCTGCAGCCAGTTGCTCGGCCTGTTCGGCCAGCTCCCGCCACGTCCAGGTCTGCCAGATTCCCAGGTCTTTTTCGCGCATGGCGACTTTGTCGCCACGCACCTGGGCATGGTGTTCTATCCAGGCTGGGAAGGTGCCGGGTAAACCCGCTACCTGCTCTTTATCCATCCGCACAACCATGTCTCCTCCGAATTTTCCCGGCTTGTTATGGTCCAGGAGGCTGCTTATGATTGCGGCAGAAGGCACATGTTATGCCTTCACGCTATTTGCAGCCTGTTATTAATCAAGTTATCGGCTGCCCGTCCCGAAGATTGTCACGGACATGACATTCGACCTTTATCGAGGGTTAATCCTCATGCATGTTGTAGATGCTTTATCCGAGCGAGCCGCCTGGTTTCGCCTGTTGACGCCGGAGCTGCAAGAGCGAGTGCGCCGCGACACGCTCATTACCGCCTACGAGGCCGGAGCCATCGTCGAACGCAAGGGAGAGCGCGCCACAGCCTGGATTGGTGTGCTCTCGGGTTTGCTCAAGGTGTCGGTCGGAAACTCTGAGGGCAAGATCGCCTCCATGACCGGGGTGCCAGCCGGCGGCTGGATAGGGGAAGGCTCCTTGCTGAAAAACGAAGAGCGCAAATACGATGTGGTGGCCTTGCGCGACAGCCAGGTGGCCCGCTTGCCCATGCACAGTTTCAACGATTTGCTGGACCAGAGCATTGCTTTCAACCGCTACCTCCTGCATCAGCTCAATGAACGTGTGGCGCAATTTATCGGCAAGGCTGAGTACAACAGCCTGTCTACGCCCGATGCCCGCGTGGCACGTTGTCTGGCAGAGCTGTTCAATCCACTGCTCTACCCCGGAAAAGGTCTGCGCCTGGACATCACCCAGGAAGAGATCGGCTATCTGGCGCGGGTGTCGCGCCAACGGGCCAACCAGGCCCTGCGTCAGCTGGAAAACGAAGGGCTGTTACTGATCAAGTATGGGGGCGTCCAGGTTCTGGACCTGGACGGCCTGAAACGTTACGGCGATGAATATGCCGCCTGATGATGCGGTCGCATCCGACCGCATTCCGGTCAGTCCAGGCGGATGTCGGCCCGTTTGATCACGGCGGCCCAGTCGGCACGCTCGCGCTCGGCATAAGCCCGGAACTCATCGGACGTCATCGGCATGGGCTCCACGCCCATATCGCGAATACGCTGAGCCAGTTCAGGCGTTTTCAGAGCCTGCATCAGGTCCTGGCTCAAGCGTTCACGCGCGTCCTCAGCCATCTTGGGAGGGCCTACCAGTCCTTGCCAGGCGTAGGCGTAGAAATCGGCAATCCCGGCCTCGGCCATGGTCGGCACCTGCGGCATCAGACTGCTGCGCTCGGGAGTGGCAAGCGCCAGCACCCGCAGTTTGCCCGCCTTTATATGAGAGAGCGCGGCAGCGGAATCCACAAAGGACATATCCACCTGACCGCCCAACAGATCCTGAATGGCCGGCGCGGCTCCTTTGTAGGGCACATGCACGATTTTGCTGTCCGTGCGTTGCTTGAACATTTCGAGGGCCAGATGGTGGGGCGAGCCACTGCCTGCAGATGAGGCGGTCAGTTTTTCAGGCTGGGCGCGAACCGCTTCCAGGAGCTCGGCCACCGTTTTGTACGGAGACTCTTGCGGGACTGCCAGCATCAAGGGAAAGCGGGCCAGGCCACCCACGTAGGTAAACGCGGCGGGATCGTACTGCAGTTTGCTGTACAGGGAGGAATTAAAGGCCAGCGTGCCCGAATCGGCCGTACCCACGGTATAGCCATCCGGCTTGGCATTGCTGACGTAGGTTGCGCCAATAATGGTGGCAGCCCCCGGTTTGTTTTCCACAATCAGTGTCTGTCCAAGGCTGCTTTCCAACTGTTTGGCGACCAGCCGGGCTATCACGTCAGAACCGCCCCCTGCGGGATAGGGTACGACCCAGGTCACTGCCGACTGAGGCCAGTTCGCTGCCAACGCCGTTCCGGTCAGGGTGGCGCCCAGCAACAGCACACCGGCTCCAAATTTTTTCCAATGCATGATGTCTCCTCTGTGCATGCAGGCAGCGCTTTTGGCGCCGCTTTTTTTTAAGTTTTAAGCATCCCGTCCGGGATGCGCAGAGACATTATGCGCGGAGCGCCTCACCCAGGGCATTAGTAACGATGCGGATATCGATCAGCCATAGTCACGTGCGCCAAACAGGGCCGAGCCAAGCCGGACTTCGGTAGAACCTTCCTGAATCGCCAGTTCGAAATCTCCGCTCATGCCCATGGACAGGCCTTGCACCTGTTCATAGCCCAATTCCACCAGACGGTCACGCCACTGGCGCAACTGTGCGAAACAGGCGCGCACGGCCTGCGGATCATCGCTATTGACGGCCATGGTCATCAAGCCGCGCACCTTCAAGGTGTCCAGTGAGCGCAGGGATTGCATGAACGCAGGCAGCTCTTGCGGTGCCAGACCAAACTTGCTGGGCTCGGGCGAGGTCTTGACCTGAATCAGCACATCCAGGCTGCGCTGTTCGGTTTGCAGGTGTCTATCCAGGGCCTGAGCCAGCGACAAACGGTCCAAAGATTGCACTTCGCTGGCCAAACGAGCGATATCTTTGGCCTTATTGCTTTGCAGATGGCCTATCATCACCCACTGGACCGCGCGATCGGCCAGCTCTGCCTGCTTGTCCCGAATCTCCTGAACCTTGTTCTCCCCCATTCGCGACAAGCCCAAATCCAGGGCCTGGGCCAGCACGGGCGCAGGAAAGGTTTTGCTTACCGGCAACAGAGCCACCGCATTGGCAGGGCGGCCAGCCTGCAGGCAAGCCTGTTCGATACGCTGGCGCAGCTGCGCCAGCCGACCTGAAAGGGAAGAGTCAGAAAAAGCCATCAATGCACACGCATCCAGAGAAAACCATTGCAAACGCTGCAAACACAACAGCGGCCATTTCCGATAGCATAACTGTTACACACGGCCATCGCTAAGCCCATCGACCGCGTGTTTGCCCCGTTGCACGTCTGTATGCCATTGGCGTCTTCACGGTGTACTCGCATCCCGTTTCCCCAACCTTATCGAGGAGCTCATGACAGATCGTCCCACCCATGCTTTGCCGTCATACCTGAACGCCGACGACGTCGGCCCGTGGGGTATTTATCTCGAACAAGTGGAGCGAGTCACACCGTATCTGGGCAAACTGTCCCGATGGGTTGAAACACTCAAGCGTCCCAAGCGCACACTGATTGTCGATGTCCCCATTGAACTGGATAACGGCACCGTGGCTCATTTTGAGGGCTACCGCGTTCAGCACAATACTTCCCGTGGCCCTGGCAAGGGCGGCGTGCGCTATCACCAGGACGTGACCTTGTCCGAAGTGATGGCCCTGGCTGCCTGGATGTCGATCAAATCGGCTGCCGTGAATCTGCCATTTGGCGGTGCCAAGGGCGGTATTCGTATTGACCCGCGCAACTACTCCCAGGCCGAACTGGAGCGCATCACCCGCCGCTACACCAGCGAGATCGGCGTGATCATCGGCCCCAACAAGGACATTCCCGCTCCGGACGTCAACACCAACGCCCAGACCATGGCCTGGATGATGGACACCTATTCCATGAACGTGGGCGGCACCAGCACAGGGGTGGTCACCGGCAAGCCCGTGTCCCTGGGCGGCAGCCTGGGCCGGGTGGAAGCCACCGGGCGCGGCGTATTTACCGTAGGCTGCGAAGCGGCCCGTGATGCCGGCATCGACCTGAACGGCGCACGCGTCATTGTGCAAGGCTTCGGTAATGTGGGCGGCACTGCGGCGCGTCTGTTCCAGGAAGCCGGCGCCAAGGTGCTGGCCGTACAGGACCACACCGGCACCGTGTACAACCCCAACGGCCTGGATGTACTGGCCTTGCTGAACCACATGGAACAGCACAAGGGTCTGGCCGGCGCTCCCAACGCGGAGGCCATCGCCAATGAAGACTTCTGGCACATTGAAACCGATCTGCTGATTCCGGCTGCCCTGGAAGGCCAGATCAACAAGCACAATGCCGACCGCATTCGCGCCCGCATTGTGATCGAGGGTGCCAATGGCCCCACCACCCCCGAAGCCGACGACATTCTGAACAGCAAGGGCGTGACCATTGTGCCGGACGTGGTCGCCAACGCCGGTGGTGTCACCGTGTCCTATTTCGAGTGGGTCCAGGACTTCTCCAGCTTCTTCTGGACCGAGGACGAGATCAACAACCGTCTGGAAATGATGATGCGCTCGGCCTACACCACCGTGGCGGCGGTCGCCAAGGAGCACAACGTCACCTTGCGCACGGCTGCCTTTATCGTGGGTTGCGCCCGCATTCTGGAATCTCGTCAGGTACGCGGCCTGTATCCTTAAGCTTGTAAGGCGGCATACCCGGTTTATGCCGCTTTTTATGAGCAAAATACAGCGCCTGTGCAAAAAAAACAGGGGGAAAGCGGTAGAATCGGGCATCCAGGATATGACACCCGTATGAAACCCTTACCCCCTTTCTCTTTGACCGCAAGGACGTTGCTGTGAATAACAATGACCTGAACGCGGCGGTCCAGGTACGCGACATCCACAAACGCTTTGGCACCAACGAGGTGCTCAAGGGCATTTCCCTGCAAGCCCACAAGGGCGATGTGCTTTCCATCATCGGTGCCTCCGGTTCGGGCAAAAGCACCTTGCTGCGCTGCATCAACCATCTGGTCGTCCCCGATCAGGGCGAGATCCAGATCGGCAATGACATTTTGCGCAGCCACCGCAATCGCAAGGGAATTTGCCAGACGGACAATCCGCGCCTGCTTGAACAAGTCCGCGCACGCCTGGGCATGGTGTTTCAGAACTTCAATCTTTGGTCGCACCGCACGGTGCTGCAAAACGTCACCGAAGGCCCCATCCATGTCAAAGGACGTCCGGCCCGGGAAGCGGCCGACTACGCCCGCGAACTGCTGGGCAAGGTGGGTCTGAGCACTAAGTGTGATGCCTATCCAGCCGAGCTGTCGGGCGGACAGCAGCAGCGTGTGGCCATTGCCCGCGCCCTGGCCATGGACCCGGATGTCTTGCTGTTTGACGAGCCGACCTCGGCGCTGGACCCGGAAATGGTGGGCGAGGTACTGCGTGTGATTCGCCAATTGGCCCAGGAAGGCCGCACCATGATTTTGGTGACCCACGAAATGAACTTTGCGCGCGACGTCTCTTCCGAGACCATTTTCATGCACAACGGCCTGATTGAAGAGCGCGGCCACCCCAAAGACCTGTTCGATAGGCCACAATCCGAGCGTCTACAGCAGTTTTTACAACCAATGCAGTAAGATCATCGCTTCGTGCATACGACACCGGCTGGAAAACCAGCAGGGCTGAGACGGCCCTGACCAGCCTTTCCACAAAGGAGAGCCAGACCATGAGTTTCCTCAGCAAGACCCTGATCTGTGCAAGCCTGGCCCTGTTGGGCTCCCAGGCTGCAATGGCAGACACCCTGAAAATCGGTACCGAAGGTGGTTACCCGCCATGGAGCATGGTGGACGCCGCTGGTAAAGTCACCGGCTTTGACGCCGATATTGGCGCAGCCCTGTGCAAAGAGCTGAACAGCGATTGCAAATTCATCGTGCAAGCCTTTGACAGCCTGATTCCTTCCCTGGATGCCAAACGCTTTGACCTGATCATCTCGGGCATGTCCTATACACCCGAGCGTGCCAAGCGCGTCAATTTCAGTATTCCTTACGCCGTTGAAGACGCGATTTTCGTGTTGCCCAAGAACAGCGAACTGATCGACGCCGACAACGAACAGACCATTTTTGACGGCCTGGCCGGTAAAACCATTGGCGTTCAGGGCGGCACCACGCATGGCGCTTTCCTGGCCAAGAAAGCCCCCAAGACCACTGTCAAGAATTACGAAACCCTGGACCAGATGCAAATTGATCTGGACGCCGGTCGTCTGAACGGCACCTTTGCCGACCTGACCTCTCAGTCCAAATTTCTGCATAAGGTTGGCGAGCAGAACTTTGCCCTGTCCAAGCTGGTCATCAAGGGCTCCTCCGATCCCGAGACGCTGGGTTACGGCATTGCCGTCGGTATCCACAAAGACAATGCAGAACTGAAAGCCAAGGTTGATGCTGCCCTGTGCAAGCTGATTGACGATGGCACCGTCAAGACCGCCAGCGAAAAGTGGTTTGACATCGACATCGCCAACTACGAGATCTGCAAGAAATAAGTCGAGAAGTACCACTTGATGCTAGAGACCATTTTTAATGTGCTGCGCGAAGGCTGGGGCTGGATGTTCCTTCGCGGAGCGGCAATGACCTTGCTGATCTCCGTTTTGGGCATGGCCCTTGGCGTTGTCATTGGAATTACAGGAGCCAGCATCAAGACCAACGGGCCACGCTGGCTGCGTGGCCCCGTCAGCTTGTACACCACGGTTGTGCGCAGCATCCCTGAGCTGCTCATCATCTATCTGCTGTTTTTCGGCTCGGTGCAATTTGTCTCCGATCTGGCCGACTTCATGCGCATGGAAGATGTCGTCACCCGTTGGTTTCCCGCCCTGGTGGGCATTTTGGCGATTGGCCTGATTGCCGGCTCGTACAGCGTGGAAGTCTTTCGCGGCGCCTTGCAGGCCATTCCTGAAGGCCAGATCGAGGCGGCCAAGGCCATCGGCATGTCATCCTGGCAGCGCCTGCGGCGCATTATCCTGCCGCAAATGTTCTGGTATGCCTTGCCCGGCGCCAATAATGTCTGGCAGACCGCACTCAAGGACACCGCCCTGATCTCGCTGGTCGGCCTGGTCGAAATCATGCGCGCCGCCACCCTGGGAGCGGCCAACACACGCGAACCGATGGCCATGTACCTGATTGCGGGTGTGCTTTATTTTCTGATCGGTGCCTGTAGTCAGGCCCTGTTTTTACTGGCCGAACGCTATACCGGCAAAGGCATGAGAGCCCGGCCATGATAGATCTGGAATTATTCAACACGACCATCGAAACCCTGTTCAAAGGGTTTGGCATGAGCGTGTATATCGGTCTGTGGGGCATTGTGCTGTCGCTGTTCATCGGCCTGTCCCTGGCCCTGATGCGCCAGTCCCACAGCCGTCTTCTGAACGGTTTTGCCTTTGGCTACAGCACCGTTTTTCGGGGCACCCCCCTGCTGGTTCAGTTATTTCTGCTGTATTACGGCGTAGGCACGGTGAGTTTTGTGCGCGAGACCCCCGCCCTATGGTGGCTGTTCAGCGATGGCATGCGCTGCGCCATTTTGGCCATTGGCCTGAACAGTGGCGCCTATGTCAGCGAAGTGTTCCGTGGGGGCTTTCAGGCCGTTCCGGTCGGCCAGATCGAGGCCGCCAAATCCATCGGCATGTCCGCCTGGATGCGCTTTCGCCGCGTCGTCTTCCCCTTGGCTATCCGCCAGGCCTTGCCGGCCTACAGCAATGAAATCGTGCTGGCCATCAAAGGCACCAGTCTGGCCTCGACCATTGCCGTCATGGATCTGACCGGCCATGCCAAACGCTTGATGAACCAGAACTACGCCATCATCGAGACCTTCGTGATTGCGGGCCTGCTGTACCTGCTGATTAACTTTACCCTGCTGTCGGTAGTACACCTGATCGAGCGCTGGTTGAAAGTTCGCCGTTGAACCGACGTTCACCCAGACTGTGCGCCCTACCGACCATAACAACTGGACGCGGAGCACTGTCACATGCCAACACGCCCCAAACTGGCCCTGGTGGGCACCGGCGGCACGATTGCCGCCACCACCCAATCCAATCTGGGCCTGACTGACTACGACATCACCCAGGGCGTGGAAACGCTTTTACAAGCCGTACCGGCTCTCAATGAGCTGGCCGACCTGGAATGCCACCAGATTTTCAACGTGGACAGTCGGGCCATGAGTTCGCGGATGCTGTTGGAGCTATCCCACAAACTCAATGCGCTGCTGGCACGCCCCGATATCAACGGCGCCGTCATTACCCATGGCACCGACACCCTGGAAGAAAGTGCTTTTTTCCTGCACCTGACCCTGAAAACCGATAAGCCGGTGGTGATGACAGCGGCCATGCGCCCGGCCTCGGCCCTGAGCGCCGACGGACCGCTGAACCTATACCAGGCAGTGCAAGTGGCCTGCTCGTCGCGGGCTCAGGATCAGGGCGTGCTGGTGCTGCTCAATGACCAGATTCACAGCGCCCGTTTTCTGAGCAAGCAACACACCACCCAGACCGGCGCATTTGGTTCGCCCGATGCCGGCCCACTGGGACTGGTAGCGGGCGGCCAGGCTCGTTTCATGATGCGCAGCCTGCTGCCCCATACCCACAGCAGCCTGTTCGATGTTCGCTCTTTGCACAGCCTGCCCAAAGTGCAGATTTTTTACGATCATCCCGACACGCTGGCCGAACTGTATCGCCACGCGGCCCAAAGCGGCGTGCAGGGCCTGGTAGTGGCCGCAACCGGAAACGGCAGCCTGACTCCTGGCGCGCTGGAAGGGGTCAGCCTGGCTCACCGGCTCGGCGTGGTCTGTGTCCGCGCCTCCCGTATCCCTGCAGGGCCTGTGACAGACAGCGCTTATGATGCCGACCATCACACGATCGCAGCGCATTACCTGCCCGCGCAAAAGGCCCGAATCTTGTTGATGCTGTCCTTGGCCAACAAGCTGGAACACGATGAGATCGAAGCGGTTTTCCGCGATTACTGAGTGCCCGGACCGGCTGGTGTGCCAAGGGGACGTACACCTGTTGCCCGCCTGACGTTCACTCAAGATGCCCGCAGTTCGAGTCGCGGCGTGAACGCTGAGGCCAACTAGGCCAGCTCCAGCTGACGTTGGCTGCTAAAGCGCCGTGGCTGGCCACTCAAAGGGTCGATGAATGCAATGTGCCGCGCCAGCAATTGCAGCGGCTGACTGAAATCATCGGCAGCGCGCTCGGGCAACAACTCCGGATAAAACACATCATTGAGAATGGGGGCACCCAAGCTGCTCAAATGCACCCGCAACTGATGCTTGCGACCGCTATGCGGGCGCAGGCGATAAAGCGCCCGATGATCGCCCTGCCCGGTCTGCCAATGTCGCTCGCACACGATTTCGGTACTGCTGTTGGGCTCTCCCGCCACTTCTTCCATCACAAAACGGCCCGGCACCTCTTTCAGGCGGCTACGGTACACCAGCCCGCTTGCCAGTTTTTCCTGAAATGGTGCCACCGCCTCATATTCCTTCTCAATGCCACCTTGCTGAAACAGGGACTGATATGCCCCACGGGCAGACGGGTCCCGACAAAACAGCAAAATACCCGCTGTTTCCCGGTCCAGCCGGTGAATAGGGCTGATGCCATCCTCTTTGAAATGTTTTCGCAGGCGACTCAAGGCTGTTTCATGCAAATAGCGTCCGCCGGGCGTCGTCGCCAGAAAATGCGGCTTGTCGACCGCAATCAAACACTCATCCGCATACAGGATGGGCATCTCAAAGGGAACGATGGTTTCCTTGTCCACCATGCGGAAGTACCACAGCCAACGCTCAGCCCGGTAGGGTGAATCCAGCGTCTGGGGTACCGCATTCTGATCCAGAATGTCGCCACGCCTGAGTCTATCGAGCAAAACCTCAGGATTCACATGTGGAAAACGCTGCAGCAAAAACTCATCGAGCCGCTGCCACGGACCGGGCGGGCACCACACTTTGCTGGGGCTGACCCCGTCACGCGAAGGCACGGGCGGGACGCTGTTTATCGGTGTCATGACAAGAAAAGCCACACGGAAAACGGCCCGCCAACGCAGCGGGCCAGACAATCAGGGCCATCAGTGTACTACCCGCCACCGCAAGGACGGCCGGTAGTACTGACACGCTCAGTGCCGAACCGGATCGGGGATACGACGCATCCGCACACCTTGACGAGTCCACAGCCAGATCAAGATCAGAAAAGCGGGTATATACACCCAGAATTCCGAAGGGCGATCTGGATGAGGCACCTTCACCTGCTCAATGTCCCAGCCTTGCTCCCACCCGGCTCGACGTGCGGGACTGCCAAAACTCACAGATGCAATTTGGGCCGTGTCGCCAAATGCCATGATCGTCAGGCCCGCTTGCGACAAGCGCTTGCTGGCCGCTGCCAGACCGCTCGCTTGGTCACCTGGCGGCAAGGCCGGCAACGACACCGCTACTGTTTTCTGCAAATCCTTGCCTTCCAGGTTCATCCCGGCCAGTTGAACCACCAGATTTCCGCCATCCGGTATGGTCTGCACAATCTGCATCAACTCCGAAGCAGGACGATCCTGATATTTCTCAGCAACGTGATCCATAAACCAGTCGGGGCGGAACAACATGAAAGTCACCAGCAACAGCAGGCCGGTCTCCAGCCAGCTCGTCTTGATCCGCAACCAGCCCATGGTGGCTGCGGCAAAGGCCAGCGATGCAACCGTGGCGCCCAGCACCACCAGCATTAATTCCCAGGCACTGTGAATGCCGATCAGCAGCAGCATGGGATTGAAGATGAACATGAACGGCAACACGGCGGTGCGCATCGCATAGGTCACGCCCTGCACGCCCGTCTTGATCGGGTCCTCACCTGAAATGGCTGCCGCTGCAAAGGTGGCCAGGCCGACCGGCGGTGTGATGTCCGCCATGATCCCGTAATAGAACACAAACATGTGGACCGCAATCAGCGGAATGACCATCCCGCTTTGCGCCCCCAGTTCCACCACGACGGGGGCCATCAAGGTCGCCATCAAAATGTAGTTGGCGGTCGTTGGCATACCCAGACCCAGAACCAGACATACTGCAGCGGTGAAAAACAGCATGACCAGCACATTGCCCATGGATACCATCTCCACGAAGGCAGTCATGCGCAGGCCCAGGCCAGTCAGTGTGATGGCCCCTACAATCAGGCCCGCCGTCCCGCAGGCAATGCCGATGCCCACCATATTGCGAGCGCCTTCCTGCAGCCCCACCCAGACTTCACTGATGCCCTGGCGCAGAGGCTGGGCGGTCGCCTGTTTGCGAAACCAGGCGATGATGGGCCGTTGTGTCGCCATCTGGAACAACATGGCCATTACTGCCCAGAAAGCCGACAGGCCCGCAGACATCATCTCTACCGTCAGGCACCAGACCAAAATGCCAATCGGGATCAGAAAATACAAACCGGCTCGCACCGTTGGCCAGGGTTCGGGCCGCACCGGCGTGTTCACATTGATATCGGTGGGCAGATCCTCATGATCCGCTGCCACTTTCAGCAAAAACACGTACAAGGCCAGTAGCAGGAACAACAGAATCCAGATTGCAGCGGCACCGGCCACCGCCTGCACGCCGACGCCTATCCAGTACACCAGCCCCATCACAATCAGGGTGCCGGCCGTCCCCATGCCCCAGCCAGCCAGTTTTTGCACAAAGGTCTTGGGCTTGCCCGATGCCATCATCGGTTGAATCCCCAGTTTGAGCGCCTCCAGGTGCACGATGTAGAACAGGGCAATGTACGAAATGACCGCAGGCAGCAAGGCATGCCGAATGATGTCGGTATAGGGAATGCCGACATACTCAATCATCAGAAACGCAGCTGCGCCCATGACTGGGGGCATGATCTGCCCATTGACCGAGGAGGCGGTTTCAATCGCGCCGGCACGGATGCCACCGTAACCGGCTTTTTTCATCAGGGGGATGGTGAAAATGCCCCCCGTCACCACGTTGGCAACCGAGGAGGCCGACACAATGCCATTGACCGCCGAGGACACCACCGCCACTTTGGCAGGCCCGCCGCGCAAGTGCCCCAACAAGGCAAAGGAGACCTGCATCATGTAATTGCCCGCCCCGCAACGATCCAGCAACGAGCCCAGCAATACAAAAATGAAAATATAAGAAACAGAAACGCCCAGGGCCACCCCGTAGACCCCTTCGGTGGTCAACCACATGTGTGAGACCAGACGCTGCAAGGAAGCGCCACGGTGGGACAAGGCATCGGGCAACCAGGGGCCCAAAAAGATATAGGCAATGAAAATAAGCGCCAATACCGCCATGGGCGCGCCCAAGGAGCGCCGCGTGGCCTCCAGCAGCAAGACCAGACCCACACTGGCCACCACCACGTCCATCGTGGTCGGGATGCCGGGACGCATGGCCAGCTCTTTATAGAAAAAGAACAGATACGAGCCGCAAAATGCGGCGATCAGCGCCAATATCCAGTCTTGAACAGGGATGCGATCCCGAGCCGAACTCTTGCAGGCAGGATACGCCAGATAGGCCAGAAACATGGCGATGCCCAAGTGCAGGGCACGCGCCTCAGTATCATTGAAAATCCCCAGATTCAGGGCAAAAGGCAACGGAGAGGCGTACCAGAGCTGGAACAGAGACCAGCCGATTGCAGCCAGGAACAACACCATGCCCGCCGCACCCGTGACCGAACGCCCGCCCCGGTCTACATCGGCAACCAGTTTTTCCAGTTGTGCTGTTTCATCCTGTGTCAGAGCGACGTCCTGCGCCGTTTTTTTAGGTTCTTGTTGTGTCATTTGCATGTGTCTCCAGGAAAAGCAAGACCACTGCTGGTGCAGCGGCACTTGCGGCCAGGCGGCCTGTGCCGGCCTGGCCACGATCAGACTGTCTTACAGCAGCCCTTTTTCCTTGAAGTACTTTTCAGCCCCTTTGTGCAAGGGAGCGGACAGGCCATTTTTAACCATGTCCTCTTTTTTCAGGTTTGCCAATGCAGGGTGCAAGCGCTTGAAGTCGTCAAAATTGTCGAACACGGCTTTGACAACGTTATAGACCGACTCTTCGGGCACATCTTCCGAGGTCACAAAAGTGGCCAAAACGCCGTAGGTTTGCACATCGTCCGGGTTATTTGGGTACAGCCCGCCTGGAATCACGGCTTTGGCGTAGTAGGGATAGGTCTCGACCAACTTGTCTACCGCCGCTCCGGTCAGTGGGACCAGCTTGGCGCCGCAAGAGGTGGTGGGGTCCTGAATATTGGCCGAGGGGTGGCCTACGCCATAAATGAAGCCATCGATCTTGCCGTCACACAGGGCCGGGCCATGCTCATCAGGACGCAGTTCCGAGGCCAGCGAGAAAAAGCTGTTGTCCAGACCCATTGCCTGCAACAACTGATCCATCGATGCCCGTGTGCCCGAGCCCGGATTGCCCACGTTAAAACGTTTTCCCTTGAAATCATCAAAGGTATTGATGTTGGCCTCTTTGCGCGAAAGCACGGTAAAGGGTTCCGGGTGAATAGAAAACACCGAACGCAGCTTCTTGTAAGCCCCTCCGTCCTTGAACTGCCCTTCACCGTTATAGGCGTTGTAACCTACATCGGACTGCACCACGCCCAGGTCCAGCTCACCGGCCTTGATGGTATTGACGTTGAAAACCGAGCCTCCGGTGGACTCTACCGAGCAGCGCACGCCATCGGTACCCCGATCTTTATTGACCAGACGGCAAATCGCACCGCCCGCGGCGTAATACACGCCAGTCACGCCTCCCGTGCCGATACTGACAAATTTCTGCTGGGCACTGGCCGGCAGCGGGCTCAGTAGCATGGCGCAAACCGCCGCCGTTGCGCTGAGCGCCCACACCTTCTTTTTGCCGGTTTGTTTGCTAATGTGTTCCATCTTCTTGTCTCCCATGGGGAAATCCCCTGTTTGTATAGCCGGTACGGCCGGTTTTCTTCACTTTGCAGGAGCCGGGCCTGCCTCTTCATCATCGTGCTGCCAATAAATTCCCTGACTACGAAAGGATGTCTCCAGTTGCGCCAAGCGCTGTACAACCGGCTTGCCTCCCAGCGCGGCGATCCGCGCCAGCAGATGCTCGGCCACGGTGACGGCTCCCACCAGGGAATGGAAAAAACTTGCTGCGCACTGACCACCGGTCTGTGCCTCAAACAACAAAACATGCCGGGCACCTTGTGCAATCGGTGACAACACACTATCGGTAATCGCCACGACGGGAATCCCGCGTTGCACCGCTTGCTGCACGCTGTTGACCACGGCTTTAACGTACGGCGCCTGACTGATGACCAGCAACACACTGCCGCTATCCAGACCCGTTTCCAGCTCCAGCAGCAAATCGGCCGCCCGGTTCAGCAAGACACCGTCGCCCCGAATCAGCTGATAGGCGTAATGCATCTGAAAAGCGCAGGCAAAGCTGGCTCCCAGCCCCAAGAATCCGACCTTGGACGCGCCCAGTATGGCCCGGGCGCACGCATCGAGCGCATTAAGCGGGTTGAGCCGCAACACGGACGCCAACGCCTGCTCCTGTTGCGCACCCAAGTCCCTGGCCTGTTGCTCCGAGGCGCGGCTGCCTTGCAAGTTCTGGGCGCGTGCGGCCATCGTGCCGCTGGTGCGATGCAAAGCCTGTTGGAAGGGCTCGCGAAAGCCATCATAGCTTTCATAGCCCGCCGCTTTGGCCAGACGGAGCATGGTGGCCGGAGCCAGCGACAAGGCCTGCGCCTGCTTGCGCATGGACCACAGGCTGACCTCTACCGGATGGCGTTCTACCCATTGGGCCGCCCGACGCAACTCGGGAGTCAGCTCAGGCAAGAGACGCTGCAGGCGTAACAAGGGCTCCATGTATCGTTCTACTCACACATCCACACAATAAAACGCATGTTAATCTGGAGACGAACAAAAAAAACAAATGTTTTATTAGGGTTTGCCCGCAATTCGCTATCATTATTTCTTTTTCAGGGCGTTGTGCTGCCAATGATGGGTGGCATTAGCGAATTTCGAAAAAGTCGTAACGCTTGTCGGTGTAAGAACGCTGTATATCCACCTGCTCAACCTGCGCCTGCTCGGGACCAATATAAAGCCAGCTGACCATACGATCGATGGCATCGGCCGTGCCTTGCAACAACAGCTCCACCGAGCCGTCCCCTGCATTGCTGACCCAGCCTTTGACGCCATACAGATGCGCGTGACGCAAGGCGCTGGCACGAAACCCAAGCCCCTGGACCCGCCCTTTAACACTCACCTCTACGGTTTCACAATCCGCCATTCGTCTGCTCCCTGCTATTTGTTACCGAAATGTGGCACGCATCCGCCCCCGTTCTCGATATTCAGTTAAATTAGTCACATCATTGTTGCATGACCGCACCCGATTCCCTGCTTTGTGCAGCCACTTCATCATGAAATTGCCCCGCCTTATTTATCTATCGCTGCGCAGGGCAATCTACATGCCAAGCCTACTGGCTATCCTGGGCCTGTTGACCCCCTTTGCCCAGGCGGCACCGCATGCCCAACAGCATATTGTGCGTGTGGGCGTCTATGAAAATCCCCCCAAGCTTTTGCTGGATAGCCAGGCCCGTCCCGGCGGCATTATGGGCGAGCTGCTGATGGAGATTGCCAAGCGCGAGGGCTGGACCCTGGAGGCGGTACAGTGCGACTGGCAACAGTGCCTGAACGCCTTGCAAAACGACCTGCTCGATCTCGTGCCAGGACTGGCCTATTCGCCCGAACGGGCAGCGCTGTACAGCTACCACAACCGAGCGGTGCTGGAGGACTGGTCTCAGATCTTCACAGGCAAAACCACACATATCGGCGCGCTGAACGACCTGAATGGCAAACGCATTGCGGTCATGAGCGGCACCCTGCAACTGACCCAGCTCTACAATATTTTGCAAAAACTGGAACTGGGCTCCAGGCTGGTCATCACCGACTCCCAGTACAGTGCCCTGAAACTGGTACAGACCAAACAGGCCGACGCCGCAGTAGTCGGCCATTTATTTGGGGTACGCCATGCCGGTGAACATGGCCTGAAAACCGCCCCTATCCGGCTGGAACCGACCAACACTTATTTTGTCACTGCCAAAGACCGCAACCTGGATCTGCTGGCGGCCATTGATACCCACATCAAGAACTGGCAAGACAATAACGACCCGTTCTATACCGAAACGCTGAACCAGTGGGGTCTGCGCCTGATCGAAAAGCCGACCAAGCCCTGGATTATTCCTGCATTGCTGACGCTGGGCGTCTTGTTGACGATCGCTCTGCTTACCGTGACCCTGATGCGCATTGTCCTGCGTCGCCAGCGCAAAAAACTGCTGCGCACCGAACATCATTTGCATACGGTGCTCGATGCCATTGACGCCTACGTGTACATCAAGGACGATCAGTTCCGCTATCAATACGCCAACCGCAAGCTGTGCGAGGACCTGAACTACACCACCGACAGCATTGTGGGTAAAACCGATCAGGATCTGTACGCCAACAAACAGACCATCAACGAATTCCGGCACAACGACGAACAGGTGCTGTACAGCGGTGAACGATTGGCCGTGGAAGAGGTGGTGCGGGACCGTAAAGGCGATATACGCGCCACATTTTTCTCCATCAAGATGCCCGTCCAAGACCCGGAAACGCGGCAAACCAGCCTGTACTGCATCTCCACCAACATCTCGGCCCTTAAAGCCACGCAATCAGAAAACTATCGGCTGGCTTTTTACGACCCACTCACCGAACTGCCCAACCGCCGCCTGCTGCTGCAACGCCTGGAACGCCACCTGCAAACCATCGAGCCTTACAAACGGCCCGGTGCGTTGTACTTTCTGGATCTGGACCGCTTCAAACATATCAACGACGCACGCGGACACGCCATTGGCGATGCCTTGCTGCGCAAAGTAGCACGCCGCCTGTCCTTGATTATTGACCCCCAGGACATCGTGGCCCGACTGGGCGGGGACGAGTTTGTCATCCTGAAGATTCTGCACCCAGGCACCGTGCGCGACTGCTACAAAGAAGCACTGGAATTTGCTGAACTGGTGCGCACCCGTCTTGAGGAGCCTTACAACATTGAAGGCCATTCGTATCTGAGCAGCAGCAGTATCGGTCTGGCCCTGATTACCGACAGCACCCTGACTTCGGAAGACCTGATGCGTCAGGCCGACACGGCCATGTATCGCTCCAAAGAAAATGGCCGCAACCAGATCACGCTGTACGAGCCTGGCATGCAAGAGGCCGTCGAAGAACATTTGAATCTGCAACACGATCTGCGCTTTGCCATAGGGTCGGATCAACTGCGCCTGTTTGTGCAGTCCCAGTACGACAAGCACAACCGTATTTGTGGTGCTGAAGTACTGCTGCGCTGGCTGCATCCCACCCGCGGCATGCTCACCCCCAATCTGTTCATTCCGCTGGCGGAAAGCACGGACCTGATCACCCCCCTGGGCGACTGGATCATGGCCTCGGTCTGTGATCTGCTGCTGCAAACCCAGCAGTGCCACTTTCCGATTTCCATTAACGTCAGCCCGATCCAGTTCCGCCGGCCCGATTTTGCCCGCCGCACACGCCAGATTCTGGAAAGCAGCGGCGCCCCCGCCCATCGCCTGATTTTTGAGATTACCGAAGGCGTGCTGATGGAGGACTTCAGCTCTGCCAACAGCATGATGCGGGAACTCAAGGATCTGGGCATCCGCTTTTCCATGGATGACTTTGGTACCGGCTATTCCAACCTGGCCGCCATACGCCGCCTGCCACTGTATGAGTTGAAAATGGACCGCAGCCTGATTCTGGGGGTGCCTGGGGAGCAAGAAGCCAACGCCATTGTGCGCACGGTACTGGCCATGGCACGACAACTGGGCCTGCACGTGGTGGCAGAAGGGGTGGAAAACGAGCAGCAGAAAGAATTCCTGCTGCGTCGCGGCTGCCATGGATTGCAGGGCTATTTGTTCAGCGCCCCGCAACTGGTGGAGCAGTGGCTGGAGCTTATTGAGCAGGATGGGGGTCCTGCCGCCGCCCCCTGAAAACGCGGGCTGCATGCACCGGTTTCACCTTATTCCCGTCGCCACGCCAGCCCCGTCACACTCAGCCCTGACGGCCATCTTCCCGCTGATATTGGCACGACTCCAGGCATGTCAGATAAGGACGGCCTGGCCTCATCGCGCAGCCAAGCAGGGGCTTGTGCTGTCACGCACGATCACGCATCCGACCCTTTTTCCTGCACCGGCTCAGTCTCTTGCGGCAACACCCATTCCAGCCGCTCATGCTCAATATCCGTATGCAAGGGCTCAATCCCCGGCTGCGTACGTTTGGCCCTGGCCGATAGCTCGGCAAAGCGGCTGACTTTGCCGTACAAACCTTGCTGGCCAGCCAGTGCCGTAACGGTGCTGTTGTAGTGTTTGCCCGCCTGCCCCAAGGTTTCGCCCAGCTTTTTCAGACGTTCGGCCAGGAGAGACACCTGGTTATAGATATCCCCTGCACGTTGGCTCAGTTCGTGGGCCTGCTCATTGCTGCGCACCATCATCCAGATATTGGCTACGGTGCGCAAAATGGGCAGCAAGGTCGTGTGTGAAACCATCAGGACGTTCTTGCCCAGACCGTAATCGAACAGGCCATGATGCTGCTGCAACGCCTGCATATAGGCCGCTTCAATCGGCACATACATGAATACAAAACCAGGGCTGTTCAAACCGGGCAAGGCGCTGTAATCCTTGGTGGCCAGATCATCAATATGGTTGCGCAGTGCCTGCACATGCGCCTGCAGGCTTTGCTGACGCTCCTCATCGGTCTGAGCACGAATGGCGCGGTCGTAGTCCACCAGGGACACCTTACAGTCCAGCACCAGATGCTTGTCCTGGGGAAGATGGACCACAAAGTCGGGATACCGCAGGCGGCCTTGCTCATCGCGTGCCTGCCACTGCGTATCAAAGTGCACACCACGCACCAGCCCCGCCACTTCCAGCGTTTTCTCCAGCTGGGTTTCACCCCAATTCCCCGTGGTTTTCTTATCACCTTTCAGGGCCATCGCCAGCGAGTGCGCTTCGGCACTCATGCGCAGCCCCATTTCCTGCATGCGTTGCAGCTCCAGACTCAAGGCGGTCTGGCCTTTCACGGACTCGTCATGCACCTGGTTCACCCGCAGTTGAAAACCAGCCAATTGCTCGCGAAAGGGTCGCAGCATTTCATCCAGGGTGCGCTGGCTGTCCTGGCGCAACGTTTGTCCTTTGGCCTCCAGAATCTGTTGAGCCAGCGACTCGAACTGCAGCCGCATTTGTTCACGGCTATGTTCCAGGTCCTCCTGGATAGCCTGGTTACGCCGTTCCTGGGCCTGAATCTGAGCATCGCGGCGTATCAGCTCTTTATCCAGTTCCACGGCCCGGTTCTGGGCGTGCTGAGAGTGCTCGTGAGCATGGGCCAGATCCTGCTCCAGACGCGCGCATCGATCCTCCAGTGCCCGCTCGACCGGGGCGCTCATGCGCGACCGCAGCCATGCACCCAGCACCAGTCCCAGCGCCAAGGCGACCACCGCGATCAGCACATCCATTCCCGTCAAATCCAGCTGCATCCACCCTACTCCTGCCCAGCACCGCCAGATCAGGAATGTCCTGACCGGTCTGTCCGGCTAAGCCTGCTATTTAACCGTATAACGCTGGTAATTTATACACCCTTTTCTCAATCCCGACCTAAAGACAGCACGCTGACGGTGTCCGCGCCCGCCAAGCCGTGAGCTCGCCCTCTTCCCGTCACATCCAGACAAAACTGGACGCCAAATCCCGTATTTGGGGGACAAATCAGAAACGTCTGCCCCTTAGGATAAGCAGGTGTCTGTTTTTTATGCCCTCTCATGAACTGGATCAGCAATGCGCGGATCGTGGCGATTTTCTCGGTGGTATGCCTGCATATCGCTGCCTACGCCGTCCTCAATGCCGAGGTAGGCACGGCCAACTGGTGGAGCGGCAATCTGTATGATGCGGCCACCCGCTGGTGCGTACCGGTCTTTGTGATGGTCAGCGGTGCGCTCCTGCTCGAACCCCGGCCTCAAGAAGGCATGAAACTGTTCTATCGCAAACGGGCATCACGGGTCTTGCTGCCCTTGCTGTTCTGGACGGCCTTTTACCTGGGCTGGACCGCCTTCAAGCAACATTGGTGGACGCCGCAGGCAGATCCCTACCCCTATCTGGAGCGTCTATTGCAGGGGCGTCCCTATTTTCACCTCTGGTTTTTGTACATGATCGTGTTCCTGTACCTGTTCACGCCATTTTTGCGTCGCATGGTCCAGAACACCAATCTGAAGCAATTGACGGTGCTGACTGGAGCCGCTTTCGTACTGTCTGCGCTGAGCACCCTGAGCAAGCCAGAGCTGAACACTCACTCGGCTCCTTTCTTCACCTGGTTTCTGTCTTATCTGCCCTATTTCCTGCTGGGCTATCTGCTGCGCAAAGTACCTGTACGCGTGCCCCGCTGGCTGACCCTCTCGGTATTACTGGGCAGTATTGCGGCCACAGCCTGGGGCTTTTACGCGTTGGCCATCACCCACGATCGTCAAACCGCGGCGTACTTTTACGACTACCTGAGCATTACCGTCATCCCCATGTCTATCGCGTTGATCGTGCTGCTGCGTGACTGGAATCAGCCCTTGATCAACTCGCGCATCAGTGCCCATCTGGCGGAGCTGACCTTGGGGGTGTATTTGATCCACCCCTGGCTGATCGACCTGATGTACCGCTACCTGTTCACCGCGCTGGATTTCAATGCGCTGTGGTCAATTCCTGCGTTGGCAGTGGCCATCTATGGTCTGTCCCTGCTGCTGACGGCCGGCTTCAAAGCGACGCCGGTTTTGCGGGCAACCGTCTAAACATCACTACGTAAAACACAAAAAAAATGGGCTAGCTTCCAAAGAGAAACTTGCCCATCTCCATCTAGGGGTGCACCATCGGCGCGACTGATTATTCGCGGCTCATTACCCAGCACCAAGCCTTCACACCACGCCCCGCCACCGTCAACCCATGACCGGCCATGGACCATTGATGGCCTCGTACCCATCATCCCCTTCAAGGCTTAAGGACGAAATGGCGCGTCATCAATAGGAGATGCCTCGCCCGTCAGGTGAGCCGCCAGAATCGCTGCGCTGCCGCAAGCCAAGGTGAAGCCCAATGCGCCGTGGCCTGCATTCACCCACAAGCGACCTGCCAGCTTGCTGGCTCCCACCACCGGTTTGCCCGATGGCGTCGCAGGCCGCAAACCAGCCCAGGTCTGGGCCTGTTCCAGTGGCAGACCGGGAAACAGGCCATTGACCTGCTGCTTCAAGGTCGCCATGCGGGCAGCAGGAATATCCAAACCTTCAAACCCAATATCCACCATCGCGGCCATGCGCAGTACCTTGCCCAGACGGGCGTACACAATACGCTGTTCGTAATCGGTGACGCTGATCGCCGGCACCGCCTGATTCAAACCCTCCAGCGGCAGGCTCAAGCTATAACCCTTCAAGGGATAAATCAACGGGCGGCCACCCAATTGCCGCAGCAAAGACACCGTACCCATCCCGCTGGCAAGAACAAACTGATCTGCTTGAAACTCGCCTTGCGGGGTGTGCACAGCGCGAATGTCGCGTCCTTCCATCACAAAACGCTGCACCGGCGTGTTCAGCCTCAATTCGTAGTCACCGTCGTTTTGCAGGCGCTCATGCAAGGCAAGGGCAAACAAACAAGCGTCGCCCGCTTCTTCACTCGGTGTGTAAATCGCACCTTGCAAGCGTGAACCCAAAGCCTGTAGTGAGGGTTCCAATTCCAGTACCTGGGCGGCCTCCAGCACTTGCTGCGACGAACCCAGCTCAGCCTGCAGTTGCGCTTGCTCACGCGCATGCTCAAACGGGCCCGGGCTACGGAACACAATCAGTTTGCCATTGCGTTGATGAGCAAACTCCAGATTGAAACGTGCTTGCCAGTCGTGCAGAACGTCGCGGCTCAAGTAGGACAGACTCAGCATCTGCGCAGTAGTCCGACGCACCACATCACTGCGGCAGGCTTTCAGAAAATGAAGCAGCCAGCGCCATTGCTGCAGGCTCAGGGCCGGCTTAAAACGCAGGGGCGAGTCTTTGTTCAACAACCAGCGGGGCAAATCCTTGAACACGCCGGGATCCGCCAAGGGGGCGACGTAGCTGTAACTTAGCTGCCCACCGTTGGCAAAACTGGTCTGTCCGGCCACCTGCGGGCCGGCCTCCAGAACCGTGACCTTGATCCCTTTCTGGCGCAACATGAACGCAGTGCTCATTCCGATTACACCGGCGCCGATAATACATACATGCATGGCTATACCCCCAATAACTGCTCTATTGTCTGGGGGGCGGCGTCGGGACGCCAATGAATAGTTGCTGTAGTCCATAACCCTGGGTTATGGAAAAACCAACGACTCAACCAGGAAAACGGCATTCCAGCAGCGCCTGCCGGATGTGATCGAGCACGCGTTCGCGCGAACCCGAGCCCGCATCATCAGGGGCCGTCAAAATACTCACGGGGATAGGCAAAGGCTCGGGCAAACGATGGATGGCAAGGCCTCGGCCTTGCATGGCGCGCGCGGTGACCAGATCGACCAGGGCCTCGCCCACCTGCTGCACCACCAGACTGCAAGCAACGTAATGGGTCTGCACACGCATAAAGGGCGTGACATCGGGAGCATGGTTTTGCAACAGGCTTTCCACCATCGCACCGACCGGGTCATCCGCGTCCAAAGCAATGAAGGCGCGCCCGGCCATCTCCTTCCAGTGACGCAACGGAGCAACGCCCGGCAAGGTAACGTGTACCAGTTCCGTATGGGCCAACACCTGCCGCTGCACACCGGAGGCTTCGCCCTGATCAAAGCTCATCACCATGTCCAGGTCGCGCGTTTCCAAGGCTTGCAGCAACTCGCCACTATGGTGGGTACGCAGCTCGAAACTCATGGCCGGGTGCGCCTGACGGCAGCGACTCAAGGCGACCGGCAGCAGCTCCAGGCCAAACGCCGGACTGCTGCCTATACGCCACAGCCCTTCATGGTGAGAGCGCAGATTGCGCGCCAGTCGGCTGACGTCATCCAGATTCTGATGCAAGCGCGCCACGTAAGGCGCCAGGATGCTGGCCTCGCGTGTGGGGATCAAGCGGCCCCGCACGCGGTCAAACAGCCGAAATCCCAGCTGCATTTCCGCCGTTGCCAGCATCTTGCTGGCCGCAGGCTGGGAGATATGCAGCAACTGCGCGGCCTGTGTCAATGAACCGCCACGGCAGATTGCGTCAAAAATTTCTACATGCCGCCACCGCATCGACGGGCCCTCCTGGTGCGTGCTGGTGTGAATACCCGGTATTATCCTGCAACTTGGACAGCAAAACCGTACGGGCAGGAAAGCCATCAGCCCCCGGCGCTTACTTGGTATCCTATAGCCTTTTGAGTCTTTTGCCGTGCGCCAGACGCCGGGCGAGCATATGGCTGCCAATCCCTACAAGAAACGCGAACCCAATATCCGTGAACAAGTCTATGGCATGTTGCGTCAGGACATTGCCCTGGGCAAGATCGGCTTTGACGTGCGGCTGGTCGATAACGAAATTGCGGCCAGCCTGAATGTCTCGCGCATGCCGGTGCGTGAAGCCTTGCTGCAACTGAAAAACGAAGGGGTGCTGGAAGGAACATCACGCGGCTTTGTACTGCGGGTCTACACCGCCCAGGATATCGAGGACATTTTCTCAGTACGTCTTTTACTTGAGCCACCAGCAGCCAAGCTGGCCTGCATCCATCAAAGCAAAGTGGGCATGCTGGCAATGGAGCAGGCCTTGAGTCGAATTGAAGCCACTCACCAGCAAGGTGACCCGATCGACAATATTCAGGCCAACTGGGCCTTTCGCAGTGCCTGGATCAGCATGGTGCCCAACAAGCAATTGGTCGACACCATGGCACGCCTGCACGATCAGGCCGACCAAGCCCGGATTGCCTGCCTCCAGGACCCCCAGTTCCGATTGGAGACCATGCAGCGGGCCAAGGCCATCTGCCAGGCATTCCGTGAATGCCAGCAGGAGCAGGCAGCCCAGTTGATTAGGGAAAACCTGGTCATTTGCTGCTCGGCCTACTGCCTCAAGCAAGCGGAGCTGCTGGCCTGAGGGCGGCCCTACAGGACACGCCCCCTGCGGTCACCGGCCGCAGGCCACAAAAAAAGGGCGCCGCAGCGCCCTTTTGCAATCAAGCCGTCCTGTTAGTCCAGCGTGATATCCAAGGCCTTAATGGTCGGCCCCATGGTTTGAGCATCACGCTCGATCAGATCCGCAAACTCCTGAGGTGTGGAAGGTTCGATCTGAATACCGAAGTCCACGAACTTCTTGACCACTGACTCTTCTTTCAGCACCGCCGTCAATTGTTCGGTCAGACGGGCCACGTCTTCCTCAGGCGTACCGGCTTTGGCCGAAATGCCCCACCAGATGGTGAACGCCACATTGGGGATACCGGCTTCTGCAATCGTCGGCACGTCTGGACGCAAAGGGCTGCGCTCGGTCGTGGCGGCCGCAATCGAACGCAAACGGCCATCTTCCAGGAAACCGCGGCTGCCCGTCAGCACATCAAAAATAAAGTCGATCTGGCCGCTCACCGCGTCAATCAAAGCGGGACCAGCGCCTTTGTAAGGCACGTGTACCAGTCGGGCGCCGGTTTCTTTACGCAGCATCTCGCCCAGCAGGTGAGTCCCCGTCCCCATCCCCGGCGAACCGTACGTCAGCTCCTGTTTCTGGCCCGCGGCCACCAGATCCTGAACCGTCTTGAAGGGGCTGTCTTTATTGACCAGCAGGAACACCGGCGCCTTGGCGGCCAGCGTCATGGGGATCAGGTCGGTTGCCACGTCGTAATTCAGACGCTGATACAAGTGGCGATTCAAGGAATAGGCACCGCTATCAGCCAGAAACAGGACCGTACCCAAGGAGCTGGGATTGGCGTTCTTCACGACGTTCATGGCCACCTGGGCACCCGCGCCGGGGCGGTTTTCCACGATGACTTTTTGATCAAAGCGCGTGCCCATTTCCTGGGAGATCACGCGCGCGAGCTGGTCCGCCGCACCGCCCGGTGGGTAAGGCACAACCAGCGTCACATTCTTGTTTTGAGCATGGGCCTGTGCACCCAACATCAGTGCACAACACGTTGCCAACTTAAGCCATACCTTCATTGTTCTATCCCCGTTGCCCCTGTGGGCTTATTCAAAATCATTGTGAAGCACCCTTGCTCAAATTGGTGAGCCCGGCCTGTTTTATTGCTGATCGACCCGCATCCCCAAGCCGGATCAACTGTTTTGCCAACCGTATTTCCACACGTCGCAAAACGACCCCCTTTCTGTCCCGCGCCAAGGTTGGGTTTGCCCGAAGTACCACTGCGTGATGGCCTCTGACACTTCGGGTTTTTCCGGTGAAGGACAGGAATTTATAAATAATATATTGCAGTATACTGTTTGCAGGATATTAGTAATTTCACCCATGCATATCGGCTTATCGCCTTGGTGGCGCGTGAGCCGGGAGACAGATAGATCATGCACGCCCATTCCATTCCCGCTTCTGAATTGCCGCTGTTTTCAATACCCGCCACGCAGCGCACGGTACCGGCCCTGTTGCGCCTGCGCGCCGAGCGCATGGGTGATGCCCCGCTGTTCTCAGACCGTCATACCCACTACACCGGCGAACAAACCTTGCAAGTGGCCGCAGCCAGCGCCAGCCGCCTGAGCCGCGCCGGCATCAAGCGTGGCGACCGGGTCGCCCTGCTTTGCACCAACCGCCACGAATTTTTGGACATGGTGCTTGGCTGCGGCTGGCTGGGTGCCATTGTGGTGCCCATCAATACCGCCTCGCGTGGTGCCCAGTTGCAGCACATTCTGTGCAATAGCCAAGCCAGCCTGCTGGTGGTGGAAAGTGATCTGACTCCGCTGCTGGCCGATGTGGACCTTGGCGCCACTGCCGTCCAGCAAGCCTGGTTGATTCAAGGCCAGGAAGCCGCACAAACACTGGCTGTGGCCACCTGCGATCTGCCTGCTTTGGGCGATTACTGCGAGCCTGCGGATATCGGCCCTGGCGATACGCTGGCCATTCTGTACACCTCCGGCACCTCGGGCCCCTCCAAAGGCGTGCAATGCCCCCACGCCCAGTTCTACTGGTGGGGTATTTACACTGCCAGCAAACTGGGCATGAAAGCCGACGATGTGCTCTACACCTGCCTGCCCATGTTCCACACCAATGCCCTAAACACCTTCTTTCAGGCCCTGGTCAGTGACGCCTGCATGGTGGTGGACAAGCGGTTTTCAGCCAGCCGCTTCTTTGACAATCTGTGCCAGACTGGTGCCACCATTACCTATCTGCTCGGTGCCATGGTGCCCATCTTGCTGTCCAAGCCGGTCACGGCCGCAGAAAAGCAGCACAAGACCCGCATTGCCCTGGGCCCTGGCGTGCCTGAACAGTTTCATAGCCAGTTTCTGGAGCGCTGCCAGATGTACCTGCTCGATGGCTTTGGCTCCACCGAGACCAATTATGTGATGGGCCGGGGTATCCAGGAGCAGCGCAATGGTTATATGGGCCGTGTATCCGAGGGCTTTGAGGCGCTGGTAGTGGATGAAAACGACAACCCGCTGCCAGACGGTGAAGTGGGCGAGCTGTTGCTGCGCGCCGATGAACCCTATGCCTTCGCGCTGGGTTACTACGGGCAACCGGACAAGACGGTGGAGACCTGGAAAAACCTGTGGTTCCACACCGGTGACCGCGTCGTGCGTGATGCAGATGGCTACTACCGCTTTGTGGACCGTCTGAAAGACATGATTCGCCGTCGTGGTGAGAACATTTCCTCCTACGAAGTCGAACAGGCATTGGCCAGTCACCCCGCTGTCCACACCGTTGCGGTGTATGCGGCCAAGTCCGAACTGGCCGAGGACGAGGTCATGGCCATGATTGTGCTGCGTCCTGATTGCAGCGTTAGCTGCGAGGAACTGCTGCAGCATTGCGAACGCCGCCTGCCCTATTTTGCTGTCCCCCGCTTTATCGAATTTACGGATGTCTTGCCCACTACGGAAAATGGCAAGATTCAAAAATTTGCCCTGCGTGATCGCGGCATTGGTCCCAACACGTGGGACAGAGAAAAAGCGGGCTATCAGGTTCGTCGCTAAGCGCTGTTACAGGAACTGACCATGACACCTGCTTTCAACTTGAATACGGTGCGTCTGCTGGGCGCGACCGAGGTCACCTATACGCGACGCGGTCAGCTTGGCACTTCCGAGCTGCTGGCCCAGGCGTTCAAGCAGTCTCTTGCCGCAGCGGGTCTGGAGGCCGGCGAAATTGATGGCCTGGGGGTGGCCTCCTTCACCCACGCCCCTGACCGGGCTATTGATCTGGCCTGGAAGCTGGGCTTGAAGGTGAGCTGGATAATGGATGACAGCAATGGCGGCGCCAGCGGTCTGAATATTCTGCAGCACGCCATTCGCGCCGTTCAGGCAGGGGATGCCCGCTGTATAGCGATTGTGGCCGGGGATCATTTTCAGGCCAAGGATTTCCAGCAACTGGTCGAGAACTATAACCAGACGACTTATGACCATTTGCGGCCTTTGGGTGCAGGCAGTCCGAATCATCGCTTTGCCATGCTGACTGCGAATCACATGCGCAAGCTGGGTTTGGAGCGAGAAGACTACGCCGCCCTGGTGATGCGTCAGCGGCTGTGGGCCAGTATGAATCCGGGTGCGGTGTATCGCAGCCCCATGAGTCTGGATGATTATATGAATGCGCCTGAAGTGGCGGACCCTTTGACGCGGCTGGATTGTGTGCCGGTGGTCGATGGCGCCAATGCCTTGATGGTGATGCGCGCGGATCATCCGGCGGCGCAGAATCAGCCTGCAATTACCGTAAGGGCGTTACGCAGTTTTCACAATATTGATGATCAGCAAGGCGATGGCTTGAGCACGGGTCTGGCGGCTTTGGCTCCGGCTTTATGGGCGGAGTCCGGCTTGAGTCCGGCGCAGATGGATGTGGTCAGTATTTATGACGACTACCCCGTCATGGTGCTGGCGCAGTTGCAGGATTTGGGCTTCTTTCAGGCCGATAACGCCAAACACTTTATTCATGAGTCGATTGCCACAGGACGTGTACCGGTAAATACCTCTGGCGGGCAATTGTCAGCGGGGCAGGCCGGGGCGGCTTGCAGCCTGCATGGACTGGTTGAGGTGATGCGTCAGTTAAGCAATCAGGCGGGGGAGCGGCAGGTGGCGCAGGCTCGCTATGGCTTGGTCACGGGTTACGGCATGGTGGAGTATCGCTATGGCATGTGCTCGACAGCGCTTGTTCTGGAGGCTTTGTAATGCATCCTTCTGTGCTTCGGTGTGTGCAGTGTGATCATCGGGTGTTTCCGGCACGGTTCTTGTGTCCCATGTGTCATGGGGATGAGTTTCTGGCTGAGGGGTGCGCGTCTGGTGTGGTGACGGAACTGACGCGTAGCGCTGCTTCTGGCGAGGAGCCAGGGGTGTATATGCTGGCAACGGTTGCCAGCGATGCAGGGCCGGTGTTGATTGCTCGAGTGCTGGATGAGGCTGTCCAGCGAGGGGATAAGGTCGCGTTGGTTCTGCGGGATGGTGGGATTTATGCGGATCTTGTGCAGGGGTAAAGGGGATCTCTCAGCGGCTTGTTTAATGGCCTTATTTGCTGAGGCTGGGGTTAGATGCCCAGTCAGTAAAGATTGGGCTGACTCAAGTGTTGGAATCAGCCACGGTTCGACGCAATGAAGAAGGTGACTATAAGACGCTGGTTCAGGGGCTGTCCGGGTGTCGGGGCTGGCAACTTGCCGGCGCTGCGCGCCGGTGCCCTGGTCAGATAATCGCTACGGGCGCACCTTGAACTCGTCCGGTGGCTTGTCCCCCGGGCAACCCCCAAGCGTCGGACTCAAACCGCAAGGTGCTTGCACCCCTGCGCAATTATCTGCCTGCGGCAAGTCGCCTGATCCGCCCCAAACACCCGGACAGCCCCTCAATCAGCTCACAGCATCTTTTATCGGACGATTGTTGATAGGGGGTGTGAATGCTCCGACTTAGTGTTCTTGACGGGATGGCTGAGTGCGCTTTACTACACACAAGCTAAAGACGTGGGGCTTATGCGCTCAAGCCTCAAAAACTGACCTGAACACTGTCGGCACACACAACCTGCGTCCTACTCGCCTCTAAAAGCGATCCCAGCGACAGGCAGAAAGATCGTTAAAGCGCTTGTACGCCGCCCCCACATCAATCACTTTGCTGCACATAAATAGGCAGCGAGAACGATCAACGCTATTGAGCATAAAAAAACCTCAGTTGGGCCTGTGCCGAACTGAGGTTTTTTGTTTGAGCGTTGTATCCAGACTCTGGCTTTCTTCGCGGAACAACATGCTTGTTGTCCCGCTTTCAGACTGCCTGCTCTGCCTTAGCCGATCAGGCCTGGCAGGCCGATGGCAATCCAGGGCACAAACAGGACCAGGGCCAGAATGCCGATCTCGATGACCAGGAAGGGCACGGCAGCACTGTAGATGTGAGGCAAGCGGATGGACGGAGGTGCCACACTTTGCATCACGATCAGCAACAGACCAAACGGCGGGGTCAACAAGCCGATTTCCAGTGCAATCAGAATCATCACTCCCAGCCAGACGGTGTCCACACCAGCGGCCAATGCCAAGGGCATGAAAAAGGGCAAGGCGATCATCATCATGGAGATCTGATCGAGCACCATGCCCATCACCAGCAGCACCAGCAACATGCAAATGACCAACACGAAGGGCGACAAATCATAGTCTTTGATCAAGCCCAAAAAGCCAGCGCTGGCGCCCGAAAAGCTCAACAATTGGGCAAAAGTGGTCGAGGCCGCCAGAATAAACAGGATCACCACCGATACTTTGGCCGTTTCGATCAGGCTCTTCCACAAGGCTTTGAGCGTCAGGGCGCGGTAAGCAATGGTTGCCAGCACCGAGGCGACCACGCCAATGGCTGCTGACTCTGTGGGCGAAGCCCAGCCGGCCAGCATGGAGCCCACCACCGCGATAAAGATACCCAGCAAAGGCACCACATTCAGCACAAAGGGCTTCCACAGGGCCCAGCCCTTCAGACGCGTGGCAGGATCGTCATCGCTCATCGGTGCATCTTGCGGACGCAGGCGGCTGCGCACGACCACATAGGCCAGGAAACCGGCCGCCATCAACATGCCGGGCAAAATACCGCCAATCAGCAGGCGCTCGATCGAAATGCCGGCCAGACTGCCCAGCATCACCGCCAGTGCCGAAGGCGGAATCAGCATGGCGATACCGCCCACGGCCATGATGGGGCCCATGGCCATGGTAGGGTGATAGCCGCGACGCAGCATTTCAGGCAGCATCACACCGCCCATCATGGCCGTATTGGCAATCGACGAACCCGACAGGGTCGCAAACGTCGTCCCTCCCAGAATACTGACGATGGACAATTTGCCCGGCACGCGCGAGATCATGCGTTCAATCGAGTCGATGGCCTTAAAGGCCAGACCGGTATGAAACAGCACCTCCCCCATCAAGACAAACAAGGGAATGGGGGTGAGCGAAAAACTGCCAATGGAAGCGGTAGTATTCCGTGCCCACTGAGCCAGACCGGCCGCTTCGCCCAGAAACAACCAGGCTCCCAGCAAGTTGACGGACAGAAAGGCAAATACCACCGGCGTGCCGATGGCCATCAGAAGAAAAAGCGATCCCAGCAGCAGGATCAATGCCATTTGCCATTCCATGCTCAGGCTCCTTGCGCCGCGGAACGCGAAATCAGACGACGAAAGAATTCCAGTGCCAGCAAGCCCGCCCCGAACAGCAAAGGCAGATTGAGCCACCACTCGGGAAAGATCAGCGCTTTGAAGACCATGGCGCCTTGCTCGTGCGAATCCAGCGCCACCAGGGCACATTGCCAGGCCAGTGTGCCGCAAACACCCAGTCCAAGCAGGTTCGAGAGCAGATCCAGACCGCGCTGGGCAGAAGCTGGCAAGGTGTTGAACAGCACATCAATACGAATATGACCGCCCAGGTACAGCACCCAGGGGGCTGCCACAAAGGTGGCGATAATCAGCATGTACTCGGTCACCTCCACGCTGGTCGAGAGCGCGTCGTAACCCAGGTTTCGCAATATCACGTCAGCACAGACCAGCAGGCTCATCAGCCCGAAAGTCACGGCTGCCACGGCACCGCAGGTATGCATTAAAAGGGCGTAAGGACGCCCCCACGTCGGGTTGGAAGGCTGGCCTTCCGGGGCTGTTGCAGCAGACATCGCGTCTTCTCCGCAGGTCAAGGATCACTGAAAGGGCGGGCATCATATCGCCCGTAGGGCGCCATCAAAAAGTGGACACTGTCCGCAAGGGGGCAATGTCCACTGTCCAACAGCGTCAACAACTATCTGCGTTAAGGCTGGTAACCACCAAACAGTTCGCGCAGTTGCGCGGCGTATTTGGGGCTGGATTTGTCGATACCGGCCCAACCAGCTTCATACGCCTTGGTTCGCAAGGCACGAGCAACGTCCGGCTCCAGAACCAGCGCCTGCACACCGGCCTGCTCAGTGGCGGCTTTTTCCTCCACCGCCATCTGGTGTTCAGTCACGTTTTGCGACTCCATCCACTCGATCTGTTTGCGCATGAAGGCTTTTTGCTCTTCATCCAGTTTTTCCCAGCTCTTCTGGTTCATGAAGAAACCCACTTCCACGTTATAGAAGCCGGGTTCAACACGGTATTTGGTTTTTTCATGCCAGCCCATTTCCATCACACCCACTGACGGCCAGCCATACCCGTCCACCACGCCACGCTCCAACGCGGTATAGACCTCGCCGGGTGGAATCTGCAAGGGAGTAGCACCGATTTCACGGAAGAAAGACAGGTACACCGGCACGCCACGCAGCTTAAAGCCCGACAGGTCCGCCGAAGTCACCGGCTTGTTGGTGTAGATGTGGTATTGCAGGCCATCGGTAGTGCGGGCCAGCCAGGTGATATTGGCTTTTTCACGGTGAATCTTGTCCATCAGCTCGTAGCCGCCATTCTGGCGCAGCTCGCTCATGGGTTTTTCCGTCAGCGTCAGGGCCAGCGCCTCTGGCACCAGGTTGGCATGAAAGACAGCGGTTGTATTGGCAAAATCGATCACGCCCGAACGCAGGGCATTGCCGACCTCAAAAGGAGGAATGGCTTCCGGGCCACCAATGACGTTGATCTGTACCAAGCCCTTGCCTTCTGCGTTGACCTTGTCAACGAATTGCTTGAACCGCTTGGTAAAGAAGGTGTCCATCGTAAAGACAGATACCGCCTTGAGCGTGACTTCCGCCGCCTGCGCGCCAGCCATTCCCAATGCCAGCAACGCTGCTGCCACCACTCGAGTTGTTTTATGAACCATGACGGAACTTCCGCAGTAAGGTTTATTGATTATGAAATTTTAGTTTAGATATAAATATATCAATAATCAATTATTTATGAGTCGGGGTTTTCACTAGGCCGGCAGATCCCCTGCCGGTACTCAGGAGTCCACGCCGCGCCGTGCCTGCTCGGCATCCGCCTGCGGTATCATCACAGACTTCAAGTTTTATTGGCTAAAAGGTATTACTGATGACATTTTCCGCTGTGCTGTTTGATTGTGACGGTGTGCTGGTAGACAGCGAGCCCATCACGGTTCGCGTGCTGCGGGACATGTTGCAAGAGGAAGGCTGGGTGATGAGCTACGAACAGTGCTACGACTGGTTCATTGGCAAAGCCCTGCCCGACGAGCTGCCGACCGTGCGAAAAATGACGGGTAAGGACCTGGATATGGAATGGGTGATGGCCTTTCGCATGCGCCGCAACCATGCCTTGAGCAATGAAGTCATGGCCATTCCCGGCATCCAGGACACTCTGGATGCCATTTTGCGCGACAAGCCCGGCATGATTGCCTGTGCCTCCGGGGCAGACCGAGCCAAGCTGGTACTGCAACTGGGACAAACGGGACTGCTGGATTATTTTGGCAGCCATATCTATAGCGGCGCCGAGACCCCCCGCAACAAGCCTTACCCGGATGTGTATCTGGCCGCTGCGCAGGGTTTGGGTGTAGACCCCAAGGAATGTCTGGTCGTGGAAGACAGTGTTACAGGCGCGACAGCAGGCCTGGCCGCCGGGGCGACTGTCTTGGGTTACTGCCCGGTCCCCGACAAACAAGAAGATCTGCGCCGCCTTGGCGTGCGGGACACCTTCCGTCGTATGGATGAATTACCGGCCTTGATCGCTAGGCTGGAGCACGAACGCGTACAGGGTTAAACCTTCATGCAGCCATGAAAAAGGCGCGGCGTAGCGAGCCGGACTCAAAAACGACGTGTGCCCTTTCTTTTTCTGGACTCCTCGCTTCTACCGTGCCTTCCTGTCCGTGGCTTAATCTTCCAGATGGAAGGTATGCAAAATACGATGCATCACGGGCGTAATAATCAGCCCGAACGTGGCGACCAGCACCAGACTGATATATGCGCCATAAATCGCAAAAAAAACTTTGCCAGCCCAGGTCTCGGGCAGAGCCATGGGGCCAAGTCCCCCCACCATCATGGCTGCATTCAAGGCCGCATCGTGCCAGGGCACATTCTCTTCAAACCACATATGGCCCAGTGCACCCAGCATCAGGGAAAAAGTTACAAAAACGATACCAATCAAGGTATGCATCAACAGGCGTTTGGCAAACTGCCAACCCGTAATCAAGGGCTGATCGCGTGACTCGTACATATCATTAAAACGTCTCGGTCTGAACCGTCAAAGAACCCAACCACTGGCTGACCTGCAAGGACAGGGCATCGGCAGCCTGCCCAAAAGCATCAACCACCTCAGGCACCGCCGTGCCGTCCACCTCCTGCTGAACCACAAATCGACGGGTCTGGATCAACTGGCCAGAACGCTGGTCACGCAACAAGGCATCAAGCTGAATGCGTACCCGTGGCGCACCCTGTACATACTCGACCTGGAAGGCTCCCAAGGTACCTCCCAGCTCGATATCGGCAATCACGGACTCGCCTTCCAGCACCACGGCCCGGAACTGTGCGGCGTCACGCAAGCCATCGGCCAGACGATTGCGCAGCAGGGCAGGCGCATCATCCCCCCATCGCACGCCTTTATACGCGCTTAATTCGTTGCCTTGAGGCAAAACTGTAATACGCGAACTGGCCAGCAAACGATCCGCATGAGGGCGATTGACCTGAATAATCAATTGCTTGTGCGAAGCACCGGCTTGCTGGGCGCTCAGCGCTGCCGCCGGAAGCTGATAGTAGGTCAGGGGCTCGGACTGAGGCAGAACCGAGCAGGCCGTAGACAAGGCGGCCAGACCAACTACCGATGCCTTTAGCAAACGATGCACAATCGTGGGCATCATGGTGTGAACTCCTGTAATTTGTCGCGACCCAAGAGGTAACCGGTCGGATTTTCTTCCAGACGGGAGGTAACGGCCCGGAACCCGGCCAGTACCTGCCGCAACTCACGCAAGGCAGGCTCGATCTCGGTCAAACCCTGGGCCCCGCGGCCAATAGCGGCCGAGTTCTGTTCCAGCAGCTTGTTCAGGCTTTGAGTGGCGCGGCTGAAATCTTCCATGGATTTCTGAATCGCATTCATGGCCTGCGTACCCTGACGATCCACAAGCCCCTGCGTGGACGAGAGCAGGCGAGTGGCCTGTTCGCTGGCCTGGGACAGCTCTTTTACCAGGGCCGGCACGCCTTCACTGGCCTTCGAGAGCTGCCCCATCAAGGCTTCCAGCTGTTGCAAACTGGCAGAAAGCGATAATGAGTTCTCGGACGACAAGAAGGTATTGGCGTTATCCAGCAGCCGGGAGATCTGTGCCATCAGCTCCTCGCCCCCGGCCATTAATTGAGCCAGTGGAGAGGGCGAGGCCACAATGGTAGGCAAGCCGTCATCCTGGGCCTCCAGCAAGGGACTGTTAGGCGTGCCGCCGCTAAGCTCAATCACGGACTGGCCGGTAATGCCGGCCAGCGCCAGGCGAGCCTGGGTATCTTCGTGAATCGGGATCGCAGCCTGAATCGTCACTTGCGCCCGCACACGCTGCAAATCATTCGGGTCCAGGCGCAAATGCCGCACCTCGCCCACACGCAAGCCGTTGTATTGCACGGCACTGCCACGTGACAAGCCACGCACACCTTCCAGAAAGACAATATCGTAATCACGGGTCTCGGCATCCTGCCCCGACTTGGCCAGCCAAAGCGAGAAAAAGACAGCAGCGATCGCCACTACCAAGGTAAAGACCCCGATCAATACATGATGGGCACGCGGTTCCATTAACAATGCTCCTGACGACGGCTTTGGGCCTGTTGGGCGGCCCGTCCCCGTGGACCGTGGAAATATTCCCGAATCCAGTCGTTATCAACCTGCTCTACATGGGCCAGCGTGTCGTTGACCAACACACGCTTTTGCGCCAGCACGGCGACCCGGTCACAAATGGTGTAGAGCGTATCTAGATCGTGTGTAACCAGAAAAACGGTCAGACCCAACGCATCGCGCAAGGTCAGAATAAGCTGGTCAAAATCCCCCGCGCCCACAGGGTCCAGACCGGCCGTGGGTTCGTCCAGAAACAGGATTTCCGGATCGAGTGCCAGGGCACGCGCCAAGGCGGCGCGCTTGATCATGCCGCCAGACAGCTCGGCCGGATATTTGGTCGCCGCATTGGCGGGCAAACCGGCCAGTGCCATTTTCATGGCGGCGATATGCTCGGCCGATGAGCGGGACAGACCGATATGCTCGATCAAGGGCATCGCAATATTCTCGACCACGGTCAGCGAGGAAAACAGTGCCCCTTGCTGGAACAGAACCCCTAGACGGCGCTCCAGCCGCGAACGGTCTTCGGGCGTCAGAGAACCGATTTCCTGATCAAAAATGCGAACCGTGCCCCCATTGGGCGGGCGCAAACCTAAAATGGCGCGCAGCAGTACCGACTTACCCGTACCGGAGCCCCCCACCACGCCGACGATCTCACCGGGGTAGACGTCCATATCCAAATGCTCATGCACGACGTGATCGCCAAAGCGATTGTCCAGATCACGCACTTGAATAATGGGACGAACGGCAGCCTCTACCATCCCATCTCCATAAAGAACAGCGCGGCCAAGGCATCGATCAAAATGACGATAAAGATGGATTGCACCACGGCCGAGGTGGTGTGCTCGCCCACAGACTGGGCGCTGCCAGTGACCTTGAACCCTTCCTGACAGCCGATGACCGCGATCAGAAACGCGAAGATCGGTGCCTTGGCCATGCCCAGCACAAAGTGTCGCAAATCAATATCCTGATTGAAGATATTGATGAACATGGTCGGCGAGATATCCAAAATCAGGGCGCACACCAGTGCGCCACCAAAAATCCCCGCCAGCATGCCCACAAAGGTCAGGATAGGCATGGCCAACAACATGGCCAGCACCCGGGGGATGACCAGAATCAGCATGGGATTCAGCCCCTGGGCGCGCAGAGCATCAATTTCTTCATTCGCCTTCATGGAGCCAATTTGCGCGGTAAAGGCGCTGGCAGTACGACCCGCCATCAAAATGGCCGTCAGTAGCACCGCGAACTCTCGCAGGAAGGAAAAACCGACCAGGTTGACGGTGTAGATCGTGGCGCCAAAATCCGCCAGCACCGTCGCGCCCAGAAAGGCGATCACTGCACCGACCAAAAACGTCAGCAGGGCCACGATGGGCACTGCATTAAATGCAGTTTCCTCCAGTTGCGCCACAATCGAGGTCACCCGCCACTGACTGGGCCGCAGCAGATTGCGGATCAGCGTTTCCAGCGTCAGGCCGATGAAACCCAGGAGCTCGCGCATATTGCGCGAAATGTGGACCATGGACAGGCCCACCCGCTCGAACAGATCCGTGATGCCCCAGCGGGGCGCAACCAGATGGCGCTGATCCATGCGACTCATCGCCTTGGCGACGGTTTGCAATAACTGATGGCGCTCTTTGGACAAGCCTTGGGCCGTATCCAGAGCCACCTGCACACGCTCGGCTCCGAGCCACTCGCACAGCACCTGAGCACCGGTGGTATCCAGCGACTTCAAGGCGCTGAAATCCAAGGACCACGGGCCCTGCTTGTCACCGAGCGAGCGCAAACTGCTTTGCAACGCTTCGTAGTGACGCAAGGACCAGTCGCCTAGCAATTGCAGCTGACCAGAGGAGTCTGTACGGACATACAGAGACGCAGACGTATTCATGCGCATAGTCTAATGGATTTGCGCTGACCGCTTCCATAGCGCCAACTACTTTTTCATGCTTTGTGGATAATTAAACGGGCTGTAAGCAAGTCAGGCAATCAGGCAACATTTCTGCTATATAAATCCGTCCGTCCAGCGCGGTGGTCAAACCATGCCCATACACGCCCTGCACCCGACAACGCCCCAGCAAGATGCCCGAATCCGGATCAAACCGTGACAGGCTCGCGGTCTGGTCGCTGACCAGAACGGAACCGTCGGTTTGTACGGCCACGGCCATTGGCTTGTACAAGGGGCGCAGTTCCCCCAGATAGCGACCTTGTACATCCAGATGCTGGACGCGATTGTTTTCACGGTCAGCCACCCAGACCGAACCGTCCGCCGCGCCGGCCAGCATATGTGGCGTGCTGAACTGCAAAGGCCCCGGGCCCGGCGCGCCCAGCGCAGCCAGCCACTGACGCTGCGGGTCAAAGCGATGCACCACGGTATTGCCATAGCCATCGCTTACCCACAAGCCTCCCCCTGCACATTCAATCGCATGGGTGGGGTGGTTGAACGGTTCCTGCCAACGCGGCTGCTCCGGCATGCCCAGCCGCCATTGCTCATGGCCCTGGCCGTCCAGAGCAACAACCTGATGCCCATCGACATCCGTCACCAACACGCCGCCCTGCGGACGGGCGCTGATGTGATGCGGGCACAGCATATCGTCCAATGGCCAGCGGGCCGATACCTGTCCATCCGGAGTGAGCACCAGCACACTGGCCGGACGGCGCAGCAACGCCGCAATACGCCCATCAGAGAGCACCGCCACGCTGGTGATGCTGCCCACATCGGCCTGCGTCCAGGCGCGCTCCACTTTATAGCGTTGCGCTCCCAGGCTGACATAAGCCATAGTCATCTCCCCCCCCCCTTTACATCGCGTTAGGCAAGACCATGACGATTTGCGGGAAGATCGTCACCAATACGGTGGCCAGCACCAGCAACAAGAAAAAGGGGAAGGCCATGCGCACCAGCTCAAACAGGTTACGGCCGGTAATCCCCTGAATCACGAACAGATTGAAACCGATGGGCGGAGTGATCTGGGCCATTTCCACAGTCAAAATCAGATAGACGCCAAACCAGATCGGGTCGATACCGGCCGCCATCACAGCGGGCAACAAGACCGACGTGGTCAGCACCACAATGGAAATGCCATCCAGAAAGGCGCCCAGAATGACGAAAAACACCGTCAAGACGGCAATCAGGGCGTATTGGCTCAAACCCAAGGAACCAATCCAGGCAGCCAGATTGGCAGGCAGGCCGGTAAAGCTCATGGCGCTGGTCAGGTAGGCGGCCCCGATCAAAATAAAGGAGATCATGCACGAGGTGCGCGCAGCGCCTAACAAGCTGGCCGTAAAGGTTTTCCAATTCAGGGAACGCCCCACCGCGGCAATAAGCAAGGAACCAATGACACCGAGCACAGCCGCTTCCGTGGCCGTTGCAATACCACCGTAAATTGAACCGATCACAGCCACAATCAACAAGACCACCGGCAAGAGCAGACGCAGGCGCCGTACTTTCTCACCCAGGCTTAATTGCTCGGTTGCCGCCGGCACCCGATCCGGATGACGTATGGACCAGATTGCGATGTAGGCCGAAAACAGGCACATCAACAAGATACCGGGCAATACCCCGGCCACAAACAGGCGGATGATGGAAACCTGAGCGGCCACGGCGTACACAATCATCACGATCGAGGGGGGAATCAGCAGGCCCAGGGTACCGGCGCCGGCCAGCGAGCCGATACTGATGCTGTCGTCATAGCCTCGTGCTTTGAGCTCGGGCAAGGAGATGCGGCCAATGGTGGCAGCCGTGGCAGCCGAAGAACCACTGACTGCCGCGAAAATGCCGCAACCCAAGGTATTGACATGAACCAGACGACCCGGCAAACGCTGCACCCACGGCCCCAGCCCGCTGAACATATCTTCCGCCAGCCGGGTCCGATACAGAATCTCCCCCATCCAGATAAACAAGGGCAGGGCTGTCAGGGCCCAACTGGCCGAGGAGTCCCAGGCTTTAGTGGCAAAAATAATGCCCGCCGGTGCATCTGCATACAAAAAAATAGACAAGATACCGCAAGCGATCAGGACCAGCGCCACCCACACTCCACTGGCCAGCAAGGCAAGCAGAGCCACAAACAAGACGATTGCCTGAGATAAATCAGCCATGTTCCGTTGCCTCCAATTCTTGACCCTGAACCACACGCAGCAGACGCCGCAACAACATCAGGGTCAGCAGACCCAAACCAACAGGCATGCCCAGTTGGGGAATCCACAGGGGCACCGCGACCATGCCCTGAGCGACTTCCTTGTACACAAAGGACTCATACACAAAATGGGCCGTCTCCCAGGTACACCAGGCGGCCAGCAACAGCCCAATCAGCGTGGCCAACAATTCGTAAGGGCGCCTGAGGTGCTCGGGGATCACCTGCAACAACAAAGAGACGCGGATATGATCGCCCTGCAGCATGGCGTAGGGCAGCGCCAGAAAAATCGACGCTGCCATAAACCATCCTGCGAAGTCGTCCGACGCCGGTATTTGCATGGAGAACAGGCGCGCCACAATCTGCGCCGTCACCACTACCCCGATCAGGCAAAGAAAGAGTGCGGCCAGTGCGCCGCATACTCTGGCCATACGCTCCAGCACAATCATGGACGCACTCCTGATTTAGGGCTGACGGTAAGTATCAAGCAGCTTCTGGCCGTCGGCCCCCGCTTTCTTCAGCCATTCTTCGGTCATGGTCTGGCCGATAGCCTGCAACTGCGCAGCCAGCTTGTCGCTGAGCGGGCCGACCACCATGCCTTTATCGGCCATGGTCTGGGTCAGCTTGGACGTCTGTTCACGCGACATCGCCCAGCCACGCTGCTCAGCCCGTTCCCCAGCTTCCAGCACGGCTTTTTGCACGTTCTCGGGCAGGCGTTGGAACGCGCGCTTATTCACAATCACAAAGCTTTGCGGAATGAACACCTGCGCGTCGTAGTAATACTTCACGTAGTCCCAGGCCTGTGAATCCACGCCCGTGGCCGGCGAGGTCAGCATGGCATCAATAATGCCGGTAGAAAACGCCTGTGGCACCTCAGGTGTTTGCACGGTGGTGGGCACCGCCCCCATCAAGGAAACCAGGCGACTGGTGGCCGGACTGTAGGCACGGAAACGGACGCCAGCCAGATCCGAGAGCTGCTCCACCGGTTGTTTGGTGTAAATGCCTTGTGGAGGCCAGGGGGAGCCATAGACCAGCACGATGCCTTGCTTGTCCAGGCGCTCGGCCAGAAACGGACGGGTGGCTTTCCACAGCTTTTCCGACTGGTCAAAGGATGAGGCCAGGAAAGGCACGCTGTCGACTTCAAACAAAGGATCTTCGTTGCCGATGGCCGCCACCAGCATCTCCCCGGCCTGCACCACACCTTGCTGAACGCCACGCTTGACCTCGGGACGCTTGAGCAGCACCGAGTTCGATTGCACATTGATATTCAACTCGCCATTGGTCGCCGCTTTGATATCGGCCGCGAACTCACGCGCATTCTGTGTCAGAAAGTTGTTGTCAGGCTGCTCGGTGCTCATGTTCCAGTTGGTGGCCGCCTGCGCGGTCCCTGCCAACGCCAGTACGCAAGCCATGGAAAGTAATTTTTTAATCATGATGTCGCTTCTCCCAAGAATTGAGGTGATAGCCGTCTTATGAACGGCTCGCATTCAGATCCCGTGACTGCAGATCCCACAACAAAGAAAACTCGGATACATCGTTCGTTGCCACGCCCAGATCCTGCTGCAAGCGGGCGGCCAAGACATGCGCAGCCTCCGGGGTGGTCAGATCCGCCACCAGATACGGGTCCAAACGACGCTGCTGCGTATCTTCGGACGGCAGGGGGGTCGAGAGCTCGGGATCAGGCGTGAGCACACGCAAGGCCACCAAACCATCCACCTGTTCCAGATAGGCCGCACTGTGACGGGCCAGGCTTTGCTGATGTGCACGTTCAGGCAGACGCACCAGCAAAACATGTGAGCCCGTACCGGCCCCGCCCAGCACGCTCACCGCCATCACGCGGCGCTGGGTATTGCTCATGCGCGCAAAGTTGGTATTGGACCAGTCTGTCTGCTGCTCAAATGCTTTTCGATATTCGGGGGTACCAAAGACCCGCAGGGACTCGGTGCGATACAGGGCCAGATACTTGCGCCCGACCCCTTGACGCACATAACGTCGCGACCATTGAAAGCCCGGTATGGCCGCACGCTCGGCCATGTGCTCGCGCTCATACCATTGATTGAAATCCCGCTCATGTTCCGGGGCGATATCTGTCCAGATGAACAACTCCCCCGGCGCATCACGATCCGTACGAAAAATAGCAGACACGACAGCCCTCCCGAATCAAAGTCATTGCACACGCTTTGTGGGAGTGTCCAACGGCTGCCGGGCAGAGACCAAACGGTTTATTTCAACCTGGAGCAATCGGAAAAAGCGATCAGTTCTAGCGAATGGCGCGAGATATAGCTTATCAAGCAAGCGCGGCGGTCGTACACCTGTACGGGCAAGGGGAAAACCCTCAAAGGCTAGATGGCAAAAACACGCGTGTCTGGCGGGGGTAAAGCCAGACCTGGATGCTCGGCAGCAAAATGATGCATGCGCTCCAGCGCTACCCCAATGACGGCCTGAGCCGTTTGCGTCAAGGGATCGGGTCGCCAACTGGCCACCAGACGCAAGTCCGGCAAGGCATGCTCACAGACGATTTCCTGATACAGCCCACTGTTGAGCTGACGACTGACCGCCGCCAGGGGCAAGGTCGCAATACTGGGTTGTGCCTCGATCAGTTGCATGCTGGCGGCAATGGAAGATACATAATGAATCCGGGCCTGATCTACCGGCAAGGGGTCAAGCAACTGCACCAAGGCCAGATGGGGCTGCGAGCCGCGAGGGAAGGTGACCAAGGGCCAGCGTTGGACCAACTCCTGCAAGCCACTACGGACCGGCATGCTCTCATCGGCCATGCACACCCAGCCCATACGCATCGACCCCATGGGCAGATTGCGTATGCCATCGCCCATGATGGGATCGGTCTGCAAGGCCACATCAATCGTGCCGCGTTTGAGCAGGTCATGAAGGCGCAACGTGGATTCAGCAGTCAGCTCAATTTCCAGTTCGGGATACAGGGCATGCAATTGGCGAATCAGGTCCTTGAACCAGGTATGCACAATGGACTCGACCACCCCCAGACGCACACGGCCGCTCAAGCGGCTGGAACCTGCCAGGGCCTCGCGCAGATCGTGCTCCATGCCCAGCATCTGCTCGGCGTACTGCATCAGTTTTCGCCCGGCGGGAGTCAAACGCAAATCCCGATGACCGCGCTCAAACAGGGTTTTCTGAAACTCGCTCTCCAGGGCTGCAATCCGTCCCGACACCGCAGCCTGCGTCAAATGCTGCTTGTTCGCGGCCGCCCGAAAACTGCCCAAGCGAGCAATCCAGATGAAAGTTTCCAAAAAACGAATATTCATGCACCTGTCCTTTCTGAGCCCATCATGGCGGCAAGATGATATTGGCTCCGCTGTTCACAGGGAACGGACACAATCAAGCCAGCACCATCACCGACAAAAGCCTGGGGCGACAACCTATGGCCATGCGCTCGGCCCGCCACAATCTGCGCATGCCGCAGCAAGGACACGTGCGGTCGAAAAGGGCGCGGAGGCTGTGTCCAGCCCAGCCCGGTCAAGCTGGACCAGATTGCCTCATGCCACTGTTGCAGGGCATCCAGAGCCTGCTTTTGCGAGTCGTCAGGACCGGCCCACACCACCCTGGGCTTTTCAAACACATCCCGTACGGTCAGATCCAGCTTGATATCCGGCACCGTCCATCCAGCCATTCGTGTCGCCAAGGACTGCAGCGCCGACACGGGGCTGCTATCGAGAAAAGCCAGGGTTAAGTGAAAGTGATCAGACTGCATCATCCGTCCACCATACAGGGCCTGGGCCTGACGGGCCTGTTCGGCCAGCCAGGCCCGGGTTTGCGCATCGGGCCACCAGCCGATGAACGCACGCATAGCGTGTTCGGCATCGCACTGCTTCAGGTCCAGAATGGGCAAGGGAATCGTCATCAGCACACCCTCAAACAAGGCAGGTTAAACAAGAACGGGCAGGCTCAGGCCCCCCCTCAGTGACAGCGCACACCTCTCGCTTTACCCCATCGTAGCGCTGTCCGCGCAAAATTCCGGTGAAAGCCCACCGACAGCCAGAGTCACGGGCAAAGGGAAATAGCCGGTTCTTCGCAAGGCTGCGCGACATTCGCACACTAGCAGCAGCCCGGATAAGGATCATCCATTTACAAAGCCTGACGTTTTTAACGGTTTCAGATACGCAAAACGATAGACGTGCAAAAACTCCCTACCTAAGATAGACCCAGCGGTCTGAACCTATGACCGGCAAACACAGAACAGGAGTAGAACGATGGGTATTATCTCCATGATTGTTGTGGGCTTTATCGTAGGTTTGCTGGCGCGGGCGATCATGCCTGGCGACCAGAAGATGGGATGGATAATGACGTCCATCCTGGGGATTGTCGGCGCATTTGTAGCCGGCTATCTGGGTCAAGCCATGGGCTGGTACGTCCCCGGCGAAGGCGCTGGCTGGATCGGTTCCATCGTGGGTGCCATCATCGTCCTGTTTATCTACGGCCTGGTCAGTAAGAAGGCGTAAAGCGCCACACGTACCCCCCAACACTGCAGCAGCCTTGACGGCCAGGTGGTTGAGACCTGAACCTCACCCTCGCACGGAAACGGGCTACACAAGTCCGGGAAGCTGCTGCAGCTTGCTGCTTGCCTTTAGCAGCCGCATTCACCGCCGCCTGTTACTGCGGCGGCCCCGACGCACAGAAGCAGAAAACGACCAGCCATCGCGACTGAGCGCCAGGACACCCGACGTTCCCGGAGCCTGTCATGCCTTACATCATCACCTTGAATCGCGTTTACGATGCCATCCATGCGTCTTCCGGCAAGGCTGCCCGTGTCCTGACAGACCGCCTCTGGCCACGCGGCCTGCGCAAAGAAGCGTTGGGCGATATCCAGTGGCTGCACGAAGCCAGCCCCACACCGGAGTTGCGCAAGGGTCTTCATAAGGGCGACATTTCCCCTGAGCAATTTCAGCGCCGCTATCAACAACAGTTGGAGCAGGACCCCGACGCCTTGCTGCCCTTGATGACGCTGGCCCGCAAAGGCGAACTGCAATTGCTAAGCGCCGCCCATGACCCACACACCTCGTATTTGACGGTGCTAAAACAGGCCGTGCTCAACGCATTGGCCAACGAGGATCGCATCCATGACGCAAGGGAACCCAGCTCGCCGGTCTGTTATGCCCACTTGCCACGCGAGGAAAAGGAATAAACCCGACTGCGTTATCGCTGTGTCTGCCCAACCGAGCTGGCCCCTGGCGCATTGCGCGCTCCCAGCAAGTGCTTGACCAGGCTCTGCACACAGGCTTCACGCCGCGAATCCGGCGCGTAGTCATTGCGCAAGGCGGACCAGGTCGGATGAATCCGAGCCTGCGCCAACTCCTCAGGCAGGCTTTGCGCACGCCAGACATTCAATTCCCGCTGCAAGGCCTGATCGAAATCCTCAGCATCAATTTCGCCCAGCCGAATAGGCGTTTGCGCCGCGTGACCGCGCCGCTCCAGAGCCGCAATCAAACTGAGCTGGCGCACCGCTAACAGGCGCAGCACCGCGTCATCCACACTTAACTCGGTCTCGCCTCGCAGCCTGCCCATCAAGCGCTGGCCCCACTTGTCCGCGCCTTGCCACAAACCGCCGGCCAGTGCGCCCAGAACCGTTCCCGTTCCCAGACTCAAGCCACCAGTCATCACATCCAGTGTCGCACCGGCCATGGCGCCAGCCGCCACGCCCTTACCCAACTGCACCCCAAACTCTTTCAAGGCCTGGGGATCAAACAAATCCATACCCCAACGGCCTCCCTCAAAATGCAGCAGATCTGCCACCACATCCTGACGGCCAAAGCTGTAGCGTCTGAGCAAAGCCTGAACACTCTTGGCCTCGCGTGCCAGGACCGGCTCCCGTAACTGCTGCACCGCCAAGGTCATGGATTCCTTGTCCGAGGGCGTACTCACTCGCCAGGCGGCCACATCAATCAGCAACTCTGCCAACAGCCGCAGGGCATCCCGACGCCGCAAGGCCGCCTGCTGGGCCAAATCCATTTTCAGATGTTGCAACACCCCGGCCTGCGTCTCCAGCAATACCGCCAGCTTGTCGTACAGCAACGCTTCGCCATCCAGCGCTGGCGCTACCGTATCGAACTCTGCCAAGGCATGCAGGCCCAAGCGGGCCAAAGCACTACGCCATTCCTGCACCCGAGCCTGCGGGCTGCGCACGAAGTTCAGAACAGGCAGCAAAGGCCGCCCGCTATAGGCGAGCAGCGTCAGCTCATCTTTATGCTTGCTCAGCACAGGATCGCGTGCATCCACCACGTATAAACCGGCATCACAGGACTGCAACTTACGCAGCACGCGAGCCTCTTGTTCAAAGCGTCCCTGCGCCGCGGGGGACTCCAGAAAGCGCCGAATCCGTTCCGGCCCATCAATACGCTCCCCAGGCTGGCTCAGCTGATCCATAAAGTCCAGCAAAGCCATGCTGTCTTCCAGGCCGGGGGTATCAAACAGCTCTACCAGAGCCTCGTCGTCCACCGTCAGCCGGGCTCCTTCTACATGCCGTGTGGTGCCGGGACTGTTGCTGACCTGACCAAAAGCGGCGTCCCGGGTCAGGGTGCGCAACAAGGAGGTCTTGCCGGTATTGGTATGGCCCACCACCGCCAGCGTCAAAGCCGCAGCATTCATGAAGGCTCCTTCAAAGGCCGGTCAGGCCATTGATCGTGTATCTGTCCCGGCGCAAAACCGGCCGCCACCAAGCGTTCATGCCAGCTGCGACGGCGTGCCTGCTCAGGATCGGCCAAGGCCTCATCCAGCAAAATGACATCGGACTGCTGGGCCAACTGCGCCCATTCCACCAAGGTGGCGACCACACCCCGATCCGGGGTCTGGGCAGCGTCACACACCATCAACAAATGACGAGGGCTCGCTGACTGCAGGCGGCCCAAAATGGCCAGACGCTCGGCCCGTGAATCCACGCGACCCAGATCCTGCATGTCCTCCTGGATAAAGGCAGGCGGCCAACGGTGTTCGGGCGGCAACTCCAGCCCCACCACACACAGAGCATGAGCCGCTAAAAGAGCGCCGGGCTCATTGTGAATCCGGGCGACTTTGTCGGGCGAGGCCAGTTCGTCTACGCCCGTAGGCTCACTGACAGGCATCAGGCGCGGGCGCAATTCCGCCAGACCCGGCAAACTGTCGTCCAAGCTCAGTCGCGCCGTGTGTGTACGCCATTGCCACAGGCTCCAGGCCAGGGCCAGCACACGAGGCAGCAGGCCATACGTGACCACCACACCCAGCAACCAGCTGGACCAAAGGGCCTGAGCCTGGGCATCCAGCATGTGCAAGCCATCGCTGCTACGTATGGTGAGGGTATCGGGCAAGGTAAAGCCCAACAAGGACGGCAGGACGCCCAGGCCTTCAACCAGCCAGACAAAGGTATCTGGCGTCAAAAGCGTGGTTTCCCAGTTGAAGTGATAGCGACGCGAAGCCAGCAATAACAGCAGGGTGCTCAGGGCCGACAGGAAGGCCAACACCCACAAACCATGGCTGATCAATCCCGCCAGCCAGAACTGAGTGCCACGGCGCGCCAACACGGCGGCAAAAGCCTGCGGCACCAGACTGGCCTCGCCTTTGACGAAGCGGCGACTCAGCCACCACCACAGATCGCCAGCCCAACTGCCAGCGCCGGTCGTTTTCCCCGACAAGGCCAGACTGAGCAACCAGAAAATAAAAGTCAGAACATGCAGTCCCAACAAGGCTCCTACGGCCGTGACCACATTAACGGCACGACGGCCATCGCCCAAGGCACCGGCTGCGGTCGCAGCACCGGCCAACACCGCCAGCACGGCCATCGCGACCATCAGAAGACGCGCCACGCGCCACCAGCGACTCCAGGCCTGCTCCAACCCGTCACGTTGAGCCAGAGCCAGGGCTCGCGCCGTTACGCGTCGAGCAAATGAGCCACCCGCCGCCCGTGCACGTCGCGACTCCGAGAGGTCTTCAAGAGGCCCCCACAGGGTCTCACGCAAACGTATGGCTTCAACCAAGGTTTGTTGCTGCCAGGAGCCGACAGGGGCAGACGGTTTCATGGCCCTGGGCCCCCTTTACAGCAGCACAGGTTCATCAGGCAAGGCATTGACGCGCGCATCATTCGGATCATGCGCCGGCGCGCCTTGCTGCAACACCGCCTCAATCGCCTCCACCGCCGTCAGCAAGCCAGACAGATATTCGCGGGCCGCCAGATCCTTTTCCAACTCTCGGCAGATCCGCGCCCACTGGGCCGGGTCGGCCTGGATGCCACGATCCGCAATGATGTGGATATGCCGCTGCCCCAGAGCCAGATACAACAGGACACCGGAATTGAGCGGCGTATCCCATACACGCAAACGACCGAACACCTCCAGGGCTCGTTGGGCACTGTCCGCTTCGTGCGCCGGCAGGACGGCCTCGATCGCCACCACCAGCTCGCCACTATGGTTCTGTTCACCCTTGCGAATCTGTTCAGCCAGATGGCCCAGCATTTCCGCGTTGAAATGACGTCGGCGCAGCCATTGGCCGTGCACCGATGCCCAGCCCGACAACTCTTTCCAGTTCACACTCATGTTGCTCCCCTGTGGCCTTACCAGCTACCGGAGGCGCCACCGCCTCCACTGCCGCCACCACCACCGCCGCTGCCACCGCCAAAGCCGCCAAAACCCCCACCGCTGCTGCCGCCATTGCCGCCAAAACCGCCCGAGGAATAACCGCCCAGGCCTCCAATGACGCCGCCACGACGCGAAGCACGCCCGGAGCTGGACTTGCCGCCTGCCCCAAAGAGTCGGCCAATCATGCTCAAACCCGCACCAACGACGGCGGCCAGCAAAGCCAGACCAATACTGCCCGATACCACCAGCGTGAACACCCCCGCGGCAAAGGCCGCAAACAAGGGCGAAGCAAAAAACACGATCGCGCCGACGGCCAGCAAAGGCTCCCAGAACACCCCATCTTCCCCGGACGAAGTGACAGGGGCATTTTTAGGGGGCGGGGGCAGTTCCTCGCCGTTGACCAGCCCCACCAAACTATCCGTCGCAGCCTGAATGCCGGCGTAGAAATTGCCTTCGATAAAGCGAGGGGTCATTTGTTCTCGGATGATGCGGCCAGCCTGCAGGTCTGTCACCGCGCCTTCCAGACCATAGCCAGTCTGGATACGCATGCGACGATCATCCTTGGCCACCAGCAGCAAGATGCCATCGTCCACTTTCTTGCGACCGATCTCCCACTGATCAAAAACACGCAGGGCGTATTGCTCGATCGTTTCTTCACCCGTGGTGGGCACCATCAGGATCACCACCTGTGCGCCTTTTTCCTGCTCCACAGCCTTGAGCTGCTGGTTCAGGGCCTCTTTCTGCTCCGCGCTCAGGGTGCCGGTGGTGTCCGTCACCCAACCGGCAATGGCGGGAATCGGCTCGGGTTTGGCCTGCGCCTGGCCCCACGGCCAGCACAACATCAGCAAAACCGTCAGCAGACAGACCCAAACCAGCCTGCCTGTCCGTACAGACCCAAGCCCGGTCGTCGGTGCAAGATCGGACACCTTCATGGCACCCCCTCCAGAGTCACTCAATACCCGGCAGGAGCCGGTGTCGCAGGAATATCAAATTTGACTTCGGGGTCACGCGTGATTTCGCTCTGACGATCCACCCCGTAGTTTTCCTTGACCTTGTAGCCAAACAGCTTGGCGGTAATCAGGGTAGGGAACTGGCGAATGTACAGGTTGTATTCCTGCACTGCCTGCACGTAACGACCGCGCTCGGTGGCGATACGGTTTTCCGTGCCTTCCAGCTGCGTCATCAAATCACGAAACAGCCCGTCGCTTTTGAGCTGCGGATAGTTTTCCGAGACCGCGATCAGGCGCGACAAGGCTGAGGACAACTGGTTCTGTGCTTCCTGAAAGCGCGCCATGACCTCGGGATTATCAATATCCTCGACTTTCATCTGTATGGTGCCCACCTTGGCGCGCGCCTCGGTAACCTGCGTGAGTACCGTGCGCTCATTGACCATATAGGCATTGACCGAGCTGACCAGCTTGGGCACCAGCTCGGCTCGGCGCTCGTATTGATTCAAGGTTTGCGACCACGCGGCCTTGACCTGCTCGTCCAGCCGCTGGATCTCGTTATACCCACAACCCGACAGCAAGACCGCCATGCTGCTGATAAAGACCCATCGAATCCATGATGTCATGATTTTTTTCCTGCAAAAATAAGCAGATAAACAACAAAAACAGGTTACACCCCATTTGCCAGGACACGTGCCCAAACTCGTCAGGCAGTGCGTGCACGCCAAGCGTAAACCGCGTACTGCAGCATAACAAGTGCGTCTATGGCGGTGCTTAACAATTTCTGTCAAATCCGCCGTGCCCGCCACGCTGACCTTTTAGCCTTGAAACAGGTTGTTTTAACGCGACCGCGCAAAATGATACAAGATGGTCAATGAGGATTTTTACTGATTTCACGCTATAATGTCAGATTGCGCAGCGCACCAATCACTGCGCCTCTTGCAGCAGGCGGCGTTCTTGTCCCTGCCGTGGCATTGTCGCCATAAACAAAATACCTTAGCCTGGATTGGTAGGGCCCCGAAGAGGGCTTTTGGGCTAGTCACTGGAAAATTCTTGGACTCTCAAATCACTTTTGCCGCCCTTGGGCTGGCAGAACCTCTGTTGCGTGCTGTAACTGACGCAGGCTATACCCACCCCACTCCTATTCAGGCCCAGGCCATCCCCAAGGTCATTGAAGGGGGCGACTTGCTAGCCGCTGCGCAAACCGGTACTGGCAAAACGGCCGGCTTTACCCTGCCTATCCTGCACCGCCTGCTGAACAACCCTCAGCAAAACCGCAAGCCCGGCCGCCCACGCGCGCTGATTCTTGCCCCAACCCGTGAACTGGCCGCCCAGGTCGAGGAATCGGTCCGTCTGTACAGCCAGCACACCCGTCTGCGCTCGATGGTCATGTTTGGTGGCGTGAACATCAACCCCCAGTTCCATGCCCTGCGCAAACCGCTGGACATTCTGGTGGCCACCCCTGGCCGTTTGCTGGACCACGTGCGTCAGCGCACGGTCGATCTGACCGGCGTGGAAATCCTGGTGCTGGACGAAGCCGACCGCATGCTGGACATGGGCTTTATCCGCGATATCCGCAAGATCATCAGCCTGATGCCGGTAGAGCGCCAGACCCTGCTGTTTTCGGCCACCTTCTCGGACGAAATCCGCGAACTGGCCCGCGGTTCGCTCAACAACCCTGACGAAGTGGCCGTTGCTGCCCGCAACACCACCAACGAACTGATTACCCAGCAAGTGATTCTGGCGGAACAGGCGCACAAGCGCGATCTGCTCAGCCACATCATCCGCGAAAGCAGCTGGAATCAGGTTCTGGTGTTCTGCCGCACCAAACACGGCGCTAACCGTCTGGCTGAAAAACTGTCGAAAGACGGCATGGCCGCCGAAGCCCTGCACGGCAACAAGAGCCAGGCGGCTCGTACCCGTGCTCTGGCAGGTTTCAAAAATGGCAAGGTCGTGGTGCTGGTTGCCACTGACATTGCCGCGCGTGGTCTGGACATTGACCAACTGCCTTACGTGGTCAACTTCGAGTTGCCCAACGTGCCGGAAGATTACGTTCACCGTATTGGCCGTACGGGCCGTGCCGGCAGCGAAGGCGTGGCCTTGTCCTTGGTGGATCGCAGCGAAATGCGCCTGCTCAAGCAGATCGAGCGCATGACCCGCAATCCGATCGACCGCATCGTGGTGGAAGGCTGGACGCCTCCTTCGCGCGCTGCTCTGGCCGAAGAAGCCAAGGAAGACACGTACGCAGAGCGTCGCTTCAACAGCGCTCCTGGCGCTCGTGCTCCTGCTGCCCGTCGTCCCAACGGTGCTGGCCAAGCCCGCTCCGCTGAAGGCCGCGGCGGCAATGGTGAAAGCCGTCCGCGCCGGCCTGGCAACGACAACCGCCCACGTCGCAGCGCCGCCCCCGGTGCAGCCGGTGGTGGTGCGGCCCGTGCCGGTCAGGGTCGCCCTGGTGGCCGTCAGGACAGCCGCGGTCCCAACCGCAGCAACCGTAGCGCCGCACAAGCCAAAGCCTAAACTCCGCCAAGGGACTGTGCCTGCCAAAGGCGGGCGCAGTGCCCGCCTTTGAACCGAGCACATCATGGCACTGAGCACCTGGCTCGCCTTTTTCGCGGCTTCCTGGGTCATTTCGTTTTCACCTGGCCCAGGTGCGATTTCCTCCATGTCATCCGGCCTGAAATACGGCTTCAAGCGTGGCTACTGGATGGCGATCGGCCTGAATATCGGCATCATGATTCAGGTGTTCATCATCAGCCTGGGATTGGGACAAGTTCTGGCGCGCTCGGAACTGGCGTTCACCACGCTCAAGTGGCTGGGCGCAGCCTACCTGATTTATCTGGGCTGGAAGCAACTGCGCACCGACGCCATGCCGGTACAAGTCACCGGTCAGGCGCCCAGCGACTTTCGCATCCGCGATTTGCTGCTTCGGGGTTGTCTGATCAACATCACCAACCCCAAGGGTCTGGTATTTCTGCTGGCCATCATGCCCCAGTTTCTGGACGTGAATCGGCCGATGCCATTGCAATACCTGCTCATTGCCCTGACCCTGTGCTTTACGGATCTGGTGGCCATGGGTTGCTACACCTCCTTGGCGGCACGCATGTTGCATGTGCTTCGTCAGGCCAGCCACGTCCGGCTGCTGAACCGCGTGTTCGGTTCGCTATTTATTCTGGCAGGAACGGTATTGGCCAGCGTGTCACGTTAGCCTCGTGCGCGCCTGCGCTTGCCCCCAGGCCCTGCTTTACGGATAATTCGCTCACTGTTTTCCACGCGCCAGACTGGCGCTGCCACAAGGATTTTCAATGTCGTCCGGTGACATACGCTCTGAAGTCAAGAAACGCCGCACTTTTGCCATTATTTCTCACCCTGACGCGGGTAAGACCACACTGACTGAAAAACTGCTGCTGTTCGCGGGCGCGATTCAGATTGCCGGTAGCGTCAAGGCTCGTAAAGCCAGCCGCCACGCTTCCTCGGACTGGATGGAAATTGAAAAGCAACGGGGTATCTCGGTGGCCTCCTCGGTCATGCAGATGGAATACCGCGACTGCGTCATCAACTTGCTGGACACCCCCGGTCACCAGGACTTCTCCGAAGACACCTACCGGGTGCTGACCGCCGTGGACGCTGCCTTGATGGTCATTGACGCCGCCAACGGTGTGGAACCGCAAACCATTCGCCTTTTGCAAGTGTGCCGGGCCCGCAATACGCCCATCATCACCTTTGTGAACAAGCTGGACCGCGAAGTTCAAGAGCCACTGGATGTCCTGTCGGAAATTGAATCGCACCTGGGTATGGAAGTGGTGCCGTTTTCCTGGCCGATCGGGATGGCGCGTCGCTTTGGCGGCGTGTTCAATCTGCGCGCCAACCATATGCGTGTGTTCAAGCCCGGTCAGGAGCGTCATGGCGAGGATGAGATCATCCCTGGCCTGGACAACCCTGTGATTGCCGAGCGCTTTGGCGAGCCATTTGAAAAAGCGCAGGAAGAGATCGAACTGCTGAATGCAGCAGCGCCCGAGTTCAACCTGGACTTGTTCCTGGCAGGCAAGCAAACCCCGGTATTCTTTGGTTCGGCCATCAACAACTTTGGCGTGCAAGAAGTATTGGACGCGCTGGTGGATCTGGCTCCTGCGCCGGGCCCACGCGCTGCCCTGCAACGCGAAGTGCAGCCCGACGAGCCCAAATTCAGTGGTGTGGTCTTCAAGGTGCAAGCCAATATGGACCCCGCTCACCGCGACCGCGTCGCCTTTGTTCGTGTCAGCTCCGGGCACTTCAAGCGTGGCATGAAACTGAAAGTATCACGTACCGGCAAAGAGATTCGCCCCAATAACGTGGTGTCCTTTCTATCCCAGCGTCGCGAGCTATTGGACGATGCGTTTGCAGGCGACATCATCGGTGTGCCCAACCACGGCATTCTGCAACTGGGCGACGTGCTGACCGAAGGCGAAAATCTGCAGTTTACCGGCCTGCCGTTCTTTGCCCCTGAACTCTTTCAATCCATTGAGGTCAAAGATCCTTTACGCACCAAACAATTGCGTACCGGCTTGACCCAGCTGGGCGAAGAAGGCGCCATTCAAGTGTTTCGCCCCCATATGGCAGGCGGCATGATGCTCTTGGGCGCCGTGGGCCAGTTGCAGTTTGAAGTGGTGGCCCATCGTCTGAAAACAGAATATGGCGTGGAAGCCCGCCTGTCCTCCAGCCGCTTCAACATGGCACGCTGGGTCACGGCCAAAGACCCTAAAGACATGAAGAAGTTCATCGAGACCAACGCTGGCAATATTGCCTATGACGTGGTCGAGGCCACTGCCTTTTTAGCAAGCTCGCCAGCGCAATTGCGTGTGGCGCAGGAGCTCAATCCAGGCATTGAATTCCACGCATTACGTGAACATGGTGGACACGTTTTCGGGGATGCCGTCTAATTCTGTCACAAGAGCAGAGCCGACAGTTCGCTACAATGACGGCTCTATTCTTTTAATAACGCGCATCCGGCTGACCGGATCGCCCCTGATTCAAAACCGAGACATCGCTTATGCCCTGGCGTTTTATCATTGCTGTCTTGCTGCTGGCCGCAGGTGCTTCAGTGTGGGGCGGCCTGGAACTGGGGAACTGGCTCATCGCGCACGGCCCTGAAAAATCCATGGTCGTCAGTGCACCTGATCCATCCGATCTGCCTACGCTTGATGCCGATGGAAAGCCCTTTACCGCCCAGCCGCCACAACCTTTGGTCAATGGCCGCTTAGGGGTACCCGAGGAGCCCACGCCTATTGCCTGGGAAATCGATACCTCGACGCTTACCGAAGAAAAACCGCCCATTGCGCTGGCGACCACATCCATTTCCCTGGAGCAGGCCATTCAGATTGCCATGTCCGAGCAGAATCGGGAGCTGCAGGGAATCGCCCGGGTGAACCTGGGTGATGCCGAGGCGATTCAGCCGGTGGAGGTTGGCACCCCCCCGCCACCCCCACCACAAGATATTCAGATTGCCAGCAATAACGGCGGGGCCTGGCAGGCACAATTGCAGCAAGAGTTGAATGCCTGTAGCAAAAAAGGCTTTTTCGATCGCCCCAGCTGCTCCTGGGAAGCCCGGAACAAGTACTGTGGTCCCAACAATGCCTGGGGCAAGGTGCCCGGCTGTCCGAGCAAGTCCTTTTAAGGACACGCTGATCGCTGACGGCTGCTGGCTATTACGACCAGCGCGCCCCGACGCTCCAGGTTCAAGACCGACTCCGGCTCCTGAAACGGCAATAAAAAAGCACCCGTCAAAACGGGTGCTTTTTTTGTGGCCTGCGCGTTCAGCACAGACTTACTCGTCGTGATCGCCCATCTGCGATTGCAGGTAGTTTTGCAGACCCACTTTCTCGATCAGTTCCAACTGCGTGCCCAGCCAGTCAATGTGTTCCTCGGTGTCGTCCAGAATCTTCAAAAATAGATCACGAGAGACATAGTCACGCGCGGACTCACAGTACTCAATGGCTTCTACCACCGTCTGACGCGCTGTCTGTTCCAGCTTCAAGTCACAGCCAAGCACTTCAGGCACGTTCTCGCCGATCATGATCTTGTGCATATCCTGCAGGTTAGGCAGGCCATCGAGCATAAAGATACGTTCGATCAGCATATCGGCATGTTTCATCTCGCCGATGGATTCGTCATACTCGTGTTTGCCCAGCTTGTTAAAGCCCCAATGGTTCAACATGCGAGCGTGCAAGAAGTATTGATTAATCGCTGTCAGCTCGTTCTTTAACTGCTTGTTCAAATGCTGAATTACCACTTTATCGCCAAACATGCTGTTCTCCTGTAAATCTGACGGCGCTCCCCCCAAGGACGCGCCGAGCCCCCACACAAGACCTCACTGCCGCTATCACAAGCAGGTGCGACGCAGTCAAAACCGGGGTGGGGGATGAAGGTGACAGGCTACCATGCACTCGAGGGCAATGGCTTAAAAAAGGGACAAGCACCCAGAAAGCGTTGCACTTTTGGGTTAGTAACAGGACTAACAACAATCATTCCCACTACGAAGAGTGGGAAGCGACAATCCTGATAGAAATCACGCGCTTAAGCGCGACAGACAAGGCGGCCGAACTCGGGAACAGGGATCAGGCTGTCGTTGGCAGCCGAATCCACCCGGGCGGTTTCGAGGCTGGCAATCATGGCTTGATTGGCATAGCGCCCACCCGGTAAATAGTCCTGAGCCGTCTCCGCGCAGCAGCCACAGCACGACGCCACGCCCAGCTGACCTTGAAGGTCTGCCAGACTGGAAGCGCCGCCTCGTACTGCTTCTTGTACTTGACGCTCGGTGATTGCGTTACATATGCAGATAAACATGAGAACCATTATTATCAAGAACCGCAAAAAGATCAAGAGTCATTCTCATTAAGAACACCTGAACGTTCTGTGCCTCCTGGGAACGGCCTGCTACCGGGCAGTGCCCACCGGACTCAAGGCGGGAAAAAACGCATCAATTTTGCAACAGGTGGTCCATCAGCAGGCGGGCAGCAGGGGACAGGCTATAGCGGCTGCGTACGCACAAGGCGACCCGGCGGCGCGTCCACGGCTCCCGAATGACGCACATGGCCAGACCCAGACTCTGCACGTAGGATTCGGCCACGGAACGAGGCAGTACGCCAATGCCCAGGCCGGCCTCAATCATGCGGCACTGAGCGTCATAACTGGTGACCTGGACGCGGCAACGCCAGGTACGTTCCAGCTCGCTGGCCGCGCGCAAGAGCAAAAGATTGGGATGACTACCGGTGTGCATGCCGACATAGTCAAAATCCAGTGTGTCGGCAAAGGCCAGCTCGGGCCGGTCGGCCAAGGGATGGCGGGCAGGCACCAGCAGAACCAGCTCATCCTGCCGATAATCGTAATACTCCACCTCGGCGCTGCCCACGCCTCGAATCAAAACCCCCAGATCGGCGTTATTGTCCGCCACCGCCTGCGCCACCCCGGCACTGATCCGCTCCTCCAGGGATACCCGCACTTTGGGATGGCGTGCCATGAAAGAGCTCAGGGCTTGCGGCAAGAACTGCGTAATCGACGACAGATTCGCTGCAATCCGCACATGCCCGGTCGCCCCCCCGGCAAAATCTCGCATTAACGCGCCCATGGCGTCCATATCGTCCAGCAACCGCTGGGACATGGCGGCCAGCGATTTACCCGCCGCGGTGGGATAGACACCCTTGTTGCTGCGCTCGATCAGGGCGGCGCCCAACTGCTGTTCCAGATCGCTCAGACGTTTGCTGACGGCAGCAGGGGCAATGTGAGACTGCTCGGCAGCCCCCGAAATGGTGCCCCGTTCGAGCACCAGTAAAAACAGCCGCAAAGATTTGGGATCAATGTTCATAAGCCAGTATTCCATCCTAGGAGAGGCAGGCCGACAAGCGCTCTACCATCATCAATCGCGATAGCACCATCGCAATTTGACGCTGTACTCACACCAATAGCGATGACAGACTAGGTCAATAATACGGAACCTGATTATCCAAGTCAGAGAAATAAAGTGAGGGGACAGACACGATGCGCGACAGCGACAATCTGAAAGGGGGCTTTGATGGCACCCTGCCCATGGGGCACCAGCCGGTTTTACTCGTTATCGATTTTCAACGTGGCTTTACCGAGCCCGGCTTGACGCCGCTGGCCTCGGACTGTGACAGCCAGATCGAACAGACCAACCGCTTGATTGGCGCCATGCGCGGCAAAGGCCGCGTGATATTCACCATCATCGGCTATGAAACCCACCTGGCCGACGCCAATCTGTGGCTCAGCAAGGCCTCGTCCTTGCGCTGCCTGCTGCGTGATTCGCCAGCCTGTGAGCTGGACCCCCGACTGGACTACGACCCCCAGCAAGACATCATCCTGCACAAAACACAGGCCTCCGCCTTTTACGGCACCCCGTTGTCCGCCCTGCTGGCCCATCAAGGCTGCGACATGCTGATAGTGGCAGGTGCGACGACCAGCGGTTGCGTGCGCGCCAGTGTGGTGGACAGCCTGCAGTCAGGATTTGCCCCGTTCGTGGCTGAAGATGCGGTAGCGGACCGCTCGGCAGCCCAACACCGCAGCAATCTGATCGACATGGCCAGCAAATACGCCGAAGTGCTGCCCTCTGCAGGCTTGATCGCTCATCTGCACACGCTTTAAACACGAAACAAAAAAGAAACCACAGGAGACATGCATGAAAAAAGCCCTGACAGCGGCTCTGGCCGCCTGCACCCTGGCGCTGGGTAGTTCGCCAGCCCACGCCCAGGAAGTGGAACTGACCTTTTCAACCTATTTGCCGCCGGCCTACGAGTACGCCTGGAAACCCATCGAGAATTTCGTCCAGACCGTCGAGAAAGAAAGCCAGGGACGAATCAAGATCAATGTGTTCCATTCCGGCCAGCTGTTTGACGGTTACGAGGAACTGCCCGCTTTGTCCCGCGGCGACGTGGACATGGTCAACATGACCAGCACCTACCCCAGCGGCACGGTGCCCGCGCTCAACATTTTTACCCTGCCGTTCCTCTTTGACAGCACCGCCCACCTCAAGCGGGCTCTGGACCAGGGCCTGTTCAAGCTGGGTGCCGAGCAGGAGCTGCGCGACACACATGATGCCGTGGTGCTGGGCCTGGCGCCCTGGGACCCGTACGAGTTTTACAGCCGCAAGGCACCGATCAATTCGGCTGCCGACGTCAAAGGCAAAGTATGGGCCTCGACCAGCTCCATGGACGCTCGCGCACTGCAATTGCTGGGAGGCTCGCCCACCGGCATGCCCTCGTCTGAACTCTATCTGGCTTTTGACCGTGGCGTGATCGACGCCACCCCGCGCCCCTTGCTGACGGGCATTGGACGCAATCTGTACGAAGTGGCCAAGCACCTGTCCATCGCCAACTTTGGCATCGACGTTTCGGTGCTCGCCATCAATCGCAAGAAATGGGAGTCCTTGCCCGCTGATCTGCAGGAGATCCTCATCAAGGCTGCCCAGCAGCGAGACCAGGAGCAGTTTGAGCGCGTCAATGCCTTTGTAGACCAGGCTCTGCAACGCTACGAACAAGCCGGGGTGACTATCAATCGTGTCGAGCCGGCCCAACTGGCCCAGATGCGTGAACAGACCCGCCCCGCCATTGAAGAATGGAGCAAGCAGGTTGAGAACGGCCCAGCCTATCTGGAACTGATCGAAAAAACCCGCCAGCCCTGATCACACGTGACGGCGCGCCGTGCCCAGCACCGGCGCGCCTTGCGCGTGGGGAGACACCATGAATCCACTTATTCATTTTCTGGGCGCCTTTGCGCGCGGCAGTAATCGGCTTGCCATTCTGCTTGCCGAAGTGGCCCTCGCCGCCCTGATGCTTGCCTGCACCTACGGCGTGATAGCTCGCTATGTCTTTAACAGTCCCAGCATCTACATCACCGAAGTGTGCGTGTACCTGCTACTGGTCTGCTCCTGGTTATCCGTAGGTTGGGTCCATCTGGAGAACCGCCACGTCAGTGTCGAGGCCTTCCACATGCGCTTTTCACCGCGCGGCCAGCGTCTGGCGACCTGCATCTCGCAACTGTGCATTCTGTTTTTCTGCCTGGTGCTCTTGTGGGCCGGGATGTCGGTGGTAGAAACCGCCCTTGCCCGCAACTATCGCTCGGCCTCCATGCTGCGTTTCCCCCTGTGGATCGCGTACGGCATGATCCCGCTAGGTGGCACCTTGCTGGGTCTGGCAACCCTGCGCCGACTGTTCATCCCGGACAGTGTGGAATCCAACGACAGCATCAAGGAGTTCTGACATGGATTCCATGCTCATTTTCAGCCTGATGATGGCCTGCTTTACCATCCTGATGGTTATCGGTACCCCCATTTTTGCCGCACTGGGTGTGGCCAGCATTTCCGGCATTCTGATGAAGTCCGGTCTAGCCGGCCTGGATGTGATTCCTGCCACCTTGCACCGCGGCATGGCCAGCTATTCCCTGATCGCCATCCCGCTGTTCATTTTGATGGGCGAGGTCATCGCGCGCACCAGCATTGGCGGCAAGCTCTATCAACTGTTTTACCTGTGGCTGAACCGTTTACCCGGTGGTTTGGCTGTAGCCAGTGTGGGCAGCTCGGCCGTTTTCGGTGCCATGAGCGGCGTCAGCGTAGCGGGGGCCGCCACGATTGGTCGCTTTGCCATTCCTGAAATGCTCAAGCGCGGTTACTCGCCTAGCCTGTCGGGCGGAACAATTGCCGCCGCTGGTGCCTTGGCCCTGCTGATTCCACCCAGCATCGGTTTTGTGCTCTATGGCGAAATGGCGGACCAGTCCATCGGCAAACTATTCATTGGCGCCTTGCTGCCTGCATTGATGGTAACCATCATGATGGTGATCTATGTAGCGCTGGTTGCGGTGTTCAAACCCGAAGCAGCTCCCCGCAATGCCGAAGTCGTCACCTGGACTCAGAAGCTGACTGCCCTGAAAGACATCTGGGCCGCCGCGCTGCTGATCCTGCTGGTGCTGGGCACGATTTACATGGGTATTGCCACGCCAACAGAAGCAGCAGGCATTGGTGCTGCGGGCGCCTTTATCATCGCCATCGCCTACAAGGAAATGAACTGGCGCGTCGCCTTGCAAATTCTGCGCTCCACTGCGGTGACCAGTGGCATGATCCTGCTCATTCTGGCTGCGGCGCTGCTATTTGGCTATATCATGACGCGCCTGATGATTCCGCAAAAGCTGGTGTCCTTAATTACGGCTTCGTCTCAACCAGCCTGGCTTATTTTGCTGTTCGTGCTGCTGTTCTTAATTGCGGTCGGCATGTTCCTGGATATTGTCTCCCTGATTCTGATTGCCACGCCTGTTTTATTGCCGGTTATTGTGGCTCTGGGTTATGACCCTTTGTGGTTTGGGATTGTCATGATTATCGCCTGCGAAATGGCGGTCATTACCCCTCCTGTCGGATTGAATTTGTATGTCATCAAGGGCATTGCACCACAGATCTCGCTACAGCAAATTACACGAGGAGCCTTGCCTTTTGTAGCATTGGAAATTCTGGCCATTATTATTCTGACCATCTTTCCCGATATTATTCTTTGGCTTCCCAGAACACTTTAAAAAAAGACCCGCTTCATGCGGGTTTTTATTTATCTTCCATCCACGTTTTTTACGATGGCAGCATAATATTTCATTGCTTTTCCACTTTCTTTTTCTATTCCAGAATCAATCATTGGAGGAAACAGAAATGGATAAAAACAGCTTTACCGCCCCCCCGCTCAAAGGCATCAAAGTCCTGGAGCTGGGCTCACTGATTGCCGGCCCCTATGCCGGTAGCCTGCTGGCCCAATTCGGGGCCGATGTCATCAAGATTGAACCGCCCGGCAAGGGCGACCCGCTACGCCGCTGGCGGCAACTGCACAAGGACACCTCCCTGTGGTGGCGCGTGCAAAGCCGCAACAAGCGTTCCATTGCACTGGACCTGCGCCAGCCCGAAGGCCAGGACATTGCCCGTGAACTGGCCCTGCAAAGCGATATCGTTATTGAGAATTTTCGCCCCGGCGTGCTGGAACGCTGGGGTCTGGGCTGGGAAACACTGCATGCACTGAACCCGCGCCTGATCATGGTGCGCGTCTCCGGCTACGGGCAGGACGGTCCCTATCACCGACGCCCCGGCTTTGCAGCCATCGCAGAATGTATGGGCGGCCTGCGTTATGGCACCGGCTACCCGGATCGTCCTCCCGTACGGGCCGGCGTCAGCCTGGGCGATACGCTGGCTTCGCTGTACGGCACCATTGGGGCGCTGCTGGCCATGCACCATCTGCATCAGTCAGGCGGGCAGGGCCAAATGATTGATGTGGCCTTGTACGAATCGGTCTTTGCCATCATGGAAAGCCTGATTCCGGACTATCAACTGAACGGTCATCAACGCGAACGCACCGGAGCGAGCCTGCCCGGCATTGCCCCCTCCAACACCTATCCTACCGGTGACGGCAAGTGGGTGGTGATTGCGGCCAATAGCGATGCCATCTTCATTCGCCTGATGCAGGCCATGGGCCGCCCCGATCTGGCCAGCGACTCACGCCTGTCGGACAACGCCGGACGCGTGGAACACAGCGCCATGCTGGACCAGACCATCGGCGACTGGACCGGCGCTCGCAGCCTGACCGACGTGCTGACGGCATTGGAGCAGGCCGAAGTTCCCAGCGGCAGCATCTACACTGCTGCCGACATTCTGAATGACCCACACTACCAGGCCCGCGGCATGCTGGAAAAACACACATTGGAGGACGGCCAGGAACTGACCATACCCGGCATCGTGCCCAAGCTCAGCCGCAGCCCCGGCGCCACCCAGTGGTTGGGGCCGGAGTTGGGCGAACACACGGACAGCATCCTGCAAGAACTGGGCATGAGCCCGGAGCGCTGCCGAACACTGCGTGAACAAGGAATCGTGGAATGAGTACCGTATTGATCAGCGACGTCACCTTGCGTGACGGCCTGCAAATCGTGCCGCGCTGGGTGCCTACCCCGGACAAGCTGCGTATCGCGCACGCCCTGCCTGAATGCGGCGTGCGCAAGATCGAGCTGACATCCTTTACCTCGCCCAAAGCCATTCCCTCCCTGGCGGATGCCGACGAGCTGGCCAGCCTGACCGCACGCGACCCTCACGTCTGTTACACCGCCCTGGTTCCCAATCTGCGCGGTGCGCAACGGGCTTTAGCGGCCAGTATGGATGAGCTGAACTTTGTATTTTCGGCCTCTGAAGCGCATAACCAGGCCAATCTGCGCATGACGATTGCGCAATCACTGGCCCAGTTGGAGCAGGTCCTGGAAGCAGCGGGCAACACGCCCGTCAACGTGTCCCTGTCCACCGCTTTTGGCTGCCCCTTTAGCGGCTCCGTCGCCTCCGCACACGTGATTGCCTTGATGCAAGAAGTACAGCGTATGGGAGCCAGCTCCGTCAGCCTGTGCGATACCACCGGCATGGGTTCGCCCGTGGATGTAGAGCGCCTGACCCAAGCCGCTTTGAGCCTGTATGGCGAGCAGGGCGTCACCGGCCATTTTCATGACACCCGCGGTCTGGCGCTGGCCAATGCCTGGGCGGCGTACCGCGAAGGAGGGCGTCGTTTCGATGCAGCACTGGCCGGTTTGGGCGGCTGCCCTTATGCTCCGGGTGCCAGCGGCAATGCCAGCCTGGAAGATCTGGCGCATATGTTCCAGATCAGCGGCGTGGAAACCGGTTTGAATCTGGAAAAGCTGCAAGCAATGGCTGAAGAAATCGCCGCCCTGACCCACGAGCCGATTCAGAGTCGTCTGCACAAAGCCGGCCCGGCTTATGCCTTGAAGGTGTCCCCGTCATGAACCCCGCCCGCACCCTGTTTCAAAAGCTCTGGGATACACATCGCGTGGCAGCGTTAGACGATGAGCATGATCTGATCTACATAGACCGCCAGTTGTTGTACGAAGTCACCAGTCCGCAAGCCTTCGAGAGTTTGCGTCTGGCCGGGCGTCACGTGCGTCGCCCGGAAACCGCACTGAGCACGGTCGACCACAACGTGCCCACTCGTCGCCGCAATCAGCGTCTGGCAGACCCCCTGGCCCAGGCGCAAATTGACCAGATGGAGATCAACAGCCGGGAGTTTGGGCTGCGCTACTTCGGGCTGGATGACGAGCGCCAAGGCATCATCCACGTGATCGGACCCGAACAGGGCATGAGCTTGCCCGGTTCCAGCATCGTGGCCGGCGATTCCCATACCAGCACGCATGGCGCATTTGCGGCCTTGGCCTTTGGCATTGGCACTTCCGAGGTGGAGCATGTTCTGGCCACGCAATGTCTGGCCGCAAAACGCATGCGCAGCCTGCAAGTAGATGTGCAAGGCGAACTGCCAGCCACCAGCACCGCCAAGGATCTGATCCTGCACATCATTGCCCGCCTGGGCGCGGATGGCGGGCGGGACTGTGCCATTGAATTTACCGGCCCTGCCATCCGCGCCTTGTCGATGGAAGGGCGCATGACCTTGTGCAATATGGCGATCGAAGCGGGTGCCCGTATTGGCCTGGTCGCTGTGGACGACAAGACTCTGGACTATGTGCGCGGTCGTCCCTTGGCACCGAAAGACGAAGCCTGGAACAAGGCGGAATCGTACTGGCGCACATTGGTCAGCGATGAGGGCTGCCAATACGATCAGCACTTGCAGATCGACGCCACGCAGGTCGCCCCCACTGTTACGTGGGGAACCTCCCCCGATATGGCGTTGGCCATCGACCAGCGTGTGCCTGACCCCTTGACCGCCGCCACGGGCAAACAAGCTGATGCGCAACGCGCATTGAACTATATGGCTTTGCAGGCCGGCCAGCCGCTGGCGGGTATCGCCATAGACCGGGTGTTTATTGGTTCCTGTACCAATGCGCGCATTGAGGATCTGCGCAGTGCGGCCGCCATGGTCAAGGGCAAGCGCGTGGCCAGCACCGTGCTGCAAGCCTTGGTGGTCCCCGGCTCGGGTCTGGTGCGTCGTCAGGCCGAGCAAGAGGGCTTGGACCAGATTTTCATGCAAGCCGGTTTTGAATGGCGCGAGCCAGGCTGCTCCATGTGCCTGGGCATGAACGAGGATCGCTTAAAGCCGGGCGAGCGCTGCGCCTCCACCTCCAACCGCAATTTTGAAGGGCGGCAGGGCGCCTTGGGGCGCACCCACCTGATGAGTCCGGCCATGGCCGCCGCAGCCGCAATTGCGGGCCACCTGGTTGATATCCGACATTGGGAGACCCCATGAGCCTCAACACCGCATTTACGTCCGTACGCTCGCGCCTGATTGCACTGGACCGCGCCAATGTGGATACCGATGCCATTTTGCCCAAGCAATATATGACCTCGTTGTCACGCACCGGCTTTGGCCCTTATGCCTTTGACAACTGGCGATACGCTGACATCGGCTATCCGGGCAAACCACGGGCCGAACGCGAGCCGAACAGCCGTTTTTGCCTGAATCAGCCCAGTGCGCAAGGAGCGCGTATTTTGCTGACACGGGAGAACTTTGGCTGCGGCTCCAGCCGCGAGCACGCGGTATGGGCGCTGAAGGATTTGGGCATTGTCGTACTGATTGCGCCTTCTTTTGCCGACATTTTCCGCAATAACTGCTTTAAAAATGGCTTATTACCCATAACGCTCAGTACCGCTCAGGTAGACGCCCTGTTTGCCACCGTCGCCCGTCATCCCTGGGATGAATGGACAGTGGATCTACAGGCTTGCACGCTGAGCGGCCCCCAACCACCCATCCTTTTCCACGTGGAGCCCGAACGCCGACGCCGTCTGCTACTGGCCCTGGATGACATCAGCATCACCGAGCAAAAGCAGGCAATGATCCAGGCCTACGAGGAAAAGCGCAAACGGCAGGAGCCCTGGCTGTTCAGCTAGGAAACGCCCCGGCATGCGTCTGGCAGGAGGCAGGCCAGCACGTGTCAGCGCCGGATCGTCACCGCAATCGCCCCACGAAGGCAGATACGCGGCCCTCGCAGCTAAACCCCGGCAGCTGCCCGCATCTTGCGCTGTGAAGCCGGGGCCAACCCTTCCGCCTCCCGATACTTGGCTACCGTGCGGCGTGCCAACGTCAAGCCCTGGGCCTGCAAAAGATCGGTAATCTGCTGGTCCGACAAAGGCTTGGCAGGCGACTCTTCGCGAATCATCTGCACAATCTGGGCTCGTACCGAGGCGGCCGACATATCGGCTTTGCCGTCCGTACTGCTCAAGCCCACGGTAAAGAACTGCTTGAGTTCCATCACGCCATGCGGGGTTTGCATGTACTTTTGCCGCGTCGCACGTGAGATCGTGGACTCGTGCAAATCCAACTCTGCTGCCAGATCCGCCAATTGCATGGGTTTTAAGGCGGCAATGCCCTGGGTAAAGAAGTCCTGCTGCATTTGCACAATCGCTTGCGCCACCCGCAATATCGTCACAAAGCGGCTGTTCACACTGCGCAGCAGGCCAGTGGCCTTTTGCCGTTCCGCCAACAAGGCTGGGTGTGTCTCGATGTCATAGTCGTGCAGCTTGACCAATTGCAGCCGTGGCACAGCCAAGGGATTGAGGGCCGCTTGCCAGCGGTCCTTGCCCCGAACCAGCAACACATCGGGCACGACATAAGCCGAGACATTCTGCGTCCAGGCACGGCCCGGTTTGGGGTCCAGCCTCAAGACCAGATGATGGGCACGCTCAACCAGTTCAGCCGAATAACGGCCAGCGCAACGCTGTCGCAACTGGCTGGGAGAGGCCAGGACGCTGACATGCTCGCGCACCAGATAAAGGGCACACTCCAGCAAGGCGGGTTCGAGCTGTCTGGCCTGGTGCAGCAGTTGCAAGCTCAAACATTCAGACAGGTCCCGAGCGCCGACACCGGCGGGGTCCAGGGATTGCACGTGGGCCAGTGCGCAGCGCAAGTCACTGTCATCAATGCCCAGCTCGGCAGGCAGGCACGCCAGCACCTCGTCCAGTGACATCGGCAGGTAGCCGTTATCGTCCAGTTCTTCGATCAAGATTTGCGCCAAGGCCCGGTCACGGTCGCTCAAACGCAACAAGCCCAACTGCTCGACCAGGTAAGCCACCAGGTCCTGATCCATGGCCGACTCCGGCGTCCAGTCCGGGTCCTCCTTGTCGCCCAGATGCTTTGGAAACTCCAGGCTCGCCCACGAGGATTCCGCCTCACCCGAAACGGCTTCCGGCAATGGATCGGCGGCGACATCCGCCTGCACGTCCAAACGCTCCAGCAACGGATTCTCCAGCAAAGCCTGAGCCAATTCCTGCTCCAGCTCGGCACCCGATAGCTGCAACACTTTAATAGACTGTTGCAATTGCGGCGTCAAAACCAGCGTTTGCTGCTGGCGTAAATCTAGTGACTGACGCGTAAGCATAGGTACAATCGTTTCCATGAAAACTGACAACGCCCAGACACCCACCGCCAACGATAGTCAGGCTCTGCGCAACACACTGTTCAAACTGTGCGCCACGGCCACTATTATCTGCACCGTAGTCACTATCGTGGTCGCCATTATCTGGTGGGACCTGCTCAACCGTCTTATCAGCTTTGGGCGTGGTCTGGATTACTCCGGCCTGCAGGCCCTGAGCATTCAGAACCTGGCACTGATCAAGCAATACAACCCGTTTTTCTGGTGGACGGTCGTGGGCGTCATAACCCTCATTATTGCCTATCTTTTGTATGGCTTCGTACAAGCGGTCATGCGACGCAACCAGCAACGCATTATTGACGAGGCTACGGTGGCCCAACTGGCCCGATCCCTCAGCCGCCCGGCTCGGGAAGTCATTTTATGGACCTGGCCCGACCAACGCAGCCCGTTGACTGTGGGTGATTTACAACGCGCCCATCGCGAACTGCGTGCCGGTCGCTTTGGCAAAATAGAACTGGCTCAGCAGCAAAGTCGCCTGCTTCAAGCCGACTACGAACGCCATGAACCGCAGGCGTAACGCTTGCCTTCCTGTTTTTTTTGTGTTTGACTTACGGTCATGACTTACGCACGCCCATCCTCCTACGCATGCCAAGGTTTCAGCCCCGCCGCTGAAGCAGCCTTGTCGCGTTCCGTGCGTGAAGGCCGCTTTTCGGCCCCTGTCTCCAGCCTATCCTGCCTGCTACTACTAGCGTCCGGTTGCCGGGCCTAGTGTCCCGTGGCAGTTCGGCAGCCAATACTCAGCCACATCTACGTCATTTGTGCCGCCACCGGCCTACGTAAATGCTGCAATCGCTGGTGACGGCAAGAAGTAATCCACACTTTTTGTCCGACAGGTATCCCCATGGCAATGCTGAAAAACCCCTCTCAAAAGTATCGTCCTTTTGTCGCCTTTGATCGCGACTTTGCTGAACGCACCTGGCCGTCCAAGCGCATTACCAAAGCGCCCATCTGGATGAGCACTGACCTGCGCGATGGCAATCAGTCCTTGATCGAACCCATGAATGTGGCTCGTAAACTGCGCTTTTTCGAGCAGCTCGTCAAAATCGGTTTCAAGGAAATCGAGGTCGGTTTCCCTTCCGCGTCGCAGACCGACTTCGATTTCGTTCGCAAGCTGATTGACGAGAACCGCATTCCCGACGACGTCACCATCATTGTGCTGACGCAGTCGCGTGAAGACCTGATCAAACGCACGGTCGAGGCGGCCGCAGGAGCCAAGCGCGCCATCATTCACCTGTACAACGCCTGCGCTCCTGCCTTTCGCAAGATTGTCTTTAACCTGAGTAAAGACGAGATCAAGGAAATTGCCTTGACCGGCACGCGTCTGGTCAAAAACGAAGTGGCCAAGTACCCGCAAACCCAATGGGGCTACGAGTACTCGCCCGAAGTATTCAGCACCACCGAACCCGAATTTGCCCTGGATGTGTGCAACGCCGTCGTCAAGACCTGGGGTCCGGCCAAGGACGAGCGCGTTATTTTGAACCTGCCCGCTACCATTGAGGCCACCACGCCCAATATGTACGCCGACCAGATCGAATGGATGCACAATAATCTGGAACAACGCGACAACGTCACCTTGAGCGTACACCCGCACAATGACCGTGGCACTGCCGTGGCAGCAGCTGAGCTGGCCGTAATGGCTGGCGCGGATCGTATTGAAGGCTGCCTGTTCGGTAGCGGTGAGCGTACCGGCAATGTCTGCCTGGTCACCTTGGCCCTGAACCTGTACACCCAGGGTGTGGACCCTGAGCTGGACTTCTCCGATATCGACGAAGTGCGCCGCACCGCCGAGTACTGCAACCAGTTGCCAGTCCATCCACGTCACCCTTACGCGGGTGATCTGGTCTTTACCGCGTTCTCCGGCTCCCACCAGGACGCCATCAAAAAGGGCCTGGCCCAGCAAAAATCCGACGAGCTCTGGGAAGTGCCTTACCTGCCCATCGACCCGGCCGATCTGGGCCGCAGCTACGATGCGGTGATCCGCGTCAACAGCCAGTCCGGCAAGGGAGGGGTGTCCTACCTGCTGGAACAGGAACACGGTCTGGTCTTGCCACGTCGCATGCAAATCGAATTTAGCCGCGCCATTCAGCGCGTGACCGACTCCACCGGCAAGGAAGTGACACCGGCCGACGTATACGGCATTTTCGAGTCTGAGTACCTGAACTGCAAAAAACACTACAAGCTGCTCAAGCACAACATCATCAGCCAGCCTCATGCCGACAGTGGCCAGCAATTCACCATTGAGGTGGATGTTGAGCACGACGGCCAGGTACGCACCTTGAAAGGCTCGGGCGAAGGCGCGATCTCTGCCTTTGTGAATGCCTTGGACCTGGCGATCAAGATCATGGACTACAACGAGCACGCCATCGGCTCGGGCGCTGAGACCCGCGCCGCCACTTACGTGGAAATGCGTATCGGCGACAGCCCCTCGGGTTTCGGGGTCGGTATCCACGCCGATATCGTGACCTCGTCTTTCCTGGCAATCCTGAGCGCCGTCAACCGCCACACCAGCGCCCAGCAGGAAGCTGAAGCCACGACGGCCTAAATCGTCTTTATGTCGCCGCTGGAGGGGTGATCCCGCTCCAGCGCCCGCACGGTCTATCCCGGCCGCGCCTGACCCGCTTTCGCAGCCCGGCTTATCGTCGCTCTGCCCGCAACCCGCCCACAAGGCGGGTTTTTCGTGGGCGACTCAAGAGGCCATCTCCATTCGCTCCTAAAAAATGTCTGCTATCAAGCCTTTTGCGGGATCATGCCGCGCCATGAAAAGTAGGACGGGGCAGGTTAGGCCTGATTTCGACCACCGTGTGCGCCGCTGCTTTTCCGGTTAGGTATCGCATAGGTGCTTCAGTGTGAGATCGAACACTCTCGGCAGCCGCCGCTTAATGGATGGAATAAACCACATTGCGGGGACCACAAATGGGTAAAGGGCTGGTCGCCCGCACAGATTGCCAACCGATTTCCGATCGATTTTCAGGAGGATAAATCGGTGCGCATCTCTCACGAAACTATCTATCAAACCTTCTAGATTCAGGGACAAGGTGCCCTCAAGCGCGATGGTGGATTGCCTGCCCACTGGGTGGGCAGCACGCATGCCAAGAGCCAGAGCGCAGTCTAAGGCGTGGGCGCATAGCTGCGAGAATGTGAGGATCGCATGCCGACCCGCAGAGGCAGAAGACCGCGCTTGGCCTCGACAAGTTCGGTAGCGTGTTTCTCCGAATTATCGGGCCTCACGGCCTTATCACGACTACAACCTAGCAAGGCGATGGGCCGACACGCCGATCCGGGCAACAACCTCTGCCACTGAATACCCCCAGGCAACAATTTGTCGAACGGCCTCCTTCTTGAATTCAAGGGGGAAAAACACTGAGTACTCATGGACTACCCCTCATGCTCAAATCGTAAGCCTGACATGCCTGGGATTATCGGGGCAGTCTAATCTGATCACACCCTTGTCCACTCAATCCTGTTAACGCCACTGCTGCCCTCCACACCATTAACGTTAAGCCTTATCGTGCACAGTCGGATCGTGCGCCATTTGTATCATCCATACGTCGTACTAAATTATTTTAAGATTGAAGATATCCGTTCAACGGTAAGTGAATTACTCTGGTATCTTTGCTCCAGTCGGTCTAAGCCATACGAACTGAGATACATCGATTGTATGGTCCGTTTCCTCCATCCATTGGCACCCCATCAAGAGCGGCAACTGCGCCGAAATAACCAATGAGAGCGTATGAGCACTAAGTCTACCGACCAGAAACTCGGCCTTGTGGCACTGATTGCCATCGTTGTCAGTTCAATGATAGGAAGCGGTGTAGACAGCCTGCCGCAAAACATGGCGGAAACTTCAGCTCTCGGACCGGTGGTCATTGCCTGGCTCGTTAGCGGTTTTGGTATGTTTTTTATCGCCAAGACGTTTGTTGCGCTTTCTGATCTTCGGCCAGATCTCGAGTCTGGTGTTTACATGTATGCCAGAGAGGGTTTCGGTCCTCTCAGTGCCTTCGTCGTGGCATGGGGCTACTGGCTCATGACCGTATTCAGCAACGTGGCGTTTGCTGTAATGGTGATGGATACGCTTAATTACTTTATCCCGGGCGACTTCACCGGTGGCAACAACATCACCTCTATCGTTGGCGCTTCCATCCTGATCTGGGGCTTTCATACCCTGGTGCTGTCCGGCACCAAAACGGCGGGGATGATTAATACCATCGGTACCTTTGTGAAGCTCATTCCGCTGGTAATTTTTGTCGGGGTAGTGAGCTACTTTCTCAACTACGCCCAGTTAACCGCCGATATCTGGGGCCACCATCCCGTGCCAGGCGCCAAGCCGCTTGGCTCCATTCTGTCGCAAACGCTTTCACCCATGTATGTGGCTCTGTGGTGCTTCATCGGCGTTGAAGGCGCCGTTGCATTATCGGCGCGGGCCCGGAACAAAAAGGACGTGGGGCGCGCCACGCTGGTCGGCTTCGTGTTGGGCCTGATCATCTGCATGATCGTGTCGGTGCTTCCCTTTGGCACCTTATCGCAACAAACCCTGAGCCAGATCCCCAACCCGTCCACCGCTGGCGTCATGAATCATCTCACCGGCGCTTGGGGAGAGTGGCTGATCAACATCGGGGTTCTTATTTCAATTCTCGTCAGTTGGCTGGCATGGACCATGATCTGCGCCGAGATTCCACAGGTGGCAGCCCGCAACGGCACCTTCCCCAAAGTGTTTGCCACTGAGAATAACAAGGGCTCCGCATCCATCGCCCTGTGGGTCAGTAGCGGGATTATGCAATCCGTAATGGTGATGGTGTATTTCTCACATCATGCCTGGCTCACGCTATTGGCCATCTCAGCCATCTGCGTGCTGCCCGCCTATTTCGCTTCGGCCGCCTATCTGATCAAGACCTGCATGAACGGCGAATTCAGCCGACGCCAGCCTGCGGGACGTGGGCTGGCGCTGTTCAGCAGCTTGGTGGGGGCTGGCTTTTGCCTGTTCATGCTGTACGCAAGCGATATTCGGTATGTCGCGATGACTCCGCTGCTGCTCACGTTAGGCCTTCCTTTGTTCTTTTGGGCACGTAACCAGGATCATCCCTCTCAGGTTGCGCTGGGTAAGGGCGAACGCGTTGCGCTAATGCTTCTACTAACTATCGATATCTTGGTCATTGCGCTCTATTTAATGGGGCATATCAAGCTGTAAAAGGTTTTCTCGTACTGACGTTCAAGCATCAGTATCAAATGCCGGACGCACCGGCCAACCTAACCGTAGAGCTTTGAAATGAAATTTAATCACAATGCGCTAGTGGTGGTTTCCGATAGTTTGACCCCGGGTCTACCCGCCGCCCAGGCCCTCAAGGCCTTAGAGACGGCGGTCATCGAAAGAGGCTTTAACGTCCAGCTTGCCGCTAACCCCAAGGCCGGCCTTACCTACATTCAGCAGAGCCCGCATTACAGCTTCATCGCTCTTTTGTGGGATACCCGCAATCCCGCCATCGTTAGCGAGAGCCAGCAACTTATCCAGCAGATACGCGAACGCAACGACACGGTTCCCATTTTTTTGCTTTCGGAAGAGGAAACCGTCAACGGCATTCCTGTTTCCATACTGAGAGAAATTAACGAGTATGTTTATCTGTACTCTGAAACCGCCGAATTCACGGCGAACCGAGTGTACACGGCGGTTCATCGCTACGCTCAGAAGCTGCTCCCTCCTTATTTTGCTACTCTGAAGAACTTCACTGAGGACGGCGATTACTACTGGGATTGCCCGGGGCACATGGGCGGCATGGCTTATACCAAGCATCCGGTCGGCGTCGAGTTCATCAATTTCTTCGGTGAAAACATGATGCGGGCGGACATTGGGGTCGCCACAGCCGAAATGGGTGACTACCTGATCCACTCTGGGCCACCCAAGCAATCCGAAGAAATCGCCGCCGAGCTGTTTGGTGCCAAATGGACTTTTTACGGCGTGGCCGGCTCGTCGGGCTCGAACCGCGTGGTGGCGCAAGGCGCTATTGGTGCCAACGAGATTGCCGTGGTAGACCGCAACTGCCACAAGTCCCTCAATCATGGACTTACGCTCTCGCAAGCTCGGCCGGTTTACCTGACACCCAGCCGTAACGGCTACGGTTTGATCGGCCCCATCCCGGCACAGCGTTTACAAAAAAGCAGCATCCGCCAGCTCATCCAGTCGAGTGCCTTGACCGCCGGCGCGGTCAGTCCGGACCCCAGCTATGCGGTAGTCACCAATTGCACGTATGACGGCTTCATCTACAACGTCCATCAGGTAGTGGGCCAGCTTAGCGAAAGCGTGCCACGCATTCACTTCGATGAGGCTTGGTACGCCTACGCCAAGTTCCATCCGCTCTATCGCGGTCGGTTTGCCATGGATGTAGACGACAACATGCCCAACCGCCCCACGTTGTTCGCGGTGCATTCCACGCACAAGATGCTGCCGGCGCTTTCCATGGCCTCGATGATTCACGTCAAACCTAGCGAGCGTGCCCCGCTGGAATTTGACGACTTCAACGATTCGTTCATGATGCACGGCACGACGTCGCCGTTCTATCCCATCATTGCCTCCATCGACGTGGCCGTGGCGATGATGCAGGGCAGGGGCGGTTATTCACTGGTGCAGGAATCCATCGAAGAAGCCATCGCTTTCCGCCAAGCGGTTGTTAACGTCAAGCAAGAGCTCGCCGAAGAAGACGGTGAGTCATCGTGGTTCTTTGATGTGCTACAGCCCACTGAAGTCAAAGATCCTGCCAGCGGCGAGGTTCACGCCTTTCATAAGGCACCGATCAAGCTGCTGAGCCAGACGCCTGAACTGTGGCGTCTCAATGCCGGCGACAACTGGCACGGCTTTGCTGCACAAGACATCGGCGAAGCGGACTGCATGCTCGACCCGGTGAAGGTAAGCATCACTTGCCCCGGCATCACGCCCGACGGTCAGCACCTGACCCACGGCATCCCGGGCAGTATCGTCAGCAAGTTCCTCGATGATCGCCGCATCGAAGTTGCCCGAACTGGCGATTACACCCTCCTCATTCTGTTCTCGGTGGGCACCACCAAGGGCAAATGGGGCACACTGATCGAGAGCCTGCTGGAGTTCAAGAAGCTCTACGACAAGGGTGCCAAGGCAACAGACGCCATCCCATCTCTGGCCCGCATGTCACCCAAGTATGCGTCGATGACACTCAAAGCGTTGTGCCAGCAGATGCACGACACCATGCAAGAGCTGAACCTGATGAAGCACAGCAGCGATGCTGTGAGTTCCATACCCGAACCTGTGCTCACACCCGCTGAGGCCTACCAAAAGGTGGTGCGCTATCAAACTGAACGCGTCAAAGTGGCTGATTTTGCCAATCGGATCGCCGCCAGCATGCTGGTGCCTTACCCCCCGGGCATTCCTGTTCTGATGCCGGGCGAGCGCCTGCCGGCCGACGACACCGGCATTACCGGCTACCTCGAAGCGCTGCAGGAATTCGACAAGCGCTTCCCCGGATTCGAGCATGAAATTCAGGGCGTCAGCATCGATCAGAACGGAGATTATTGGGTCCGAGCCATCGTCGAGGAAGACAGACAGCCTCATCCCACACCTAAGCACATTAACTTCAAGGCGCCCCGCGTTTCTTCAATCAAGAAGGGAAGGCAATAAATAAGGTGGCCGTCCGATGTTTGGGCGACATTTTCTTCTAAGGTGCGAGAAAAGACATGACTGATAAATCTCAAGTAAGTGCAAGTGCCGACGCTACGCCGAGCGCAGGCCCCGCTGGAGCAAAGCTTGGCATGCTGGCCCTTATCGCGATTGTGGTGGGCTCAATGTTGGGCGGCGGCGTTTACAGCTTGCCGCAGAACACGGCGGCCACATCGGCAGTGGGGCCTGTTGTCATTGCCTGGATCATCGCCGGCATTGGCGTTTACTTCATTGCCAACGCTTTTCGCATGCTGTCCGATTTGCGTCCAGACCTGCAGGCCGGGGTCTACATGTATGCCCAGGAGGGTTTCGGCTCTTTCATTGGCTTTAACGTGGCATGGGGCTATTGGTTGATGACGTGCTTTGGCAACGTAGCCTTTGCCGTCATTCTCATGGATGCGTTCGACCAGATATTTCCCGGCGTATTCACAAACGGCAATAACCTCAACTCGATTATTTGCGGCTCCATCTTGATATGGGGCTACAACTATCTCGTTCTCTCCGGCACCAAAGTGGCCGGCTTCATCAACACTCTAGGCACCATTGCCAAGCTCGTGCCCCTGGTGCTGTTCGTGTTCCTTTTGGGCTTCTTGATCGACTACTCCCAGTTGCTCAGCAATATCTGGGGCTCCTCGCCTCAAGTGCTCAGCGGTCCCGGAGACAAGGGCACCCCGGTTTCGCTGACAGCACAGATCATGGCACCCATGACCGTTACCCTGTGGGCATTTATTGGCGTAGAAGGTGCCGTGGTGCTCTCTGGCCGCGCCCGCAAAAGAAGCGACGTGGGGAAGGCCACCCTGCTGGGCTTCTTGATTGCCCTGATTATTTATATCTTGTTATCGGTCTTGCCCTTTGGCGCCATGACGCAGCCAGAGCTCGCTCAAGTGGCCAACCCGTCTACCTCCGGCGTGCTGGAACACGTCGTGGGCGCGCAATGGGGCAGTTGGTTGATGAATGTGGGGTTGATCATTTCAGTTCTGGCTGGATGGCTAGCATGGACCATGCTGTGCGCTGAAATTCCCATGGCAGCTGGGCAAAACGGTGCATTTCCCAAGGCGTTTTCCCGGACCAACAAGAACGACGCAGCCAGCATCTCGCTTTGGGTAAGCAGCGGCATCATGCAGGCGGCCATGCTGTTGGTGTATTTCTCCAACAATGCCTGGAACACGATGTACAACATCAGCGCCCTCATGGTGGTGCCTGCCTATATCACAACCACGCTTTACATAACCAAGCTGTGCCTGACTCACGAATACAAGAAGTATTCTTCAACAGGCATGACGCTTGCGCTCGTCAGCGGCGTGATGGGCGTACTTTTCTGCCTTTTCATCTTCTACGCCAGCTCACTGAACTACCTGGCACTCGTTCCGATCCTTCTGACTTGCGGTCTGCCCGTATTCATTTGGTCGCGTAAGGAAAAGAACGACGGTAAGCCAATCTTTGAGAGGCTGGAAAAACTGTATGTCGCCATCTTGCTGATCGCCGATGTCGTGGTGCTGTGGTTGTTGTACGTAGGCAAGATCACCCTCTAACCTCGGTTGCCAAGCACGCCTAACTTGAGCAAGGCTCGGTCTTTTTGTGAAAATGCGACTTTTCGTGGAACGACTGAGCCTGACGGCAGATTCAGCCTGGCAGTTCAGCAACTTGGCGAGCTTGGGAGGGGTTGCCTGGTTCAACCATAAACGTTTGCACTCATCGATCGGCTATATTCCGCCTGCTGAGGGATGGAAGTTCACGACGATGGGTTTTGGGCGAACATGCTCAAAATTTTCAACACCGGTTCAGTTGTCCAGTCGCGCTAAAAAGGAATAACAAAACCGACCCCAAGGAGCCGGTCTTCCATTGTCTTGAACCTGATCAGTAAGTAACCGCCAAACCTGGCAAATCCACGGTGACCTGCATGGAACCGACCGCTTGCAAACAATGGCGTGCAAACTCCTGGGCGCGTTCTTCGTCTTGCGTCAGCAAGGTATAGCCCAGGGCATCGGCAACACCCATGATTTTATCGAGCAGCAGCACTTTGCCGCTGGCCCGCATGGGTTCACAGCCCAGTTCCTGCCAGGTGCGATCAAACCAATCACGAGATTGTTTGCCGCTTTCAGGATCGATGGTTTGTATTGGAGTGACCAGCTCTATGTGCTGGCGAGGACTAAAGATCACAAGCACCATAGCGCTCATAGACGATCTCCGAAAAAATTGGATCAACTGTGGAGCTTAAGCAAAGAAGGCCTGCCAAATTGTCGGCAGGCCGACATTTCAGACCCTACCAGGAACTGTCTGCCGGCTCCCACATTACCGGAACCCCCGTGTTGTTGGCCTGACGCAGCATATCGAGCAAGGGGTAAGCCCGCTGGCCAAAACTGACGGCCTGGGACATCGGATGCTCCTTGTCCTCGTCTTCGTCCTCGTGGGGCGAGTGCTTGTTTTCCCGGTCTTGCCCGATCGCTCGCTCAATATTGCCAATGGCTTCGGACAACTGCTCGGGCGTGAAGACGCCACGCTCGGGCAAACCATCGGGATAGGAGCGCCCTGCGGCCCGGAGAATAGGCATGGCATGTTCAGAGAACATCAGAACATCGGCGGCGGCTTTGCTTTTAAAGACGACTAGCATACGGTTTCTCCTTATGGATCTTTGTGTTTCCGATTCGACTTTCAGGATACACACCCCTGCAAGATAGCAGGATTTTCCCCCTCTTGGAGAGTCCTTCATGCCTGTCGCTGCGCTGTACTGCTTAATCCCGCTTTTGATCCTGGCGCCGTCTCCGGTCTGGTCACACGGCTCACTGGAATGCTCCTTGCCCCCGACCCCCACACGCTGCGCACCGGCGGCTGCCCTGGGGGACCTGCCCGAGCCTGCGCCGGATATGGGTTTGCTCAATCCGGTAGACCTGCTGGGCGGACGCAAACAACAAAGCGATATCGATCTGCCCCTCAGCCAGGCATGGCCATTGCTCCAGCTACAGCGTCACTGGAACGGGCAGGGACGCAATCCCACGCCTACACTCGGTTCAACAGGCTGGGCCTTGAACTACGATCTGCGCATCCGGCAGCAAGGCCATGCCTTATTTATGCCCGATGGGCGACAGACCCGCTTATACCCACCGGCCCGGGCACAAGGCGCCGCTTGGCTCTGGCAAGGCCCCAATGGCTTGGCCCTGCGTTTTAATGAACAGGGCTGGTTGATCCAGGTACGTATCGGCAGCCGGCAATGGCTGGATATAGAGCGCTTTACGGCCAGCCATCCGCGGGCGCACGCTGTGCAGACCGTGCGTAACCATCTAGGACAAACACTGGTATTTGACTGGCAAGCCCCGGCGCAGAAACCGGACTCGTCACCAGAGCGGGCGCAAAACCAGACAGCCATCCAGGCCCCCACCACATCAAGTGCCACCGTCATCCATATTCAGACGCCAGCCGGCCCCTTTCACTGGTTTCTGGAGCAAGGCGATCTGCAGATCTGGCTGGCCAAGGTCAGCCGCCCCGACGGCATGCAACGCCTCTACCATCCCACGCCGGGGAGACATGACTTGGGAGGCAGCAGCCTGCAGGCGCCCGGACAAGCCCCGCACCAGATGCAGCATTGGGAGTATGACGCCCAGGGCCGTATCCGTCGCCTGATCTCCTACGCTTTCGAGCAGGAATGGACGGCCACCCATGAGCCAGGCATCAGTAAATGGTTCATCGGCGCGGAGCAGCATCATTTCCACTATCGCGACTATCAAGGCCAACGGCGACTGCAAACCCTGGAAAGCCGCTTGTGCGAATCCTGCCCGACCCATCGCACGCACTGGCAGTACGACCCGCAGGGGCGCTGGCTGCAGGCCGGCCCGTGGTCGGCACGGCGTCGTGCAAATGGAACGCTGTCACAGTTAGAGCAGGATCAGGGCGGATGGGGGATGCTGCGCCTGGGGCTGGATGAGAAAGGACGTTTAACACAGTGGGCGAGCAGCCTGCACGGCAGTCAAATGCGCTACTGGAACGCGAGTGGCAAGCTCACGCGTATTGACTACGCCCAAGAGGGTTCGCTGGATATTCAATACGATCAACAGGGGCGATTAAGCCGTCTTGAGCACCGGCAAGGCCAGGACACGGAGCGCAGCGAACTGGACTGGCTGGGCCCGGGGGCGCTGCGCATTCGTCACCCCACTGAAACGCAATGGCTCACTTTGCGCGCCGGTCTGCTGAGGGAGCGTCGTCTGGAACGGGCACATAGCCCCGGCCAGATCTGGATCGAACGCTTTGAGTACGACAAGCAAGGCCGGCTCACACACCACACCTTGCCCGAAGGAGGGCAACTTCGCTACCGCTGGGATGCGCAGGGACGTTTGCAATCGCTGCAATGGATCGGGCAATCCGGGCAGGCACAAACTGTGATTCGCACCCAGGAGACCGGCTACGCCTGGGGCAACGGCCTGCACTTGATCAGCCATGCGAACAGCACCGGGCAGACGGTGGATGCCATGCTTTTGCAGGCCGATGGCCAAGCGGTCTGGACCCAGGCCCGCCGTCTGGATGAGCAAGGCAATGTGCTGGAAGAGCGTCATGAGTACCCGCTGCTGCAACACACGCGTCACTGGAATCTGCACTATGACGCTCAACGCCGTTTGATCGCGTTGCGGCAGGGCACGACAGAACCGGCGCAATGGCTGGCCTGGAACCCGGACGGCTCACTTGCGGCGCGCACACCGCAAGCCGTTACGCCGATTGGACGCATGCCCAGCGGAACCCCAACCACAGTCGGCACCATGCGCCTGGACTACGGCCCCAACCGCCGCTTGCGGCGTGTACATACCGCCGAGGCCACGCTGGTTCAGTACCGGCATGACGCCTTTGGTCAACGTATCTGGCGCAAACAAGGTCATCAGGAACGCGCCTTTTTCTTTCATGGCCAGCAGTTGATGGCCGAGCTGGATTTGCCCGCCGCGCCTGGCCTGCGCCTATCCCGACGCTACCTGTACGCGGGCCTCACACCGGTAGGCATGATTGTTTACCAGCCCGACGGGCAAGGGCGCTTGTACTACCTGCATGGCGATCTGATGGGAGCGGTGCGGCTGATTAGCGATCAGCATGCCAAACTGGTCTGGGGCGCAGACCTGAACCCCTTGGGGCAAGCCGAGATTTTGCGGGAGGACCTGGAATTCAATCTGCGCCTGCCAGGGCACTATGCCGAGTCCGCAACAGGCTGGCATGACAACCTGTTGCGGACCTATTTGCCCGATCATGGCCACTATCTGGAAGCGGACCCGCTGGGGCCTTGGCCCCAGAGCCAGGCCGTGGGCTACGCCCACCAGCAGCCCTTGCGTCATATCGATCCCACCGGCCTGCTGCTGTTCGCGTTTGATGGCACCAGGCAGGCGCCCATCACCACTAGCAATGTGTGGAAACTGTCGCAGTTGTATCAGGATGGAGCCGTGCACTACAGCGACGGCCCCGGCAATCCTTTGACTGTCGATCTGGATGCGCTGACTGCCTGGCGGGCGGGTCGCATTCTGGAATCACAATGGAAGCACTTTCTGAACCGCATGCAGGAGCGGGGGCCTGCGGCTGTTGCTGAGCCGGTAGACCTGCTGGGTTTTTCACGCGGGGCTGCACTGGCACGCGACTTTTCCAATCGCATTATGGATCACCTCCATCAAGGCTGGTTTGTCTTGAATGACCCGCAGCGCGGTGCCATCCGGGCCTGTATCACCCCCCGATTTTTGGGCCTTTTTGATACCGTGGCGCAGTTTGGGCTGGGGGGCTGGAGCAACACACACTATCGACTGGGTGTGTCGGACGCCTGGAACTGGGTCGCCCATGCCGTGGCCATGCACGAGCACCGACTGCTCTTTCCCTTAAGCGGCCTGGCCCAGGCCATGAACACCGTGGAGATGCCCTTTATCGGTGCTCATAGCCAAATTGGCGGCGGTGTGCTGCCCGATGACAGGACCGCCGTCAGCGACCTGGACAAAGTGGCTCTGGCCTGGATGCATTGGCAAGCCACGGCAGCCGGTTTGACGCTGGCCGAATTGCCTCAAACGGATCTACAGGTCAGGCACCCTATCGTGCAAGACATGCGGCCACCCGGCCTGCGCCTGACCACGCATGGTGTCCGGCGCATTGACTACCATGGCCATGGTCAGGACCTGCTGTATCAGGACTCCCATCCTGCCCTGGGCCGGGACGTGCGCAAAAGCATGGAGCGTCTGCTCACGCGCTTTGATGACTGGCGCGTGCGCGGCGGCAATCAGGTGGCCTGGGTAGACATGGACGCTTACGATACGTGGTTACAGAACCACCTGGGATGGGAGCGCTAGGCTTCTTGAAAAGAATTTGGTGTCAAATCACGCTATCATGTGGGGCTATCCGGCGGGCCGATGCCGCGCCTTCCATCCGGGGCCTGACCAACTCGTCCCGGTTGTCTTTCTACCAATCCAGACCTTTCCTATGCTTGCTGAGCAACAATCTCAATTAATCGCCTGCCTTCAGGCTGCCGTCCGTGCCATCTTGCCCCAGGCTGAGCCGACCATTACGCTAGAGCGCCCCAAAGTGGCCGCGCACGGTGATGCCGCCTGCAATATTGCCATGCAACTGGCCAAACCGGCCGGGCGCAACCCGCGCGAGCTGGCTCAGCAAATCGTCGATACCCTGATGGCCGATCCGAACGCCGCCGCCTTGCTGGCTGGCGCGGAAATTGCTGGCCCAGGCTTTATCAACTTCCGTCTGTCCACCGCCACCCATCAGGCCGTCCTGCACGCCATCGCCGAGCAGGGTGAGCATTTCGGTCACGCCGCGCCCACCCATGAAAAACTGATGGTGGAGTTCGTGTCGGCCAATCCTACCGGCCCCTTGCACGTCGGTCATGCCCGTCAAGCCGCCCTGGGCGACTCACTGTGTCGCGTGTTCAGCTCGCAAGGCTATGACGTGACACGGGAGTTCTACTACAACGACGCTGGTAACCAGATCGACAATCTGACCACCAGCGTACAGGCCCGTGCGCGGGGCATTGAACCCGACAGCGAGCAGTTTCCCGCTGATGGCTACAAGGGTGACTACATTCTGGATATCGCCCGCGATTACCAGGCTGGTGCAACGGTTCAGGCCGCTGATGGCGAGTCTGTCACGGCCAGCGGTGATTTGGACAATCTGGAAGACATCCGTCGCTTTGCTGTGGCCTATTTGCGCCGTGAGCAAGACTTGGACCTGCAAGCCTTTGGTCTGAAGTTTGACAATTTCTACCTGGAAAGCTCGCTGTACACCTCCGGCAAGGTTGAAAAAACCGTGCAGGCCCTGATCGACGCCGGTCACACCTACGAGCTGGACGGCGCGCTATGGCTGCGCACCACCGAACTGGGGACAGGGGACGATAAAGACCGCGTAATGCGCAAGTCCGAAGGCGGCTATACCTACTTCGTCCCCGATGTGGCCTACCACGTGACCAAATGGGAGCGCGGCTTTCACCACGTAATCAATATCCAGGGCACCGACCATCATGGCACCATCGCCCGGGTGCGCGCCGGCCTGCAAGGGCTGGGACTGGGTATCCCCAAGGAATTTCCAGCCTATATTCTGCACAAGATGGTGAAAGTCGTGCGCAATGGCCAGGAAGTGAAAATCTCCAAACGTGCCGGCAGTTACGTCACCTTGCGTGATCTGATCGAATGGGTGGGCCAGGATGCCGTGCGTTTCTTCCTGATCCAGCGTCGTGCCGACTCCGAATTCGTATTCGATATCGATCTGGCCTTGTCCAAGAGCGAAGAAAACCCGGTCTATTACATCCAGTACGCTCATGCCCGCATCAACTCCGTGTTGAACCAGTCGGCAGAGCTGCTCGATCAGGTACCGGGGGCCGACATCACGCCCCTGACCGCCCCCACCGAGATTGCCTTGCTGCAACGCCTGTCCGAATACCCCGCCGTGCTGGCCCAGTCCGCCCGCGAACTGGCACCTCATCACATTGCGTTCTGGCTGCGCGACTGCGCCGCGGACTTCCACTCCTGGTACAACGCCGAGCGCGTGTCGGTAGACGACACTGCCTTGCGTCTGGCTCGCCTTCGTCTGGCCCAGGCCTGCGCCCAAGTCATCCGCAATGGTCTGAACCTGCTGGGTGTATCGGCACCTGAACGTATGTAAACCCATAGGCAGATATGGCAAGAGCACGAAAAAAATCCGGCAGTTCCGGCGGTACGTATACCGGCATTCTGATTGGCCTGATTCTGGGCCTGGGCGCCGCAGTGGCGGTGGCCCTGTTTGTCACCAAAGTGCCCATGCCCTTTGTCGACAAGGCCAGTCGGGACAAACCTACCGTTGCCTTGCCTGAAGGGCGGGATTTACTGGACCCGAACCGGGATCTGTATGGCAGCTCCAGCGGGCAGACGCCGCCACCGGGCGGCACGATTCCCGGCTTGACCCTGCCTCCCGTCAATTTGCCCAATGTGCCCAAACCCGCTGCGCCCGATGCCTTGGGCGACCTGATTGCGACCTTGCCTTCCATAGGGTCCGAGTCTGCCGGCCAGCCTGAGGCACGCCGGACACCGGCGCCAACGGTGGCCGCTCCGGCAGTCACACCGTCCGCGCCAAGCGCCCCGGCACCGGCTGCCAGCAAACCGGCCGCACCAGCACCGGCCGCCCCCCCTGCGGCCGCCAAGCCCGCCACGACCTCGACCCCTTATTACCTGCAGGCGGGCGCATTTCGCAACACAGCCGATGCAGAAGCCATGAAGGCCCGCCTGCTGATGCTGGGCTTTAATGCGTCCGTGCAAAGTGCTCAGGTCAATGGCGGGACGGTAAACCGGGTACGCCTGGGGCCCTTCAAGGGCATAGACGAAATGAACCGGGCACGCAGCCGGCTGGCCGAGGAAAAAATTGACACCTCCGTCGTACGGCCCTGAGCCCTTAACGATGAAAACGGGCCCGAGGTGAACTTTTCCTCCCTTGCACAGGTCATAGACCTCATCTTCCCCCTTAAGGAAATTGATTCATGAAGCTGAACGCATTGTTTGTACGATCCCTGGTCGGTGCCAGTCTGTTGGCCGGGGCAAGCTTGCTGCCCACCACCAGCGCGCTGGCTCAACAAGCCAACCAAGGCTACGTTACCCTGCCTGCGGCTCAGCCCTCGGACAGCGTCGGCAAAACCGAAGTGCTGGAGTTTTTCTCCTACAGCTGCCCACATTGCGCCATCCTCGAACCCAAGGTTGAAGCCTGGGCCAAGACCCTGCCTGACAATGTCGTGCTGCGCCGTGTGCCGGTTGCCTTCAATGCCGGCATGACCGACCTGCAAAAGCTCTACTACACCCTGGAGGCCATGGACCGCCTGGACCTGCACCCCAAGGTGTTTGATGCGATTCACCAAAAACGTGAACGCATCTTCGATGCCAAAACCATCTCGGCCTGGGTGGCCAAGCAAGGTGTGGACAAGGATCGCTTCGAGCAGACCTTCAACTCCTTTGGCGTCCAGACCAAGGCCAACAAAGCCAATGAACTGTCCAATACCTACCAGATTCAGGGCACACCTAGCCTGGCTGTGGGGGGCAAATTCGTGACGTCGCCTTCCTTGGCCAATGGCTACGACGAAAGCATCACCAAGGCCCAGGAGCTGGTGAAAATGGTCACCAGCCGCTAATCAGCACGCTGGGCACGCCATAGCAGCAACGGCCCTCAAGACGGAATACATTCCGATCTTGAGGGCCGTTGCCGTTTTTATCGCTGTGACCGCGGGTCTGGCCATACCGCGTCCATAAGCCGCCACGGCGCTGACCGCCATTTGTCCGACAAGTCGGCCGCCCCATGCACGCAACGTCCCACCCAGCGGGCGCGCCTGTCTGCTTTATCCCGTGTCAGCTAGCCTCAACCCTGCGCGGCCTGCTCAAAAGCCTGCGTCAGATCCGCGCACAAATCCTTGGGCGACTCCAGCCCAATATGCAAACGCACCAAACTGTCCTGACTGTGTTCCCAATACGTGTGGCCGCTCAGGAATGCCGTATCCACCAGTTGCACCAGACTTTCAAAGCCGCCCCAGGAAAAGCCGATACCGAACAATGTCAGGGCATCCACAAACACACGCGCCTGCACAGGGTTCAGTGCCAGTTGGACCGACAACATCCCGTTGGAGCCCGTACAGTCTCGCTGCCACAAAGCATGGCCGGGGTCGTGAGGCCAGGCAGGGTGATAGATCCGAGTGACTTCAGGACGACTGTCAAGAAACTGGCACACGGCCAGCGCATTGGCAGCACTTTCACGCATGCGGATGGGCAGGGTGCGCGCGCCCCGCAAGGCCAGCCAGGCATCGTCCGCACTGATGGAAAACCCCAGAGCATAATGGTTGTCGTGCAAGCGCTTGTTCAGTTGCGGATCGGCCGACATGACCGCGCCCAGCATCAGGTCGGAGTGACCTGCCACATACTTGGTTCCCGCCACGATGGAGACATCAAAGCCCAACGCCAGCGGACGGTAGATATAACCCGAGCCCCACGTATTGTCCGTGACCAGCAACAAATTGTGCTGGCGTCCAAACGCGGCCAAGGCGGGCATATCCAGCATCTGCATGAGCAGGGAACCAGGCGATTCCACGTACACCATGCGGGTGTTGGCTTGCAGATGGCGTTCCATTTCCTCAGGGGTCGGCGCGCAGAACGTGGCCTGTATGCCCATGCGACGCAGCACCGTCTTTTCCAGATAGCGGACCGGACCATAGGCGCTGTCCGCAATCAGCACATGATCGCCCGAATCCAGCAAGGCCAGCAAAGCCAGGGTAATGGCCGCCATGCCCGAGGGCGCCAGCAAGGCCTGGGTGGCAGACTCAAGCTGACAGAACACCTGCTCCAGGGCGGCGTGGGTATCCATGCCCGAGCGCCCATAGGTGACCGAGCGTTTTTCTGGATCTGCCTTGTCAGCCTGAGCGCGGTCCAAAGCATCCAGATTGCGAAAGCGCACCGTACTGGTGCGCATGATCGGTACGGCTACCGGCGCCGCATCCGTGTGCGGATCGAACGGTGCCAGACCAGTATGTTGCAGGGCGGTGTCCAGGGCGAGATCAGAACTCATAGTGTCGGCAAGCGGTAGCAAGAAAAACTCTACGCTACCACAGGCCGACAGAGCGGGTCGCCCCTGCTTTCAATCACTATATTGCCGGTCCTTATTAAGGAGCGGACTCGTTCTTCATGTGCGCTGGAAGCGGTACACCCCGTCCTCGCCCATCTGGCGACACAAACGGCCGTCAAAGTACAAGGCGTGCAAGTGAGCAATGGCCTCGCCCATGGCAAAAGTCATCTGATGCGAATCGAGCTTGCGATGAAACAGCACCGGCAAGATGTCGGCTGCCGTACAGGGCTGGTCACACGCTTGCAGGACCTCTTCCAGTCGCTCGGCATGATGTTCCTGCTGCTGACGAATGCGCTCATGCATGCCACGGAAAGGTTTGCCATGTGAGGGCAGCACCAGGGTATCCGCGGCCAGATCCTGATAAGACAGCAAGGAATTCAGGTACAAGGGCAAAGGATTGGCAAATGGCTCGGTATCGAACACGCTGATATTGGTGGAGATACGCGGCAAGAGCATGTCACCGGAGATCAGCACCTTCAGCGCTTCGCAGTACAAGGACATATGCTCGGGCGCATGGCCGTAACCCACGATCAAACGCCAGGGGCGACCGGCGATCACCACACGCTGACCATCCATCAAGCGCACAAAACGCTCGGGCACTGAAGGCACCATCGAAGGGTAGTAATCGCCCCGGCTGCGAATCTGCTCACGGGCTTTCTCATCTTGCAGACCGTGACGGACAAAATGCGCCTCTGCCGCCACACCATTCGGGCCGCCCGCTTCCGCACCCGTCTGTCGTCCACCCGCACCCGACCACAAGCGAGCCGTGGCGTAATCGGTCATGCTGATCCACAAAGGAGCATTCCAACGCTGGCATAACCAGTCGGCCAAGCCAATGTGGTCAGGGTGCATATGAGTCACGATCACGCGCAGGACAGGCAAACCGTCCAGTTCATGCTGAAAAACCTGTTCCCACAGCGCGCGCACTTCAGGGCGGGCGACACCACAGTCCACAATAGTCCAACCGTCGCGACCCTCGATCTGGTCGCGCAACAGCCACAGATTGATGTGATCCAGCGCAAAGGGCAAAGGCATGCGCAACCAGCGCACCCCCGGTGCGACCTCCAGGCTGCCACCCGGTGGGGGCAGGGTATCTGCCCAGGGATAATTCAATTTTTGTTCGTTAGGATTCATGCTCACTCCAATGAATAGCTCTTGCAAGACGTAAGGGCTGTCCATACTAAAAGGCTAGGGCCTGTTAAGCGTAAAAGAAGCCTCACAGACCCTGGTTCGCACCCTGGCTCTATGGCATGATAGTTTACGTTTACGTAAATCACACTAAAAATGACAACGACAACCTGGACAATATCGGATCTGGCGCATGAGTTCGGCATTACGCCCCGAACCCTGCGTTTCTATGAAGACCAAGGAATCTTGAGCCCGCTGCGCCAAGGTACCCAGCGCATTTATCAGCCCCGCGATCGTGCCCGCCTGAAGCTGGCCCTGCGCGGCAAACGGCTGGGACTGCAGTTATCGGAGATCCTGCGGCTGATCAATATGTATGAATCCCCGATGGACACCGCTTCGCAGCTTAAGCATTATCAGGAAGTGCTAAACGAGCATCGCCTGCGCCTGGAGCGGCAGCGGCAGGACCTGGATCAGACCTTGCAGGAAATTCAGGATCAGCTCGACATCTGTCACACCATGAGTGAACAGTTAAAGCAGGAATCCCGATAAGGGAAAACCCATATATATGACGTTTACGTAAACGTAATATAAATAGGATTCTACAACCCATTTATTTCCACGGAGTGTCTCATGAGCCTGCCCGGCCTGAATTTCGATCTTGGCTCCGACCTGGACATGCTGCGCGACGCTGTCGCCGACTTCTCCCAGGCCGAAATTGCCCCCTTAGCGGCTCAACTGGATCACGATGACCAGTTCCCCATGCACTTGTGGAAGAAGTTCGGTGAGATGGGTTTGCTGGGCATGACCGTCAGCGAAGAATACGGTGGTGCGAACCTGGGTTATCTGGCCCACATGATCGCGATGGAGGAAATCTCCCGTGCCAGCGCCTCGGTAGCCCTGTCCTACGGCGCGCACTCCAACCTCTGTGTGAACCAGATCAACCGCAACGGGACAGAAGCCCAGAAGCAGAAATACCTGCCCAAACTGATCAGCGGCGAGCATATCGGTGCCCTGGCCATGAGTGAGCCCGGTGCTGGTTCGGACGTGGTCAGCATGAAGCTGCGCGCCGAAAAGAAAGGCGATCGCTACGTGCTCAATGGCTCCAAAATGTGGATTACCAACGGTCCGGACGCTGACACCCTGGTGGTGTACGCCAAAACGGACCCGCAAGCCGGCGCACGCGGCATTACCGCCTTTCTGATCGAAAAGGATTTTGCCGGTTTTTCCGTCGCCCAGAAGCTGGACAAACTAGGCATGCGCGGCAGCCACACGGGCGAACTGGTGTTCCAGGACTGTGAAGTGCCTGAAGAAAACGTGTTGGGCCAGCTCAATGGCGGCGTCAAAGTGCTGATGTCCGGCCTGGACTACGAACGCGCCGTACTGGCCGGTGGCCCGCTGGGCATCATGCAAGCCGTCATGGACGTCGTCATTCCCTACATCCACGACCGCAAGCAATTCGGCCAGGCCATTGGCGAATTTCAACTGATTCAAGGCAAGGTGGCCGATATGTACACCACCCTTCAAGCCAGCCGCGCCCTGTGCTATGCCGTGGGCAAGAACCTGGATCGTCTGGGCGCCGCTCACGTGCGCTCCGTGCGTAAAGACTGCGCGGCCGCCATCCTGTACAGCGCTGAAAAAGCCACCTGGATGGCCGGCGAAGGCATCCAGATTCTGGGCGGCAACGGCTACATCAACGAATTCCCCACAGGCCGCCTGTGGCGCGATGCCAAGCTGTACGAGATCGGCGCGGGCACCAGTGAAATCCGCCGCATGCTGATCGGCCGCGAACTGTTCGCTGAAACCGCCTAAAAAGGCAGAGGCATGTCCAACCCTGATTTTGGCGAAACCACGGTCATCACTCCGGTTCAAAAACCGGCGATGACCGCGACCCAGGTCGCTCAGGCCATGCTGGATGGTTTCAATCGCCACTATGCGCTGTTTCGCTATAGCGCCCAGCGCGCCAAGTCCTTGTACGAATCGGGGGACTGGCATGGCATCCAGCAACTGTCCCGTGAGCGTATCGAGTATTACGCCACGCGAGTGCGCGAGTGCGCGGCCATGCTCAGCCAGAATCTGCGTCTGCATCAACCGACACCGTCGGCACCGGCCCACCTGGACGAGGCCCAGCAGCAATTGTGGCTACAGGCCAAGGCAGAGTTTGTACGCCTGCTCTCGGGTCACCGACAGCCGGAATGCGCCGAGACGTTCTTTAACTCCGTCTCCTGCCGCGTCTTGCATCGGCACTACTTTCGCAACGAATTCATTTTCGTGCGCCCAGCCGTTGCCACGGATTATCTGGACGGCGCGCTGCCTTCGTATCGGGTCTATTACCCCACCGAAGAAGGTCTGGAAGCCAGTCTAACCAGTATGCTGGCCGACTTCGGTCTGGCCGCCCCCTTTGCCGACCTGCCACGCGATGTGCGCACGCTGGCTCGCATGGCGGTGCGTCAGCTGTGTCGCCGTCTGCCACGGGGCTATGGTTCGCGCATTGGCTCAGACTGCCAGATTCAGGTGCTGAACTCCCTGTTCTTTCGCAACAAGGGGGCCTATGTGGTGGGCCGCCTGATCAATCAAGGCGAAGTGCTGCCTTTTTCGCTGGCCATTTTGCATCGCCCCTCCGGACATTTGTACATCGACGCCTTGCTGCACACCACTGACGACCTGTCCACGCTGTTCAGCTTTACGCGCGCCTACTTCCTGGTCGATATGGAAGCCCCGTCGGCCTATGTGGACTTCCTGTCCAGCCTGCTGCCACGCAAGCCCAAGGCCGAGCTTTATACCGCCATCGGTCTGCAAAAGCAGGGCAAGACGCTGTTCTACCGCGACTTTCTGCACCACCTGTCGCACTCGCACGATCACTTTGATCTGGCTCCCGGTATTGCCGGTATGGTGATGACCGTCTTTACGCTGCCGTCTTACCCTTATGTCTTCAAGCTGATTCGCGACCGCATTCAAAAGCAGGGCATGGATCATGCCACGGTGCGCAGCAAATACCAGCTGGTCAAAAAGCATGATCGTGTCGGGCGCATGGCTGACACCTGGGATTACGCGCAGGTTGCCTTGCCCAAGGCCCGCTTTTCACAAGCCTTGCTGGAAGAGTTGCGGCGCGAAGTGCCCAGCCTGCTGGAAGAGTCCGAAGACACCATCTTGCTGCGCCACGTCTATATCGAACGGCGCATGACTCCCCTGAACCTGTACCTGAACAAGGCCAGCGATCCTGCCCTGAACGCCGCTGTCGACCAGTACGGCAAGGCAATCCGCGAGCTGGCGGCCGCCGACATTTTCCCCGGCGACATGTTGTTCAAGAACTTTGGGGTGACCCGTCTGGGCCGCGTCGTCTTTTATGACTACGACGAAATCCAGCATATGCGCGAGATGAATTTCCGCGCCATTCCGCCCGCACCGAACGAAGAAGCCGAAATGGCGAGCGAACCTTGGTATCCGATTGGCCCAAACGATGTATTTCCCGAAGAATTCGGCTACTTTCTATTGACCGACCCACGCATTCGCAAAGCCTTCATGGCCCACCATGCAGAATTGCTGGAGCCTGAATGGTGGTCTCAATGTCGCTTGCGGGTAACGCAAGGTCGGATCGAAAATATTTTTCCGTATAACAAAGATCGGCAGCTGCACGAGTTTGCCAAGCGCGCACCGGTCTCCTCTTTGCAACCAGGAGTCTTTCATGACTAATTCCGTTGTCATCGTCTCGATCGCCCGCACCCCGATGGGCGGCATGATGGGTAGTCTGTCCGATCTGGCCGCTCACGAACTGGGCGCGGTCGCCATCAAGGCGGCCGTGGAGCGCTCGGGCATCCAGGCCGACCAGATCGACGAAGTGATCATGGGTAACGTGCTGCAAGCTGGTCAGGGCCAGGCCCCTGCGCGCCAGGCGGCCCTGGGGGCCGGTCTGCCCCAGGGCGTGGCTTGCACCACCATCCACAAGGTTTGCGGTTCCGGCCTGAAAGCGGCCATGTTTGCCCACGACCTGCTCAAGGCTGGCAGCGTGGACGTCGTCGTGGCTGGGGGCCAGGAAAGCATGAGCAATGCCCCTTATCTGCTGCTCAAGGGCCGCCAGGGCTACCGCTACGGCCATTCCACCGTGTATGACCATATGGCCATGGATGGACTGGAAGACGCGTACAGCCGTGGTACCGCCATGGGTGTGTTTGCGGAAGACTGCGCCAGCAAGTACGAGTTCAGCCGCGAAGAGCAGGATGCCTATGCACTGGAATCGCTGCGCCGCGCTCGTCAGGCCAGCGAAGACGGCAGTTTTGACTGGGAAATCGCTCCGGTAACGATTGCGGGCCGCAAAGGCGATGTAGTCATTGCCAAGGACGAGGCCCCCACCAAAGCCATGCCCGAAAAGATCCCCACGCTGCGTCCCGCCTTCAAAAAAGATGGCACGATTACCGCGGCCAACGCCTCGTCCATTTCGGACGGTGCCGCCGCCATGGTGATCACCACCGAAGAGAAAGCCAAGGAACTGGGCGCCACGCCACTGGCGCGTATTGTGGCTCACACCCAGCACGCTCAGGAGCCCGCCTGGTTCACGACTGCACCCGTAGCCGCCATCCAGAAGCTGCTGGATAAAACCGGCTGGAGCGTGGCTGATGTAGATCTGTTCGAGATCAACGAAGCCTTTGCCGTGGTCACCATGGCCGCCATGAAAGAGCTGAACATCCCGCACGACAAGGTCAATATCCACGGTGGCGCCACGGCCCTGGGTCACCCCATCGGGGCATCGGGTGCGCGCCTGCTGGCCACCCTGATTGGCGCCCTGCGTAAAACAGGCGGCAAGCGCGGCATTGCCTCGCTGTGCATTGGCGGCGGCGAAGCCGTCGCGCTGGCCGTCGAGCTGGTCTAAAGCAAGCTCATCAGCCGGGCTGCGGCCCGGCTGATTTTATGGGCTTTTCTCTGTTCTCTTTCCAGGCACGCCATGTCAGTTATTGAATCCCGCATCAATCCGCGTTCCCAAGACTTTCAGGACAACGCCTCGATCATGCAGGCCCTGATCCTTGATCTGCGCCAAAAGCTACAGAAAACCGCCTTGGGTGGGTCCGAATCCGCCCGGCAACGCCATGTGGGACGCGGCAAGCTGCTGCCGCGCGAACGCGTCGAACGTCTGCTTGATCCCGGTACGCCTTTTCTGGAGCTCTCGCCTCTGGCTGCCCAGGATGTCTATAACAACGAGTCTCCTGGCGCGGGCATCATCACGGGCATTGGCCGCATTGCCGGCATTGAATGCGTGGTGGTCTGCAACGACGCTACGGTCAAGGGCGGGACCTACTATCCGCTGACTGTGAAGAAGCATTTGCGTGCCCAGGAAATTGCCCAACAGAACAATCTGCCTTGCGTATATCTGGTGGACTCGGGCGGGGCCAACCTGCCCAATCAGGAAGACGTATTCCCGGATCGGGACCACTTTGGCCGCATCTTCTACAACCAGGCCAATATGTCGGCCCAGGGCATTGCGCAGATTGCTGTCGTGATGGGTTCATGTACCGCTGGCGGTGCCTACGTGCCGGCCATGAGCGATGAGTCCATCATCGTGCGCGACCAGGGCACCATCTTCCTGGGTGGGCCGCCACTGGTCAAAGCCGCAACCGGTGAAGAAGTCAGCGCCGAAGACCTGGGTGGTGGCGATGTGCACACCCGTCTGTCCGGCGTGGCCGACCATCTGGCCGAGAACGATCTGCATGCGCTGGAACTGGCACGCCGCTGTGTCGGCCGCCTGAACCGCGAGAAAAAACTACCCTGGCCGCTGAAAGAAGTGCGCGAACCGCGCTACGACCCGCAAGAGCTGAACGGCATCATCCCCGCCGATACCCGCAAGCCCTACGATGTGCGCGAAGTGATCGCCCGCATCGTGGATGACTCGGACTTTGATGAATTCAAAGCCCGCTTTGGCACCACGCTGGTGACCGGCTTTGCCCATATCCACGGCATGCCCGTGGGCATCATCGCCAACAACGGCATTCTGTTCTCGGAAGCGGCCCAGAAAGGCGCCCACTTCATTGAACTGTGCTGCCAGCGCAAGACACCTTTGGTGTTCCTGCAGAACATTACCGGCTTCATGGTGGGCCGCAAGTACGAAAACGAAGGGATTGCCCGCCACGGCGCCAAACTGGTCACCGCCGTATCCACGGCTGCCGTACCCAAGTTCACCGTGATTCTGGGCGGCTCTTTCGGTGCCGGTAACTACGGCATGTGTGGCCGTGCCTTCAGCCCGCGCCTGCTGTTTCTCTGGCCCAATGCCCGTATCTCTGTCATGGGTGGTGAGCAGGCTGCCAGCGTACTGGCTACCGTGCGCCGTGATGGACTGGAAGCTCGTGGCCAGACCTGGAGCGCCGAGGAAGAAGAGGCGTTCAAGGCCCCGATCCGCGCCCAGTACGAACATGAAGGCCATCCCTACTACGCCACGGCGCGTCTATGGGATGACGGCATCATCCAACCCTCGGATACCCGGCGCGTTCTGGCCCTGGGCCTGTCCGCCGCCTTGAACGCCCCTATTGAAGACACCCGCTTTGGCGTGTTCCGCATGTAAGACAAGGAGACACTGTGTTTCAGACCCTGCTGATAGCCAATCGCGGTGAAATTGCCTGCCGGGTGGCCGCCACTGCCCGCCGCCTGGGGATGCGTACCGTTGCGGTTTACTCCGACGCGGACGCCGACGCCCAGCACGTCCGTGCTTGTGATCAAGCTGTGCGCATCGGTGGCCCCGAGCCACGCGACAGTTATTTGAAGATCGACGCCATTCTGGAAGCCGCCCGCGCCACTGGCGCGAATGCCATCCACCCTGGCTATGGTTTTCTGTCCGAGAACGAGCATTTTGCTCGCGCTTGTGAACAAGCCGGCATTATTTTTGTAGGGCCGCCCGCCCAGGCGATTTCCGCCATGGGCAGCAAATCCGCCGCCAAATCCTTGATGGAAAAAGCCGGTGTGCCTTTGGTGCCCGGTTACCACGGCGACAACCAGGACCCCGACTTCCTGCACCAGCAAGCCGACAATATCGGCTACCCCGTGCTGATCAAGGCCAGTGCCGGTGGTGGCGGCAAAGGCATGCGTATTGTGGAAGAATCCGGCGCATTCCTGGAGGCCTTGCGCTCTTGCCAGCGCGAAGCCGCCAGCAGCTTTAGCGATGACCGCGTGCTGATTGAACGCTACATCACCAAGCCACGCCACATCGAAATCCAGGTCTTTGGTGACCAGCACGGCGAGTACGTGTATCTATTCGAGCGCGATTGCTCGGTGCAGCGCCGTCACCAGAAAGTGATTGAAGAAGCCCCCGCTCCCGGCATGACGCCCGAACGTCGTCAGGCCATGGGGGAGGCCGCCATTGCGGCAGCCCGCGCCGTGAACTACGTCGGTGCTGGCACCGTGGAGTTCATTGCCGAGCAGGACGGACGTTTTTACTTCATGGAAATGAACACCCGCCTGCAGGTGGAACACCCCGTCACCGAACTGATTACGGGCCACGATCTGGTGGAATGGCAATTGCGCGTGGCCGATGGCCAGCCTTTGCCGGCCAAACAAGACGCGCTGAGCATCCATGGACATGCCATCGAAGTGCGGATTTACGCCGAAAACCCCGATAAGGATTTCCTGCCTTCCATCGGTACGCTGCGCAGCCTGCGATACCCTGCCCATGCCTCCTTCACCTGCGGTGAGGTCCGTATCGACAGTGGCGTGCGTGAGGGTAGCGTCATCAGCCCGTTCTACGACCCCATGATTGCCAAGGTCATCACCCATGGTGCGGACCGCGAGCAAGCACGTCGTCGCCTGATTCGCACGCTGGCTGACACTCAGGTGGCGGGTGTACACACCAACAAGACCTTCCTGCAACGTCTGCTGGGCGATGAAGCCTTTGCCCAGGCCGATCTGGACACCGGCCTGATTCCACGCCGTCACGATGCGCTGTTCCCCCGCGATCAGGATGTGCCGGCTTCGGTGCTGGCTTTCGCCGCCTGCGCGGTGCTGACGCACCAGGGCATGGGCGCACCGTCCACCAACCCGGACCCCTGGGGCGTCCATGACGGCTGGCGCCTGAGCGGCGATTACGACCAGAAGGTCCATGTGCAACGGGGCGAGCAAGCGCATGAAATCCTGCTGCAGCGTCGTGAAAGCCAGTGGCAGATCACGCTGGGCCACGAACAGCATGCCTTGCGCTGGCAGGCTGCCCAAGCCGCCGATCTGGCTGATACCCTGACGCTGCGCTTGTGGCTGGGTCAGACCGAATATCGCGCCCAGGTGCTGCGCGATGGCGAGCATCTGCAAGTGGCCCAGGGGGGTTCGGACTGGACCTTGAGCGTGGTCGATACCCTGGCCAACGCCGGCACCAGCAGCCAGGAAGCGCACGGCGGACGCCTGACTGCCCCCATGCCGGGCAAAATCATTGCCCTGAATGTGGGCGCTGGCGACAGCGTCAAGCAAGGCGATGTGCTGCTGGTCATGGAAGCCATGAAAATGGAGCACTCCATTCAGGCACCCGCTGATGGCATCGTGGCCGAACTGTTCTTTGCCGTGGGCGATCAGGTCGCCGAAGGGGCGGAGCTGGTCACGATGGAGAACTGAAAACCATCCCCGTTAGGCCCGAGCAAGACGGATTGCCGGGCCGGAAAAATAGGCGTAAAGTCGCACTAACAAGAGCCCCCGTCCAGGGGCTCTTGCCGTTAAGAACGACTCATGACCGCCCAGCCCCTTACCCCTTACTGTGGTCGCTTTGCGCCTAGTCCCAGTGGTCCCTTGCACGAGGGTTCGCTGGTTGCCGCCATGGCCAGCTACCTGGATGCACGCGCCCAGAACGGGCGCTGGTTATTGCGCATTGAAGATATAGACACGCCACGCGTTGTGAAAGGGGCAGACCAGCTCATCATGCAGCAATTGCAAGGCCTGGGCATGCACTGGGACGGCGAGGTGGTTTGGCAAAGTCAGCGTCTGGCCCGTTATCAGGAGGTGTTCGACAGCCTGCGCGAGCAGAATCTGGTTTACGGCTGTGCCTGCACACGCCAGGAAATTCTGGCCGCTTCCCTCCCTGTCAGCCCGGAAGCCACGGACCATCCCTATGCAGGCACCTGCCGACATGGCATTGCCGCAGGCCGCAGCATCCGCGCCTGGCGGCTGCGCGTCCCCAAAGGGGTGGAGAGCTTCACCGATCGCTGGGCCGGGCCGCAGCAGCAAGATGTCGCCCAAGAAGTCGGGGACTACATTATTAAACGCGCCGACAAGCTCTGGGCCTATCAGTTTGTAGTGGTCATTGATGATGCAGACAGCCAGATCACCGATGTGGTACGAGGTGCAGATCTGTTAAGTTCCACGGCACGCCAGCGCGTTCTGCAAGGCATGCTGGGACTGCCTGTCCCGCGCACCTTGCATGTGCCGCTGGCCTGCGACAGCCAAGGCCGCAAGCTCTCCAAACAGAACCATGCCCCGGCCTTCGATCTGGAGCACCCCTTGGAGACACTGCAACGGGTTTGGGCCTTTCTGGGCTTTGCACCTGTTGCGGCTAGCACGCTGGACGCATTCTGGAGCCAGGCTACCCGTGCCTGGGCACAGCGTTTCCCGCTGCCGGACAAGCGTCAAGGTTTCAAATAAACGACAGTTTCTACCCTAACAATCGATTTATGTTTCAATCATGAAGACGCCCTGTCGCACAGGGCGTCTGCCAGAGCAAAACCCGGTAAAAAACGGCCTTGCTGCTCACGGCAGAACCCACCCAAGCCCTGAACACCCCATTTGCCCCCTACCGCAAATCAGCGTAAAGTTTGGTCACTGGTTACCGAAATCACGCAGTTTTTTTAATCACTTAGGACGGCAACCTTATATCCATGTTTGATATCCTGGTTTATCTATTCGAGACGTATTACAACCCCCAGTCCTGTCCCAAGGCGGAGGTTCTGGCCCACAAGCTGGCGGCTATTGGCTTTGAAGACGAGGACATCAACGACGCACTGGGCTGGCTACATGCACTGGGCGAGACCTCGCAACAGTGTCAGCCTACCGCTCAACTCAGCCCCAACAGTCAGCGTATTTTTTCCGAGCACGAACAACATGTGCTGGGCGCTGACGCCATGGGTTTCATCACCTTTTTGCAAAATTCCGGCGCCTTGACCGCCCACCTGCGCGAAATTCTGATTGAAAGCGCTATGGCGGTGGATGAAAGCCCGGTCTCTTTGGACAAAATAAAAATTGTCGCCCTGATGGTTTTGTGGAGCCACGAAGCCGAAATCGATCATCTGATCTTTGAAGAGCTGCTCAGCGACGACTCCACCCGTCAGTCCCATTAAGCGAATACACAGGAACTCGTTTTTATTTGTCGCAATGGCCGCTATCAAAAGAGGCCTTTCCTTCATCTCAAGAACGCAGGCCCGAATTCGATCCCAGATCGGATTCGGGCCTTTTTGATGGTTCTTGCTGTCTTCGAGGGCATCGGCTTGAGCGTCGCTATAAAAGCCCGATGCAAGGACTGATGGCACGTCGGATTGTCTTGATGAAAGGCAATCCGACTACCGCTTCATGCGTGCGACCGATAAGCCCAGACTTATTGAATAGCCTGCCTGTCCTTGTCCAGCATTGCACGCAACAGGCTCTGGCCATCTTCGACCACCGCAAATTCGCCATAGCGGGCTGCGTCAAAGCGATCTGCCGAACCTTCTGCAAAGAACCAGGCATCGGTACCCGGCGTCCAGTTATTGCGGTGACGCCGCATGCGCAAGCGCATCACCTCATCTGGCTCAGCCACCGGCCCAGCGTCATTCCACAGACGTTCCTGACCATCCAGATCCAGATACACGCCTTTGAGTTGAGCCACCTTGTGCTCATCGAGCTGTACCCCCACCAGAACCCACTGCTGGGCATCCATTTTGGCCTGTGCCGCTTTGGGCAAACTCCAGGAAAGGGCTGACAGGCTTTGTGACAGGGCGAAGTTCAGGGACATGTAATCACCCTGCATCAAGGAGCGCGGGTCCACGGGAGCCAGCTCCAGCAATACCGTCTGACCATCGCGCAAAATCCGTTCCTTTTGCACAATCGCCACGTTTGCCACGCCCAGCACCAGCACCGTCCCCAACAGCACGCTGGCCACCACGCCTTTGGGAGGAGCCTGAAGCACGGTACCCGCTCCGGCCGGCTTGCGACTTAACTGCCCCAGATAGGCAAACACCACGCAGCCCAAGCCCGTGGCCAGCAATAGCTCGGCCTTATCCAACAAGCTGATGTTCAGGATGTAATACAGGCGCCACAGACAAAACAGGCCCATCACAACGGCCACGGCCAGCAGACTCAGGTAGCGCCAGGCATACGCCACCAGAATCCAGCTCAGGGCCAGGGCAAGCGGCGGGTAGGGTGTCCAGACCGCACACAAAGCCGCCACGCCCAGCAAAGCGATGCCAAAGACCCGCGTTTGCTCACGCCAGGCGCGCCAATAGAATGCCAGGATGGCAACGGGCGCCATCGCCAGCAGGAAACCGGTCGCGGTCAGATAAGGCCGTGACTCGCCCCAAAAGGGCATGGAATAAAACAGTGCGCCGGCCGAGGCCAGATGAAGCTGGGACACCAGCAGCAAGGACCAGAACAGGGGCAGCCAGAAGTGGGGCTTGCGTTCACCACGCAACTGGAAGTGACCAAGCAACAGTGCGCCAAAGAACATCAAGGCAGCAGGCAGCTCCAATACCCAATAAGGCAGCGTCGTCCAGCGCTCAAACAGGCGCTCAACCACCAGGAACTCGATGGCCGCCAAGGCCCAGAGCACCAGCAGCATGCGCAATACAAACTGGCCCTTGGCCAACCTGTACAACACCGTGCTGATCACAAGCGCCAACAAGGCACTGATCTCGGGCGGCCAGGGATAGCGCGCCTCGACAATGGGTACGCTGAGCAAAAGCAGCGCACACGCCACCCAGCCGCCCACCAGATCCCGACTCTGTACCGTATGAGCCTTGGCAAAAAGCGCGGGCGAAGCCAGGGCCATGATGCCACCCAGAACACCCAGAGCCTCCAGACTCAGATCCAGAGAAATCGCCAGGTACAGCAGGACAAGCAGCGGCAAGAGCAAATAAAGAAACAGCTTGATCAGGCGCAGATACCAAGGGTGGTGCTCGTCCGTATCCTGAAGCGCGATGGAGTCAGCCTGAGCCGTGTCGTGAGCCGGCAAACCAGCATCTGCTTGAACGCCCAACGCTGCCTTAACCCGCGTCTCCGTCGTTCCCGCGACCGTGCTTGCAGCATGCGCAGCGTCCGCTGCCCAAACCGATCCTTGCGTGCGCCGCCAATGGATGACCTGTTGCTGCAAGAAACGCAGCAAGCCCAGACCCAGGCCCACAATCACCACCACGATCAACAAAAAGGCGTTCCCGGCATATTCGATAATCAACATGCTCAACGCACCATACGCGCCGAACGATGCCAGTGACATGATCAACAAGTCCGGGCGCCGGTAATGGTAAATAGCGTAGAGCGCCAGAAACAGGATCAGTCCCAGCAGGAAATCGCCCTCCAGAACCTGCATGCCCATGAAAAAACCCACGGCAATGCCAGCGACTCGCGGCAAGATACGCCACGGATCACGTCGGGCACGCCAGATCGTCTCGGCTGCCAGCAATAAAAGCGCGTTAACTGCCAGCGCCAGCAAGGTCTGTGTCGTGCTCCCCCGACCGAACCAGTCCAGGCGGGCGACATCAATCCATAAGTACAGGGCGGTATTGAGAAGCACCACGAACAGCACTGACAGAAAGACACTGCGCACGGCCAATACCCAAGGTATGATCAGCACAGTCCACAATGCGAAAAGCTGCCAGGGGTCTGCGCCAGTCTGATAAGTCTGGCCGATCAGCGCCAGCAAGCCGCCCGTAGCTACGGCGGCCAAGCCCGTCAGGGCAGCGGGCACGCCCAGATCATGACCCCAGCCACCGGCGCGTCGGCGAAACAGCCAGGCCAGCCCGGCAGAAACCAGCACCGCGCCTTGGGCCAAGGCAAATTTGGCACCATTTCCCCAGTCGTCCCAATGGGCCGCCACCCAGGTCACCAGTCCGCTGGCGAGCAGCAAAACAGCCAGGCCCCAGGCGAGTTTTGTGAGAAACACTCGCCAGTCCGTTGGCCATACGTTAGTCTTGTCAGGTCTCATAACTTGCATAGAGGGATAAGCACCTCGTATCATTTCGCGCATTGCAGCGCAGTTGCTGTCACTGGAATCATATGGATAAAACACTAATCATTGCCGAGAAACCTTCAGTCGCCGTAGATATCTCGCGGGCATTGGGCGGTTTCACTCGAGAAGGTGATTATTTTGAAAGCGATCGCTACGTGCTGGCCTCCAGCATTGGCCATCTGCTGAGCCTGGTGGCCCCTAATGATCCGGTCCGCGGCAAGTGGAGCTTCACGCATTTACCCGTCATCCCCCCTCAATTTGAGCTCAACCCTACCGACAAAAAATCGACTGAACGCCTGAAACTGCTGGTCAAGCTGATCAAGCGGAAAGATGTCACCGCGGTAATTAATGCCTGTGACGCGGGACGCGAGGGTGAGCTGATTTTTCGCTACATTATGCAGTACGCCGGAACGAAAAAACCGGTGCAACGGCTTTGGTTACGTTCGATGACTCAATCGGCGATCCGCGAGGCCTTTGAAAACCTGCGTGACGACGAGGACATGAAACCGCTGGAGGCGGCAGCCCGTTCGCGTGCCGAGGCCGACTGGCTGGTGGGCATCAATGGCACTCGTGCCATGACGGCCTTCAACAGCAAGGACGGCGGTTTCTTCAAAACCCCTGTGGGCCGTGTGCAAACTCCCACGCTGGCTATCGTCAACGAACGCGAGAACCGGATTCGTCAGTTCGTGTCACGCGATTACTGGGAAGTACACGCAGACTTTATCGCTGCTGCCGGTCTGTACACGGGCCGCTGGTTTGACCCCAAATTCGTCAAGGACGAGCACGACCCCGAGAAAAAAGACTCGCGTCTGTGGTCCCTGACCGCGGCTCAAACGATTGTGGCTGCCTGCCGCGAACAGCCTGGTGTGGTCACCGAGGAATCCAAGCCCAGCACGCAGATGTCGCCCGCGCTGTTTGATTTGACCTCGCTGCAACGGGAAGCCAACTCGCGCTTCGGTTTTTCTGCCAAGACCACCTTGTCCCTGGCACAGACCTTGTACGAACGCCACAAGGCACTGACGTACCCCCGTACCGATTCGCGCTATCTGCCCGAAGACTATATCAGTACGGTGCAAGAGACCATGCGTGCGCTGGCAGACAGCGGCACGCCTGCCAGCGCCTCAGTACAGCCCTTCGCCCAGGAAGTGGTCGAGCAAAAATGGGTGAAACCCAACCGTCGGATCTTTGACAACAAGAAGGTCTCGGATCACTTTGCCATCATCCCCACCTTGCAGGTGCCTCGGGAGCTGAGTGATGCCGAGCACAAGATTTATGAGCTGATCAGCCGTCGCTTCCTGGCCGTGTTCTTCCCGGCCGCGGAGTTCCGCGTCACCACGCGTATCACGCAGGTGTCCGGCCACCACTTCAAGACCGAAGGCAAAGTACTGGTCAAACCGGGCTGGCTGGCTATTTATGGTCGCGATGCCCAGGGTGAAGATGCGTCCCTGGTGCCCGTTGCCGATGGCGAGAAGGTGCGCACCGAAGACGTGAACACCAAGGCCCTGGCCACCAAGCCGCCCGCACGCTTTACGGAAGCGACCTTGTTGTCGGCCATGGAAAGCGCCGGCAAGCTGGTGGACGATGAAGCCCTGCGCGAAGCCATGTCCGAACGCGGACTGGGCACGCCTGCCACGCGTGCAGCCATTATCGAAGGTCTGCTGAACGAAGCCTATCTGCGTCGGGAAGGCCGCGAACTGGTGCCTAGCGCCAAGGCGCGCCAATTGATGACTTTGTTGTCCGGTCTGGGCGTTAGCGAACTGACTTCGCCTGAGCTGACCGGCGAGTGGGAGCACCAGCTCAAGCAGATCGAGCAGCGTCAGTTGGACCGCGATGTGTTCATGCGTGAAATCGCGCAAATGACGCAAGTGATTGTCAAACGCGCGAAAGAGTACGAACGCGACACGGTTCCTGGTGATTACGCAACCTTGCAAACGCCATGTCCGAAATGTGGCGGCGTGGTCAAAGAAAATTACCGTCGTTACGCCTGCACGGCTTGCGATTTTTCGATTGGCAAGCACCCCGGAGGCCGCACCTTTGAGCTGCCCGAAGTGGAAGAACTGCTGGCCAAGAAAGAGCTAGGGCCATTGCCCGGCTTCATCAGCAAGATGGGACGTCCCTTTGCGGCACTCTTGCGCATTACCGACGAGTACAAGCTGGAGTTCGACTTTGGCCAGAACGACGACGAAGACGACGAAACGCTGGATTTCAGCGGCCAGACCCCGGTCGGCCCTTGCCCCAAGTGCCAGTCCTCCGTCTTTGAACACGGTTTGCGCTACTTGTGCGAGAAGTCCGTTGGCCCATCCAAAAGCTGTGATTTCCGTAGTGGCAAGGTGATCTTGCAACAGGAGATCACCCGCGAACAGATGGCCAAATTGCTGGGCGAGGGTAAGACAGACCTGCTCGATGGTTTTGTGTCCTCGCGCACCAATCGCAAGTTCAAGGCCTTCCTGGTTCGTCAGGCCGACGGCAAGATCGGCTTTGAGTTCGAGCCGCGGCCCGAGAAACCGGCCCGCAAAACGGCGGCCAAGAAAACGGCGACCAAAGCAGCCGCGAAAAAGACCGCCGTCAAGAAAACAGCGGCCAAAAAGACCGCCGCTAAAAAGACAGCTGCAAAAAAGACAGCGGCCAACACGGCAGACTGATTGTTCAGCCCGCTTTATCCGCAGCAACCAGGCCTCCCACTCGGGAGGCCTTTTTCATGTCCCGTCTCATGATGCCTACCCACCGGATACACCCGTGTTTTGACGGTCAGCCGACTTATATTAAAATAAGAATCGTTTTTATTTGCTTTACTAATTCCAACTCTACTTTTGCCCCGCAGGCATCTTCCGCCCATGCCGACAAAACCCCGTGCTTCTTCCCACCATCGGCGCAATGCGTTGGTCGATGCCTTATGTGAACACTACGAGGATCTGCTGGGTCAATTACGCCGACGTTTTGGTGCTCAGCATTTTGCGCAAGATGTTCTGCACGACGCCTGCCTGCGTTTGCTAGAGCGCCCTTCGCGCCCCGAACCCCGTTCCCCTCTGGCCTTGTTGCGCCGCATCCTGCACCATCTGGCGATCGACCGCTACCGCAGCGACCAGCGTCGCTGCAGCCATCACGAGGTTCACCTGCGTCCCGAAGACCACCCATGCCCGGCAGCGACACCCGAACAGCAGGTGAGCGCCCGTCAGGCATTAAATCACCTGATGCAAGCGATTCACAGTTTGCCGCCTCGCTGCAAAGAAGTGTTCATCTTGCACAAAATTCACCATATCAGCCAAACAGAAGTCGCTCGTCTGCAGGCCATCTCAGTCAAAACCGTTGAAAAACATATACGGTTGGGCATGGAACACTGCCGTCGCCACATGGAGCGCTGCTAAATGAATTCCACCGCTGATCCGGTTCCGCCCACTCACGATCACGCCGCTGATTCCCCCTTGGACGAGCTGCTCAGCCAGCATCAGACAACGCTGCGGGAGCAGTTTCCGTTGCCCGATCTGGAGCAACTGGCCCGGCAGGCCAGCGAGCGTAAACGACAACGAGAGAAACGTCGGGCCGGCTCGGCCCTGCTGGTTCTGGCAATGATGGCAACCGGCCTATGGTACTGGAACCCGGCCTGGCGGCACGAAACGATCAGCACTACGGCCCATACTCAGCAACGCCTTACCCTGTTCGATGGTTCCGTCGCCACCCTGGACCGCAACACCCGCCTGTCTGCCACCTGGCGACTACGCAGCCGGGACATCCAGCTGGAGCAGGGGCGGGCGTATTTCGATGTCAGCCACTCAGCCTGGCGTCCTTTCCAGGTGCAGGCGGGCACCGTGCAAGTGCGCGTGCTGGGCACGCGCTTTGCAGTTGAACACGAGCCCGACGCTCTTGTCGTGACCGTAGAGCAGGGGCGGGTACAGGTGCGCGACCAGGCCCATCAGCCGACCGTCAACCATATCTTGCAGGCGGATGAACGGCTACAAGTCGATGCTGCCGGAGTAGGGCCGATTGAAACGGTGCAGGCCGACACGCTGCTGGCCTGGCAACGCGGTCAACTGCTGATCAACGATTTGCCTCTGGAACAAGCCGTCCATCAACTGCAAGCCTATCTGCCTCAAACCCTGCGGGTATCTGACCCGGCCTTGGCCCAACGCCGAGTCAGCGCCGTTTTCCAGCTTGCGGCTCTGGACCAACTGCCCACCCTGCTGCCCAAGGTCTGGTCGGTCGAGCTTCAACAACAGGCTGATGGCAGCCTGTTGCTGCTGCCCGCCAAAAAGTAATTATTTGTAAAGGAGGTAGGGGTACGGCTGTTTTAAAACGGCTTCGCTCTATCAGTCCTCCTTTTCAAGGTACTTTGTTCATGCGCCTGACGCTCTCTACCCCCTTGGCTGCCCTGACCGTGGTCAGCATCAGCACGGCTGCTCATGCCCAGACTCTGAACTTCAATCTGCCCGCCCAGCCCTTAGGCACCGCGCTAACCCAGATTGCCAGTCAGGCCGGCATACAAGTTTTTTTCACTCAAGATCTGGTCGAGCACCGCCTGGCACCTCCTTTACACGGCAGCTACACCGCTACCCAGGCTTTGCAAAGCGTCCTGAATGGCTCGGGGCTGGCACCCCGTCAAGTCGGCGCTGGCTCCTACACTTTGCAGACTGCCCCGTCACAGCCCAAGACCCAGGACGCTCCCATCCGGCAAGGGGAAACACTGGCCGCAGTGACCGTTGTCGCCTCGCGCACCCCAAAATCCATTGATGAGACAGCCAACACCGTCTGGGTCATTGACTCAGAGCAGATTGCGGAACAGACCCGAGGCGGCGTGTCCCTGAAGCAAATGCTCGGGCAACTGATCCCCGGCCTGGACCTGGGGGGACAATCCCGCACCAATGCGGGTCAGTACCTGCGGGGCCGACCCACGCAGGTCATGATCGACGGCATTTCCCTGAACGGCTCGCGTCAACTGAGCCGGCAGTTTGATTCGATTGACCCCTTCAATATCGAACGCATCGAGGTCTTGTCGGGAGCCACAGCCATTCACGGCGGCAATGCCACAGGCGGGATCATCAATATCATTACCAAACGCGCCGAACCCGGTCCGGCACGATTTGTCTCCGAGCTGGGAGTACGAAGCGGTCTGCAAGCAGGCGATGACCTGAACACCACCTTGTCGCAGTCCGTCGAAGGCGGCAACGAGACCGTTCAAGGGCGTTTGGCCTTGTCTCTGACCCGCAATGGCGGCGCCTATGACAGCCAGGGCGATCGTGTCCTGCCCGACATTACCCAGACAGACCTGCAGTGGAACCGGTCTCTGGACCTGATGGGCACCTTGAATGTGGATCTGCAAGAGGCGGGCGAACTGCGCCTGCTGGCCCAGTATTACGACTCCGGCTTCAAACCGGGCAAAGCGCTATGGCTGCGCCCGGGTCCCAACGACAATATCCTCAACCCCTCTGAACTGGATATACGCAGCGGGTTTGACTCGAACTACAAACCCCGCACCGAACGCCAGATTCTGGCGGCCGACTATTACAAAGGTGATGTGCTGGGCGGCCAGGATCTGTATCTGAAGGCCTACTATCGCAATGAGTCCATGCGTTTTTATCCCTACCCGGATTCAGACGCCAACCCGCTCGTCCCCGGCAAACGCATCTACAACTGGAGTGTGTCCACACAGGAAACCGAGACATTCGGCCTGAAAGCCATGCTCAACAAGGACTGGGATCGCTTCAGCCTGAATTATGGCGTGGATTACGATCACGAAACCTTCAAGGCCACCCAGACCATGTTCGACATCAACAAGGCGATGGATAGTGGGGGGCTGGAGTTTGACAAGGTGGCCAGCCTGCCGCGCTACCCCGGCTTTCGCAATCACATACTGGGAGCCTTTGCACAGGCTGACCTGCATCTGACTGACAAGCTGAGTCTGAGCGCCGGGCTGCGCAAGCAACACGTCCGTGTGCAGGTGGACGACTTTGTTCAGGGCATACAACAACGTCTGGTTCTGTCCGGCTACGGACAGTCGGCCGATGCCATTCCAGGCGGGCGCAACAGCTACGGCACGACCTTGTTCAATGCCGGTCTGATCTACAAGCTCAGCCCGGCCCAGCAGGTGTGGGCCAATTATTCCGAAGGGTTCGAGCTGGCAGACCCCGCCAAGTACTACGGAACGGGCGCCAGCTATTCACTGATCGACAATCACTGGGCGCTGGGTCGCCACATCAACGTGGCGGACTCCAGCATGGCGGCCATCAAAACCCGCTCCACCGAAGTGGGCTGGCGATACAACGATGGCCCGCTCTCTACCCAGGTCGCTCTGTTTCATTCGCAATCTGACAAGTCGATCGCCCTGGACCGCAACACGCTGAATATCTCGCTGGTGGACTCCAAAGTGCGTAACTACGGTCTGGAAGGGCAACTGGATCTGCGCCTGAACCACGGCTGGAGCACCGGGGCCAGCCTGCTGCTGATTCGCAATGAAGAGCTGAAAGACGGCCGCTGGCAGCGGCGCGGCATTTACTACTCCAGCCCCTCCAAGGCTACCGCCTATATCGGCAAGCAGGGCAGTAACTGGGCAGTCCGCGCGCAGGTAGCCCACTCGATGAAACTGCGCAGCGACATCCCCAGTGTCGGGGGCGGCCAGCAACAAGAATCCCTGCCCAGTCTGACCCTGGTGGACCTGCTGGGACGCTACCAGTTCGATCACAGCGCACAGGTCAAGGGCACGCTGTCGCTGGGGATTCAAAACCTGTTCAACAAATCCTATGAAACACGGTGGGGCCAGCAGGCCAAGCTGATCTACAGCGGCATCATTGCCCCCAGCGTGCTGGATTTCCGCGGCCAAGGGCGTACTTACGCGCTGACCTACACGCTGCAATACTAAGGATTGTTTCTATGAAAACCCATTGGATCTTCGCGCTGCTGGCCACCAGCAGCGCCCTGGCCTTGCCAGTACAGGCCCAGCGCCTGTGCAGCCCCACCACGAGCCACGTACAAACAGTCGTTGGGCCGGGCGTTTACGAGCTGGCCTACAGCCCCCGCCAAGACGCCGTCTATGCGGCCGTGGCCGGTGGTTTCAACGACGACGCGCCACCGAGCAGCCTGGTACAGCTGGACGCCGCCACCTTGCAGGAACAAAGCCGCCTGCTCTTGCCTTATCGCGCCTTCGGACTGGCTCTGGACGATCAGGCTAATCGTCTGTACGTGGGGCACTCCCTGCAAGGACGCATCAGCGTAATCGATACACAGCGCAATCGCAGGCTGCACACAGTACAGCTAAGCCAGCTCCGACCGGATGGCAAGCGCTATGAACATGACCTGCGCGGCCTTATTCTGGACAAGTCCCAGGGCCTGCTGTTTGTCCCCGGCCTGTCTGCCGGCCAGAGCGTGCTTTTCGTGCTGGATAGTCGGAACCTCGCGCTAAAGACCCGTATTCCCGACCTGGGCTTTTATCCCACCGGGCTGGCGCTGGATGAGCAAGGCGGGCGACTCTATGTGTCCACCATGGCAGGGGAAATCGTGGTGATCGACACCCGGGCCCTGCGTATCCAAGAACGCTGGACCCTGTCCGGCGTGCATCAACCCATCAATCTGGCCTACTATCAGGGCCGCCTGTACGTAACTGACCAAGGGCTGGATTCCATTACCCCCTGGCAACAACGGCTTTTACCCAAGCGCGACTGGAGCGGCTCACGCCAGCAAGTGTTGATGCTCGATGCCACGGACGGGCAGATTCTCGCGGCTCAGCCCGTTCAGGGCAATCCGCTGGCAATCCGTCTTGATACGGCGGCGGGCCTGGCCTACGTGTCCGAGCGCAGCGAGCGACGGGTGGCCGTCTACTCCTTGGATACCTTGCGCCCGGTGGCCGCTGCCACCACCGACAAACTCACCAACAGTCTGGCGCTGGATACACGCACTGGACGCGTCTACGTGTCCTTGAAGAACCCTGCTAAAGGACAAGAGCTGCAGGAAGAATCCGTGGGGCTGCTGTGTTTTGACCCCACGCCTCAAAGCGGCCAGTAAAACAGCGCCTTGGCCAACACCACGATCAATAAAACGTGGACAAAAACACTCAGGTGAATAATGCGGGACCGGCGCGCCGTCATGGTTTTGCGCCGGCTCATCACCATGACCGTCAGAAAGTGCCCAAATACGCTGAGCGCCAGGGTGATTTTCAAGCCCAGAATCCAGGCACGGGCGCCACCCACCTCAAACAGGGCCCGATGCTGCCAGGCCAGACTCAAACCTGCTCCATAAAGCAGTAACAGAACCCAGGGCATGATGCGGCGGGCCCGCCGCCCCAAGGCATACTCAAATTCCCGCATGGCCGGGCGGGACACCTGACGCGCCAGGGGAGTCAGCATCAGCACCTCGAAAAAGACCGTGCCAATAAAAAAAATCGCAGCCAGAAGGTGCACCAGCAAGAGGGCAAAATACGTCATGGACAATGCTCAACAAGGCAGACAATTTATCAACGGTACACCAGGTCCCGAGCCCACAAACTGACTTCTGGCACATAGCTGATCAGCATCAAGCACGCCACCACCACCAGCACAAACGGGATCAGGGGCCGCACCAGCTTTTCCAGGGAAATACCCGCCACCGAGCAGGCCGCAAACAGATTCACGCCAAAGGGCGGGGTCACCATACCCAACGCCAGGTTGACCACCATGAGCACGCCAAAGTGCGCAGGATCAATACCAAACTGTATGGCCACCGGCAGCAGCAACGGGGCCAGCACCACGATGGAGGCTGAGGTTTCAATAAACATGCCCACGACAAACAAAGCGGCATTGACCCCCAGCAGAAACAGGACGGGGCTGCTGAATACGTCCCCCAGCCACGCCCCGAAAGCGGCCGGGATGCCGGTGCGGTTCAGCAAAAAGCCAAACACACCCGCATTGGCGATGATAAACATGATGACTGCTGTCGATACCACCGAACGGTGCAGCACCTTGGACAGGTCCCGCCAGCTCACGCTGCGGTAGACAAACAGCCCCACGACCAGGGCATAGACGACCGCGACCGCCGAGGCCTCGGTGGGCGTGAAGACACCGCCGTAAATGCCGCCAAGAATGATGACCGGCATCAACAAGGCCAGCCAGGACTGGCGAAATGCGGTCCAGACTCCCAGCCGGCCGTGCCCATCCTGCAAACCCAGGCCGTGGCGGCGGGCATACAACCAGACATAGAGCATCAGGGCGCAACCAATCAGCAAGCCGGGACCAAGGCCGGCCACAAACAGCTCGCCTACCGAGGTATCGGTGGACACCGCAAACAAAATCATGGGGATGGAGGGCGGCACGATCACCCCCAGCTCCGCCGCCGAGGCCTGCAAAGATGCTGCAAACGGTGCCGGGTAACCATGACGCACCATCGCCGGAATCAAAATCGCCCCCACCGCAAATGTGGTCGCCACACTGGAACCGGCCACGGCTGCAAAGATCATGCAGGTCAGCACACAGCTGCACGCCAAACCGCCTTGCACGCCGCCCACCAGACTTTTGGCGAACTCCACCATGCGGTTGGACATGCCACCGGCCTCCATCAGGTTGCCCGCCAAAATGAAGAAGGGCACCGCTACCAGAGGGTATTTATCCAAGGCCGCATACAACTGCTGGGCGATAACCAGAAAAGTCATACGCCCGTCCCACGCCACCCCCACCATATTGGCCAGCCCCACAGCAATGGCCACGGGCACCGTCAATACAAAAAACAGCAGCATCGATACCAGCATGATCTGGGACACGATAGGGTCTCCGGTCTAAGCAGCGTCCCGTCTGGCTTGCCCCGTTCGGGGATGCCTTACAAGCCTGCCATCAAGTCTTGAATCAGAGTTGCGTGGCGTCCACCACGGCCGCCGGCGGCTTTTCCATCCATCGGGCCAGCAGCCCCAGCATGGCCAGTACCGCCCCGATCGGAATGGCAATATATACCCAGGAAATGGACCACTCCAGACTGGGCATGGTTTGAAAGCGAACCCGCCATGCCATCTGTCCCCCCAACCAGGCCAGCAGGCCAAAAAAGCCCAGGCAAGACAGCAGCACGGCCACATCCAGCCAATGCTGCGTTCGCGTGCCCACCCATAATCGCACCACATCGACACTGAGCATGGCCCCCTGGCGCAAGGCCAGACACAATCCCAGCATGACGGTCCAGATCAGGGCGGCGCGCGACCAGGCTTCGCTCCAGTCGGCAGGCGACTGGAGAACAAAGCGGGCCACGACCTGATAAAACGCTGCCGCCACCGCCGAGAGCAGCAATAACTGCGTCACCCAGGACACCAGCCGGAACACGCCCTTATCCAGCATGAACAGCAGTGCTTTCATGATGCGGATCGCTTAGGGAGTCTGACGAATGGCCTCGACCAGTTCCTGGCCGAACTGTTTGTAATACTGGGGGTAAACCGGCTCCACCGCTTTGGCAAACGCCGCGTGATCGACCGTATTGACCTGCATGCCCTCGGCCTTGACCGCATCCACGCCGGTTTTTTCAATATCGTCCACATAATCGCGCATGGCCTGGGCCGCGGAAATGCCGGCATCGCGCATCAACTGCTTGTCCTGATCGGACAGGCCGTCATACACCGCGGGCGACATCAGCACCAGGGCAGGGCCATACACATGCGCCGTCAGCGACAGGTACTTCTGCAATTGCGGCAGCTTGGCCGACACAATGACTGACAAGGGATTTTCCTGCCCATCAATCGTGCCTTGTTGCAAGGCGGTTGCCACTTCGGGCCAGGCCATCGGGGTCGCCAAAATACCGATTTCCCGGAAAGCTGCGATATGAATGGGGTTTTCTGTGGTGCGGATCTTCAAACCCTTGGCATCGGCCGGGGTAGTGACAGGACGCACATTATTGGTCAGGTGACGGAAGCCTTGCTCTCCCCAGGCCAGTGCCACAATTCCGCGCTTGGGAAACTCCGCCAGCATGTCCTGTCCAATCTTGCCATCGAGCACATGACGGGCATGCTGGAGATCGCGAAACAGAAAAGGAATATCGAACACGCCGGTCTTGGGCACAAAGTTCAGGGTTGCGCCGGTAGAGACAATGGCCAGATCAATCGTGCCCAGCTGCAAGCCTTCAATAACTTCGCGCTCGCCGCCCAAGGCACTGTTCGGAAAGGCCTCGATGGTGTAATTGCCATCCTTTTCCAGTGCGCTGGCAAAGGCCTTGGCACCGGCCCCATAGTGGGAGCTGGTGGACAAGGCGTAAGCCAGTTTCAGTGGGGTCTGGGCCGACGCCACCCCCATCGCCAGGCCCAAGCCCAGCATCAATCCCGCGGCCAAAAGACGGTTCTTCATGTGACGGTACATCATGCATGCCCCTCCTGTCTGAATGGATCAGTGTATTTAATGCGCAGTACCCGGGCGGGGACATAGGGGTTTTTACGCCCGTGTCCCCACCAGGCACTTTATTCTTCTACATACCAGTTATCTTCGGACAACATCACCTGTTGATGCCCATAGCCGGCAGGCATCATGGGGAAGCAGTTCTCCAGCGCCAGCACCTCCACGTTCAGAAAGAACGGGCCGTCGTGGGCCAGGCAACGCTCCAGCGCCGCATCCAGCTGATCGGGATGCTCCACGCGCTCGGCTTCCCAACCAAAGGCGCGCGACAAGGCCACAAAATCCGGCATGGCTTCGTTATAGCTATGGCTATAACGACCATCATGAATCAGCTCTTGCCACTGACGCACCATACCCATGTGGCGGTTATTGCACAGAATCACCTTGATCGGCGTGCGATGCTGCACCGCACTGGCCAGTTCCTGAATATTCATCAGTACCGACGCGTCCCCACTGACACACACCACCAGCTTGTCCGGATGTGCAATCTGCGCCCCAAAAGCAGCGGGTATGCCATAACCCATGGTGCCCGCCCCCCCTGAGGTCAACCAACGGCGGGGACGATCAAACTTGATGTACTGCGCTGCCCACATCTGGTGCTGACCGACGTCCGTGGACACGATGGCGTCGCGACCTTCCAGGTGCGCATCCAGGCGCTGCAGCAAATCTTGCGGCAAAATGGCATCGCTGCGCGGGGTAACTTTCAGGCATTCCTGCGCACGCCACACGCCGATGCGTTGCCACCAGTCATTCAGACGGCCTTCGGGCAAGTCGTGGTGGGACAGTTCCTTGCGCAAGGCGCGCAACAAGGGGTAGCAATCACCCACCAAAGCCACATCAGCACGCACCACCTTGTCGATGGAACCGGGGTCGATATCAATATGAATCTTGCTGGCGTGCGGGCAGAAATCGGACAGGCGGCCGGTAATGCGGTCGTCGAAACGCGCGCCCACGCAGATAATCAAATCGGCATGGTGCATGGCCAGATTGGCCTCCAGCGTCCCGTGCATGCCCAGCATGCCCACGAACTGCTCATCACGCGCAGGATAAGCACCCAGGCCCATCAAGGTCAGCGTGCAGGGGGCGCCGGTTTCCTGCACCAGGCTGGTGAAGGCATGGCTGGCATCCGCACCGGAATTGATCAGCCCGCCACCACCATAAAACACGGGGCGTCGCGCATGCGCAATCATGGCAGCGGCACGTTTGATGGCCGCTTCCTGAGCAGGCGCCGGCGCTGCCGGGGCCAGCAGACTGTCGGCCTCGTCCTGGGCAGGTGCCTCGCTGCTGGCAGCAGGCAAGGTAGCAATCTGAATGTCTTTAGGAAAATCCAGCAGTACCGGGCCAGGACGACCCTGGGTACACAGGCGCAAGGCCTTGGCGGTCAGCGAAGCCACATCCTCAATGCGCCGTACCTGCGCATTCCACTTGGTCACAGGACGTGAAATGCCGATGGCATCACACTCCTGAAACGCGGCGGTACCAATTGCCGTCGTCGCCACTTGTCCACTAATGCACAGGACAGGAATAGAATCACACAAGGCATCGAGCAAACCGGAGGTGGTATTGGCCATACCCGGGCCCGATGTCACCAGCACCACGCCAGGCTTACCGGTACTGCGGGCATACCCTTCCGCTGCATGCACCGCAGCTTGCTCGTGACGGACCAGAATATGACGAATTCGCGGTTGGGCATGCAGAGCATCATAGAGCGGTAACACCGCTCCGCCAGGATAACCAAAAATGGTATCTACACCCTGAGCGATCAAGGTTTCGAGCAAGATTTGCGCGCCGTTGTGGGCGGTCGTTTCAAGTGACATGGTTGCGTAGCCCTGCATGTTTTGTAAGATAGAGATCGCCGTCCAGTTTATCCCCTTTTACAGGCTGATTCCCCATGGTCACTCAACGCCAACCCTGGCACGTCGTCAAACCATCCAAACTGCATGGCAATGGCGTGTTTGCGCTACGCGATATCCCTGCCGGGACACGCATCCTGCAATACGCCGGCAAGCGACTGACGCCCGAACAGGCCGATGCCTTGTTTCCAGTCAATCCCGACGAGCCTTTTCACACCTTTTTCTTTGCCCTGAGCAACGGCAAGATCGTGGACGGTGGCCAGGGGGGCAACGATTCACGCTGGATCAATCACTCCTGCGCCCCCAACTGTGAAGGGCACGAGAATGCTGACGGCTCGCGTGTCTTCATTGTGGCCATGCGCGATATCCCGGCCGGGGAAGAGCTTTTGTACGACTACTCGCTGGTCATCGACGATGACATTACCGAGGAGCTCAAGCAGAACTATCGCTGTCTGTGTGGTGCCCCCCAATGTCGGGGCACCATGATCGCGCTGCCCGAGGACCGTGCCCAAGCAGTTGCAGAAGAGCTGCGCGAGGTCGCCGCCGAGCTGGATGCGGAAATGGAGCAGGCACGCAGGGCACCGGTCTCGTCCAGGCAACGCGCAGCGGACCCGCAGACTGATGAGCACCCGGCGCTGCAAGAAGACACAAGGGATCAAGAGGCACCTGACGCTGCGCTGCAGGACACGTCAAACTCAAGCGACAAGGACAAAAAGAGCAAAAAAGACAAAAAGAAGAAGAAAGAAAAGGCCAAAAATAAGGATAAAAACAAGGACAAAAAGTCCTCCAAAAAGGACAAAGAAGGCAAAAAAGGGAAAAAAGATCGCAAAAAAGAGTAAGCTGTCCCCCAGCTTGCATTAGCCCAGGCAGCCTTACCGGCCGCCTGCACCCTTGCTGAACACCCGCACAGCAGGCCCGGCAACACCCCTGCCGGGCTCTTCCAGAGCGCCACACACAGGCCTATCTGTCGTGCCGGGCCAGGTTTTACACCTCATCAGCCAGGCGACACACCACCCCCTATCGCGTGTGTATTCGCCCCTATCCCTATCGTTTCGTCCCCGGCCAATCCTGGCCCGCGGCTGCGTTTGCACCGGGGGAAATTACTCACTGCCAGCCCCGTCCCTGACCGCTAGCATGTAGCTTTATTGCCCGATCTGACAGACCTCATGGATTCAAGTTCTACAGATATATCTACCCATCCCGCCAGCGCGCCGACCGAACCAGGTCCACGCGTTCCCTTGCAACTGGAAGACTGGGCTTCGGTCCTGATCATGGCGACCTTGGCGCTGATTACCTTTGCCAACGTGTTTGTGCGCTATCTGACCGATAGCTCTTTTGCCTGGACCGAGGAAATCTCCATCTTCTTGCTGGTGGTCCTGACCATGAATGCCGGGGCCAGCGCCTGTGTACGACACCTCCATATCCGTATCGAAGTCTTTGCTGATGCGGGGACTCAGCGCCGTCAACGCCGGCTGGCCTTGTTCGGCATTGGCATGAGCCTGCTGTTCTTCATTGGCCTGGCCGTGCTGTCCGGGCGTATGGCACTGGATGAATTCGAATGGGGCGATACCTCTCCTTCGATTGGCGTGCCGACCTGGTGGTACAGCATGTGGCTGCCCATTTTGTCCACCACCCTGAGCCTGCGCTTGCTGGGCATGTGGATGCGTCGCTGGCGGGCCAAGTCATGATTGCTACCTTGCTGTTTGTCATCTTCATCGGCCTGATGCTGGCAGGCGTGCCCGTGGGCGTGTCCCTGGGCATAGGCGGGGCTTTTGCCATCCTGATGTCCAATCTGGATACGCACTGGTTTGGCCTGATGGCCGTACCACAAAGCTTTTATGCCGGCCTGGCCAAGTACCCCCTGCTGGCCATCCCCATGTTCGTTCTGGTGGGCTCTATTTTTGACCGCTCCGGGGTGGCCAGTCGCCTGGTGAACTTTGCGGTTGCCCTGGTCGGCCGTGGCCCAGGCATGTTACCCGTCGTGGCCATTGGAGTGGCCATGTTCCTGGGGGGGATTTCCGGCTCCGGGCCGGCCTGTGCCGCCGCGGTGGGTGCGGTCATGATCGGCGCCATGAAGCGCGCCGGCTACCCTGGCCCCTTTGCCGCCAGTATTGTGGGCGCCGGTGCCGCCACCGACATCCTGATCCCGCCTTCCATCGCTTTTATCATTTACTCGGTGCTGGTGCCTGAAGCCTCGGTTCCCGCCCTGTTTGCCGCAGGCATGTTCCCGGGCATTCTGGCCGGTATCGGCCTGATCATCCCGGCGATCTGGCTCTCGCGCCGCCACAAACTGGGCCTGGCCGAGGCCGAACTGCCCCGGCCGCCCTTCTGGCGCAGCTTGCGCGAAGCCGCCTGGGGACTGATCGCACCGGTCATCATTCTGGGTGGTATGCGCCTGGGTCTGTTCACCCCCACCGAAGCCGCTGTGGTGGCCGTGTTCTACGGCCTGTTCGTAGGCATGGTTATCCATCGCACCATCCAATTTCGCGACCTGTTCTTGATCTTGCGCGAAGCGGCCGAATTATCGGCTGTCATCATGATGGTGGTCGCACTGGCCGGCATCTTTGCCTGGGCGCTGTCCACCCTGAGCATTATTGACCCGGTCACAGATGCAATCATCCACTCCGGTCTGGGTGAGTACGGCATTCTGGCCCTGATGATCGTCATGCTGATTGTGCTGGGCATGTTCCTGGACGGCATTTCAATCTTCCTGATTTTTGTTCCGCTGTTCATGCCGATCGCCTACAACTTTGGCTGGCACCCCGTCTGGTTTGGCGTGCTGCTGACCCTGAACGTAGCCCTGGGCCAGTTCACGCCACCGGTCGTCGTGAACCTGATGGTGGCCTGCCGGATTGCCGGTGTACCAATGGAAAGCACCTTGCGCTGGGTCGGCTGGCTGCTGCTGGGTATGGGTACCACCATGCTGCTAGTCATCATCGAGCCCGACATCGCCTTGTGGCTACCCCGCTACCTAGGCTTTAACTAAAACCGCATTACTGCACATCCACTCATCGAAAGGGAGACCTGATCCATGAAAATACGTCATATTCTGGCTGCTCTGGCCTGTACGGCTGCCACTGTGGCCGTGGTTCCAGCGGCCCAGGCCGCTTACAAATCCGAGTACAAACTATCCATTGTGGTGGGCACTTCCTTCCCGTGGGGCCAGGGGGCGGTGATCTGGTCCGACCTGGTGCGCGAGCGCACCGACGGGCGCATCAACATCAAGATCTACCCCGGCACCTCGCTGGTACAAGGCGACCAGACGCGCGAGTTCACTGCCATTCGGCAGGGCATGATTGATATGGCGGTGGGCTCCACGATCAACTGGTCCCCCCAGATCAAGCAACTGAACCTGTTTTCCTTGCCCTTCCTGCAGCCCGATTCCAAGGCCACCGACGCCTTGATCCACGGCGAAGTGGGCAAGGACCTGTTCGGCTACATTGAGAAAGCGGGCGTCGTGCCGCTGGCCTGGGGGGAAAACGGCTTTCGCCAGCTCAGCAACTCCAAGCACGAAGTCAGCAAACCCGAAGACATGAAGGGCCTGAAACTGCGTGTGGTGGGCTCGCCCCTGTACATGGACACGTTCAGCGCACTGGGTGCCAATCCCACGCAAATGAGCTGGGCCGATGCGCAGCCCGCCCTGGCCAATAAGGCCGTGGACGGCCAGGAAAACCCCTTGTCCATTTACGCCGGCGCCAAACTGTACGACGTGCAGCAGCAATACCTGACCTTGTGGAACTACGTGTCTGACCCACTGGTGTTTGTGGTCAACCGCGAGGTGTGGAAATCCTGGAGCGAAGAAGACCAGAAGATCGTACGCGAAGCCGCGATCGAGGCTGGCAAGCGCGAAATCGAAATCGCCCGTAAAGGCATCACGCCCCAGGACCCTTCCTTGCTCAAAGAAATCGAGAGCCACGGCGTGAAGATCACCACCCTGACGCCAGATCAACACGCAGCCTTTGCCAAAGCCACAGAAGGCGTCGTTGAGAAATGGACCAAGACCATTGGTGAGGATCTGGTGCAGAAGGCACGCGACGCGATTGCCGCCAGCCGCTAAGCAGCTGGTCTGGGCCGATTGAAAAAGGGGCAGCGACAGGTCAGAAGGGATGCGATCCTGACCGACCTCCTGCCCGTCGCTGCCGGATGCCTTGAGCAGAGCCGAAAAGACCTGATCCTTGGGGACAGTACGGCCTGATACCGGGCCGCCAAACTGGGCATGACGACAAAACCGGGGTTCTACCCGCTCTGACTGGCCGCCAGAGGCGGCCCCGGCAAACTATTATTGAAATGCCGTTTCCAGAAAGCTGCGCAGCTTGCGCGAATGCAGTCTTTCTTTAGGCATGTCACGCAGCAGCTCCAGTGCCCGGATACCGATATGCAAATGTTGGCCAACCTGGCGCGCGTAAAACTCGCTGGCCATGCCCGGCAGTTTCAACTCGCCATGCAAAGGCTTGTCCGACACACACAGCAAGGTGCCATACGGCACACGGAAGCGGAAACCGTTGGCGGCAATCGTGGCCGACTCCATATCCAGCGCAATCGCCCGCGACTGCGACAGGCGTCGTACCGGCTCGTGGTGATCCCGCAGCTCCCAGTTGCGGTTATCAATGGACGCCACCGTTCCCGTGCGCATGATGCGTTTGAGCTCCCAGCCTGACAAGCCGGCGACCTCAGCCACTGCCTGCTCCAGCGCGACCTGGATTTCGGCCAGGGGAGGAATGGGTACCCAGGTGGGCAAATCCTCGTCCAGCACGTGATCCTGACGTACATAGCCATGGGCCAGCACGTAATCGCCCAAACGCTGGGTGGTGCGCAAACCGGCGCAGTGGCCCAGCATCAGCCAGGCAGCAGGTCGCAAGACGGCCACGTGATCGGTAATGGTCTTGGCATTGGATGGTCCCACACCGATATTGATCAGCGTGATGCCAGAATGATCGGCACGGCGCAAATGGTAAGAGGGCATCTGCGGCGCCCGAGCCAGGGGCGAGCCTGTTGTTGAAGCATTCGCACCTGCGGGGGTGATGATATTGCCCGGCTCCACCAGATCGATATAGCCTTGCCCATCAGCCTGCAGCACTTCACGCGCCCACTGGCAAAATTCGTCCACATAGAACTGGTAATTGGTGAACAAGACAAAGTTCTGGAAATACTCGGGCCGGGTGGCACTGTAATGCTGCAGACGGTGCAAAGAGTAGTCAATGCGTGGCGCGGTAAAGGGAGCCAGCGGCAAGGGCTCGTTGTGGACACGCTCCCAGGTGCCGTTAACAATGGCATCGTCCATATAGGCCAGATCGGGCACATCGAAGTGATCGCGCAAGGTATCCCCTGGCGATTCGGGCACACTCGTCACGGTAGACTGCACGCCATTGTTCAGCGCGAAATGCAGCGGGATGGGCACGGAGGACTCGCCCACTTCCACCTGCACGCCGTGATTGCGTAGCAGCAGCTCCAGCTGCTCCAGCAAGTAATCGTGATACAGGCCGGGAGCGGTAATGGTGGTCATGTACACACCAGGCTCGACCACATGCCCATACGACAGACGGCTGTCCACTTCCTGATAGGTCTCGACTCGCAAACGTACAGCAGGGTAGCAGGCCCTAAAACGCTGCCCGCGTGGAAAACCGGTCTCCAGGCACTGGGCAAAAGAATCACGCAAGAAAGCGGTGTTGCGATCGTAAATATGACGCAACTGTTCCAAAGCCTGGCCGGCGTCCAGATAACCCGTGAATGGAATCAGTTCAGGCGTGGACGTAATACGGGAAAAACCGCTGGGATCAGACATAACAAGTATTCCAAGGGAAAACACAGACAAGCAGATCTGCAAGCATCATAAGCTGTTTATCGTGTCGCCTCCTACACGGCTCCATGACAAATTCAGCCATCTCCGGCCGGCCTTCTTCTTGCTTGCCCGATCGCCTCTCTCCCTTCGGGGGCGCCGTGCTGTCGCGCTTATTCAACCCGATTCCCGCCCGCCACCGTCTGAGCCTGACCGTGGGGCTGCTGATAAGCCGAAGTCACCGCTCCTGCCATAGCGACAGTCCAGGACTGGTTTCAGACCAGAGCACAAGGGATGGAGCAAGGAAGAGGGGCCTGGCGGCTACCCCAAATGTACTGACTGGTTTTTGCCTGAACCACAAGCCCCACTGTCCGCCTGATGGACACAGCTATTTGTGATTTTGACGCGAAATTGACTCATCAATCTGCTTGAAATCTGGCCCTTTATCCCGCTTTCGGGCGGATTTCAGGTTTTACCCAAGGCAGTGACAAATCCCACCAAGATCGCTGCCCCTCACGCCCGCATTGGGTGCGAATGGCGCTAAATCAGCGGCTTGGCGAACTGAGCGTGGCTTACATGCCTTGTCGGATATGGCCGCTAATCACCCGGTGCAAGGGCAGGCACTGTCTTCTACCTCATATATAAGACTTGCCCAAAACCAGTAAATACATTAAGTATGTAGTCTTAATACTTTGAGTATTAAATCCAGCTTGCATCAGTCCTTCATAATTTACGTTATTCAACCTGGCAGTGTGTTTGGCATGCGTGTGAGACATAGTTCGACATCGCGCAAATTGGCTTGCATTTAGGCTGATTTACTATGGGTTAGCGTTTTTTAGTGGTTTTTGCCTTGTGCAATGTGCTCGCCCTCTGATGTCCTTTGTCTCCCGGTGCTGCGCGGGTCAATCTACCCGCGATGTCAGCCTGTTCTGAAGCGCGCTTGACCAGGTAATCGCAGCGAACGAGCCCTTGTGGCCTGCCGCTGTACCGAATCACTTTTAACTATCAGCAAGGGTACACATGACCACTCGAATCTCCTGCCAGCGATTGCAAGTCGCCGAGGTGCTTCATCAGTTCATCGAACAAGAAGCCCTGCCCGGCACAGGTATCTCCTCCGAAGCCTTCTGGGCTGGTTTCGACAAGCTGGTCCATGATCTGGCACCTAAAAACCGCGCCTTGCTGGCCGAACGCGACCGCTTGCAAGTCGAACTGGACAAGTGGCACACGGCCAACCCGGGCCCCATCACCGACATGCCGGCCTACAAGCGCTTTCTGAGCTCCATCGGCTATCTGAAAGACGCGCCTGCCAACGTCAAGGTCAACACCGCCAACGTCGACACCGAAATCACCGAGCAGGGCGGCCCCCAGCTGGTCGTACCTATCATGAACGCCCGTTACGCGCTGAACGCTGTGAACGCACGTTGGGGCAGCCTGTACGACGCGCTGTATGGCACCAACGCCATTCCCGACACCGACGGTGCCCAGCGCGGCGGTGGCTACAATGCGGTGCGTGGCGCCAAGGTCATCGCCTTTGGCCGCCAGTTCCTGAACGACACCATTCCTCTGGCCCAGGGCAGCCATGACCAGGCGACCTCCTACACCATCGCTGATGGCGCCCTGCGCGTCACCCTGGAAAATGGCGGCACCACCGGCCTGAAAGACACCTCGACCCTGCTGGGTTACCGTGGTCAGCCTGATGCGCCTGAAGCCATCGTATTCCTGCACAACGGCCTGCACTTTGAATTGCAGATCGACCCCAACAGCCCGATTGGCAAGACCGATCCGGCTGGTGTGAAAGACATTGTTCTGGAAGCCGCGCTGACCACCATCATGGACTGCGAAGATTCCGTGGCTGCCGTGGACGCTGACGACAAGGTCCTGGCCTACCGCAACTGGCTGGGTCTGGTTACCGGTTCGCTGACTGAAGAAATCAAGAAAGACGGCAAGGTCTTTACCCGTCGTCTGGCCGACGATCGCCAGTACACCGATCTGACGGGCACCACCCAAACGCTGGCTGGCCGCTCGCTGATGTTCGTGCGTAACGTCGGTCACCTGATGAGCAACCCTGCCATTCTGGATGGCGAAGGCCGTGAAATCCCAGAAGGCATTCTGGATGCCGTGGTCACCACCCTGATCGGCATGCGTGATCTGCAGCTGAAGAAGAACTCGCGCAGCGGCTCGCTGTACATCGTCAAGCCCAAAATGCACGGTCCTGACGAAGTGGCGTTTGCCAGCGAAATTTTTGATCGTGTGGAAAGCCTGCTGAGCCTGGCTCCCAACACCGTCAAGCTGGGCATCATGGACGAAGAGCGCCGCACCAGCGTGAACTTGAAGGCAGCGATTGCTCAGGCCACCGAACGTGTTGTGTTCATCAACACCGGCTTCCTGGACCGCACCGGCGATGAAATCCACACCTGCATGCGAGCGGGTGCCGTCGTGCGCAAGGCCGACATGAAACAGGCCGAGTGGCAGCCTGCCTACGAGCGCAATAACGTTCAGATCGGTCTGCAATGCGGTCTGCGTGGCCGTGCCCAGATCGGTAAAGGCATGTGGGCCATGCCCGACCTGATGGCTGAAATGCTGGAGCAAAAGATTGGTCACGTGAAGGCCGGTGGCAACACCGCCTGGGTGCCATCGCCTACCGCCGCCACGCTGCACGCCTTGCACTACCACCAAGTCAACGTGGTCGACGTCCAGAAGGGTCTGGAAGGCGACACCAACGACTACCTGGACAGCATCCTGACCATTCCCGTGGCGACGGACACCAACTGGTCCGCCAAGGAAATCCAGGAAGAGCTGGACAACAACGCCCAGGGCATCCTGGGTTACGTGGTGCGCTGGATTGACCAGGGCGTGGGCTGCTCCAAAGTACCGGACATCCACGACGTCGGTCTGATGGAAGACCGCGCGACCCTGCGTATCTCCAGCCAGCACATTGCCAACTGGCTGCTGCACGGCATCGTTACCCACGAACAAGTGGTTGAAACCCTGCAGCGCATGGCCGCAGTGGTGGACCAGCAAAACGCGGGCGACCCTGCCTACCAGAAGATGGCCGGCAACTTTGAAGGCTCCTTTGCCTTCCGCGCCGCTCAGGATCTGGTTCTGAAAGGTCTGGAACAGCCTAACGGCTACACCGAGCCTTTGCTGCACCAATGGCGTCTGGCATTCAAGGCCGCTCAAGCCTAACGCACACCATGTCACCCGGAGTGTCACTCCGGGTGGGGGTGCCCCCCAAAATCCCCATCTTACTGGTTCAGGATGGGGATTTTTTTCGCCTTCTGTTTCCAGCTTTGCGGCAACGAGAAACGTGCATCGTCGCTGGGCACAAGCCGCTTTTCCCAGTTTTCAAGCAGGTTTGAGTCTGGTGGCTCCGGCCCCGGCGCGTGGCGAACATCCCTGTCAGCCCTCTCTCGTTATAAACTAAAGCTCATAACGAAATTTAGCGACAGGATATTCGATGAAATCTTTGCTGTTTTCCGCCGCTTGTCTGCTGGCGATCACCACCACGGCCCACGCTTCCGACCTGCTGATTGCCACCGGCGCAGGCTATCGCAAACCCGTCACCGAACTGATTCAAGCCTTCCATAAAGAAACCGGCCTGACGGTAGAGAGCAGCTTTGGCAATATGCAACAGGTTCGCGCCCAGAGCGAGCAAAATCCAGACATTGCCGCCATCATTGGCGACCGCTTTTTTCTGGAACCCATGGGCATTGCCCAGCAGTTCGTGAACATCAGCCAGGGCGCCCTGATGCTGGCCGTGCCCAAGGGCAAGACCATTGATTCCATCCAGGATTTACAGCAGCCCAGCTACGCACGCATCGCGATTGGCGATGCCAAGAAAACGGTTTATGGCCGCGCCGCCACCACCTGCATGGAACGTGAAAAAGTCCACGCCGATGGACGCACCCTTGAAGTCGCCATGCTGCCGCAAGTGTCGGCTTATTTGCTGAACGGCGAAGTGGATGCCGGTTTCATCAACCGCAGCGAGGCGCTGGCCCACAAGGACAAGCTGGGCACCATCCTGCCCCTGCCAGCCTCCTGCCACGACCCGATCGATCTGAGCCTGGCCATACTCAAGAACCGTCCTGCAAACCCCGCGCTGCAATCCTGGACCCAGTTCCTGGGCTCGGGCACGGCCAAATCCATTCTTGAGCGTCACGGTCTGTAATGTCTGCCTGGATGAGCTGCTCCAGCAGCTCACTGGGCCTGAGTGTGTCTGTGCTGGCCGCCACCCTGGCGGCACAGCTGGTGCTAGGGCTGGCACTGGCCTGGGTTCTGGCCAGAAAACGCTTCCCGGGCCACGGATTACTGGATTCGCTGGTGAGTCTGCCGCTGGTTTTTCCGCCGATTGTCATCGGCTATTTGCTGCTGCTTGCCTTGGGCAGGCAAGGCTGGCTGGCCAGTGCCACCGGCTGGTCGCCCAATATTGTTTTTCAGCCGGCGGCCTTGTTGATTGCCGCATTTATCGCCGGGCTGCCTTTAATGGTCAAACCTGTGCAAAACAGCATGAACAGCCTGTCGCCACGGCTACGCGAAGCCGCGGCCACACTGGGCCACGGCACTTGGTCCTACTTCTTCCGGGTGGAGCTGCCCTTGCTGCGACCCGCCCTGGCCACGGGCCTGATCCTGTCCGGTGGCAGGGCGCTAGGCGAAGTCGGGATATCGCTGATGGTGGGGGGCAATATCGCAGGCCGGACCGAAACCCTGACTTTATCCATTTATAACGCCGTCCTGGATGGCAACACAGATTGTGCCAATGCGCTGTCCTGCTTACTGGGTCTGACGGCATTGGCCTGCTTTTGGGCGCTGCGGCGCTACGGGAATCAACAATGACGGTTTTTTTTGAACAAAGCCAAATCGACCAATGGATTGGCGAGGATGCGTCCTACCTGGATCTGACCAGCCATATGCTGGGCCTGCACAAGCAGAACACCACACTGCGTTACGTGGTCCGTGAGCACATTCGCGTGGCGGGCACAGAGGAGGTAGCCGAGATTGTGCGCTCTTGCGGCGGGCAGACCCAGCACTACACCCCCAGCGGCGTGGCAGCCTTGCCCGGTCAGACGGTCCTGCTGGCCCAAGGCTCGGCTCAGTCCCTGCTGCGTGCCTGGAAAGTCGGCCAGAACCTGCTGGAGTTTGCCTGTGGCATCGCTACCCTGACCCAGCAAGTCGTGCAGGCCGTGCAAACAGTCAATGCCTCGGTAGCCGTGCTGACCACCCGCAAACATGCCCCCGGCGTACGCAAGCTGGCCTTGAAAGCCACCCTGTCGGGCGGGGCCATGCCGCATCGTCTGGGCCTGGGGGAAACTATTTTGATCTTCCCGCAGCATCGAGCACTGATGGGCGGCTGGGAAGAAGTCGGCCGTGCGATTGCCCACCACAAATATGCCTTGTGCGAGAAGAAAATCGTGATCGAAGCGGCGGATCTGCGCGAAGCCTATAGCGCCGCCCAGGCGGGCGCGGACGTGGTGCAGTTCGACAAGATACCGCCCGAAACCCTGATGCAAATCGTACCTGCATTGCGCAAGGCCCATCCTACGCTCACCATTCTGGCTGCGGGCGGGATTCATGCCGGTAATGCCGCCGCCTATGCCGCAACGGGCGTGAACGCTCTGGTAACCAGCAGTCTGCACTACGCCAAACCAGCAGACATTGGTGTGCAAGTCAGCCTGACAGAGCCAGCACAATCGCAAGAGCCGCTTGTCATGAGCAAAATGGAAGGGATGGCATGAAACAACACCCCAGATCACGCTGTGTCAGCCAGGGTCGCAAAAAAAGGCCGGCACGAGAATGCCCACACCATGACAATGCTAAAAGCACCTTCATGAGCCAGAAAGAGCAGTGGTCAAAGCGCAGCCTCCTCTGACTCCTACAAGCCTGGATAACTTCATGGAGAAACCAGTAGTTTTATTTAAACTTAAACCAAATAACCACAAAGGTTAGTCTTTTGTAAATAAAGGATATTTCCAAACCCATCTGCCCTGATAAGGGATAGCCCCCATGCCCGCCAAATCGGGCAACTTCTACACTAGGCACTGTTCACGCGCCTTCTTACGTTCTGGAACAGGGGTTCCCCATGCCGGCAGAAAATGGCCTGGATCTGTCGGTGTTGTACCGTCATCCAGTCTTTCATTCACACAGCGCCGAGCTGTCCCATCAACCGTTGAGTCGAGCCATTTCCAGGCATGCCCTGAACTGGGGCCGAGGGCGCATCAACACCCGTCTGTATCGGCGTGATATTGATCAGATCAGCGTAATGAAACTGGGCTATGGCGCCGAAGTGGAAATCCAGGCCGACGCCTTTGGAGATTTCTGCCTGGTGCAGATGGCATTGCAGGGCACGGCCGAATTTATCAGCGACGGGCATCACAAGCTGACTGCCTATCCGGGTGATATTGCGGTGGTTTCCCCCCGCCATCATGTGCGCACCTTGTGGCAAGCCGGTTGCGAACAGTTGATCGTGAAAATCCCCTACAGCCTGTTTGATGGTGTGGGGCATCAGACTCTGGCACAAGAGGGCATGACCCGAGGCTGTGTCTACAAGCTGGACCCCTGTAGGGGCCCGCAATGGGCCAACCTCATCCAGCACCTGCTTCTGCTCCCGGCGCAGAACGGCGACCGCTCAGCCAGCTGGACGCAGCATATTGAAAGCAGCCTGGCCTTATTCCTGCTGTGTCATCCCGCCGATGAACAGGCTGCCCAGGCTCTGGTGGATGAGTCCATGGGAGCCGCAGCCCGGGCAGGGAAAATGCGTCTACTCCAGGCCAGGAACTATGTGCTGGCGCATTTGCACAGCAACATCTCGCTGGATGATCTGGCTCAGGCAGCAGGTGTGAGTCCCCGCTTCCTGCATCTGCTGTGCCGTCGCCACTATCAGCTATCTCCCATGAACTGGGTGCGTAATGTGCGACTGGATGCCGCTCATCAGGTTCTGAAAACCCGTCCCCGCCCCAACGTCACCGATGTCGCACTGGCGCATGGTTTTGGGCATCTGGGCCGCTTTTCTGCCTACTATCAACAGCGCTTCAAGGAACTGCCCCATCAAACGGGGCAGACCCGGCACACAAGCCTCAAACCGTCTTAGATAAACATGGACTGGTTGATGGGCAGATTGTGCTTCTTACAGTAGCTGGTGTAGTGGTCGATCATCCAGAACACGTCAATAATTTCCAGAATGTTGTCGTTCTCGTCCAGGAACTCAATGGGCGTGCCCAGGTGAAATAGGGTTTCCATGCCTTCGTCCGACACCAGGGTGTGAGTGCGACCGGGGCTTTCGTGGATGTAATGACCGGCACGGGCCACCCAATCGTATTCCTCGTAACGCAGGCTGCCGGACAGGATGTAGCCGGTCACCACGGCGCGGTGACGGTGACGACCCAGGGAGCCACCCTTGTCGGCACGCATAATGTGCACCGAGGTGTTGTTGCGAATATCAAAGCTCAGATGACGCAACCAGATATTGGGGCCGAAAGGAATCCAGGGGGAGGTTTCTTCAGACGTATCGAAGTGGCCTTCAACCAGAGCGTATTCGTCGCGTACCTTGTCGATACGCTTTTCGATTTCGATATAGGGCGGGGGGCTGTGTTGAGTCATGGTTTGTCTCTCTCTTGGAAATAAAAACCGCTGTGTTTGCCACACAGTCGGGGGCCAATCCCTCCTGATTGGCCTGTTTTTATTCTAAAAATTCATTTGCCGCCAAACTATCCAACTCTGGCACAAGCAGATGGCCCACTATCCAATTCTGGCACTCCTGCATCAGACCTGTCTGTCCGCACCCCCAAACGCACCGCTCAAAATCTGTGCTCCCGTCTTTTGCCTGATACCTCATAAGGTTTGCATCGCGGTTCAAGGGTATGCCACTTGGCAGCACATTTTTTCACATTCAAGCCTACTGATTTTCATAAGCAAATCAAAAGACTAAGGGCGCAGGTCAGCCATAAACACATGAGCGAATTGTCTTTCGTGGCAGCAACGATCAGGCATGTAATACCAGACATTGACTCGCACAGGTGCCCCCGCTTTCTGGCGGCACCTTGTCCTGATTTCACTGCAAGGAATTGCCATGAGCCGCCCTCTGAAAACCGTTATTGTGAATGGAAGCCTGCATCGTCCCTCCCGCACCCAAGTGCTGCTGGATGCGCTGCGTGACACACTGAACGATCAACTGGCACTGGACGTGCAACACATCGAGCTGCTCAGTCTGCTGCCCGAACTGGGCGCAGCCCTGTCCACCGACGCCTTGCCCACCCATGCGCATCAGGCCATCCAGGCCATTGAACAGGCCGACTTTCTGATCGTGGGTTCGCCCATCTTTCGCGCAGGCATTCCGGGCCTGCTCAAGCACCTGTTCGATCTGGTCGACATGAATGCCCTGAACGGCACCCCCGTGCTGCTGGCCGCCACGGGGGGCAGCCAACGCCATGCCCTGGTCATCGAACATCAGCTACGGCCCCTGTTCAGCTTCTTCCAGTCCCTGACCTTACCCATCGGGGTCTATGCCACGCCCGAGGAGATTCAGGATGGCGAAGTCAGCAGCACCACCCTGCAACAGCACATTCAACGCACTGTTGATCTGGCCGTGCCGGTACTGCGCAGCATTCAGGCGCGTTTGCCGCTGAAAAATATCGTTCTGGAGGCTCAGGCAGCATGAGCCAAATTACCTCCACCACGCCCGATATTTTCTGGTTCCTGCCCACTTCGGGCGACACCCGTTACCTGGGCAAATCCGACTTTGGCCGGGCACCCACTAACGAGTATCTGCGCAGCATTGCCGTTACCAGCGAGAACCTGGGCTACGACGGCTTGCTGATTCCTACCGGCGCCTCTTGCCTGGACCCATGGGTGGTGGCGGCCAGCCTGGTTCCTGTTACCCAGCGCATCAAGCTGCTGGTGGCCCTGCGCACCTCTTTGGGCGCGCCAGTCGCCAGCGCACGTCAGGCAGCGTCCTTGGACCAGGCCCTGCATGGCCGTTTGCTGCTGAATGTGGTGCCCGGCGGCGATGCCACCGAACTGGCAGCCGAAGGCGTATTTCTGGACCATGATTCCCGCTACGAATACGCCAATGAATATCTGACGATCTGGCGTCAATTGCTCTCTGGCGACACCGTGAATGTTCAGGGAAAGCACTTCAAGGTGGAGAATGGCCGCAACTTCTTCCCGCCCGTGCAAAAACCCTATCCGCCCTTGTACTTTGGTGGCTCCTCGGACGCCGCACACGAGCTGGCTGCCGAGCACGTCGATGCTTACCTGACCTGGGGCGAGCCCCCGGCTGCGGTGGGCAAGAAATTTGAGGACATCCGCCGTCGTGCCGCCGCCCGTGGCCGCACAGTAAGGCTGGGTGTACGCCTGCACGTAATCGTGCGCGAAACCAATGAGGAAGCCTGGGCCGAGGCGGATCGCCTGATCAGCAAATTGACGGACGAGGACATTGCCAAGGCGCAGGCCAATTACGCCAGCATGGACTCGGTAGGCCAGAAACGCATGGCCGCCTTGCATGGTGGCCGACGCGATCAACTGGAAGTCTCGCCCAATCTGTGGGCAGGCGTAGGGCTGGTACGCGGCGGAGCAGGCACCGCCCTGGTAGGCGATGCCCAGACCGTGGCCCAGCGCTTGCAGGAATACATGGACCTGGGCGCGGACTCCTTTGTGCTCTCGGGCTATCCGCATCTGGAAGAGTCCATCCGCTTTGCCGAGCTGGTGTTTCCCCTTCTAGGCAAGCGTGCCGTCACCGTCCGTGATCGTGCCCAGACCGGTGGCGCCTTTGACGCGCGCGGCGTTCAAAACCAGCAACTTTCTTCTGCATCATGAGCCAAAAAATAATCGATCTACGCTGCCGACCTGCCTTTCTGCACAAGTTCTTCGGAGCCGAACCCGGCTCACCGGAACATGCCACTGCGCGTTGGCTGAATCGCCGTGTCGGCACTCGTGGCAGCGATACCCACTTTGAAAGATCGCTGAGTCAGGAAGGATTTCTGGAAGAAGTACGCCAGGCCGGGCTGAGCAAAGCGGTCGTCGTCGGCCGCCACACGCCATCACAACATTTGCCCAACGACACCATTCACCAGATCGTGCATGGGCACGAAGCATTGCTGGGCATTGCCGGTATAGACCCGGCTCTGCAAGGCGAGCAGGAGGCCCTGGCCGAGGCGGAACGCGCCATCAAGGAGCTGGGCTTGTCCGGCATTGATATCGAGCCGGGTTTTGGTGTGCCGGCACGTCATCCTGATGATCCCATTTACTGGCCGGTATACGAACTGGCGCGGCACCTGAACGTACCCGTCTTTTTGATGAGTGGCCCTACCACGCCAGACCCACGCTATAACGACCCGGCTGGTCTGGCCAAAGTGGCCAAAGCCTTCCCGGACCTGCCTTTGGTGATCTATCACGGCTATTGGCCCAATGTGCAACAGGCCATAGGCCTGGCCTTTCTGCACGAGAACGTGCATCTGGTGCCGGATATGTACATTTTCCAGCCAGGCAATGAGGGCTATGTGCAGGCAGCCAATAGCTTCTTGTCCGAGCAATTGCTGTTTGGTTCGTCCTATACCTTCCGCCCGATTCGCCAGAGTATTGAAGACTTCCAGCAGCTGGGTTTCAAGGATGCGATTCTGGACAAGCTGTTTTATGGCAATGCGGCCAGGTTGTTTCAACTCTCGTAATAATTTCGATCTGAGAAACCAGGTCTTGAAATCCCATTCTCAATAACTTACCATTTTGATGAGTTTTGATAACAAGGGATGACCATGCGACCATCTGTTGTGCTCGACATGAACCGAGATGCAGTGCGTGAAGCCGTAAGCCGCTTTCGCACGGCGAATCCACGCGTCTTCGGCTCAATCCTACATGGCACCGACCAGGATGGCAGCGACATTGATTTGCTGGTTGACGCACTGCCTGGTGCGACGCTGTTCGACCTGGGAGGCCTGCAAGACGAGCTAGAATCGCTGCTTGGTATTCACGTCGATTTGGTGACGCCCGGCGACCTGCCGCCTAAATTCCGGGCCAAAGTGCTTGCAGAGGCGCAACCGGTATGAGCAAGTACCGTCTTCCGGATTACCTTGACCACATACAGCAAGCTGCAACCGATGCATGCGGTTTCATAGAGGGCCTGACCAGAGAAGATTTTCTTGGGGACAAACGAACCCAGCAAGCCGTCATCATGAGCCTTATCATTATTGGCGAGGCTGCCACGAAGGTCATGGATGGCTATATCGAGTTCGCTCAGACACACGAACAAGTGCCGTGGCGTAATATGCGCGGTATGCGCGGTATGCGCGGTATGCGCAACCGCATCGCCCACGGCTACTTCGACGTCAACCTCGATGTCGTGTGGGACACCGTGCAGACAGCACTACCGGAATTGCTTCAACAGTTACTTGCCGTTCGTCAGGATGCAGACGGCGACACGCCATGCTGATCGGCTATGCGCGCGTCTCGACGCAAGATCAGAACCTTGAATTGCAATGCAAAGCTTTGATTCAGGCCGGGTGCCAGAGGGTCTTTGAAGACAAGGTAAGTGGCACGCGAGCAAATAGTCCAGACTTGGTCAAAGCGCTCGAAATGCTGCGCGAGGGCGACACATTGGTGGTCTGGAAGCTGGACCGCTTGGGCCACTCAGTCAAGCAACTGGTCGATCTGGTCAACAAACTGCGCACACAAGGTATCCAGTTCAGAAGCCTCACCGACTCCATCGACACCAGCACGCCGTCTGGTCGGTCCTTCTTCCACGTCATGGCCAGCCTGGCCGAGATGGAGCGCGAACTGACAATCGAACGTACCCGTACCGGGCTGGAAGTCGCCAAGCAGCTTGGCCGCAAGGGTGGTCGCAAACCCAAGATGAACGACAACAAAATCAAGTCAGCCAAGAAGCTGCTGGCCAGCGGTGTACCACTCAAGGACGTGGCCAAGAACCTGGACGTATCCGTTCCTACGCTTTATCGCTGGGTGCCAGCCTCATCACGCGCTTAGCGTACTATTTTGTCGTTGATTTACCCTGAGAGGCTGCGCGCTCACAGCTGACAACATAAAGGGCACGATTAATTCGTGCCCTTTATGTTTCCAAGAGGCAGCCCCGCCTCTGGCCGCATCGGCTCAACTCTCCTTCGTCCCCACATGCCAGTAATACACTGGCTCGGCCTCGTTCAACAAAATATCCCCCACCGAACGGGCCTTGTAGATCACCGGATTGTGCGAGGCCAGAGCCCGCGCATTACGCCAGTGTCTATCCAGACGACGGGATTCCTCCAGGGCCGTGGAACCACCCACGTCGAATAGACGCGTGGCCGCCCGCAAAACCGGCTCCACCACCGCCACTTGCGCCTGTGCCGTTCGCAGTTCCAGGGCATCCAAAGTCTCGCGGGGAACCGCCACATCCGCCCGCCGCTGATCCGCAATATTCTGCAAATGAGCCGCCACATCACGCACCGCCAGCTGGGCAATATAAGCCGTGCTGGCCAGCTCGCCCACGATATGCTGCACCAAAGGATCATCCTTGGGCAACGCCGCACTGCCGTGGCTAAAGACACGTTTGCGCGCCTGTACATAAGCCACCGCATCCCGCTGCAAGGCTTGGGCAATACCCGCCAAGGTCGCCAAATGCACCAGCTGAAAATAGGCCACCAAGGGGGTAGGTTCCTGACGCGGGAAACGGATGATGGCGCTCTCGGGCACGAGCACATCGGTCAGTACCGTTGTACCGGACCCCGTCAGCCTTTGCCCAAAACCATGCCAGTCATCCAGACGCTCCACCCCTTCCTGATTGGTGGCCACCACGGCATGTACCGTTTCATCTTCCTGCTCCGTCCCGGTACTGCGGGCCACCACCGTGACCCAATCTGCGTACAAGGTGCCTGTGCTATAGAACTTGCGGCCATTCAAACGCCACTGTCCGGCCTGCTCAGGATCAGGTTCCAGCGTGGTTTGCAGTTGCCAGACAGCACCCAGGCCAGTCTCGGTGGTGGCATTGCCAAAAATCGCTCCTTGGCCTGCCAGCGGCAGCCATTGCGCTTGCGTAGTCTCATCCCGATCAATCAACAGTCGATCGATGAAGCCAAAATGAGGCCGCAGAATTTGAGCGACGTTTGAATCCGCCGCGGCCAGTTCCTGAAACAGCTCAAAGAACACCGGGATGGAAACCCCACTGCCACCCCATTGGGGCGGTACACGCAGAGCCGTGAAACCGCTGTCTTTCAGCCAAAGAATGGGGGCGTAGGCCAGGGTACGGGTGTGCTCGCGCTCCGCAGCGGTATCGGCAATGCGCTGAAAGAGGGCGCTGAAACGGGCACGCAAGGTGCTCAGATCGGAAGCTCGTGCACTTGCTGGCGCTGCCCTTTCTGGCACAGTCCGGCGTGGCGCAACATCAGAGGTAAAAACGGCAGTGTCAGTCATCATGATGTGCAGCCCTCAAGGAACCTGCGTAATGGAGGCATGACCGGTCGTCTTCCACGGCAAGGCATACAGCTTTTTGTCCCCCGCAAAAGACGTGTCGATCTGCGCGGCCACGGCAGGGGAGTTTTGATAAAGATCCACAAACTGGCGTATGCGCGGATCATCTCTATGGCCGCTCCGCGCGACAAAGCGGATGGCGTAGTACAGGTCATCTACCGTGGAATACTGCAAGGCCTTGCTGGCCAGCTCGGCCTGCCCGGCGTTCACAAAATGGGCTGGATAGCCTTGGACCAAGGGCAGGTCATCGGCTGCGCGCACCAATTGCGGCCCTTCGACTTCCACAATGCGCAGCTTTCTGGGGTTGGCCGTCACATCATGAATCGAGGCACGCGCAGCTGCCCCCTCTTTCAGCTGAATCAGGCCAGCCGTCTGCAAAAGCAGCAGGCCGCGCGCCTGATTCACCGGATCACTCGCCACCCCAACAGAAGCGCCTTCGGGCAGCGCATCCAAGGACGAATACTGCTTGGAATACAAGCCAATATTGGGCAATAAACCATAAGCCACACTTTCAATGGCATAGCCGCCTTCCTTGACGGCATTGTCCAGGAAAGCCTGATGCTGGAAGTAATTCAAATCCAGATCCCCGGAGGCCAAGGCCGTATTGGGCGTGGTCCAGTCGGTGAACTCAATCACCTCGACCTCCAGGCCCTGTTTCTTGGCCTCCTTGGCTGCCACGGCAACAGAATCGGCCAAAGAGCCGGGCGTGACGCCGATTTTCAATGCAGCAGCAGACACATGGCCCGCTAGGCTCAAAGCTGCCAAGGCAAACACGGCACGAATAGAAAAACGGGCAAACAACATGGTCCTGACCTTATAAAAGGGGTCGTAAAAAATGATTCAACGCAGCAGATACTGGCTCTTTCTCGCCCTAATCAGCTTGCCTGCAAGGCAGAGGTAGCCGCCTCATCCGATCCCGCCTCCGGGGTCGAACCGGGCACCAAATGCCGCCACTGCGCGGCAGGGTGCGTGGCAGATACCCGATCTCCTTGTCCAAACAATTGCTGGCGCAGGGTTCCACCTTCATACGCCGTGCGATAGCGGCCCCGGTTTTGCAGCTCGGGCACGATGTAGCTGGCAAAGTCTTCCCAGGTTTCAGGCACAACGATGCGGGTCAGATTGAAGCCGTCGATCTCGCCTTCATCAACCCAGGTGCTTAGCGCATCCGCCACTTGCTGCGGGTCGCCCACAATGGTTTTGTAGCGGCTACCCAGCGTGAATTGCTCCAGCAGCTTGCGGCGCGTCGTCCAGCCTTGTTTCTGGGCTGCGGCCGCTGCGGATTGAATCGCGTTGCTGGGGCCAAAGCTGATGGGTTCATCCAGGTCATACTGGGCAAAGTCCACGCCGGTACTGGCCGCAAAATGCGCCAGGCCGCCCTCGGAACTGGCATGGGCCAGATAGTCGGCATACTTCTCTTTAGCCTCGGCTTCCGTAGCACCCGTAACGACCGCTACACCCGCATAAATCTTCAGGTCCTGCGCTTGCCGTCCCGCATTGACCGCTGCCTGACGCAGCTTGCGGGACGAGTCCCTGGCCGCTTCCGGGTCCCGCGCACCGATGAAAACCCCTTCAGCATGTTGCCCGGCAAACTGCAGCCCCCGCGCCGAAGTGCCTGCCTGGAACAGCAGAGGCGTGCGCTGAGGAGAGGGCGCGCTCATATGAATTGCATTGCTGCGATAAAACGGCCCTTCGTGATGCACGGTATGCACTTTCTCGGGTAGGGCATGGATACGACGCTGCTTGTCGGCAATCAGCGCGCCATCTTCCCAGCTGCCTTCCCACAGCTTGTAAGCCAATTGCAGAAAGTCCTCGGCCCGGTCGTAACGGCTGTCGTGTGCATCCAGACCATCCTGCCCCAAACCCCGCGCCCCGCTATCCACATAACCCGTCACGATGTTCCAGCCTATGCGGCCATTGCTTAGCTGATCCAGCGTGCTGACATCGCGTGCGAAGGTGTAGGGGTGATGAGCCGCCACTGACGCTGTCAGACCAAAGCCAATATGTTGCGTGACGGCTGCCATAGCCGAGACCAGCAGCCAGGGGTTGTTCACCGGTAGTTGAATACCCTCGCGCAGCGTCAAGTCCACACCTTGCTGGTAAACGTCGTAATAGCCGACCACATCCGCCAGAAAGATGCCGTCGAACAAGCCTTTTTCCAGCGTTTTGGCCAGATCAGTCCAGTACTTCAGAGTGTGATACTGCGTGGATTGATCACGCGGATGCGTCCACAAACCATGGTGGATGTGGCCGACGCAATTCATGTTGAAAGCGTTGATATGGATGTGTTTCTTGGGCTGCGTCATGGGGCATTCTCCTTGCTTAATGCGGCAACCAGGTCAGGCGATACAGCTTTTTCTCGCCCTGGTAGAACTGATCGATTGCCTCGCGCACCGCAGGCGATGTTTTGTAGACCTCCAGGAACTGGGCAATGCGCGGGTCTTTCGTCTTGTCGCTACGGGCCACAAACTGAATCGCCCAGGAGTCGTCCTCGTAACTGGTCAAGGACAAGGCTTTCGTAGCATCAAAGGCTTTGGAGGCCAGGATGAAATACGGAAAGCCTTGAGCCAGATCCACGTCCTGCGTGGCACGTGCCAATTGCGGGCCTTCCACTTCCACAAACTTCAGGTTCTTGGGGTTGGAAACAATGTCATCGGGCGTGCCCAGCAAGCCGGTCTCGGGGCGCAGCGTGATCAAACCTGCATGCTGTAACAGACGCAACCCACGGCCTACGTTGACGGCGTCACTGGCAATCGCCACTTTTGCGCCATCGGGCAAATCGGCCAGCGTGGCGTGCTTGAGAGAATACAGGCCCAGGTAAGACAAAATGCCCGGCTGCACGCTGACCAGCTTGAAGCCCTTGTCGCGCACCGCATTGGCCAGGTAATTACTGTTCTGGTAGTAGTTCAGATCAATATCGCCCGCGTCCAGCGCCACATTCGGCGTAGCCCAATCGGTAAATTCGATCACCTGCACATCCACACCCTGCTGCTTGGCCTCCTGAGCGGCAACGACCACCGAGTCCGCAAAAATGCCAGGCACAACACCGATTTTCAAAGGAGCTGCGGTCGCTGTGCTACTCAACAAGACGGCGGTCGAGACAAGGCTGAATGCCGTCAGTTTTTTCAAAATTTTCGAGATAGTCATCAATCAAAATCCAGATAAAAGAGAAAGGCTCGTGGCCTAAAAAAAACAGGCCATATCGAAGCAAAATGGCATCACAAGGCCCCATGACGCGGCGGACGCACGCCATTCAGGGCATAGTTGCCAATGGCGTGGTACTTCCAGCGCACCGGGTCATGCAGGGTATGGACGCGTGCATTGCGCCAGTAGCGATCGAGGCCATGCTGGGCTTGCGTAGCGCTGGTGCCCCCCAGTTCAAACAGCTTGCTGCCTGCCAGCAGGCTGGCGCTGATGGACAAGGCTTTGGCCTGCGCCACGGCAATGGAAGCCTGGGCCACGCTGTCCTCATCCGGGGCGTGCTGGGCGGCATCCACATAGCGGGCGGCGCGGGCCAGCAGCGCTTGCGCGGCCCGCAAACGCACATGCACATTGCCCACTTCCTGCAATAACAACGGGTCCTGGGCGGCGCTGCCCACGCCAGCGGCAATCCAGGGGCGACTGTGCGCACGGATGAAGGGCAGGGTGGCCTCGAACGCCCCTTGGCCGATACCCAAATCCAGTGCTGCATGGATAATCTGGGCGTAAGGACCAATGGGGGTGGGACGCTCGAAGGAATCGGTGAACGGTACAACCCATTGCGGCTGCACGGGAACACGCGTGAACTCCACCGAGCCACTGCCCGTGACACGTTGACCAAAGCCGTCCCAGTCGTCTGTCAGCGTGACGCCTTTAGCCTCACGCGGCACAAAAACCAAATACAGGCGGCCATCATCAGGCGAGCTCGTCAGCGTGGGAATCCAGTGTGCAAACAGCGAGCCCGTGCAATAGAACTTGCGGCCATCCACAAACCAGCCATCCGGCGCTTTGAGCAACTGCGTGCGACGTACAAAATCCTTCTTGCCGATCTCCGCCAGTGCATTGCCAAAGCGTTTGCCTTGCAGCACCTGATCGTAGAAAAAGGCTTTTTGCTCATGCGTCGCCCCCACGCGCAACACTTCCAGCGCGTAATAGTGGTTTTGCGGGATATGGCCAAAGTTGCCATCGGCCTGGGCAATGCGCTGCACAACCCGGGTGAGCACATCGGTGGAAACACCCGCGCCCCCATATTCTTTGGGGACCGTGATGCCCCACAAACCACCTTGACTGAATTGCTCCACCTCTTGATGCGGCAAAATGCGGTCGCGGTCGCGCTCCAGCGCCTGTTGGGCAATGAACTGTGCAAACTGCTCAGCTGCCTGCAGCGCTTCGGCCTCGGACTGGATGAGGTGTGCGGACGTAGAAAACGGGATCGTCATAGCCTCAATTCCATTGGTGATAAGAGGGAGCAATACCATTGAGCAAGTAATTGCCCAACAGGTGGTATTTCCAGCGCACCGGATCATGCAAGGTGTGTACGCGGGCGTTGCGCCAGTGGCGATCCAGGTTATGAGCAGCACGGGTGGACGATGAGCCCGCCAAGGCAAAGAGCTGTTCGCTGGCGTTCAGGGCGGCTTCCGTCGTCAGGATTTTTGCCTCGGCAACAGCCACCGACGCACGGGCGCTGCTATCCGCATCGACGGGTTTGGCAGCCAATTCATCCAGCAAACGCGCTGCCTCCAGTAAAACTTCCTGAGCGGCATCCACCTCAATCTGCAAGGCACCCACTTCCTGAATGATGTGAGGGTCCTGCGTGGCGCTGGTCACACCCGAGTCGGTCCAGGGGCGCGCGCGATTGCGCACAAATTCCAGCGCATCCTGCAGGGCAGCCTGGGCGATACCGGCGTCAATGCTGGCTTGAATCAATTGAGAAATCGGGCCCGACAAGGACGGTTTGTCTACGAAACGCCAGCTTTCCAGCACATGGTCTTCCTCGACCAGAACCCGGTCGAACACCACACTGCCACTGGCGGTGGTGCGTTGCCCAAAGGCATTCCAATCATCAATCACCTGCACACCGGGCGCATCGCGGCGTACCCAGACCTGCACACCCCGGCCTTGCTCATCCGCGGCTCGGAACGGAATCCAATGCGCGAACAAAGCGCCAGTGGAGTAAAAACGTGTGCCGCTAACGCGCAAGCTGCCATCTGCTGCCCGAGCAAGATGGGCAGTGACGTCCGTCATCACCGCTGCCTTACCCTTTTTCTCCGGTCCGCCGTTGCCTAAACGTGCGCCGTGCAGCACCGCCTGGAACCAGCGCTGCTTTTGAGATTCGGTGCCGGTGTCTTTCAGGTTCTGGATCAGCGCGAAATGGTTTTGCGGGATCTGACCCAGGGAAGGATCAGCCGCGCTGATGATGGCAAACACCTGCACCAGCGTTTCGTTGGAAGCTTCCAGACCGCCATAGGCTTTGGGGATAGTGATGGCACCCAGGCCACGGGCGGTATAGCGCTCTATCTCGTCCCAGGGAAGCTGGCGCAGGCGGTCGCGCTCGGCAGCAGTTTGCGCAAATTCAGTGGCCAATTGCCGAGCAATGGCGAGGGCTTCGGCTTCACTGCCAATCACATGAGGCTGTTGGGGGGGCAAGGGCAGACGCGGCTTTGCAGATGCTTCGGGCAAAGCTCCGCCCTGAGTAATCCGATCATTCATACGGCACTCTTTTCAATGACTAAAAACGGTAGGGATAGACGCAGCTGCCAGCACCTGCGTCCCAGCTCAAGACAGAGCGTCCGAGCAAACAAAGAACATCACATTCATTACCAAGGCGACGCCACTACGTGCGCCAGCCCTTGGCTGAACTCGGATCAACGTGCGCGCAGCCACTGCACGTAGCGGTCGCCGGCAAACTGCACCACAGTCACTAAAGCAATCAACACGGCAATCACGATCAACATCACCTGCGTGTCAAAACGCTGATAGCCATAGCGGATTGCCAAGTCACCCAGGCCACCGGCACCGACCGCACCGGCCATGGCCGAGGAGCTGATCAAGGCCACGATGGTGATGGTGAAGCCACCCACAATGCCGGGCAGTGCCTCGGGCAAGTAGACGTGGCGCACGATGTCCCACTTCTTGCAGCCCATGGCTTGAGCCGCTTCAATCAGGCCCGAATCCACCTCGCGCAGGCTGACCTCGGCAATCCGTGCGAAGAACGGCGTGGCGCTGATTGCCAGGGGCACAATAGCCGCCCACACTCCAATCGTGGTGCCTGCCAGCAAACGCGTGAAGGGGATCAAGGCGACCAGCAAAACAATGAAGGGCGTGGCCCGAAAACCATTCACCACGCTACCCACCGCCCGGTTGATCCTGGGCGACTCCCAAAAGCCATGAGGGGCCGTCACAATCAAGAGCACCGCCAGCGGAATACCAGCCAGAAAGGCGATGCCCCCCGACACGCCCACCATCATCAACGTGTCCAGAAAAGCCTGCCAATAACGCTCAGCGGGGATACTCAGATTCCACAACATATCCAATGTCCTCAATGTGATGCGCGATGGCCGCCGGGCCTTGCATCAAAGATGTCAAATCGGGCAGGCTCACATGCCCCTCAATGGCGACCAGCAAACGTCCATGTGCATGGCCCTGAATGCGGTCCACGCCACCATGAACCAGCTGCGGCTGGCCGGGCAGGCTGCGGGCAATGCGCAGCAAATCCGGCTCCCAGCCACCTTCGCCGCTATAGCTCAATTGCAGGATGCGGCTGTACGTGCCAGTTTCAGGAGGCTGCTGTACCAGACGTGCCTGCAAGTCCTCCGGCAGTGTGTGCTGCAAAGGTGCCAGCAGTGCCTTGGTGGCGTCATGCTGCGGTTTGCCAAACACACGCCAGACCTCGCCCAGCTCGGCAATGCGGCCTTTTTCCAGCACCAGCACGCGGTCGGCAATTTCACGGATCACGCTCATCTCGTGCGTAATCAGCACGACGGTAATGCCCAGGCGGCGGTTAATGTCCTTGAGCAAACTCAGAATGGATTGCGTAGTCTCCGGGTCCAGCGCCGAAGTGGCTTCGTCACACAGCAAAATCTCCGGGCCGGTTGCCAAGGCGCGAGCAATGCCCACGCGCTGCTTTTGCCCACCCGACAAACGACTGGGATAGGTATCGGCCTTATCTTGCAAGCCGACCAGTTGCAGCAGTTCCTGAACACGCTGAGCAATGTCTTGTGCCGACACCCCGGCCACCTTCAAGGGCAAAGCCACGTTCTCGTACACCGTTTTGGCAGACAACAAATTGAAGTGCTGAAAAATCATGCCAATGCGGCGACGCAGCTGCACCAGTTCCGATTCATTCAAGCGGGCAATATCCACGCCATCCACCAGTACCTGGCCGCTGCTCGGGCGCTCCAGCCGGTTGATGGTGCGCAGCAAGCTGGATTTACCCGCGCCGCTGCGGCCAATAATGCCGAAAATGCTGCCTGGCGCGATGTCCAGATCAATGTCCTGCAAGGCAGGCACGGCGCCTGCCGAGGACTGATAGATTTTGGACAGATTGCGAAAAGCCACGCTGCCTGCCTTGACGACGCTGGGTTGCTGTTCCAGTTCCGCTTTGACAGACGCACTGGCCTTATGAACCTCGCGCTGTCCTGCGGCCTGTTCGGCGGTGTCCCGCAGCTCGTCCAAATTACGCCGTAGTGCTGATGTGTATGCCATATCACTTGCTCGCTGTGCTGCTGCCTTGCCAGGGCAAGGTGTACAGATGGGGGTTGTGATCAAAGCGGTCTGCAATCGTGTCGCGTACCGCTTGCGACTGCTGGAACAGCTCCACGAACTGTTTCAGGGCAGGGTCGTTGACGCGGTCTTTACGCGTGACAAAACCCATTGCATAAAAGGTGTCGGCAATGCCGGAATAGACCAGGGCTTTGCCCGCATCCGCCTTGCGGCCAGCGCTGACGAAATAGCTGGGCCAGACGACGGCCAGATCCACATCCGGCAGGGAATGAATCAGTTGCGGGCCTTCAATTTCCACCAGCTTGAGCTGCTTGGGGTTGTCCACCACATCATTGACCGTAGCCCCGGTATCCAGACCATGACGCAAGGTAATCAGGCCCGCTTTTTGCAGCAGCAACAGGCCACGGCCCTGATTGACCGGATCATTCGGCAAGGACACGGTTGCGCCCTTGGGAACCTGGTCCAGAGACTGATACTTGTTCGAGTACAGGCCAATGTTTTGCAGCAAGCCCAGACCAATCAATTCCAGGTCGTAGCCACGCTCTTTGATGGCATTGTTCAAAAAGGCTTCGTGCTGGAAGAAATTCACATCAATATCGCGGTTGTTGACAGCCTCGTTGGGCAGCGTCCAATCCGTAAATTCCACCAACTGAATATCCAGACCCTGCTTCTTGCCTTCCGGGATCAGCGCTTGCACCGCATCCGAGGTTGCACCGGGAATGGAGCCCACTTTGATCACGGCGGCAGAGCTGCTGAACGGCAGGGCAGCGGCAAACAGAATGCCCAGCGTCCAACGCTGCACGCGAGAGGAGAAAATCGCCGTCATTATTTCGCCCCTCCTTGTGCATTCAGCCAGGCCAGGGTGTAGAGGCGCTCGTCGTTATTGAATGCCGCACGCGACACGTCACGCACAGACTGCGAGTTTTGATAGATGGAAATGAACTTTTGAATGACAGGATCGTTGGTACGGTCCGCTTTCACCACGAACTGAATGGCAAACTGCGCATCTTCAATACCCGAGTAGGCCAGACCACTGGAAGGATCAAAGGCCTTGGCCGCCACGATGAAATGCGGATAGCCCTGGGCAATATCCACATCCCCCGTAATACGCACCAGTTGCGGGCCTTCCACTTCCACAAAGCTGAGCTTTTTGGGGTTCTCGACAATGTCATTCAGACTGCCCAGGTAACCGACCTCCGGCTTGAGCGTGATCAGCCCGACCTTCTGCAGCAATAACAGGCCACGGCCCTGGTTCACGGGATCGTTGGCGATGCCTACCTTGCCGCCTTGGGGAACCTGTTCTACCACCTGATGCTTGAGCGAATACAGCCCCACATTGGCCAGAATGCCCGTGCCCGCGCTGGCCAGCTTGTAGCCGTTTTTCTCAATGGCGTTTTTCAGAAAAGGCTGGTGCTGGAAATAGTTGATATCAATATCGCCGTTATCCACTGCCACATTGGGCGTGGTCCAGTCGGTGAACTCAATCACCTCGACATTGATGCCTTGGGCCTTGGCATCCTGAGCCGCCGCATTGATGGAATCGGCATAGGCACCGGGTACCACGCCAATGCGTAAGGAGTCGGCGGCGATGGCCGGAGAAACAGCCAGCACAAGGGCACTAGCTACGATAAGTTTGGACAGATGCTGGAGCATGGTAAACAGTGCCTCAAAGGGTGGGCCTGCGCTTGCAGGCAAATCTTGGAAGCTTCTATTACATCGACTCCCTTCCCCTGGCACCACAACAGAACAATCATTTACTTATGCTGGCTAATGGCTGGATAAAATTACTTCAAGTTATTGATATTTATATTATTTTTTTAAATAAACTAAACACTGGCAACGATGAGGTCTGTGCTATTTCATGCGCGTTTCAAGTTAGTCGTGGGAGAGCAAGGACAAAGGTCACAAATGGTTTTTTGTCGGCCTCCGCGCAATTTTTCCAAACTTATATCAAGAAACTTAACTTATAATTAACTTATATTCTGTCCATGAACTCGATATTCTGGACACCCAAAGCCGCCAAACAACTGCGCAAGATCGACAGGCAACACCAAGGCGCTATCCGCGACGGTGTCGGCAACTTGGCTGATATGCCCAATTGCTCCGGATCGCAAAACATCAAAGCGCTGACGAATCACCCGTATGGCTATCGCCTGCGCATCGGAAACTATCGCGTCCTGTTTGATTGGGACGCAGAAATAAGAATTATCGACATCCAGGAAGTGAGAAAGCGCGATGAACGTACGTACTAACATTCAGATCATCAATGGCCCGGACGGCAATCCCGCTTTTGTCGTGATTCCCTACCAGGACTACATCGCCAGCCAGGCCCAGGACGGCGGGCTAATCCCCCACGCCGTCGTCAGCAGCACGATCGACGGTGCAACGCCGGTTCGGGCATGGCGTGAACACCTTGGGCTGACACAGGCAGAGCTGGCCGCTCGCCTGGGTATCAGCCAATCTGCCTATGCTCAGCAAGAGAGCAGCGAGCGGCTACGCAAAAGCAGCCTGGAGCGCATTGCCGCCGCGCTTGGGATTACAACTGAGCAACTCGACTTCTAAGCCAGGAACGGCGGTTTGCAAGCCTACCAGACCCGCAGGGCTACAAAAATCCAAAGACCAAAAAAAATCCGCCCGAAGGCGGATTTCTTTATGGCAGCAACACAGCTTAGCCGCGAACCTTGACCAGGATTTCGTCCAGCCAGGCCAGCATCAGGTCGATTTCGTCAGCTGTGATGTTCAGCGCTGGCATGAAACGCAGCAGGTTCGGACGTGGCGAATTCAGCAGCATGCCTTCTGGAGCGCGGTCGCGGGCAGCAGCCACGATTTCCGGGCCGTCGTCCTGATCCAGGATCAGGGCACGCAGCAAGCCTTCGCCACGCTCGCCGTTCATGCCCCACTTGGCGCTGATGGCCAGCAAGCCTTCGGACAACTGCTTGGCGCGGGCATTGACCGACTCCAGAAAGCCGGGAGCCGTCAATTCATCGAACACAGCCACGCCAGCCGCGGTCATCAAGGGGTTGCCATTGTAGGTGCCGCCCTGGTCACCAGGCTGGAAACAGGACACTTCTTCGCGGGCGCACAGTGCCGACAGCGGCACGCCACCACCAATGCCTTTACCCAGCGTCATGATGTCCGGACGGACGCCCGAGTGCTCGTAGGCAAACAGGGTACCGGTGCGGCCCATGCCGGTTTGCACTTCGTCCACGATCAGCAGCAGCTTGTGCTCGTCGGCCAAGGCGCGCAGACCCTTCATGAATTCCACGGTAGCGGGAATGACACCGGCCTCGCCCTGCACGGGTTCGAGCATGATGCCCACGGTTTGATCGTCGATCAGCGCGCGCACGGATTCCAGATCGTTCAGCTTGGCTTTCGGAAAGCCTTCAACCTGAGGAGCAAACATGCGATCCCAACCGGGTTTGCCGGACAGGGACATGGTAGCCAGGGTACGGCCATGGAAGGAGTGCTCAAAAGAAATGATCTTGTAAGCGTTGTTCTTGTTGATCTGACCCCATTTGCGCGCCAGCTTGATGGCACCCTCGTTGGCTTCACCACCGCTGTTGGCAAAGAACACGCGGTCAAAGCAGGAGTGCTCCACGATGCGTTTGGCCAGCTCAATAGAGGGCTCGTTGTAGAACGCAGGCGAAGGATTGATCAATTTGGACGCTTGTTCGGTGATCGCCTTGATCACGTTGGCAGGGCTGTGGCCCAGCGCGTTCACGGCCCAGCCCTGGACCGTATCCAGGTATCGCTTGCCGTTGTGATCTTGCAGCCAGGAACCTTCTCCTCGCACAAAGACCAACTCCGGACGCTGGGTAATTTCCATTAATGCACGTACACCGGCCCGATCGAATTCCATAACGGCAAACCTTGATGAAAATGAAAAAAAAATAAACCAGCCCGGCGGCTGGACAATTTATTCTAACGCAGCCCACCCCCGGCAGGACGCTTATGCCTGGGACAATGGTCATCTGGCCGCGGATTGTCCCTTTTCTGGTACACATCCGCGCCCTGGCAGGCGCCAAAGCGTTTTAAGCCTGAAGTCTTTACGCAGTAACGGGGTGGAGGTGGCTAAGGCACGTCTGTCTAAAACCTGTCATCCAGGCAGCAGCCTGGCAAAGCGCTGCCTGCCTAAAACAAACCGTCCAGATCCAGTTGCCGAGGCTGCTCCTGCGGCATTTCACTGATAGGCAGCAAAGCGCTGGCTTTCACACCCAGCAAGCGCAAACGTCTGTCCAGCACGGCGCGTTTCAAATTCTGGCGGGCGGCGGCCAGAATGGCATCGGCCGCCAGCACCGGAGTGGGCAGGGACAGGTCGCGCGTCACGATTTTGAAGTCCTCGAACTTCAGCTTGATGCCTATGGTTTGGGCGCACATGGCAGATTTGCGCAGATCCTGCTCCAGCTTTTCACACAAGGACTCCAGCACCGAGGACAGGCGGGAGCGATCCATGCGCACGTGCAGATCACGCTCAAACGTGGTTTCACGGCTGATGGACTTGGGGGTGCGATCCGTCGTCAGGGGACGGTCGTCCTGGCCGTGGGCCACGGCCATCAGCCACTGTGCATACCGCAGGCCAAAATGCTCCTGCAGCTTCTCCGCCGGGGTGGCCGCCAGCTCTCCAATCTGCCCAATGCCCAGCTCTGTCAGCTTGAGTACCGACTTGGGGCCAATCCCATTGATCTTGCCCACCGCCAGCGGCCAGATGCGGGTAGGCACATCGTCCATGGTCAGCACGCAGGCCCCATTGGGCTTGTTCAGCTCCGAGGCAATCTTGGAGAGCAGCTTGTTGGGAGTAATGCCCACGGAGCAGGTCAGGCCCGTGGCCTGGTTCACCGCTTGGCGGATCTGCTCGGCCAGTGCGTGGCTGTCTTCGGTCTTATGACTGAGGTCTACATAGATCTCGTCGATGCCCCGGTCCTCGATATGGTCCGAGACCGTGGCCACGGCCTGTTTAAACAGACGCGAATAATGGCGATAGGCTTGAAAATCTGCAGGCAGCAAGATGGCGTCGGGAGCCAGTTGAGCCGCCTTCATTAAACCCATGGCCGAGAACACGCCCAACTGGCGTGCTTCATAGGTAGAAGTCGTGGCCACCCCGCGCCCCACGTAATCGGCCAGACGGGCATGTTGCCAGCTGCCGTCAGGCAACTGACGCGGCGCATCAGCACTGCGCCCGCCGATCACCACGGGGCGGCCACGCAAATGCGGGTAGCGCAGCAGCTCTACCGAGGCATAAAACGCATCCATATCCACATGAGCGATGCGTCGCTCCAGAGGGGTTTCTTCTTGTCCCGTCACCACGGTCAGCCTGTTAACTGTATATACGTACACCATTATAGCGACAAGCGGGCTGGACGCTGGGGGCTACTGAATAAGCGGCAAGATGATATAAATCACTAATTATCGTTACGCTGACGGCGAGCTGAAACTACGTATTGAACCTGTGCCAAGCGCCCGGTTACTATGCAGCCTCTCTATCAGCGACACCAAGCACCCCAACAGGAGGTTTTCATGAAAAAAACAGTATTGGCTGCTGCGCTGGCAGCTCTGGTCTCCCTGCCCCTGGTAGGCCACAGCAAGACGCTTACCTGGTCCAGCCAGGGTGACTTCATGACCCTGGACCCCCATGCTCAGAACGAAAACCTCACCATCACGGGCAGCATGTATGTCTATGAGCCCCTGGTGGACTACGACAAAGACTTCCAGATCGTGCCCAGCCTGGCTACCGCCTGGGAGCAGCGTGAACCCACCGTCTGGCGCTTTACCTTGCGCGAGGGTGTGAAGTTCCACAATGGCGAACCTTTTACGGCTGACGACGTGGTGTTTTCCATCCAGCGCGCCATGGCGCCAACGTCCAACTTCAAGGCCTACGTCAACGGTATCGTCAAAGCAGAAAAGGTGGACGACAAGACGGTGGATATCATCACCGCCGCCCCCAACCCCGTACTGCTGCGCCAGTTGACCAGCGTGTTCATGATGAACAAGGACTGGGCTGAAAAGAACAAGGTCACCCAGCCCCAGGACTTCAACAAGAACGAAGAAACCTTTTCGGCTCGCAACACCAACGGTACTGGTCCTTACAAGCTGAAGTCGCGTGAAGTGGACGTGCGCACCGTCTTTGTCGAAAACGAAGAATGGTGGAACAAGGGCAACAAGGTAGGCAACATCACCGAAGTGGTCTATGTGCCGATCAAGCAGAACGCCACCCGCACCGCCGCCTTGCTGTCCGGCGAAGTGGACCTGGTTCTGGACCCACCGGCACAGGATTTGCAACGCCTGCGCCAACAGTCCAAGATTGTGGAAGGCAACGAATACCGCACCATCTACCTGGGTCTGGATCAAAAGAGCCCCGAGCTGAAATACAGCAGCATCAAGGGCAAGAACCCGTTTGCCGACCAGCGTGTCCGTGAAGCCCTGTATGTGGCCATCGACATTGAAGCCATCAAGAAAGCCGTGATGCGCGGTTCCTCCGCCCCCACCGGCACCATGGTGGCCCCTCAGGTTCACGGCTACACCAAAGAGCTGGCCCAGCGCCTGCCTTACAGCCAGGATCGCGCCAAGGAGCTGCTGAAAGAAGCCGGTTACGACAATTCCCTGACCTTTACCCTGGATTGCCCGAACGATCGCTACATCAACGATGAAGCCATCTGCCAGGCCATCGTGGGCATGTGGGCCAAGGTCGGCGTGAAAGCCAACCTGAACGCCATGCCACGCGCCACCTACTTCCCCAAAGTTCAGAGCTACGACAGCAGCGCCTACATGTTTGGCTGGGGCGTGCCGACCTTTGATGCGCTCTACACCCTGCAAAGCCTGATGCACAGCAAGGGCGAGGGCGCTGACGGCTCCTTTAACTTCGGTAACTACGAAAACGCCGAAGTGGACGCCTTGATTGATCAGATCAAGACCGAAACCGACGTGGCCAAACGCGATGCTGCCATCCACAAGGTTCTGGAAATCCATGCCAAGGAAGTGGGCCACATCCCCTTGCATGACCAGATCATTCCCTGGGCCATGGCCAAGAAGGTCAACGTGATCCACCGTGCGGACAACCGCCTGCTGGCTCAATGGACCACTATCGACTAAGTTTTTCCCCACCCCAGCCCCGCCTTCGTGCGGGGCTGGTTCCCATTACCTTGTAGTCATCCGTTTCTACACCAGCCCCCTTGCCGGGCCCTTTCTACACATTAAGGACGACACTGGTCGCGAGTGATCCTCGCGCTCTACCAGGAGACCGCCTATGCTGGTATTTATTATTCGCCGTCTCATCCAGGCTGTTCTGGTGATGCTGACGGTCAGCCTTCTGGCTTTTGTGCTGTTCCGCTACATTGGTGACCCGGTCACCATCATGCTCGGACAGGACGCCACCGAACAAGATCGCGTGGAACTGCGTGCCAGCCTGGGGCTGGACCAACCCGCCCCCGTGCAATTCGCCCGCTTTGTCTCCCAGGCCGTACAAGGCGAATTTGGTCTGTCCCTGCGGCAAGCCCAACCTGTTTCCACGCTACTGAAAGACCGCCTGCCTGCCACGGTAGAGCTGTCCGTGGTGGCCGCCATACTGGCCCTGCTCATTGGCCTGCCACTGGGCGTCTACACCGCCTTGAAGCGCAATGGGTTCATGGCACAGAGCATTCTGGCCTTTTCCCTGCTGGGGATCTCTCTGCCCACCTTCCTGATCGGTATCTTGCTGATCCTGATCTTCTCGGTACAGCTGGGCTGGCTGCCCAGCTATGGCCGCGGGGAAGTTCTGAAGTTTGGCTGGTGGAGTACCGGCCTGCTTAGCTGGGACGGGATCAAGCATTTAATCCTGCCCGCCATCACGCTCTGTTTGTTCCAGCTCACCTTGATCCTGCGTCTGGTTCGCTCGGAGATGCTGGAAGTGCTGCGCGCCGACTACATTAAATTTGCTCGTGCCCGTGGCTTGTCACAACGCGCCATCCACTTTGGTCACGCCCTGAAAAACACCATGGTGCCGGTCATCACCATTACGGGTCTGCAACTGGGCGGCATTATCGCTTTTGCCATCGTGACAGAAACCGTTTTCCAATGGCCAGGCATGGGTCTGCTGTTTATCCAGGCCGTGCAGTTTGCCGACATCCCCGTGATGGCCGCCTACCTCTGTCTGATTGCCCTGGTCTTTGTGGTGATCAACCTGCTGGTGGACTTGCTGTATTTCCTGGTCGATCCACGTCTGCGCACCCAATTGTCGGGCGCCAAGGGGCATTAATATGTTCGCTAAATTGAAAAATGCCTGGGATAGCGATCTGGTCTGGTCCTGGCGTCACTCCCCCGTGGCCATTGCGGCCACCATCATGGCCCTGCTGCTGTTTATCGGCGCACTGGGTGCCCGCTGGGTGGCTCCTTACGACCCATTCGATCTGACCTCCATCGACCTCATGGATGCCTTGCTGGCCCCGGCCTGGTCGGAAAACGGTTCCCCCCAATACTGGTTGGGGACTGACAGCCAGGGCCGCGATCTGTTTTCGGCGCTGCTGTACGGGACGCGTACCTCCTTGCTGATCGGACTGGCCTCGGTGGCCCTGTCCATGATCGTGGGCATCGTGCTGGGGCTTCTGGCCGGTTACTCCGGTGGCCGTGTCGATGCCTTCATCATGCGGGTGGCCGATGTACAGCTGTCTTTCCCGGCCATCCTGATTGCCTTGCTGATCGACGGCGTGGCCCGTGCCGTCTTCCCCTTGAGCATGCACGATGTTGTGGCCTTTCCTGTGCTGATCGGGGCCATCGCGCTGGCCGGCTGGCCACAATATGCCCGTACCGTGCGCGGTTCCACGCTGGTGGAAAAGAACCGTGAATACGTGCAGGCTGCTCGTGTCATTGGCGTGTCCTCGCCACGCATCATGTTCAGCCATGTACTGCCCAACGTCATGGGTCCGGTTCTGGTCCTGGCTACCGTGCATCTGGCCACCGCCATCATTACCGAGGCCACCCTGTCCTTTCTGGGCGTGGGCGTTCCAGCCACCTCGCCGTCGCTGGGCACCCTGATCCGCATCGGTAACGACTTCCTGTTCTCGGGCGAATGGTGGATCACGATCTTCCCCGGCCTGATGCTGGTACTGCTGGTGCTGTCGGTCAACCTCCTGGGCGACTGGTTGCGTGACGCCCTGAACCCCAAATTGAGCTGAGCCATGACTGCACTCTTAACTGTCCAAGACCTGTGTGTCGAATTTCCGACCCGGCGCGGCGTGCTCCAAGCCCTGGATCATGTGTCCTTTTCCATCGCTCCCGGCGAGGTGCTGGGCGTGGTGGGCGAGTCCGGCGCCGGCAAATCCCTGACGGGTTCCTCCATTATTGGTTTGCTCGATGCCCCCGGTCGCATCAGCGGTGGCCAGATCCTGCTGGAAGGCGAGCGCATCGACAATCTGAATCAGGACCAGATGCGCAAGATTCGTGGCCGCAAGATTGGCGCGATTTTCCAGGACCCGCTCACGTCGCTGAACCCGCTCTATACCGTAGGCCATCAGTTAGCCGAGACCATCGTCACGCACCTGCCCCTGTCCTGGAAACAGGCACGGGAGCGCGCCATCGAATTGCTGGAAGCCACCGGCATCCCGGCCGCGCGTGAGCGTATCGACCACTATCCGCACCAGTTCTCCGGCGGCATGCGCCAACGGGTGGTGATTGCGCTGGCCCTGGCGGCCGAGCCCAAGCTGATCGTGGCCGACGAACCTACCACCGCCCTGGACGTGTCCATTCAGGCGCAGATTATCGACCTGCTCAAAACACTCTGTCGCTCGCAAGGCACCTCGGTCATGCTGATTACCCACGATATGGGGGTGATTGCCGAAACTGCCGACCGCGTGGCGGTGATGTACGCCGGTCGCATCATCGAAGTGGGCCCGGTGCAAGATGTCATTCAACAGCCCAGCCACCCCTATACCCGTGGTCTGATGCGTTCCATCCCCAATCTGCACGGTGGGCTGGAACGTCTGGAACAAATCCCCGGCAGCATGCCGCGGCTAAATGCCATTCCGCCCGGCTGTGCGTTCAATCCACGCTGCGACCGACGTTTTGATCGCTGCCTGGTCGAACGCCCCGAGCTGATGCCCGTTCCCCCTCAGACACAGGCAGCCTGCTGGCTGCATGCACAGGAGTCCGCATGAGCGCCCCAAAACAAGCCCTGGTCCAGGTCAAGGACGCCGCCTGCTGGTTTGATGTGTCCCCGCCCTTGCTGGAACGTCTGGTCTACCGCAAACCCAAAGTCAATCTGCGCGCGGTCGATGGTGTCAGCTTCACCTTGAACAAGGGTGAAACCCTGGCGCTGGTGGGCGAATCGGGCTGCGGCAAATCCACGGTGGCCCGTTTGCTGACGGGCCTGTATTCGCTGACACGCGGCGACATTCTGTTTGATGGTCAGTCCCTGCAATCCATGGACAAGGCCAGCCAGAAAGCCATGCGCAAGCGCCGTCAAATGATTTTTCAGGACCCCTATGCCAGTCTGAATCCACGCTGGCGCGTGGGCCGCATTATTGCCGAGCCGCTGGTTACCCACACGGACATGAGCCCTGCCCAGCAGCAGGCCAAAGTGGCCGAGCTGCTCACCCAGGTAGGCCTGAACGCCAGTGATGCCCAGCGCTATCCGCACCAGTTCTCCGGCGGTCAGCGTCAGCGCATCTCGATTGCCCGTGCTCTGGCCTTGCAGCCCGAGTTCATCGTCTGCGACGAACCGACCTCGGCGCTGGACGTGTCGGTGCAGGCACAGGTCCTGAACCTGATGAAGGATTTGCAGCGCGAGCTGGGGCTGACCTATCTGTTCATCTCGCACAACCTGGCCGTGGTGCACCACGTAGCCGACCGGGTGGGTGTCATGTATTTGGGCCGAATTGTGGAAATTGCGCCACGCGACGACTTGTTCGCACAGCCCCGTCACCCCTACACGCGCATGTTGCTGGGAGCCATTCCCGACATGAGCGGGGCGGGTAAAAGCCGCATTCCGGTAGCGGGCGAAGTCCCCAACCCGCTAAACCCACCTTCGGGCTGTACATTTCACCCGCGCTGCCCGCTGGCCAATGATCGCTGTCGCCGCGAAGCCCCGGCCTTGCTGAAAGCCGGGCCGCAGGAAGTGGCTTGTCATGCCGTAGAAGAAGGGCGCGATCAGGCTTGATGTAAAAACGCTGCGGTCACTGTCAAAGGCAGTGGGTGCAGCGTTTCTTTTATTCTTGTCGACAACCACGCCTGAATGCGCAGGGTGAGGATGTCCTGATGAACAGCCGGGCCATGACGGCCCGGCACTGCCAGATCAGTTTTGTGCAGCGGCAGGCGCGAAATCAGCCAGATGGCAGGACAGGATATCGGCAATGGCACGATCATCCAGGCCACGCGAACGCAGATCCGCGGACAGGGCATCCACGTCGACCCGGGCCAGTGGGCGCTCGGCACCGCGAGGACGCTCGTCGCGTACCACACGGAAGTCGTAATCACGCTGGGCCGTTTTGGCCACTTCATAATGCATGACTTCGTCCACTTCATTTTCAGGCGTAAACGTCAGCACGGTAGGGCGCAGGGAATACAGATCTTCGGAGTTCATCACGTATTCAGTGGCGCAAATGATGACGGTGTCGCCTTTTTGACAGGTGCGGGCTGCCGCGCCGTTCAACACCACGCAGCGCGAGCCGGGTTCACCGAAAATCACATATGTAGAAATACGGGCTCCGCTGTCCTTATTCCAGATTTCCACAAACTCCATGGGTAAAATGCCCGCTTGTTCGCAGATTTCCGGATCCAGGGTGATCGAGCCGTGATAGTTCAAGTCGGCACCGGTCACCTTGATACCATGCAGCTTGGCACGGACCACTTTTTTCATGACAACACTCTCTAGAAACAGGTCCCCGAATACGGACACCTAAGCTTGGCTAACACGCGGTTTGCGCCGCGCCCTTAGCCCGATCAGGGCTGGGGGAAAGACTGCATCATAAACCCAGAAATGCGCGCAAATCCGTTTAGACCCACAGATTTGTACGGGAAAACCACAGGTCCAATGATTTTCCTGGCGGCCAGTCTGTGCTGTAATCCCCTCTGCCGCCTCGCACCGGTCTTTTTTATTTTCAATACGATACCGCTTTCCATGCCCAACCTGCTCATCGAGAATATTCACAAACGCTACGGCTCCCTGGAGGTCCTCAAGGGAGTCTCTCTCAGCGCGGAACCCGGTGACGTCATCAGCCTGATCGGTTCCAGCGGTTCGGGCAAAAGTACTTTCCTGCGTTGCATCAATTTCCTGGAAACACCCAACTCCGGCCGTATCGTCATCAAGGGCGAGGAGCTGAAAACCCGTCTGGACCCCAAAACGGACGAGCTGGTTGCGGTCGACAAGCAACAACTCAAACGCTTGCGTACCAGTCTGGCCATGGTTTTTCAGCACTTCAACCTGTGGTCTCACATGACCGTGCTGGAGAACATTACGGCCACGCCCATTCATGTACAGGGCATGGACAAGGCCCAGGCCATTGCCAAAGCCGAACAGTATCTGGACAAAGTGGGGCTGTCGCGCGATCTGGCCAAGCAGTACCCGGCCTTTTTGTCCGGCGGCCAGCAACAACGTGTGGCCATTGCCCGAGCCCTGGCCCTGGAGCCCGAAGTCATGCTGTTTGACGAGCCTACCTCGGCACTGGACCCGGAGCGGGTCGGTGAGGTATTGCGCGTTATGCAGAATCTGGCCGAAGAAGGGCGCACGATGGTGGTGGTCACTCACGAAATGAGCTTTGCCCGCAATGTGTCCAGCAAAGTGGTGTACCTGCACGAGGGCCTGATCGAAGAAGAAGGCCCACCGGAAGAAGTGCTGGTGTCGCCACGCAGCCCTCGATTGGCACAGTTCCTGGCGGCGGGTGGTTCGTCCAAGGGCTAAGATCTGCGCCTACGGTGCGCAGTGCGACTTGACGGGTCTTTGACGGCCTCTTTCAGGTCGCTCAGATCGACAGGTCATCGGGCTAGTGAGAAGCAGCAAGTTCGCTGAGCCTGCCCGACTGCGACATTACCGAAACACCTGATAGCCGGAGCGCCGGGCCGCCGGATGTGCCTCGACAGGCCAAACCGCCTAAACACTCCGGCTCCCCCTGAGCCCACATAAAACCAACGGCGCCTTGCGGCGCCGTTGGTTTGTCATCCTGGGCATCCTTGCCTGCAAGCCTGCTCAATAGCGGCCCAGCAGCGCTTCTGACGCCTGTTGCTTCATGCCGCTCAGGACTTGGGGCGTGGCATATCAAACAAGGTCAGATCTGTAATCTCAAAATAATCGCCGGGGCCGCCGCCACGCAGAATCGGGCGGGGGATGGCGGTGCGGTAAATGCCGTCCACAATGCTGTTGGGCGACACATGCACACCCACCACTTCACCCAGAACCATCCAGGTATTCAGGTCCTTGCCTTCCGAGTCTTTCAACTGAAAATGGGTCGTCACCTTGCACTCCAGCGAGGCAGGGCTCTCGCCCACACGGGGGGCATCGATCAGGCGGGAGTCCGCAGGTGTCAGGCCAGCAACTTCAAATTCGCGCACGTCCTGTTCCAGGCTGGTCATGTTCATGGGCTCGGCCAGATCACGCGTGGCCAGGTTCCAGGTAAAAACGCCGGTTTCAATGGCGTTGCGCACGCTATCCTTGTAGCCCACGCTGGAAAAAGCGATGACGGGAGGGCGGTAGTTAAACACATTGCAGAAACTGTATGGGGCCAGATTCAGCACGCCATCCTTGCTTTTAGTGCCGATCCAACCAATGACACGAGGACCCACAATCGAGCTGATGGGGTCGTGGCGCAGTCCATGGCCTTGGGTGGGTTCATAAAAGTGAAAGTCTTTCTGCACGGTTCTCTCGATTAATAAACACAAGAAACTAAACGGGACTGCGGGAAATCCCGATGGCCCACTGATATACTTTACAACTAAAATAAAGCCGCTGCAAACCGTTGAAACTCAAGGTTTTACGTCTCCTTCCTGTCTTTCAGAACCATCTAGGCGCATGAAACATGGAAAATAAGCCCGATCACTGGGCACGTGTAGCTTCTGCTGACCTGGAACAGGTGCGCAAATCTGTCAGCGACATGATCAAGTCGCACCAGCTCAAGCAGTTACGTGCCGACCAGACCCTGCAAACCCGGCTGCGCCACGCCCAGTTTGGTCAGGTCGCCTTGAGCCGCCTGGGCTATGGCGCCGACGTCCACATTCAACCCGATCATCTGGCCGGTTTTTACCTGATCCAGATGCCTCAGTACGGCACCGCCAAGGTGCGCTGCGGCAATCAGACCGTGGACTCCAGCCCCTATGCGGCCACCATCCTCAACCCCAACGAGGATGTGGATATGATCTGGCACGCCAATAATGAGCAATTAATGCTCAAGATCGATCGCAATCTGGTCGAGCAGGCCGCACGCGGCATGGGCCTGGATGTGGGCCCGCAAGGTTTGCTGTTTCCGGTGCGCCTTCAGGCGCATACCCAGCCTTCCTGGCAAATAATGCTGCGTTATGTGCTGGACTGCGCGCGCAACTACGAGGACATCCGACGCTCTCCGCTGATTATCAACCAGCTGGAGCAATTGGCCGTGACGACCCTGCTGGACCTGCACCCGCCTGCCCAGATTCAGCCGGTCAACCCGACCCGCATCCTGCCGCGCCATCTGAAAAAAGTCGTCAGCCATTTGCATGAACAGGCTCACCTGCCTGTCACGGTGGACGAGCTCAGCGCCATTGCGGGCGTCAGTTCGCGCACGTTGCAACAGGCTTTCCGGGATCACTACGGGGTCAGCCCCATGCAGTATCTGCGCCAGGTTCGGCTGGATCGTCTGCGCCACGAACTGATTCACTCCAACGAACCGCATCTGACACTGGCCGATCTGGCCATGCGCTGGGGCTTTGCCCACCAGGGCCGTTTCAGTGCCGAATACCGCAACCGCTTTGGCGAAACGCCCAGCGAAACTTTGCAGCGGGTGCGCGGCGGTCAGCACTGAAGCAGCGCCTCACCCTTTCAGGATGCGCTGGGCCGCCAGATAGCCGGACTGCCCGCCCAGGCCTGGACCCGGATGCACCGACGCACCAATATGGTGCAGATTGCGCCAGGGGGTGGCGCCACTGCGCGCGTTCTTGTGTCCCGCAAAAGGACGCATGAAAAAGAACTGATCGGGCGAGCACACACCGCTGTAGGGGTCGCCCCCGACCAGATTCATGTTCAAGGCTTCCAGGTCCGCCGGGCTGACGCTGCGACGCCCGATAATCTTGGCGGCCAAGCCGGGCATGACCGTTTCCAGTCGGGCCAGCACACGGTCGGCCATGGCCTCGCGCACTGCCTCGTTCCAGCGCCCATCAGCGGGCACGGCAATTTCGCCTGCCTCGTCACCTTTGATATGACGGGGCAACTCCTGCATTTGAACCCACAAAATCCAGTGTCCTTCCGGCGCGCGGCTCACATCCACGGCCACCGGCTGACCGACGGCCAGCGTCGGTTTGGCGGGCAGATAGCCATTACTGGCCGTCACCACCGAGGAGCAAACCTGCTCCATGCTTTCGGTGACATGCACCATGGGAACATGGCGCAATTCCGGGTCCACCCAGTCGGGCGGCGCATTCAAGGCAAAATGAATCTGCATGCCGCCCCGGCCATAGTGATAATCCTGCGCAGACTTCACCAGAGCGGGTGGTGCATCCGGCACCAGATCACCATACAGCTGGCCGGGCGTGACATTGCATACCACGGCACGACGCGCCAGATAGCGCTGGGCGCCGACACACACGCCGCTCGCCTTGTTCCCCTCGACCAGCACCCGATCCACATGCGAGTTGGTCAGAACCGCCCCCCCTGCTTGTTCAATAATGCGGGTAAACGCTTTCACAATCTGGTCACTGCCACCTTTGACCACGGGCATGCCGCCGCTGACCACGGCACTGAAGGTCAGCTTGCCGATCAGGGCCGAGCTGGCCTCGTCCGGGCCCAGGCCACTGTGCAGCACCCAGGGCGCAATCATGGCGCGGGCCAGATCGCTGCGCAGATCGCGCATGGCCCAGCGTCGGAAACTTTCCAGGGCCTGCGAACCGAAGGACATCAAGCCATCCAGCCCGCGTTCACGCCAGGCCCCAAAAGCCAGCTTGGCCATCGGCCAGCGGTAAGGCTCACCCCCGAGCAGGCCAAACACCAGGCCGGCATCCGGGCCAAACATGCGGGCCGCCATGGCTCCCAATGCATCGCCTTCACCCGGCATCACGGCATTGAAACGGCGTACCGTATCGTCCATATCCTGACGCAAGGCCAGCGCCGGTCCCCCCGGAATGGCCAGTCCCGTGCTGTATTCACCCTTGACGAACTCCAGTCCCGCCTTGGCCAGGGGTTCGGCCAGCGCGGCATAAGACGCTCCCCCCATAAAGAGGGGATACCAGCTCGACAGAACATCGTGGGTAAAGCCGGGAAACAGCTCCTCGGTACGGATACAGCCTCCCGCCACCGCATTGCGCTCCAGGACGGTCACCGACAGGCCGCGCTGGGCCAATAGGGCGGCGCAGGTCAGGGAGTTCATCCCGCTGCCGACAATAACGACATCAGCGCTATGCGCGTCACTCATTTCAACGCTCTCCGTCCGGCGTGGTCAGGCTGGCGAAACGACCCCGGTGAAATACCGCGGGCTCGTGCTCGGTCAAGGTGGTGTGACGCACCACACGGCCAATGAACAAGGTATGGTCACCCCCTTCGTGCTGACGGTAGTTCTCGCATACAAAGGTCGCGACACAATCGTCCAGCAAGGGCACGCCTTCCTCGCCATCCACATGCGAGACCAGCGCAAACTTGTCCTTGACCTGGGAATTGGCAAAGCCCAGGGCCACAGGCACCTGCTCCTGGCTGATCACGTTGATGGCAAAGTGGCTGCAGTTCTCAAACACCGCCAGATTGGGAGAATGATTCACCAGACTCCACATCACCAATGGCGGCTCCAGCGACAAGGATGTAAAGGAGTTGATCGTCAGCCCCACCGCCCGGCCATCAGGACAACGTGTGGTGACAATGGCCACCCCCGTTGGAAAATGGCCCAGTGCCTGGCGAAACGCACGGCTATCGACCACATTCAGATTGGACGGTGTGGGTTTGGCGTCAGCGGCTGCCAACGCTTGGGCAGACACAGCCTGCCGCTGGGCAGCGGTGGGGGACGAGGAGTCTTGCAGCGTTGCGGTGGGGGTCATGGTACGTCTCCTTGAATACGGTCTATCAGGCAGCCACAGACTGACTGCGCGTTTTCTCAATCAAATCCTGAGCGGCGGTCAAATCTTCCCAGGCCGGGAACAGCACCGGCGGGTGGTTAAAACTGTTGGCCAGGAAGTGGGCCAGAGCAGGCGATTGCTGGGCCGAAGTCAGCAAGGCGAACGAAGAATCGGTTGGCGGCTTCAACATGGAGTTGGTCCAGCGCACCACCAGATTGGCGTAATCCCAGTAACGCTCAAACGTGGCCTGCATCCAGTCACGGTCAAACGCGCCTTCACCGCGTTGCAGGATGCTGTCCAGATATACCTGGGCGGCTTTGGCAGCATTATTGGAGCCTTGGCCAGTAATGGGATCGTTCACGACGACGGCATCACCCAAGCCCAGCACCATGCGGCCCGACGGCAAGGTCAGCACAGGTTTGCGTACGGTGGGAGGGAACGCGCCAGACAGGTAACCCTGGGCATCGGTCAGTTCAACATTACGGGCACGATCTGCTTCCCAAGGCAGAAATTCACGCAAGAATGACAGGCTTTGTTCCAGATGCGCCTCTGGCGTCTTGGCCTCGCGGAACCGATCCAGCGGACCACCGGGCACCCCTTCAAACACCATGATGTCGCACGGACCCGACAGCGTCAGCGAAGGAAACACAAAGTATTCGCCCACACCCGGAATGAAGTTAAACGACACACGCGAGTACTCAGGCGTAGGCTCCAGACCGTGTACGTAGGTCAGGGCCAGAGCGCGCTGGGGTTTGTCGTACATGGAGCGCTCATCGTCACGCTCGAACAGTTTGACCACTTCGCCCTTGCCGGCAGCCAACATGGTCAGATCGTATTCCTGGGTGATGCGCTCCAGTTCAGCCACGCCCACATCTTCCATGATCAGCTTGCCGCCGCGCTGCTCGAACACTTCCAGCCAGTAAGGCATCTTTACGCGCTGGTCAGTTGCCTGGGCTTCACGATCCAGACGGCCACTCCAATCGACGGCCTTGGTGTCAGGCTGTTCAGGGTTGGGCAGGGCAAAACCGATGCCCTGCACGGGTGGACATTCGTCGTCCCAGAAGTTCAGGCCCAGACGGCGCTCTACATCCAGCGCCTCGGCAAACATGCACTGGCTGGACATCACGCGGCCACCACGAATATCGTCGGGACTGCGGTTGGTGAAAACGGCTACGTCGTAGCCCTTGGCCAAAAGACCGAATGCAACGGGCATGCCAGCCTGGCCAGCGCCCACAATAGCAACTTTACGCATGATTTTTTCCTTCTGAGGGAGCGAGGGATGCCATCGACGCGGCATCCCGGTTTTTCTTATTCAGCCAGCTTGGGGATGGCCGGTACCCCTTGCTCAGGGCCCATGGCCGAGTAACCGCCATCCACGGCGTAATCCGCCCCGGTGACGAAACTGGCCGAATCCGAGAGCAGGAAGGCCACGACTTCACCCACTTCCTGGGGGTCACCCACGCGGCCCAGCATGTGAAAAGCTGAAGCCACACGATCAGTTTTGGCGCGGTCACCGCCGGTCAGCTCATCCATCACGCGCGACCAGATCCAGCCGGGCGAGACCGAGTTGACGCGAATACCGTCAGGGGCAAAGTCCAGGGCCATGCTGCGTGTCAGTTGGAGCAGGGCGGCCTTGGAGACCGGATAGAGCCAGCGTCCGGTTTGCGCAATTGACGAGGAGATGGAGGTGAAGTTGACGATGGAGCCCCCTCGCGGCAACAAGGGGCGCACCGCCTTGGCCGCCTGCACCGCGCTGACCAGATTAATGTCCAGCGCCTTGAGCCAGTCCGCACGGCTGGACGCCATGCCTTCATCCAGATAGGAGCAGGCCAGATTGACCAGACCATCCACACGACCAAAGTGCGCTTTCACCTGCTCAATGGCGGCATTCAGGCTGTCATCGCTGGTAATGTCCACTTCCCAGAATCTGGCCTTGGCAACGTCGTTGCCAACGGCGATCTGCCCGCCTGCGGCATCAATGTCAAACACAGCCACTCGGGCGCCGTAGCCCATCAGCACCTCGACCACGCCGGCGCCCACTCGCGTGGCGCCGCCGGTCACGATGACTACCTTATCCTTCAGTCCTTTCATGTCGCTCTCCTGCCGCGGGCCCTTAGAACGGAACCGCTACTTTTACAAAAAACTGTTTACCTTCAGGACGACCCCGCACACCCAGGTCCTGCTGATACTTGGCCGTAATCAGCAGCCCTTTATCGTTGGCGTAACGCAGACTCGGGCCAATGGCAAAGGAACGGGCCTTGCCATCACCGGCCATGGGGCCATGGTCGCGTTCAATCTGTTGATAGGCGTAACCACCCACACCCAGCACCAGACCGTTCCCGAAGCCCCAGCCCAAGGCGTAGTCCGCATGAATGGCTTTACCCGTACGGGTCTCGGTATCGCTGTTGCGCATGTTGAAGTCCACCATCAACTTCACATCCCAGTTGATGCCACTGGGCTGCATGTAGCTAAAGGCGGCGGCCGGCTGGATGGCCCAGTAGTTACGACCCAGATTGGCGCTATCGCCCACCTTGTAACGTCCGGTAGGCGCGACAAAGTCCACGCCCAGGATGTAGTGCATCTTCTCGCTGGGATGAAAGCCCAGCGCAGGACCGAACACCACATCGCCCAGACCGCTGCGGCGCTGGGACTGACCAGCCGCTTGCGCCTTGACGGTCAGCAGGGGAGCCAGAGCGTGGAACGCCAGTTGCCCACCCAAGACTTGCTGATCGGTCACCCACACCAGGCGAGGGGCCACCATGGCCACATCCACCTTGAAATCGGGAATAGGCAGCTTGTCGCCGTTTTTGTCGCGCACCGAGTCATAGCGCATGGCACCGCCATACATCAGCATATGCACGCCGGGCGGAGGCAAGGCCCCGCTCATGAAGTTTTCCAGACCGTCCGGGTAAATCGGCAAACCGTTTCCCTCAATGGCATAGGCCGGGCCTGCAGCCACAACACCCACTCCCAATGCCACGGCGGCTATTTTCTTTGTCATGTCCCCCACGTCCGTTCTCCTTTTGTTTTTAGATATGACGATGGAGCCAATGGTAGAAGTGCCGTTTGCGCCGGTATATCCACTTTGCGCAGCGCCTGGCCAATAAGCGCAAGAAGCCGCAAAAGCAGGGAAAACCCCGATTTGGTTTAGATTTAAAGAATGACATTCGGTAAAGCTGTTAAACGCTACGTTTCAACGAATGTCTGCGATAATTTCCTGTCTTTCCGCCTGGTCGATATTCCTGTTTACCAAGGCTTCAACACGCAGGGCCGCGGATACGGTGTCATGCCAAGGCCGAGGTCTGCTCACACGTACCGCTGTTCCTTTCAATGAGCTCCAGCCTCCCTTACGCTGAGTCGCGACTCAGCCTGCCTTTGCTCGGCCCCCGTTTTGCTATCTGGACCTTCATTTTCTTTGTGATGCTGGCGCTGACGGCGACCTGGTCCATCTACCGACTCACGCCGATGATTTCGGACGACTTCAGCTATGCCAACAAAGGCATTGCCTGGGACGCAATCGCGCGCCACTACCTGAACTGGAGCGGCCGGCTGGTCTCGGATACCCTTTCCAGCGCTCTGCTCAGTCTGGCGCCACCCTGGTTAAAGGCCAGCCTGGGTACCGCCGCCCTCGCAGGCGTGATCCTGATCCTGTCAGCCCTGGGGGCCAGGCTGGCCGGACAGACACTGCGTCCTTCCATCGTGCTGCTGGTTTTCATGCTGTATTGGCTCATGAACCCGGATCTGGGGCAGACCACCTTTTGGCTGGTGGGGTCAGCCAATTACTTATGGCCCAATCTGTTCAATTTTGGTTTTGCTCTGGCCTATGTCTGGCGTCTGCAAAAAGGGACGACATCGCCGGCAATCGGTCTGGGCCTGTGTGCGCTTGCCGTATTGGCAGGCTGCTCCAACGAGAACACCGGTATCATCAGCTGGTGCCTGCTGGCCGGCCTGAGTATTCAACATTACCGGCGCACGCGATCCCTCGGAACCTGGCCTCTGATCTGGCTGGTATGCATGGGGATCGGAGTCAGCCTGCTGGTATTGGCGCCCGGCAATCAGGTGCGCGCCGAATTCTTTACCGCCTGGTACGACCAGCCTCTGACCTGGCGCCTCTGGGAGCACTTCAGCCGCCGCTTTCCTGATGCCATGTTGCGCTACTGGGGAGTGATCCTGGTCATGCTGGTCTGGCGTGTCTGGAGCGGACCCACCACCAGCGCGCCGGCAAGACGCATGATCTGGCTGCTGGTCGCCGCCTCGCTGCTGGCCAACGCCATCTTGATGCTGGCCCCCAATATCCCCAAACGGGCCTTGAATGGTTCTTTCATGTATCTGCTGGTGGCCCTGTCGATCTACGGACATGATCTGCTGGCTCGATCCGCCCATCGCGCAAACATCCAGCGCGCGCTGACCTTGACGCTGGGCGTGTGCGCCGTACTCTGGCTGGTGTCCACTGCTCTGATACTGCGCAGTTATTACGGCACCTGGCAACAAAATCATGTACGGCAAGCCCTTATTGCCCGGGCTATCGAACAGGGTCACACCCATATCGACCTGCCTGGATATCACTTCAGAACCACGCTGCGCTCAAGGGATCGATTCGATACCTACTTCAATGGCGAGGCCATGGCCAGGTACTACGGTATCGAGGCCAGTATCGCTGAATACGCAGTCAGACAGCATTACGACCTGGGTTCAGGAGCACCACCCAAGCCCTGATGCCCAGCTCCAGGGCGACATGACCGTACCGATGCCAGCACGCCACACAAGCAAGGACCTGTCAGCACGCGAAAAAAACCCCGCCGTCCTCTTGGACAGCGGGGTCAGGTCCCTGGCAGGGCGCTGTGCGGGCTGCTTTACTTGGCCGCGCTCAGCTCTTTGATCTGCTCACGGAAATAAGCCAGCGCTGCTTTGCCATCCACGCCTTTCTTTTCAGCCGCCTTGATCCAGTCCTCTTCAACAAAGGCCAGACGCTCTTTCAATTGATCGGCCGCCTCACCTTCCAGACGCAGCGTTTTCAAGCCGGCAGCCGTGTGCTTTTCAATCGCCTTTTGCTCGGCGGCTTGCCATTTGGAACCGAAATCATTGGCAATCCACTCGCCACTGATCTTCTCAATAGCCGCGCGGTCGGCCTCGGACAAGCTCTTCCACTTGCGCTCGTTCATGAACAGGTACTGGCTGGATTTACCGAAACCACCTGGGACCGACACAGCGGTCTTGACCAATTTGTCCAGTTTCCAGTTATCCAGCTGGTCGTACTGGAAGTACATGCCGTCGATCACGCCACGCGACAGCATTTCGTAGCTGTCAGAAGCCGGTGCGTTCACGGTCACGATGCCCAGTGCTTTGCCGATGGCATCAAACAGAGGGCTGGGCGAGCGCAGCTTCTTGCCTTTCAGATCGTCAATGCTTTGCACATTGTCCTGGCTGGTGAAGATCACCGTGGCCGGACTGGTCCACATGCCCAGCAATTTCACGCCTTTGTGCTCATTCGCATCCATCATGAATTTTTCATAGGTGCGCCAGTAGGCGACCGAGTTCACACCGCCGTCATCAGTGGTGAACGGCAGCTCAGCAAACTCGATCAAGGGAAAGCGGTTAGCGGTGTAGCTATGAACCGACATGCCCAGATCGGCAATGCCATTGCGCACCAGATCCATGTGCGCCTGCGGCTTGCCCAGCGCATTGATGAACTCGACCTTCACACGGCCTTCGGTGGCTTTTTCCACTTCCTGGGCCCAGGGCTCGAACATATTGGTCACAATGAAGTGGCCAGGTGGCATCCACTGGGAAAAACGCAAAGTGGTCACTTCAGCAGCCACCGACGGCATCGTCGGTGCCAGCGCTGCCGCCGCCAGGCCCAGGCTCAAGGCCAATTTCTTGAAAACACGCATCTCGACTCCTCGTAAATTGTTTTGCTGCCGGGTCGTTACGGCCCGGCGGTGTACTGCTGCCCGGATCACCACTGCATCCGGGCCGGGTTTTACATACTGTTTGGAATGACCAGAACAATCCAGGGAACAAACACCAGCAAGAGCAAACGCAGAATGTCCATCATGACAAAGGGTGTAACCCCGCGGATGATGGTGCCCAGGGGAACATCGGGCATCACGTTCTTGATCATGAAAATGTTCAGACCCAAGGGTGGGGTTATCAGGCTGATTTCAGCCGCGACCACCACGATCACGCCAAACCACACCAGATCAAAGCCCAGAGAGGCGACGATCGGGTAAAAAATAGGCACCGTCAGCATGACCATGGACATGGTTTCCAGGAAACAACCCAGAACCAGGTAGATGGCACAAATGATCAGGATCACCATGATGGGCGAGACATCAATGCCTTCGATGAAGCTGAGCAACTGATTGGGCAAGCCCGCAACGGACAGGAAGTTGGTAAAGACCAGCGCACCAATGACCAGCGCAAACATGATGGCGGTGGTCTGCGCCGCTTCGATCAGCACCGTCAGGTACATGCGGGGCTGCCAGCCACGACGCTTGAGGGTCAGCAAGAAGGTGGCCGCAGCACCAATGCCAGCGGCCTCGGTCGGTGTGAACACACCGCCGTAAATCCCCCCCATGATGACAATGAACAGCACGGTAATGGCCATCACGCCTTTGGTTGCCTCAAAGCGTTCGCGCCAGCTGGCTTTCTCACCGGGACGGCCCAGACTGGGGTTGATCGCGGTAATAATCATGACCGTGATCAGGTACATCAGCATGGCCACCATGCCGGGCAGGAAACCCGCCGCGAACAGCTTGCCGATATCGGTTTCGGTCAAGATCCCGTACACCACCATCATCACGCTGGGCGGAATCAGAATGCCCAGCGTGCCGCCCGCAGCGATACTGCCGGTAGCCAGACGATCGTCATAGTTGTACTTGCGCATATTGGGCATGGCCACCCGGCCCATGGCCGCTGTAGTGGCCATACTGGAACCACAGAGCGCACTAAAGGCACCACAGGCAACAATAGTTGCCATGGCAAGACCACCGCGCAGGTGACCGATAAAGGCGTGAGCGGCCTTGTACAGGTCTTTGGACAGACCCGAGGCGTTGACCAGGTTGCCCATCAAGATAAACAGCGGCAACACTGTAAAGCTATAGCTAATGGCCGTGTCATAGCTGGTTTGCGCCGCCATGATCAGGGCCGCTTCCATGCCTGTAAAAAAGGCAAAACCCAATGTGCCAACCAGCAACATGCCCCAGGCAATGGGCAGACCCAGAAACAGGCTACCGAGCAGAACAAGCAGTCCGATAATAGAAATCAACATGAAAAAACTCCGTCTTTATCGGCGTGGAGAGCTAAAAATCTTGAGCAAGGCAGCCAAGGTGGCAATGCCGGTCATGATGGCGATGATGTAGGCAAAGGGGGCAATAGGCACTTGCAAGGCGTTGCTCATATCCCCGTACTCGTTCAATTCGGTGGCGTGCTTCCACAAATAGAAAGTGAGCACTGCCAGCATGAAGGTAGAGATCAGATTGATCACAAACTGCTGGACACGACGAGCCGCCGGACCCAACCACGCATCAATCAAACTGACGGTCAGGTGTTGCTGGTGCCAGGTGACACGCGGCAACGCCGAAAAAATCAGCACCCCCAGCAACAGTTCGCTGGCCTCATACGCACCCAGTAAAGGGGCGTGAAACACGTAGCGGCCTATCACGTCCACGGTAGTGATCCCTGTCATCAGGATCAAGATGACCACACAGGCAGTATCCAGAATTGTCTCAACAACCCGTACTACTCCACGTGAACGCACCAGCTCCATTCCTGGCAGATCGTCGTTCATTACAGCTCCACTTATTTTGGCCCGACAAGGCCTGTTTTTTGGGTCATCATGCGCCCCGTAAAACAGGGTCACATTGTTATATTTCTGTTCTAAATAGTTTATAGATGAACAAATCCAGGTAAATAGAAAGAAACCCTTAATTCCATCCAAAATCATGAATTCGTGGTTTCTATCTCACATGGCAAGAATTGGTGTCACAAGACGTCCGGCTGAGCCGATACATGGACAAAAGCCAGCCCTTCACACGGCCTTCAAACCTCGCCGGGCGAGCGCACGGACCCGACAACATTGGCTTGAGACGGGCCGAAAACAAAGCAGACCCGCGCGCTGACGTCCCACATTTGCCATCAGCTGAACGCCACTGCAGAGCCAGGCACCAAAAACAGGCAAGCGGCCCTAGGTCTGCACCCCAATCCAATCCACCCAAATAAAAACCCCCTTGAGCCGGCAAGGGGGTTTTCAGAGGCAAGCCGGCAAATGGGCTGCGCTTCACGCGCACGTAGGGCGCGATCATCGTCAACCCAGCCGCAAACAGGTCAGATGATCAACGTGCCCACACTGGCACCACCGCAGACATACAGAGTCTGACCGGTGATGAAGCTGTTTTCAGGGTCTGAAAAGAACATCGTGGCGCGGCTGATATCGTCCGCGCGGCCCAGGCGTTTGACCGGAATGGAGGCGGCCAGCTTGGCTTCGCGCTCGCTTCCGGCTTCCACCACGTCGTAAAACATATTGGTGGTGATCGGGCCGGGGGCAATCACGTTGACCGTAATGCCCTGGTCAGCCAGTTCCAGCGCCCAGGTGCGAGCCATGCCCAACATGCCGGCCTTGGTCGCTGCATAGGCAGTCCGGGTTTGCAGACCCAGCGCGCCGCGCGAGGACATCAGCACGATCCGGCCAAAGTGGCGCTCGCGCATACCGGGCACCACCGCCTGGGTAATCTGCAAAGCAGCACCCAGGTGGATCTGGGTCAGACCCTGCAAATCTTCCAGTTTGACCTCATCGAGCAAGGCCGGCCAGATCACGCCGGCGTTATGAATGAAGTGGGTCACATCAAAGCGCTCGGCAATGTCTTTTGCCGCCTTCTCGGTTGCTGCTGCATCCAGCAGATCCACCTGCACGCAGTGCAGACGTTCGTGCGTCCAGGGCAACACATTGCGCGCCATGCTGATCACGGTGTAACCCTGATCGAGCATCTTGCGACAAATGTCTTCACCAATACCGGTGCTGCCGCCCGTCACAATGGCGGTGTATTGAGCTTGTGTCATCTTGTTGTCTCCAGGCAAATTCAGGGTGCAGGGCGCGCTACCAGCACGGCTACGCCACCCGCATCCAGTTCCAGACTCAGGCGCACTTTCTCGTCCGCCTGCCCACCTTCAGGCAAGTGGGCGATGGCGAACGGGCCGCAATCCAGCGCAACGGTACCGATACGCCAGGGCAGTCGTGCCTGAAAGTAGGGCTCGTTGCTGTGATGCAAGGTGGTGGTGGCCTGCAGCACGCCCGTATCGGGCACGGCCTGCCAGTTCAGCGTGGTGTGCAAACAATGGCCGCACACATCGCGGGCGGGATACTGCACCGTGCCGCAGGACGGGCACACTTGCAGGGCAAACTCACCACGCCGTGCGGCGTCGGTAAGGCCAACTGCCGTGGCGCTGCGTGCGCCCGGTGGCAAGATTTGGGTATCGCTCATCACTGCCCCCGTTCCAGCAAGGCCGCGGCAGTACAGATGCCACGGTCATAATTGATCATGCCAAAGCCGGACACCAGACCGATGCGGGCATTGGCCACTTGCATATCACCCGCGGTACCCGTCAATTGGCGCAAGGCCTGAACCAGCCCCAGATAACCACCGGCTGCGCCTGCCTGGCCTACCGACAACTGGCCGCCGCTGGTGTTAAAGGGGAAGCTGCCATCCACGGTAAAGGTGTTCTTGCGGATGAATGCCGGACCTTCGCCCTTGGCGCAAAAACCCAGGTCCTCAAACTGCAGGACGTTGATGACGGGGTAGTCATCGTAGGTTTCCATAAAGTCCACGTCCGCCGGGCTAAGGCCCGCGTGTTCGTAGAAGGCATCCTTGTCCATGGCCCAGCCACCGCGGTACTGAACAGGGTCTTGAGGAAAGGCGTTGTGACGTTCGATGGTGGAGCGGATACGAACGTAAGACAGACCCAGTGCTTCAGCCTGTTCCCGACGCATCACCAGATAGCCTTCGGCACCCGCGCAAGGCATCACGCAATCGAACAGATGAATGGGGTCGGCAATGACGCGCGCCTCCATGTACTGCTCCAGCGTCAACGGCTTTTTCATCAGGGCGTGCGGGTTGCGCAGCGCATTGTCACGCTGGGCCACACACAGCTTGCCGAAATCTTCACGCGTGGCACCGTAGTGACGCATGTAGTAGTCCGTCAGCAGCGCAAAGCTGGCATTGGGGCCACCGGCACCGTAAGGATAGACGGCATCCTGCGAGAAACGTGAGAAGCCTGCCACCGTGTTCTTAAACGATTCCCGGTGATTGGTATCGCCCGCAATGCACGCCACGATCGACGCATCGCCACATTGCACGGCACGCGCCGCACGACGCATGGCAACCACGCCGCTGGCACCGCCCATCGGAATATGGTCCAGCCACCGTGGGCTCATTTGAAAATGCTGCATCACGCCCACGGCGGTGTCGCTGCCCAGCGTGAAGCTGGACACGCACACGCCGTCCACATCGGCTTTCTGCAGGCCGGATTGGGCCAGCAACTGGCCCAATGCCGCACCCAGCCACCAATGGGCGGTTTGCTCGGAATGGCGCTCGTAGGGGATGGTCACCGGAACGACCAGCACTACATCGTCATAGCCCTGGCGGGCTGCTTGCGGCAAGGCCATGGGCTCAGGCCTCCTGACGTTTTTTCAGGTGATTCGTGTTCACGCAGGCCGGGTTGTCCAAAGCTGCCAGCGCCACGGTTTTCAATTCACCGCGCTGGATCTTGTTGGTCGAGGTCAGCGGCAGGGCATCCACAAACAGGACGTAACCGGGCACCTTGAAGTAGGCCAGTTGGGTCAGACCCCAGCGCACCATTTCCTGGGCGGCCTGTTCACGCTGCTCCTGGGTTTCAATCGGTTGGTGGGGCACCACCAGCGCCATCACTTCGTCGCCACGAATGGCATCAGGCACGGCAGCCACCGCAATGGAGCGCACCAGCGGATGCTGTTGCATGATGTTTTCCACTTCCACGGCAGCGATGTTCTCGCCACTTCGGCGGATCACGTTCTTTTTGCGGTCCACAAAATGCAGGTAGCCTTGCTCGTCACGGCACACAATATCGCCGGTGTGAAACCAGCCGCCTTCCCAGGCCTCGTCGGTGGCTGCCGGGTCTTTCCAGTAGCCGGAGAAAAATCCGTAACGTGGGTTGTCCCCAGCCGAGCGCACCAGCAGCTCGCCGTTTTCACCGGCTTGGGCCGGTTCGCCATCGTCCTTGCGCAACAGCACTTCCACCACCGGCATTTCCTTGCCAAAGCAGGAGGTGCCGATAAAGCGTGGCTCGTGATTGGCGATGATGCTGGCACCGGCGCCGGTTTCCGTCATGGCCCAGGCTTCCAGCAAGGGGAAACCGAAGCGTTCTTCAAAAATAGGATGCAGACCACGGTCCACACCGGCGCCAAAACCAAAGCGCACGTGGTGTTGACGGTCTTTTTCGCTGGGTTCGGCCTTCATCAGAATGGCGGGCATTACCCCCAGGTAATGCACTACGGTAGCACCCGACTCGCGCACCGAATCCCACCAGCTGCGTGGATGGAAACGATCCAGGGAGATCAGGCAGCCGCCGGTCTTGACCATGGCCATGGTCGAGCAGGCCATGGCGTTCATGTGAAACAGGGGCAACGGGGTCAGCATGCGCTCCTTGCCATGCTCCAGCGAGGCCAGACCACCAATATCGCGGTACCACTCACCGGCATAATGAAAGTACTGGTTCGACAGCATGCAGCCCTTGGGGCGACCTGTCGTACCAGAGGTGTACAACAGGGCACATTCGCTGTGCTCATCGGGAATGTCACAGGAGCGGGCGGCGGCACGCTCCACCATGGGCGGCACATCGCCGTCGGCCATGATGGCAAAGGGCTGGCCTGCACGCTGGGCCGCTTCCACAAGATCCTGGTGACGGCTGGGCAGTGCAATGGCCATGATCATTTCGGAATGGCCAATCAGGTACTCCAGCTCGGCAGCGCGCAGGTCCGGATTGATCGGCACAATCGACACGCCCAGGCTGTTCAAGGCAAACCAGTGCAGGAAAAATACGGGGCGATTCTCCAGCAAAATGCCGACGCGATGGCCGTGGCCATAGCCCGCGGCGGCGTAAGCCCCGCGCAGGGCGTCAATGCGTTCCAGCGCCTGACCGTAGGTCAGCTCACCCGCTTCAATACCGTAGATCTGGGCGGTCTCAGGCAGGGTACATACAAAGGGCTTGTCGCCCCATTTCTGGGCGGTGTCTCGAAAAGCCTGGTAGACCGTGGTGTTGGCCATCAAAAATTCTCCTGTCCTGTCACATAAACAACTGGATATTGCCAAAGGGCGCGTCGCAATTGAGCAGATCCACCCGTTTGAGCCGGATTTTCAACGCGTCGTCCTGGCGCACCAGGGTGTAGGTACTCCAACCTACATAGATATCCTGCTTGTCGCCGCGCGTTTCCGTGTAATGGAAGGCGCAACGTACCGTGTATTCGCCTTTTTCCTCGTCCATGCTTTCCACCGTGGGTAGCTGGAGCAGGTGATGACTGCGGCTTTTGGGCTGCTGGGAAAAAGTGCGACGGCCAGCCAGACGCTCAACACGAATACGCAGCAAAAGCTTGTCCTCGTGCATCAGGGAGGCATGCAATCGGGCGTCTTGCTGATCGTGTGCCAACGGCATCCAGTAGTAACCATCTTCGGTAAACAGATCGAGCCATTGCTCATAATGCTGTTCATCGAGCAGGCGGGCTTCCGCATACACAAAATCGATAAGGGCCTGACGGCTGATTTCGCTCATGGTTATTCCTCTTCTTGTTTAGCCTGCTGCTCGGGCAGCATGAACTTGAGCCAGGCACGGAACTGGGCGCGCATCTGCATTTCGCTGGTGCCGTTGATCACCACGTTCTTTTTCTGGTCTTCGTCGTTTTCCACCAGACGCGCCAGGTTCATCCAGTCGCGTCCCCGCGACTGCAAGCCCTGCTGCGCGCGTTCATACATTTCCAGATCGTCGTGGCCGACCATCGAAGTAGGCGCGTTGATCAGGCGGTTGTACATCAAGGTCCGTTCCAGGAGTGTGTCCGGCGCGCCCACCAGGCGGAAAGTCCAGGACTCCACCAGGGTTTTATCCGCGGCAATGGGCTTGAACAAACGCAGGGTCTGGATCGGGCCCTTGACCATGATGTTGGGGAAGTAACAGGTGTTGTGACGCGTGTCACCCAAAATGGCTTTGGCACGCTCTTCACCGTAGGCTTCGACCATCTGGTCCCAGTAACCGGGGATTTCGGAGTAATCCGCGTGGATGGAGTTGCTCACGCCGGTATGGCCGTGACCGTTTTCCCACACGCGAATACCCATGCCTTCATAGAACTCGTACGGCGACATGAACGGGGCAAACAGCTCAACCGCCATGGGCTTGGGCGTACCTGGAGGGGCCGCTTCCCAGGCTTTTACGGCGGTGCCCGCCGAGGACTCGTGCGCCACCATGGGGTGACAGGTATCGGTCTGGTTATCGACCAGCATTTTCCAGTTGCACTGGTGCATGTAGCGCATCACGCCACCGGCCACTTCCAGGCGGCCTTCGGGGGAGCGATCGACCATATTGTCGATGGTGCTCAGGGACTGGCCAAAGAACTCTTCAAAGCCAATGCCTTCATCGGCCAGACGGCAGAACACAAAATCGCGGTACACCCGCACATTCTTGACCGCCGCCATGCCCTGGCTGGCTTCGGTGCATTCAAAGCCGGTATTTTCGTAACCTTTCTTCAAAGGGATGGACAGCAGGGAGCCATCGGTCTTGAAGGTCCAGGCATGGTAAGGGCAACGGAAGAATTTGCCCGTGTTGCCACAGGTTTCACCGGCCACTTGCACGCCTTTATGCGGGCAGCGGTTGTACAGCACACGGATGCTGTCGTCTGTATGGCGCACCATAATGACGGACTCGGTACCGACCGTCGTGGTGTAGAAGTCGCCTTTATTGGGCACCTGGCTGGCATGGCCAACGTAGACCCAGGTATTGGCGAACAACTGTTCCATCTCCAGCTCAAACAGCTCCTGGCTGATGTACAAATCCTTGTGGACCTCGGCCTCGCGTACCAATTCGCGGATGGCCTGGGGATTATCACGATACTTTTCCATCATGTTCTCCGTCGCCGTTGGGCTTTATAGATCCAGCACCAGACGCGGGGTCTTGGCACGAGAAATACAGATCTGGATAACCTTGTTGCTGGCTTTTTCCGAATCGCTCAGGAAATAGTCGCGGTGGTCAACCTCGCCTTCGATCACATCACAGGTACAGACGCCGCATTCGCCGCGCTTGCAATCGATCATGGGGTCCAGGCCCTGCTCTTCCATGACATCAACAATGGTCTTGTCGGCGGGGATCTGCAACGTGACGCCGGTCTGGCGCAGTTCCACCTCGAAAGGCTGGTCCCCTTCCTGCGCAGCCGCGGTCGCGAACAGCTCAAAATGCACATGCTCACTGGGCCAGCCACGCTGCTTGCAGGCTTCGATCACGGCATCAATCATGCCTTTGGGACCGCAAACGTAGATATGCTGATCTTTGGACAAACCATCGAGCAGGGTATTGAGGCAGAACCGGCCTTCGCTGTCGTCCGCGTAATGACGCAGAGCCGGGCCGGACAAGGCGCTCAGCTCATCCAGGAAAGCCAACTGTTCCACGCTGCGCCCTGCATAGTGCAACTGATAGGGGCGACCCTGGTGATGCAGGGCCGCGGCCATGCTGGCAATCGGGGTGATGCCGATGCCACCGGCAATCAACACGGTCTCGGTTTCACCCTCGACGCCCTCATGCAAAGGGAAATCATTCTTGGGGCCAGCCACACGCAAGGTATCGCCCACTTTCAGGCTGTGCATGTACCGTGAACCACCCGAGCTGTTGTCCTCCAGACGTACGCCCAGACGGTAGCAGCGGGGTCCCTGCGCCATGTCAGCGTCCAGGGAAATCAGGGAATAGCAGCGGTGATCGTTCAGATCAGGAATCTGTACCTGCAGGTGCGAACCCGGCGCAAATGCGGGCAGGGAACCGGCCTGGGCAGGCTCTAGCGTAAAACTGCGAATCAGCGGGGATGCGTTCTGGATATCCCGGATGACGAGTTCAAAAGTATCCATCGTGTGCCTACCATTGAGCATGACTACATCAATTACCCAGCCAACACAGCCAAGCCATGGCATCATGTAGCGCCGCAGGGGGCAAGGGGACGGCCCAAAAAGGCTGCGTAAGGCTCGTCTACTGTCTCCGCTAAAACCGGCTGCCTGACACCGACACTGGCTGTACGGCTGGATCTCTATTCATTCTTTCGTGAATTTGTTTTATTGATGAATAGTTTACGGATAAATATATACTTCCGAATATAATGGAAAACCACTAGGTGAGAAAACAGCAGAACCGTGTCGTACACAATTCTGCCATTTTCTCCCCGTTTTGCGTTTACTGAGCTACCAGTGCGACCACGCGCAGCGGGCTGCCGGAGCCGCCTTCAATCTTCAGAGGGGCCGACATGATCAGTGCGCCCTGAGGGGGCAACTGATCCAGGTTGCACAGGCACTGCAAACCGTAACGGTTGGCGCCGTGCATCAGGGTGTGGCAAGGGTAAGCCACTGGCCAGGCGTAGGATTGGCCCGCATCGGTATTGATGGTTTCAACGCCAAAGCCGTGCACCTTGCGCTCGTGAATCATCCACTCCACCGCTTCCTGAGCTGGGCCAGGCGTATGAGCGCCGTCTTCACGCATGTTCAGAAACGCGGCGGCATCGTTGACACGCTTGGACCAATCGGTGCGAAACAGCACCCAGGCACCTTCAGGGATGCGGCCATGCTGGGCTTCCCAGTTCTGCAAGAACTCGGAGGTCAGGATGAAGTCTTCGTTCTGGGCCACTTCGGCCGAGGCGTCCACCACAACGGCGGGACGCAGAAAGTTGTCGACAGGAATGGTGTCGACGGTGTTGTCCGGATGATCCTTGCCGGAGATCCAGTGAGCGGGCGCGTCAAAGTGGGTACCGGTGTGTTCGCCACAGGTGAAGTTGTTCCAGTACCAGCCTGGGCCATTCTCGTCGTATTGGCTAATGCGCTCAATCGAGAAACCAGCAGTCTGGCCAAACTGGGGGGGCAGCTGCAAGGCGGGGAAGCTGGGAGACAGGGTCTGGGTCAGATCCACGAAACGGACCTGTTTGCTGTCGATTGCCTGGATAAAGGCTGCCAATGGGTTCTTGTCGCTCATTTCATCTCCTACGGGGATCTTATGTCATCGTTATAAGTGCCTGTCCTGCCCATGCAGGAAGGGAAGCAGCCGTTAAAACAGCCCACTCCTCCAGGCTGGCGCTGCCCCTTTTTCAAAAACGGGCAGTGTGCATCTTTGACCACTGCGGCCAGGCCACAGCGGTTTTTGACCGGGTGCTTGAGCAAAGCGCCCCGTCAAAAACGGTCCCGATCCAACACAGGAAGGGGACCGTCTTGAACCTGCTTACGCTTCCTTGTCGTCCAGAACGGAGAACTCGGCAGGGTTCAGGTCGGGCTGGGACGCGGCATCGCCTTCGTAAAAGCGGGCAGGCGTCAAAGCCTTGCGGTTCACACGCAGGTCAAACACGTCAAAACGGTTGTAATGACCCGTAATGTCGTGCATTTGACGCGGCTGGATGCAGCGCGACAGATCGATGTCGGCGTAGGCAATGCCTTCCTTGTCGATCAGGGCTTCGCCCTGCACGCGGCCATCGGGGCCAATAATGCCCGAGAACGCACTGTTGGGACGAGCCAGCAGATCACGCGCTTCGGGATGAGTGGCGGACATGGCCTCGACAATTTCCTCGGAAACCGTCGAGCAGGCCACCACCGTAAACACCTTGCCTTCAAAGCAGTGTGCAGCAGCACGCAGGCGAATGGCTTCAGCCATGTCGTAGTCCTTCGGTGCCACGGGCAAGGCGATGTAGCTGGCAACGTGGACCAGCTCGCCTTGCGACAACAGGCTGAAACGAGCCAGCGTGTTGGTGTTTTCGCCGCACGCCAAGGCGCCCAGAGGGCCGATGGTGGTGTCATGCACACGCATCGAGGAGGCGTCGCCGTTAGCCCAGGTCAGTTTTTCTGCCCAGGTGGGCACCAGTTTGCGGTGACGGCCCAAAATGCGACCGTCAGCGCCGATGGTGACCAGCGTGTTGTAGAGAGTGCCGATGCCAACGGGACTGCGCTCGTTCACACCCAACACCACATTGACCTTGCGCTGACGACAAACCTGCGCAACCTTCTGGATCTCGGGACCTGGGACTTCGATGGCCGATTTGCACAGGCGCTCGAACCATGGGCTGCCCTCGATCGGGTTCATCACCCAGCTCCAGTAGGGGTAACCGGAGACGAACACCTCGGGGAAGGCGATCAGCTCGGCACCGTTGTCGGCTGCTTCATTGATCAGACGACATACTTTTTCGATGGTCGCATTCGTGTCCAGGAACACAGGCGCTGCCTGAACGGCGGCGGCCTTGAACTGACGCAATTCCAGCATCATGCTCTCCTTTACTTAGTTTTGGGGGGTCACGTCCACGATGGGGTGACGCAATTCGCCGATGCCTTCCACCACAGCATGCACCACGTCGCCAGGCCACATCCACTCTTGAGGATCACGGCCAGCGCCCACGCCTTCTGGTGTACCGGTGGCGATGATGTCACCGGGTTCCAGCGTGATGCCGGCGCTGATGTCAGCGATCAGGTCATTCACGTTGAACAGCATGTGCTTGGTGTTGGAGCTTTGCTTGGTCACACCGTTCAGAGTCAGGCTCAGGTTCAGGTTGTGAGGATCGGTCAGCTCATCGGCCGTCACGATCACAGGACCGAATGGCGCGTAGGTGTCCTGGCCTTTGGAGTAGATCCACTGACCGGCACGACGGCAGTCGCGAGCGCTCACGTCGATCATGACGGAGTAGCCGAACACGTACTTCAGGGCGTCTTCCTTGGCCACGCGCTGGGCACGGGTGCCCATGATCACGGCCAGTTCCACTTCCCAGTCCATTTGCTGCGTGATGTTCTTGTTGTGCTCGATGGCATCGCCGGGGCCAATCACGGTGGTGGGCGGCTTGGAGAAAATCACGGGCTGCTTAGGCAGCTCTTTGGAGGTGTCCAGGGTACGGCTGGATTCGGCTACGTGTTCCACGTAGTTCAGGCCGATACCAAAGATGTTCTTGCGTGGACGGGGGATAGGAGCCAACAGTTTGACGTTGGCCAAGGGCAGTGCCACGCCAAAAGGCATATCGTCGGCGTAGGTTTCCAGCAAGCGAGCCGTGGAAGTCACAGCGGCTGGGCCCAGGTCGATGAAATCGAGCATATTGTCAGGCAGCATGTGGCCTGTGGCGTCGCCCAGGTAACCCAGGTCAACCACCAGATCGCCCACAATGGCGCCCAAGCGGCCAGCGGCAGCAACTTCACTACGGTACGTTACAAGACGCATTTCTATCTCCAGATTGGGCCATCTTGCGCAGATGGCTTGAATAAATCGGGTCGGCCCGCCTTGGCAGGCCGTCCAAATAAGTTAAACAAGTAGTCTTACAGCAGCACCTGGTGGCCGCCGTTCTCTGCCAACGCTTCTTCGCGGTACAGATTCAGGGCACGCATCACAGGCAGGTCGTGGAACGAGAACAGGCAGGCGTCTTGCGACGAGGAACCATTCACGTGCTCATGGAACATCCAGGAAGGGACGCAGAAAATGTCGCGTTCGCGCCAGTCAAAGCGTTTGCCATTGATGATGGAATACCCTTCACCCTTGGCACACTGATAAATGATGCTGCCCGTGTGACGGTGGGCCTTGGTGTGCTCACCGGGGCGCAGCATCTGCATGCTGGCGCCGATGGTGGACATGACAGGGCCGCCGGTCAGCGGGTTGATGTAGTCCATGATGACGCCATCAAAGGGGCTGCCGTCCGTTACCTTGGCGTAGGCTGACAAGGCTTCGTACGTCGGCTCCCACTCGTACTTGAGCAGCGGCGAGTAGGGTTTTTGCCAGTCGTGCAAAGTGGGCTTCAAACCACGGCCACCCCAGATTCCCACCGCGTCGTTGACGGGATGCGTAATGGCCTGGGCCAGATCCGGGTGAACGGCGTAAAAACCGGCTTCCAACGCATTGACCAGGGGAATGTCCAGACCGTCCTGCCAGATGCAAGGCAGGCCGTCGGCTTCCACGCCGTGCTCGTGCCAGCAGCCGTTGGGGGTCAACACAAAGTCGTTGGCACCCAGCGTCATCTTGTGCCCGTCCACGATGGTGTAGGCGCCACGGCCTTCCATAATAAAACGCAGGGCCGAGGAGGAGTGAGCATGTGCGGAAGCCGCTTCACCCGGTTTCATGACCTGCAAACCGGAGTACAGCCAACCCACCGCCGCCGACACTTCCTGGCGACCGGGGTTGTTCAGGTAAATCACGCGACGACCGGCTTTTTCAGGGCTGACCAGATCCACCGAGCGCAACACATAGTCGCGCAGGTCGCGGTAGCGCCACACCACCGGCACGGATTCGGACTTGGGCTCCCAGGGCTCAATCTTGTTGGCCACGGTCCACAAGGCACCGGCCTCAAATTGAGTCAAATCCTGGTAGTACTTCACCAGTTCGGGCGTGTCCTCAACATCAGCACGACCGATCACGCTTTCGCGATGGGTGTCAAAACGTTCTTCCGACATGATGCTGTCTCCTTTTGTGTTTTATGACTTGGCTGGGCCATCCTGGGCGACTGGCGCACGCTTGATCTGACGCTGCAACCAGTCTTTGCCCCACTCATACTGAACCGGCCAGGCCAGGTCGGTGTAGCCCAACTCCGCAGCCTGACGTTGCGGCCAGTTCGCATCGGCCAGGAAGCCGCGCGACAAGGCGCACAGGTCAGCACGGCCTGCGGCAATAATGCTGTTGGCATGATCCGCTTCCATGATCGAGCCCACCGCCATGGTGGCGATACCGGCTTCGTTACGGATACGGTCGGAGAATGGAGTCTGGTACATGCGGCCGTAAATTGGCTGCTGCTCCAGCACCACTTCACCCGAGGACACGTCGATCAGATCGGCACCGGCTTGCTTGAACAAGCGGGCAATTTCCACACCGTCGTCCGCCGTGTTGCCGCCTTCGGCCCAGTCTGTTGCCGAGATACGCACCATGATGGGCTTGTTCTCTGGCCAGACGGCGCGGATGGCTGCAAACACTTCCAGCGGGTAAGCCATGCGATTTTCCAGACTACCACCAAACTCATCACTACGCTGATTGGTCAGCGGCGAGATAAAGCTGGACAGCAGGTAACCATGAGCGGCTTGCAGCTCAATGCAATCAAAACCGGCCTGGTCAGCGCGCTTGGCAGCGGCCACAAAGGCGTCACGAATCTCGTCCATCTGGGCACGGGTGATCTCGGTAGGGACAGCCGTCACACCAGCCTGATAAGGCAGGGCGGAGGCCGACACCAAAGGCCAGTTGCCTTCAGCCAGCGGCTGATTGGCTTTTTCCCAGCCCAGCTGCGTCGAACCACGACGACCCGCATGACCCAGTTGCACACCGATCTTGGCGCCTTGTTCGTGGGCAAATGCCACGACAGGCTTCCAGGCCTCGGCCTGCTCGTCGTTCCACAGACCGGTACAACCGGGGGTGACACGAGCTTCCGGCGTCACGGCGGTCATTTCAGCCAGGATCAGGCCAGCGCCACCCATGGCACGGCTGCCATAGTGAACGTGATGCGTGGCATTGGGCATGCCGTCCTTGGCGCTGTACATCAGGGTGGGCGAGAACACGATACGGTTCTTCAACTGCATGTCGCGCAGCTTGAAAGGGGTGAACATGGGCGAGGGGGCCTTTTCACCCTCAGCCAGCTCCATGCCCGCTTCCGTCGCCATCCAACGCTCGTATTTTTCCAGCCAGGCGGCATCACGCACCCGCATGTTCTCGTGCGAGATACGCTGCGAACGGGTCAGCATGGAGTAGGTGAACTGCTCGGGCTTCATATTGGCGTAACGGGCCACGTTTTCGAACCATTCGGTCGAGTTGCGGGCAGCGTTCTGAATGCGCAATACGTCCACGCTACGAGCGGCTTCGTAATCTTTCAGCGCCTCTTCCATCGACTCGTGGTCCATATGCTGGGCCAGCGTGATGGCATCTTCCAGGGCCAGCTTGGTGCCCGAACCGATCGAGAAGTGAGCGGTGTGAGCGGCATCGCCCATCAATACCACAGGTACTTTCTTGCCGGTGCCGTAATCTTTCCAGTGCACCCACTTGTTGCAGATCACGCGGGGGAAACGAATCCAGATGGCCGAACCGCGCAGGTGCGTGGCATTGCTGATGAGCTTGTTGCCATCGAGGTGATCGGCAAACAGCTTCTCGCAGTAGGCAATGGCCTCTTCCTGCGACATTTCACCAATACCGGCTTTTTGCCAGGTTTCCTCGGGCGTTTCCACGATGAACGTGGACAGGCCTTCCTGGAAACGGTAGGCGTGAGCCTGGAACCAGCCGTGCTCGGTTTCCACAAAAATGAAATTAAAGGCGTCAAACACCTTTTCCGTACCCAGCCAGACAAAACGGCAGTTGCGGGTGTCGATATCGGGCTGGTACACGTCTTGGTAACGAGTACGAATGGCGCTGTTGATACCGTCAGAGGCAATCAGGATATCGGCGTTGTACTTGCGGGCCAGCTCAGCGTCGTCCGACACCACGGTCTCAAACACCAGGTTAACGCCCACTTCCTCGCAGCGAGCCTGCAGGATGTTCAGCAGCTTTTTGCGACCAATCCCGATGAAACCATGACCGCTGGAGCGCACGGCGCTACCTTTGAAATGGCACTCGATGTCGTCCCAGTGGTTGAAGGCGTCACCGATGGTCTGCGCGGACACAGGGTCAGCTTCACGCAGGTTTTCCATGGTGGCATCCGAGAACACCACGCCCCAGCCAAAGGTGTCGTACGGTCGGTTACGCTCGATCACAAAAACCTCGTTCTGAGGGTTTTGCAACTTCATCAGCAAACCGAAATACAAGCCGGCTGGGCCTCCGCCAATACATACGATATTCATGATATGTCCGTATGGTCTGAATACATGCTTTCGAGCATAGTATATTTATTAATAAATATTATACAAGTCAACTATTTAAATCAAAAAAAATACCTGACCTGCACACTGCCTGCTACTACTTCAAACTAGATCAAGCCTGGCTGCTTTCTGGCTGGGCAATCACATACGCTTGCATGGGGTTGCGCAGGAAATCAGGGATAGGAATACCCAGGTGGGTCTCCAGCGAGGTGGTCACCACAGTCTGGCGCACTTGCATACGCAGCACGCCGTCCTTGCCGACGCAACGCAACAGCAACGTCAAGGAGCTGTTGCCAATGCGTTCCACTCCCAGGCTCATCACCACATCATCACCCATACGGCTGATGGACTTGAACTCGGCTTCAATATGTACCGAGGGCATGCCTACCCGTTTGCTGGCGATCATGTTGTGAAAACCCTCGGGTACCATGGAATCGATCCATGCTTCCATCAGGTCGTTAAACATCACAAAGTACTGCGGATAAAAAACGATACCCGCTGGATCGCATTCCGAAAAACGGATGCGATGTTCTTGTTCGTACAGCTTGGAAACCATGTTGTAGACACCTTTTTAGCAAGTGTTTTGTGCGCCTGTCTGTGACGCTATCCGCATTCTGTCTGGCCTCACAGACCGGGCAGAATGCACCTTATGCTAGCTGGCCGTGCTTTGCAGATGCACCCGCAGCAAGCCCAGATGCTGATGGATATGCACAACTTCGTCTGTCGCCAGTCCTTCAAACATTTCTGCAATCCAGTCACTGTGGGCCTGGGCCATCGCCTCGAAACTGCTTTTGCCCTTGGGGGTGAGACGCAACACCCAAGCACGTCGGTCTGTTGGACTGCTCTGGCGAGACACCATGCCTTCTCGGGCCAGCTCGTCAGTCAGTCCGGTAATATTGCCGCCGGTCACCATCAGATAGCGTGACAACTCGCCCATCTTCAGGCCCTGCGGGTAGCGGTACAACTGGGCCATGTAATCAAAACGGGCCAGCGAAATACCATGATTCTGGCGCAGGCGACGACGGATCTCGTCCTCGATCTGCTTGGTGCAGGTCAGCATGCGCAACCACAATTTCAGGCTGGCAGGGTCCTTGGGACCGACGCGGCCTTCAAATCCAGCATCGGCTGGCTCTACCAGTAAATCCTGTGCTGCTTCGCTTTGATTCATATTCTTGCCCCCCAAACTTTGGCTAATTTCAGTTTGACCAACAGGCGGGATACTCGTGCTTGAACAAGTGTGAACAAGTGGCCAAATAGACACGGAACGTCTGGCTCTCCATGCCGCGGTCACCGTGCCAATCCGAATTTATATTCTACTATGAATATTTTAGAAATAAAGTATTTAGGGGGTTAAATCCGTGCCTTCAAGGGTTTTCACCAAGGCCGCTGTCCAGCGGCCTGGTGAACCCTTTACACCAGGGCGTACTGGCGCAATGTGGCCTCTAGCTTGGAGCCATGCTCGTCGGCCAAGGCCGCATCGCGCAAGGCGCCCAGCATGGCTGGCGACAAGGTGCTGGGGTTGCGCTCCAGTGCCGACATCACGGTCTGGTAGTTGCGCAGCCCGCGAGCATGCGTATCGCCGTAGCCCTTGACCAGACGCTGACATTGGGCAATTTCCAAAGCCAGGGCCGGGTGAGCATCGGCCGCCTGCTCAATCTGCTTTAACCAGCTTTCAATGCGCTGTTGCTCGGCCTGGTAACGCAGCGTGCGACGACGCCAGCGTTTAAAGCCCGACAACAGATACAAAGGAATAAAGCCGCGCACCGAGCTGGTTTGAATAACACGTCCGGACTTGGTCAGCGATTTCACCAGTTTGTTGCCCCAAGTAGGACGCATCAGCCAGCGGCCAACACTGGCAAACGGCAGGATTTCGCTGATCTCTTCCACACGCGGATGCATGTATTCATTGATCGCCACGATCTGGCCATCGGCAGCACGCACTTCCTTGTGGACGCGGTCAAAACGACTGGCACGGGTTTTCAGCTCGGCCACGCGAATGGCATCTTCGTAAGACATCCACAAGGCCAGATACCGACCCGTTTCACGCACCAGGGCCACGTCATCCGGACGTGCGAAGCGGCTGATCTTTTTCAGGCGGTCCAGGTACAAATTGGCGTAATCCACATCCTGGAAATCCAGAACACGGCGCACCCCTTCCACCACGATGGGCTGGGCCTGCTCAGGCACTTCGGCACGAACACGGTCAATCAGCTTGGCAACAGCTGGGTCACGCGGAGCCAGCGTTGCCATATCAACCGGTTTGTTATCCGACTCGGCCTTGCCGGCATCACCTTCGGCCACACGAGCGTAAGCAGCGCCAAAAGCCTTCAGGCTGGGCTTGACGCCCACGCCACCGCGCTCAATTGTCTGCTCGAACTGGGTGCGGCTAAAGGGCAGCACACCCGTACTGGCCAAGGCACCAAACAGCACGGCGGAAATCACGCTGCCCGAGTCCTCGGCCGCTTTTTCCATATTGAAATACACAAAACGCTTGGCAGCCTGCGTGGCGTGCGCAATCAGCGCATTGTCATCCACCCGGCCATCGCCCATGGCCGATTTTTCGGCAATGGAGTAGACACGGTGCGTAGAGGCAATCAATGTGGTGCGGTCTTCGGTGACCAGGCCGCGCTGCACGGCGCGACCCGCTTCCATCAGCTCGGATGCCAGGACCACGTCCACATCGCCGGGCATGGGCATCAAGGCCAGCACCGGCCTCTTGCCATCAGGTGCGGCCGAGTGCGGAAACAGCTCCACATAATAAATCGTGGCACCGGTACGCTGGGCCACGCCCGGCACCGAGGTGGTTTGTGCAAAGTAGCCGTTTTGTTCGCCCAGGTTGACGATCCAGTCGGCCAGCACGCCGCCGCCTTCGCCACCCATGGCCAAAATAGCAATCTTGATTGGTTTGATCTGCATGATAAGAATCTCTACGGGTGTGCTTAGAAGGCCAGACGATCACGACGGGCAGCGTCACGACGCTGCAACCAGCCAATAAAGCCACGGCGGGTTTTTTCGCGGAACTTGTCCCAGCCAGTCGGGTTGCTGACGACTTGAGCCCGGTAGAACGAGGGGCACAGAATCGCCGCGTGGGAAACCTCACCACACAGACCGCAACCCACACAGCTGTTCATCACATTGGCCACCGGGTCCTGACGCAGAGCGTCCGGGTTGGGGCGAATCGACAGCGACGGACAACCGGACAGACGGATGCAGGAGTGATCGCCGGTACAGGTGTCCGGGTCCACGCCAAAGCGCTCGCGCACCACGCGCTCACCTGCCGCCACTGCCTTGCGGACCTGGCCTTTTTCGCGACGCTGACGGTTCAACATACATTCGCTTTGCGCCACCAGCACCTTGGGACCTTTTTCCTTGGTCGTCAGGGCCTCACGCAAAGTAGCCGTCATGGTCTTCAGATCGTAGGTGCGACGGATCATGCGCAGCCATTCCACACCCACGCCACGCGCGGCTTTCTCGATCAGGTGACCGGTACTGCGCGTTTCGTTCTTGGCCTTGGAGGACAGGATGTCCTGACCGCCCGTGGCGGCGGTGTAGCTGTTGTCGATCACAATGGTCAGGTTGTCACTGCGGTTAAATACCGCATTGGCAATACCACTGGTCAGACCGTTGTGCCAGAAACCGCCGTCACCCATGACCGAGATGGCGCGCTTGTCGGACTCCACGTTCAAGGCTGCCGAACCGGCGCCGCCCAGACCGTAGCCCATGGTGGTGTTACCCAGATTGAAGGGCGGCAAAATGGAGAACAGGTGACAGCCAATGTCGGCAGAGACGTGGTGTTCGCCCAGTTCGCGCTCCACCAGTTTCAACGCGGTAAAGATAGGACGCTCGGGACAGCCAGTACAAAACCCGGGAGGACGGGCATGAACGTTTTCGTCCAGGCTGCCCAACGGTTTGACTTCGGCGGCTTCCACGTCCACCAGGCTGGCTTGTTCCGCTTTTGGACGCTCCACCGTCTCGACTTTCATCGGGATCACACGTGGTTTGCGAGGAGCCAGAGGCTCGACGCGGCCATATTTTTCCATGAAAGCGCGCAGGCCTTTGAGCATGGTGGCGGTGTTGTATTCACCGGCCAGTGGCAGCAGGTCCTTGCCGTGCAGGGTGACGTCCACATTGTGGCGACGCACGATGTCGGAAATGTTCTGTTCCACAAAGTTGGGCTGACCCTCTTCCAGCACCAGCACCGCACGTTTGCCTTCGCAGAAACGGACGATTTCGGACTCGATCAGCGGGTAGGCCACGTTCATCACGTACATGGGCACTTTGGATTCGCCAAACACATCGGCCAGATCCAGGTGTTCCAAAGCGCGGATCACGGTGTTGTAGCCACCGCCCTGAACGATCAGACCCACATCGTCGGTGCCATCAGCAAAGAATTCATTGAGCTGACGCTCTTCGATGAACTTGACGGCGTTCGGCCAGCGCTGTTCGATCTTTTCTTTTTCATGCAGGAAGCTGGCAGGCGGCAACACAATGCGATTGATGTCGCGTGTGGGCTGCTCCATGGCTTCTTTAATGGTGAATTTGGCGCGGCGGTTGTCCGAGGCCACAAACTGACCATGCACGTGGCAGGCGCGAATGCGCAGCTGCAACATGACAGGGGTGTTGGACGCTTCGGACAAATCAAAACCGTCTTTGACCGCTTGCACAATACAGGGCAGGTTAGGACGCGGGTCTAGCATCCACATTTGCGACTTCATGGCAAAAGCGTGACTGCGCTCTTGCATGATGGACGAGCCTTCGCCGTAGTCTTCGCCCACGATGATCAGCGCACCGCCCTTGACCCCACCCGAGGCCAGGTTGGCCAGCGCGTCAGAGGCCACGTTGGTGCCTACCGTCGCTTTGAAGGTGATGGCGCCACGCAGCGGGTAGTTGACCGACGCAGCCAGTGTGGCCGCCGCGGTCGCCTCGCTGGCGCTGTTTTCAAAACGGATTCCGTTCTCTTGCAAGATGTCCTGGGCATCGGCCAGCACGTCCATCAAGTGCGAGATAGGCGCACCCTGGTAACCGGCCACATAGGACACGCCCGATTCCAGCAGGGCCTTGGTCACCGCCAAGATGCCTTCGCCACTGAATACGTCTCCATCCCCCAGGCGCAGCTTTTTGACTTCTTCGACAAATGATCGCTCAGCCATTTTCTTTCCTTACTTACCGCGTATTGTGAACATGGTATTTATTTTCATCGGAATATGTTTATATCTCAACATATCCATTCTCATGGTTTTCCCTAGTAAAGACGCCAAATTATTTGCGACACGCGAACGGACAGCTTGGTTATAGTGAGCCCTGTTGCCGCCGCGCGGGGTCTTCAGGCCTGACCATCTGCTCGGGCCCACGCCCCTGCAGATTCGCGGCACCCACTAGCCTGTAATGACAATAAGCACCATGAGCCCCACCGAACACGACACCGTCTTTGTCGAAAATTACCTGCCCGCCCTGTTGGCCCAGGCCAGCCAGCTGATCTCTGCCGAATTCCACGAAGTGGTGCTGAGCAACGGTTTGTCCATTTCCGAATGGCGTGTCCTGTCCACCCTGTCCGGCGCGGGCGAGGTCAGTATTGGGCACCTGGCGCGCATTGCGACCACCAAGCAACCAACTGTCACCCGTTTGCTGGATCGACTGGAAAAACAAGGTTTATTGCGCCGCGTAGCCCACGATGTGGATCGTCGCATCACGCTGGTGCGCATTACCGAAGAAGGGCAGACCCTGATCTCCGGCCTGATTGCCAAGGCCCGCCTGCACGAGCAGGAGGTCGTCCAGCGCCTGCAACCCCTGGACGTCAATGCCCTCAAGGCCACCTTGCGACGCCTGATTTCCGAGCAGCACGACTATAACGAGCAGTAAAACGCAGCACGACCGCGCACACTATCGGTTCTAACCCTGCTGCCTGGGGATCTGGATGGTCCAGCCAGGAGTGGGAGAAGAGAGACGGCCAGCATTCAGAAACACCACCCACACACCGCTCAGGCGATGTGTGGGTGGTGTTTTTTGTTGACGCAGTCCTGCCGGTTCCAACGCCCCCGGCCGACCGCTTGCCGGCACAGGGCGCTACCCGACCCGCCGTTTATTCAGGCTGAATGCCCAGGGTAGGGATCAGCTCGGAATAAACTTTGGAGTCGTTCTGCACACGCTCCAGCGTCTGGGCTGGGGTGGTGTAGAACTGGGCCAGACCACGGTTCTTGAAAGCCGCCTGCATCTCGGGAGTTTTCAGTGCCGCATCCACTTTTTCCTGAATTTCCTTTACCGTCTCATCGGGCGTGGTGCCGGGAGCAAACAGTGCAAACGTAGTGGTAGGGATGCTGTTGGCGTGGCCGCCTGCTTCCTCGACAGTCGGCACGTTTGGCAGCAGCTCGGTCCGTTTGTCTGCACCGACGGCCAGGATCCGGACTTTACCGCCATTCACATGCTGGGATGCCAGAATGCCACCGACCAGCATGGCATCCGTCTCGCCACCCAGAATTGCATTGGTCGCCGGGGCCATGCCTTTGTAGGGAATGTAAGTGAAGTTCACGCCTTCCTCACGGCCCAGCAGGCCCATGCCCAGGTGCGTGACATGCCCACGTCCGCCTGTGCCCACATTGGTATCTCCGTTGGCCTTCTTGGCCTGGGCAATGAATTCCTTGTAATCCTTGGCCGGAAAGTCATTGCGCACCAGCAGATACAGGTTCACACCTGCTACCGTGGTGACCGGCTTCAAGTCTTTTTCCCATTTGTAGGGCAGGTTGCTGTAGAGCAGAGGGTTGGTCGATACCGCCAGACTGTCCACCATCAGCAAGGCCGAACCATCGCCTTTGGCCTTGACCACATTATCGGTGCCAATAATGGCATTGGCGCCCGGGCGGTTTTCAATCACAAAGACTTTGCCCGTGGCCTTGTTCAAATGCACACCCAGATCGCGGGCCAGAATGTCAGGCTCGGTGCCGGGCGGGTAGGGGACCACAATACGTACCTGCTCCGTGCTCGGCCAGGCCGCCTGAGCCATCATCGGCGCCAGAGCGCCTACTCCGGCCAGCAACAGGGCCAGCGTCGTATTTTTAAGCTGTTTCATTGTCCACTCCTTATCGTTATTAATTGCGGCCCGCCACCCACACTGGCAGCCCCCCGCAGCGTATTTACCATCGTCCAATCAAGATGTTCATCATGCGCTCATGCGCATTGGTACGATCTTCTACTGCAGCCCAGCTTTCGCTGGCACGCCCTTTCAGGGTGTCATGCCAGTCCAGCAGGCCTTCTTTCATACGCCGACAAACCGCCGCGTACGCCGGGTCCGCGCCCAGGTCGTGCAGCTCGTCAGGGTCTTGTTTCAAATCGAACAGCTGGGGCCGATAGCCCTGCCAATGTATGTATTTATAGTCACCATCGCGCAGCATCAGCCCCCGGCACTCCTCCACCCCGCGGCCCAGGATCTGACGGGCTTCCCGATACGCGTAGTCCAGACTGGCGACGGTATACTCACGAGCCCAAGCGGATTGACCGTGTAATAGGGGAATCAGGGAGCGGCCTTCCACGCGATGCTCCTGGGCGGGCAGTTGCAAGGCATCCAGAATCGTGGGCGTCACGTCCACACACTCCACAAAGGCATCACTGCCTTGTCCGCGTGTGGCGTTCGCCGACGCCCGGGGATCAACCACGATCAGCGGCACGCGAATAGCGTTTTCAAAAAAATATTCTTTCTCGCCCAGCCAGTGATCGCCCAGCAAATCACCATGATCCGAGCTGAAAATAATCAGCGTGTCTTTCAGGCGATCCTGCTGTTCGAGCTGGTCCAGCAAACGGCCGACCTCATCGTCGATCTGCTGGACCAGGCCCATATACACGGGCTTGATCGTGCGCCAGACCTCGTCCTGAGCGAAAGACCGGGACTCTTCATGCTGCTGATAGGCGGCATGGACCGGATGGGCCTGGTGGCGCTCGTGCTCGGCCCGCACTGGCGCACAGGCATCGTGCGCGCCAAAGCGGTCGTGGTAGGGCGCTGGCGCCTTGTACGGCCAATGCGGTTTGATGAAAGACAGGTGCAAGGCCCAGGGCTCTTCACCTTTGGCGGTGATGAAATCCATGGCGCGCTGGGTAAAGTAGGCGGTTTCAGAGTCCTGGGCCTTGACCCGTGCCGGCAGGCTGGCATTGCGCATGTACCAGCCAGAGGCAAACTGCCCCTGGGCGTCCTGGCTGCCGATCACATAATCTTCCCAGGGCCGCTCGCTGTCATAGCCCTTGCTGTGCAAATACTGGCGGTACTCACTATCGGGGCCCATCTCGAAGTGACCGTCATAGCGCTCGATGGCCGTAAACCCCCCTTGCCAGAAGCGCTCGGCTCCCTCGGGCTGGACCTGAAAGCGGCCGGCACGGGCGCCAGCCGGGTCCGGCACATGATGGGTCTTGCCCAGCAGATGGCAATCCCGTCCGGACTGGGCCAGATAATCGCCCAGATACAGCTCATCGATAGGGTGAGGAACGCGATTCCAGGTAACCCGGTGCGACAAGGGGTAGCGGCCGGTGTAATACGAAGCCCGTGCGGGGCCACAGACGGCCGAGTTCACATAGGCGCGATCAAAGCGCATCCCCATCGCCGCCAAACGATCCAGATTGGGCGTCTTTAATGCACCGCCGGGGGCATAACAGGACAGGTGATCCGCGCGTAACTGGTCACACATGATGAACAGTACATTCTTGATTTCCAACGACACCTGACTGGGCTGAGCCTGATCCATGTCCGCCTCTAAAAACCGATGCCGGGCCCGTGTCGTGCCCAGCGTCACAAAAAGGGTAGGCCATGTGTAAGCAAATGCATAACAGACCCGCTTGTTCTCCAGATTATTACCGCAGTCTGAGAAAAATTTCCGAATAATGTGATGGTTTAGGTATAAACCAGTAGAAGGGGGACTTGCCCGATGTTGCGCCCCACTGACAGGCCGCCGCGTGGTTAGAATAGAGAACCAACAACTCCATTTTGACGAGGGCACATGAATAGTCTAAGACGCATGTTGCAAATTCTGGACTTGTACGGTGCACACACGCCGGTGCTGGATGTGGAGACCATCTGCACCCGCCTGAGCTATCCTCCCGCCACCACCTATCGCTATCTGAAAGAGCTATGCAATAGCGGCCTGTTGATTCGCAGCCCAGAAGGCTACGTACCTGGGCCACGGTTTATTGAAATGGATTTGCTGATCCGCGAATTTGATCCGCTGGTCAGCCGCTGTCGCCCTCTGTTGCGATCTCTGGTTGAGCAAACCGGGCTGGATGTCCTGATTGGCCAGCAATATGGCGAACGCATTCTGACCACCCACCAGGAAACAGGGCCCGAGCGCTTCGAGCTGCTGTTTGGGCGAGGCCGCACGATGGACATGTTCCGCAGCTCCACGGCGCGCATCATCACCGCGTACCTGCCTACCCGTCATCTTCGCCGTTTGTACGAGAAAAACCAGCACCTGGATTATGTACAACGCCTGGGCAAGGACTGGCCGGCTTTTTCCGCGCATATGCAGGAGCTGCGTCGCGCCGGCTACTGCATCACCAAAGAACAGATCAATCCGGGCATAGGCGGGATTTCTGCACCCATTTTCGATGATGCCAAGCGTATCTTTGGCAGCCTAACCTTGCTGGGAAGCCTGGAACGCTTTGATGCAATCAGCCCCGAGGCACTGGCCACCCTGATCCAGCCTGCTGCACGCGCCGTCAGCCGGTCTCTGGCACAGGCCTAAGGCCTCCCTGTCCACCGTGGTTTAAGCTGTTTTCACTCTTTTTCCTGCTCCACCCCGCTGGCCGCTGGGTGATTAACAAACCCGAACGGGATGTGCACGGAGGGAAGAGTCTGCGCAGTAGGAATCAGGTGGGTAGTCTGGTCATCAAAGAAAATATGAGGCTGCAAGACCTCCAGCACCCGCCGCTTTTCAATGCCGCCCAGAAAGAAAGCCTCATTCACCTCGATGCCCCAGCTGCGTATGGTGTTGATCACACGCTCGTGAGCGGGTGCGTTGCGTGCCGTCACAATGGCAATACGCAGACGCGGCACATAGTCGGCATGGTGTTGCTGATGCTGCTGCTCCACTTCCTGAATATGCGCCAGTTTCAGCAAAAAAGCCTGCAAAAGGCCGGGATTATGCGGTTGTTGCACCAAACGCATTTCATGCTCGAAAAAAGCAGGCAAGCCCCCCTGCTGTTGGTAGACGCGCTCGGACTCGTCATCGGCAATCACGCCATCAAAATCAAAGGCCACACGAATCGGCTGATCGTCATAGGCATCCTCGTAAGAGGAGTTCAGGACCTGTCCAGCCGGATACCCTTGCTGCACCGCGCGATGCACGTCCTGCTGATTGGCGGACAGAAACAGGCTGATCGACAAGGGTTGGATATACGGGCTGGGATCGCCTCCTTGCAAAAAAACGGCTCGCGTAATGTCCAGACCATGGTGTCGAATCGAATTCATCACCCGCAGGCCGGTATTGGGATCGTTGCGAGACAGCAGCACCACCTCGACCAAGGGATCGTCGGGGGACAGGTCATTCAAGGCCAGCAAACGCCGGATAAAGGAGAAGGCCACGCCCGGTTTCAGGGGTTCGTGCTCGCGTGCCAGCTGATAGTCGCGATAGGCCGCCTCGCCCTGTTCCTGAAAGACCTGATGGGACTGGCTCAGATCAAACAAGGCGCTGGAGGCCAGCCCGATCACCAGCCGTTTTTCCAGGTCATAAGCCATGGTTTGCTCCGCAAGTGCGCAAAAAAACCAGCATACCAAAACACGAGGCAGGATCTGGCACTACCCAAGCAGAACAAAGCCTACTAAAGTGCAAGCACTATCCGCTTTGCGACACTGTGCCACCATGCCAACCACCAAACACTACACCCTTGTCCTGGGCAATCCCCACTACTCATCCTGGTCCCTGCGTCCCTGGCTGCTGATGAGCTACCTGGGCATGGACTTTGATGTGCGCTGGTTCAATTTCGGGCCCGCCTTCAGTACCCTGGCCTTTCACGAAATGGCCCCTGCCGGACACGTACCCGTGCTGCACACGCGCGGGCAAATCATTTGGGACAGCCTGGCTATTGTCGAGTATCTGGCCGAACAGCATCCCGGCGTCTGGCCCATTGACCCGATTGCCCGGGCCTGGGCACGCAGTGCCAGTGCGGAAATGCATGCCAACTTTTCTTCCCTGCGCACCCTATGCCCCTTTGCCGTGGCACTGCGCGCCCAGCATCACCGACAGGACATGCGTCTGCACGGCGAGCTTGAACGCCTGCAAACCCTCTGGCAAGAAGGTCTGAACCGCTTTGGGGGGCCTTTCCTGGCCGGCGAACGATTCAGCGCCGTCGATGCCTTTTATGCCCCTGTGGTGTTCCGTCTGCAAACCTATGGTCTGAAACTGGACCCCGCCTGCCAACGCTATGCGGACAGCCTGCTCGCCCTGCCAGCCATGCAGCACTGGCACCAGATGGCCTGTGAGGACAGCTGGCGCGACCCGGATCATGAGGCCGAAGTGTTGCATGTGGCCGATATACATCTGGATTTACGCCAGCCAGCCTAGTGTCAGCGAATAGCCATGTCAGCGCAGGCCTGAAAGAGTATCCTTGATGGTCCCGAATGATTTCGCTGGCAAGGATTACGCTGCATGGGCGACACGTACTTTCGCACGACACACTACCATTTCACCGAGCTGGACCCTCAGGCGCAGGACGCCTATACGGACTCGCTGTCTCAACAGGCACGGGCCAAGGCGGCCTGCCTGCGCTTTGATGTCGTACGCAAGGACCAGCCGCCGGGACAATGGGTGTTGTATGAAAGCTGGCAAGACAGCCAAAGCTGCCGGGACTTTCACGCCAGTGCTGCGGCCCAGACTCTGCAGAAAGCCCGGATCGAGCCGATGCTGAACCCCGCCGCGGCACCGGCTGACCCTTCCCTGGCAGCGCGCCCCGCCCGCAAGAAACGCCAATGGGACCCCTATGTGTGGATCAGTATCGCCATGTGTATCGGCGTGATGGGCACCGCTCTGGCCAGTCCGCTTTACCCGCTGTATCAGGACCGGTGGGACCTGAATGCCAGCCACATCACCCAGTTGTATGTGGCTTATATGGCCGCCGGTCTGACAGGCCTGCTGTTTCTGGGCCGTCTGAGCGACCTGAAAGGCTTTATGCCGGTGCTGCGCACCGGGCTGATTCTGGTCACCAGCGGTGTGACCTTGTCTGCCTTTGCCTGGGACGTGGGCAGTTTCCTGTTCAGCCGCATCATGATCGGGATGGCATCGAGCATGATTGTGACCTCGGCCTCCATCGGCCTGGGGCAATTTAACCGGGGTGGGGATGTACAACGCGCCGCCGCCACCACCTCGCTGATGCTGGCTTTTGGTTTTGGTCTGGGCCCGGTTGTGGGCGGCCTGATTGCACAATGGATACCCAATCCGCTGTTCTCAAGCTATCTTCCCTCCATGGTGCTGGGCATCCTGGCCATCTATGCGCTGTTCCAGATCAAACCCCTTGCCAGCAAGCAGCCCGTTGTGCAGGAAAAAAGCAGCTGGCGCACCTGGATGCCGCGCCTGACACTGCCCGCCACTCATTTGCGTCGTCCCTATCTGATTGGCTGTTTGTCGGCCTGCTGCGCCTTTGCCATGTTCAGCCTGTTTGCTTCCCTGGCACCCAGCTTCATGGAACAAATGGTGCCTTGGCATGGCCCGGCCACCAGCGGTCTGTCTATCGGGATCATCCTGTTTCTGTCCTCAGGCTTTCAGTTGCTGATCCGCCGCTGGCCCGCCAAACGCAGCGTCATTGTGGGCCTGCTGTCCTTCACCCTGGCATGTATCGCCCTGCTGATTAACCTGTGGGCCAGCTCCTCGCTGCTGTTCATTTTGTGCGTGCTGCTGACCGCCTTTGGTCACGGCCTGTGCATGTACGGAGGCATGTCCATCGTGCAGCGCGTCTCGCCCCCTCACCAGCGTGCCGGTCTGACCTCCACTTACCTGATTACCGGCTATCTGGGCGCCATCCTGCCCATTCTGGGACTGGGCTGGCTGGCCGATCACCTGGGCCTGGACCAGGGTTTGATGATCTTTTGCAGCCTGATCGCCCTTGCCGCAACGGCGGTCTCCATCATTGCCTACCTGACGCCTGTTCTGCACAAACCGGCCTCCTGACAGGCCCCCCCGCAAGCCGTTCCCCTTAAGAACGGCTTGCCGCGTCTGCTGCCCCCGTATATTCCCCTAGTCCATTTCAGCGCTTTCCTAGGGTTAGACCTTAAAAAGAAACGCGGCGACCCTCAGTAGAATAAAACCCGCTCCTTAACGTTTGGCAGCAACTCGCGAACGTATCCAAGTATCGCCCACAAGAATAAGCAATCCTTATCCAGGAGGCATTATGGCTGTTGCATTAAACAAGCTGTTGGTCAGTCTAGGCGCGGCGTTGGCCTGCTCGGCCGTCGCACAGGCGGCGGACTATCCGGACCACCCCATCAATATGGTGGTGCCGTTTGCCGCAGGCGGCCCGACCGACAACGTGGCCCGCGCCTTGGCCGAGTCCATGCGACCCGTACTGGGCCAGACCATTGTGGTCGAGAACAAGGGCGGGGCGGGCGGCTCCATCGGTACGGCTCAGGTTGCCCGTGCCAAGCCAGATGGCTACAACATCCTGTTGATGCACATCGGCTTTTCCACCGCACCGTCGCTTTACAAAAAGCCCGGCTATGACGCCATCAACGGCATGTCTCCCATTGGTCTTGTGGTGGACGTACCCATGACCATCATTGCCCGTGAGGACTTCCCCCCCAATAACATCCAGGAACTGGTGCAGTACCTGAAGGACAACCAGGACAAGGTCTCCCTGGCCAATGCCGGAATTGGCGCAGCCAGCCACCTGTGCGGCACCATGTTCACCGAAGCACTGGGTATCGATCTGCTGACCGTGCCCTACAAAGGCACAGCCCCCGCCATTGCGGACCTGATGGGCAAGCAGGTGGACATCATGTGTGACCAGACCACCAACACCACTCAGCAAATCAAGTCAGGCAAGGTCAAGGTATATGCCGTCACCAGCCGTGAGCGGGTCCCCACATTCCCCGATGTCCCCACCATGCAGGAGTCAGGCTTCAAAGACTTTGAAGTCGGCATCTGGCACGGTATGTGGGCTCCCAAAGACACGCCCCAGCCTGTAGTCGACACCTTGGTAAAGGCCCTGCAGGCAGGTCTGGCCGACGAGGATTTCAAAAAGCGCATGGCCACCCTGGGTGCCACCGTCATGCAAAACGAGGCCAACCCGGCAGCCCTGCAAGCCAAGGTAGAGCAACAAGTGCCCCAATGGGCTGAGTTGTTCAAGAAAGTGGGCGTGGAGCCCCAATAAAATCGCTTAGCCCAAAGGCTTTTGAAAAGGACGCTTAGGCGTCCTTTTTTTCGGCTTGAGGAACGGTCTATCATAGCGGTGGATAGCCTGTTCGGATGAGAAAGAGGCAATGCGCCCTCAGGCTCCTGGCGATTCAAGAAACGCCGATCAAGAAAGGCTCGGACTTAACGACTAAAGGACATCCGGCCAAGAGAGGCTCGGACTCATCGAGTCTTAATCCGTCTTTCGAACCGCAGCATTCAGTTCCTGCAATCGCGCCCAAAGCTCCTGAAAATCCAGATCCTGCGTGATCAATACCATGCGCCCTTGCTGATCCGGCCAAGGCCAGTGAGGCACGGTCTGCCAAGGGTAGGACTGATGCTGCACGGCATGAATTACCTGTGGCTGGTCCATGCCTTGTACGGGCAGAACCGCCTTCAGGCGGAGGAGACGAGGGCCCGCCCATTGGCACAGATTCGACAGCCAGGATTGCAGCGTGTCGGCAGGCAAAGGCTGGGGGAACAGAGCGCTTAACGAATAGATGGAGTCTCCATGGCGGGAGGTATCCGGCATACTGACCGCCGACGTTCCTGGACGCTCTCCCTGCGGGTGAGCAGACTCAGAACTGTTGCTGTTGCCAGCCAGGGTGCCCGTGCCGTGGCCATGGCTATGGCTATGGCTATGGCTATGGCTATGGCTATGGCTATGGCTATGCACATGATCGTGATCGTGATCGTGATCGTGATCGTGATCGTGATCGTGATCGTGATCGTGATCGCCAGTATCTTGCCCCAGCACCTCAAAAGCCTCCAGGCTCCAGGCCCGTCCTTGTCCGACTTGCTCACCCAAGCCCAACAGGCTGGGAGCAACAGGCTGCCCGGCCCTCAGGATCTGCTGTTGCGCCAAAGGATTCAAGCCACGTACATATTCACGCAGCGCCGTTTCAGTCCCTGCATCCACCCGGTCACGCTTGCTAAACAGCAGCAGGTCGGCCACGGCCACCTGTCGCTGTGCCTCGGCATGGCGCGCCAGCGTTTCCAGTCCATGCTCCAAATCCACCACCGTCGCCACACCCGCCAGGCTGTACTTGCCCGCCAATTGTGGATCACTTAACAAGGTGTGCAAGATGGGTGCGGGATTGGCCAGCCCGGTCGTCTCAATCAGCACCCGTCGAAACTGCCGCTGACCTGCCCGCGAAAAACGCCAGGTAATGTCGCGCAAGGTCTGCACCAGATCACGCCGTATGGTGCAGCACAGGCAACCGCTGCCCATGGCCTCGATCACGTTTTCCTGGCTGTGCGCCACCAGATGATGGTCCAGCGCCGTCTGCCCAAACTCATTGATGATGACCAGGGTGTCGGCCATCTGTGCTTCTTGCAAAGCACGATTGATCAGAGTCGTTTTCCCGCTGCCCAGAAAACCGGTCAACAGTGTGACGGGGATAGGGCCTTGTGCAGATTTGGGCATCGCATTCATCCGGCTAAGGGCCCGCCGTCGGGCCACCCGCCATTATACGAAGCCCAACACTGTTCCTTCTAGCGTAGAAACCGGGCCTCAATCTGACGCATATGGGCATCACCTTGCAAACCAATAATGGTTTTGACGGAAGGCAAGCCGGCATCCACATTCTGAATGCCACCATCCTGGCGAATCTGGGCAAATACAGCTTGCATGGCCCCTACGGCCGCACGAATCGCATGATTGCCGTAAATCACCACGCCCACCTTGCCCAGTCGCGCAATGTCCGCCTCGGTCAGTTGAGGGTAGGCCGTTGGCACCAGCACCAGCGGCACCTTGCCGGTCCAGGCCTGCACAAAGGACAGAATCTGGTCTGGCGTGGCTTGTTTGGAGTGAATCAAAATGGCATCTGCACCCGCCTGCTCGTAAGCCAGCCCCCGCTTCAGGGCCTCTTCCTGCCCCAGGCCAGCAATCAGGGCCTCGACCCGCGCAATGATCAGAAAGTCAGGGTCACGGCGAGCAGCGCACGCCGCTTCAATCTTGCCCTGAAACTCGTCAATGCGTGCTAGTTCCTGACGCCCATCCGCCCGCAGGCTGGTGTCTTTAGGAAAGGTTTTATCCTCCATCACAATGGCACTGGCTCCCGCCGCTTCGTACAGCGGGATGACGTAGCTGACATTTACCGCATTGCCAAAGCCGGTATCAATATCGGCAATCAAAGGGATGTCCACGGTCGAGGCGATCGCCCGCATCATCTCCAGGTGGGTGCCCATCGACAGGATATTGGCGTCGGGCACGGCATAACTGGCTGACAACTCAAAACCGCTACCCCAAATTGCCCCGAAACCGGCATCCTGAGCCAGGCGGGCAGACAGGGGATTATGTGCGGCCATTGCCGTCATCAAACGCCCTTGGGAGAACGCTTCTTTCAACACCTGGTTTTTTTTGCTATTCACACTATTTCTCCGTAAGGAATCAGCTCAGTCGCGCAATGGCCTGGGCAATGCGGCTCATCGCCTCCTCCAGCTCCTGATCGCTGGAGGCATAAGACACCCGAAAGTGACCCGGTAGTTCAAACGCCGAACCGGGCACCACGGCCACCCCTGCACTGCGCAGGAAATACATGCACAGGTCCTTGTCGGTACTGATCAACTGGCCCGACGGGTCCCGCAGGCCCAATACGCCTTGGCAGCTAGGGAAGACATAAAACGCCCCCATGGGCAGATCGCATTCAATGCCCGGCATGACATTGAGCGCGGCTACCACATTGTCACGGCGGCGGCGGAACGCTTCCACAAACTCGGGCAAAAATTCCATGGGGCCATCCAGTGCGGCCACGGCCGCTGCCTGGCTGATGGAGCTGGTATGGGACGTCGCTTGCGACTGCACCAGATTCATGGCCTTGATCAGAGGCAGCGGACCGGCGGCGAATCCTACCCGCCAGCCGGTCATTGCATAGGCCTTGGAGACGCCATTGATGGTCAAGGTGCGCGCCGCCATGTTCGGCGACAAGGCAGCAGGCGTCGCGAAGGGTTCGTCGCTATAGCGGATTTTTTCGTATACATCATCGGCCATCACCCAGACATGCGGGTGGCGCAACAGCACTTGCTCCAGCGCTTCCAGTTCCTGCCGTGAATACACGGCACCACTGGGATTGGAGGGAGAATTGAGCATCAGCCATTTGGTACGGGGGGTGATGGCACGTTCAAGCTGGTCGGCTTGCAGCTTGAAGCCGGCTTGTGCACTGCAACGCACAATGACTGGCTGGCCACCTGCCAACAAGACCATTTCAGGGTAAGACACCCAGGCAGGGGTAGGGATAATGACCTCATCCCCGTCCTGCACGGTGGCCTGCAAGGCGTTATACAAGGCTTGTTTGGCCCCGCAACCCACCTGGATCTGATCCGGGCTGAAATGCAGGCCATTGTCACACTCGAACTTGCGCACCACGGCCTCCCGCAAGGCCAGGGTGCCGGCTACTTCGGTATAGCGGGACTCATTGCGATCAATCGCTTCTTTGGCCGCCTGACGCACATGCTCGGGGGTTGCAAAGTCCGGCTCGCCCTGACTGAGGGTAATCACAGACTGCCCCTGTTGCCGCATTTGATTGGCCAGACGCGTCATCTCTTTGGTGGCCGATGCCTTGGCTCCCAACACGCGCTGGGCCAGCGCGATCTCTTCCTGACATTGCACAAAGCTCATTGTGTCCATCCTACTTTTACTTTGAAAACGAAACGGGTCAGCAGCAGCGGCAGAAATATCGCCATCAACAGCACCAGGCTATAGGCACTGGCCTGAGCCAAACGCCCACTGTCCACCAATTGAAAAACCTCGATAGGCAGGGTGCTCATCCCGCCAAAATACAGAACCACCGTGGCGGATAACTCCGACAAGGTCGTGATCCACATCAGCACCGTGGCCGCAATGACGGCAGGCCATACCACCGGCAGAACGACCTTTGCAAAGGTGGGCATCGGGGCCACGCCCAAACTGATAGAGGCCTCCTCGATAGAATTGCGCAAGTTATGCAAAGGCCCCATGGCCGCCCGCACACTGGTGGGCACCCGGCGTAAAAAGTAGGCCAGCGCCATAATCACCCAACTGCCCGTCAGCACCAGCCAGCCGCTGTTAAACACATTGATCAAAGCAATGCCCAGCACCGTGCCGGCAATCGTCAAGGGCAGCATGACCAGCACATCCAGGCCCGCACTCAAGCCGGACGGCCGTTTCACAATCAGATAGGCCGCCACGATGGAGAACACGGCACCAGCACTGGTTGCCGCAGCACCCAGCAGCAAGGAGTTGTACAAAGGTCCGGGAGCCTGCACCAGGGCTTGCTGCATATGGCTCAAGGTAAAGCCGCCATACTTCAGCACCGGCCCGATAGAGGGCGTAAATGCGGTGATAATCACCACCATCACGGGTAGCACTGACAGCACAATCAGGATCGATACCAAAGTGGCACACACAGCGGCCTGCCAGGCACGCAGGGGCACGCGCTCCGGAGCTCGTCCGGACTCCATCTGGTAGGTGCGTCGGGCCACCACCCACTTTTGAATCAGCAGCAAGGCCAGGCCCAAAAACACCAGCAAAGAAGCCATGGTGGTCTGCATTTGCGGATTACCACCCATCTCGCTGACAAACTCGTTATAAGTCTTGACCGCCAGCACGGGGGTGCGGGCTCCCAGAATGGCCGGAACACCAAAATCCCCGATGACATGCATGAAAACCAGCACCGCGGCACCACATAAAGCTGGCACCATCAAAGGAAAGGTCACCGTGCGCAAGGTGCGAACGGGGGAGCTGCCCAGACTCAGGCCCGCCTCTTCCAGGTTGCGATCCATGGACTTCAAACCTACCAGCACGGCAACATAGGCGTACACGTAGTTGTTCAAGGTCATCACAAAAACCAGACCCCACCAGGCATACAAGGACGGCAGTTCCAGACCCAAGGGCGCCAGCAAGCTATTGAGCACACCTTGTTTACCCAGCACCACGATCCAGGCCGCCGCCACCACCACATCTGGAATGACCAGGGTCAGCAGGGGCAAAACACCCAGACAGGCAGCCAAGGGGAAGGAAAAGCGAGCGGCGGCCAGGGCCAAACCAGCGCCCAGCACCAGACTGAGCAGGGTAACCGCGCCTCCTAGCCACAAGGTGTTGAACAGGCTCTCCCGGTAAGCGGGCTCAGAGAAGAACTGCACGTAGCCGTGCAAGCCAAACTGACCTTCCTTGTTGAACAGGGAACTGGTCAGCATGGACAAGACCGGCCACAGTAAAAAGTAGCCCAGCAAGGCCACCGCCCCCAGCGCCAGCATCAACCAGGCTGGATCACGTCGCAAAGAACCCAGCATCATGTCCGCTCCACCAAAAGAGCCGACTCGGGAACGCGCAATACCACCGCATCGCCCCGTTCCCAGCTCTGGCTGACGCCGGTATTCCAGACCACCGCCTTCAGAAAACCGAATTCGGTGCGCAACTGATATGCCGTACTGGGGCCCCGGTAATCCACGCTCTCAATTCGCGCGGCAATGTCCCCCTCGTCAAGCGGACGCAAGGCATCCACACTCAGGGTTTCAGGCCGCACAGCCAACATCGTCTGCTCAGAAAAACGCCCGGCAGACTGGATACGCACAATGCAGCCTGCCGTCCGGAAGCGGCGGCAGCCGTCTGCGGCTTGACCGAGCTCCTCCTGAAGCTCGATCAAATTGGCCCCTCCTACAAAATCAGCCACAAAGCTGTTGTCAGGGCAGCGATAAATCTGCTCGGGTGTCCCGACCTGACGGACGCAGCCCCGATCCATGACGGCAATGTAATCAGACACGCTCAGCGCTTCTTCCTGATCATGCGTCACAAACACGGTAGTAATGCCGGCTTCCTGCTGCAAGTCCCGCAGCATCTCGCGCAGATCGGTGCGCAGCTTGGCATCCAGGGCAGACAAGGGCTCATCCAGCAAGAGCAGATCGGGCTTGATCACCAAAGCGCGTGCCATGGCCACTCGCTGTCGCTGCCCACCGGACAAGGCAGACGGCAAGGCATCCGCCTTGTCCTTCAAGCCCACGCGCGCCAGCATTTCCAACGCGGGGACGCGAGCCTGGGAGCGAGACTGGCCACGCGCCAGCAAACCGTAGCTGACGTTATCCAGCACGCTGCGATCCGGAAACAGCGCGTAATCCTGAAACACCATGCCCACATTGCGTTTGTGCACAGGCACTCGCGTCATGTCTGTTTGGCCGAACAGCACCTTGCCATGATCAGGGCGCACAAACCCGGCCAGCATGCGCAGCAAGGTCGTCTTGCCACAACCCGATGGCCCCAGCAGGGTAAACAAGGAGCCACTGGGGATGTCCAGATCCAAACCGTGAAACAAAGTCTGTGAGCCGTAGCTTTGCTCAATACCTGATAGATGTATCTGCATACCAGTCCCGCCTAGCGCTGGGAAACCAGTGCACGCCAACGTGCCAGGAAGGCTTCACGATCCGCCCCCATACGATCATCATCCAGCGCATGCACACGGATCTGATCCATGGCAGGCAAGCTTGTCAGCGTATTGACGGCAATATCGCTGCGCAAAGGGCGGCGGAACGCGCTTTTGAACACCTCTTCCTGCGCAGGGCGGGAGGCAAGGAAGTCATACAGCTTGCGAGCGGATTCGGGGTTACGCCCGCCCTTGATCAAGGCCATGCCTTCCGGCGACAAGAAAGTGCCCTCTTTGGGGTAGACCAGGTCAATCGTATCCAGACCACCGGCCACATATTGATAGGCGGCATATTCCATCGTTACCGCAACCGCAAACTCGCCATTGGCAACGCCCTCGTAGGCGCCGGAGGTGGTCCCGACCACCACAGCATTGCGCACGACCTTCTCAAACACCTCCTGACCCATCAGATCTTGCAGGCCGTACAAGGCAACATAAGAAGAGCTGCTGCGCTCCGGATCTGGAATCACGATCTTGCCCTTCCAGGCCGGATCAGCCAGATCCGCCCAGCTGGCAGGCGCCTTGAGCTTGCCCAACTGACGCTCGTTGAGCATCAATACCGTGACATGGGTATTGGTACCCAGCCAGCGTTGCCCGGCTCCCTGATACTGTGCACCTACTGCACTGGCCTCGGGCGACGAATAGGGCGCCAGGTACTCGGCATACTGCGACAAGGTGGAAAACCCGCCGGACCAGAACAAATCGCCCAGGGGTTGCTCTGCTTCGGCCTTGATACGCTGCATCAGGGCACCGGAACCCGCCCGCACCACGGACACCGATATCTCGGGGTGGACCTGACGGAACTGCTCAATCACCGTGTTCACCACATCGATGTTATTGGAGGAGTACAACACCACTTCATCCGCCTTGGCAGCCCCCGTACCCAGGCAGGAAAGCATGAGCAAAGCGGATAGATAAGAGAAACGGTTTTGCATGATTATTTCCTGTAATTTCAATAAAATTGCATGAAAATCATGGTATTTATCTTAGATGACCGTTCTGTTACACCCTACACCTACCCCCTGTTAAGCGTGGCCCTATCATGAGTTTTAATCATGCTTGAAAATGTTCCTCTGGTCCCTCTGCGTGTATTTGTCGCGGTGGGCCGACAAGGTAATTTCACCCGTGCAGCCCAAAGCCTGGGGATCACCCAAAGCGCAGTCAGCCGGCATATCGCCACCCTGGAAAAAGTCAGCAAGCAGGCTCTGTTCATTCGACGCGGCCCCTATATTGAGCTGACGGCAGCCGGCCTGCAGTTGTATGACACGGTCAAAGATGCGATGGCCACTCTGGAGATGGCCATTCAACAAATCACCCATCAGCAGGATCAGCACGAACGGCTGAGAGTCCGCACCTCCATGCCCAGCTTTTCAATGACGGTGCTGGTGCCCATGCTTGGCCAGTTCACCGCTCAGCACAATTGGCAGATTGATCTGATCACCAATCTGTCGCCACCCCGTCCTAATGAAGCGTTTGACGTGCTGATCAGCCGTGACTTGAGCCTGCCCGACAGCGAAAGCTGGGAGCTCATACGCGAAGAACTGGTATGCGTGGCAGCGCCCGCCTTAATCCAGCAACATAGCAGGCAGGCCTGGGAGCACTGGCCTATGGTGACCGCACGCTCACGACCGGACATGTTGGGTTTATGGGCTTTGGATCAGGGTATTGAGCCTTCACGGCTGCTGTTGAGCGCCACCTACGATCACCTGTTTTTCGCAATTGCCGGGGCCATTGCCGGCTCCGGATTTCTAGTTGTGCCGCGTTTACTGGTGATGGATCATCTACGCGATGGCGTTCTGCGGGAAGTCGGCCCTGGCCAAGTCGCCACGGGCGCAACCTACATGGCCTATGTCAACGCACAATCACCCCAGCAAAGTGAGGCCCGCCAGTTTTGCCGATGGTTGAAAAGCAGCTTGCGACAACGCATTGCGCCTTGAGGCCGTTCACGTCATGTCGCTGATTCGGTCAGGCTCTGCGACGTCGCAACTGACTGATCCAGCTATAGGCGCTGACCAAGGTAATGCCCATCAACACCAGTAAAGCGCCCATCACAAAACGGGGTTCTATGGGCTCACCCAGCAAAAACGCCCCGAACAGAACACCGAACAAAGGGGTGGCGAAGGAAAAGACCCCCAGACGCGACGCCTGATAGTTACGCAGCAACCAGAACCAGACCAGAAAGCTCAAGAACGCCACCACGACGGACTGAAACACCAGGCTGGCGACCAGCAAGCCTGACCATTGAATCTCGGTTTGTCCGGTCACGGCAGCAGCTACCATCAGAATGACAAAAGCGCTGAACAGCTGATAGAGCAAGGCTTCCGAAGGCGGGACGGCAGACAGGCGCGTGCTACGGATCAGCACGGTGGTAAAGCCCCATAAGGCCCCCGCCGCCAAGGCCATCAAATCGCCTATCAGCATGTGCCCCACATCGGCGCCGTCGGGGCTGCCCGGCCCCAGAAAAGTAATCGCAATACCCGCCACCGCCAGCCCGATCCCCACCCATTGCAGGCGCGCCAGCCGCTCAGAGGGCAAAAGCAGGTGCAGGCCCAGGGCTGCAAACACCGGTGCCGTGTACAGAAACACCACCACATGCGCGGCCGAAGTAAAACGCAAGCTCTCGCCCAGCAGCAAATACTCCAGCGCAAACAACAGGCCGGCCATCAGTCCCGGTTTCCAGGCCCCTTCAGTAAAAGCCAATTTGTGCGTGCGCACCAGAACCAGCAGGGCCACCAGCACGCAGGCCACGCCCGAGCGCAGGCCAATCTGAAAGACAGGCGCCATGTCATTGGCCGTAGCCTTGAGCAGAATCTGCTGAAAACTCCAGATCAGACACAGGACCAGCATGGCACCACTGGCCAGGGCATCCAGGGGTTTACGTTCATTGCTCATCAGGCAGGGGGACTCGGACAGAAAAAATTGATTATCCGCGAAAAACGGCCGAATCAAAACGGGCCGCCCGCTTCTTTACCCTCGGATAAGCCTTAATTGATATATCAAAAAGCTCTACCTAGAATGATTTAAGCCTAAAAAACAGCACCAGGCGTGGGAGACAGCCATGACGCTCAGCAATACCGACCGGGTACGAATCGAACTGGAGCACCGCATTGCCAGCGGTGATCTGCCGCCGGGCAGCGCCATTGACGAGTCCTTGCTCTGCACCTTCTTTCGGGTGTCACGCACGCCGGTGCGTGAGGCCTTGCTGCAACTGGCCGCCACCGGTCAAGTGCGCATCGCCCCGCGTGCCGGTATTTTTGTCACCCAGCACACCATTGAGGAACTGGAAGAAATGCTGGAAACCCTGGCTTTGCTCGAAGGTGCCTGTACCCAACTGGCCGCCTACCGGATCAGCAATGCCCAGATTCGTGAGCTGGAGCGTTTGCAAAAGCGGGGCGCCAAGGCCTTGCAGGACAAAAGTCTGGGCGATTACGCCGCCTATAACGCCGAACTGCATGCCCTGGTTCACAGCATTGCCGGCAACTCCTTCATGGTGCAGCAGATTGAACATCTGCGCCGTTTGACCAATCCCTATCGTCATCGTCATCTGGATCAGGAAAATCGCATGGAACAGTCCTGGCATGAGCATCAGGCACTGACCCAGGCACTGGCCCTGCGCGATGGCCCCAGCGCCATGCAGGCCGCGGCCAGCCATGTGCTGTCAGGCGCTGAATCCCTGCGCCGTGTCGCCCAAGCCCATCCCGAAAAATGGGAGTTCGACAAGCGCGAGCGCTACAGCTGGCTCAATGCCCAGCTCAATCCCTTGGCCGGATTTTATATGCGGCACTAATTCATAACTAGCTAAAAACAACCACTCATACCGAGGAGACTTTCTCATGTTTGCAAGCCGTTTCACACGGCGGGCGCTGGCTGCGCTCGTCCTGACATTCAGCCCTGTGGCCGCCTTACACGCTGCCGAGCCCATTCGTCTGGTCGTGGGCTTTGCCCCGGGCGGCGGCGTCGATACCCTGGCGCGGGTAACCGCCCAGGCGCTGAGCAAAGAACTGGACCGCACCGTCATTGTGGAGAACAAATCCGGCGCAGGCGGCACAATTTCTGCCGACTATGTGTCCAAATCCCAAGCCGACGGCAATACGCTGCTGTTTGCAGACACCTCTTTGCTGGTCGCACCTTATATCTACCCGGCTTTGCGCTACGACCTGCAGCGCGACTTTGCCCCGATCGGCATGGTCGGTCAGTCCGATCTGGCTTTGGCCGTCCCCGGCGACAGCCCCGTCAAGAACGTGGCCGAACTGGTCGAAGCCATCCGCAAATCTCCCCCTCAAACCGAAACCTTTGCCTCGGTGGGCGTGGGCTCGGTACACCACCTGGGTGGCGAGCTGTTCGCCTTGAAAACCCAGACAGAACTGGTGCATGTCCCATATCGCGGTGGCGCCCCGGCCAGTCAAGCACTGGCTGCCGGCGAAGTCTCCATGTCCTTTGCCAGCCTGGCCTCTTCGATCGGCCTGGCCAAGTCTGGCCGTATCCGTCTGCTGGCCACCTTGTCCGAGCGCCGCTTTCCCGGCATGCCCGAGCTGCCCAGCGTCTCGGAAACCATCGCCGGCTATAGCGTGACGCCGTCGCTGTTCATGCTGGCACCCCAGAACGTGGACCCGGCCTTTATCGCCACGGTCAGCAAAGCCCTGGAAAACAGCATGCAGCAACAACAGGTGCAGGACGCGTTCCTGGCCCAAGGCTCCGTTGCCGGCTATCAAGATGCCCAAGCCACCGAACAATGGCTGGGTGAAGAAACACAACGCTGGGCCAAAGTCATCGAAAGTGCCCAGCTCGACTTTAAACAATGAACCAAGCAGCTACTGTTATGACGACTGACAACTCTGGCGCCCAGCGCCCCGTACTTGGCCTGATCGTGCCACCAGCCGCCGGTCTGGTGCCTCCGGAAGGCCCGGAAATGTACCCGGAAATTGACTTCATCGCCCAAGGCCTGGCGCTCAGTTCCGTGGACAAGGAAGGCTATGACCAGGTTATTGACCAGGTCGTCGACGCCGCTCAAAAGCTGGCCGCTCGGGGAGCCCAGGCCGTGTCCTTGATGGGGACCTCACTGAGCTTTTACCGCGGCTCGGACTTTAACGAGGAACTGGTGGCACGCCTGCGCGAATCCACCGGTCTGCCATGCTCGACCATGAGCCACGCCATTTTGCGCGGCCTGCGTGTCAGCGGCATCGAACGGGTTGCGGTCGCGTCTTCTTATATTGATGACGTGAACCAGCGTCTGGTCCGCTTTCTGGCCCAGAACCAGATTCAGGCCGTGTGCGCGTATGGTTTGGGCGTCAATGACGTCACCGCCATGTCGCAAATCAGCACGCAAGAGCTGGTCGATCTGTGCCTGAAAACATGGGACATCGCCCAAAAGCAGGCTCCCGGTCAGGCACAAGGTCTGCTGCTGTCTTGCGGTGGTCTGGTCTCGCTGGAAGCCGTGCGTCAGGTCGAGGACAAACTAGGCGTCACCGTCGTGTCCAGTTCCCCCGCTGGCTTCTGGGATCTGGTGGCGACAGCTGGCCTGGATTTATTCCCACAGGGGATGGGACGACTGGCACAAACGCGTCAAACCGCCTGATACCACGATATGGACAGCCCCTTGTCCGCACCCGCGGGAAGGGGCACATAAGACGCTATGGTTGGACACCACAACCACGTAGCGTGTGCCACCCCACAGTCGGACGTGACCGGTTCGGTGTCCACGCAACGCAAAGGGCGGTTCCGGCCTCCCAGCGTCGCGGTAACCCAGGCTAAGCCACATCCAGCTTGAATTGCTCATCGTGCATAGACACGAAAAGCCCCCACGCTACGCCTTCGGTGTGCTGCCCGCCGAGGAGGAGCTTGTTGTCTTGGGGCGGCCCGGCGACAAAAAACCCGCACGCGCCTGGACTCCCTCTACGCTGTCACGGCATACCAGCGCCTGATCGGCATCCATATAAATGCCCAAGCGATTCAACGCATTGGCGACCTGATTCACCGATTCCTTGGTCATGCGAATAATCGCCGCAGGCGACTCCGAAGCCCGCTTGGCTAAAGACTGCGCCACTGCCACGGCCTGACCGGGTTCGCAGACTTCATCCAGCAAGCCCCATTCCAGCGCCTGTTCAGCACCGAAACGTTCGGCCAGCAAGATGGCTCGTTTGGTACGGGCCGCTCCCAGCATGTTCACCATGCGCGGAATGGCACCCCAGCCCATATTCAGCCCCACCTTGGCCTCGGGCAAATACAGAAATGACGCTTGCGAGGCCACACGCCAGTCGCAAGCCAGCGCCAGGGCGACCGAGCCTCCCACCGCCGCGCCTTCAATGGCGGCAATAGTCAGCTGCGGCAGCTCTTCCCACAGGCGGCACAGACGCGCGCCCCGCTGGGCCACATCCCGACGCTCCAGCAAACCGGCCTGTTCATCATTCCACTTTTGCGGGTCCTTCAGATCGATTCCAGCCGAGAAAATATCCTTGGCCCCCGTCAGCACCACCGTGTGAATCTCCAGCGACAAGGCCAGATCCTGCGCCACCTGCGTCAAGGCCAGCAAGGTGTCCTGATCGATCGCGTTGCGGTTCACGCCGCGATCAAAGCGCACCAGCGCGTGGTCGCCCGTCACCTTGACCGTCACACTGCGGCCATATTTGCGTTTCATGAATGTCTCCCCAAAGGTACGGAAAAATCAGCTCTGCGAGCGGTGGCTTCCGTCACTGCGCGACAGGCGTGTGACGTAGCGGAATTCATAAGGCGGGTAAAAGCTGACCGCCACTTCCATGACCTTGCCCGCCTGATTGCGGAAGGTACGGATAATCAGCAAGGCGGGGTCCGCATCTTCATAACCCAGAAAGCGGGCGACATGCGGGGGAAAGCGCGAGGCGGAAATTTCCATCTCGATGGTTTCCACCACTTCGCCACAGTGCTCCTCCAGCAGCGGATAGACACCCCCGGGTTGGGTGGAAATCAGATCCGCCACCGCCTGGTATTCCTTGCGCAGATAGATATCTGTCCAGGAAATACCGCGCTTGCTGCCCGGCACGCTGCGATAGGTCTCCACCTTCACCCAATCGGACGGTTCACCGTCCAGCGCGGTCTCCGGCGGCTGCTTGTCCACACCCGCCGCCTTTTTATGCACGTGCAGATCGGTAAATTCCAGATAGCGTTGCAACTGATCCGTGGTATCTAGCGCCAGGCCGAACTGCGGCTTGGGATGCTGGCGTATCACGGTGGTACCGGCACGGCGACGCCGCTCGATCAAACCCAGATCGGTCAGCTTGCGTATGGCTTCACGCGCCGTGTGCCGACCGACCCCGTACATCTCGCACAGCTCCATCTCGGTAGGCAGCTTGGAGCCGACCGGGTAATGCCCCGAACGGATCAGCTCCAACAAGCGATCGCTCATGTTCTGATACAGGGTTGGCTTGGCACTGGACTGGGATTCGTTGTTTGCCATACGGTTTTCAGTTTAAAGAGACAGGCGGCGCATCGCAGCCAAGGTGTCGCGGGTGAACTGCTCCGGACATTCACTTTGGGGAAAATGCCCGATGCCCGGCCATTCTATATATTCCACCGGAACTTTGCCTTCTCGCAGCAAGCGTTCAACCTCTCGGGCGGACTCTGGTGGCACGGACCAGTCCTCGCTGCCTTCCACAATCACCACCGGGCAGCGAATATCGCTCAAAATCTGCTCCATCCGAAAGCCGCCAAACGCGCAGATATCCGCAAAGGCCACCGCCGGAATGCAACGTCGGGCATCCGTCACCACTTCGAGCGCACGCGTCGGGTCGGACAGGGTGCCCATCAGGGTTCGGAAGGTCACTTCAAACCAGTCGCCCGGGTTGATGCGCGCCATCTCCAGAATGCGCGGGTTATAGCCGGAGGACTTCACTACATTGACTGACGCGCCATCGACCAGCACCAGACCACGAATCCGCTCAGGCGCCATGGCAGCGGCCTGGGCGACAACGCCCCCGCCCATGGAATGGCCCATCAAGACCGGATTCCGGATACCCGCCGCCTCCAGGAACTGCAGCAGATACTGCGCGTTCTGGGGAGTCGCGGTATGCGGCCCGCCAGCCGGCATGCCGCTTTTGCCATGGCCGGGCAAATCCAGCGCATACACCGTGTAAAAGGGCGCAAAGTGCTCCAGCACATATTGCCAGGACAGACTGTCCTGGCTGGCGCCATGCACCATCACCAAGGCCGGACCGGAACCGGCCAGATCGTAATAGGCACGGATACCGTCCGCGGTTGTCACATAAGGCATGCTCAGACCTCCAGCTCGCCCGTCAGACGGGTCAAGGCATACAACAACATCCAGTTCTGCACGCAGGCACGCAAATCGCCTCCCACAACCAGTCGGTGCTGACGCACCAAGCGGTTAAATGGAAAGCCCTGGGCCAGATCCGCAAAGGCGGCACGATCACCTTCCAGCCAGAACGGCACCTCACGCGGCCCTGTGCCTGCCTGCACCCCCTGTTCTGACACGGCCAGCCAAATGTGCTCGCCGGTGTCAGTATTGCGCAGCGCCACACACACATCGGCCAAAACGCTGTGCTGCCGTACAAACTCATCGGCGCTGGCGCGTTGCGCCCAGGCAGCCAGCACCGCAGGATCAAACAGAGATAACGAAGTCAGCATCAGACATACCTTTGTCGAAGAAGGAACTTCTGCACTTTGCCCGACGAGGACTGAGGCAGGGAATCCACAATAAAGATGCGTTTGGGTACTTTAAAGCCCGATAGTTTTTCCCGGCAAAACGCACGCAAGGCTTCCACATCCGGTTCGCGCCCCTTGGCCGGCACAATGGCCGCGACCAGCTCCTCGCCCCAATATTCATGCGGCAGGCCAAACGCAGCAGCCTCGCGCACATCGGTGTGGCTGGCCAGACAGTTTTCCACTTCCAGCGCGGCCACATTTTCCCCGCCTGTCTTGATCATATCTTTGCTGCGGCCCATGAAATAGGCAAAGCCTTCATCATCCACACGAATCACATCGCCCGTGTGCAGCCATCCCTCGGCATCCAGCACCTGAGCGGTCAGCTCGGGCTGGCGCCAATAGCCTTTAAAAACCGTGGGGCCGCGTACCTGCATCTCGCCAGGGCCACGCTGATCGGGCAGCACCTTGCCGTCTGCATCGACCAGTCGATATTGCACATGCCGCCACAGGTAACCGATGGAACCGGGATGCTCCAGAATCTCCTGCGTGTAGCGATTCTTGATCGTGGTGACACAGCTTTCCGTCATGCCAAAGCCCCAACTGAACTCGGCATTGGGAAACACGGTGCGAATCAGGTCCTGACGCCACTGGCCCAAAGGCGCAGCCGCAGTCTGCACAAACCGGGCCGCGGGCAGGGACAGCTCCTTGAATTCCGGATGATCGGTAAGTCCCACCCACATGGCAGAGAGCAAGAACACATGCGTAGGCTGATACAAACGCAATGCATCCATCACCGCATCGGCGTCGAAGCGCGGCACCACATGCAAGCTGCCCCCCGCGTACAAGATCGGGCCATTGATGACCCCGAAGCCCCCGATATGAAACAGCGGTGTCGCCAGCAACGAGCGGCTCGTGGCATCAATGCCCAGCTCCATGATGTAGTTCACGGCATTGGCCGACAGATTGCCGTGCGTCAGCATCGCCCCCTTGGGGGCCGATGTCGTACCCGAGGTATACATGATGATGGCCACATCCTCATCATCCACACGACCAAAGCGATACTGCACCGGGTCGTCCCCGCGGGGATCAGGCAAAGACTCAGGCAGTTTTTCCAGCCACTGTACAGCACGGCTCAAACCACCCGCAGACTCGATCTGCTCACGCAAGGGCCGGTAGGCCGGGTCCACAATGCACACCGTGGGCTGGGCATCATCCAGCAGGTAGCGCAACTCGGCAACGCCATAACGGGTATTGACCGGCACCAGAGAAAAACCGCCTACCGCCGTGGCATGCAGCAAGGCCAGATAGTCGATGGAATTGGGTGTCATGATTGCCACCCGGTCCCCCGATTTCACCCCCAGCCCGTTCAGATAAGCCGACAAGGCGCGCGCACGGGCGCAGAACTGGGCAAAGGACAGTGCCTGGCGATCGTCCGAGACCGCAACCTTGTCGGGGTAGCGCTCGGCGTTAAACATGGCGACCTGGTAAATATTAGGCATGATGCGATGACTCTCCGGCGTGACCCAGATAGGCCGCCGCAATCTGTGGGTTGTTCATGATGTCCCTGCTGTGCCCGGACAGGCTCAAACGCCCGGTTTCCAGCACCACGGCATGTTGCGACAGCTTCAGAGCCAGACGGGCATTTTGCTCCACCAGCACAATCGTGGTGCCGTCCTGGCTGATCTGGCGGATGGCGCGCGCCACCTCCAGCGTGACGGCAGGCGCCAGGCCCAAGGAAGGCTCATCGAGCAACAGCAAACGCGGTCGGGACATCAACGCGCGACCAATCGCGCACATCTGTTGCTCACCTCCAGACAGGTGGCGCCCCTGGCTTTGCTCCCGTTCCAGCAGACGCGGGAAATAGGCGTAGATACGCTCCAGATCCACCGTGATGTCGGCCTGATCCTTACGCAGATAGGCTCCCATCAAGAGGTTCTCGCGTACCGTCAATTCAGGGAACAGCCGCCGACCTTCGGGGGACAAGGCAATGCCCAGAGTCACCCGGCGCTCCGCGCTTAAGTCCTGAATGGGCTGGCCTTCGAGCCGGATTTCTCCTTCGGCCACCGGCACCAGGCCGCTAATGGCTTTCATCAAGGTCGATTTGCCCGCACCATTGGCTCCGATCACGGCACACACACTGGCTTCTTCTACTGCAAAACTGACCTTGTCCAAGGCCCGTACCGCGCCATAGGACACACTCAAGTCCTTGATTTCCAGCATGGGCACAGGCTTGTTGACCTTGGTCGCTCCCTGACCAGCCGTAGAGACCGAAGCCGAGCGTCCCGTACCGTTCTGCGCAGCGCGGGCCTCCACTGCTGGCTCCAGCCCCGGCTCCTTGTCCAGATCCGCACCCAGATAGGCTTCAATCACCCGCGGGTCCTGACGCACTTGCGCGGTCGGGCCTTCGGCCAGCAAACGACCGTTAACCAGCACCACCAGCTTTTGGCACAGGCGCATCACCAGGCCCATATCGTGCTCGACCACCACCACATCAATGCCACTGGCATGGATGCGTTCGATCAGGTCGGCCATGGCCACGGTTTCCACCGGGTTCAGGCCAGCAGCGGGCTCATCCATTAAAAGAAGGCGCGGCATGGCGGTCAGGGCCATGCCCACACCCAAAATCTTCTGCAAACCGTAGGCCAGTGAATCGGCCTGCTCATTGGCGACAGACTCCAGGCCAATCAAGGCCAAGGCCTGTTCTGCCTGCCGCGCGGCCTCTTCGCGGCCACGACGCACACCCCAAGGGTTGAACAGCGACCAGGGGGAGGGAAACTGACGGAACAGGGCAGCGCGATACAGGTTTTCAAGTACCGTATGACCGGCAAAAACATGCGTCATCTGGAACGTGCGCACCACGCCCTGACGCGCCAAGGCTGCAGCCGGACGACCCGTAATGGCGGCACCATCCAGGGTGACCACACCCGCACTGGGTTTGGTCGTACCGGCGATCAGGTTGAACAGCGTGGTTTTGCCAGCTCCGTTAGGACCGATCACCCCGGTAATCTGACCGGGAGCAGTGCTAAAGGACACCTCATCGACCGCACGGATACCACCAAAATGTCGGCTCAGCCCCTGGACATTCAATTGCACGCTCATGCGGCCTCCTTGCGCGCGCCGCGCCACTTGTTCCACAGTCCGGCCAGTCCTTGCGGCATGAACAACAGCAGCAGAATCAAGGTCAGGCCGTAGATCAGGCGTTGATACTGCTGCAGGTCGCGCAGCAACTCCGGCAAGGGGATCAAGATGGCTGCGCCAATTACCGCACCGGCCAATGCCCCCACACCCCCGAGCACATTCATGATGACGGCGTTCACCGCTGTCCAGAAACCGAAGGAATCGGGCGAGATATAGCCTTGATAGTGGGCGTACAAGCTGCCCGTCCAGCCAGCAATCAGGGCGCTAAGAACAAACACACTGACCCGGAAACGCAGCACATTCAAGCCTCCGGAGCGCACCAGTTGTTCGTTCTGGTGCAAGGAGTCGGCCACCATGCCCCATTCGCGACGGTACAAGGCCCGCAGCACGAAATACACCAGCAGCGCAAAGCTGACCACAATCAGGTACACGCCATACCGCCCTTCGGGAATCGGCAGGCTGTCCTGCAAAGGCGGAATCTGCCCAAAGCCGTTATTGCCGCCAAACAGTTCGTGGAACTCGATAAAGCACAGCACCACGGCTTCGCCCAGGGCGAAGGTCAAGAGTGCGAAATGCACACCCTTGATACGCATAAAAATAGGGCCGGTGATCACAGCCAATGCTGCCGTCAGTACTCCGGCGCCCAAAAACGCGGCTGGAAAAGACCAGCCATAATCCCGGCTCAAAATGGCCGAGGCATACGCCCCCAGCCCGAACAGGGCACCATGCGCCAGCGAGAGCTGGCCGATGCGCAGCACCAGATTCATGCTCATGGCCAGGCAGGCGTACAAGGACACCATGATGGCCAGATGCAGGGCAAAGCGAGGCTGTCCGGCCCACACGGGCCAGCCCAGCAGCACCGTCACCACCACGGCATGCCAAACCCAGTTCAACACGCCATCGCGCGGATAAAAAGACACTGTTTTGATCGCGCTCATGACGATTTCCCCATCAAGCCGCTGGGCTTGACCAGCAACACAGCCATCACGATCAGGAAGGACAGCATGGTGGCCACGGTCGCGTTATAGAAGGTAGACGCCACCGCCTCGGTGACGCTCAGAATCAGGGCGGCCACCACGGCACCGGGCAAGCTGCCCAGGCCCCCCAGGACCACAATAATGAAAGCCTTCACCACTACGGCTTCGCCCATATAGGGATGCACGGTATAGACGGGTGCCATCAGAGCGCCAGACACACCCGCCAAGCCACAGCTCAGTGCAAAGGTGAAGGCCATGATCTTCCAGGAGCTGACGCCTTGCAGACGCGCCACTTCCCGGTCCTGCGCCACCGCACGTATGGTCATGCCGATACGGGTGCGCTCAATCAAGAAGTAAAAGGCCGCCAGCGCCAGCACACTCATGCCGACGATCAACAACTGGTCCTTGGCGAAAAACGCCTGACCGATCTGCCAGGCGCCTTCCACCGGACGGCGTACCGATTGCTCGTCCACCGAGAACAGCAGCGAAATCCCGGCTTGCAAGGTAATCGCCAACGCCAGGGACATGATCATGCCGCCCATCTCGTCGCCCACAAAGCGACGGAACAGGCCACGTTCAGCCAGTAAACCCAGGAATCCCACCAGCACGGCAGCGGCCGCGATAGAAGGCAGATAGGACCAGCCAAACTGTCCGTAAAACACATACATGGCATACGCGCCCAGCATGTAGAACTCGCCGTGGGCGAAGTTCACCACCCGCAAGATGCCAAACACCAATGTGAAGCCCAGGGCTACCAGGGCATACACAAAGGTGGACATCAGGGCGATGATGGCGATTTGCATTGCAATCTGCATCATTGCTAACCGTATCAAGGGGCACTGCACCCGCGTGGCGCAGTGCGAACTGAGACAAGCCCGATATTTAACGGGCGTCGAACTTGTTGATGACCTTGGCCTTGCCATCCTCGATCACGCCCAGATAGGCCGGGGTCGCGATCTGGTGGTTCACGCCGTAAACATCTTTGCCGCCCCAGACAATGGCGCCCTGAATGCCGTCATAGCTGGTATTGGCCTCAATGCGGGCACGCACGGCATCGGTATCCTCCACCGTGCCGGCTTCCTGGATGGCCTTGAACAGCAGACGGGTGGCATCGTAGAAGTAGAAAGCAAAGTCATCCATGCTGTTGCTGTGGATCTTGGCGTAGGCCTGGCTCAGCTTCTGATAAGGCTCGCTGGACGGATCAGCCGATAAATAGACCAACGTGCCTTGTGCGTTGTCAGCACCGGCAGACTTCACGGTTTCAGCCACATTATTGCCACCAAATTTGGTGAACTGGCCTTTGAATCCCATCTCTCGCGCCTGGCGAATCACGATACCGGCCGGGCCGGGGGGCACCGTATCCAGTTCGATAAAGTCCACATTTTTGGCCAGAATGCTGGTCAGCAAGGTACGAAAGTCATTTTGCGACCGCTCAAAGAACTTGGTCTCGGCTACGTCGTAACCGGCATCCTTATAAGCAGCCGTCTGAATTTTCTGGGTGCTCCAGCCGGTGGCGTCATTGGGCGAGAGAATCGCCAGACGTTTCAGCTCAGGACGTTCCTGTTTCAGCCAGCCAATCAACTGGCGGTTGTATTCATACTGCGTAGGCAGCACGCGGAACATATATTTTGTGTTTGCATCCAGCACTTCGGTCGAGTAGCTGTTGGACAGCATGATGACCTTGTTGCGCTCGGTAATGGGCTTCATGGCCATGACCGAGGCCGAGCCAATCGGGCCGATGATGTATTTCACTTCGTCCTGATCGATCAGACGGTTGGTGGCCGTGACCGCATCGGCAGCCTTGTAATGGTCGTCGTAGGTCAACACCTCAACCTTGTATTTCTTGTCGCCCACCTGCAGACCACCGGCCTGATTGACTTCATCCACGGCGATTTTCACGCCTCCATCAATCGCCAGTCCCCAGGGCGCGCCTGGTCCCGTCATGCCTCCCACCACACCCAGCTTGAGCGTTTGAGCCTGCGCGCCCAGCGCGGCCACCATCCCTGCGACCGCCAGTACACTCCGAATCCCGTTTTTCATGGACCTGCTCCTATTAATTGACCGGACATAATTATTGTTTGATACGAACAATATAATAAGGAGGCGATACTTGTCTACGAAAATATGGATTGATAATGACCTTATAACCAGCGCACACAGAGCAATTCGTCTGAAGTTAAGGGAAAACACCGACCCAGTCGGTCAGTTTATTTGTACGGACCTTAATTCATATGTTTATACAAAAAACGCATAACGAATGCAGTCACCTGCCTGCCAGACAGAGCACACCGCTAGCAGGCTGACAAAAAAGCCGCTTTCCATCATGGAAAGCGGCTTGCAGTCCAAACATGTCTCTACCCAGCATTTACAGATTCACAGACTGCATATATTGGTCAAAGCGTGCTTCCGCAAAGCGGAACCACAACAGCTCATCTTTTTGAAAGGCACGGTAGTCGGCATAGATTGTTCGCCATTGCGGATTGCTTTCACTCAGTTCGGCATACAACTGCTCGCTGGCCTTGAAAGAAGCGTCCAGCACCTCTTTGGAGAACGGCAGCACCTTGGCTCCCTGCCCAACCAGTTCTTTCAAGGCACCCGGGTTGCGAGCATCGTATTTGGCCTGCATATCCAGGTGTGCATAGGTGCTGGCCGCCGCGACGATGTCTTTGTAATGCTGGGACAAGCCCTCATAGGCTTTCTTGTTCACCAGCAGATCCAACCCTACTGAACCTTCCCACCAACCGGGGTAATAGTAATAGGGCGCGACCTTGTGAAAGCCCAGTCGCAAATCGTCATACGGCCCCACCCACTCAGCGGCATCAATGACACCCTTTTCCAGGGCCTGGTACACCTCGCCACCGGCGATGTTCTGCGGAATGCCACCCAGCTTTTCAATCACCTTGCCCGGCAGTCCCCCAATGCGGATCTTCAGCCCCCGGATGTCATCCGGCGTATTGATCTGCTTGCGAAACCAGCCCCCCATTTGCACCCCGCTATTGCCACAGGGGAAATTGACGATGTTGTAGTTGGCATAAAAATCCCGGGTCAGCTTCAAGCCATTGCCGTGATACATCCAGGCCGTCAACTGCCGGGAGTTCATGCCAAAGGGGATGGCACAGCTCAGGGCAAAGGCTTCGTTTTTACCAAAGAAGTAGTAGGGCGCCGTATGGGCCGCTTCCACCGAGTTTTGCTCAAGCGCATCCACCACCCCCATCGCCGGCATCAGCTCTCCGCCCGCATGCACCGAGATAGTAAATTTGCCATCGCTCAGTTCCCGCACCTTCTGGGCAAACACTTCGCCCCCGCCATAAATCGTATCCAGATTCTTGGGGAAGCTCGATGCCAGTCGCCAGCGCAGATTCTCTTGCGCCTTGACAAGGGCAGGGGCCATGCCACTGGCCACAATACCGGCCAGGCCGGTCAGTTTCAGCATTGCTCGTCGTTCCACGCTTGTGTCTCCTCGTTTTATTTATGCGAAATCAGCAGCTTGTCCCCCAACGGCCAAGCTGCCTGCGGGACGGATCAATCAAACATATCGGGCTGGGTGCGCAACAGGTTTTCCCAGATGGGCTGAAAGTGCAGCCAGCCAATGTATTCACTGCCTACGTGCTCACGGCTGTAGCGGGCGCGTTCGGGCGTCACCAGCGTCGGAGTCATGCCGGTTGCGGCAATCATCAATTGCTGCTGGCAGCAGCGTTCCAGCGCAATAAACCAGAAAGCAGCCGCTTCAATGCTGTGGCGGCTGGCCGTCAGCAAACCATGGTTCTGGTGGATGGCCGCCTTGACACCGGCAAAGGCATTGGCCACTTTGTGACCCGCTTTGGTTTCCACCGCAACCTGACCGGCTTCTTCGCGAATGACGACATGGTCTTCAAAAAAGGCGGCCGCATCCTGCGTAATGGGCAAAATCTCCTGCCCCAGCGAGGCGAAGGCCGTGCCATAGACGGTATGCGCATGGCACATCGCCACAATGTCAGGATGAGCCTCATGCACAGCGGCATGCAGCACAAAACCCGCGCGGTTCAGGGCGTAATCCCCTTCCACAACCTTGCCTTCATGGTCTGCCAGGATCAGGTTCGATACCTTCACGTCAGCAAAGTGCACGGCCATGGGATTGGTCCAGTACAAGCTGGGGTGCTCGGGATCGCGAATGGTCAGGTGGCCTGCGAAACCATAGTCCAGACCATGAAGCGCAAAAGCACGGCAGGCGGCCACCAGGCGCTGCTTCAAATGCGTGCGCGCTTCCTCAAAAGAATCGAATTGAGGCTCTTGCGGGTAGATCAGGCCTTGCTGTTCGGGCTGGTAAATCGACTTTCGGCCCGTCATGGCCAAAATTTCATTGATATCGGGTTTAGCGTTCATGGGAGGGTCTCCTTCGGGTTCGGCAAGATGTTGCGTTGCCCGCACGCCAGCCCATCGAGCGCAGCGTACGGGTAAAACGTAAAACCATGGTAGAGGTCGAAAACCATGAATGACAAACGAAGCTTTTTCAGCTATTGATTAAAAATATTCACCTGAACAAGGCGCCACTGATGCGAGCCATTCCAAATTTCGCCTGGTTACGGGCATTTGAATCCGCCGCCCGCTTAGAGAGTTTCCGCTTGGCAGGCGACGAGCTGCACCTGACCCCCTCGGCTATCAGCCATCAGGTCAAAAGCCTGGAAACACATCTGGGTCGCAATCTGTTTGTGCGCCATAACCGCCGTGTCAGCCTGAACAGTCACGGTCAGCAGTTCTATCGGGAGCTGAGCCCCTTGCTGGACCAGTTGGCCCGCTTGTGCGAGGACACCCAGGGCAAGACCGCAATTCACCCGGCGCTGACCGTGCATTGCGCCCCCAGCCTGGCGGTCAAATGGCTGGGACCACGTCTGCATGCTTTCATGCGCGATCATCCTGGCCTGCCCATCCATCTGCGTACCGACGCCACTCCCCCGGATCTGCATCAGTCCACCGACATTGACTGCGTCATCAGTTACGGACACGCACCAAGCCACGACCCCCGACTGGTGGTCGAGTCGCTGCATCCCGAACCGTTGTTGCCCTTGTGCTCACCCAAGCTCTACGCCAGTCTGGCCCTGCACCAACCCTGGTACCTGCACCTGCCCCTGATCGACTCCACCATCAGCCCGGTCAGTTGGGCGGACTGGTTCGGCAGCAATGGCATGGCCGTCTCTCCCGGCCCCAGGCTGTCCTTTGATCGCGGCGCCATGGCGGTAGCCGCTGCCGTGGACCAGTTGGGCGTCTGTCTGGAAACCCAACGTTTTGCCGAGCGCGAACTGGACAACCGGGAGCTGATCGTTCTGCCCGCTCCCAATGGTCGCAGCCTGCAGCGCGAGATGCATTTTCTCTACTACCGCAATCACCGCGACACGCTCAAACGCGTGGAACACCTGCGTGAATGGCTACTGCGCGAGGCCAGCCTCAGCCCCGTGCGCTGAGCAAACACACTGCCCTAGGGATTTCCCCCGACCTGACAATTTTTCCTTGACACCTCGAATATCGCCCCACAATACTGAACTCTGTATACAGAACACAGAATCCACCAAAAGGAGGCAGTATGAAGGTGTTTTATGACAAGGACGGCGATCTGGCCCTGGTGCAGCAACGCCGGGTTGCCATCATCGGCTACGGCTCTCAAGGCCATGCACATGCATTGAATCTGCGCGATTCTGGCGTGGAAGTGGTTGTGGGTTTGCGCCCCAACAGTACCTCGCGTCCAAAGGCCGCCATTGCCCGTCTGGCTGTGGCCGACATCGCGTCTGCCGTTCAACAAGCCGACATCGTGATGATGCTGCTGCCTGACGAGGACATTGCCCGCGTCTACGAGCAGGAAGTCGCTCCCCACATCCGCCCCGGCGCCACGCTGGGCTTTGCACACGGTTTCAACATCCATTACGGTCAGATCCAGCCCCGCGACGATCTGGACGTCATCATGGTCGCCCCCAAGGCGCCCGGCCACACGGTGCGCTCCACCTATGTGGAAGGCGGCGGGGTTCCCCACCTGATCGCCATTCATGCCGACCGTTCCGGTCAGGCTCGTGACCTGGCCCTGTCCTACGCCATCGCCAATGGCGGCGGGCGCTCCGGCATCATCGAAACCGATTTTCGTGAAGAAACCGAAACGGACTTGTTTGGCGAGCAGGCGGTGCTCTGTGGCGGCATGGTGGATCTGGTCAAGTGTGGCTTCGAAACCTTGGTCGAAGCCGGCTATGCCGAAGAAATGGCCTATTTCGAATGCCTGCATGAACTCAAGCTGATTGTGGATCTGCTATACGAGGGCGGCATCGCCAACCTGAACTACAGCATCTCCAACAATGCCGAATTTGGCGAATACCAGGCCGGTCCACGCATCGTGACCGAAGACACACGCCAGGCCATGAAAGCGCTGCTGCGCGACATTCAGGACGGCACCTATGCCAAGAATTTCATCCTGGAAAGCCGTGCCGGCCAACCTTCTTTGAATGCCCATCGACGTCTGAACCAGCGCCACCGCCTTGAAATCGTCGGCGAGCAGTTGCGCGCCATGATGCCCTGGATTCAGACCCAGGCCCTGGTCGACCGAAAAGTAGCCTGACCCTTCCACCATTGATCTGTACACGAGGACGACATGACCGAAAAAAAACTGATTCCCTACGGCGGCTATTACACCAACCGCATCCCCGAGCATGACCCTGAACTGACCGAAGTAGGCCCTGGCACGCCCATGGGGGAGTACATGCGTCGTTTCTGGCACCCCGTTTGTATGGCGGCAGAGCTGACAGACACGCCCCGCTTTCTGAAGATCCTGGGTGAGGAACTGGTCGCCTTTCGCGACAAAAGCGGCCAGATCGGCGTCTTGCACGCCCATTGTGCGCACCGTGGTGCCTCGCTGGAATACGGTGCCATTCAGGAAAAGGGCATCATGTGCTGTTACCACGGAATGGTGTTCGATGTGGACGGCACCTGTCTGCATGTGCCGTACCCCAAAGGCGAAGAGGCCGAAGGCGAAAAATATGCCTGCTCCATCCGTCAGGGTGCCTACAAGGCCTTCGAGCGCCATGGCCTGATTTTTGCCTATATGGGCCCACCCGATGCCGAACCTCCTTTCCCCGAATGGGAGGAAAACTTCACCGTCATGCCCGGCGATGAACTGGTGGCTTTCAGCAACTTCCAGCACTGCAACTGGCTGCAAGTACAGGACAATGCGGCCGACAACTTCCATCCCACGGCCTTGCACGCCGCCAAAAACGTGGTGGGCGGCAACTACCAGGGCACCACCTTCGATGAGGTGGGCGCGGCCTCCATGGAAGTGGCGCCCGACATGCAGTTCATCCCTGTCCACAACGGTCGCAGTCTGGCTTGCGCCGGCGCGCGTCGTGCCAGCAAGGATCATCTGTTTATCCGTGTTCAGCACCAGGTACTTCCCAACCTGAGCCTGCATGCCTACACCTCGGAAGATGGCTCGCAAGAAAAATTCTTCAGCCGCTTTCACATCGTGCGCTGGACGGTGCCGGTAGACGACCAGAACAGCAAAATGATCGGCTGGCGCGTCATGGGGCCAGGGATTGATACACGCGCAGTGGGCAACAAGGACATGGTGGGCTATGAGACCATCGACTTTCTGGAAGGGCAGGTCGCCATGCGACGCCCTGAACGCTTCGGCAAGTACAAGCTGGAAGACCTGCCGCCCATCCCGTCCGATCACCGTGCCCGCCACAACTACAAGGAATGCCAGCAGGCACCCGGCGATTACGAGGCCATCATCAGCCAGCGTCCGATTGCCGTCCATGCGCTGGAGAACCCGACCAAGTTTGACGCTGGCTTGTACATGTTCCGCAAGATGCTGCGCGATGCCTTGCGTGGCGCCAACCCGGCCGCCACCCCGGAAGGCTTTGCCCAATGGCTCAAAGACTGCGGTGGCGCGCCCAACAGCTACTGTTCGGGCAATGTGCTGTCCATCCCCGAGTCCGACGATGTGGCGCAGGAAGTCTCCCGCCGCCGCCATGCCACCCGCGAGATCGTGCGCATCCTGACCTCTGCCGATGGCATGAAAGGCGCCGAACGTGAAGCCTTCGTCAAGCAAAGCATGCAGGAATTGCAACAATCGCTCAGCGCTGTCGCTGCCCAGGCCTGATCGCCCGCCGCACCCGCCCCATCGGAGCGGGTGCCCCCTACGGAGAGCACCATGAACGCCATTGCAGAACCCGCCACTCCCGTCCAGGCGGTCACCCAACCAGACGGGCTGCTATCGCTGCAGATCCGGCAGATCCGCTACGAAGCGCAGGGTATCAATTCCTACGAGCTCTGCTGTCCTCACGGCGGGGAACTCCCCCCTTTCGAAGCCGGGGCCCACATTGATGTCCATATCCAGGCCGGACTGATCCGCCAATACTCGCTGTGCAACCCGCCGCATGAGCGTCACCGCTACGTCATTGCTGTCTTGCGCGATGCCAATGGACGAGGCGGTTCACGCACCTTGCACGACGCCTTGCAGGTCCAGCAGCAGGTAACCGTCAGCACACCCCGCAATCATTTCAGACTGGACCCGCACGCCCGCCGCTCCATCTTGCTGGCCGGGGGGATAGGCATTACCCCCATCAAGGCGATGGCCCACTTTCTGGAATCTCAGGGCCAGCCCTTTGAATTGCACTACTGCACCCGCAACACCAACACGGCAGCCTTCGGCCCTGAACTGCGCAGGTGGCAGGAACAAGGCCGCCTGCATCTGCATCTGGACAATGGCAATCCGGCACAAGGTCTGAACCTGCAGGACTTGCTGGCCAATACAGATGAAGGCACCCACGTGTATTACTGCGGCCCAGCCGGTTTCATGCAGGCCTGTGCCCAGGCCAGCTCACACTGGCCTGCCGGTTCCGTGCATTGCGAACACTTCAAGGCGCCCGAACCCGCCCCCAATGCCAATACCCTGCCTCCCGGTGCCTTCGTGGCGCAAATTGCCAGTACCGGCCAGTGCATTGAGGTTGCCCCCGATCAATCCCTGAGCGATGCCTTGACACAAGCAGGCGTGCCTATTGCCACCTCCTGCGTATCGGGCCTGTGTGGCACCTGTCGCATCACCTACCTGCAAGGGGATGTTGATCACCAGGACTACATCCTCAGTCCCGATGAGCAAAGCCATTGCCTGACCGCCTGCGTTTCACGCGCACGCTCGGGCGTACTGGTTCTGGACCTGTAAGGCCATCCCCTGGTCCTGGCTCCCGCCAGGGCACACCCCATTTACTTCGGGCACGATCGTGGCCCAAGGAGTCACCACAGCACCTGCTACCACACGGCTTGCACACGGCCGCCATCAAACACTCCCCGGCAGCACAACGACGAACACAACAATATTCGCGGAGACAAAAATGACTGCATTGAAAACCATGGTGGGGGGAATAGACCACCTGAACCGCTGTATCGGATTCATCATCAAATGGCTATTGCTGGCCACCACCATTCTGAGCGCCAGCAACGCCATTACTCGCAAGGCCTTTGACCTGAGTTCCAACGGCATGCTGGAAGCTCAGTGGTACCTGTATGCGGCTGTCTTTCTCTTGGGAGGGGGCTACGCATTTCTGCATAACAGCCATGTTCGCATCGACTTCATCTCCACCCGCCTGGGGGCGCGGGGACGCAACTGGGTCGATATCGCCGGGATTGTTGTCGTCCTGATTCCGTTCTGTCTTTTTGTCATTAACCTGAGCTGGGGCTTTTTCACCGCCGCCTGGCATTCAGGTGAAATGTCTGGCAATGCCGGTGGACTGGTGCGCTGGCCCGCCTATCTGCTGATTCCCGCCGGCTTTAGTCTGCTGTTGCTGCAAGGCTTGGCCGAGCTGGTCAAACGTATCCTGTTCCTGACAGGCAAAGGACCGGACTGCATTGCCGAAGATAACGCCCAGGACACGCCTATTCATGTGCCTGCCCAAGCGCTATCGACTGTCCAGGAGGGCGCGCGATGATTGTCTCCTTTATCACGGACAACTTCGTCCCCATCATGTTCCTGAGCCTGATTGTGCTCCTGCTGACCGGCTTTCCCGTCGCGTTTGGCCTGGCGGCCACCGGGCTGATTTTTGGCGTTCTGGGCATCGCCCTGGATCTGTTTCCCACCAACCTGTTCCAGGTTTTGCCGCTACGCATCTTTGGCATCATGCAAAACGAGACCATGCTGGCCATTCCTTTTTTCACCTTGATGGGCATCATTCTGGAACGCTCGGGCATGGCTGAAGACCTGCTCGAGACCATGGGGCAGTTGTTTGGCGCCGTTCGCGGCGGTCTGGCCGTCTCCGTGATTCTGGTTGGCGCCTTGCTGGCAGCCTCCACCGGCGTCACCTCGGCGGTCGTCATCTCCATGGGCCTGATCTCCCTGCCTGTCATGCTGCGTTACGGCTACAAGCCGGAAATCGCCAGCGGCGTCATCACGGCCTCGGGGGCACTGGTGCAAGCCTTGCCACCGTCTCTGGTTCTGATTGTGATGGCCGACCAGTTGGGCCGGTCCGTCGGTGATATGTATGCCGCTGCGCTGGGCCCCGGTTTGCTGCTGCTGGTGATCTACATCAGCTTTGTCATCATTCTGGCCTTGCTTCGCCCCAGCTGGATGCCCGCCTTGCCTGAGCAGGCCCGAAGCCAGGTCACCGCCGCGGGCGCCAGCGGACGCCGGTCACTGGGCATGCTGGTTCTGTTGTGCGCTTTCATCGGCTTTACCTGGGCAGGTCTGCACAACGAAGTCATGGCCCAGGTCTTTTCCCAGCCGGCTCAGGCCCCCACGGATCAAGTTGCCATCACCGCCCTGGTTGTCGCCTCCCTGAGTGCACTCCTGTTTGCGACCGTCAATCGGGTTACAGGCTGGGGGCTGCTCTCACAGCTGGCAGAACGCTTTGTCTTCGCCCTGATCCCTCCGGTCATCCTGATCTTTCTGGTACTGGGCACGATTTTCCTGGGTATTGCCACACCCACGGAAGGCGGTGCCATGGGTGCTATTGGTGCGCTAATCCTGGCCCTGATCCGCAAACGCCTTAACTGGACCTTGCTGAACCAGGCCCTGGAAAATACCGCCAAGCTGGCTATTTTCGTCATGTTCATCCTGATCGGCTCGACAGTCTTTAGCTTCACCTTCAGCGCCGCAGACGGCCACCTGTGGGTAGAGCATCTGTTTGATGCCATTCCCGGCGGCGAACTGGGGTTTGTCATTGCCGTCAGTGCCATCATCTTTGTGCTGGGCATGTTTTTGGACTTCTTTGAGATTGCCTTCATTGTGGTACCGCTGCTGGCACCCGTTGCCAACAGCCTGGGCATTGATCTGATCTGGTTCGGCATTGTCATCGCCCTGGTCCTGCAAACCTCCTTTCTGACACCGCCTTTTGGCTTTGCTCTGCTGTATTTGCGTAGCGTGGCACCCCGTTCAGATTATGTGGATTCAATTAGTCGCCAAACTATTCCTCGGGTTCGTACCCAGCAGATCTGGAAGGGCTCAGCCTACTTCGTCGTACTACAATTGCTGGTGGTCGGTATTGTGATTGCCTATCCGCAGTTGGTGACGGGTGGACTGCACAAGACGGTCAGCCTGAGCGAAGAAGAAATTCTGCTCCAGCTCAACCGACCTTCGCCCAGCCTGACACCCGGTGCGCGACAGTCCGATGACCCGCTTGGCAACCCCTTTGACGCACAGGCGAGCTCGGACTCGGACCCCATGGCCATGCTTTTGCAATCCATGCGTTCCACGCCTTGATGAAACCCGGGGCCGCAACGCCGTTGCGGCCTTCACCTGTTTTTTTGTTTGTATCGGAGTTCCAGACCTCATGCATGCCAAGCTTTCCGGTAAGTTGCAGGCCCGTCCCCACTACGTGGACGAGGTTTATCGCATCCTGCTCGATGCGATCAGTGACGGCTCCCTGGCCCCCGGCTCGCGCATCACGCAAGAAGACATCGCCGAGCAACTCAACGTGTCGCGCTCGCCGGTCCTGCAAGCGATCCAGTTACTGAAAAAAGATGGGCTGTTGCAAGATGCCGAAGGGCGGGGCGTGATGGTCGCGCCACTGGATCTGGAACATATCGGGCATTTGTATCAAGTACGTGGCGCTCTGGAAGTCCTGGCGACCCGGCTGGCGGCCCGCCAAAGTGCCGTGCTGGACCCGGACATGATCCGCATGGGACGCAAGGTGGCCCGGGGACACGATGTGCGCGCCATGATCGAAGCCGATGAGGCCTTTCACAAGGCCATTTACGACGCGTCCGGCAATCCCATGATCGCTGAAAGCGCCCAAGTCCACTGGGTGCACCTGCGCCGTGTCATGGGGGCAGTACTGCAGTCTTCAGAGCAGCGCCTGTCCATCTGGGACGAGCATGAAGAGCTGGCTGCGGCCATTGCATCGGGTGACGAAGCAGGTGCCATCGCCATCTGCGAACGGCATATGCACAACGCCAGCGACAAACTGCTGAGCCGTCTGCAGGAAATACTGGAACAACCGGTCTGAGGAAACGGCAAAAGAATGCCACTGCACAGCCTTAGGTCACGCGCCTGTTCAAACAAGCTGTGTGAAAAAGAGAGGTGTGCAGGGAGTCCGGAGCCGCCGCCGCAAACTCCCCGGGCGCCTGCCTGAATACCTGCCCGCCAAAGCGCGGCTGCTCGTCCATCACGGCTACGGTTAAACCCTGCGAGCTGGCGATATAGGCAAAGGGGCAAGTTCAGGAACGACACGGCAGGCGGTATGCACGCTACGTGGCAAAGAATCCAGGTTCAGGCTGGGTTTGCGTTCCAGATCCGCGATCCCATACGGTGATGCAGCTTAGAAGGCCAGCAGACGCCAAGCAGCACCGTGCCTTCGGCAGTTTTCTTCAAGAACAGGCTTCGTCCCACGTGCTGGAACAGGTAAACCGTTTAACCCTCTTCTGCAAACTGCTGCACCTCGGCAGGGGTCAAATAACGCGACTCTCCGGGCTCCAGACTGTCATCCAGGGAAAGGGAACCAATACGCTCACGATGCAAGGTCTGAACCAGATTCCCCAGGGACGCGAACATACGTTTCACCTGATGGTATTTCCCTTCCTGGATGGTCAGCCTTGCAGTGCGTTCATCAATACGTTCCAGCACAGCTGGCAGCGTTGGCTTGTCCTCGCCATTTAACAAGATACCGGCCTTGAACAGTTCTTCTGCATTGTCAGGCAAAGGCTCTGCCAATGTCGCCACGTAGACCTTATCGCACTGATGACGGGGCGAGATAATACGATGCGTCCACTGGCCGTCATCCGTAATCAAAATCAAGCCGGTAGTATCCACATCCAATCGACCGACGGTGTGCAAGCGTTCGCGCTTTTCTACATCGATCAGCATCATCACGGACGGGTAGGCGCTATTTTTAAGGCTGCACTCGTAACCAGCGGGCTTATTAAGCATGATGTAACGCAGGCCAATCAAGGCAAGCGGCTCATCGTCCCAGCACACCACATCGCCCTCTTGCACAACGTGGGTGCCTTTGGTCACCACCTCCCCGTTAACCGTGATCTCCCCGCTTTTAAGCACTTTACGTGCGTCTGAACGACTCAGATCCGTACTCTCACCAAGAAACTTGTCCAGTCGCATACCATTTCCAAACAAAGAGTTATTGAATAATTTATAGCGTCAGTGCTATCGATCAAGAGGCCTTGCAAGGCCGACGCCAAGTGCCACCTTCAGACCCACTCGCCCCTTCTTTTCGTTCGTTCTGAAGCAAGGTGAATCACTGCAAGTAGACCATATAAGCGTGATTGTGCGCCTTTACATTCCTAGAGCGCGTGACCTCATGACAACTAAGCTACCTGGCACTTGATCAGCCAGTGTTTGCTGTCAAAGATTAATTGAGCCTGCCCAAGGAGCCTGAATCTTCAGGGTTCAGAACTGGATCGCCATCATCAAAAAAATGAGCCCCAGCAAGAATGCCAGGGCCCATTTTGGGTACCCACATCAACACAAGGTTTTTCACGAATTCCTGAATGCAGAAATTGTGAACACCGTCATCAAATATCCAGGTTCCCCGCCTGCAAGGCATGAGTCTCGATAAAGGCACGGCGTGGCTCCACGTGATCGCCCATCAGGGTCGTGAAGATTTGATCCGCGTCGATGGCATCGGCAATCTGCACACGCAAGAGGCGACGGACGTTGGGGTCCATGGTGGTTTCCCACAGCTGGCTGGGGTTCATCTCACCCAGACCTTTGTAGCGCTGCTTGCTCATACCGCGCTCGGCTTCGGTCAACAACCATTGCATGACTTCACGGAAGTCATCGACCTCGGTTTCACGACGTTTGTCACCTTCACCGCGTGCGACCTTTGCCCCCTCACCAATCAGGCCGGCAAAGGTCTCGCCCGCACGGGCCAGGGTTTGATGGTCGGCGCCACGCATGAAGTTGCGGTCGAACACGGTCACGCGGATATTGCCGTGATGCAAACGCTGCACCACTACGCGCCAGGATTCGCTGGCCTCATCAAAGGCCGCAAACACTTTCACCACGTTAGGCATCGCCTCGTCATACAGCGCTTTTTCCAAATCCTGCGCGCTTTGCTCAGCCTGCTCCTGAGTATCCAGATTCAGCTTCACGCCTTCAGCCAGCGCAGACAAAGCATCACCGTCCATATGGCGCGACAGACGCTCTATCACGCCCTTGGCCTTCACATAGCGGTGAGCATAATCGGACAGGGCCTCGCCGGTGATGGGAGCCGCGCCTTCGGATGGGGTCAGCACAGCATCGCGCAGGGCCAACCTCAACATGAATTCGGCTTCCTCGGCGTCGTCCTTCAGATAAATCTCTTCACGACCCACCTTGACCCTGTAGAGCGGCGGCTGGGCAATGTAGACGTAGCCACGCTCGATCAGCTCAGGCATCTGGCGGTACAGCAGCGTCAGCAGCAGCGTACGAATGTGAGCACCGTCCACGTCCGCGTCAGTCATGATGATGATACGGTGGTAGCGCAGTTTGTCGATATCAAAGTCCGGGCCAATGCTGGTGCCCAGCGCGGTGATCAAGGTGGTGATCTGTTCACTGGAAATCAGACGATCAAAACGGGCTTTTTCAACGTTCAGCACCTTGCCGCGCAAAGGCAGAATGGCCTGGAATTTACGGTCCCGGCCTTGCTTGGCCGAGCCGCCTGCGGAGTCACCCTCCACAATGTACAGTTCGCACAGGGCGGGATCTTTTTCCTGACAGTCGGCCAGCTTGCCGGGCAGGCCAGCACCTTCCAGCACGCTTTTGCGACGTGTCATCTCGCGGGCTTTACGGGCCGCCTCACGAGCACGGGCCGCTTCCACGATCTTGCCACACAGCGCCTTGGCGTCGCCGGGGTTCTCCAGCAACCAGGTTTCTAGGGTCCGACCCACCGCTTCTTCAACGGCAGGGCGCACTTCGCTGGACACCAGCTTGTCTTTGGTCTGGCTGCTGAATTTGGGTTCGGGCACCTTGACCGACAAAACGCACACCAGGCCTTCGCGCATGTCATCGCCCGAGGTGTCGACCTTGGCTTTCTTGGCCAGCTCGTTATCGGCAATGTATTTGTTCAGCACGCGGGTCATGGCCGCACGCAGACCGGTCAGGTGGGAACCACCATCACGTTGGGGGATATTGTTGGTGAAGCACAGCACCGTCTCGGCATAACTGTCGTTCCACTGCATGGCCACTTCAACGGACACTGTCGTGCCGCCGGCGCTGGATTCGGTGGCAACACTAAAGACATTCGGGTGCAGCGGAGTCTTGTTGCGGTTGATAAAGTCAACAAAGCCTTTGACCCCACCCAGGAAGGCAAAGTCTTCTTCCTTGCCCTGAATCTCGTCAACCAGACGGATCTTGACGCCATTGTTCAGGAAAGACAGCTCGCGCAAGCGCTTGGCCAGAATTTCGTGGTGGTATTCGATATTGCTGAAAATCTCCACGTCGGCCAGGTAACGCACGCAGGTGCCCGTGCGGCCTTCTGCGGGGCCGGTCACCGACAAGGGCGCCGTGCGCTCACCACGGCGAAACTCCACCTGATGTTCGTTACCGTTGCGCCAGATCGTCAGCAACAGCCATTCGGACAGGGCATTCACACATGACACACCCACACCATGCAGGCCGCCAGACACCTTGTAGGAGTTCTGGTCAAATTTGCCGCCGGCATGCAGTTCGGTCATGACGATTTCAGCGGCGCTGCGCTGATGCTCGTCGTCCTTGTGGATATCGGTTGGAATACCGCGGCCGTTATCACACACCGAAATGCTGTTATCGGAATGGATGGTGACGACGATATCGTCGCAATGACCGGCCAAGGCCTCATCAATCGCGTTATCCACCACCTCGAAAACCATGTGGTGCAGGCCGGTGCCATCGGACGTATCCCCGATGTACATGCCTGGACGCTTGCGCACGGCCTCCAGGCCTTTGAGCATTTTGATGGAATCAGCACCGTAATCGGCTGGCTGGGTGGTCGTGGTTTGATCGGTCATAGCATAAAACCTTGTAATAGCCTGTCTGCTTCAAGCGGGCATGACCCGGCGGGCCATGCCTGTCGAACATGCCGCATTAAATGCGCATCGGCATGACCACGTACTTGAAGTGTTCTTGCTCGGGCAGCGTCATCAACACCGAGGCGTTGGCATCGGGCTGCACAGACCAGCGGACTGTTTCGTCCTTGATGCTGGCCAACACATCGAGCAGATAGCTGACGTTAAAGCCAACGTCCAGACTTTCGTGTTCATAATCGATATCCAGCTCTTCGACCGCTTCTTCCTGCTCGGCATTGGAAGCGGAAATCTTCAGCTGGTTTTGCGACAGTTGCAGTCGCACGCCACGCAGTTTGTCGGTGGTCAGGATGGCCGCACGTTGCAAGCTGCCTTGCAGCACGTCGCGGCTGACATCAAAGTGGCGGGTGTAGGTGGAAGGGATCACGCGCGCAAAGTCGGGGAATTTGCCTTCCACCAGTTTGGAGATCAACTCCACATCGCCAAAACGGAAACGGATCTGACGGCTGGACACATCAATATTGACCAGATCGTCGGTATCGCCCAGCAGACGCTGCATTTCCAGCACGGTCTTGCGAGGCACAATAATGTCGTGGCGCTCCTGCACACCGTCAATCGCAGTGGCATTATGGGCCAGGCGGTGCCCGTCCGTGGTCACCGTACGCACCATGCCGGGCTCGAACACCAGCAACATGCCGTTCAGGTAGTAGCGGATATCCTGCTGGGCCATGGCAAAGTGCACCGTGTTGAACAGGTGCTTGAGGGTGCGCTGGGGCATGCTCAGCGACACATCCCATTGCTCGGGCAGGGTAAGCACTGGAAAATCAGCCGCTTCCAGCGTCTGCAACTGAAAACGGCTCTTGCCAGACTGAATGGTCAGCTTGCCGCTGTCCAGACCCAGACGCACGTCACCAAAATCGGGCAGGGCTTTGAGAATGTCCAGCAGCTTGCGGGCTGCCACCGTGGTGGCCGCATTGTCCTCACCCACACCAAAGCCGGCATTGGTGGTGATCTGCACTTCCAGATCTGTGGCCAGGAAAGAGACGTCCGAGCCGTTTTTACGCAGCAGGATGTTGGCCAGAATCGGCAAAGTATGGCGGCGCTCCACAATGCCAACAACTGTGGATAAGGGCTTTAGCAATGCGTCGCGGGTAGCTTGAACGAGTTGCATGGTCATCCTTTGAGAGTTTGTTCCAGTACGTGTAATGCGTGATTCAATTCGGCTTGCTTGGTGCGTGCGTCCGAGATCTTGCGCACTGCGTGCAGCACCGTTGTGTGGTCCCTGCCACCGAAAAGATCGCCAATTTCCGGCAAACTCTTTTGGGTCAGTTCCTTGGCCAGATACATGGCCACCTGACGCGGCATGGCGATATTGGCGGGGCGGCGCTTGGAGTACATATCCGCGACCTTGATTTTATAAAAATCGGCTACGGTTTTCTGGATATTTTCCACGGTGATCTGCCCATTGGAGACGGACAGCAAATCCTTGAGCGCATCCTTGCACACTTCCACCGTCAGGACATCGCGACCATGAAAACGGGCATAAGCCGAGACCTTGCGCAAAGCTCCTTCCAGTTCACGCACGTTGCTGCGCAAATGCTTGGCGATAAAGAAGGCCACTTCTTCCGGCATGGCGATGCCTTCGGCCTGAGCTTTGCGCAGCAAAATTGCTACACGCATTTCCAGCTCGGGTGGCTCGATGGCCACGGTCAGACCGGAGTCAAAGCGCGAGATCAGGCGGCTATCAATATTGGCCAGCTCTTTGGGGTACGTATCCGAGGTGATGATGATCTGCTTGCGCTGGGCCACCATCGCTTCAAAGGCGTAGAAAAACTCTTCCTGCGTGCGGTTCTTGCCGGCAAAAAACTGAATATCGTCAATCAGCAGCAAATCCAGCGAATGGTAATAACGCTTGAACTCGTCAAACGCCTTGCGCTGGTAGGCCTTGACCACGTCTGACACGTACTGGTCGGCATGGACATACCGTACCCGCACACCATTGCCATTGGCGACCAGCGCATTGCCGATCGCGTGAATCAGGTGTGTCTTGCCCAAACCCACGCCACCATACAGAAAGAGCGGGTTATAGGAGACACCAGGATTCTCGGCCACCTGCAAGGCCGCAGCGCGTGCCAGCTGGTTGGCTTTACCCGTTACAAAATTGTCGAAGGTCAGTTCGGCATTCAGGCGCGAGCGATCCTGTACCGCATCCACCACCGCGGTCACGGCCGGATTGGCGCCGGGCGGGGCCAGGTTCTCACCGGCTGGACTGCCGGCAGGCGCGGGCGCGGCCCGGTCAGCCAGGGCGCGACGAGGCGCCGCGCTGGCCGAAGGTAGCTCGAACTGAACCGTTACGGGACATTCGTAGAAATCCGAGGCCAGTTCCTCGATGCGCGTAGCAAAATTCTTGCGGACCCAATCCAGCTTGAAACGGTTAGGAGCAGAAACGCGCAACACCCCGGCCTCACTATCGAAGTCCAGGGGAACCAGTGGACGAATCCACGCACTTATTTGTTGGGGGGGAAGCTCCTGCTCCAATTTCTGAACGCAGGACTGCCAGAATTCATTCATCGGTCATCACTTCTGTAAACCTCGATTCTACCCTGAGCTGTGCCAAGTTATCCACAGGCTAACAAATTTAGTTGCGTAATATCGGGCTAAATAATTGACACAACAGAAAGAATTTGCTGAAATGACGGGCTTAACACGATTTTCTGTTGCCAGATCCCAAGCCTTTGTGCTGTCGGGGTGGAGATTTTCTGCGATTTCTGGCGGCTCATTTTTTTGGATACACCATGAAACGCACCTACCAACCCTCTGTTACCCGTCGCAAGCGTACCCACGGTTTTCGCGTTCGCATGAAAACTCGCGGTGGTCGCGCTGTTTTGAACGCACGTCGCGCCAAAGGTCGCAAACGTCTGGCTGTATAAGCCATGTCGGGATGCGTGGCCCAGGGCAATAGATCTTTCTAAAGCCCGGCTCCCACGTTACGCATCATGCGTGCCTCCTTTCCAGCTACGGCTCGCTTACATAGCCCCACCGAATACGCTCTGTCACTTAAGGGACAACGCGTAGGTCGCGGGGCTTTGTTCGTGGTCACTCGCTCTCGCGGCGAAGATCCACAGCAAACCGAAGGCGCCCGTTTGGGACTGATCGTCCCCAAGCGCTTTGCCAATCGCGCCGTCACCCGCAATACCATCAAACGTATCTTGCGTGAAACCTTCCGCCACAAACGCGCAGGTTTGCCCAATGCCGCCTATGTCTTTCGGCTGCACAGCAAGGTACCCCAGGTGTCGCTAACCGCCTTAAAGCAACTGGTTCGCACCGAAGCCGACACCTTGTTTGCCAAGGTACGGCCATGATGCGCAAGTTGGCGTCAGCGCCGATCCGCTTTTACCAGTTTTTCCTGAGCCCCTGGATCGGACGAAACTGCCGCTTTACTCCCAGCTGCTCGAACTACGCCTTACAGGCCATTGACATTCATGGCCCGCTCAAAGGGCTCTGGCTCGGTGGTGTGCGTATCTGCCGCTGTAATCCCTGGTGCAAGGGAGGGCATGATCCCGTGCCCGCTCGCACGCCCGAAGACCGCAACACTTTCTAGAATCGTCCTGGTCTGCGCCTTGTTTTTCAAGGCAACCCCCTGTTTGCAGACCAGCTACGTTAAACTGCTAAGCTTTTGCTCAGCTTTATAAATGTGATACAGGCGCTATGGATATCCGACGCACCATCCTTTGGATGATCTTCTCCTTTGCACTGCTGCTGCTGTGGAACAACTGGCAGGAATATAACGGCAAGCCATCGCTGTTTGCCTCTACCCCGGCCACCACACAAGCGCCAGCAGCTTCCGACGAACCTGCCCAAAATGGGGGTGTTCCCGCTGCTCAAGAGCCCACTGCGTCTGCTGCCTTGCCATCGAGCAACAGCGCGGTGTCCGCGACAGCGCAAACCATCGACATTACAACGGATGTCTACAAGCTTGGCTTTAGCACCGAAGGTGCCCAGCTGGTCAAAGCGGAACTGTTGAAATACGGCTCGCCCGAGAATCCTGAACAACCCATGGTGTTGCTGGACAACTCGCCGGCCTCCATCTACCTGGCCCAATCCGGTATTGTGGGCGCCGCCGGGCAGACCCTGCCCAATCACCTGACCCCGTTCACCTTGGTCTCGACCCAGCACAACATGACCGGCGACACGCTGGATGTAGTGTTCGAAGCCACCTCGGACGATGTGAAGGTCACCAAAACCTACACCCTGCACAAGGGTCGCTACGACATTCAGGTTCGTCACGACATCCAGAACAATAGCGGCGCTGCCATTGACCCGCGCCTGTATCTGCAGTTGACCCGCGACGGCAATAACCCACCTGATTCGTCCCGCCTGTACAGCACCTTCACCGGTCCTGTGGTCTATTCCAGCGGCGACAAGTTTCAGAAAATCACCTTCTCGGACATCGACAAGAACAAGGCCAGCTACGCGCGCAACGTCGATAACGGCTGGATCGGGATGGTGCAGCATTACTTTGCAACCGCCTGGGTTCCGGTCCAGGACGTGCAGCGCACCAACGAGATCCTGAAGCTGGGCAACAACCTGTACGCCGTGCGCACGCTGGAATCGGTCGGTTCGATTGATGCCGGCCAAAGCAAGGCTGTGGACGCCTCCCTGTGGGTCGGCCCACAAGACCAGAAAGCCATGTCGCAACTGGCAACCGGCCTGGATCTGGTCGTCGACTACGGCTGGCTGACCATCATCTCCAAGCCTTTGTTCAAACTGCTGACCTGGCTGCACTCCTTGCTGGGTAACTGGGGCTGGGCCATTGTGGCGCTGACCGTGCTGATCAAGCTGGTTTTCTTCCCGCTGTCGGCCGCCAGCTACCGCTCCATGGCCAAGATGAAGCAATTTGCTCCTCGCATGCAAGCGCTGCGCGAGAAGTATGGCGACGACAAGGCCAAGCTGAATGCCGCCATGATGGAGATGTACCGCACCGAGAAGATCAACCCGCTGGGCGGCTGTTTGCCCATGCTGGTTCAGATCCCTGTGTTCATTGCGCTGTACTGGGTGCTGCTGGGCAGCGTCGAGATGCGCGGTGCGCCGTGGATTCTGTGGATTCACGACTTGGCCGCGCGCGACCCCTGGATGATTCTGCCCGCCATCATGATGGGTACCATGTTCTTGCAGATCAAGCTGAATCCAACACCGCCTGATCCAATGCAAGCCAAGGTCATGATGCTGATGCCTCTGGTCTTTGGTGGCATGATGTTCTTCTTCCCCGCCGGTCTGGTTCTGTACTGGTGCGTGAACAACATCTTGTCCATCGCCCAGCAGCGCTACATCATGGTGCAGATCGAAAAGAACAGCGCGAAAGCCGCCAATAGCTAATTCGTTCTGGCCCAGAAAACCCCGCTACCCTTAGCGGGGTTTTTTTTCGCCTGTTGCTTATACCTGATTGCACTAAACGCGACGGCCTGCCAATAATGCTTTGTCACACCGCACTAAAAACCCGTCTTTGGTCATTTATTAACGTTCCTTGTCTGGCCCGTTCGTAGAAATGTCATTTTCTGTGTTTCTACTTACCGCTATGATCGGGAGGAAAGCCCGTCAATATAGCGAAAAACTATGCGTTCACTAAAATCATTTGATTTAACTATTTCGACCAAGGCCAGTAGACTGATCTCAACTTCTTAAAACGACCCGCCCCCTCAGGTCGGGTCAGCTTCAACGGAGAATCACAATGAGTAAGAAAACCCTGACGACCGCCGCCGGCCGTCCTGTTGAGGAGAACCAGAACTCCATGACGGCAGGCCCCCGTGGTCCCGTCCTGATGCAGGATTATTGGCTGTTGGAGAAGCTGGCTCACTTTGACCGTGAACGCATCCCGGAACGCGTGGTGCACGCCAAAGGCTCGGGCGCGTTCGGCACCTTTACCGTGACGCACGACATCACTCAGTACAGCATGGCCAAGGTTTTCAAGCCAGGCAGCAGCACCCCCGTTTTCTTACGTTTTTCCACCGTAGCTGGTGAAGCAGGAGCCGCCGATGCAGAACGCGACGTTCGAGGATTTGCCATCAAGTTCTATACGGAAGACGGAAACTGGGACCTCGTGGGCAATAACACTCCTGTCTTCTTTATACGGGATCCATTGAAGTTCCCTGACTTCATCCATACACAGAAACGCGACCCGCGCAGCCACCTGCGCAATATGAGCGCTGCCTGGGATTTCTGGTCCTTGTCGCCTGAATCCTTGCATCAGGTCACTATTTTGATGAGCGATCGGGGCCTGCCCTGTAACCTTCGCCAACAACACGGTTTTGGTTCCCACACCTACAGCCTGATCAATGACAAGGGTGTGCGCCACTGGGTGAAGTTCCACTTCAAATCCCAGCAAGGCATTGCCAACTACACCAATGAAGAAGCGGCCAAGGTAGTGGGCCAGGATCGTGAAAGCTCGCAACGCGATCTGTACGAGAACATCGAAAAGGGCAACTTCCCACGCTGGGCGCTGCGTATTCAGGTCATGACCGAAGAGCAGGCGCGCAACTACCACATCAACCCTTTTGACGTGACCAAGGTCTGGCCACATGGCGACTTCCCGCTCATCGATGTGGGCATGCTGGAACTGAACGAGAACCCCACCAACTACTTCGCCCAGGTTGAACAAGCCGCCTTTACGCCGGCCAATCTGGTCCCCGGCATTGGGCACTCGCCTGACCGCATGCTGCAAGGCCGTATCTTTTCCTACGGCGACACCCAGCGCTACCGCTTGGGCGTAAACCACGGCCTGCTGCCGGTGAACGCCCCCCGTTGCCCGTTTCACAGCTACCACCGCGATGGCGCCATGCGTACTGGCGACAATAACGGCGGCACGATCAACTACGAGCCCAACAGCCAAGGTGAATGGCAACAGGCTCCCCGCAGCGAACCGCCCCTGGCGCTGGACGGCCAGCCTGCAGACCACTGGGATCACCGGGTAGACGACGATTACTACTCGCAGCCTGGCAATCTGTTTCGCCTGTTCAACGACGAGGAAAAGCAACGTCTGTTCAGCAATATTGCCGATGCCATGGCAGGCGTGCCGACAGAAATCATCGAGCGTCAGCTGGGCCACTTCACCAAGGCAGACCCCGCCTATGGCGCAGGTGTGCGAGCGGAACTGAGCAGACGCGGACAGCTTTAAACCCTGGCCGGGTCTGTAAAGCCCTAAAAAGATCGGCCCCCCGCTCTACAATCGGGGGGCCGATCTTATTTGCACTGGCCCTGCGTTTTCCTACCGAGTCCCACCATGAAATTTGGCTACACCATCATCTATGTTCCTGACGTCGGCCAGGCACTGGACTACTTTAATCGCGCCTTTGGCCTGTCCACCAAAATGTTGCATGAGACCGGGCTGTACGGCGAGCTGGAAACCGGCCAAACGACCTTGTCCTTTGCGGCGGAAATGCTGGCGTACATGAATTATCCAAAGGGTCATTTATCACCGCACGCGTCAGAAGTACCGCTGGGTATCGAAATCGCCCTGGTGTGTGACGACGTACCTGCCGCTCATGCCAAAGCGCTGGCAGAAGGGGGCACAGAACTGGCGCCACCACAGGAAAAGCCTTGGGGGCAGATGGTGTCTTACGTACAGACGCCCGAGCGCATCGTGGTGGAGTTGTGTACGCCGGTGAAATAAACCCGTTGCACGCAAAAACGCCCTACACAAAGGCAGGGCGTTTTTTGTTGTGCCTGGTCTGGCACCTTACTGCTGCAAATACCCCGACTCCTTGATGATCGGTCCCCAGGTATCCAGATCCGCCTGAACCGTACGGGCCAGTTCCTGCGCATCGCCCGACTCGGGTCGAAAGCCGATCGGCACAATCGCGCTTTCAATTTTAGGCAGCTTGGCCACTTCATTGAACGCATCCTGGAACTGCTTGACCATTTCCGGCTCCATACCCAGGGGCGCAAAGATTCCCATCCAGCCCGAAGCCTTCAGGTCTCCGTAGCCCATTTCTGCAAAGGTAGGCACATCCTTGAGAATAGGCAGACGTTGCTCGCCTGTAATTCCCAACACGCGAACTGAACCGGCGGCAACATGTTCAGTAATCATGCCCACGGCATCCACCCCAGCAGGGATATGATCGCCCAGCAGGTCATTAATCAAAGGGGCGCCGCCTTTATAAGGCACAGGAGACATCTGGATATCATTCTTTTTGGCGATACTGTAACCCATGAACTGGGGGGCACTGCCAGGGGCGGGAATACCGTAGTGGCCGTATTTTTCCGGCTCCTTGCGCACCAGCTCCACATACTCTGCCAAGGTATTGGCGGGCGTGGTTTTGCCCACCACAAAGATATGCTCGAATTTGGCGATCACGGCTACCGGCGCAAAATCCTTCATGGGATCGTAGCTGACTGTTTTCACGGTCAGGGGCAGGGTGGTCATCATGTGATTGTTCGCCACCAAAAGCACCGAACCATCCGTGGGCGAGCGCAAGAAGCCTTGAGCCGCAACCTGCCCACCCGCGCCTGCGCGGTTGTCCACCACCACATTGACACCCAGTTTTTCACGCAGTTGTTCGGCATATACACGAGCCACGGCATCTGCCGTTCCTCCGGCCGGGTAACCCACGACCAAACGTATGGTGTCGGGCAACTTGCTGGCCACCGACAGGCCTGACGCCAATGCCAACGCTGTTCCCAGCAAAACCTGCGCCCATTGCTTTTTCATCACTTGTCTCCCTACCTCTAGTTGACGCTATTAAAGTGCTACTACTCGTCCCTTGCCCTGGGCGGCATGGCGGCTTAGCAAAGCAGCTGCCGTCAGCACATCCTCAAATGCCAGTCCCAAAGACTTGAAAATCGTGATCTCTTCATCGTTCATGCGCCCGGCGGCTTCTCCCTGCAAGACAGCACCCAGCTCGTTCAACTCTGTATCCGCGGACAGATAACCCTGCTTGCAGGCATTCAAAAATTCACCCGATTCGTTACGGGTCGATTGGGCGCGGTCCACAAACAAGCGTCCTGCCGTCATGGTGGGGCCATCCAGCTCACTGCTGGCCGGCGTACTGGAGCCCATGGCGGTGACATGAGTGCCGGGGCGCAGCCATTCACGCTGCAAAACAGGTGTGGCCGAACTGGTGGCCGTCAGCACCAGATCAGACTGGGAGACGGCTTGCGCGGCCGACACCTCAGCAATCAAGGGACAGTCCAGATAAGCCTGGGCTTCTTCAATAAAATGCTGGGCCGACTGGGGCGAACGCGTAATCACAAAGACCTTGCTCAGACGGCGCACCTGCGCGACGGCACGCAACTGCCATAAAGCCTGATGGCCGCCGCCAAACAAAGTCAGCACGCTGGCATCGGGGCGCGCCAACAAATCGGTTGCCAGGCCGCTGACCGCTGCAGTCCGTAACGCCGTTACGCTGCTGGCATCGACAATGGCACGCGTCTCGCCGGTCAAACCGCTCATCAAAAGTACACAGCCTTGATGAGGGTCTTTGCCCAGGCGAACATTGTCAGGAAACAGCGTACCCATCTTTGCGCCGTACAAGGGCTCGGGATAGATCTCGGGCATATTGATGCAGGCGGGCATCATGCCCAGAAACCCACAGGACAAATCGCTGCGCACAATGGTGCGTAAAGGCTGATCAATACGCCCTTGCTGCAGGGCAATAAAGCCTTGGCGCATCAGGTCAATGGCAGCGCCCATCTCCAGCCCCTCATACACTTCCTGAGCTTTTGCGACATACACATTCAGCGTCATGATTAACCTTGAGCCACAGGCGTAGTGATGTGGCGGACAAAGGTGTCGGTATCCGTATTGGAGCCGCAAAACAGCACGCCCACCCGTTGCCCGGCCAGATGTTTGCGCAAGGGAAACATCAAGGCGGCGGTTGCCACGGCACAGGCCGGCTCGGTGGCCATTTTGAACTCATTGAACAGAAAGTGCATTCCAGCGCGGATCTGGTCGTCGTTGACGGTGACCAGCGTATCGATATTGTCCTGACACACGCGGAAGCTGAATTCGTCAGTATGCGGAGCCATCAGACTATCTGCGATGGAGTGCATCGCGCCAATTTTTTGCGGCTCGCCCGCCTGGCGACTAAGTGCCATAACGTTCGCACCCACAGGTTCAATGCCATAAACCACACAATCAGGCTGCCATAGCTTGACGGCGGCCGAGACACCCGCGGCCAACCCACCACCACCAATCGGCACCAGGACCGCATCCAGCTTGCCCGCTTGCTGCAACCACTCATAGCCCAGCGTGGCAGTTCCCAATACCGTCGGGTAGGTGCTGAACGGATGAATGAAGGTCTTTTGTTCGTCCCTTTCAATCTGGCGCACCAGCTCGAACGCCTGCTCGCCGTTATCGGCAAAGACAATCTCGGCCCCATATTCGCGGCACAGGGCTACGCGCGCCGGGCTGGCTGTCTTGATCATGACGGTCTTAGCTTTCACACCCATTTGATGGGCCGCATAGGCCACCGCCACCGCATGGTTGCCGGCCGACACGCAGGTCACTCCTTGCTGGCGTGCGTCTTCGGACAAGCTCAGCAAATTGTTGAACGCCCCCCGTGCTTTGAACGTGCCCGAGGCCTGCAAATGCTCAAATTTGAAATTGACGCCGCTCTCCAGACGCCCGGTCTGATAATCGAACACGGGCGTCTGGCGCACATAGGGGCGCAGACGCTCATGCGCCTGCACCACGTTTTCCTGGGTAACTTTGTCTGTTGTCATGGATTGTCGTTGAAACCGGTTTGTCTGTTTTTTTAAGAAGCGACGGCCTGGCTGCGGATCAAGGCGCGCAAAAACTGCTCGCACTGCTCCACTTGAGCCAGTTCCACGTACTCATCCGGGCGGTGAGCCTGCTCAATATTGCCGGGCCCACAAATAATCGAAGGAATACCGGCCTGTTGAAACAGGCCTGCCTCGGTGCCATAGGCTACTTTGCGCACGGTGTCATCACGTGTCAGTTCCCGTACCAGCTTGGTAATGGCCGCTTGCTCCTCAGGATTCAGCCCGGGGGCGCTGGCCAGCTTTTCCAGCTCTACCAAGGCATCCGGATGCTCGCGGCGCATGGCAGGCAAAACCTTCAGATCGATAAACTCACGGATTTCCTGCAGGATCGGCTCGGGGTCTACGCCAGGCAGGTTGCGATATTCAAATTCAAACTCACACAAATCGGGCACGGTGTTCAATGCAATACCGCCGCGAATCATGCTGGTTTGCAAGGTCGTGAAAGGCACATCGAAATCATGATCGTACGGACCCATACTTTTGTAATCATCGGCCAGATCGCGGATAGCGGTAATGATGCGCGCCGCATGCTCAATCGCGTTCACGCCCTTGGGAGTGAGCGAAGAATGCGCGGCGCGACCATGCACACGGCAGCGATAGGCATTAATGCCTTTATGCGCAACGATGGTACGCATGCTGGTTGGCTCCCCCACCACGCAACCTTCGGGATTGACTCCACGACGCACCAGATCGTCAATCATCACCGGGGCGCCTACGCAACCCACCTCCTCATCATAGGAGTACGCAAGGTGAATCGGCTTGGACAGCCTGGTCGCCAGCATCTCGGGAACCAGTTGCAGGGTGACGCCGACAAAACCCTTCATGTCGCAGGTGCCACGACCATACAGCCGCCCCTCACGCACTTCGGCCTTGAAAGGATCGCTGCTCCAGTTCTGCCCATCTACCGGCACCACATCCGTATGGCCGGACAAAACAATGCCGCCGGTGCGGGTGCCATCGGCGGCGGCAATGGTGGCAAACAGATTGGCCTTGCGACCACTGGCGTCATGCGTCAGCACCGTTTCCAAGCCTTGCTGCTGCAAATAAGCTTGCACGTCGTGAATCAGTTCCAGGTTAGATTCCCGGCTTGTCGTATCATAAGCAATCAGTTTTTTTATCCATTCCACCGAGGTAGAGGGATAAGCAGTAGGATCAAACATCGCAGTCATGCCTTCTTTCTCCAGCGTAAAGCGTGTAGTTCTATACAATAGGACAGAGTTTTCTTATAAGAAAATTAATAATATCTATAAGAAAGCCGTTTATTACTTCTTTAGGTTATGACAAAAGACTTAGCCAACCCCGCTCCCAATTTATTAAGCAAAACCGCCATGGGGGCTCGCATACGCGATGAACGCAAACGACAGGGTTTGACCCTGCTTATGTTGGCACGATTGTCCAATGTATCCCTATCCACCCTATCCAAGGCAGAACGTGGCCTGATTGGTCTGAGCTACGAGAAGTTTCTGGCCGTCAGCCGGGCCTTGAAAATGGATCTGTCGGATTTGTTCAAAACGCCGCGCGACCAGAACGAATCGGGGATGGATATTTTGGTAGGACGGGCTTCGCGCACGGTCACCTACCATGCACACCGCTATGAATACGGCATGCTGGCCTCAGAATGGATCAACAAGAAAATGACACCCATGCATGGGCGCGTGCTGGCAGGCAAACCTCGTGATGCCAGTGACTTCAGTCAGCACGAAGGCGAAGAGTTTATTTTTGTCATTGAAGGGCAGTTGACCATGCAGTTTCAGGACGGTCGCCGTCACGTACTGCAAGCGCGCGACAGTATCTACTTCAAGAGCAACCTGGGACACCTGTACTTGTGTGAACACGGAGAAAGCGTGGAAATTCTGGTGGTGTGTGTCAACAACCATTAAGGACCCAGGCGCAGACGACAGGCCACAGCCGCGGTGATGACACTGCCCATCGCTTTTTCAATGGCCTTGAGCTCTGCCAAGTGATCCCAATAGTGGCCTGATTGCCTGATTGCCTGATTGCCTGATTGCCTGATTGCCTGATTGCCTGATTGCCTGATTGCCTGATTGCCTGATTGCCTGATTCTCAAGAGCCTAGGCCACTCCCCCTAAACGCACGTATTTCAACCACCTGCACAGGCCTTAGCTCCAAGCCCGAACCGTCCGTCGCCTCCATTACAATACGGTTCTGTTCCGCCTCTTTGATCGATCTGACCATGTCCAGCTCTTCCCCTATTGTGGCTATTGCCACCGCCCCCGGCCGGGGTGGTATTGGTGTTATCCGTGTATCCGGCAAGGAGCTTGATACGCTGATTCAAACCTTGTTTGGTCGTACGCTGCAAGCGCGTCATGCGCACTTTTTGCCCTTCAAGGATGCACAAGGCCAGGCCATCGACGAGGGCATCGCGCTTTTTTTCAAAGGCCCGCACTCCTACACCGGTGAAGACGTCTTGGAACTGCAAGGACATGGCGGACCCGCTGTACTGCGCCGCTTGCTGGATCGCTGCCTGGAAGCCGGCAAGGAGATGGGCCTGCGACTGGCCGAACCCGGCGAGTTTACCCAGCGCGCTTTCCTGAACGACAGACTGGATCTGGCCCAGGCTGAAGCCGTGGCAGACCTGATTAACGCCTCTTCGGAAGCCGCTGCCCGCAGTGCGGTGGCCTCACTGTCCGGCGTGTTCTCCAACAAGGTCAACGCCCTGGCCGACCGGATTATCCATCTTCGCATGCTGGTGGAAGCCACCCTGGATTTTCCCGAGGAAGAAATCGACTTTCTGGAAAAATACCAGGCCGCCGCCACGCTGCAAGGCATTCAGGACGAGCTGGAAAGCATCCTGCAGCATTCGCGCCAGGGGGCGATTCTGCGCGAGGGCCTGCACGTCGTACTGGCAGGCCAGCCCAATGTGGGCAAATCCAGCCTGCTCAATGCGCTGGCAGGCGAAGACGTGGCCATCGTGACCGATATTGCGGGCACCACCCGCGACCGCGTCATGCAGTTGATCCACATTGATGGCATTCCCCTGCATATCGTGGATACCGCCGGTCTGCGTGAAACCGAGGATACGGTCGAGCGCATCGGCATTGCCCGAACCTGGGATGAAATCGCCAAGGCCAACGTGATCGTGCATCTGCTCGATGCACGCAACCCACAAGACGAACTGGATAGTGCCATTACCACTCGTCTGCCATCGCACGTACCCGTGCTGCGCGTCTATAACAAGATAGACCTGCTGAGCGCCGAGCAACAGGCTGCCTTGCCTGCCCAGGAAAGCGGCGCCACCGTGCTGCCCATTTCTGCCCGTAAAGATGTCGGTCTGGATACACTGCGCCGCACCTTGCTGGATATCGCAGGCTGGAACCCCGGCAGTGAATCCCCCTGGCTGGCACGTGAACGACATCTGCGGGCCCTGGAACGGGCGGAGTACCACCTGAGCCTGGCCGCAGAACATGCCACCCACAGCGATCAGGTGCTGGATCTGTTTGCAGAGGAACTGCGTCTGGCCCACCTGGACCTGTGCTCGATTACCGGCGAGTTCAGCAGCGACGATTTGCTAGGGGAGATTTTCTCCAGTTTCTGCATCGGGAAGTAATATTGGACCTGCCGCCGGTCGCTCCTGTCCCTATCTGGCATCAGCCTGCGAACTCAGCGCTGTACGAAGCATCTTGGTCCGCTTGGGCCACCAGCACGGCACAGGGGCGAAACACCTGCAACGGTCTTGTTCCATCCCTGTCGCTGAACGTCCCGTTTTTGCCTCAGTAAAAACCCGACTTTCCCGCTGAATTACTCGCTGTCAAAGCCTGTCCTTATCAATCAGGTCTATGCTGAACGTTCCATCGTCTCCTGCGGGAGGACATCATGTGCACAGTCAGCAAATGGGTTTTGATGGCCGCATTACTGCAGGGCGCCTGGACGGCACACGCCCAGCACCTGCACCCTCTGGAGCTGGAGGCCGAGCAGCGCTCCATCTCCCGCCTAAGCGTAGCCCAGTGTGTGGATACCGTCAGACAGACGGCTGCAGGGGAGGGGTACCATCAGCGCACTGATCCGAGCATCAGCGACGAATTGGGCGTGTATATTGGCGCTGCCCCTTTAGGAGGCGGCTCGCTGGTCGTGTATTGCATTGACCTGAAACCGTCGACCGCCTACATCATTCATACCCGGGCTCAGGTCAGCGCCGAACTCATGTCGCCTCACCAGCTCAATCACAAGATCGCACAGGCATTGACGGTAGCGGCCCAGCCCTGAACACGTGCTGGGCCGGGTCACCGATGATCGGCCCCCGTGAAGAATGCAGCAACGGGATCATGCTGTTCCACTGGCACTGCGGGTGGCGCTTCAAGCCGCCCCCCAGAGCCAGTGGATTGACCTTTATTTCATCAATAAATCCCCGACCTCCATACGAGCTTCGCCACCTAGCTCAATGTCGTCCATGACCTTGTTCAACATGGCATGCGCACTGGACAAGGCACCGTTCAGGCTGGTCAGCTCCGCTTGCACACGTTCCAATTCCTGTTTTTTCTGCGCTTCGCTCAATGTGTCATTGGCCTGAATTCGCTGCAGCTCCATCAACTTTTGTTGAATCTGCTCTTTCAAATCACGGATTCGTTTAAGAATCTCTTTAATGCCATCGGGCAGGGAGCTGTCATCAATATCTTTGTCGCGCTCTATCTTGCTGGCCTGCTGACTCGTCAGGGACAGCTCTTTTCCCAAAGGCGACAAGCTCACGGTAATACGCACCGATGAGTCTACAGCTGCATTTTCATTCTGCCCGGATACTGCCGGGGGCGTCATGGCGGTCGCGTGCAAAGGCTCGGTCACAGGCATAGTTTGTTGATGTACCAACCCCTGCCCACTGATTTCTATCGACATAGTTTCCTCTCTTTAACACTTTATCCCTTAGAGGTTACGGCTGACCGAGCGTAAATCTTTACCGTCAGGGTCCAATCAGATGTTGCGCCATTTACTCAATCGCCTCCGTCGTCAGCGAAATAAGTAGCAAAACAAGACACTTTTATTTACTTTTATACGGAAAGTGCCTTCTACCTTTCGTCCCCCTTTCCTTAGATCCAATGAACTTCAAAATCAAAGCACTACTGGGCCACACCCTGTTGGCCTTGAGCTGGGCCAGCAGCACGCATGCCTACGAAACAGAATTCATTTTGAACAAGCAAGGCCAGCAGGCCTTTGAGTTACGAATCTACGGGCCTGATGATGGGGGCTACGATACGACTGAACAAACAGACCCCCGTGTTTCCCCCCGCGATATTGACGAGAATGGCAGACTGAAAATCCGGGCTGCGCTGGAACGCTGGGCTGAGATCATCGATCTGCCGGCCAACTACACGCCAGCAGTCATCAATCTTGGCACCATGAACGGCAAGAACGCCAACGCATATGGCGCATCTCTGACCAGCCCCTCCAACCCTCATTTCACCTTATCGGCCTTGCAGGCACGCTTACAAGGCATCTTCCCGGGCTCTCCCGACAACCCCGACGCTGTTATCGGGGTTGGAGAACTGGATCTGGATACCGCCCCCGTCACCCCCAGCCAATTGCCCATCACGGGCAAAGTGGACTACAACGCCGTGATTTTCCACGAGTTGGCCCACGCTTTAGGGATCAGCAACACGGTGGCGGACAACTTGGCTGAAAACAGCAACGACCCGCCCGACCCCTATTTTCTGAACGATCTGAGCCCATGGGCCTTGGGTTTGCGCGACGATCAGGGCCGCGCACCCACCCCAGGGCAAAAAATCCTGTGCTCCGTGTGCAGCAATCCTTACGAGCCCAATGCCTTTGATCTGCGCCAGGACAACGGGTATTTCACCGGCAGCCATGTGCAAGAGGTGCTCAACGGCGCTATGCCGGGCATCCCCGTCAGCATCCTGAACTACCATGACAAACCGCAGTACGGGGTAGACCGCAACTACATGAGCCACACGGAGCTGCGCAACAGCCTGATGAGCCACCAGACTTATCGCAACTACGTGAATCTGATGGAAGCCGAAATCGCTGCCTTGCAGGATATTGGTTTGAATATTGATCGCCGCAATTTCTTTGGTTATTCGGTCTACGGCAACGACATCACCCTGACCAACACGCAGGGCTACTTTGCACGTAACCAAGCAGGCACTGCCTACCTGCCTGGCCAATACAACAGGGCCACGCAGGGTCTGGGCCTGCATATTTATGGCGAACGCAACACCATCACCCAGGCAGCGGACCTGCTCAGTGCGGGACCCGGGGGCGTAGGTGTACGTGTCGATGGCAGCGAAAACACCCTTATCATCCCGGACGCTACCCGAATTCATGCGCTGGGAGCGTATGGGCGTGGCCTGCAATTTAGCTATGGACGTCATCACCATATTGTCCAGAAAGGCGAAGTCCGGGCAGACGGTCAGGATGGCATCGGGACCTTGTTTGATTTTGGCCAGAATGCCATGGGAAGCGACGATGAGTATCACGGCTCCTGGCTCGTCGAGTCGGAAGGGCAAGGTCTTGCTGTACCAACGATTTTGCAAGGCGCGTTGATTAAGCGGTATGACCTGTCGGGCACCTTGTCGGGCCGGAAGGCGGCCATCCATATCGCGGACAATGCCTGGGTGCAAAACATCCATGTTCTGCAGGGCGCAACCATTACAGGCGACATTACTTCTGATTACAATCGCCGTGACGCCAATGGGGACCTGTTGCTGACCCGTATCAGCTTTGGACAGAAGGCCGATGAGAACGGCCGCGCTACCGCCAATGCCGACCCCGATTTCCAGATGCGCTATGACGGCAATATCAAAGGCCTGAACAATCTGGCGGTCGTCATCGCCGGGGGCGCCACATCCTTGAATGGAGAACATGAGCTGTATGGCCTGCGTGTCGATCAAGGTGCGACCTTGTACGGCCATAGCCAATTTATCCTCAATCCCGAATACAACTTCACGAATAACGGCACGCTCAGTCCAGGTAACTCTTACGGGACCATGACGATCAAGGGCAATTTTGTCCAAGGTGCCCAGGGCCGGATTCTGGCGGAAGCATCCACCACCCAGAACGACCGTATTAACGTACAGGGTGTGGCTCAGCTCGATGGTGAACTGCAGGTGGACTTGCAACCGGACTGGTATCAGAACGGCTGGACGCTGGATCAGAACAAGGTGTTCACCGCCAGTCAGACGCAAGGGCAGTTTGCCGTGTACAGCGCAACCCTGGCCTCTCCCTCCTTGCAGGTACAAAGCACCGACACGGGCTGGACCGTCAGCCGTCATCAAGATGCCTATTCGCAATATGCAGCCTCGCCCAATGCTGCCGCAGTGGGCCTCAGCCTGGCACAGGCCTCCTCAGACACGCAAGCTCTAGCAGCCGTGTATCAGGCCATGGACTTCTCGCGTGCAGATGGCAGCGATATTGGACTGGCATTGGATCAGTTAAGCGCAGGTGCCTACGCCGCTCAAACCGCTGCCTCCTTGCGCCGTGAACAGCTGGTGTCCGAACAACTGCGTCAAACCAGGGGCAACACCCACAGTGGCTGGCAAAGCTTCATCCACACGTACGGCGGTCGCTATCACTGGCAATTAGGCAGCAACGATGTGGACCACCGCAGCGAAACCTATGGCGTCATGCTGGGGGCTGAACATCGTGCTGAAGGCAGTGACTGGAGCCTGGGCATACACGGCAATGCCAACGAGCAACACGTGAATATCGACGCCCCCTTCCAAGCCAAGAGCAAGTTGACCGGCCTGGGTCTGGGCATCCATGCCCGCTACCGTGACGATACTCAGCCAGGCTGGAACGGCCTGGCTAACGTACGAGTGGGCATGGAGCAGGGCAAGATGAACCGCACTATCAGCGTTGCGGGCTATCAAGCGCGCCCCGCGGCGGATTGGACCGGTCATGCCCTCTCGGCAGGCATACAGACCGGATACAACTGGGCTCTGGGCGAGAGCGGCAGCATCGGCCCCGTTCTGGCCCTGGATTACATCCATTACCGTCGTCCCGGTCTGGAAGAAGAGGGGGATGCCGCCAGCCGTCTACGTCTGGATTCCAGCCGTCAGCAAGCCTTGCAGGCCTCAATCGGGCTGACCTTGCGTCAAAACTGGGACCTCAGACAGGATCGCCAACTGCACACGTCCGTCTCGCTGGCCTGGGAACAGGCCTTGCTGCACCGCCATCAAACCCAGCAGGCCGCTTTTGCCAGTGCTCCGGCCGTCGGCTTTGAGGGTCGCTATGCACGGGTGGATCGCCATGCCTTGTCACTGGGAGCCAGCGTCAGCCTGCAGCAAACCGAACGCTTGCGTGTAGGACTGTCGGCCCAGACCCGTTTATGGGGTGACAGCCGTGCCGATATAAACGGCAAACTGTTCCTGAACTGGATGTTCTAGGCTCGCCAAAATGTAAGAGGCCGACTATTAGTCGGCCTTATTCAACGCTATGGGAGCGGGTTGAACCCGTTTCATCCCAGACCATCGATCCACAAAGACATGTTGACCGGGAATCAGCACCCGCGTCTGGCGACGCCACCAGGTCCCGCTGGACACCTCGATCGATCCAGCCATGACCGTAAACTTCATCTGATTATTATCCAGCCAGGCAGAAAACTGCGCCTGATTACTACGTGCCTGCGCAAAACTGGTAAATACCGTTACACTTTTCTGGGCTTGATCCGCCAATTGCAAGGTGAGCTGACCACGCAGCAACTGCACATTCAAGCGGTCCTCATACTCTCGCAGCTCAAGTGCGGAGTCGGGCCCCAATAACAGCACCAGTCCATCCGCACGCTGCTCCAGCGCTTGCTCGCCCGACACCAGATGCGCTTGTCGCAGCACCCGCTCGGGCCAGGAAAAAAAGACCGTCAACACCAGCGCCAACAATACCAAAGCGCTCAGTAAGACCCGGTGATAGGGCTTGAGTACGATGATCTTATCCGCCGAGCTTGCCAATAAACGACGGATTTCATGCTCAGGGGCATCCAGACTGGCGTCACAAAAGTAACAAATATAGCGATAAGAACGTTCGTTTTCTGGATTGTCACGGCGCCAATCCTCAAACTCACGTAATTCGGCCGCCGTCGCTTCACCCGAGTTCAAGCGAGTAAACCAGTAAGCAGCTTGGGCGTGAGCCTGCGTATGCTCGAGCAGATCTCCCTGATATGTCGTCATAGCGGCATCTAACCTTGTCCAGTTAAGCCAGCAATAGGGTGGGCCGGGGTCGGCAGATTCGCTCCTGCTCAAAACACCACGACCGCCAAAGCGAAACAATCGTCACCACCTCTGTGACTGTTCATTTTGAAAACGATACGTTTTTATTTTATACAAACGCTTCAAAAGCTTACAGTAACTCAAATTTGAGGCAGGCAAAACGAATTCGCCTTATTTAATTGCACTGACAGCCGAAAAAATGACACTTAAAGCTAAAAAAAATCGAACTGCTGCCGTTACTTAATGAAATTCGTCCAAAATTTCTCCACCCGGCAACGCATGAATGCGCTCCTGTGTCGGGACTGAATCCCCTTGGGCGGGCACTACCGCCTTCAATAAAAGCGGCCATTGCGGAAAAAGCCGATAGTTGGGGCTGGAAAACTGCGTTCCCACCGGATAGGTGAAACCACCCCATTGTGTTTCCTGTGCCAATTGGGCATGCGACAAATAAAGCAGTTTTTGATGTTCATCGACTGCCAAGTAGGCACGCTCTAGGGGCAGACTCCAGGCGCTGAGTTGCAACCCTTCCGCCTCCACACGAAGCAACCAGCGATCCTGATCTCGCTCTCCATTGGTATACCGTGTCCCTTCAGGTCTGGCTTGCACCCGAGTCCCCTTGGGCAAAGCCAGAACCAAATCCGGCGCTGAACTCAGATTGAACGCGGCAGCGTAGGGACTCCAGGCAGTAATCCGGTTACCTTCGGCCAAGACACAGCTAGCAAGTCGAAACCCATCCTCAGCCAGTGGATCTTGTTGCATTTCAACGACTTGGCTACTGTCACAAAGCCACCCCTCCAACTCCACGTCCCGCGCCAGCTGCATATGCCAATGGGAATCAGCCAGATCCGGTCGGGGGCGCTCAAAAGACAGGACGGGAGCCTTGGCCACCCCCACCGCCTCCGGGAAACGGGCCCAGGCCACGCTATCCGGGTCTCCCCATACCGCCAGCTCCAACTGGGTACCAGCAGGCATCAGAAGACCAGCAAAGCGACCGGTCTCTTTTAAAACATGTTGACGGCTGGCCAGCTCACGTTCCTGCTCTTTTTTGTATTGATACACCGTCCATTGGAAAAAACCGTAGTAAGCGGCCAAGGCTATCAGGGCGATCCAGCACAAAAGGCGCGGCCAGGGATTACTTTTGAAATTAACCCGACGCCGGGGCTGGACTACGAGCAAAACACCCCAAACCAGTACGATCCCCCACGCAAGCGGCCCGAGCGTAATAATCACCAAAAGAAATAGAGAAATCGGTGCAACAGGAATCATAAGAGCTCAGAAATATAAAAACCGCCCCTCAAGGCGGTCTACGAAATAGGGGACCTTATGCTGATAAGCACAATACCAGCTCAACAGACATTCGACCGGCGCTCCAACAGGCCGGTCGAATAAGCTCATGCCACGAGACGGCCACTTACTTTCCTTCAGGCCACATTAATATGCCCTTCCAGATACATAACGGCCTGACCTTTCAAAAACACACGATCTCCATTCAAGGAGCAATCGAGTACCCCACCGCGTGCAGAAGCCTGGTAAGCCATCAACTGCGTTTTACCCAGGATAGGCGCCCAATAGGGCAACAGGGCGCAGTGAGCCGAACCCGTCACCGGGTCCTCATCAATGCCATGACCTGGGGCGAAAAAGCGGCTGACAATATCAAATCGCCCCGACCCTTTTGCGGTCACAATACAGCCGTCCAATCCGCAAGCGAGCAGAGCACCAGCATCCACCTGCAAATGGCGAACCTGCTCCTCGGACTCAAGAACAGCCAAATGGGTAAAGTCATTGCGCCATAACTCGATAACCCTGGCTCCCAATGCCCGCTCCAAATCAGGGCTATCTGGCACACGGGTGACCGGGCGTGCTGGCAAATCCATCACATAGCTGGACGCATCACGACGCACGGTCAACGCACCACTTTGAGTATGAAACACGACCTGGCTGTCATTTGGACGCAGACTGCGCAGCACAACCGCCGCACTGGCCAAAGTGGCGTGCCCACATAAAGGCACCTCTACCGTAGGAGTAAACCAGCGCAAACGGAAATCCTCGCCTTGTGGCGCCAAAAAAGCGGTTTCAGCCAGATTGTTTTCCTGCGCAATCGACTGCAGCAGGGCGTCGTCGGGAAACTCAGAGAGCAACACCACGGCAGCGGGGTTACCCGCAAACAATGTGTCGGTAAAAGCATCAAGCTGATATATGGGTAAGCGCATCCCGCCTCCAGTCATGGAATCGACAATGAGCCTACTGTATAGAAAAAAGGGCTTCTTGGAAGCTGGGCAGGACAAGCAATAGGGATATTGTTTTTAAACCGTCTATTTCTCTTATTGATGTACTGACCCTGAGACCTGCAGCTGTTTGGGTTCCATAAGCGGAACACACTAGCCAAAAAACTTAGCGGTTCGCTATTGCCAGCCTATTTTTTGTTATCGAACTGTATCGCGCAGACTGCGACACAACTTCACCTGATCCCTTAAACATTTGCCGCTTCCAGCAGGCAGGCGGAAAGGCGATCAAAGTGCAATAAAGCAGCCTGGCTCAAATCCACTTGCTTGCGACGCGTATCCTCGGTGTCACTCAGGACGATCCAGCCCTTCTCACGCATGGACTTAAGGCGTGTGTGAATGGTCGCGGGCGAACCCAGCCTTTCTACGGCCATGACATCTCGCACCGACAAGCGCAAGGAGTCTTTGGATGCCTTGGCAACCAGCACCAGAATACGCTCTTCGAGCGGGTCCAGGCAGGGCAGGCAGGGCAAGGTATGCAGCGAATCGGCGAGCTGCAAAAAACGCATATAAATATCAGCAGGTCTGGTGGCAGTTTTCATAACAAAATCGTTATTCCTTTAAGAGCCGCTACCACAGCGTCTTTTCTAGAAATAAGTTCTGGTTATTATTGTTTTTATTCCGATCAGGCAAAGCAAAAAACAAGCCTGCTTTATGGCCCGAATGATTGGAATGAGTTTCCGTGCTTATCACGCACATAAAATTAAACGCTTAAGACCGAACCGGAGCTTCAGCCGGAAAAAGGTCTTGAGTCGGGCGATTTAACAGGAATTTTATCAGATCAGCCTTTGATTTAGCCTGAACGAGCAAGGACGGAGCACACGAAATTGTAAGAAGGTGCAGTCGAGTATGAACTTCGTAAGCCGCCTCACATTAAACGGCATTAAGAGACTTAACTTCACAGATAAAAATAGTTACAAAATACAGAGCTGACGATATAAACCTCGATTTCAAACCTATTTCTCCTCCCGTGAGTGGACCGCCCACAGACAGCAGCCAAGATCTTTGGCCACAAAACTTTCAGACCGATAAAATGGGACGAGCAGGCTGCTGAGCGCCTCCCGCGCCCCCTCAGATCACTATAAAATCTGGAACGATAAGAAATGATTCTTCACCTTGAGACGCCCCTTATTTATTCACACGCCTTAAGCGATCAGCTCGGCAAGCAGATCTGGTTAAAAATGGACGCCTTGCAGCCGAGTGGATCTTTCAAGATTCGGGGTATCGGTCATTTATGCCAGCACCACGCCCAACAAGGCAAACAACGCTTCATCATTGCCTCTGGTGGCAATGCGGGCATTGCGGTAGCTTATGCCGGGCGTAGGCTGACCATCCCCACGCTGGTCATCGTCCCAGAAAGCACCAGTGAACACGCCAGACGGTTGATTCAACGGGAAAAAGCCGAGCTGCATGTCGTGGGCAAGAACTGGCAGGAAGCTCATGACTACGCCTTGACCCTGGCTCAAGAAGGCGACGCATTTATCCATCCCTTCGACGATCCTTTACTGTGGCAGGGACACGCCAGCATGATCGCAGAGGTGGCGCAGATGGGTATACAGCCCGATGCCGTGTTGCTGGCCGTAGGCGGCGGTGGCCTGCTAAGCGGGGTTGCTCAGGGCCTGCAGGAACAAGGCTGGGACAAGACCACGATCATTGCAGTCGAAACTCAGGGCACAGCAAGCCTGGGAGAGTCCGTGCGACAACGTCAACACATCACCCTAAATGAAGTAAGTGGTGTAGCGACCTCGCTAGCCGCCCCCCGGGTCTGCGATCAGGCCTATGCCGTCAGCCAATCCCATCCCACCACCTGCGTCCAGGTCAGTGACGCACAGGCTGTCAGCGCGTGCCTGCGCTTTCTGACTGACCATCGGGTCCTGGTGGAACCAGCATGTGGCGCGGCCCTGTCCACGCTGTATCTGGACCACGAAGCACTGGCTCCTTACAACAACATTCTGGTGGTGGTATGCGGCGGGAACACCATGACGCTGGAGCAACTGGTGCAATGGCGAGCAACCCCCTGAGCCGGCACCAAGCACCCTCAAAAAAGTATTAGAACGAGGACAAGAAGAGCCCATTTAAAAAATAATCATTTTTTTATAAAAAAATCCCACTCCATGATTTCTCGCAGAGTGGGATTTTATTTTTTAGATGGTTTACAAATTCGCTCTAATTTCAAGATCAAAAAGAATAAAACGTATGTTTCACGTGGAACAAAAACGTCAAAAACAACCTTAAATAGGGCCTACAAGGGGTAAATCCCGTCGAATCAGAGCAGAAAAATCTTCTCCGGGCTGTTCAGCCAACGCCCGGGGGTTGATATAACCCAATTGCTGCAACTCCTTGAAAGTATGGCCTGGAGCCAGGGCATTCAAACCATACACATACTCTGCCAGATAGCCCGAAGCCAACACCCGCCAGTCCCATGGCACCCCATCCACAATCTTGGACACCATGTCATAAACAATCGTGGTGCAGTTAGCCGTCAAGGTGTTGTAGAAGCGGGGCGCGGTTTGCAGTTGTCGGCCCTGCTCCACGTAAGACAGGAAAAGTGCCTGCATGGCCGGCTTGGCCAATTCCACACTGTACATGTACACGTCCTCGCCTCGAACATTGCTGCGTGTGCGGACAATATCCTGCTCTGTTGCAGCGATCAGGCTCAACTCAAACTCTTTGAAAAATCCGCCTATCGCAGAAAAGGCTTCACCTCGCTCTTTGCGAATCTCTACCGAGAACACCACATGGCGACCATCCTCAAAGCCAAACGACACCAAAGTATGTGCTATGACCGGTCCCATCCAGTAGGAAAGAAACATATCAACCGATTTAAGCGTTTGCAGGTCATAGTCCTGCGTAATCCAGCGCTCATCGAAATCGGTTTCACTGCGCCAATTAAAATCCCGCACATTATGCAAAGTCACCACCGAACCATGGATCTCGCCATAGCTCATTCTGTTTACATCGGTGGCCCACAGTCGCTCATTGCTCGGGACGATACTGCCCCACCAGCCAAGCAATAGCACCAGTCCCAGGCCCTGGGGCACAAAAAAAACGTTCTTGCCGTTGCTCAAGGCATACAGGCTCAGCAAGGCCATCCCCATCCAAACAGACACGAGCATCCAGCGTCCTGCGCCTGCCGGCCATTGAAACAGCAGCGCCAACGCCCCCCAGACAGTCACCATCAAGACCAATAACAGAATCAGTATCTTGATCACCCTCGCCCCCCACCTTTTCATACACACTCCACAAACCACCTGATTTCAAATCACGCTTACCCTGAAAAAAGGGGTAAAAAAAAACCTGTGCCCACTTGAACACAGGTTCTACTCTCAAGAAAACAGGGTTTAGCCCTGATAGCCCATGGCCTGCCCCTGACGAATGACCCCTTGCGGCTGCCAGCTCGGCTCAAAACGATATCCGCTTTCCTTGGGAAACAGCATGACCACAGTGGAACCTAGCAGAAAGCGGCCCATTTCCTGTCCTTTTTCCAGAACAATATTCTGGCCCTCATAATTCCATTCGCGAACCTTGCCGTCACGCGCCGCATTGACAACGCCATGCCAGACCGTAACCATGCTGCCCACCACGGTCGCTCCTACCAGCACCAGTACAAATGGGCCCTGCTCAGAGTCGAAAAAACAAACCACCCGTTCGTTACGAGCAAACAGTCCTGGCACACCACGCGCAGTCGTAGGATTGACCGAGAACAAATCGCCCGGCACATGAATCATGCGCTTGAGCACACCCTGACAAGGCATATGCACCCGATGATAGTCGCTGGGGCTTAGGTACAGGGTCGCAAACAGCCCATCCTGATAACGGGCAGCCTCTTGGGCATCGCCCCCAATCAAGGCTGTCGTCGAGTAGCTATGGCCCTTGGCCTGGAACACTTCCGCGCCCTGGATCACGCCCAGTTGGCTAATGGCTCCATCAACAGGGCTGACCAGTGCCGCATCGGCAATAGGTCGGGCCCCGGGGCGCAACGCTCGGCCAAAGAACTCGTTAAACGTCGCATAGCTGGCTGGATCGGAGTTCTCTGCCTCGCTCATATCGACCTGGTAACGATCAATAAAACGCTTGATGACCCAGGTCGTACGTCCGCCCATGGGCCTGGAGGCCAGGCCGCCCAAAAACTCGGTCAATGCCTGTTTAGGAAGTAGATACTGGGGGAAAACAGCCAAACGGGGATGCATAAAATCAGCTCGCAAACAAATCTTGCCTTGGCCATCAGCCAACGCGTTTATGCCATTCAATGTAGTGGGACCCGAGGCCGCTCTTAAGCCGGAGCGGCGTCCTCATGAAACAGCCTTAGGTCAACAGCAAGCCACAAAACGTAGGCAAAAACAAAACAATACGCACTTGTAGCACAGGTTGCCGCCATACGACATAAAAGAGCGGACAGGCTTGTCCTGTCAAACGTACACGACCCGGTCGCGCCCTTCCTCTTTAGCCTGATACAAGGCACGATCAACACGGCGCAGTGTACGTTCATAATCCGGATGACCATCGTACAAGGCCACGCCGATGCTGGCGGTAATAGCCATGCTCTCCCCATCCACGACCCGAAAGGTCTCAGCATGAATGCGAAGACGCAAATTACGGGCAGCACGCATCGCCCCGTCCGCATCCACGTCCACCAGCACCAGGAGAAACTCCTCGCCGCCGAGACGAAATACATAATCACCAGCTCGGGCACTATTGCTGAGTAATTCAGCAAACTGACGCAAGACACGATCGCCGGCATCATGCCCATGCGTGTCATTGACCCGTTTGAAGTAGTCAATATCAACTGCCAACAACGCGAATCGTGATCCACGTTGCTGGGCATAGCCCACCTCACGGCTCAGTACGACGGGCAGATACTTGCGGCTAAGCAGGCGGGTAAGCACATCCCGCCCCGACTCCAGTTCATTTTGCTGCTCAAACAGACGATCCAGGTGCAAACCAATTGCTCGGGTTCGATCACGCAGCTCATGCAAAAGCAGTACCTGACCCTTCGCATCACCTTTCTCAAAGGCCGGCATCAGCTGTGTATCAATCAAATTCATCAGATCCAGGATCTCGCGGCTCTCTACCGTACCCTGAAATGCATGGGCGCCTTTATGTTTGAACCAGATACCGAAATCCGAGTCCCCGATTCGCGGGGCAGGGGTGACGCCATTGTTGACCGCCATTGCGAACATGAACAGGTTCTCCCAATCCAGCAGGGCAGCCCGCTGTCGACCGCGCTCGGCGGCTACGTTCTGCACAATCGCAAACAAACGGTACGACTCCTCCGCGCGAGACTTGCGCTCACGTGAGTTGGCGTAGGCATGGCTCATCAGCTCCATCGCCAGATCAATAAAGTTCTGTACGTACCGAAAACACTCCCAGGCCTGCTCGGAGCTGATGTCCGAGGACTCAAACAAAAAGCGGGCATAGCGCCCCTTGAGCAAACGGGCTCCCCGCAACACCAGATGCACGGGCACCCCGACCCGAGCATGGACCTCCCCCACCTGGTTCTGCAGCTTGACCTGATCTTGCATGTCACTGTGTTCATCTACGGAGAACAGTTGCACCAACCAACTGCGCAAGGAGCGATGCAAACGCTTGTGTACCTGATCATGTGACAGGTACACCTGCGCGGCAGGGTGCTTGAGCATATGGGTATAAAAGTGGGTCGCAAGCTCGTCCTGGTTATCTTGGGTGATAGTCAGTACGTGAGCGCGAACCGCCGGGGGCACTTTCTGGAGCAAGCCGTGCCAATCCTGAGCGGCTTCTTCGATATTCGGTTGAGACATGAAGTACGGGAAGAGTAGCGAGACGATACTTAAGGATTAAACAGCCTTGGCGGCAATTGTTACATGAGGGCAGATTTCGCGCTATTTCTTATAGCGGTCTGGGCTCCTGGCCAGCAGGAGAATACCCTTGCCTGGCTCAAGGAAAAAACATACCCCTTAAAGATAAGTGGGTGATTCCGCCGAGCAAGAGGGACGCCACCTGTTCACGCACTCGGGCAATCGCCTGTTTCGCCTTACCTTGACGGCGATCTGCGATTCAAACTCAAGAGTTTGTTGGCTGAAACATCTTGAAAGTTCCAACATGGACAGATTGTCCTATCAAAGTAGAGCGTCGACCAAACGAAATTGCCACTTTCGCCAAAAAGCCACGGTTACTGCCCTGGTCCGGATCACGCAATAAAAAAACGCCAGGATTAGGACTGCCTGCCCAGAACAAACACTGATTTTATAATCAGCACTGAATAAATAAACAGATTTATACGGCAAGATAGCCTGTTCCTCGACAACTTATCAGATCGGTCCTCTCGGGTCGGGTCGGGTCGGGTCGGGTCGGGTCGGGTCGGGTCGGGTCGGGTCGGGTCGGGTCGGGTCGGCAAGTAGTTTCCTGCGCAAAACCCAGCCTTCCAACATTTTTATTTGTACTTCAGAATTTTTGCTAATGAGAACAGGTGCTCTCATTAAAAATTTGAAATTTTGAAATTTTGAAAATTAAAAAATAAAAATTCGTTTTCTATAAAAAAATAGAAAACATGAAGACATCTATAAAAATCCTTCTTATTGATTAGCAAGAACATTCACTTTCATAACACGGAAAATAAGATTCTTTACCAAAAAGAAGTCGATTAATAAAAATAAAGCTGAAGAAAAATAACAAAAGACGATACGGGTTCAATAAAAAAAGACCGCACAAGAACTTCGGTTTGATTAACAAAACAACGATCTTGTCTTGAACAAAACCAATAACAATCGTGATGTATGAACTTATCCACAGAATGGGATTAAAAAGTAATCCACAATCTTATTAACAAATTCGATTAAACCAAAAATGAAAATATCGTTTCCGACAAAATGGTCGGTTAATAAGAAAGTGAATAGTTTGTGGATATTATAAAGGCTTAATCAGTCCCAGAACATGATGCTGTTGATGGGGGGGGGCTCGTTCACCCCGGCACTTCTCGCCAGGGTGGATTCTGCTTAGAAAACCGGTCGAGGACTGAACAAAAAAGCTATATTTAAGGCTGGGACAGGCGTCCGGCCCCTGTGGATAAGCTCCAAGAGGGGCTGCTGTGGACGCGCTGTGGATGAAAGGGGGATAAGTCGCCTGTTTTTCCAGACCCCAAATGTTGTCCAGTTTCGCTCCACCGTCTTCCTCGGGATGGTGCACAGGTAAAAACAGTCGCTAAGTGGATGAAATTAAAGATAAATTTTAGGCTATGCCACTTATCCACAGACACCCATTATCCATTACCAGTTATATATATAGTTATTGTTAAATAAAGAAGCTTTCACCCATGCCCAACTTTCTTGTACAAGCTTTACCTACTGGTTCCTTAGACATCATTGGTGATGTACATGGAGAGTTCCAGGCCCTACTGCAACTGATCGAAAATTTAGGTTATGAGCCTGATGGCTCTCATCCTGAAAACCGTCATTTAATATTCGTTGGAGATTATTGTGACAGAGGGCCAGATAGCCCAGCCGTAATTGATTACCTTAAGTCATTGATTACAAATAAAAAAGCAAAAGGAATTTTAGGTAATCATGAGATCAACCTGCTGATTGATGATGCAAAAGATGGTTCTGGATGGTTTTTTGAAGAACGGTACCGATCAGACTTAAGAAATTACTCTCCATTCAAACGGGTAAAACCTGAAAATAGAGACAAAATTAAAGAATTTCTACGTACATTACCCATTGTTTTGGAGAGAGATGATCTTAGAATCGTGCATGCAGCGTGGAGTAATCCAGCAATTGATACGCTTAGAGCCGTAAAAAGTGACGATTTTCTTGATTATTTCTTTGAATGCGAACATAAAGCGGATAATTATGCAGAAAAAAAAGGAATTCTAGATAAATATCTGCGTGCAAAACAGGACTGGAAAGAAAAAATTGAAGATCCACACGTTTTGATGCCCTTATTGCAGTCCTATATTGACTACGATTTGCTCAAAAATGAGTTCAACCCAATCCGTTTGCTGACCTCCGGAACCGAAGGCCCTGCTAAACAAGCTTTTTTTGCAGGAAATCGATGGCGTTTTTCGGATCGTACCGCCTGGTGGGACAGCTACCTGGACGACGTTCCTGTGGTTTTTGGCCATTACTGGCGTCAGCTATTTCCTCAGCCAGTTGCGAAAATGTCTAAATATTCCTTATTATTCAAAGACATAGATCCTTTTTCATGGCACGGAGCGAAGAAAAATACGTTTTGCATCGATTACTCCGTAGGGGCACGCTGGCGCGATCGGCATAAAGCCCAGGCGCCTGAAGACTCCGCTTTTCATCTGGCAGCGTTGCGCTGGCCTGAAAAAATCATCATGACCGACACCGGTTTTACTTACCCCACGCGATAAATAAGGCTTTCCGTGCGCTGTTACAATTTTCTTTTCTGTGGATAAGCTCTAGGAAGGTGATTGTGCACAGTGTGTGGATACATAAGGCATAAGTAGGTACTTCTTCGCGCTCTCTAAAAGTTGTTCCTAAACCATCCACTGACAAGCGTCAGATCTATCCCCGTTAAAAAACAGGCTAAGTGCTTGTTTTACCACTCTTAAAAGCACTTGTTCGACTTATCAACAGGCTTCCATCCAATCATCTTAATAAAAAATTTAAGTGCTTGTTATATAAGATAAGTTCAGCGGTACCCTGACCAGGCTCTTACCCTTTGCAAGTCAAAAGTTCTCGACTAAGATGCAGTCCATGAACAAAAATCACGATCTCGCTCAAGACTGGCTTATGCATGTTTTGCATACAGAAAACTGAGCCAACAGAGCTGAAAAATATTTTTCAAGCCTGTTGAGGATCGGCTTTGTTGTTGCCTTCTGAGGCTTTACTGCAGTATGAGAAAAGCTCAAGGAAAGGGTGTTGGCAGCAAAAAGACCTGTTCTACCGATAAAAATTGTTTAGCCAAGTATTTGCTTTGGCTTAGGGAGTTGTTGTGCCTGGAGCTTGTACTAGGTCAATCGTGTTTAGACTTTTGACTTATCCACAATTTGTGGGTAAAGCGTCAGTGGCGGTTTGTCACTTGTCACCTGTGTTCGCTTGAGGTCAGTAGGCTGTTTTTTTACACAGTTACGTAGTTGTGAATGTGCTTTCAATATCGAAATAAGTCATTGTTTTATATCTATATTTTTCTTTTTTGTGTTTATTGCTCCGGTTTCATTCGTAAAGCTTGGACTCAACACGAGAAAGCGACTGTATAGCTTAATTTGCTTTTTTCTCGGTGAAAGAAAGGCCATAACTGGAGAAAAAATCAGGTTTACCCCCAAAGTTATCAACAGGGGGCTCGTTTGAAGGCTGAGAGGGCTGTTTTACGTTTCTTTATGCATGTGCCACAAAGCGGTGGTTTTGTGTTGCGCACACGAGGTTTTGTGCTTCAAGTGGGGATGCATGTTTCACAAGGCCTGAGCCGCTCCTCTGCATTTGAAGAGATGAGATTTACTGATGTGTACTTGTCCACAAAAATGGGATAAAAAAAACCGCCTGGCGGCGGTTGGTGGTACGGAATAGTTAACGGAGTGCTAGACCTTCTTTAATCGTTCGATTGCTTGGTCCAGGGTGCTGGGCTGTTTGGCAAAGCAAAAGCGCAGCAAACGATGATTAGCCTGTTCGGAGTGTGGATTCAGGTAAAAGGCAGAGACCGGTATTGCGCCTACACCATAGTGTTGGTTCAAGTATTTGGCAAAATCCAACTCAGGTAGATCTGAAATATTGTCATAGCTGGCCAACAGAAAAAACGTACCTTCGCTGGGCATGGGTTTGAAACGGGTGTGCTGTAAGCCTTGGTGTAAATGGTCGCGTTTTTCCTGGTAGAAAGAGGGCAGGCTCTCCCAGGTAGCAGGTTCTTGCATATAAGTCGCTAGACCCGCCTGTAAAGGGCTGGGAACGGTAAAAACTGTGTATTGATGGATTTTTCTAATCTCTGCACTTAGTTTGGCTGGGGCGCAGCAATAGCCAACCTTCCAGCCTGTGGCATGGAAGGTCTTGCCAAAGGAAGAGACGATCACTGCTCGTTCGGCCAGAGAGGGACGGGTCGCCAAGCTTAAATGTTCTCTCTGATCAAAGGTCAGGTGCTCATAAACCTCATCAGACAAAATAATCAAAGGATGCTTTTCTACAATCTGCTCCAGAGCATCCAGATCCTCTGCTCGCAAAATAGTGCAAGTGGGATTGTGTGGAAAGTTGATCACCAACATGCGTGTCTTACTGCTGATTGCAGATTCGACGCGATCCCAATCTACCCGGTAGTAAGGTACAGCTTCACTTGGTGGTGTCATGGGGACGGCGACAGGAATCCCTCCCGCTAGTTCAATGGCAGGGATATAGAGATCGTAGAACGGCTCGATCACAATGACTTCGTCGCCAGGGTGTACAAAAGCCTGGAAACTGGCCATCAATGCTTCGGTGGCACCGCTGGTAACGGTAATCTCTGTCTCTACGTCATAGCGACGGCCATAGCGTGATTGCGTCTTGCTGGCGATAGCGTTGCGTAAAGGCAGGTAACCTGCCATTGCCGGGTATTGGTTAAGACCATCGAGCATGGCCTGGTGGACGGCCTCAATAAGCGCGGGATCAGGATTGAAATCTGGAAAACCTTGTCCCAGATTGATAGCCTTATGTTCCAGAGCCAGCTGACTCATGGTGGTGAAGATAGTGGTGCCCACAGAGGGGAGCTTGGAGGTAATCTGCATGGGTCTACTGATATAAATAATAAGAATGCACCCGCCCTTTAAATTTTCTGGAAAAAGTGGGGTGGCGACGTATCAGACGAATTCCTGAGGAAAATACCACAGATTTCGTATGGTTCCGTTGATCGTGGAACGGCTTGGCTGAGCTGTTTTTACACATGAATATAGCGGGTGCCTATATAGGCCCTGCTTTTCGCTTCTTCACGTTTTTACTGCCTCTTGCAAAGTCCTAGATAACGCTCCTTTTTTCTTGGGATTTTTTCAGCATCGCCGTGCCCCACGGATATGACAAGGAGAATAAATCTGTGTACCCGCTTTGTCTGTTTCCCTTTTTGCTTGCTCATAGGACGTTTCACAGTGAGCTGTTGGAGCGGGAGAAAGGGAGTAGCGGTAGTGCCGTTTCGTTCAACAATTGCCGAGATTTTATGGTTGTTTCACGTTGGAAGCACTTAGGAAGACATCAGGCGATATTTCATCTTAGGGTTCTGTTATCCACAATTTTGCCACCTGACAGTCAAGCTTCTATACCCATGAGCTGGAGTAGCTGCTCAGATAGCTACTTTTAAGAGATTTAAGAGTGACAAGCCCGCCTTTTATGGCTTCGCTCCATAGCGTCATCCCCTCGAGGATTGGCTTTGGAGCGTTGCTCCGCGTCTCTTGGTCAAGTCCGACTTGAAAAAACGGCCTCTTTCTCCACAAAGTTATCCACAGTGGTATTTACGCAAAAAAGTGTGTTCCACGTGGAACAGATCCAGATTCCATGTGTTTCACGTGGAACATACCTCGCTGGTAATCGTATAATTGATTTTTATTTTTTAGCTGTTCTGACATGATTTATCCCGAAGAGTTTGACGTTATTGTCATAGGCGGCGGACATGCTGGTACCGAAGCGGCTTTAGCGGCAGCTCGAACCGGCGTGTCTACCTTATTGCTAACCCATAATATGGATACCTTGGGACAGATGTCCTGCAATCCTTCCATCGGCGGGATTGGTAAGGGCCATTTGGTTAAGGAAGTAGATGCATTGGGCGGGGCAATGGCTTTGGCTACCGACCGCGCAGGTATTCAATTTCGCACCCTGAATAGCTCCAAAGGCCCAGCGGTGCGTGCTACTCGTGCACAGGCAGATCGTTCCCTGTACCGCAAGGCTATTCGAGAGGTTCTGCAGAATCAACCCAATTTGATGGTGTTCCAACAGTCGGTCGAGGACCTGATTGTGGAAGGTGATCGGGTGGTCGGTGCCGTGACCAAGATTGGCTTGGAGTTCAAGGCCAAGTCCGTGGTTCTGACGGCAGGTACTTTTTTGAATGGTCTGGTCCATGTGGGCCTGAATAACTATTCTGCCGGTCGGGCAGGGGACCCCCCTTCCATCAGCCTGGCGCATCGCTTGCGGGAACTGCAACTGCCCCAAGGGCGATTGAAGACAGGAACCCCTCCGCGTATTGATGCCAATACCATCGATTTTTCCCGTCTGGAAGTTCAGCCCGGCGATAGTGATCCCATTCCTGTGTTCTCTTATATGGGGGATGTTTCCATGCATCCCCAACAGATGCCGTGCTGGATTACGCATACCAACGAGCGTACTCACGACATTATTCGCTCGGGTCTGGATCGTTCGCCTATGTATAGCGACCAGGGAACGATTGAGGGAATTGGTCCACGCTACTGTCCATCGATCGAAGACAAAATTCATCGCTTTGCGGACAAAAGCAGTCATCAAGTATTTCTGGAGCCCGAAGGGCTGAGCACCACCGAGATTTATCCAAATGGTGTTTCAACTAGCTTGCCATTTGATATTCAGTTAGCTATGGTGCGCAGTCTGCCTGGCTTGGAGAATGCCCGCATCATGCGCCCAGGCTACGCGATTGAGTACGATTATTTCGACCCTCGATCCCTATATCCCACGCTGGAGACCAAGCAGATTCGTGGCTTGTTCTTTGCCGGTCAGATCAATGGCACGACAGGTTACGAGGAAGCCGCCGCTCAGGGCTTGTTGGCGGGGGTGAACGCGGCCCGTTTAGCCCAGGATAAAGAGCAATGGTACCCTCGTCGTAATGAGGCTTATCTTGGCGTCTTGGTTGACGACCTGATCACTCGCGGTGTCACTGAGCCTTACCGCATGTTCACTTCACGTGCTGAATACCGGTTGAGCTTACGGGAAGATAATGCCGACCAGCGGCTGACCGAAATTGGTCGTGAACTGGGCCTGGTGGATGATGCTCGGTGGGACCATTTCAACCGCAAGCGTGACGCTGTCGCACGTGAAATTGAGCGTTTGAAGGGAACTTGGGTGAACCCTCGCAGTCTGCCTTCTGAGCAAGCCCAAGCACTGTTAGGTAAAAATATCGAACGGGAATATTCCTTTTTTGATTTGCTCAAGCGGCCTGAAGTGGACTATGGGAAGTTGATGGCCGTACTGAACGACCAAGGACTACCCATAGCAGGACCAGGCTTAGAAGATCCAGTTCATATTGAACAGGTGGAGATTCAGGTTAAGTACGCCGGCTATGTAGCGCGCCAGCAGGATGAGGTGACGCGACAGGCAGCCCTGGAAGAGCAGGGTATTCCAGAGGATCTGGATTATGACGATATCAAAGGCTTGTCGATCGAAGTTCGCCAACGGTTGAAGGCGGCCAAGCCATTGACGATTGGACAGGCCGGACGGGTTCAAGGTGTGACTCCCGCCGCGGTTTCATTATTGTTGGTACACCTGAAACGCAAGCAGAAAAGCAAGCAATCGGCATGAGTGATATGTATTCAAAACGTCTGAATCAGGCCCTGGTAGATCTGGGGCTTGATCAGGACCCCGTACTGGTGCGCAAGCTGCTCGACTACATCAAGCAATTGCAGCGCTGGAACCGTACCTATAATCTGACCGCCTTGCGTGACCCAGATCAAATGCTGGTGCAACATATTTTTGATAGCCTGTCGATTGTTCGACCGTTTCAGAATTATCTGGCCAGTAAAAATCTTCCGACTCAGGAAGCGGTTCGGATTGTAGATGTGGGATCGGGGGCAGGCTTGCCAGGGGTAGTTTTGGCTGCCTCATGTTCCACGTGGAACATTACCTGCATTGATGCGGTCGAGAAAAAAATGGCATTTGTCCAGCAAATGGTTGGGGCATTGGGTTTGCCCAATTTATCAGCCATGCATGTACGGGTAGAGCAGCAGGAACCTTTGCAAGCAGATATCGTAGTTTCCCGAGCTTTTTCTTCGCTGCTTGATTTTGTGAATTTGGCAGGTAGGCATGTTCGTCCAGGTGGGCGCATTGCGGCTATGAAGGGTAAAGAACCCGATCTGGAGATAGCTGCCTTGCAATCCGAAAGCAACTGGCAGGTCGAACGAATTGAATCATTAACCGTACCGGAGCTAGAGGCACAGCGTTGTCTAGTGTGGTTGGTGCAGCAAGGATAATCATGAGTAAAAACGACGTAAAAACTCCCCGTGCCTATGTGTTTTGTATTGCAAACCAGAAAGGTGGGGTAGGCAAGACAACCACAGCCATTAACTTGGCCGCTGCACTTGCTGCCTTGAAGAAAAAAGTTTTATTGATCGACCTGGACCCCCAAGGCAATGCCACCATGGGCAGCGGCATTGATAAAAACAGCCTATCGGGTAATTTGTATCAAGTGCTGATTGGCGATGAAAGCATTGCTAATGTAAAGATACATTCAGAAACAGGTGGTTACGATGTCCTGCCTTCCAACAGGGAGCTCTCGGGGGCTGAAATTGACCTGATTCAGATGCAAGAGCGTGAGCAACAGCTCAAACAAGCGCTGGCACAGGTCCTAGACGATTATGATTTTGTGTTGATTGACTGCCCGCCTACCTTGTCGCTGCTGACACTGAATGGTCTGGCCAGCGCGCACGGCGTGATTATCCCCATGCAGTGCGAGTACTTTGCATTGGAAGGGCTGTCGGACCTGGTCAATACAGTCAAGCGGGTCTATCGCAATATCAACCCGGATTTGCAGTTGATTGGTTTGCTGCGAGTGATGTTTGATGGGCGTGTTACCTTGCAGCAGCAGGTGTCCAACCAGATCGAGACACACTTTGGCGATAAGGTGTTCAAGACAGTAGTGCCACGTAATGTGCGTTTGGCGGAAGCGCCAAGTCACGGCATGCCAGGTATTGTTTATGACAAGAATTCCCGGGGCGCCAAGGCCTATATGGATTTTGGCAAAGAGCTGATCAAACGCTTGAAAAAAGAATCCCGCAGCGACAAGGCATAAGGCACATAAGAATCAATAGGAATGTAAGCATGGCTACACGAAAACCCAAAGGTCTAGGTCGAGGCTTGGATGCCTTGCTCGGCGCAGACGCAGGCGCTATCGCAAGCATAGGAAAGAAAGGCGAAGCGGCAGTGAGCGATGGCCCGCCTTCCACGTTGCCGGTCAAGCTGCTCAAGGCCGGGGTGTATCAGCCACGTACCCGCATGGACGAAGGCGCCCTGAATGAGCTGGCCGAATCCATTCGCGCACAAGGCGTGATGCAACCTATTTTGGTGCGTCCTTTATCCGGTAAGGACAAAGGCAAGTACGAGATCATCGCCGGTGAACGCCGTTTTCGGGCCTCCCAGATTGCGGGCTTGGAAGAAGTGCCGGTCCTGGTTCGGGAAGTGGGCGATGAAAACGCCGCTATCATGGCCCTGATCGAGAACATTCAGCGTGAAGACCTTAATCCGCTTGAAGAAGCACAAGGTGTGAAGCGTCTGCTGGATGAGTTCGGGTTGACCCATGAGCAGGCCGCCCAGGCCATTGGTCGATCGCGTTCGACGACCAGCAATCTGTTGCGCCTGATCAACCTGGCCGAACCTGTTCAGATCATGTTGCTGGCAGGGGATATTGACATGGGCCATGCTCGTGCCTTGCTGGCGGTGGATGCGGCACGACAGATCATGCTGGCCAATGAAGTGATCGCTCGACGACTGTCGGTGCGTGAAACCGAGAAGCTGGTCGCGCGCGCCTTGCATGAGGATGATGAGCCGGCCAGCAAGCAGGCGAACAACAAAGCAAGTCGCAGTGGCGATGTTCAGCGGTTTGAAAAGGTGTTGTCGGACCACCTGGGCACAAAAGTGACCCTGAAGGTGGGGGCCAAGGATAAGGGTCAACTGCAAATCGCTTTTCATGGCTGGGAGCATTTGAATGCCTTGCTGGAAAAGCAGGGCTTGTCGTCCTTGTTGGATCAGACTGACGATTAAGTCTGGCCCGGGCAATGTCGCCATATTTAAAAGCCGACCGCAGGTCGGCTTTTTCTTTGTCTTGTATGTCGTTTGCTCCTGTCTTGCAGGATTAATGGCAGCACGCTTTTGTCGGAAAGGGCTATTCAAGGACGATGAGGCTGGAAGGGCCGTGGAACTGCTGACAGACCAGGTGACTTATCCAATGCCCGAGGCAACTGCTTGCAGAGCGCAGACAGCGCTGAATCCAAAAGCTTGGGCGCAGCGGTAGTTGGAACTAAAAATCTAAAAACAGGCTACAGTATCTTTTGCTTACAAAAAAAGAGTAAAAATACGAAGAAAATGCGGTGTTTACCCGGATTTCACACCGATTTCCCTTTTTCCAATACGCTCGAAATGAGCCGAAAAGTCACCCTGAAAACGGAGCAAAACCAGAGGAAAAGGGACTTGAATCGCCATTTTTTAAAAAAATTCCGTGAATTATTCAGTTTTCTTGTCAAAAGACTTGACGACATCCTAAAACATGTCCATAATTCGATTTTCGCTTCGGGTGGGATGTCCGAGTGGTTAAAGGAGGCAGACTGTAAATCTGTTGGCCCTGCGCCTACGTTGGTTCGAATCCAACTCCCACCACCAGCACTTTTCTAAAGTTAGCCAGCAAGGCAACTTTAGGAGAGGGTGAAGAAAAGTCTGCGGGTGTAGCTCAATGGTAGAGCAGAAGCCTTCCAAGCTTAAGACGAGGGTTCGATCCCCTTCACCCGCTCCAGGTTTAAAATCTTTAGCCACGCTCGGCTGAAGTTGAATGCCCATGTGGCTCAGTGGTAGAGCACTCCCTTGGTAAGGGAGAGGTCACGCGTTCGATCCGCGTCATGGGCACCACATCTCTCTTCTCTCTATCGTTCTATCCCTTCAGGAGTCTGCCATGGCTAAAGGCAAGTTTGAACGGACTAAACCGCACGTCAACGTCGGTACTATCGGTCACGTTGACCACGGTAAAACCACTCTGACCGCTGCAATCTGCACGGTTCTGTCCAAGGCATACGGCGGCGAAGCACGCGATT
>NZ_JBANCI010000005.1:0-275167 GCF_037120595.1 Alcaligenes sp. CHO6
AATCACCGAAGGCTTCGTAAAAGCCTGCTTCGTTATCCCAAGGGATCATGTGACCGGCATTGGGCACGCGTACGTGCTGAACGCCCGGGGCCAACTGCTCAATCTCGGCTACATCTTCATCACGCACCACGTCTCCACGCTCGGCCGTCATCAACAAGGCGGGCACCGTCAAATGCGGGAAGTCCACGTGGATATCGTCGGTGTGGAAACCTTCAAAGCTGGCCAGAATCGCCGGCTCGTGGCAGGTGTGCAGCCACTGGGCGCGCAATTGCAATTGTTCTTCCGTCCAGGTCGGGCAAAAGGCACGCATGTCTTCTGCGGTACACCCTTTGCGGGCCATCGCCATGGAATCCACGTACCAGGGCAGCTTGGCCGGGTAGGCCCGACGACCAGGGCCGGAGACGGGCGGGTCCACCATCACCAGACGGTTCAAACCTTCGCTGTTCTTGTGCGCGGCACGCAAGCCTATGCGCGCGCCCATCGAATGACCGACCACGATGTAGTCCTTCAGGCCCAGTGCCTGGGCCAAGGCAATCAGGTCATCGGCCTGCGCATCCAGGCTGTAGTCCATGCCTTCGGCCGCTTCGCTCAAACCACGGCCACGCACGTCCTGAATATAGGTGTCAAAGTGCTGGCCGAACTGCTCGCCCACAAAACCCCAGGTCACCGCCGGGCTGGTAATGCCGGGAACAATGATGACCGCAGGACGCTGATCGCGACCGTCGGCCCACCCACCGTAGCGCAAATAGTGCTGACGAATGCCATTGGCGTGAACATGGCCGCCATACAAAAATGTGCTCATCCTTAGCTCCGGTCCAGCTTGAACAGACGAGCCGCGTTGCCGTAACACACCAGCTCGCGGGTCTTGTCATCCATCGGCGCTGACTCGATGAAATCGGCAGCCAGCTCGGTGGATTCATATGGGTAGTCCACGGAGAACAACACGGCCTCGGCGCCCATTTCACCAATCGCGCCCATCAGGGTCGGGGCGGAACAGACACCAGAAGTGGTGATCAGAATATTGCTGCCGATGTACTCGGACGGCTTGCGCTTCAGGGTGACACCGTGTGGGTAGACCGCAAAACGGCTGTCGTAGCGCCAGCGCTGAAATGGCAGGCCTTCGCCCATATGCCCCAGCACCAGCTTCACTTCCGGGCAGCGGTCAAACACACCACCGAACAACATGCGCAATGCGTGGGTACCGGTCTCTACCCCCCACCCCCAGGTTGCGCCCATCAGCTCCGGGTGGCCGGAATAAGCGTGTGGCATTTCATAGGCATCAAAGGGATGCAGGTAGAAGGGCACATCCAGCTTCTGCACGGTTTCCCAAAACGCGTCATATTCGCGGCTGTCGTAATACACGCCATGGGTGTGACCGTTGACCAGGGCCCCTTTCAGACCCAAATCCTGCACGGCACGCGTCAACTCCTGCGCGGCGGCTGCCGGGTCCTGCATGGGCAAAGTGGCAAAACCACCCAGACGATCGGGGTGGTGTGCAATTTGCTGTGCCAGGAAATCATTATTCTGACGAGCGCGCGCGATTGCCACTGACACGTCTTTTTCCACCTGCACGCCAGGACCGGTCTGGGACAGCACGACATACTCGATGCCAGCGCGGTCCATCACTTCCAGACGCTGCGCGTCAAAGTCCTGCAAACGGGCCATCAATTCGCGCGCGTCGGCACTGTCGATATGTTTGACAAAGGCCTTGGAATAATCCTCAAAGCCCACGGCGTTGAAGTGCTCCTCCAGTGCTATTTTTTTAATACGTTTCACCGTAAATATTCCCTAAATTATTGATTTACATAAGGTCAATCGTTTGACCCCCCAACAATATCTATCAGTATGCTGATTATTATTGTTTTCAGCAAGTCGGGAAATCACATATACTTTGGGGCGTGGACAGCGCCTGTAGAAATGACTACAAATCAGAAATCAGGGCTTTTGTTCACCTTAGCGTAGCCCTGCTTTCCTTGTAGACGCCGACCTTGCAGCCGTACCCTTTGCAGGTCGTCCCGCTTTCAGTGTGCTGCCTTTCTGGGCAACAGGCTGAAGGCCACTCAATCGATGACTGACTTATCCATGAAGAATCACGCCGAGCTAAAGCAAGAAGAACGACTGGAAGCCGACGAGGCCGAAATCCTGGGTCCAGTGGAAGAAGAAAATGCCGAGCTGTATCGACGCAAACTGTGGTCCCGGCCCGGTTTTCTGGTTCGCCGTCTTAACCAGATTCACTACGCCATGTTCTACGAGGAGTGCAAAAGCGACCTCACGCCTGTCCAGCACGGAGTCCTGTCGGTGTTGATGGGCTCCCCCTGGCTGGATCAGACCACGATTGGTTACGAGCTAGGCCTGGATCGCACTACCTCCGCCGATGTCATCCGCAGGCTGGAAGAAAAAGGCTTGCTGGGGCGACGCATCAACCCCGAGGACCGCCGTTCCCGCCAAACGTACATCACCGAAGCCGGTCTGGCGGCCATGAAGGAAATCAGTAGCGGCATGAACCGGGCACAAGAGCGACTGCTGGACCCACTGACCGCCAAACAGCGTCAGACGTTTATGACCATGCTGACGCGCGTGGTGGAGCACAACAATCAGTATGGTCGTGCTGCGCTGAAGAACATGTGAGAAGTTCGGGGGGCCCCAGGCCCCTCGCGCATATCAAACCGGTAATTCAACCGTGTGCGCTGGCAGTCGGAGACTGGCTCCAACTGCCGCCACGATCTCATGCACAACAAAAAAGCCTGCGGCAGCAAGAAGTCTGGGCGCTTGTCTCATCCCATTTCTCTATGGGTTGCGCCCGAGAGAAAGCCCAATGGCAACACCACACATTTCATGGCAAAAAAAAACGGGCCCCAGGGGCCCGTAAACAGAACCCATCATCGAGCGATGAGTGACGGTTCTTTCGAAAACACCGTTATATAGTAAAGCACATAGCGTAAGAGAACAAGGGTCCAGAACATGAGGGTGCAGGTTTTCCCGTCTTCACAATGAGCGACATCTCGCCAACAATACGGCCGTACTGAGCATTCTTATCGGAATGCTGTCAGCAAGATGCCCGACCAACAGGCATCCATACACTCTCAAAACATCTGGACCCGCGCAAATACTGGCGCAAGTCCACAGGAGCACACTCTATGTTTAAAGCCATGACGCGCGGTTCGGTCCGCCTGGTTGAACGCTATCTTCCCGATCCGTATATTTTCGTCATCCTGCTCACCTTGATTGCCGGCATTGCCGCCATGGCTTTCGAGCAACGCTCTCCGATGGAGATCATCCAGTACTGGGGCAACGGTTTTTGGGGACTGTTGACCTTTGCCATGCAAATGCTGCTGGTTTTGCTGACTGGACACATGCTGGCCAGCACACCCTTGGTGAAAAGCTGGTTGCGGGGACTTGCCTCTCTGGCCCGCTCTGCCGGCTCGGCCATTATTCTGGTCACCCTGGTTTCGCTGGCCGCCAGCTGGATCAACTGGGGTTTCGGCCTAGTCGTCGGCGCCTTGTTTGCCAAGGAGCTGGCGCGTCAGGTTCGCGTTGATTACCGTCTGCTGGTTGCCAGTGCGTACTCGGGTTTTCTGGTCTGGCACGGCGGCCTGGCCGGTTCCGTACCGCTGACCATTGCCACCTCGGGACATTTCTCCGAAGACAAAATTGGCATTATCAGTACATCAGACACTATCTTTGCCTTCTTCAACCTGGCGATCGTGATCGCCTTGTTCATTCTGGTCCCGCTCGTCAATCGCCTGATGCTGCCCAGCGACAAGGAAAGCATTTATGTAGACCCAAACCTGCTGGAAGATGCGCCCGATGATGTCAAACAAACCACGGACCGTCCCGCAGATCGACTGGAAAACAGTCGCCTGATCTCAATCGTGATTGGTGTGGCGGGCCTGGCGTACCTGTTTGATTACTACGTGCTGCGTGGGGCCACTCTGAACCTGAACGTGATCAATTTCACCTTTCTGATTCTGGCCATCCTGCTGCACGGTACCCCTCGACGTCTACTCAAAAGTCTGGACGAGGCCATTCGTGGCGGTGCCGGTATTGTGATCCAGTTCCCCTTTTACGCCGGCATCATGGCAATCATGATTGATTCCGGTCTGGCGGCCAGCTTGTCCGAATGGATGGTGTCCTTTGCAACCGCCACCACCCTGCCCTTCTGGACCTTCATGAGCGCCGGTCTGGTCAATATTTTTGTACCTTCGGGCGGTGGACAGTGGGCGGTACAAAGCCCGGTTGTAATTGCTGCCACCCAGGCCTTGGACGCCGATATGGCGCGTACTGCCATGGCCGTTGCCTGGGGCGATTCCTGGACTAACATGCTGCAACCCTTCTGGGCTCTGCCAGTGCTGGCAATTGCGGGCCTGAAAGCCAAAGACATCATGGGCTTTTGCCTGATTCAACTGATTGTCTCGGGCATCGTGATCTCGATCGGTCTGACCTGGCTGTAACGCCAGGCAGTCTGCCTTGATCTAACATCAAGGCCTGACTGAACAAAAAACGCCCAGTGATGCGTCACTGGGCGTTTTTGTTTTCAAGCACGGGCCAGCACTGCTCACCTCAACCATCGGCTGTTGGCAACCGACGACCTGAACTCAGCCCACCTCAGCGGACACAGGCCGGACAAGGACGCAGGCACGCCGCCGCAATAAGGGCAATGTTCGATAGCAAAGGGGGGAAATAAAGAAAAGCGAAGATGGTGGGCGGTACAAGGTTCGAACTTGTGACTTCCACCGTGTGAAGGTGGCACTCTACCACTGAGTTAACCGCCCGTAGCTTGCAAGAGCTGCAAACTGCGAAGAAAAAGACTATAGCATGGCCTTGCCTGATTAACAAGGTTTGGCCTGCTATTTTTCCTGAATAATTATTCGGTAACTGGCTGGAGCATCTCGCGCCACATGGGTGGCTTTTTGTTCTGCTTTTCCAGCAGGTCCATGTATTTTTCATGCTCGGCCTGATCGGCTGGCGAAGCGCGCAGCACTTTCAACACGCTGGGATCAAACTTGCCCAGGCTCAAATCGCTGCCCTGTCCTCCTTGCCCATCGGACTCGTCAAAGTCCATCAACAAGGCATCCTGACCCCGCGTCATGGCCAGCCAGACATCGGCCAGCAATTCCGAGTCCAGCAAAGCGCCGTGCAAGGTGCGGTGAGAGTTGGAAATACCGTAGCGCTCGCACAAGGCATCCAGGGAGTTACGCTTGCCGGGGTGCATTTCCCGGGCCACCAGCAAGGAGTCGGTGATGCTGGCGCAATACTCCGAGAAAGGCCCTTTACCGACTCGTTCCAGTTCGGCATCCAGAAAGCGCGTGTCGAACGAGGCATTATGAATAATGACCTCTGCATCCTGCACAAAATCCAGCACTTGGTCGACCACATCCTTGAAACGTGGATGCCCGGCCAAAAACTCGGTGGTCAAACCATGAATGGCCAGCGCTTCGGGATCGGAGTCCCGATCCGGGTTCAGATACAGGTGCAAATGGCGGCCAGTCAATTTGCGGTTGAACAGCTCCACCCCACCCACTTCAACGATACGGTGTCCTTCACGCGGCTCCAGACCGGTGGTTTCAGTATCCAGAATAATTTGACGCATTCACTTTTCCTACAATAGTCGATCACGGCATAAAGCCTTGGCTGGACAGACGCCCCGTAGCCGCCCCGACCCTCAGTTTAGAGAGAGGCCTGGGGCTTATCAATCAGCTCAAGCTGCTCGTCCTGCCCCGCTTTGCGCCCTGCTATCAGCGTATAGGCAACAGGCACCACAAACAGGGTTAACACGGTACCCAACGTCAAACCGCCGACCAGCACCCAGCCGATCTGCTGACGCGATTCAGCCCCCGCTCCGGTGGCATAGGCCAGGGGCAACACCCCCAGCACCATCGCGCCGGTCGTCATCAGGATGGGACGCAGCCGCATCTCGCAGGCCCGCACTACGGCATTGTACAAACTGGCTCCGGCCTCGCGCTGCTGGGTGGCAAATTCCACGATCAAAATGCCATGCTTGGTAATCAGGCCCACCAGAGTAATCAAGCCAATCTGACTATAAATGGACAAGGTTCCGCCTGAGAGCCACAGAGCCAGCAAAGCGCCTGTCATGGACAGAGGCACGGACAGCATGATGATGAGCGGATTGCGCCAGCTTTCGAACTGGGCAGCCAGCACCAGGTAAATGAAGGCCAGCGCCATCAGAAACACCAGATAGATACTGCCCGAGGAGTCCCGGAACTCACGCGATTGTCCGTCCAGATCGGTCTGCACGGTTTCGGGCAGCGTCTTGCGCGCCACCTCATTCATGTGTTCGAGCACCTCTCCCAAGGCATAGCCAGGAGCCACCGAGGCCTCCACAATCACGGCACGCAAACGATTGAAGTGGTTCAGCGATTGAGGGGACACGCTTTCGCGAACTTTCAGGAAATTGGATGCCTGAACCATGCCGCCGTCCTTGGTGCGAACATAAATATCCAGGATATTCTGCGGGCTGGAGCGAGCCTGTTTATCTACCTGCACGATCACATCGTACTGTTCACCATCACTCTTGTAACGGGTCACCTGACGCCCGCCCAGCATGGACTCTAGGGTGCGGCCCACGACCTCTACCGAAACGCCCGTATCGGCCAGCTTGTCGCGATCCACATCAATGCGGATTTCAGGCGTGTTCAGGCGTAAGTCCGTATCCACATTCAACAGTCCCGGATAATCCTTCAGCTCCGCCAGAAAGCCGTCCACAATTCGAGCCAGCTCCGGATAGGGAGCCTGACTCATGATGACAAACTCCACGGGTTTGGAAGTGGCCCGCTGCCCCAGGGAAGGCGGGTTGGTGGGAAAGGCCCGTGCGCCGGGGATGGCCGAGAAATGCGGCTGCAGTTCACGCGCGATCGACTGCTGAGTGCGCGAGCGCTCCTGCCAGGGTTTCAGACGCAAGATGGCAAACGAGTCTGTCACGGTGGGAAAACCAATAATGGACTGATAGCCCTCGGTTTCCGGGATGTCGCGATACAAGGCTTCGACTCGCTCCACATTGTGCAAGGTGTAGTCCAATGTAGCGCCTTCGGGCGAACTCACAATGCCGAAGATCACGCCACGATCCTCAACCGGGGCCAGTTCGCTTTTAATAACCGTAAACAGCAAGGCACTGCTGGCCGCTACGGCAACGCCGATCAGCAAAACCAGCCAGCGCCAGCGCAGGGCCCGGATCAAGGCCCGGCGGTAAGTTCGCGTGAGCCAGACCAGAAAGTTCTCGATCCCCTGACTGACACGGCCTACTTTTGCCCCCTGAGGGCGCAACATACGCGAGCACATCATGGGGGTCAGAGTCAGGGCCACAAAGCCCGATACCAGCACGGCAGCCGCCAGCGTCAGGGCAAACTCAATGAACAGCCGTCCCGTGCGTCCAGTGGCAAATGCCAGCGGCGCATACACCGCCACCAGGGTCAGCGTCATGGCAATCACGGCAAAAGCAATCTCACGCACACCTAAAAAAGCAGCCTGCATGGCAGTTTTGCCTTCTTCGATATGCCGATACACGTTTTCCAACACCACAATTGCATCGTCCACCACCAGACCAATGGCCAGCACCATCGCCAGCAAGGTCAGGGTATTGATGGAAAAACCCAGCATGTACATGATGGCAAACGCCCCGATCAAGGAGATCGGAATTGTCACGATGGGAATGAGGCTGGCGCGGAAACTGCGCAGAAAGAACACAATCACCAGCACCACCAGCAAGATGGCCTCGGCAATCGTGGTGTACACCGAATCAATGGATTCCTGAATAAAGATGGAGCTGTCGTAAGCCACGGTCAGCTTCATATTGCCCGGCAGACTTTCATTGATGCGCTCAACTTCCGCGCGCACCGACTTGGACAGATCCAGCGGGTTGGCCGTGGACTGCTTGGTCACGCCAATATTCAAACTGTTTTGTCCATTGAAACGGGCCAGCACCCGTTCTTCGGCAGGCCCGATCCGCACCTCGGCAATATCGGAGATACGTACCGGGTAGCCGGCCGCCTGACTGATGATGATGTCGCGAAACTCCTCGGGCGTTTCCAGGTCGGTCGATGACACCACCGAAAATTCGCGCGCATCCGACTCGATGCGTCCTGCCGGGATCAGCACGTTCTGTTTGCGCAGCGCATCTTCCACGTCCTGTACCGTCAACTGATAGGCCGCCAGGCGGGTTCGGTCCAGATCGATACGCATGGCAGGCAGCCGCTCGCCAAACACCCGGACTTCGGCCGCACCGGGCAGAACGGACAAACGCGTCTTGATATACCGGTTGATGTAGTCCGAGGCCTCCAGCATGCTGTAGTTGCCCGTGTCGACCCCCACATAAATAATGGGAGTGGAGTCGGCCTCCACCTTGTTGATGATGGGCTCGTCCACTTCGTCAGGCAGAAAGCGTCGAGCGCGCGAGACCTTGTCGCGCACATCGGCCGCAGCCGCATCCGGGGCCCGGTCCAGATTGAACTTGATATTGATCAGGCTGCGCTCGGAGCGGCTACGCGAGGTCATCACATTGACGCCCTCAATCCCCGACAGTTGATCTTCCAGCGGCTTGGTCACCTGAGATTCAATTACCTCCGGCGACGCGCCCTTGTAATTGGTGATGACAGACACCACGGGCTCATCAATGGCAGGGTACTCGCGTACCGTCAGACGTTCATAAGCAATGAAACCGACCAGCACGATCACCAAGGACAGCACCGTGGCAAATACCGGACGGCGGATACATAAATCGGAAAGCACCATGATCCTGTCCTATTGCTGCGGCTGTGCTTGCACGTCAATCACTTCCTGAATGTCGACGGGCACACCATCACGCACCTTTTGCAGCCCCGCCACCAACACGCTGTCTCCCGCTTGCAGATTGCCCGTCACCTGTACCCAGCCTTGCTCTCGCACGCCCACCTGCACCTGACGACGCTCTGCCCGACCATCGTTGACCACGTAGACGTACTGGTCCTGACCAGCAGGCGCCAATGCCGTTTCCGGCACCATCAAGGCCTGATAACGCGACAGTTCCAGCCGGACCCGACTGAACAGGCCGGGGCGCAAGGCGCCGTCCTCGTTGGGTACCTGCGCCCGCAGCAGAATCGAACGGCCGGCGGCATCCACCACCGGGCTGACTGCCAGTACCGAGCCTTTGCGGGTCTGGCCTGGAAAAGCGTCAAAACCCAGTTCAACGGGCATGCCCGGTTTCACATCGGCCAGATATTGTTCGGGAATGCGAAAGTCCACGTTCAGACTGGAGATCGCCTCCAGTCGCACCAGATCGGTGCCCGGCCCCACGTAATCGCCCACAGACACGTTGCGCAAACCCGTGACTCCATCGAAAGGGGCACGGATACGGGTCTTGTCCAACTGTACCCGTGCCAGTTGCACTTCGGCCTGCTGCACGGCCAGGCGACTGCCTGACTCATCTTTGGCCTGCTGGCTGATAAAGCCTTGACGGCTCAGTTGGGCAGAGCGCTGATGCTGACTACTGGCCAGATTCAAATTGGCCTGAGCCTGATTCAATTGTGCCTGCGCCATGGCTGGGTCCAGTTGAACCAGCAGTTGCCCCTTGCTGACGGGCTGGCCTTCCTCAAAACTGATGGCTGAAATGCGACCGCTAATCTCGGGGCGCAGCATGACCGATTCCCTGGCCACCAAGGTCCCTACCGCGGCTACATCACGAATCAATTCGCTTTGTCGCACAGGCAGCACTTCTACTCGCGTGGCTCCGGACTGCGCCCAGCCTGGCGTACTGCTCAGGAACAGCGCAAAAAACAAGGGAAAAATCGTGAGGCGCAGCGTGGAAATCATGGGCGGCTTATCCTGACCGGTCAGGCCGGCACAGCAGTCTGACAAAATATGACGAGTGGCTAATAGTACTATCTGCAGGCCGGGAATCTGCGCACGATCTTATAACTGCCTGGCGATTTCCACCCCTTCATTGGCCAGCTGATCTGCCCGTTCATTACCGGGATCGCCTGCGTGACCGCGCACCCACAGCCAGGTCAGCTCATGCTTGGCTGCCTGCTGTTCCAGCTCCTGCCACAAATCGGCATTTTTGACAGGCTTCTTATCTGCCGTGCGCCAGCCACGGGCCTTCCAGCCCGGCAACCATTCGTTCATGCCTTTTTGCACATACTGCGAATCCGTATGCACCCGCACCTGGCAAGGACGTTTCAGGGCTTTCAAGGCCTCGATCACGGCCATCAGTTCCATACGGTTATTGGTGGTATTGGCCTCGCCACCACAGATCGCTTTCTCGCGCCCACCGTGGCGCAGCAAAGCCCCCCAGCCACCCAAACCCGGGTTGCCCTTGCAGGCCCCGTCTGTCCAGATCTCAACAACATCACTCATGTCTTGCTTATTCCTTCATCGGCAGCGCGTCCGGCAACCACCATAGGCCGACGCACACGTCGACGATTTTTCTTCCATTTGGGGCCGACCAGGCGCAGGGCGGGTGTGCGCTTGACGGCACCCACCATGTAAACCGCCCCGGCAAAGCTCCACCAGCGTGCACCGCTGCGCTCCATCCAGCCCCAGCGATCCAGCCAGGCCTGCTGACGGCACAAGGGGGCATAACAACCCATCTGCGCGCTTTGCACATCAAAGGACAGGAGTTTCAACCAATCGCGCAAGCGCCAAGGAAAGATGACATCGCCAGGCAGGGTGGGCGTACCCCGATCCAGACCCGGTATCCAGTCATGAACTCCCCAGAGGCTGACGGGATTGAAGCCTGTCAGGATAATGCGCCCCTCAGGCACCAGCACACGCTCGGCCTCGCGCAACACCTGATGTGGATCACTGGCGCTTTCCAGCGTATGGGGCAAAATCAGCAGATCGATGCTTTGCGTATCGAAAGGCAGATGTTCAGGTTGGGCATAAACCAGATTTTTCTGATCGGCAGGCAAGACGCCGGCCTGAGCGGTACACACCTTGAAACAGACCCGACTTTGCGCCAGGAGGTCCCAATGCGGCAATCCGATTTGTATGGCATGATACCCGAAGGTGTTGACCACCTCCGCATCAATCGCGGCTTGTTCCCAGGCCCGCACATATCGCCCCGGTACGGTTTCCAACCACTGGGCAAATTGATCATTCAAAGTCTGCTCCACTGGCGCTTTCCCCCTCTACCATGATGAATGCATTTACCTGGCCTGTGCCAAGCGATGTTCGCCTGATTCCACTTCCTGCTCTAAATGACAACTATATATGGGCTTTGGCTCGAGCCGGTCACGCTCTGGTTGTGGACCCCGGCCAGGCCGCCCCGGTATTGGAATGGCTGGCGCGCGAATCCTTACAACTGGATGCCATTTTACTGACACACCACCATGGTGACCATGTTGGCGGTGTCAAGGATATCCTGGCAAAGCATCCTGCACGCGTATGGGGCCCGGCCCACGAGCGTCTGCCCGTCTGTGACGTGCGTGTGGGACAGTCCGACAAAGTCGATTTGCCCACCCTGGAACTGACGCTGGAGGTGCTGGATATCCCCGGTCACACTGCCGGACACGTTGCGTACTTTGGTAAAAATGAGGTAAAACAGCCCTTTGTTTTCTGTGGTGATACCTTGTTTGCCGCCGGTTGCGGACGTCTTTTTGAAGGCACCCCGGCTCAAATGATGGACTCCTTGGGCAAGTTGGCGACACTGCCTGCGGACACCCTGATCTGCTGTGCGCACGAATACACCTTATCCAATTTACGCTGGGCTTTGCAGGTAGAGCCAGACAGTCCCCACCTGCATGAACGTTGGGAACAGGATAAGCTCAAGCGTCAGCAGAACTTGCCCACGGTGCCCTCCACCCTGAAAACAGAATTGGCTACCAATCCGTTTCTGCGTTGCGAGACGACTGCTGTTATCAAGGCTGCCGAGCAGTATGCCGCCCGGCCTCTGAATAATCCTGTCGAGGTATTTGCCAGCCTGCGCGACTGGAAAAACAATTTCTGAAGATTCCGCAATGAACCTAATGAGACTTTTTGCGCTGCTATGCGCTTTCGTGCTGGCAGGTTGCGCCACAGGCCCCAAGGTCAGCCCCCAAAAAGCCGCCAAAACCTCCACCAGCATTGCCGCCGATACGTCTCGCACGATTGATCTGACCCACCCCCCAAAAGATGCCTGGGACCGTATGCGCCGGGGCTTTGCCATCCCCAATCTGCATACCGACCTGGTCGATTACTGGACCAATTATTACGCCTCCCACCCCGAGTCCATCCGCACCATGAGCCAGCGCGCCTCGCGCTACCTTTATCACATCATGGACGAACTCGATGCCCGGGGTCTGCCCTCGGAACTGGCGCTGCTGCCTTTTGTGGAAAGCGCCTATAACCCGGTCGCCTATTCGCGCTCTCATGCTTCGGGTCTGTGGCAGTTCATTCCCAGCACCGGCACGCAATACAAGCTGGAGCAAAACTGGTGGGTAGACCAGCGCCGTGACCCGGTCGAGTCCACCCGTGCTGCCCTGGATTATCTGTCGTATCTGTACGAGTTTCAGGGTGACTGGTATCTGGCACTGGCCTCCTACAACTGGGGCGAAGGGTCAGTACGACGCGCCATGGAACGCAACGAACAAGCCAACCTGGACGTTGATTACTTATCACTGAAAATGCCGGACGAAACGCGCAATTACGTCCCCAAGCTGCAGGCCATCAAAAATATTGTGGCCAACCCCGAGCGCTACGGCATCACCTTGCCTCCCGTGAGCAATACGCCCTATTTCACTGCGGTGCGCAAGAACAAGGACATTGACGTCGCCCTGGCGGCCGAACTGGCCGAGATTTCCGTGGACGAGTTCAAGGCATTGAATGCTGCCCACAATCGCCCCACCATTCCGGCCGAACGCGGCACCTTGCTGTTGCCCGCCAACAAAGTAGACATCTTCAAAGCCAATCTGGCAGCCTACCAAGGCAAGCTCAGCAACTGGAAAGCCTACCAGGCCAAACGCGGCGAAAGCTATTTGTCCATCGCCCAGCGACACGGCATTACCCTGTCGCAACTGCGTTCCATTAACGGCTTGAGCAGCAAACGCAGCAAAGCGGTCGCCCAGACACTGCTGGTCCCCAGCACGACCTTGGGTGAAGGCAGTCTGCAGTTGGCCTCCCTGACCAATACACCGGCCGCTCCTGTTGCCCAGAGTGCCCGCCAGGCGCGCGCGCAAACGGCCAGCGTCAACCGCAAGAGCGACACGGTTGTGTTGCGCCGCGGAGCCAATGTCCGTACCCACACAGTCCGCCAGGGCGATACACTCTACGCTTTGGCCAAACGGTACGACACCTCGGTGGCTGAACTGCGACGCCTGAACAATCTCAAAGGCAACTCTCTTTCCAGGGGCACACGTTTGCGTGTTCCCGGTTCCAATATTCGTGGCTAAGTCCACCCACTAATTACATAAAGGATTTTCAGCATGGGTTTCCTGCAAGGAAAACGCATCCTGGTCACAGGCGTTCTCTCGAACCGCTCCATTGCTTACGGGATTGCGCAAGCATGTCGCCAACAAGGTGCTGATATTGCCCTGACCTATGTGGGCGAGCGGTTTAAAGAACGCGTTGAAGGCTTCGCCCAGGAACTGGGCACGGATATCGTCTTGCCCTGTGACGTGTCTGAAGACGCGCAGATTGAACAAGCCATGGCCTCGCTGGGCGAGCGCTGGGACGGTCTGGACGGCCTGGTTCACTCCATCGGCTTTGCTCCTCGTGAAGCCATTGCCGGCAATTTTCTGGATGGTCTGTCGCGTGAGTCGTTCCGCGTGGCTCACGACATTTCCGCCTATAGCTTCCCGGCGCTGGCAAAAGCCGCCCTGCCCTTGCTCAAGGGTCGCAAGAGTTCGGTACTGACGCTGACCTATCTGGGCGCCGAGAAGGCCATCCCCAACTACAACACAATGGGCGTGGCCAAAGCCGCTTTGGAAGCGTCCGTGCGCTACCTGGCCGTCGCTCTGGGCGAGTACGGCATTCGTGCCAATGCCATCTCGGCCGGTCCCATCAAGACCCTGGCTGCCAGCGGCATCAAGGACTTCTCCACCATCCTGAAGTTCGTCGAAACCCACGCCCCCCTGCAGCGCAACGTTACCATCGAAGAAGTGGGCAATGTGGCCTCCTTCCTGATGTCCGAACTGGCCAGCGGCATCACGGGCGAAATCACGCACGTTGACGCCGGCTTTAACTGCATCGTTCCCGGCATGCAGGAGTAAGGTTTCACCGCCTGGCAGTACGATAAAAAAATAGCGGCCTTGGCCGCTATTTTTATGTGACTGCGCCGCTAAGGAACCCTGCGGCTGCGCGGGACAAGTCGGCCCGCACACGCTCTTTGCCCCCTTGCTACGGCAAAGCTTCCCCGATCAATAAACACAATAAAACCACGGCGGCCTGCAGCATCGACCACGTCAGCCTGCACCTCTGTCAAAGACAAGCCTTTGCCACCACCGGAAGAATCAGCTCTGTGGCAGGCCCTCTTCCACAAAATCGCTGCGTGAAATACCGTGACGCTGCAGCTTGTCATAAAAGGTTTTGCGCGGGATGCGCAGATCCTGCAGTGTCGCTTTGATATCACCCCGATGACGTGCCAGGGCCTGCCGGATCTGCTGCGCCTCGAATTGTTCCATGCGGGCGGGCAGACTTAACTCCTCTCCCACCCCCTCCCTGGCGAGCACAGGCTGCACGCCCAACACCTCACGCTGTGCAAAATGCGCCAGTTCGCGCACATTTCCCGGCCAGTGATGGGACTGCATATAAGCCAGGCTGTGTGCATCGGGAATCTTTTGCGCCATGCCGTATTTTTTGGCGGCGAGCGCAGCGAAATGCGCGAACAGCATGGGAATATCTTCTTTGCGCTCTCGGAGCGGCGGCAGGCGCAAGGTCACCACATTTAAGCGATAGTACAAATCCGCCCGGAAGTTCGCACGTTGTCCGGGATCGGACAAATCCACCTTGCTGGCGGCCACTACCCGAATATCGACCGGGTGCTCTTCATTGGTGCCCAAAGGCGTCACGCAACGGGTTTCCAGCACGCGCAGCAAGCGTACCTGCGCAATCATGGGCATGCTTTCAATCTCATCCAGAAACAGAGTGCCCTGATGAGCATGCTCCACACTGCCTACCCGTCTGCGCTGAGCACCGGTAAAAGCGCCCGCCTCATGACCAAACAACTCGCTTTCAATAATGGTTTCGGGCAAGGCTCCGCAATTGAGCGCCACAAACCGATGCTGAGCTCGAGCGCTCCAGCGATGCAGCAGCATGGCCACAACCTCTTTGCCCGTTCCCGTCTCCCCCTCCACCAGCACATCCACATCGGACTGGGCCAGGTGGCGCAGCGTAGCGCGCAGATTGATCATCACCTCCGAATTGCCCAGAAGCGCCGGGCCCTGACCATCCTCGTCCAGCTCCTCGCGCAAGGCCCGGTTCTGCAAGACCAGACTGCGTTGCATGGCGGCATGGCGAATCACTGTCAACAATCGTTCTGCCTGGTAAGGTTTGCTCAGGAAATCAAACGCACCGTCGCGCATGGCTTGTACGGCCATATCAATGTCGCCATGGCCGGTAATCAGAACGACAGGCTGATCCGGGTCGCGGGCATGCAAGGCGCGCATCAGCGCCAGACCATCCATCCCGGGCATCCGGATATCGGTTACCACCACCCCAGGATAATCCGTGGGCAAGCGACTCAACGCCTCCTGAGCACTGGCAAAAGCCATTACCTTCAAGCCTGCCAGCTCCAGACTTTGCACAACGGCAGCACGCAGATCGGCATCATCATCAACAAACGCGACTTCCATTTTCAACCCTCTCCCTGGTCCTGCTTGCTGTCAGCATTCCGCAGCACAATGTGAAACGTGGCCCCGCCCAAACGCGACGGCCCTTCTTCCAGACGGCCACCGAGGGCCGCCACAATATCGTGCGAGATCACCAGGCCCAATCCCAGTCCTTGGTGCCGGCTGGAACTAAAGGGGGTGAACAGGCGCTGGCGAATTTCCGCACTTAGGCCTGGCCCGTTGTCGGACACCACGATGCGCACATGTCGCGTCTCGTTCATCACCTCGATACGAATACGTCCCTGAGAACGCCCCTCAAGAGCATCGAGCGCATTACGCAACAAATTCACCAGCACCTGCTCCAGGCGGACCGGCAAGGCCCATACCTGTACGGGCTCGCTCATGCCCTCCTGCTCCAGCGCCACCGCTTGCGCCCGCGCCCGATGTTCCAGCAACTGCCAGGCGCTCTCGACTGCTGACCGCACCAGCACGGGCCCTTCCTGCTCCTGCGGCTTGCGAGCGTAATGACAAAGCTGGGATGTGATGCTGCCAATACGCTGGGTCAGCGCCTGGATGCGACTCAGGTTCTGGCGAGCGGTCTCAGTCTGCCCCTGCTCCAGCAGGCGCAAGGTGTTATCAGCGTAGACTTCAATGGCGGCCACCGGCTGATTGATTTCGTGGGCCACTCCTGCCGTCACCTGCCCCAGAAACGACAATTTTTCGGCCTGCTCCAACTGCTCTCGCAAATCGCGCGCACGCGAGCGGGCCTCCTGCAAGGCCTGCATCTCCTGCTCCAGGCGACGACGCGCCACCTGCAACTGAGCGGTGCGCGACTCCACGGCCTCCTCCAGAGCGTCGCGCAACAAGGCCTGACGCGCCTGGGTTTCACGGCGCTGCTGACTGCGCTGCAAGCCCAGGGCAGCCAGCACCAGAGCCGCACACAACAAGCCCATAACGGTCAGACGGGACTGAAAGGCCTGCGTCCGCAAGGCGGCGTCCATGGGTGCCATCGCATGTAGCGTCCAGTCGCTGCCCATCACCGCTTGCTGTACATGCAAGAACCGCTCCTGCCCCAAGGTCCAGAACGAGGCCCGGTTTCCAGAGTTCGACATGCGCAGCCCCACCGGCTCCAGAGCTTCGCTGCCAAACTGCCGGCTGGCTCGCAGCTGGGCCAGTTGTTCGGGCGCGGCCTGATCCAGACTGTGCAAACGCCAGTCCGGCTCACCACTGAGCAAGATCACGCCATTCGGATCGCTGACAAACATGCGGTCGCCATAGCCTTCCCACTCTTTTTCCAGCAGATCAAACACCAGCTTGATCACCACCACGCCGACGGCCTTGCCGTCCTGCCCCTGCACCATTCGGGAAATATACAGCCCGGCCTTGCCGCTGGAGGTTCCCAAAGCAAAGTATTCAGCGTGCCCCTGCTCCAGGGCTTTGGTGAAATAAGGGCGAAAGCCATAGTGATTGCCCACAAAGCTGTCGGGCGCCTGCCAATTGCTCGAGACCAGCGTCTGCGAATGAATATCCAGCAAATACAGCACCGGTGCGCCGGTGTCCTCGGCCAACTGCTCGAACTTGCGGTTCAGTGCCTGGGCATCGCCATAGGCGGGGTTGCCCATGAGGTACTGACGCAAGGCCTCGTCCTGCGCCAGGGCAAATGACAATGTGCGGAATTTGTCACGGATGGTCTGAATCCAGCCCGCATTGCCACGCATCAGGGAGTCGAGCCGCTGTTCGCTTTGTGTGAGCAAACGGGCCGTGCCCAAATCAGCCGAGCGCCAGAAAGCGAACAGGCCCAGCACCACGGCCACGCTCAGCAAAAACAGCCATTCGAGCCTGAAGCGCCGCCGCAATCCCGAAGAAACCGGAATGGAATTCATAAAATCCGTGCGAAATTTCGCCAAAAAATCATAATCGTTGTGCGGATTTTCGCACACATAAACAGAAAGCGGGGAAGTCTCCTGCCCGCAAGCCGCTTATTTGCTGACTTCCTGTTTACGAACAGATTGGCACGGATGTTGCTTTAGCTAAGAGCTTATGGGCCGGAACACGGATTCCGGCGAGCGTAAACCGCCTGCCCACACACAATTCCAAGCAGGTCACCAGCTGACTGCCAGGTCGGCTACATCAAGTCACGGAGACGACATCATGATGGATATAAGCACAGGAGAGCATCCGGTACCGCAGATTGTCAAAATCAAGTGGTATCGAATTTTGTACGTTCAGGTCATCATCGCCATCACCATCGGGATATTGCTGGGTCATTTTTATCCGTCCTTGGGCGAGAGCATGAAGCCCTTGGGCGACGCATTCATCAAGCTGGTCAAGATGATTATTGCACCGGTTATTTTCCTGACGGTCGCCACCGGCATTGCCGCCATGACGGACCTTCAAAAGGTGGGACGGGTGGTCGGCAAGGCCATGATTTACTTTCTGACCTTCTCCACCCTGGCCCTGATTGTGGGCATGGTGGTGAGCAATATCGTGCAACCGGGCCACGGAATGCACATTGACCCGGCCTCGCTGGACTCCAGCGCCATCAAAGGCTACGTCCAGCAGGCCCATGACAGCACCCTGACGGGCTTTTTGATGAACATCATCCCGGCCACCCTCATCAGCCCTTTTACGGGGGGTGACATTTTGCAGGTGCTGTTCGTGGCCGTGCTCTTTGGCATCGCTCTGGCCGCCGTGGGCGACCACGGCAAGCCAGTGCTCAAGTTCCTTCAGGCTTTGATGGCACCGGTCTTCAAGCTGGTCGCCATCTTGATGAAGGCCGCCCCTGTGGGCGCTTTCGGCGCCATTGCCTTTACCATCGGCAAATATGGGATTGAGTCGGTCTCCAGTCTGGCGCTGCTGGTGGTGACCTTCTACGTGACATCCGTGCTTTTTGTACTGGTCATTCTGGGGGCCGTAGCCCGCTACAACGGATTTTCCATCACCAAGCTGATCCGCTACATCCGCGAAGAACTGCTGCTCGTACTGGGCACCAGTTCCTCCGAAGCGGCTCTGCCCACTCTGATGCAGAAAATGGAACGGGCCGGGTGTGCCAAGTCGGTCGTGGGCCTGGTGGTGCCTACCGGCTATTCCTTCAATCTGGATGGGACCAATATCTACATGACCATGGCTGCCCTGTTCATTGCCCAGGCCTGCGATATTCCCCTGAGCTTGCAAGAGCAGGTGCTACTCTTGCTGGTCGCCATGCTCAGTTCCAAAGGAGCGGCTGGCGTGACCGGCGCCGGTTTCATTACACTGGCGGCCACCTTGTCCGTGGTGCCCGCGGTGCCTATTGCCGGCATGACTCTGATCCTGGGTATTGACCGCTTTATGTCCGAGTGCCGCGCCCTGACTAATCTGGTGGGCAATGCCGTAGCCACCATTGTGGTCGCCCGCTGGGAAGGAGAGCTAAATACCGATCAGCTCAACAGCGCCATGAATGGGGAACTGCCCCCCCTCGATACCAGCGTCACCCTCCATCAACGAGGTGGCCAGGAGATTCCAGCTCAAGAAAGCAGCGAACCTCGCGCCAGCGTTGCGGTCTGATTCCGCCCGCAGCGACAAGAAAGGCCGGTTTTCCCTTGAAAACCGGCATTTTTTACTGGCCCATGCCGGAGTGGTCGCAGTTGCCTCGCCGTGCGGGTCGCTTTGCTTTTCACTCGTCATTAAGCCTCGAAACCCACGCAGAAGAGCCCGGCGAGGTGTTAAGACACGCAGTCATCAAGTACAAGGCCGCAGGGACTGCTAAACAGAGTGAGTCAGTCAGGCAGTCAGCCTGCCGGAAAAAGCACCATTTCGCTGTCCGGCGTCCAAGCGGGATACTTGCCCATGATGCTCGCAAACAAAGTGCTGGATTGAAAATTCACGAGCCAGCTCGACAAGGCTGCCCACGGCTGGGCGTCGAACCAAGCTCGATCCACCTGAGCGAATTGCCGCACAAAAGGGGCAATGGCCAGATCAGCCAGACAAGGCGTCTTACCCACCAGATAGCCCTCTTGCTCGATACGGGCATTAAGGCCCATCAGTATTTCACTGGCTTGCGCCCGATGCAGGGCCGAGAAACGCGTCGCCTCCGTGAACTGCTCATCATCCGTATGACGATCCGGGTACTTATAACAGTCCAGATGCTTCTTGAACGGGCCGTCGTTGGCAGCAATCAAGGCCTCCATCTGCTCGTGCAGACCCTGTCCGGGCTGTAAATAATGGCAGGGATCGTGAATCGCCAAGGCCCAGCGCATGATATCCAGGCTTTCATCAATCACCCTGCCATCAGGCAGGACCAGCACAGGCACGGTTGCTTTGGGAGAGGCCAGACGCAGGGCGTCCGGTTTGTCGCGCAGCACGACCTCGCGCAACTGGCAAGACACGCCGCTGGCCGCAATCGCCAGCCGTGCGCGCATGGCGTAGGGGCAGCGGCGAAAAGAATACAAAATGGGTAAATCAGATAAGGACATGCTCGATACCGATGGAAAGCCGCGCATGAGCGCGGACTTAGCGCGATGGTGCGTGTACAAGTCGCCCTTCCAGGGAAGAAGGGCGACTTGTTAACAGCCCAAGGCCAGAATCAAGCTGATAGAGGTAACACAGCAGCCCGATACAGGCTAGAGGTCCTTGCCCTGCTGGGCCAGCAGGCGCTGCTCCTCGGCCTTGCGACGGGCGGCTTCGCGGCGCTCTGCCAATTCATCCATGCTGACGCCAATATGGCGCTCTTCGCGTTCGCGAGCCAGAGCCACCTGCTTCTGGCGCTCCCGAAACCGCTCGATCTGTTCGGGCGAGCTGTGGCCGTGACAGTAAGGGCAACTGACGCCCTCTTCAAATTGGGCTGACTGCTTTTCCTCTTCACTGATGGGCATGCGGCAGGCGCGGCAAAAATCGTAATCACCCGGCTCCAGCCCATGCCGGACCGACACACGCTCGTCAAACACAAAGCAGTCGCCATCCCACAGGCTTTCCTCTGCCGGAATTTCTTCCAGATACTTCAGAATACCACCTTGCAAGTGATAGACCTGTTCAAAACCCTGCGAGCGCATGAAAGCGGTGGATTTCTCACAGCGGATACCGCCCGTACAGAACATGGCCACACGGGGCTTGCCGTGTAAAACGCCACCTTCCTTGGACTGTTCGGCAACCCACTGCGGAAACTCCGTAAAGCTCTGGGTTTTGGGATTGATGGCCCGGCTAAACGTCCCGATGCCCACTTCGTAATCATTACGCGTGTCCACGACCACCACATCCGGATCGCTGATCAGGGCGTTCCAGTTTTCGGGGGCGACGTACTCACCCACCATCTCGGCCGTTTTCAAATCCGGCACACCCAGTGTGACGATCTCTTTCTTGAGCTTGACCTTGAGGCGATAAAACGGGGCCTTGTCGGCGTAGGACTCTTTATGGACCAGACCGGCAATGCGCGCATCCGAATTCAGGTACGCCAAGACAGCACGAACACCCTCCTCAGGTCCGGCAATCGTGCCGTTAATTCCTTCGCGTGCCAGCAACAGCGTGCCTTTGACCTGGTGCTGCTCACAAAAGGCAAACAGGGGATCACGCATCTGGGCAAAATCGGGCAATTCCACGAACTTATATAAAGCCGCGATCAGGTAGGTAGACATAGGTAAACGAATTCTCTGGATAGAAGCGATGGCGCGGCCCGCAGGCAGTAGGACAGCGCGGGCCATCGTACACTATACGCCACTGATACCCTTGGAGCCTTTGAGCCCTGTCAAAAAAAACAGGGAAGACCGGGCATTCAACTTTAAAATCATAACGCTAAAGCCGGCAGGCCGCATCAGGCCCCGGCCCTGTTTTTCTTCGTACGAGAGCTATGGATTCCGTAACACAAGCCGTTCTGGGCGCCAGCATTTGCGGCTCCCTTCTGGGGCGTCAGTATGGTCGCAAGGCGGTCCTGTCCGGTGCCATCATCGCCACCCTGCCTGATCTGGATGTCTTTATCCAATATGGCGACCCGATTACGGCCATGGTCAGCCATCGGGGGTTCTCGCACTCTTTATTTGTCCTGAGCGCGGCCACCCTGCTGGTCGCGATCCTCTGGAAACTGCTGTTTGCACAGGCGCGCGTGTCAGCAGGGCGACTAGGGCTGGCCGTCGGGCTAAGTTTGATTACCCATCCCCTGCTCGATGCCTTTACCAGTTACGGCACCCAGTTACTGTGGCCCCTGCCGGCCACTCCAGCCACCTGGTCCAGCATTTTCATTATTGACCCACTCTATACCGCCCCCCTGCTGATCGCAACACTCATTGGCTTGATACGAGGCCCTGCCGCCATCACGCCGCGAGCCTGCAACTGGGCCCTGCTATTGAGCAGTGTGTATCTGGCCGCCTCGGTGGGAGCCAAGTTCTGGGCCGAACATCAAGCCACGGCACAATTGAAAGAGCAAGGGGTCAGCATCCAACGGGTATATTCCGCCGCGCAACCCATGAACATCCTGCTTTGGCGAGTGTTGGTACGCGATGCGCAAGACCAGGAATGTGAGGTGGTGGTGGGGCTGCTCGATCACCTGCGCGCGCCCAAAGGGCACCGGTACGAATCACTCTGCCTGCCCCTGAACAGCGACTACACCCAATTGTTTCCTCCTTTGACACAATTGGAGCAACTGCGCTGGTTCTCGGATAACTGGCTGCGCTATGACGTTATTGACGACCTTCTGGTGGTCAGTGATGTCCGCATGAGCCTGGGCCCAGGCCAATACAGCTTTCGCTTTGTGGTGGCGGAACGGATTGCTCCAGACTCCTGGCTGCCCGTGATCCCCTATCGCTGGGCCGGCGGCCACAATATGGCGCTCCTTAAGCCCGTGCTGCGCCGCATCTGGGAGCCTGTACCTGCCCTGCCCCTGCAAGAGTGGGCCCAACGCATTGATGCCGGTGTCCCTATTCCACGCGCGCCGGCAGACTTTGATTAGGCACTCGCTTTGGCCAGGCGTCAGGCTGTGAGCTGAGCCGGACAGGGCATGCCTCTTGCCCGCGTAGAGGTGCGCAAAAAAACCCCCGGGCCTGGTACGGCTCAGGGGTTTAAATTTACCCACTACGGTCACTACACAATAACACCCGGCGCTCTGCCAAACCCGAGCATCAACAACCTTATTTCAGCATTCCTTCCACGCGCTGACGCAAAGCAGGGTCCTGCTGAATGGCCAGGCTGATACCGTTGTAATCGGCCAGATCCATGCCATTGGAGGTCACAACACCAACCAGACGCTGGTCGGCTTCCTGAACGATGGCCTGACGCTCTGCATCACTTTTGGCCGCATCCAGACGCGGCTGATATTCCGAAGCAGTCTGGGCGACCTTTTTATAGGTGCGCGCATACTGCTCCAGTTGAGAATCCGTAGGTTTAACAATCTGGGTAGCCGCCGGGGCTGCCGAGTTGGCCGGAGCCGCATTGCCCTGGGCCATCGCAAAAGGGCTGTACATGCCAAATGCGACTGCGGTAGCAGCGAGAAAAGCTTTAACTGAGGGCTGCATAGATGGAACCTCCTGAACAGAGTCAATGAACGGTCATCATGACAAGAGCGGCAGCAGCTTACAAGTTTCTCAATGTAGTTTCGTGTATCTGCATGCCACCCGTTTACTGACTACGATCAGTCGCGCGAGTAAGGCCGGCCCTTGAAATCGACTGTGATCAAGTTGCCATCCAGCTCACCCATTCCGGGCGAATTGGCAGGCATGCCCGGTGCGGCCAGGCCACGGATGCTGGCGTCGCTCATCATCCGTTTGACGACATGGGCCGGCACATGGCCCTCCACCCGCTGGCCAGTCTGTTCCACCACCGCAGTATGGCAAGAAGCCAGCTCGGCTGGTACGCCAAGTTGCTGCTTGACCTGCCACATGGCCTGGGTCTTGACGGATTTGACCTCGAAGCCTGCCTCGCTCATGTGCTGGGCCCAACCCTCGCAACAGCCGCAATTGGGGTCTTGGTAAACCGTCACGGCAGGCGCCTGTGCCAGGGCCAGGGAACTGAAGGCCATCAAGCCGGCCGACAACAATAAGGGTTTAATCACAATTACATTCCTGTTTTGCAGCGCCAGGGCGCTCTGGTTGACACACACATGCACTTGGCTAAGACTAGGCCCCAGCAAAAAAGTTTAACAAAACATCCTATTTCGTTCCGATCATCATGAGTCTTGATTCCGTCAAACAGTTCTTGAGCGAATACGCTGCTGATATCCAGATTATTGAAACCACAGAAAGCACGGCAACAGTCGCGCTGGCCGCGCAGGTCCATCAGGTCGAGCCCGGGCAGATCGCCAAGACACTCAGTCTGAAAGCGGGCGATAAAGTGGTTTTGCTGGTCGCCCGGGGCGACGCCCGTCTGGACAATAAGAAACTGCGCAACGTTTTTGGCACACGCGTCAAAATGCTGGATCTGGCCAACACTGAAGCCCTGACGGGCCATCCGGTGGGCGGGGTATGCCCCTTTGGTCTGGCTACGGCGCTCGATATCTACTGCGACCTGTCCTTGCAGGACTTCGATACCGTATTGCCTGCGGCCGGTTCGATCAACTCTGCTGTACGCATTACCCCCCAACGCCTGGCCGAGCTGACCCGCGCCCAGTGGATTGACGTTACGCAGGCCCCCCAGGCCAGCGTCTGATCCGGCCCGCTCATTCCTCTTTCGCCATGCACCTTGTCAACTGCTCGTGTCCAGCCATAAAACCCGGGTCCGAACCAGTAAACAGATGTGTAAGTTGAATGTGAGCATGTCCAGGCACACAAAATGAGCCTGGCTCACTTTGGCACAAGGGCGCGTCCACCGGCCCTTTGCCCAAGGGACATACTTTCCGCCCTGCCATATCTGGTAACGGACATGAACAGGATCGTGTCTAGGATGAAACATCAGCCCTGAATCCTGGCTTGACTTGTTTACAGAGGAAAACGATGCCCCACCTATTACTGCTGGAGACAGATACCGCACTTAACAGCACTTTCCTGGCACTGGCGCGGCAAATGAATTTTTCTGCCATCACCGCCCGGACACCTGATGAAGCTCTGATCCGTTACCATCAGAAAATACCGGACGCCCTGCTTTTTGGGCCCAATATCAGCGCCTTACAGGCTCAGGATCTCAGCCGTCGGGTAGGTCTGGATGCAGTGGAAAGCTACACTTTGCCAGCCTTGAGCGGCTCGGAGCGCCATGACCATGCCCAGCTTCGCACCTTGCTGGAACAGTTAAAGTCCAAGTACCGCAATGAGGCCCCCGGCCCCTGGGCGTGCCAGACGGAACAGCATTACGATTTTGGCGAGTTTGTGGGCCGCTCCGCTCCGATGGAAAAACTCTATACCCAACTGAGCAAAGTAAGCCGCACTGAACTGCCCGTCTTGCTGATTGGAGAGAGTGGAACGGGCAAGGAGCTGGCCGCACGCGCAGTTCATCGCTGCAGTTCGCGTCGCCAACAAGCTTACGTGCCCATCAACTGTTCGGCCATTTCAGAACAACTGATAGAAAGCGAGCTATTCGGCCACGAAAAAGGCAGCTTTACCGGCGCCGATCGCCATCGTCAGGGCTATTTTGAGCTGGCCGACAAAGGCACGCTGTTTCTGGACGAGATCACCGAAATGTCCATAGAAGCACAAACCAAGCTGCTGCGAGCCTTGGAAAACGGTGAATACATGAAAGTAGGCGGTGACCAGCTCATCAAACACGACGCACGAATCATTGCTGCCACCAACCGCAGCCCCATGCGGGCGATTGAAGAAAAAAAGCTGCGCGAGGACCTGTATTACCGACTGGGCGTTTTTCCCATTCTGATTCCGCCCCTTCGGGATCGGGGCGACGATGCGGTGCTGATTGCCCAACATTTCATCGAACAGATGAATGAAGAACATCAGCAAAACCGAAGTCTGAGCCTGGCCAGTGTGAAAAAGATCGAGCACTACCACTGGCCAGGCAATATCCGTCAGCTACGAAATGTTCTGCTGCGCAGCTATGTCATGAGTAATCAGGATCAGATCGACATCAATCTGGATTCGGACCCCTTGCCGTAAACGCTGCACGTGCCGCCCTGACAGCTCCACTTACTGAGCCAGGGCAGGTTTCATGGAGTCTGCCAGCACATGAGCATGCTGCAAATGCTGCCTGAGCAAAGGCAAGGCATCCTGAGCAAATCCCATCAGTTCCCTGTCTCTGCCTTTTTCAATGTAATCCTCAAACAGCTTGATCGTAGTTTCATGCGCCTTGAGTGCCACCTCATTCGCATAGTCTGCATCGAACTGCTCGCCCTTGGCTTCCTGCAGAAAAGCGAGCTTGCCCCGCTGCATCAACGTGGGCGTGGCAGGCAGTTCCACGTGACGGGCTTTGGCCAGCGCTGCCAGTTCCTGGGCAAGCTGCTCATGATCCTGAATCATCATGGTGGCAAAATCGGCCACCCGCTCATTACTGCTGCGTTGCAGGGCCAGTCGGGCAGCCTGAAGCTCAAGATGCCCCGCTTGCGCGGCGTCCTTCATAAAGCCCTTGTCTGTCGCGGCCAACCCTCTTGCATACGAGCTACGCACACACAAGCCCATCACCACGCCAGCCGCTACCGCCAAACACGCCATCTGTTTCAGTCGCATCACACACCTCCGAAGGAAAACAGGTCCGCTAAAAAGAATCTGACCTCCCATGCCCAAGCACAGGACCTGTCTGGCAAGAGAAGCCCGGCTCCTGACATAGCAAAAAACGTACCGCCGTCAAGGAGCAAGGCGACAGGCACAAAACTTGCTACATAGATAGCGCAAAGGCCCTGACGCCCTCGTTGGTGATTGCAGGAAATGATCCATTTGGCCCCCTATAACCCAGGAGACGAGAAATGAAGCTAGAGCTGGTTCCACAGTTACAGATGCAGCACACTCTCTCGCAGCGCCTGCAACAATCTGCCCACATTCTGCAGCTCTCCGTGCAAGAGCTACAGACGCTACTGCATGAAAGTCTGCAGGACAATCCTCTGTTGGAGACTACGGCAGAGGCCGAACTGGACTATACCGTGCGGGAAGGGGTCACACCGCCCCGTTCCAGTCACAGCAATGACTTCTCAGCCCCCGGTGATATCAACAGCAGCCTGCGCAGCCGGGACGAACAAATCATGGAGAACGTGCGGCTGAGCCGGGCCAGCGAACGTTGCCAAGCCTTATGCGCTCTTATTGTCAATGCACTGGATGACAACGGCTATCTGCAGGATCGCTTCGAGGACCTGCTCCCTGCCAACTGTGAGGCGGTCTCCTTGCAAGAATGGGAAACCGCTCTGGCCCTGGTGCAGGCCTTGTCACTGCCAGGCACGGCAGCGCGCTCTGTTTCAGAGGCCCTTGCACTGCAAGTCCAGGCCCGCAAACACCTTAACCCGACGGTCACGCGTGCTCTGCTCAAACTGATTGCCACCGAACTGGACTGCCTGGCGCAGGGCAACTGGAAAAGTGCCCGTCAAAGGCTGGGCCTGTCTGTCTCCGTGTTTGAACAAGCGCTGCGCGAGCTGCAAAGCTTGGACCCAAAGCCTGGGCGAGCTTATTTGCCTTGCCCTCAACAGGCTATCGTTCCTGATGTACATGTCCATAAAGAAGGCAATCGCTGGCGTATCGTGGCAGACCCACGCAGCCTTCCACGCGTGCGGGTCCAGCAAGACTACGCAGCCGCATTGGAACAGCAGGCCCGCGCCCGCCAGGATCGACAGTTACAGCAAACGTTAACCCGAGCACGCTGGCTGGCCGAGGGGCTGGCCATGCGCCGCAGCACCATTTGTCGGGTGGCTGAACAGATCGTGCAGCGGCAAGCTCTGTTTTTCGAGCTGGGTGAACAAGCCCTGCAACCCATGCGCATCAACGATCTGGCCAAAGAGCTGGCGTTGCATCCGTCCACCATATCCCGCGCCACCGCCAACAAATTCATGAGCACGCCTTTTGGCACATTGAGTTTCCGTCACTTTTTCTCAGGTGAGCTGGAAACGGATTTTGGCGGCAGTTGTTCCACGGCACTGGTCAAGGAACAAATTCGCCGTCTGATTGCCAGCGAATCGGGCGACACTCCCCTGAGCGATGTGGAGCTGCATCAAGCATTACGTAATAACAGCGTGGAGCTATCCAAAAGAACCGTGACCAAGTACCGCTTGCAACTAGGCATTCCCAATGCCCGCGAACGCCAGCAACGGGCCCGTCTGCGTGCGCTGGGCGCCCATTTGCAGAGGGCGGCAAACTAGCACGGGTACGCAATTTGCTGATTCCTCAGGGTACATCCTTTAACCAACCAGCGAGAATCAGCATGAGCAAAATCATCGTGGTATCGGTACGGGTCGCCAGCGCAAAACAGCCATGCACCGGCGGACTGGCAGTGGCGGTTGACCAGTTGCTGCGTCAGCGAGATATCCAAGGCGTATGGCTGGGCTGGAACGGACAATGTGATCCGGCAGCGGGAACCTTGCATACCGAGGATCGTGGCCGCTACCAGGCAGTCACTTTTTCCTTCAGCCAGGAGCAATATGAGCAGTTTTACTGCGGGTACGCCAACACCTGCCTGTGGCCGGCATTTCATTACCGGCTGGACCTGATGGACTTTCAGACACATCACTTCCAGCAGTATCTGGAAGTGAACCGGCAAATGGCCACGTTCCTCAGTCAGATTGCCGGGCCCGATGATCTGATCTGGATACACGACTATCACTTGATGCCCCTGGCGCATTTTTGCCGGGAACAGGGGATGCCACAGGCAATGGGACTGTTTTTGCATACCCCCTTTCCCTGCCCGGAAGTGTTGCGTGCCATCCCTAGACATGAGTCCTGGATGAGCATGCTGCATCAATATGACCTGATCGGCGTTCAAAGCCCCAGCGACCACAGCGCTCTGCAAGCAGGACTGCAGGCCACGCCACCGCGCGCCGGGAACAGCCGAACACGTACGGGCGTTTATCCGATCGGGGTGGATGTGGACCTGATTCAGTCCCTGGCCAGTGCGTCCTCCTGGGCGCACGAGGGTGCCGCTGAAGAGCCGCTCAATGGCGCTGAAACCGTTATCAGTGTGGACAGACTGGACTACAGCAAGGGACTGGCCCATCGTTTGCGCACATTTGATGCGTTGCTGCGTCGCTACCCCACGCTGCACGGTCAAGCCACTTATGTACAGATTGCTCCCTCCACCCGTAGCGATATTCACGACTATCAGCTCATGCGCGAAGAGCTGGAAAGTCTGGCCGGACTGATCAATGGCCAGTTCGCCACGCCCGGCTGGAGCCCGATTGTCTATATGAACCGTGCCTTTCCCGCCCCCCAGCTGATGCGCATGCTGCGCCGCGCACGAGTAGGATTTATCGCGCCCATGCGCGATGGCATGAATCTGGTCGCCAAGGAATATATCGCCGCCCAGGACCCAGCCAACCCAGGCGTGCTGGTCCTGTCCACCTTTGCAGGAGCGGCCCAATCGCTACAGGACGGCTATCTGGCGGTCAATCCCTTTGATATAGAAGGCACCGCTCACTGCCTGTATGAGGCGCTGAACATGTCCTTAGCCGAGCGTCGCCATCGCCACCAGACTTTGTTGATGCAACTACGCCAACAGGATCTGGGGCAATGGTGCCAGCAGTTTCTTGGCGATCTTAGCGGTCAGGCGCCACATCAACAGGCTGAGTCGGCGATGGCTGAGCTTCCAGCATCCTGACCCGCACGAAAGCCTGCGGCTGATGCTGCGCGAGATAGGCCACCAGACCCTCGCGCAGCAGACAGCGCAAATCAAACAGACGCCCCGAGTCCGCAGCGCTAACCAGAAAACGCAGTTGCATGCCCCACTCATTGGTATCGATCACCTGCAAGACCTGCACGCGACGGTCCCAGAGCTCGGAGGACTCGCATAATGCTTTGAAAGCCGTATTCAGGCCCTGCATATTGACGGAGTAATCCACCCACAGAAATACCGTACCCAGCAAGGACGCACTGCGTCGGGTCCAGTTCTGGAAAACCGTCTCGACAAACCATTGCAAAGGCACTATCAGGCGGCGCTCGTCCCACACGCGAACGACGACATACGTCGCTGTAATTTCCTCAATCCGCCCCCATTCCCCTTCCACAATCACCACATCGTCAATCCGGATGGGTTGCGTAAAAGCAATCTGCAAACCCGCAATAAAGTTGCCCAACACAGGTCGTGCGGCGATCCCGGCGACCAGACCGGCCACCCCCGCCGAGGCCAGCAGACTGGTCCCTATCTGACGTGCCCCCGGCAACACCAGCAGGGCAAACGACACCCCCAGAAGAACCAGCAAAAAATGCGTGCTGCGCGCCAGCACACGTGCCTGTGTGTAGATCTGCCGCGAGCGCAGATTATCCGTCACGTTCAAGGGATGACGGGCGACAACCAGCTGGAACAAAGCCTCTACTGCGCTCATCAGCATCCAGGTGGTGCACACAATCAGCACCATCATGTCGCCGACAATCAGATAGGCCTGCCACTTGGCCGTGATGGGCGCCAGAGGAATACAAAACCGCAAAAAGACGGCCAGCAGAAAAACGCGGGACGGCCACACAATGCGGGCGCACAACAGGCCCAGAAAGTGTTCAGCCGGAACCAGACGCACAATCAGCTTGCCGCCCAGATAGTGCAACAGCCACAGCGATGTCCATCCAGCCGCCACTATCAGCAGCCATGCCCATCCGCTCATTGCCATCATGTTCGCTCTCCTGACTCAAGTCCTGAGCCCGTGCAGCAAATTGTGTGCCCCTGCCAAACCAGGCGGACCAGGCACGCTTTGTGCTGGATGAGTCCTGATCAATCACGGGATTGGCGTTCATTCAATCAAGGAGCGTGTTATGACCAAACACACAGACAATCAGGATCGCCAGGATCAGCGCGGTTTTGCCTCGATGAACGACAAGAAGCAGCGCGAGATTGCCGCCGAAGGCGGCCGCGCCGCGCACGAGTTCACCCCGCAAGAGGCCCGCAAGGCCGGCGCCAAAGGTGGCAAGGCCACCCAGGAGCAGCGACGCTAAGCCTTAGCCAAGCCCCAGTTGGACGCGGCGCACCCACCAGGGCCGCCGCGCCCTGTCCCATTCTTTGTCTATTTCAGGAGCCATCATGACAACGCGTCAAACAGTGAACGAGCAACGTCACCTGCAAGAACAGCAGGATCAGAAGGACAAGAACGGGGTCGGCCAGAACGAGCCCATCACGCATGATAAAAGCCACCCGGGCAGCGATTACCCCACTCCCCCCCTGCCCCAACAACACCTGGAAAAGCCCGGCCACGAAAGTGATCTCGATCCCGCTCCTCGTTATGAGGCCGCTCACTATAAGGGCAGCGGCAAGCTGGAAGGCAAGGTGGCCATCGTGACGGGAGGCGACTCCGGCATAGGACGAGCCGTTGCCGTGCTTTATGCGCGCGAAGGTGCGGATGTAACCATTATTTATCTTCATGAGGACGAGGATGCCCAAACGACACGCCAGGCCGTGGAGGCGGAAGGCAGGCAATGCCTGACCCTGCGCGGTGATGTCAAAGATGCCGAGTTTTGTCGTCAGGCGATCGAGCAGGTCCTGGATCGCTTTGGCAAGCTCAATATTCTGGTCAACAATGCCGGCTTTCAAGAACACGCCCAATCCCTGCTGGATTTGACGCCCGAGCGCCTGGACGAAACATTCCGCACCAATATCTACGGCTACATTTATATGGCCCAAGCCTGCCTGCCGCATTTGCATGCGGGCGATGCCATCATCAATACGAGTTCGGTGACCGCCTTGCGCGGTGCTGCCCATTTGCTGGATTACGCCAGCACCAAGGGGGCCATCATTGCCTTTACCTATTCACTGGCGGCCAATCTTGCGCCCAAGGGCATACGCGTGAACGCGGTGGCCCCTGGCCCTGTCTGGACCCCCTTGAATCCGGCAGACGCTCCTGCCGAGGAAATCCCTGACTTCGGGGCGCAAACCGTATTTGGACGCCCGGCCCAGCCCGAGGAACTGGCCCCAGCCTATGTGTATCTGGCCAGCCCCATTACAGCCAGCTACATCACCGGGATGGTGCTCCCCATCACAGGCTACCCAGGAACCTGACATGAACCGCGCGATCGAACTGGAACAGGCCGCTTTGTATCTGGACCTGGATGGTACGCTGGTGCCCCTGGCCGAGCGCCCCGAACAGGTGGCGCTGGCCTCTGGCACCGCCGAGCTGCTGCTGAACCTGCACGCCGCCTGCCAAGGCGCCGTGGCGTTGGTCTCGGGACGGGATTACGCCAGCCTGCAACAGGCCTGCTGCAGACTGCCGCTGGCGATGATAAGCAGCCATGGCGCAGCCATGCATGATGCAGACGGGCAGAAATGCTGGCACACACCTCTCAATGCGGCGCAGCATCACAGCCTGTCGCGTGCAGCAGCCACGCTGATCCACCCCCACCCCCTTGTCTGGATGGAACGCAAATCGCACGGCCTAGCGGTCCACTTTCGGCAATGCCCGCAATTGGGCGATATGCTCCACAGCGAGCTGAACATGCTGTGTTCGGACTATCCGGGCTTTGAGCTGATCCGCGGCCATTGTGTGATCGAGTTGCGTCCGGCCGGCGTGGACAAAGGCCAGGCTCTGGCCCGCGCGCACAGTCTGCCCCCGTTTGCCGATCGCAAACCCATCATGGCGGGTGACGACCTCACCGACGAGGCGGCCTTTCGTTTTGTCAATCAACAAGGCGGCGTAAGCATCCGTATAGGCCCCCCCGAACCCGCGAGTGCGGCCCAGCTTTGTCTGCCCCAACCCGCCGATCTGCTCAGGCTTTTGCAAACCAGTTTGCTGGAAACCCGTTTCTTCTCTGCTGCCCCCCTACGCTCAAAGGACAGTCAAACCGCTGCTCCTTAAGTGAGCAACCCACCTCATTTTCAAAGGATGGACTATGAGCACAATCGCCATTCCCCGATCTACGACATCGTTGCAGATCAGCCTTCCGGTCAGCGGTTGTGACTGTGGCACAGTTCAAGGTCTGCAGTTCATGGCCAGGGAACTGGCGCAGTTTCTGGACCTGTCCCATATCTACATGGCCTATGAAGACCAACTGGAGGGAGAGGTCCGCGACGCCTTTTACCTGCCCGCCCAAACCCTGAACCTAGATCAAGCCAAACGTTTAGGCATCCATTGCGCAGCCCAACTGTATGGGGGCGTGGTCCCGCATGATTTTCTGGCCTACAAAACAGTGGCTCACCCACTCGCACAGTCCGACATGGACCGGCCCGCGGGCTGGAACAATGATCTGGCAAAGGCCTTGGGTCCTACGGTGCTACCCGGCTACAGCGCCTTCTCGATTCCCGACGCCTTGCGTGCGATGAGCCTGCTGGATCAGGCGGGTCATACCGGCATACGGATCAAGCTGGCCCGCGCCAGTGCAGGCGAAGGCCAGCGGGTCGTCTACAGCCGCCAGCAACTGGAAGAGCTGCTGGCACTCCCTCCCTGGCAGGAGCAGGTTGAACATGGCCTGGTTCTGGAGGAAAACCTGCTCGAGAGCCAGACCTTCAGCGTTGGTCAGACACAAATTGGCGAACACCTGTTTTCCTATATCGGTCAACAGCATCAGACCCACAACCGACAGCAGGAATCGGTTTACGGCGGCACCACCCTACTCATGGTCCGAGGCGGATTTGATGCCTTGCTGCAGCTCTCGGGGATGCAACGCATTCAATATCTGATCGATCTTGCGATGAACTATGAAAGCAGGATTACGCAGGCCTACCCTTCTCTGTATGCCTCACGTCGCAACTACGATGTCATTGTCGGGCGCGATGCACGGGGCAACTATCAGGCTGCGGTACTCGAACATTCCTGGCGCTGCGGAGGCGCTTCCATTGCCGAAATACTGGCCATGCGCAGCCTGCAAAATCATCCCGAGCAAGGCCACACGCACGCCTGGACACGGGAACGCTATATGGACGATCCCGATCTAGTGCGGCAATCCCCCCACCTGTACAGTTTGCAGCAACTCGGCAATGGCTATCTGGCACGCTTTGGAGGTCCCTTGTCCTCATGAGCACTGACATATTCAAGACCACCATCAAGGTTGCGCACCAGCAGCTCGACGCTCGCTTGCTGGTGCCCCAGTCCCCCATACCGGGAATTCTGTTCGTACACGGATGGGGCGGCAGTCAACGATTTGACCTTAAACGGGCCCACACCATTGCCGGCATGGGCTGCATCTGCATGACGTTTGATCTGGCGGGACACAATGCCAGCGACCAGGAACGCCAAAGAGTCAGTCGTGAACAGAATTTTCAGGATATCTGCGCCGCCTTTGATACCTTGGCCAGTCATCCCATGGTCGATGCCAATTCCATTGCTATTGTCGGCCACAGCTATGGGGCGTACCTGGCCTGCCTGCTCAGTGAATTTCGGGCGGTCCGCTGGCTCAGTCTGCTTGCCCCGGCGCTCTACCCGGATGAGGACTGGCTAGCCCCAAAAGATCAGCTCAAACGCAGCTTGCTTCAGGATTACCGCCTGCAAAGCCATACCCCGCAGGACAACCGGGCGCTGCATGCCTGCTCGAAATTCACCGGCGACGTCATGCTTTTTGAAGCCGAGCATGACGAACTGATTCCTCGCCAGACCTTGCTGACCTACCGACAAGCATTCAGCCAGGCCAACTCTCTGACTCATCGTGTGCTCAAGGAAAGCAACCATGCGCTGGACGAAAAAGTCGCCCAGCGCAATTACTCTGTGCTGCTGTATCGCTGGATTCAGGAAATGATTATTGGCGCACGCATCGGCCACCTGCCCAAGGACATCGCGTAAATCAGACCACTGCAGGCCGGTTGGCATACCCGGAGACGAACTCCTTGGCCTGCCCGGTCTGCGGATCAAACACATGGCGGCGTACCTTGCCGATATCCGCGCCATAAACGTGAATGCTGATGGACACCTGGTCGTCATAGACATTGGAGACCTCGTGTATATCGCCCACCGTGGGTGACACCACTTCCACCACGCCCGGCTCCAGAATCTGCGTATCTTCTTCTGTCATCTGGCCGGTCTGAGGATCACGGTCAAAAGGCCGGGATCGTTCGGCACCACGCAACATGCCAATCAAGCCCCACACAGTATGGTCGTGGATGGGCGTTTTCTGGCCGGGGCCCCACACAAAACTGACCACGGAAAAGCGCTCCTGTGGACAGCAATACAGCAAGTACTGTTGATAGAACTGTGGATGGGGCTGGGTATATGCCGGGGCCAGCCAATCGTCCTGGGCCACCAGTTCGCCCAGCAGGACGCGGCCCTCACGCAAGATATCCTCCTCGCCGACGGCGGGGCGGGCGGTCAATTCATTCATCCCTTGGATAAAGCGCTCAAAACGGGGGTGCATAAGGGGATGTCTCCATAGTTGCCTGGGCCTTGCGGCCCAATTCGTGAATCAGTTCTTATTTGTTCAGATACACCGGGGCACGTTTTTCCTTGAACGCGTTCATCCCTTCCTTGGCATCATAACTATCCTCGATCGCCTTCAGTTGGCTCATGGTGCGCGCCATTTGCTCGGACGGCCCCCGAGTCAGCACCTCATTATTGATAAAGCGCTTGAGGGTCTGCAAAACACGGGGCGACATCTTGGCCAGATCCTGAGCCATGCGCACGGCAGCCTGAACTTGCTCACCGACCGGCACCACCTCATTGGCAAAACCCAGATCATAAGCACGACGGGCTTCCAAGGTACGGCACAACAGAATCACTTCCATGGCGGCATGATGCGGAATGCGCGAGGCCAGGCCGGAGATAATGCCGCCCGTAAAGCCCAGCTTGGCTTCCGGGTAGGAGAACTTGGCGCTCTCGGAGGCCACCAACAAATCCGTCATCATCGCCATCACCAGGGCCCCACCCACGCACCAGCCACTGACAGCCGCAATAATGGGCTTGTCGGTTTCAAAGCCTACCGTGGGGATGGCACGCCACAACTCGGGCCACTCATTAATATCGGCACCGGCAGAAAAAGCGTCATTACCTGCCCCGGTCAGCACGGCTACACGACGTGTGGGGTCCTCATCAAAAACCAAAAACGCCTGCTGCAGCTCCTTGACCACCGTGGCGCTCAAGGCATTGCGGCGATCAGGACGATTGATCGTAAAGATTGACACACCGTCATCGTGGTTTTCGACAAGAATGCACTGATAATCCGACATGGTTTACTCCTCCTGGGTATTTTTAAAAGAATCGATCTTGGTTTTATGCGCCTATGGACAGGCGGGCATCGACGGCGTGACAACGGGTGGCCGCCACGATCAATGGGTTGATATCCAGTTCAAACTCGGTGTCGCGCAGGTCGTGAGCCAGGAAGCTGACACGCACAATCGCATCGAGCACCCCGGCCCGATCCAGCATGCGCCCCCGGTATCCCTGCAACAGCTTGTCGATCATCAAAGTAGACAAGAGTCGATCCGCATCAGCCAGAGTCAAAGGAGCGGCGGCAATCACCCGATCCGAGAGCATTTCCACCAAAATGCCGCCCGCCCCAAACACCACCACCGGGCCAAACTGCGCATCCTGACGTGCTCCGATCAACAGCTCCACATCGCCTTTGGCCATGGCCTGCACCAAAACACCTTCCAGACGGGCATCCGCCTTATAGGCTTTGGCATTCGCGTAGAGCCGGGCAAAATCCCGTCGCAAGCCAGCCTCGTCGGCCACATCCAGCGCCACCCCGCCCGCTTCGGTTTTATGAACAATGTCGGGAGAGACAATCTTCATCACCACCGGGTAACCCATCTGCTCGGCCTGCGCCACGGCCTGTTCCACGTCCTCACATACCTGGCCCAGATTCACCGGCAAGCCGTAATGCGCCAGCAATCGTTTGGACTGATCTTCATTAAGAACACCACGCGGCATCACACTAGGAGCCTGGCAGGCACTGGGGCGCATCGCTACCTGACGCGGCACGAACTGCCCATGTCGTTTCCAGGCTGACAAGGCCAGGGCCGCTTCCAGACTGGAGCTGGCATACGCATGGCCGTGCTGGGCCAGCTTCTGCCGCAAAGGCTCGGATGTTGCACCGGCATCAAACGCCACCATGACGGGCTTGGCCCAGTGCGGTTCGGGATGGATGATTTTTTCAATCAGAGCCGCCATCCATTCCTGCGGACACATGGAGGCCGTAATCAATACCGCATCGCTTTGCTGATCCTGCATCAGGGCATCCAAAGTGGCGCGGGCCACTTCGGTGCAATCCTGGGTCAGACGGGCGCCCAGATCCACCGGGTTATCCGCCTGCCCGGCCGGGTAGTGGACAGCCAAGGCATGCTGGGTAGAAGCAGAAAAGCCGGACAGCTCCACGCCCTGCTCTGCCAAGGCATCTGCGGCCAGGGCTCCGCCGCCGCCCGAGGGCGTCACAATCGCAACTTTGGAAATCGTGTTGCTGGTAAAGCGCACCATGCTGTTTGCCAACAGAAGCATGGCTCCCATATCGTCCATCAGGCTGATGCCTTCATCGCGGCAGACACTGGCAAACACATCATGGTCCCCGGCGACACTGGCGGTATGCGAAAAGGCGGCTGCCTTGCCCGCACTGGAGCGCCCGGCCTTGACGGCCAGCCAGGGCTTGCCCGCGGCCTGCGCCCGGCGAGCCGTATGGCGCAAGGCCTGTGCATCCTTGATGCCTTCGATATAGGTACAGATCACCTGCGTCTTGGGATCATCAATCAAGAAATCCACAAAGTCGCACAAGTCCAGATCTGCCTGGTTACCTACCGAGAAGCCATAGGTAAAGCCGCCGCCCATCGCCCATGCACGATCAAAGTAGGTGGTCATCAAGGCACCGCTTTGACTGACAAAACCAATCGGACGCTCGGGCAGGCTATCCCTGTCCAGCACCGGCGACGAACACAACACCAGCTTGCGGCTGGGGCTGATCATGCCCAGGCAGTTGGGTCCGATCAGACGCATGCCCGACTCCCGGCAAATGCGCAGCAGCGCCTGCTCGCGCTCCAGCCCGCGCTCACCTGCATCAGCAAAGCCCGCCGAGATCACCAGCAGACCACGCACTCCCATTTGAGCCGCCATCTGCGCCTGCTCCAGAACGGTATCGGCCCCCACCGTAAACACGGCCAGATCCGGGGCGCTGTCCAGCGCAGCCAGACCGGGCACAGCGGGCAAACCAAACAGACTGCTGCGACTGGGATTGATGGGCAGGACCTTGCCGCCATACCCGTGCTTGAGCAGCATGCGAAACAGTCGCCCGCCAAACTTGGACTGATCTTCCGAGGCGCCGACCAAAGCTATGGATGCCGGGTCCAGCAAAGCGTCCAGCGTGCTGGCGCAAGTGACGGTTTCCATCACGTTTGTCTCCTGTTGGTGGTTCCGTGAGCGTTTAGTTATCGCTCATCTTGATAGTCTTGAGCAGCTCGCTGTAATAAGCCCGGCTCTTTTCCAGATCCTTCGCATAGGCATCGCCATCTTTCCAGCTGGCGCTGACACTGATACGGTGGAAGCGTTCCTGCGTTTGCGGTTCGGCCAGAATTTCTTCGGTGGCCTTGGCCAGCTTGTTCATGACATCGTCAGGTGTGCCTGCCGGTACAGCCAGTCCCCAGAACCCCTCAAAAGGCAGGGCCAGATCAAAGCCCGCTTCCTGAGGAGTGGGCACGTCCGGCAGTTCTGGATGACGCACGCTGGCGTACGTCACCAAGGCTTTGGCCTTGCCACTTTTCACCAGCTCCAGCCCCACCCCATCGATAAAGAAGTCAATGTGATTGCCCATGAGGGCCGTCATGGTATCTGCCGAGCCTTTGAAGGGGACGTGCAGCAGGTCCAGCTTCTGGGCATTTTCCAGAATCTCTCCTGCCAAGTGGCCTCCAGACGCAATACCGGCCGAGCCATAGGTCAGGGTGCCGGGCTCTTTGCGCGCCAGTTCCACAAACTCTTTCAGGTTGGAGACGGGCAGGTCATTGCGTACCGTCATGATGGGAAGATAGCCAGCCAGACTGCCGACAAACTCAAAACCGTTTACCGGGTCATAAGGCACATCGCGTATATAGGGCAACACGGTAAAGGCCGTGCTGGTCGCCAGCAACAAGGTATAGCCATCAGGTTTGGCGCGCCCCACCATCGACGTCCCCAGCGAAGTGGTGCCGCCGGGTCGGTTCTCAATAACGACAGGCACGCCCAGCTTGACGCGCAGGCGGTCGGCAAATACTCGCGCCAGGTTGTCACTGTTGCCGCCGGGGGGATAAGGAACCACAAAGGTCACTTCACGGCTGGGGTAGGCGTCAGCCGCACTGGCCGCCGGTACAGAAAAACTGCTGACTGCAGCCAGCCCCGAGACCAGCAAAGTACGTAGCAACCCGGTGGGCGAAAAAAAAGAACTGGACATGATCCTTGCCTCCTGTGTGAGGGAGCAACCCTCTTTTGTTCCAATATATAGAACGCTGTTCTTGTTTTTGATATTAAAAATGCCGCGTAAACGGCTTGAATACAACAGACAGCAACAACACAAGCAACTGAGGACAACGGCTCAAATATAGGGAGATTTGATTTCAAGTGTCAACTATTAATCCCCCTCGGGATTTCCCCAGTCTGTTGATCCTGGTGCTTTAGGCTTGACCGCAACGCGCTTCTGGATAAAATGAAAATACTGCTTTTTTTTATGTCATTTTGAAGAACGATGTTCCAAATATCAGAACAAAACTCTTAACTGATCGAAGGAATTCATTTATGTTCTCTGCCATTGTCATCGACAAAACCGACGGCCAATACAAAGCCAGCCTGCAAACCCTGGACGAGTCCGCCCTGCCCGAAGGCCAGGTCACGGTTCGCATCGACTACTCCACCCTGAACTTCAAAGACGGTTTGGCCATGACGGGCAAATCGCCGGTAGTGCGTCAGTTCCCCATGGTGCCCGGCATCGACTTCGCCGGTACCGTCACTGACAGCAGCGACCCGAATTTCAAGCCCGGCCAGAAGGTAGTGCTTAACGGCTGGGGCCTGGGTGAAGTGCATTGGGGTGGCCTGGCCCAGCAGGCACGCGTCAAGGGCGATTGGCTGATCCCCCTGCCCGAAGCCTTCTCCACCCAGCAAGCCATGATGATTGGTACCGCGGGCTACACCGCCGCCCTGTGCGTACGTGCCTTACAGCGCCAGGGCGTCACGCCCGACAAGGGCCCGATTCTGGTTACGGGAGCCGCGGGTGGCGTAGGCAGTGTCAGCGTAGCCCTGCTCCATGCCCTGGGCTACACCGTGATGGCCAGCACGGGCCGCCCTCAAGAAGAAAGCTATCTGAAGGCGCTGGGCGCCAGCGAAATTGTGGACCGCAACACCTTGAGCGAACCCGGCAAGCCGCTTGGCAAAGAACGCTGGGCCGGTGCCATCGACAGCGTGGGCAGCCACACCCTGGCCAATGTGTGCGCGGGCACGCAGTACTTGGGCGCCGTGGCCGCTTGTGGTCTGGCTCAAGGCATGGACTTCCCTGCTTCCGTGGCCCCCTTCATTCTGCGCGGCGTGCAGTTGATTGGTGTGGATAGCGTGCATTGCCCCAAACCCGAGCGTTTGGCGGCTTGGGACTTGCTGGCCAAGCATTTGTCTATTGAAGCCCTGGAGCGCATCGGTGCCAGCACCATCACGCTTTCCCAAGCCATTGATCAGGCCGGTCAGCTACTGGAAGGCAAGGTACGCGGCCGCATCGTGGTTGATGTCAACGCTTAAGGCCGGGTCGGCCCCCCCCCCCTTTACCTGTCACGCTCTGGAGCTGATTCATGGATACGACATTGCCCCTGAACGGGGTTCGGATACTGGAATTTTGCAATGTGGCCGCTGGCCCGTACTGCGGTATGTTATTGGCCGATATGGGGGCCGACGTCATCAAGATCGAGCACCCCAAAGGGGGTGACACCTTGCGAAGCTGGCCACCCATCAACCAGGGCTATAGCGAGAACTTTGCTTCGCTAAACCGCAACAAGCGTTCAGTAACGCTGGATCTGAAAAACCCCGATGATGTGGCCAAGGCACGCCAGCTGGTACTGGATGCCGACGTCTTGCTGGAGAACAACCGGCCCGGCGTCATGCAGCGTTTAGGGCTGGATTATGAAAGCCTGAAGGCCCTGAATCCCAGGCTGCTGTATTGCTCGATTTCGGCCTACGGGCAAAGCGGTCCGCGCTCGCAGGAAGGCGGCTTTGACCTGACCATCCAGGCCATGAGCGGCGTGATGAGCGTAACGGGCGAAGCCGGCGGCGCCCCGGTCAAGTGTGGTGTGCCGCTGGCAGACTTTGCTGCCGGTTTATATGCCGCTTTTGCCATCAGCGCCGCCCTGCCGCAAGCACGCGCCACCGGTCAGGGCGCGCATATCGACGTCCCCATGCTGGGTACTACGCTGGCCATCGCTGCGCTGCAAACCTCGGAATATTTTGGCAGCGGCCGCGATCCGGACAAGCTGGGCTCCGCTCACCCACGCAATGCTCCCTATCAGGCATTCCAGTGCAAAGGCGGTTACTTCGCCATGGCAGCGGGCAACGATGCACTATGGCGATCTGTCTGTCAGGTCGTTGAACGCCCTGATCTGACCGAGGACGAGCGTTTTACCAGCACCACCTTGCGCGCCAAACATCAAGATGCCTTGCGTGAACTGCTGGAAGCCATTTTTGCGCAACACGACTCCGAACACTGGCTGGCTCAATTCCGTGCCCAGGGCGTACCGTGCAGCCCCATCAACCGCTATTCCGACGTCTTGCGCGACCCGCAAGTCGAGCACATGCAATGGGTGCAAAACATCCGCCTGCCGGGTACGGATACCGAAACCCGCACCTTTGTCTCGCCCCTGCGTATCAATGGGGTGGGCTTGCCCGTCCGTCTGGCACCACCCGCGCTGGGCGAGCACAACGACAGCATCCTGCACGGAGTCACCCCATGACCGCGCGGTACGGCAGCAGCAGCCCCAGCCTGAACGTGGACTGCCAGGATAAAGTCTGGACCCTGACACTGAACCGCCCTGACAAGCGCAATGCCTTGTCAGCCGAGCTGGTAGAAGCCTTGATCGCGGCCGTGCAGGCCGCAGAACAGGCCCAGCCCGATTTATTGATTCTGCGCGGGGAAGGCCGCAACTTCAGTGCGGGTTTTGACTTCAGCGACTACGAGCAGCAAAGCGAAGGGGATCTGGTACTGCGATTTATCCGCATCGAAACCCTTCTGCAGCTGCTGGCTCACACACCATGCGCCACCTTGGCCCTGGCGCATGGGCAAAACTTTGGGGCAGGCGTGGATTTGATTGCGGTCTGCCGTCAACGCGTCGCCAGCGCGGATGCTCGCTTTCGCATGCCTGGACTGCAATTTGGCCTGGCACTGGGAACCGGCAGACTGGCGGCCTTGATTGGCGGCCAGCAGGCTCATCAGCTCCTGGCAGGCAGCCAGGTGTTTGATGCTGCCAAAGCAGAGCAACTGGGTTTTATTGAAGGGATACAAGAGCCTGACACATGGCCTGCTGTCATCGAGCAAGCGCAACAGACAGCAGGCTTGCTGGACGCAACCAGTCGCGCCTATCTGCATCAGTTAACCGGCTGCCCACAACAGGTTGATCGGGATATGGCGGCCTTGGTGCGCTCTGCGTCCGCACCCGGTATCAAACAAAGAATTGCGGCCTTCAGGCAGGCCGCGACGTCTTGAGTTCTTTGGTTTGAATTGAACTGTCCCAGAAAACCGGGGCAAGCTCCAAACTGTGACAACCGCTCAAAGCCGGGCTGCTTCATCCAGCCCGGAACCTATCCGCTACAGCGGTTTAGCGACCGCTATACCCTAATCGGCGCGAGATCTGCGCGGCGGCCGTCACCAGTGTTTTACCGGCCTGCACCAAGCGGGCCTCCTCCAGCCGTTCCGCAGGCCCGGAAATCCCCAAAGCCGCCACCACCATTCCACGGCTATCGTAAATAGGCGCGGCCGCGCCCACGACCTGTTCACGCCATTCGCCACGATTGAGTGCAAACCCTTGCTCGCGCACCTGCTCCAGCTCGCGACGCAGATCACCAAACTTGACCAGGCTACGGGGGGTATAGGGCTTGAGGCGGTTCTTGAGAAGATTGAGCGTGTCTTCACTGGCCCAGGCCAGCAGAGCCTTGCCCGTGGCCACGCACTGCGCAGGCGAGCGTCCGCCCACGGTGGTGTAGGCTCGCACCGGCTGCGGACTGTCCATCTTTTCGATATACAGCACCTCTACCCCATCGAGCAGCGAGAGGTGGACGGTTTCCTGAGTCTGCTCGGCCAGCTCTTTCATGAAGGGCAAGGCCTCCGTCCGCACATCCAGCCGGTTGGCCAGGCCCGAGCCCAGCTCCCAGAGCTTCATGGTCAGCTCATAGCGTCCGGTGTCTTCGTTCTTGCGCGCAAAGCCTTGATGAACCAGCGCCTGCAGCAAACGATGCACATTGCTTTTATTGAGCATCAGTTGATTGGCCAGCTCGGTCACGCCCGAGCCTCGTTCGTGCTTGGCCAGGGCTTCCAGGAGCACCAGGCCCTTAACAAAAGTCTTGTCCAATCGAATATCCCATCCATCACTAAAAGTGCATGAATTGTCTCATGGAACCGGACTTCTGCCTGTGAGAGTGGGGGAACTGACTCAAAAACAAAACAGACTGCTCGACCTTTGCCTGTTCATCTAAAGCATTGCACCTGGCACGCGCCTGTCCGCAGGATTGAGGGCTGGCTGGCGGACTATTATCCCACTCACTCTCCCCTGACAGATTGACCTGCAAGATGGCAAACGTGTCGGTGGGCTGACAGGTTGCAGCCTGTCACGCGAGAAGCCCGGGGTATCAATTACACATGGACGCCCTCTGCGTGCCCTCAAAATAGGCCAAGCATTACCCAAAACACAATCTCACTTGCCGCTTCCCAGCCTTTGCCGAAAGCGTGTAAAAAGAGTCTTTATGCCATGAATCAAAAAGCAGACCGGAGCTCAACCCTGATGGACACCCCTTCTACGCCCGTTGCCCTTGCCGCCATCGTACATGCGGGCAAAGGCAGTGCTGATGCCCTGCTGCTGGAATTCATACAGGCGCTGCGCGCTCAACATTACCGTGTCTACGGCCTGGTGCAAGGCCCCGCCATCCAGAAGGGAGATCACAGCCTGCGCACCGTGCAGGATCTGGACAAAGGCACTCTCTACCCCATCACTCAGAATCTGGGAACCGAATCCAGCGCCTGTCGCCTGGATATTGGCGCCTTGCTGCACGCCAGCGAAGTGCTACGACAGGCGCTGGACAGTCATGCCGATCTGGTGATTGTGAATCGTTTTGGAATTATGGAAGCCGATGGTCAAGGTTTTAACGACGAAATCCTGGCCTTGATCGATAAAGGCTACCCGGTACTGACTGTTGTGTCTCATACCTACCTGCCTGCATGGCGCGCGTTCACAGGGGGCCTGGCGGTGGAACTGGAGCCCGAGCATCAGGCGCTGTGGAACTGGTTCGAGAGCAGCCGTCAGGCCGCCTGAACCGGACGCCTGACCGGACTACGTTGAGCGAGCTTGCCTGACTGCCGGAGTCGCTCCGCCAGCCAGGCAAGCTGACGGGACACACACAGACAGCAAGCGTTCAAAATGACGACTAACAAGGCCTAGAACGCCCAGTTCAGCGACACATTGCCCGAGATATCCGCCCGGCTATTGCCCAGTAAACGGGTTCCCGCCGACACCCCCACACGCAAACGCTCCGAGCTTTGCAGCGTCAATCCTGCGCGCAAGGCCAGCGCATGACTGTCGACCCGCGCATAGCGACCATCAAAACCCGTCTGGGGTGAGGCTTCAAACCGTGCGTACTGCGTCTGCTTGCGACCTAACAAAGCCTGCTCCCAGGACGCGGACACTTCGGCCTGCAAACGACGACCCTGTTTCAGCTCCCAAGCCTGGCTGACCGCCAGACCCAGCGAGGCTTGCAAGGACTGGGCACGGGTCGAATCCAGCTGCAAGCGGCTGCCTGCATCGCCTTGCTCACTGAAACCGGGACGGCTGTAACGCAGGTAATCCAGAGCCAGAACGGGACCTATGCTGCCAGCCTCGCCCAAGGGCCAGTTATAGGCTGTCTGGATGCCCGCTGCAAAGGTGTGACCGGTCCAGTCGGACTTGGGGTTCGCTTGATAATCAGAAAACGCGATGCGTCGGTTCAGCTTGCCCTGCTCCAAACCCACACGGACTTGCGCCAGACCTTGCCAACCCTCGCGAGCATCGGCACGATACAAGGCATGGACGCCGGCGCCCAAACCCGTCAGCGTGCTCTTGCCCTGATAAGGGGCATCTATATTCAAACTCTGCTCATTGGCAGTTGCATGAGCGCCCAGGCTCCAATCGCTGCCAGCAGCGCGATGCTCCGCGCCGAACACCACCCCGTAAGTCTGACTGCGATGGTCGACCTCATTAGCACTTAACTGCCAGTGGTAACGGCCCCCAAAAGGCTGAATAAAGGTTTGCCATCCATCCTTGCCCAGACCAGGTCGCTGACGCAGTTGCTCGGACACCAGTTGCTCTCTGCGCAAGCTGGCAGCCAATTGCGCCCCGTACGCGCCGGCACTGAGCTGATTGAGTGCGTCACCGATCTGGCTGCCATCCGCGCTGGAAAAGTCTAGCGCCTGGTAGACAGACGCCAAGGGACGCTGATTGTCAGTAGAAGCCTGCTCCAGACTGCGGCCCACGGCACCCGCATTAGGATTGACTGCATAGGGCGAGTAAGCCGCCGCGTCACGGCTAACCGACCAACCGCCGTTATTGACCTGAACACGCAGGCTGGGCGAGTTCAGGCTGGCTGTCAGCAGATCAAATCCACCCTGAGTCTGTGTGGCCTGAAAGACCGTGTTCTGGCTCAGGGACCAACCATCGGCATACCAGTCCGGCTGCAACTGCACTTTCAGTTCACCAGCCAGTTGAGCCAGCCCCTGCACCTCGATCCGATCATGCTGACGCGTGTCCGCTTCAATCAACACCCGGCCTTCGGGGGCCTGAATGAAATCGCCTTGAATCGTCATCTGACCAAATGAATTACCCGGACTCAAGGTACCGTGGTTACTGAAGTTGCCTTCCGGATTGATGACGTAACTGCTGTTGCCGCTGAGCGTGGCGCCTGCATCCACACGCAGACCATGCAATTGATGCTGGCCATTGAGCGAGCTTTCCCCGCCCGCAATCACGACGGCCAGATTATCGACACCCTGAATATTACCCTCGTAGCGCAGACGGAAATCAGGATCGGCCTGCCTCGTGGCGCGCCCTTGATCATCGGCTTTCTGCCCAAAATTCACATGGGTAACAAACAGCTCGCCATTGCTTTGGCGAGTGGAATAGTCAGACAGGATATCGCCCTGAATCCGGGCCCCCTGCAGGACATTGATATTTTCAACCTGTGCATTGTCGGAAATCTGAATGGCCGCTTTCCTGCCCGACAACAGGCCGGACAGGTGGTAGTCCTTGATCAGCGCGCCCTGCAAAGCCAAGGGTAATTCCTCGGCGGCAACCAGGGTGCCCCGGAAATTCACCAACCAGGAGCCACGATAGTCACCTCCCTCAATACCATCTGCAAAACTGCCCATGGCGTTATGACCGAAGTCAAACAGCGCGGCAACGCCGTCCTCTCCCTCAGCGCGTACTTCGCCCCGCTGCACAATCGTGTGTTCGCGACCATAGCTGAACTGCAGGCCGCGGCCATACCAGCCTTGCGCGTGAATACGGGTACTTTCGGGAATGATGAGTGTGTTTTCGCTGCCATCCACGCGCACACCGACTCCGCCGGGACCGGCACTTAACAAATCAGCCGCCTGGGTCAGGGTGTTGCGCTCCCCATAAATATGCAACCCCACGCCTTGAGTAGCCTGGTTGTATTGGCCCGGCAGATAAGCCGTCCCTTCGCTGTTTCGAGCAAAAAAACCATTTTTGCTCGTCAATGTGAGCCCATCGCCGTAGACAGAATAGCCATAGAAATTACGTCGGTCGATCTTCAAGCCCATATCCTGCAAGGATGCCAGCTCCGCTTCCATCATCGTGGTGTAATTGCGATAAGACTGGTGGCTCATCAAGCTGTTGCGCAGCTCTGAATGCGCCATATAATCCGTATCCACCCCGAATGGCTGCGTATTTACATAGCCCAAAATCCGCACCGGTATGCCGGGCATGGCGCCGTCCATGACTTCCTGCACATGCTGGCCCGTGAAATAGCCCTGGTCCTTGCGCAAGTCAAACGCGTCTGGGTCGTAAGCGTTATTGCACATCGAGCACAGCACCGCCTGTCCGGGCCGGGCCGCATTGCCATTGTCATCGCGCAAACCCTGCGCCCATGACGTCAAAACCGGACGGATGTACGGCGTATCCGACCCTAGTCCCCAGGCGTCCACGGCCACACCAATCATTCCCATCGTATGGCCAAACTCATGGAACATGACAGCCGCATAATCTGCCTGGGCATTCAGGGGAAGTTGGCTGGGCCGAAGCGCAGCGGTATCAAAATCGATGGTTCCCACCACAACCTCGGCAAGAGGGTGCTTAAGTTGATCGCTGTCCAGCTTATTGAGTAAGGCAGCCTGAGGCAGAAGCAGGTAAAGCGAGCCTGCGGAGTCTGGGTCAGGCGTCACCGTGGTCCCCGCCCGAGCATCCTGACCGCCTACTGTGCCAATATTGATAATGGCGGGCACATGCCCCGGCTTCAAAGAGACGATTTCTGCCCAGCGACTTAAGGCGCCTCGAATTTTCGCATGCGCATTATCGTCCAGATCAAAAACGGATCGTGGCCCATTGACCGGATCATCGATAGAGTAGGAGCCATCCTGCGTACCGTAAATGCGTAGTTCAAATACAGCCTCCCCTTTCTTGTTATGGATCGTTTCAGACTGATAGGCTTGAGCGCTCACCGACGCTGCCAGCAAGACACCAGCACTGAACAGGGATTTCAAGGTCGCGGACATAAACAAAGGTTCCTGGCTTGAGTGTGGCACAAGGCGTCCCTGGCCATAAACCCACCACAGGCCGCCCTCAAGCCAGCACCTTAATGCAAATAATGCACAGAAAACGTTTAATCCATACCCGCCAAAGACCCTTGTCGTCGCATCGCAACAAACACTCGGTCAAGCCACGCGGTCCTGAGCACCGTCCTCAAGGCGTCACGATGTTGAACCACAAGCCAGGCTCCTCAAACAGACCTCCAAATTCCTGAAACTTACGGCCCAGACCTTGAAGCTTGGCGCGATCCGTTTTCATGGCCGTTTTCCAGTCCAGCATCTTGCCTTGAATCAGCTTGAAATCCGCCAGACTGACTGACATGGTGGCTTGAGCCGGCAAACCGGGGCGCGTACTGTAATTAAGCACCGAATTGCCAATGCTGACGGTATACGTCGTGTCCATATCCACAAAATGAAAAGCAACAGTCAGCTCCTTGTCTTTGGCCTTCTCGTCGTCCAGACGCACGGCCATCAAGTCAAACATCATCTCTGGGGTCAGGGCAGCGAGCAGATCGGCATTATTGTTGGGAGGCACAGGTAGATCCGGCGCACCCTTGCGCAGCTCCAGGGCCCCTTGCAGATAGATGGACCGCCACGGCCCGGACTCGGCCTGATAACCCAGTTGCTCGTAGCTATTGGCCAGCAATTGGCGTGCTTCTGCATCTTTCGCATCGGCAAAGACCAAATGCTTCACCACCATGGCAACCCATCTATACTCACCGCGATCAAAGTCTTCATTTGCTTTTTGCAGGAGCCGATCACGCCCTATGTATTCCACATACTTCGCCCCTGCTGCCGTTGGTGGCAAGACATCCAGACTGGAGGGATTGCCGTCGTACCAGCCCATGTAGTACTGATACACCGCCCGTGCATTGTGTTTAAGTGAGCCGTAATAACCGCGCGTTGCCCAGTCTTTCTGCAAAGACTCGGGCAGCTCGATCAGCTCGGCAATTTCTTCGCCGGTATAGCCCTTGTTCATCAGGTTCACACTGCGATCGTGAATGTACTTGTACAAATCACGCTGCTTGACAAGGTAATCGTGGACCTGCTCCTTGCCCCACACAGGCCAGTGGTGCGCCTGAAACTTCACCTCCGTGCTGTCGCCAAACAGGTCAATGGTTTCATTGATGTAGTTGGCCCATTGCCTGGCATCCCGCACCTGTGTACCGCGCAAGGACAGAATATTGTGCATGGTGTTGGTCGTGTTCTCGGCCATCCACATGGCTTTGAATTGTGGCAGATAGGTATTCATCTCTACCGGAGCTTCAGTGCCCGGTGTCAGTTGCATGACCATTTCAACGCCATCAACCACCAGTGTTTCACCGGATCTTGATATCGAACGCGTCGGTGCAATCAAGGAGACCGAACCCAGCGGATTGGTCATGCCCAGCCCCGAGCCTACGCTATGCTCCGGGCCGCGCGGCAAGAAGGCCCCATACATATAAGTCGCACGACGCTTCATGGCATTGCCTGCAATCACCCCCTCGCTGATGGCATGCTCCACAAAACCTTCTGGCGCAATGATCTGCACCTGTCCTGAGTCCACCGCAGCCTGATCCACCAGTCCCTTGACTCCGGCGTAATGGTCTATGTGGGAATGACTGTAAATAATCGCCTTGATAGGGGCGGCCTGCACATGTTTTTGCAACAAGGCATACGCAGCAGCGGCCGTTTCGGTAGAAGTACCCACATCAAACACAATCCAGCCGCTTGTGCCGCGTACAAAGGTGATGTTGGACAAGTCATAGCCGCGCACCTGATAAATATTGTCCGTCACCTTGTACACACCATCGAGCAAATTCAACTGCGACATGCGCCACAAACCGGGATGCACCGTGCTGGGAGCAACGCTATCTGGCTTGATAAAGGCCTTGTAAGAATCCAGATCCCACACCACATTGCCGTTCACGCCTTTGATCTGCAGGCTGGGCTCGCGATAAATCAAACCGCGCTGGGCGTTCTTGAAGTCCTGGGTATCATCAAACGGGAGTGTTTTCATCCACTGAGCATGGCGCTCCTGAGTTGCCTGCGTGGCAGGCGCGGCCTGTGCCTGAACCAAACCCGCACTGACTACTGCCGCCAGCATGACTGTTCTTATTGCTGCATGTGCCATGGCACGCTCCTCCTGATGGGCTTTTTCAACAAGCGTCTCATTCTGCGAGCAAAGCGGACCCGATAGCCCAAACGGCGACTTTGCCACAGTGGCCCGCTTTAAATGCTTTTTCAACGCCGCCTTCCTACCTTCAGTTTTTCGAGGAGGTATGCATATGCAAAAGACAATATTTGGCCTGTTGGCCACCAGCCTGATCAGCTCGGGGGCCCTGGCCCAGTCCCAGAACGACGCCAATAACCCGTTAAGCCCCCGGCCCATGGTCAGCTTGCACGACTACTACGTACCCGAGCTGTACAAGCTCGAGAATGCGTGGGCAAATCAGACCGTGCTGCGTGCCGTCCTGCCCAACAAGACCTTTGGTCTGCCGCAGCTGTGGCGTTTGAATGTACCGATTGTGGCCTTGCACCACGATCGTCTGGGCAGCAAATCTGGCTTGGGCGACATCACGTTCATGGATGTATTCATGAAAAACGCTGGTAGTTTTTCCTATGGCATCGGCCCCTTGCTGGTGATGCCTACGGCGTCGAACGATTGGCTGGGACAAGGCAAATGGCAAATTGGCAGTGCCGCAGCCTTGGTTGCCAGCAGGGACTGGGGGCTGGCAGGCGGACTGCTGACTTTTCAGCAATCCTTTGCCGGAGACTCGGACCGCGAGAGGGTCAAGACGGCCACCTTCCAGCCCGCCCTGTTCTATAACCTGCCTAATGGTTTTTACTTGCGCTCGAGCGGGGTGTGGACCTTTGACCTGCAAAACCATACCCATCACATTCCCGTGGGCCTGGGTCTGGGCAAAGTATTCAAACCTGGCAAGAGCGTGATCAACGCCTTTATCGAACCGCAATACTCTGTCGATAAGAAAGGCGCAGGCGCACCAGTGTGGCAAATTTTTGCGGGTATCAACGTCCAGTTCTAACCGGGGTGGCGCTGAACCCACACACGACGTTCCGCCAGATCGGGGAGGTGCTCGCGTCGTTGCCTGAGCCAACCTTCATAGGCGTACAGGCCGCTGCGCAAGACTTCTTGCTGGGCCTGAGCCCAGCAAACCTGCGCCTGGTCTCTATCCGCACTGACCCAGGCCAGATCCCCCCTCAAGCAGTCAAGCTCTGGCAGATACAGGGTAGAAGCCCGCTCCTGCCCTATCTGGCAGACTTGATCCAGGGCTTGGCTGGCACGTTCAATTTCCCCTTGGGCCAGATGGCAGCGGGCCAAAATACACAGAAAAGCATCCGTCGCCAACGGCATGCTGCGCGCAAACTCAGGCAGCAAACCAAGCAAACGGGCCAGCTCAGACCTAGTCTCCTCACCTTTGACCAGGCGGCAATACAGCACATAGGTCTCGGCAACCGCACACCAGACACTGTCCGGCAAGACAGGCTGCAACGTGGACAGCAAAGCCTGACTACGTTCCGTCAGCACCTCCAGATCACCTTGCAAATACAGAATGCGCAGCATCTGAATTTCAGCAATTACCGCCGAAATGCGCGACTGACTTTGACTGGCCAGAAACTGGGCATGGCGGGCACTGGCCACACCCTGCTCAAAGCGCCCCTGCAACACCTGAGTCAAGCCCAACAGGCTATGCACCAAAGCCGGACAATGATGACCCAGGGCCGTATCCATGGCCGGAACGGGCTGTTCGTAAGCCAGCGCACGCAGCGCCTCGTCCAGGGCCAGCTCGGCTGGTTGCACACGGCCTTTCCAGAACAGGTATTGCGCTTCGGCGTACAGGCCCCAACCATACCAGGCGCTATGGCCCTGACGCCGGGAGTGTTCCTGCAACTGCTTGGCGTGAGCCAGACTTTCCGGCAGCCTGCCTGCGCCGTGCAGCATCACCCATTGCCCCCATAGCACGGGCAGATCCTCCTCGCCGCCCTCGCTGCGTCCGGCCGCCTGCGCGTACGCTCGCGACACGGGTATGGCAGCAGGCCCACCACGACTGATCTCCAGCGCCCCCAAGGTGACATAGCTGTCGCGCTCGTACTGACGGCGCAACTGCACATCGCTCATGTACTGCAAGCTGCTCAAGACCTGCGACAACTGTTGTGCCGCCTGCAGGCTATCGCCGCTGCGCAGCGACGTATCAATGGCCTTGCGCCACCAAATGGCCGCTTGTGCGCTTTGGGCCTGTACCAGACAAGCGGCTATTTCTTCTTCTGCCTGCTGCATTTGAATCAGGCTATGGGCAAGCTTACCGTACAGGACTTTGCTTTCTTCCTTAGCAATCAAACGACGCAAGGCGGAACGCATCAAAGGGGCGCATACAATTCGGCCCTCGCTGTCTTGCTGCAACAAGCCTTTGTCCAACAGGCTGATCCTGGATTGCTCTACGACGCTCAAAGGCAAATTACAGGCCTGCGCCAAACCCGTAGGCGTGGCGCGTTCCCACAACACCATCATCAACAACACGCAGCGGCGATCCGCATCCAGTTGCTCCAGATCCAGCAGCAAGCGGTCTGCCAGACGGGGCACATAATTGAACGGCATGCCAAAGCGCTGTAAATGCAGCATGTCTTTAATCAGCATGGGATTGCTCAAACACTGAGCACGAATCTGCGCATTCGCCTCCGAGGAAAGGCGCTTGCCGCGTGCATAAAAACCGATCGCCTTGCCCACCTCCGACCCGGTTAAGCGGCGCAAGGTCATACTCTGGGCAAAGTCCAACGCCAATAGGCTCTGACGTGACAAGATCACTAGCAAGACTCCGGCCGGCTGCTTTTGAACCGCACTCCATATAGCCGCCAAGCTGTTTTGACAGCCGGTATCCAGCGCATCCACATGATCCAGAATCACCAGCACGGGCCGGCTCTGACTGGTAAAGGCCTGCACCGCCGCTAGCAGCAAATGGCACGGATCGGGCACCCCTGGAAAGCCTTCCGTTTTTTGACGATGCGCCTCTTGCAGCACCTGATCCCAATGGGGATCAGACAGGCCAAACCAGTCGCGCAGGCACTGACTTAAGGCCAGCGGCAAGTCCTGGGTGCCAATGCCGTCATCCAGACGAGCCTGCATCATCTCGCGCACGCCTTGCAGTACGTCCTGGCGCGAAAAATCAATCAGCAAGGGCTGCCCACCATCGCGCACAATGTAGCTGTGCAAGGCTTGGGCTAAACGGGATTTGCCCGACCCCAGATCACCATGAATTCGGTACGCGGCCTTGCGGGACAGGCGGCTGCACTGCTGCCATTGCGCCACCAACTGCTCGAACTCGGGCTGGCAGCCGTAAAGAGGGTCATTCATCCATTTCCCCTCTCCCAAACTGAAACACACCCCCTCCGGGCCACGATGCTGCTTGATCTGCCAATCCGCCATCCGAGCAACAGCCTGAGCGCTCAACAGAATCTCACCATGCCTGGCCTTCCACACCAAAGGCATGACCAGTTGCCCGAACAGACTATGTGTATTGACCTGCTGTTCGTCCACTAAAGCCAAGCTGACGTGCACGACCTGACCGATGCAGATCCCCGGTGGTGTTCGCAAGGCACGAATCACACAGGCCAGCTCAACCGCCCGATTCACCGGCTCGGACTGTGCATGTGGCCAAGCAAAGTGGGCCAGCAACGTAGACCCGCTGGACTGGCTTATCCATGCACCGTGCGCACGCAAAATATCAAGCAATTGCTCGTGCCAGGATTCCAGATAAGACACAGCCTGATCCGACATCAGCTCCCCATCCAGATGCACCTCAGAGTCATCGGCAGGCAGCCAGGACAAGGCCAAGGCCAGCGTAGCAACCGTGCGATGACTCTGGGTGGACGTTGGGGGGGCATGGCTTGCGGCCACCGGCCATTGGGCTTCAGCCAGACGGCGTGTTTCAGGGTCCGGGCGTACTCCCAGGTACTGACGCAAAGCCTGCTCACAATGGGCATACGCTTGCAAGGCGGCCTGCCTGTCTCCTCTTTGCATCAAGGCACGGATCAAAAGGCGATGGTAGACCTCCTGCTCGGGGGCCTGCAGCACCCAATCCTGCGCCAGTGCAAGCGCCTGATCCCACTGATGGGCCTGCAAAACCTGCTCGAACAGACGGGCACGCACGCTGAACAACTCCAGGGTGAGGCGATCTTCCCAGCTTCGTCGCCAGGAAATGAACGCTTCGGCATCGGGGGATGGAATCGCGTCCAGAAAACGACCGCCATACAGGCTCAAGCGCTGCAACAGACACGCGTTCTGCGCGGCATCGGCCTGCATGAATTCCAGCACATCCACCTGCACACATTCAGGCTTGAACGCCATGGCGCCTTCGGCGTGGGCGACCAGGCAAACAGCCTGCTCGCCCAAGGCCTTGCGCAACACATGCAAGGCATGACGCAAGCGTGATAGCGCCTTGTCGCGTGCCAGATCCGGCCACAGCATATGTGCCAGCCGCTCACGATGCAGCACTTTGCCGTTCGCCAGGCACAGCACCGCCGCCAGCAGTTTGACCTTGTCATAGCTCAGCGATGCGGTGCGATCCACCTGATCGACCGTAAAGCGAAATGGGCCCAGCAAACCTAGCACGATCATTGAACGATGCTCCGAGCACAGGGCTCTTTGCGCCCAGCCTCTCTCGTGTCAAATTGACAGCAAATCCGACACTATGTCTAAAAAAAGCTGTAATTAGCTGCCGATTGTACTCAACGCCCTTCTTTGTTCAATCAAAAGAGTGTTGATTGTGTCTAGAAATTTCCCCATCTCCTCGCTTCTGGGCAAGCCTTGGGATGGCGCAAACACCCTCAAACGACCACATAGACGCATCTGTGAGTTTTAGGCTACTGTTCTTGAAGAGGCCATGACAGTCAGTGGTAACCATTCATCCATTTGCTGCCCACATCCCATGCTGTCAGGCCGGCCTGTCAATTCCGTTTGATTGACTCCCAGGGAGGATGGAAACCATGCTTGGCATGATGATGAATACCCCGCTGTTAGTGTCATCCATACTGCGTCATGCAGCGAACTATCACGCAGACACAGAGATCGTCTCCCAAACCGTTGAAGGCCCGGTACACCGGTACACCTATAGCGACCTGTCCAAACGCAGTCAGAAGCTGGCCAATGCACTCCAGAACATGGGACTGAAACACGGTGACCGTGTCGCAACCCTGGCCTGGAATGGCTATCGCCATCTGGAGCTGTATTACGGTGTTTCCGGGTCGGGGCTGGTGTGTCATACCATCAACCCACGTCTGTTTCAGGATCAAATTGCCTACATCATCGAACATGCCGCTGATAGCGTCCTGTTCGCCGACCTGACGTTTATGCCGATTCTGGAGACCTTGGCCCCCCAGTTGTCCACACTGAAAGCCGTGGTCATCATGACGGACGAGGCACACATGCCCCAATCCGACCTGCTGCCCAATCTGCGCTGCTATGAGACCCTGATTGCGGCCGAATCCGACCATTTCGAGTGGCCCGTATTCGACGAAAATACAGCATCGGGCCTGTGCTACACCTCCGGTACCACGGGCAAACCCAAAGGGGTGCTCTACAGCCATCGCTCCACCATCTTGCACGCCTTTGCCCTGAGCCTGCCCGACGCCCTGTGTCTGTCGGCCAACGACACCATCACCCCCATCGTGCCCATGTTCCACGTCAATGCCTGGGGTCTGCCCTACGCCGCCTTGATGGTGGGCGCCAAGCTGGTCTTGCCGGGCCCGAAACTGGACGGCGCCAGCCTGTACACGCTGTTTGAGAAGGAAGGGGTCACCATGACGGCCGGCGTACCCACCGTCTGGCTGGGGCTGCTGGACTGGATGCAGGCCAATGGCAAAACCTTCAGTAGCTTGCAACGTCTGGTGATCGGCGGCTCATCAGCTCCTCCGGTCATGATCAGCCGCTTCCAGAAGCTGGGCGTCCAAGTGCGCCACGCCTGGGGTATGACGGAAACCAGCCCCGTCGGTCTGGCGGCGGCCTTGTTGCCTAAACACGAGGCTTTGCCTGACAAGGAGAAACTCAAGTTGCTGGCCAAACAAGGTCGTCCTCTGTTTGGCGTCGAGTTCCGCGTGGACGGCGATGATGGTCAGCCTATTGCTCGTGACGGCAAGATGTTCGGTGCCATGCTGGTGCGCGGCCCATGGATTGCCAGCGCCTACTTCAATAGCACGGATACCTCTGCCCACACCGAAGATGGCTGGTTCAATACGGGCGATGTAGTCACTATTGATCAGGACGGCTTCATCCAGATCGTGGACCGGAGCAAGGACGTGGTGAAATCCGGTGGCGAATGGATCAGCTCGATCGAACTGGAAAACATTGCCCAGGCTCATCCGGCCATCAAGGAAGCGGCCGTGGTGGCCAGACCCGACGAGCGCTGGGGCGAACGGCCAGTCCTGGTCGTGCAATTGCAAGACGACGCCACCTTCACCAAGCAGGACATGATCGAGTTATATACCGAGCAAGTCTCCAAATGGAGCATTCCTGACGATCTGATCGTGGTGGACGAACTGCCCCACACGGCAACCGGCAAGCTCTTGAAAACCGCCATTCGCAAGCTGATACAAGAGGAACTGGACAAATTGGCGGCCGACAAAAAGGCAAATTAAGGAACAGGCGTGCCGCGAAGGCGTAAGGCGGGGACCGCGGCACGGATGCCTTCCATTATTTTTACACCAATTTTCATTATTTTATTTTTTATTGTTTTATATTTTTAATATCAATAGCCATATTAAATACTCTTCTTTTAATAAAAAACAAAACCCATTAATTTTTTAATTGTACTGACAACGCCGTCTGGGAGACCAGACGGGCAAAGCATGCTGACATCCGGCCTGCGCCCGTAGCGTCAGCATGCCTCTTTATGACACCGCGTTGGCAAACAGTAGCGAGGCCCCCAAGCCAAACAAGGCCGCCCCAATCCCTCTGTCCAAGATCCCTTGTCGAGCCAGCAAAAGGGTACGCAAATGCATCGTTGAAAATGCCAGGGCCACGATGCTAAACCAGACCCAATGGAGCAAAGACATCAGCAAACCATAGGCCAAATTCAGCCACAAGGGCGCGTTTGGCTGCACACACTGTGTGAACGTGGCCACAACAAACAACATGGTTTTAGGATTCAGAGCATTGGTCAGGAAACCCATACCAAAAGCTTGCCAGGCGCTGGGCGTATTTCCCGTTACCTCCCCTACCGTCAGCCCAGCGGCGTTATGAAAAGTCCGGTAACCCAGGTACATCACGTACAGGGCACCCGCCCCCTTCATCAGCCAAAACACACCAGGCGACTGCGTAATCAAAATTGCCAGCCCGAACACGGTATAGAGTACATGCACCTGCACACCGACCGCGATACCCAGGGCCGAGATCAAGGCGATCTTGCGTCCAAAACCATAGCCATTGCGCGTGACCAGGGCAAAGTCAGGTCCAGGGCTGACCACCGCCAAAAGAGTGATAGTGGCAACTGCCAAGAGTTCATACATTTCTAACAAGCCTAAGTTTGATGAAATCGGGGTGACAAGCTAGATTGCCGCCCGCCAAAAGCAGGGGTTCGTCCTACACTCTACGAATGGGTTGGCCACGCTGAGCTCGTTCTGTCCATCGGCAAAAACTGCTTGCCTCAGACAGGGAGAATCCTTCCTGGCGACGCATGTATTCATCGAATATCCATCGTTCTTGTTATTCTTTATGAAAACAGCGCGAATTTTTAAACGATGAAATAAACTCCCCATAACCTTTTATTTAACTAGCTGACACAGAATTTCATTATTGATAATCCGGTGCTAATTTAAAAACGATAAATTCTGCGCCTTTTCTGTGAGTTTTCATTGACTATGCATCTTCCCAACCTCACGGCCTTCCGCTACTTCGACACCGCGGCTCAGGCAGGCAGTTTTGTGCAGGCAGCCCAACTGCTGCATGTCACTCATGGTGCAGTCAGCCGCCAGATTCGGGCGTTGGAAGAATCGTTAGGCGTGGAACTGTTTGAAAGACGAAATCGGGCCGTATTTCTGACACCGGCAGGCCGCCAGCTACTACACGTCACCACCCCCATGTTTGAGCGTCTGGAGGATGTGGTCCGTCAGTTGCAGCACACTCAGCGTGAGCATGCCCTGGCCGTATCCTGTGAGCCCACCATCGCCATGAAGTGGCTGATTCCCCGCCTGGGCAATTTCCATGCGCTGCATCCCACCATCACCGTGCATTTGATTACAGCGGGAGGGCCGGTAAACTTTGCTCAAATGGGCGTGGATCTCGCCATCCGTCGTGATGACTTTCATTGGGCGGACTCGGTCTGCGGCTTGAGGTTGTGCGAGGAAACGATCGGGCCCGTTTGCCAGCCCCATTACCCCTACAACGAGGAGGCGGGCCAGCAGGTGCTCATACAGAGCAGTTCCCGCCCTCAAGCCTGGGCCACCTGGGAGCGGCTGAGCGGCCAATCTCTCCACGCTGCCAACAAGCTGGAGCTGGAACATTTTTATTTATGCATTCAGGCCGCCATGTCCGGACAAGGCATAGCCCTGGTGTCGCGTTTAATGGTGGAAGACGAACTGAAAAGCGGTCAGCTCATCGCCCCGCAGGGCTTTATTCCGGACGGCTCGGCGTACTACCTGCTCTCTCCCCAGACTCTGGATCAGAATCCTCGCGCAGAAGTGTTTGCCGACTGGTTAAGTGAACAACTGACCGCCTAGCATTGCTCGGCTCGGCTCGGCTCGGCTGGCAAATCACACCATGCACCCAGTTGCTGGGCCCTCGACTGCTCATGCCGCTCATGCCGCTCATGCCGCTCATGCCGCTCATGCCGCTCATGCGGTGAGATCGTACAGATCGTTGTTCTGAACGCTGCTGTTGCCCTTGTTGCTATCCTTGCTGTTGCTCTCATTGCGCTTGCTGTGGTCTCTGTCCTGGCCGTTGGTATCTCTTCGGCGCTGGTCCCTGCTGCTATTGCTGTTGTGACGATTGTTGCCATGGCTATGGCTATGGCTATGGCTATGGCTATTAGTGTGGTGTCTGCGTCTATCGTTGCCTTGACCCGCCCCCCGAAACTGAGCGCTCGCGATGGCCTTGGCTTCGGTCGTGGCCTCGGCCTTGGTGACGGCCCCTGCTCAGATCTTGGCCTCAATCTTGATCCGGCTCCTGGTCGCGGTCTGCGCTCGCTTCCGAGTTGGCAGGTGTTCCCTGTCCTGACCTCAGCCCTGGCTGGGGTCTTGGCCCTGAGCTTGACCAATACCGTAGCGATTGTCTTCATGCCTCAAAAGCATCCGTAGTCTGGAGTCTGAAGTCTCCAAAAAACAAACATAAATATTTAGTTCAATGATTGTTGAATTATTGTATTATCGCCCTATGGAAGAATCTCACGTTATCCGCTCTCTGGCCGCTCTGGCCCATGAAGCCCGCCTCCGGGTGTTTCGCGCCCTGGTCGTCACCGGCCCATCTGGGCTGACGCCGGGCTCCCTGGCCGAACAATTGGGGATTGCGCCCAATGCTTTGTCCTTTCACTTGAAAGAGCTCAGCCATGCCGGACTGATTCACGCCGAGCGTCAAGGTCGCAATCTGTTGTACAGCGCCACCTTTTCCACCATGAACGACTTGCTCGCCTACCTGACCGAGAACTGCTGTCAGGGCGAGGATTGCGGCACCGCGCCAGACGCGTGCCGGCAATGCTAAACCGGCCTCGGAACGCTACACCATGCTTGCTGCAATACTGATTTTCATCACCACCTTGACGCTTGTCATCTGGCAACCCAAAGGCCTGGGTATAGGCTGGAGCGCCTCCCTGGGGGCTGCCGCGGCCTTGTTGCTCGGGGTAGTGCAATGGACAGATCTGGCCCTGGTCTGGAATATTGTCTGGAACGCCACTGCCACCTTTGTGGCCATTATCATCATCAGCCTGTTGCTGGATGAGGCGGGCTTTTTTGAATGGGCCGCCCTTCACGTGGCACGCTGGGGAGCTGGCAATGGACGCCGGCTTTTTGCCTTTATCGTGATTCTGGGCGCAGCGGTTTCGGCCTTGTTTGCCAATGATGGGGCAGCCCTGATACTGACACCTATCGTCATGGCCATGTTGCTGGCATTGGGCTTCTCGGCCCCTGCCACCCTGGCATTTGTCATGGCAGCGGGTTTTATCGCCGACACCGCCAGTTTGCCGCTGGTTGTCTCCAACCTGGTGAACATCGTCTCTGCGGACTACTTCAAACTGGGCTTCACGGACTATGCCTGGGTCATGGCGCCCGTCAATCTCGTGTCCGTGCTGAGCAGCCTGATTGTCCTGATACTGTATTTCCGGCGCGACATCCCCGTCCGCTATCACCTGGAGCAATTACGACAACCCTCGCAGGCCATCAAGGACATCGCCACTTTCAGGGCTGGCTGGCTCATCCTGGCTTTACTGCTGACCGGTTTTTTTGCGCTGGAGCCCTTGGGTATTCCCATTAGTGCAATTGCCGCCACCGGTGCGCTCATCCTGCTGGCCGTTGCCGCCCGCGGCACGACTATCAACACCAAAAAAGTGCTGCAGGGCGCGCCCTGGCAAATTGTCGTGTTCTCGCTGGGCATGTATCTGGTGGTATATGGGCTGCGCAATGCAGGGCTAACAGACTATCTGGCTTTATTGCTGGACAAATTTGCTGAGGCTGGCGTGTGGGGCGCAGCGATGGGGACCGGCATGCTATCCGCCGTCCTGTCCTCAATCATGAACAATATGCCCACTGTACTGGTCACCGCCCTGTCCATTGACGCCTCCAGCGCCCAAGGCGCCGTCAAAGAAGCCATGATATATGCCAACGTCATCGGCAGCGACCTGGGCCCCAAGTTCACGCCGATAGGCAGTCTGGCTACCCTCTTATGGCTGCATGTGCTGGCGCGTAAAGGCACCACCCTCAGTTGGGCCTATTACTTCAAGGTAGGGGTCATTCTGACTACCCCCGTCTTGCTGATTACCCTTGCCGCTCTGGCACTACGCCTCGATCTCGTCGCCTGAGCCGCTCACACGAAACAACGCCATGACAGACATCATCATCTATCACAACCCCGCTTGCGGCACTTCCAGAAATACACTGGCCCTGATTCGCAATAGCGGACAAGAACCCACCATCATCGAGTATCTGAAAACGCCGCCCGAGCGCGATACCCTGATTCAACTGATTCGAGATTGCGGTCTGAGCGTGCGCGAGATTCTGCGACAGAAAGGAACGCCCTATGAAGAACTGCATTTAGGCGATCCTACGTGGACTGATGAACAACTCATTGACTTCATGCTGGAGCATCCCATTCTGATCAACCGGCCCATTGTCGTCACACCACGGGGCACACGTTTGTGCCGCCCTTCGGAACAGGTACTGGAAATACTTCCACGACCACAACAAGGAGCCTTTCGCAAAGAGGACGGCCAAGCCATCATTGATGAACACGGACAAAGAATTGAATAAAGCTGACTTAGCCCATCTGGACGAACAAGCGTTCAGAGTCCCGGATCTGGCAGAACTGCTGCCCAAGGACCGTGCAACCCACCCACCTCGCATCCTGCTGTTGTACGGTTCCTTGAGGGAACGATCCTACAGCCGCTTTTTGACCTGGGAAGCCGCACGACTATTGGAAGCAATGGGAGCAGAAACCAGGGTTTTCGACCCACAGGGCCTGCCCCTGCCTGAGGGCGCGACAGATGACCACCCCAAAGTACAGGAGCTGCGTCAGTTAGTGCAGTGGGCTGAAGGCATGGTCTGGACCTCGCCCGAACGACACGGCGCCATGACTAGCGTCCTGAAAGCACAAATTGACTGGATACCGTTAAGTATTGGCGCGATTCGCCCGACTCAAGGCAAAACACTGGCGCTGATGCAAGTATCTGGTGGCTCCCAGTCATTTAATGCGTTGAACCAGATGCGGGTGCTGGGCCGCTGGATGCGTCTGATCACCATCCCCAACCAGTCTTCGGTCGCCAAAGCCTTTTTGGAGTTTGACGAAGAAGGCCGCATGAAGCCCTCGTCCTACTATGAACGGGTGGTGGATGTGATGGAAGAATTGGTGAAGTTCACCTTGCTGACGCGCGACTGCGCTGCTTATCTGGTGGATAGGTACAGCGAACGCAAGGAAACGGCGCAGGAATTATCCAGGCGGGTGAATCAAAGAAGCATTTAAAAGGTGACACCGCCTGAACAGCGCCATTTCGCTTTTCACGGCCTTGCCTGGCCCTGTTAACGATAAGGTACACGGGGCTGAGCGATTCACGTCATGAACCAAGCCCTCGAAACCATCCGGCTTCGAGGGCCAGAGTCACAGCTTATAGCCGCAATGACCTTAGCAGCCAGGCGTGCTCAAGCCGTGGCCTATCGTTACCGCAGTCACTTTGACGTCTTTAAATGCTTGATGCGCCTCAGCATCAAAGCGCCGGTCACAATTAAAGCGTGTGTCCATGACAAAATCCTCTCCCGCCGCTTTAGTCATATGGTCTTGCCAGAGGCTGGCCGCATCCAGCGCATCACCGTCTACCAGAACCACCTCCAGCATCACTTCCATAAACCCCGCCGCCCGGGGCCCTTCCCACAAGGCATAGACCGAGGGATCAGCGGCATTGCCGCAGAGAGACAGGCAATCGGCAAGATAGCTCAGGCCTCCGCCCGAAGACTCTTCAAAGGCTCCCGGCGTTAATGTCTGCCCTGCCGGCGGCGCATAATCGCCGATAAATGTGCCCAAATTGGCCTGGCATTGGCCGCCCAGTTCCATACTCAATGAAGCCACTGCACCATTGTTGATGGTGGCTGTGATGTCGCACCCTTGCACGCGGAAAACATGTGAGTCTCCATAAGACTGGCGCGGTATCCCGGCAATCGATTCAAAGTACCGCTGATTCGTACCCAGCATTTCCCCATTGAACACTTCCTTCACCGTTGCGGCCTGTGCCCCGGTTGCCAGCATACCGATGACGCTAGAGATGGCAAGAGCTTTAAAATAATGCGACATAAGTAGAGTCCTTAATTGGGCTGAACCCCAATTCTTAAAAACCAAGATCAGTGTGAGAAATGAAACGTACCAGTCAACAATCCGAAAGCAGGATAAGCGACAAACATGAAGAGAGCTCTGAATAGTCTATAGACTTTTAATTTTAAAAATTCAAAAAAACCATACAGATAGACGGCTAAATAATGCTCATCGCACAGATCAAGCGGTACCGGATACGGCGTATCCGCAAAGACGACACTATACCGTTTTTTGAGCTCTTTTATAAATCCAAAAATGTGAAAACCCATCAACAAAACACATTGAATGGAAAACAAAAATAATCACAAAGCAGCAGCAAAAAAAATTAATAATATTTCTACATAATTAACGTCAAAACCCCGTGACTTGAACGTGGTCTGATCGCTTTGCTGCAGGGCCTCGCAATCCCACCACGCCTGTCGGGCCATAAGCATCAGAAAAAAATCAGAGCAAAACCGTTTGCCTATGTCAGCAAAACAAATGCAAAAAGAGCAGCAGCTTCACCCTTCCGGCTACCTGTTTATCAGCGCATCAGACAGACGGGCACTCCCAACGCCCCGCCCCCCACCCCTTTCAAGCCCGTGAATGCAAGACTAGGTCCCGTTTCAAACCCTACAGACAATAAAAAACCCGCCGAGCGATGCGCTGGGCGGGTTTTCAGATCTAATTCTTGGCGGACAGAGGGGGATTCGAACCCCCTAACATTTCAAGTTTAAAGCCAGTCTTGAGAACATGCGTGTCTTAAGACTGTCTTTGATTTTCTGGCTCTTTACTTTCTAGGGTAAATCAATGGCAGAAGCTCTGACGGAATTACTGCGTGTACGCATCACACCCTCTCAAAAACAGAATTTTAGTGAAGCGGCCGCACTGGCAGGCATTACTCCCTCAGAATATGCCCGCCGTTTACTAACGAACGCACACTCCATTCAAACAGAGGTAGTAGCTCTGCGTCATGCCATCGAGGTATTGGCTGAGCATCAAAAAGCGAGCATCGAAAGCCTGTTACTGCTAAGGCAGATCGTGCCCATGACGAAGGTCGAAGAGGCACACCAACACATGTCAATGCTTGGATATCAACCATTACAAATTGAGGCCTAATCATGGAGTCACAAATCGCCAAACCGAGCAAACCTGTGCGACGCGCATTTCTACTTGGGATCTTGTCAGCACTAGTTCTCATGTCCGCATGGGACGCAGTCCCACACTCAGGCGAGCATTGGATAATCAAACTTGTCGTGTTTGGAGGATACATTTTCCACTGGTTTGTTCTTTCTGCTTTGGTCTTCAAGTTTTTTTCAACTATCTGGAAATGGCTTAATCGTTAACTATAGATACCGACAAGAGATAACAATGACAACCAAACTTGAATCGCTTACAGCGATCAACAATGAGATCACTCGCTTGAAGCGCCGGGCAGAACAGCTAAAGCGACAAACAAGCAAAAACCTCATCAGTAAGATTGTTCGTACCATGCACGACAATGAGATAAGTCTTGATGAGTTGAAGCAAGCTTTTTTGCGTCCTCAAGCTGCAACACGATCTATCAGCGCTGTTAAGTACCGGCACCCAGACGGTTCCACCTGGACCGGAAGGGGTCGCCCTCCACTTTGGATTACACGCCTTGAAAGCGCTGGCAACTCACGCGAACAATACCGAGTTGCTGACGCTAGCAGCGATTAAGCATGACCTGTTGACACCCGATCTTTCCAAACTGTCCTCAGTTTTTTTATTAGTCACCCGGTCTTAGACTGTCTTTTTTTTGGAATTACGATGAAACGGCTCCCCATTACATTGGGCGCGCTGGCTTTGGCCTGCGCGTCATCTTCGTATGCGCATTCCTCTGAGGTTCTCACCGGCATGCCTGCTTTGGCCTGCGAAGCAGTGCTGTGTTTATCAAGCAGCCTACAACCGGGCGAATGTGCCGCCTCCCTTAACCATTACTTTGACATCCGTAAATACGCAAAAGGTATGCTCGATTGGGAAGCGACAATTGATGCCCGCCGCTCTTTCTTGGGAATGTGTCCTGCAGGAAATTCACCGGGTATGTCCTCCCGGATGGATGCAATCTCACGGGGAGCCGGGAAATGTGATGCTGACTACCTTAACGCGACTTATGGGAAGGATGTATATCGCTACCGCATGGTCGGGATGAGCAGTTTAAGCCTGCCTGGCATTCGGGATCTTTCCGTTGTCAAGACAGTCACCTTGACCAAGCTACCTTACTACTGTGTGGTCTACAACGATCATGCCTGGACTTACGATTTATCGATCAAGTATGTCGGCAACCCTAATAGTGGTGGCTATTGGGTACCCGCTCGTGAATACGAGCAAGCCCAAGCCAAATGGGAAGCAGAGCATAACGGGAGTTGGGCCAGAAACTGGCACTACTCGTTTGAAGACCCTCGTCACAAGATCGACAACTCCGCAGGTACTGGGAACAATCATTGAGAGAAAGCCGTGTTTGCAGAATTTGCGCTGTTGGCCGCCACATGTGCCCCCAACATTCACGAAACAACGTTATCGGCCCTGGTACGCCATGAATCAACTGCCCAGGTTTTTGCGATCGGCATCAACAAAGGCAAACGGCTGAAGAAACAGCCAACTGACTACGAACAAGCAGCACAGATCGCCAACGATCTTATTGACCGTGGCATTGATTTTGATGCGGGTCTTGGCCAAATCAATGTTCGGAACTGGTCTTGGCTAGGATTGACAACAGAAACCGTCTTTGACCCGTGCACGAACCTGAAAGCTGCTCAAACCGTTCTGACTGATTGTTATCAGCGAGCCTTACGACAAACAGCCTATGAACAACGGGCTTTGCGTTCAGCCTTATCTTGCTACAACACAGGTAACTTCGAGCGAGGCTTCACCAATGGTTATGTCGAGAAAGTCCTCGCACAGGCTGGAGTGAAAGTGCCGGCAATCAAAACCATTAAAAATGAGGCTGTGGTTGTAACAACAGAACCGCAGCAGCCCAGCACTAAAAGAACAGGAAAACCGGATGGTTTTGCGAGAAACCAAGTTACCGACGGTTTCAAGAAAACTGAGGATAGTACCTCAGCACCATCTGAACCAAACGAAGTCACGCCAGTGGTAGTGGTGCAACCCTCTGCCTGATCAATCTGAATGTTCTACAGGATACCTTATGATACTGATCCCTAAAAAAACTCCTTCACCCGTCAATAAACAAAGTCGCTTCAGTCGCACCCTTTTTGCAATCACTTCTTTAATTTGGAGCTCTTTTGTAGGCCTGTGCGTGTTTCTTGGCTTGCCCATCATTGGTTTCATGCTAAGCCGAGGAAAAAGCCATGAAATCAACAAAGCGCTTAATGATATGAATATCAATTACTTGCTAGACCAGCTTATTGAGGCCGATTGGGTGAGCTTGGGGATCTTGTACGGCTTTGCCTACGGACTATTCTCGCTATTAGTAAAGCACCGCGAGTACTTTGAGCAACTTCGGCGACGTTGTTATAAGCAGTGGCGAGGACACGGCCCCTTGACGCGAAAGTAGCGCCCCTACGCTGCGCCCGGGAGTAGCAGAGAGGGCCATCGGCCCGAAGCCGTCTGCTCCCGAGGCTCCCGCCAGCGAGGGTGGAGAGTTCAGAGAGGCTAGCCTCTTTGAGTCTAAGTGCCCCAGCAATCTCACTATTTCTCTAAAGCTCATTCGAGCTCGTTTTCCCTACTTAACCATTGCAATGCCTTATGTCGCAAGACGTCAGAGGCAGGAGTACGTATGCCTATCAATTTCGCCCATCCCAATCTTTCCAACCCTTACCACCGACCGTTGACGGCAATGAACGTCAAAGGTGATCTGGGTTCTGGACACTCGCTCCTTACTGGACACATGGGGGCAGGGAAAACAGCGTTGAACGTTGAGCTGTTAACCCAACTCCTCCGTCAACAGATACCGCGATAACCCGTATGTCTGAAATCTATTCTTATCTTTTTGTTCCAACAACTCAACTTCACTGCCTGCAAGAGCAATATCAGCGTGCACTCGCGTTGACGGATACCGAGTTTGCCGCACTTCGGCCTACAGCATTCGGCCACTTTTTCATCGCTCTGTAGTCAACGCTCAATCGAGCACCATTCCCACTTTTTTCAACCATCAATGCCAGTGTCAATCGACATCTGGCGCAGGAGTTATGCATGTTCATCAAGCAATACCTGGCTCGTGTGACACAACACCGTCTTGTTCGCCATCTGTATCAAACGGCTGTACTGGCGATGCTCACTACGGGCGTTGCTCACGCTCAAGTGGGCGGTCTTACCAAAGCCCGCACCTCGTTGGAAACATTTCGAGACAACCTGTACATCATCTTGCCGATCGCTTGCGTGGTTGTCGGCCTGGTTATCTGGGTACTGTATGCCGCAGAAGTAATGCGTAAAGACGACGCGATTCGTTGGGGCATTGGTGTTCTTGGGGCCGGTTCGGTAGCCGAAATGGTTGTTTTGTTCTGGAAGTAGCCATGGCAAAAAGCACTGATCATGACGATGATGACGACACGATTGAATTAAAGCCCTATCACTATCCTGTCTTCAACGGGCTTAGTCGCAAAGCGACTTTCATGGGTGTTCCCACCATGATTTTCCTTGGCACTTTAGCCGGTGTGGCCATCTCAGCCATGTTCATTGGTCTTTACATGTGGGTTGCTGTTTTCATCCTAATACCCCTGTTCGCGGCCATCACAAAATCGGATGACAAAGCTTTCCAGATTTGGTGGTTAGAACTGAAAACACGGTTCAAGAACGGCAATAAAAAATTCTGGAATGGCTCCAGCTACGCACCCACTTCTTACTCATCACGCCGTCCCTGGCGTAAACAATAAAGGAGTCCCTTATGAGCGCCGCCCTGACTTTGAAGGAGCGTCCGGTCTCGCACTATGTGCCCTATTCTCATCACGTTACGGATGAAATAATCAAGGCCAAAAACAATGAATACCTGGCCATCATCAAAGTCAGCGGCCGCTCTGCAATGGCCGCTAGCCTCGAAGAGCAATATGACTGGGTTGAAGCCTTGCATAACGTCATACGAGGCTTACCGCTGGGCAAATTGGGCTTGTACACCCACATTATTGGTCGTCATGTGAGTGAGTATCCCGACAGTACATTTCCGCAACCCTTTGCTCAACAGTTCGATGATCAATACCGGGCCACGTTCAACAAACGGGGCCTCAAGATTAATGAACTGTTTCTCACGATCTCGATTCATCCGGTTCAAGATGCATTGTTGGGAACGGTCGCTTCTTTTGAGAAGGCCGATGCACAGCGCTTGCTAGCCTGGCAAGAAGAGTCAATTGAGGACCTGCAAAGCGCCATCCGTGCTGTGATGGCTGGACTTCATCGATACGATGCCGAATTGCTAAAGATCGTTGATCGTAACGGCTTTGCGTTTAGTGAACCTGGTGAATTTTTAGCTTTCTTACTCACTGGTCAACGCCTGCCGGTACCTGTGACCGATGGCTACATGTGGGATAGCCTACCCAGTGCCCGCCCCATTTTTTCACGATACGGTGAGCTCGGTGAACTGCGTACGCTCGAGAACACGCGAAAATTTGGCATGTTGGAATTATTTCGTAGCCCAGGGCAATTACGTCCTGGACACCTGGACCCCATTCTGTCCAGCCCTCACGAATTTATCATCACTCAATCTTGGGGTAGCTACACCGGCGCAGCAGCCAAGAAACTGGTTAAAAAACATTCAAGGCTCATGCGTGATTCCAATGACGATGCGCCTCGTCAGCTTAAGCAGTTGAAGAATCTCATTGAAAAGTTGGAAACTGGTGAGCTCGGATTAGGAGATCATCACGCAACCATACTGGTGTGGGGAGACGAACCTGCCGGGCTTCGTCGCTCGATGTCCAACATGGTAGCCAAAATGGCTGACCGAGGACTAACGATCAAACCTCTTGAAAAGGCACTCGAAGCCGGTTTCTGGTCGCAGTTGCCTTGCAACTGGAATTGGCGACCTCGCCCCGAAGCGATTACAAGTGAGAATTTTCTTTGCTACAACAGTTTTCATAATCAGCTCACTGGCAAAGCAACAGGAAACCCGTGGGGGCCAGCTGTGACGATGTTGCGTTCGGTCACGGGTGATCCCTATTTCTTCAACTACCACTCTTCCTTGGAAGAGGTAGATTCGACAGGCGAACGCATGCCTGGCAACACCCTCATTATTGGGTACATCGGGACCGGGAAAACGGTACTTCAAGGAATGCTCTTAACCCAGGCACAAAAATTTGGTGCCACCGCCCTGATTCTCGATAAAGACGAGGGATTGCATGTTTTGACACTGGCGTTGCGCGGGCAATACTTCACGCTACGTCTGGGTATTCCTACGGGCTGGAACCCCTTCCAACAAGAGCCCACGCCCGGAAACAAGGCATTTATGCGTAAATTGGTGACGCACTTGGCAGGCTTGTCCGGCGAGATTGTCACGACCTTTGATAAGAAGCAGATTTTCAATGCGATCGAACAAATGTGTCGTGACAGTATCGACATGCAATATCGAGGCGTTACCCTACTTTGCCAGTACCTGACAAATCCTATGAAAACTGATGGGGAAGAAGGACGCCCTTCAGTCAAAGACCGATTGATGGCCTGGTGTCGAGGCAATGAATATGGATGGGTATTTGATAACCCGTCGGATCGGTTAAATCTGGAGGCGCCACCCGGACATAATCCGATTTTCGGTTTTGACCTGACAGAAATTCTTGATGACGACTACGTACGTGGAGCAGTGACCTTGTACCTACGTCACCGCAGCCAGGCTATGCATGATGGGCGACGCATCATGAACTTGATCGATGAATGTCAGCACCCATTGGAAGATAAACATTTCCAAGATGATATGCAGGACGATTGCCGCACAATTCGTAAGAAAAATGGCATCTTGTGCTTCTCGACTCAAGAACCAGAAGCCATTGCCAACAACCCGATTGGCCCCTCCATTATCCAGCAGTCTGGCACCCTGATTTTTCTACCAAACCCACGCGCCAAACGTGAAACCTACATGAAGGATTTTGGGTTAACGGCTCAGGAGTTTGAGCTCGTAAAGCAGCTTGGTGAAAAAAGCCGTCAGTTCGTTATTAAGCAAGGCTCAAGCGTGACTGTAGCAGAACTGGATCTTTCCTCATGCAAAGAGGCCTTGCTTGTTTTCTCGGGCAGCTCAGATATGGCCGTTATTGCAAGACAGGCCATCGCCGAAGTTGGTGACGATCCTACTGACTGGCTGCCACTGTATGTCCAGCGGGTCAAACAAGCCCGTGCAGACGAGCAAGCGGTCAAGAAAAAAGCCGAACTTATCAGTCAATAACGTGCCACCTGCACCAAGCCCCTGTACTACAGGGTGCTTGGGCGGGGATCGTCACGCCTCTTGAAAGGGATGAAATACGAAACACTTACATGAACGGCGGTAGCTTTGCAAAATTGTAGATGGAACAGCACCAGCAGCAAGTGCCTTGCGCCCACAGGACGCTTGCGCGGGGATTGTCCCGGTTAAAGTCAAGGAATGAACATGGTGAAGATAGTACCCACACTCAACGGCGAGGGTGTAGAACAATCATACGAAGTACATGTGAATGGCAGAGCGTTAGTTGAGAAAAACGGAGTCCCTTGCAAGTTCGACACTTTCGAGCAGGCTTGCAAACTAAAGCAACAGGTTGAAGAAATGGAGAAAACTCGTGTGCGACATGAGTCTTTAGCGAAAGCTAAAGGGGCTATTAATTTTGAATTTATACCCATGCAAGACGGCATCGACTTTGTTTGCTTAGCTGATTTTGGTAACGGATTGACGACGTTCTATCCTGACAAAGAAGCTCCTAATCTTTAGCCTTTCGTCAATTTCACCTGTTGAATAATACTTTTAGTAAATTGGCGTGAAAGGCTACATCTTTGACGACTTTTGCTTATCATGGGCCTGGCATTACCAAATCTAACCTACTTTACAAGGAGCCTTCCATGAATCGACGCCATTTCCTGAGTGCATTAGGAGCTGTAAGCCTAACTTTTCTTTCAGGATGTCAAGACAATCTTAATGCTCCCTTCGTAGGATACTGGTTAGAGCAAAAGAACGAACGTCCTGCAACGCTTCACGTGACCGAAGACGGGCCTAATCTAGTAGTAAGAGTAAGACAAATCTCCACGATTTCTGGCACGTATCGTCAACACAACTTCCCAGCTAAAGCAAGGGAAAATGGCGTCATGACAATCTCAGACAAATGGCAACTTACCTACGATAAGTCCAACAAACATTTGACTGACTCGGATGGACGATACAAACCTTTTAAAAAAATCAGTGAGAGTGAATATAAAAGCCTAACTTCTGACTAACTTCAATTTAGATCTAGCTCTTCCTTTTAGATAGCAGCCATCACGGCTGCTAATCGTCTCGTGCAGATCAGCACACTAAGTAAAACACTTTAGGAGTCATGCGATGACACGCATTCGTGCGCGTGTGGTCAGCGTTTTGCTGGCTACATGCTTGACCACACCATTAGTCCAAGCAGCTGGTGGTATTCCCACGCTAGACGTTAACTCAATCCCTCAACTAAACGCTTTGCTTGATCAGCTGGAGACAGCACGAGCACAACTTAATCAAACACGGGCACAATTAGACGCTCTAACCAAGTCCTCCGGCTTCGGATATGTTCTAAACAATCCGTCCGTACAACAAGCAATTCGGGCGTCTCTACCATCGGATGCTGCTGCACTCATAGACAGGCTTGATGGGCAAAATACAGCACTTTCAGGAGCAGTTCACAACATTACCGCTGATGTAAATTCCTCAGTCGATTTTTCACGAGATCCAGAAGCGCTCCGTGAAAAAGGTGTTCGCCTAGCTGCGACACAGAGGGCAATGTCAGAGCAAGCCTATAACGCAATGACAAAACGTCTTGAAACGATTGATGGCTTGCAGGCCCAGATCAACCAAACGACAAATCCCAAAGAGATTGCGGAGCTACAAGCACGTATTGCTGTTGAACAAGCAAACATTCAAGCTGACCAGACCAGGGTGGAATTAGCAAAACAACAGTTTGCAGCAGAGCGTGAATTATTGCGAAAACGAGCAGACGTGATTTATGGAGGGTGGTTGGGAAAGAGCCAGGCCGCCAGTGAATAGGAGCGATCATGGCCTTTAATTCGTCCCAAATTTCTCAACCAGAGAATGCTGACAGAATCGCCGAATGGTTGATGAAGCAAGTGGATGTGGTGTTAAGTTCTGCGGTTGCTAAGCCGATTGAGCAACTGACCCATGCTATTGCACCCATCATTATTATCGGTTTAACCATTCAGTTTTTGTTTTACACAATGGCTATTATGCGCGGTCATGGAAACATGACTGTTACTGAGTTAGTTTGGAAGTATATCCGTATCGCAATAATTGCCAGTGTCGCAACGGCAGGAGGGTTTTACCAAACAAATATCGCAAATACGATGCTTTCCCTACCAGATGACATGGTCTCTGTAGTGGCTGGAAAAACGACTGTTGCTACTGAAATTGATCAACTTCGCTTAAGCTCAAAAGAGGCAGCGGATGAGATTGATAAAAGAGACACAGGGTACCTACCTAGCTCAGAGGACATTGTCTTGTGGTTAATGAAAACTGGGATTCATGTTAATGCAATGGCTGTAGGTGCTGTGATTGCCATTTTGATGATAGTCGTTAAAGTTGGAATGGCGTTAATCGTAGCCACAGGGCCAATATTTATCTCAGCATTAGCATTCGATCGCACAGAGGGCATGTTTAATAGTTGGATTGCACAGGCTTTAAATTTTGTTTTTCTGGCGCTGTTGGCAGGACTTCTCTTTGGGGTTCTCATTCAAATCAACATAGCCTATGTCAAAATGATGATCCAACTTATTGGCAATGGAACATATTCTGTACTCCCACTTGTTACAGCCCAACTCCTAGTTGCCTTAGCTAGTATTTTTGTCATGATCATGATTCCCGGCATTGCACAAGGTTTGTCGGGTGGTTTTGGCGCTCAATTCGGCGTCGGTAGCGCTATGCGCGGGACTATGACAGCGCTAAGAGCCGGTCATCTTGTACGCAAACTTCTTGGTCGATAACCCGTCGTCGGCTTTACATCCCATCTGAAATCTTTCTCAATTTTTATTCAGCCCTCTACGTTAAGTCGTAAGTGGGCCAGGAGTTGTTTTCCCATGAAAGTCTCTCTTACCACGATGGCCCTGGTCATCGTGTTAGCTGGTTGCGCCTTTACCCCACCCCAAGCACCTCAACCGGCTGACTCACCCCAGGTTCCTGTCAACGCAACTGCCCCATTGCAAGCATCTGGAGTTGTTCATGAGTAAGCACTTGGAAACTTTTAATGTCGCCCAGGAGCTTGAAAAGAACCGTGGTCTGGAGCGCGACCTAACCAAAGAGTTAGTCTCCAGTCGGCGTCTGGCGTGGCGAGTTTGTTTTTTTATGTGCGTGATGGCACTGGCCAGTGTACTGGCAGTGACAGCACTAGCACCTTTGAAACAACCTCCTGAGATGTATGTGGTGCGTGTCAACGATGCGACGGGTTCCATTGAACACGTCAGCCGCCTGGGTGACCCACTCGAAACCTACGGTGAACGTGTCGACAAGTATTTTCTCAATACGTATGTACGTAGCTGCGAAGGGTATAACTGGTACACGATTCAAGAACAGTTCGATACCTGCGCATTGCTATCTTCGCCACCAATTCAAGCGCAATATGGCAAACGATATGTTGGACCAAACGCACCGACAGAACGATTGGGCCAGTTGGCAAATCTTGATGTTCAAGTGCATTCGATCACTTTGGGTGCCAATCAAACGGCTACAGTCCGATTCAGTACGACTCAACGTGAAGTTGCTACAGGCCGAAATGAGCGCGAGCAACACATGATTGCCACTATCGCCTATGGATACATCAACGTGCCATTGGATGAATCAGTTGCGCGTCGTAATCCCCTTGGTTTCCAGGTAAACCGCTACGACCTAGCCGTCGATCTATCACGTTAAATCCGAAGAAGGAGTTCCCATGAACCGATTTGCCCAAACGGCACTGGCGGTGGCGTTAGCGTGCACGGTCGTTATGCCCGCTGCTGCCTTAAATGAGCCCCAACGCTCTGCCTCCGATCACCGCGTGCGATACGCACAGTTCGACCCTGCAAATGTCATACAACTCGATGCGGTGATTGGAGTGGCAACCATGATTGAGCTTGAGAAAGGTGAAGAGTATCAGTTCCACGTCTTCGGTGACAGTGAAGCCTATGACTTCACCGCTCATGATAATTACGTTTTTTTCAAACCGATGATGGAGCAAGCCGACGGCAATTTGATCCTGATTACTGATCGACGTAATTATACGTTTCGAATCACGTATCACAACGACCGTACTACAAACCGCACGCTCTACAAGCTGGTCATGCGGTACCCAGACAGTGACGCCGTTCAGACGCGCCAAGAGGCGCGTCAACAGTATGTTCAAAACGCCTTTGCGCGAGCTGGTCAGCCGATAAACTGGCAAGCGTATACAAAAAGCGGTGACTTAGATTTGGCCCCTGTTCATGCTTGGGACGATGGGCAGCAGACTTGGCTGCAATTTGCCCCGTCTGCTGAAATCCCGGTCGTATACCGGGTCACAGAGGATGGGCAGGAAGTCCTGACGAACTATCACATGGCAGATCACCGAACGATGGTCTTGCATCGAACCAGCAAACGTTGGCATATCCGATTGGGAAACCGGGTTGTGGCCATTCATAACTCTGAATTTGGCCAAACACCACCAAAACCGTATACCGGCACTGTTTCACCATCGGTCCAACGCGTTATCAATGGAGTCGAACCAGCCAGCTTGCCACCACCCGTCGTCGAGCCCACCGCGAAAGAGGTGACTTATTCCGTTTCATCAACGGTAAATCCACAAGCCAATGAGTTGACGCCCAGTCAGCTCAAAGTGCAAGACGGACAGACCTGGATGAAGTTTGCTCCTGGCCCCCTACCACTAGTTCAGCCTCTTGACGAGTCGGGCTTGCCTTTCCAAGCCAAGACCACAATTCAACGAGACAACATGCTGGTAATCGACAGCACAGCGTCTGCCTGGCAATCACAGCAAGGGGAATCCATTCACACCTTCACCACGAAGGAGTTTTTGAAATGAGCAGTACCGACAAGGACACCACCAGCATTGAGGATCGCGGGCCTATTGAATTAAGTGGCGCACGACGACCACTGCCACCAGGTGCGAAAGGTTTTTTGTGGCTATGCATGCTGATCGCCATTGGCATCATCAGCTTTGTAAGCTGGCGCTGGCTGGCAAACAGTGATGAAGCATCCGATGGCGAAGATGACTTATCCGTCAGCGGTATCAGCAACTTGCTTCAGTTACCTGAGGTCAAAACGCGGCAGGCACTCCCCCCCAGTGTGGAGCCCCCTCCACCTGAACAAACGACTTCTAGCGAATCATTGGTCGATCCGATTATCCCTATGCTGCCCAAGGTGATCAATGGTGTCGACTCTCGACGTTTGCGTAGCCCTTTGCGAGCGCAAAGTAATGAAGGACAGCAGACAAGCCCACAAAACGCGACTTCTGTCTCGGTCAATAGCGATGCGGGTCCCTTGGCCAATCAGCTGCGTCCGCTCGAACTGGCACCGTCGGTGGCCGGGCAACTCGGGAACCGCAACTTCCTTATCACTCAAGGCACGATGATCGATTGTGTCATGCAAACCCGACTGGTCACCGCCCAGGCTGGCATGCTGACCTGCAATGCCACCCGAGATGTGATGAGCGCGAATGGCAAAGTCGTGCTGATCGATGCCGGGACCAAATTTGTTGGCTATCAAAGCGGTGGGATTGTTCAAGGTCAGCCACGCGCTTTTGTAACTTGGCACCGTCTGGAAACCCCAAACGGGGTCATTCTTAATCTAGGCTCACCTGGTACTGGTTCACTGGGCGAAGCCGGGGTCGATGGTGCCATTGACCATCACTTCTGGGATCGACTGGGCAATGCCATTTTGCTCAGTTTACTGGGGGATTTGGGTAGTTGGGCATCCAACCAGGGCAACAAAGGAGATGGAAACATCCGATTCGACAACACCCGTGAAGGTGGTCAGGAAGTGGTGGCCAAGATTCTTGAGCATTCCTTAGACATCCCTCCAACCCTCTATAAAAACCAGGGCGAACGTGTAGGCATCATGGTCGCTCGCGATCTGGATTTCAGTAAAGTCTATGAACTCAAACCCACTTACTCCCGATCAATCGAAGAGCTGCAATAGAAGCATCATGAACCAACTTCTTGATTCGGGTTTCGCAGCACGAGCTGAGTTGCAACCGTTGAGTCCATTTTTAAACGACACCACCATTACCGAGTTAGCGATTGTGCGACCTGAGTTTGTCTTTGTGCGTCAACGCGGTACTTGGCATGAGCATACGTGCCCTGATCTCACGGTATCTAATCTGAAAGGCTTGGTATTGAGCTTGGCCGTCTATAACGGCCTAGATTTGACGCCAATCATGGTGGTGCGCTTACCAGATGGTGAGCGAGGACAAGTGGTGCAGCCACCCGCTTGCCCAGAGGGCACGTTCATTATCAATATACGCAAGCACACAAAGCTCGTTAAAACATTGGAAGAGCTAGAAGCTGATGGGGCCTTTGATAATGTCCGTGACAGTCTGGAATTGCTTGATGATCAAGGGCTCACGCCAATTGATCAATATCTGCTAGAGCTAAAACAGCAGCGAAAATTCACTGCGTTTCTGCATGAAGCCGTTCAGGCCCGATACAACATCATTGTGGCCGGACCCACCAACTCAGGCAAAACCACGTTTGCACGATCACTGATTGAACGGGTTCCGGTCAATGAGCGTTTGATTACGATCGAAGACGTGCATGAGTTGCTATTGCCCAACCACCGTAACGTGGTGAACCTGTTTTATGGCAAAGGGCAAGGGCGTGTATCAGCAACGGAGTGCGTAGAAGCCTGCATGCGTTTGTCACCGGACCGTATCTTCCTGGCCGAGCTACGCGGCTCAGAGGCCTGGGAATACATGACAGCGTTAAACACTGGTCATCCAGGCTCGGTCACAACGATTCACTCAAACAGTTCACTGGAAACCATTGATCGAGTGATCGCCTTGATCAAACAATCGCCTACGGGCGGCCAGCTGGATCTGGAGACAATCCGCATGTCCTTGCGGAACACGATTAACGTCGTGGCGTTTTACAGAAACTTCGAACTCGAAGAAGTGTTCTTTGATCCGCGCAATCGTCGCCCTGGCCTTTAACCTTATAAATGGAGAACACCATGGTCGAGCCCTATCAAGGTGTCGGTTATGCCGTCTTTTCTTATAACTTAATGGCTGACATTTACAACAACGGCCGAGCCGAACGAAAAAATCTACAACAAATCGCATCTGACATTGATGCCAGCTACCCGTGGGATGAGCGGTGCGGGTGGCGCTATAAAGAATGGCTACGCGCACGGCGAGAGTTCTTTGAAGAGCATGACCTACCCGGTCTGCAACCGCGCCGTAGTCTCAAATTGGGTAACGAACTTTCAGTTTATCGCTGAACGTTTGTACCAGCCCCTCTGCAACGATTAACCGCTACGCACGCCGTATGTGCATGAAGCGGTTTTTTTATTGAATGGCACAGGGGCGCCCATCCAAGCGGCAGCGGCCCTGTGCCTAAGCTATTTGGATTGCCATGCCTTCGCCAACCCAGCACTCTGCCAACCGATTAAACGATGCTCTGAGCCGTTTAGCCAAAACAGCCAGCACGCGAACAGCGACACAACACTCACAGGAACCTCTCAAGTACCAACAGACAAACAAACCTGCTTTCAAACGCATTTTCCTTCCAGGCATTAGCGAAAATATACGAGCAATGCCTAACTACATCGCTCGTAGTAGTGTCTTCGCACCAATTGCACGTGGCCATCGCAAGATGCACGATGATGCTCTGTTCCTATGTAACGAGCGAGTTGTTATCAAAGGCTCTGGCAAGCAACTGTGCGAAGACCATGCCGATGTATGGATGCATGCCATGTACTTGCAGATGACTTGTCCATCTGGCCAACAGCCTGTCGTCAACCGAGCCGATTTTTTACGGGCACTTGGTCGAAATACGAGTGGCGCCAGCTATCAGTGGCTACATAATGCAATGAAAGACCTGGCCAGATTTACGCTATCGATCGAGGCAAAAAGGACAAATGGTAGTTTGAAATACAGCTTCGGCAACCATCCTTCCAGCCGAGTTCTGGCCATGCTAGGAGGCTTTGATTATGACGATGAGCTCAATGAATATACGCTGTACGTGGACCCACGATGGACCCAGATTTTTGGCAACCGTGAATTTACCTTGATCGATTGGAATACCCGGTTAAACATGCGCTATGCGCTGTCCAAAAGCCTACAGCGCTTAATCGGCACTTCAAAGGATGCTGAACAGCGCTACAGCCTGCAAATCCTCAAAGAACGTGCCCAATACGCAGGCCGGATGCGTGACTTCAAACAGGCGCTGGAACGAGCGATTAATGAGTTGGCAGAACTCGGTCTAATCCTCTCGCCTCGTATCGAAACAAGTCGACGGGGCGTGGAACAAGCTGTTTGGAATCGAGTCAGCGATGAGACTCAATTTGCCTATAAGCTAATCTTAATTAGCCCACTAACATCGTAATACCATCGCGCTTGATAGTCACTTTTTCACCAAGCTGAGCCTGTGGATAACCAATTTCCAGCATCGTAATGGCATCGCGCTCCGTCGTAATAGCGTCGCGCTTTATCGTAATAGCGTCGCGCTTTATCGTAATAGCGTCGCGGTTACATTTCTGAAAGCCTTTATCCACGAGGGTTTCAGAGCCTCTGTTACACCTCTACCTTATTTCTACCTTCTTTCTACCATATAGGGCTGTGGATAACTCGATATTTGGACTCATTGAAAGTTACAATTGTGAAACATTTATCCGTTGCAACATTTCTCCCATTCCAAGCCCAGACCTAGTGATCGAGGTCTGTATCACGTCAGTCCCCCACGCTAGTCGCGTGGGGGAAAGGTAGACCCCAAAAGAACATTAGTCCCCACCCTGACGGGCGGGGATGGATGTACCCCTTGGCCGCGGAACCCCTGCCGGGTTCCCTGTCCAGTCCTCCCAGGGTCGGACTGCGGCCTCGACCCTTCCCCGTGGGCCTTGCCCCCCACGCCCGTATCCGGGCGCGGCTCCCCCAGCGCGACAAGCCGCGCTTCTGTCTTCAACCTGGAAAGTGGCATTTGCTTTCCAGCACAACCAGGAACCCAATCCATGCAAGTTGACCAATTCGTCGAGCAATTTCGTCGAGCATTGGCCGTTGCTGACCCGCGAGCCACGGTCACAGCACGCGTTCGTTTACTGCTGCCACTGATCGAACAGCGGCTGGCCAACGGATCGTCATATGCCGCGGTCGTCGATGATTTGAACGCGGCGGGAATCCCGATTTCGCATTCCTTTTTTTCTAAAGCCTTATGGCGCCTGCGTCAGTCGAAGAAACCTCACACATCCACAACCGAGGTTCCAATCTTGACCAAGCCATCCCTTGGCGTGCCTGCACCGCCTATCACGTCAACCACTCCGGTCAAAGCTCCAGTCCTTCGCACCGAAGCGGTGCAAGGCCGTCCTAATGCCATTGAGTCACCCGCTGACTTGCGCAAATACCGCGACATGAACATTGACCTGGATGCGCTGCGCGAAGAAGGCCGTGCTATGCGGGCCAAGCCGAAAACCTCTTAACACCACCTTTGACTCACTCTCACAACCTGAAGGAAATCTTTCATGAAAATCGCCGTTTTGAACTACACCGGCTCGGTCGGTAAAACCGTCGTAGCATCGCATCTGTTGGCCCCGCGTTTGAATCATGCACAGATTTTCGCTATCGAATCGACCAATGAAACAGCGCAAGATCTAGGGCTGGATGTTGATCAGCTTCGCGGGATGCAGTTTGGCAAACTGTTCCGCGGTTTGCTCACGCTAGACGATGCGATCGTGGACGTCGGAGCATCGAACATCGAGGAATTTTTGGCGCACATGTCCCGCTACGACTTATCCCATGAAGAAATTGACCAATTTGTGTTGCCGGTCGTCCCGACGGGCAAAGCACAGCGAGAGACCATAAAGACCGTTGCCGCATTGAGCGACCTGGGCGTGCCTGCCAATCGGATACGCGTGCTGTTCAACCGCGTAGAAAGCGATGTGAATGAAGAGTTTCTTGCACTGCTGACCTACGCCAAGAAAACCGGCGAATTCATCGCTAATCCAAACGCCGTCATTTTCGAAAACGAGGTGTTCGAGCTACTGGCCGATAAACGCATCACTATCGCGTCGATACTGGCCGATCAAAATGACTATCGCCAGCTCTTGCGCGAGGCAGACCCAAAAGATCGTAAACGCATCTCACACCTGTCGGACATGCACACGTTAAAAGCACTGGCACGCCCTGTAGATCGTCAGCTTGACCGTGCATTTCAGGCCCTATTCGGGGATGTACTGCCTTCCACCAACGGAGCTTCGCATGAGTGAGGAAAAAACAGCGCGGACAAAGTTGGATCTGTTGTACCAAGAGACTCTGGGTGATGTAGCCGGGCTGATTGAACGTACAGAGCGCACTAACGACAAACTGCGCGAAACAGTCACGGCGCTTGTAGCCGGTATCGAGGCATTTTCCGCTGCCAATAAGCAGTTGCAAGACTTACCCGAAGATTTGGCCAACACCCTGGGAGCCGTGCTCGATCGCGCCAGTATCGAACTGACCGATCAAGTGGTGCACAACGTGCAAAGCAGTCTCTCACCCATCCGCGCGGAGTTGAAGCTAATCAGTGCTGACACCGCTCGATATGCCAGATTTGCCCATGCCTCGGCACGCAAGATGGCAATTTTTGCCTTGCTGGTTGGGGCTAGTGCCGGGGCAGGAGCCACCGTACTTTTGTTCCGCTTTCTTACCTCATAAACACGTCTGTATGCCTATGCCCTGGGGCTGAACCCTAGGGCATATCTTTTCAAGGATTTTTTTATGTCACCGATTACGAGACGACGCTTGTCGGTATTGTTAATTGTTGCATTCCCGCTGCTGGCATGGATAACAGCCGCGAGCCTGGCCAGCGGGGTGGCAGTCAATCGTTGGGACGCACGCACCACCTGGCATTTGCTGACAGCAACCGTCCAGTACCCCGTCCTCTATGTTCCCCCTGTCATTGGATTTGTCTTTTCATTGGTTGCCGTCGTTGCATTGAGCAAAATGTTTAAACGCACGGCCGGTTTTGAAGGCGACCGTTTCACACGACATATCCGGGGCACGAAAGTCGTCCCTATTGCCAAGCTACGTTCGCAATGTACGGACCGATTACACCTACAGGTGGACGTGGCTTCTGTACCAATGCCGCTCAAAGTAGAAAACCTCCACACCCTTATCGGAGGTGCTACAGGCAGTGGTAAATCCGTGGTATTACGCAGAATGGCCAAGTCCGTGAAAAAACGTGGGGACCGAATGTTTGTGATCGATCCCGATGGCGATTTGCTCAGCAAGTTCTGGAAACCGGGAGACATCATCCTCAATCCGTACGATGCTCGTTCACCAGGCTGGGCATTCTTCAATGAAATTAGGGCAGAGTACGATTGGAAACGCCTCTCCCATTCGATGGTACCGATGAGCCAAGACAAGAGCGCAGAGGAATGGAACGATTACGGACGTTTGTTGCTGCGTGAGACTGCTAAAAAACTCTATACCGTCACACCTGACAAAGCACATATCGACGAGCTGTTTCGGCTGTGTACGATTGAAGACCCTGCCAAGCTCAAGGACTACCTGGAAGGTACATTGGCTGAGTCGCTGTTTGTCGGCTCATCTGAAGCTAGCAAAGCGCTATCCAGTGCCCGCTTCGTACTGTCGAACAAGCTGTCCGAGCACACCAGCATGAAATCCGGCTCATTCTCGATTCGTGACTGGATTGATGATCCCGATGGTGGAAATTTGTTCATCAACTGGCGTGAAGACATGGTGACAGCAATGAAGCCATTGGTCTCCTCTTGGGCTGATGTGTTCATTACGGCTGTTCTGTCATTGCCCGAGGATTCAAAGCGGCGCTGGTGGTTGTTCATCGACGAGTTGGCCAGCCTGGACGCCCTACCTTCATTGGAAGATGGGCTGACCAAGGGCCGTAAAAAAGGACTGCGTATCGTCGCAGGCTTACAAAGCACGTCCCAGTTGGACTACATCTACGGCGAGAAAAAGGCCCAAACGATTCGTGCTAGTTATCGTAACTTGCTGGTGCTCGGTGGATCTCGTACTGACCATGAAACTGCTGAGGATCTGAGCAAGAGCTTGGGTGAGCATGAGGTAGAGCGTCATAGATATAGCGTCTCTCGCTCCGTGGGTGATCGCAATACCAATGATCAAAATACGCCGGTCACAGAGCGGGTGGTCACCGCTGCGCAGATTCAGGCCTTTGATGACTTAAGCGGCTATGTCGCCTTTGCCGGTAAGTACCCGATTTCACGGTTTAAGTTGCAGTTTGAACCCTTTCCTAAAGTCATTGAGCCGTTCATTGAATCGAGCCAACTCAAGCGCATTCCCCGTTCAACACAAGACACGGCTGCCGCTTAGTAATGTCCTTCCCTTGTCTTGTAAGCAGGAAACACATCATGATTACTAAAGAAGTTCTACATCGCTCTGCAGCCGCCAAGCATACGCACTACTATGGCGACCAGGCCGATGACTACTATAGCCGTGATGGCCAGGCAGCCATCTGGCAAGGCAAGGGTGCCCATATGCTTGGGGCTTCCGGGGTAGTCGATACCCAGCGCTTTCATGCGATGTTGCGCGGTGAGTTCGGCCATGGCGTTAATGCTGGCAGTAGCATTCGTCACGACTCACAGGCCCGCTCAGGCCTGGATCTGACGATTTCAGCGCCCAAAAGTGTTTCATTGCAAGCCTTGATCGGTGGTGATGAGCGCATCATTCTCGCCCATGACCGCGCTGTGGAACGCGCATTGGCCTATGCAGAGCAGCATTTCGCGCAATCCCGCCAAACCATACGTGGTAAATCACACGTGGAAAACACCGGCAATCTGATCATCAGTAAATTTCGACACGAAACGGCCAGAGCCACAGACAACTCCCCTCCGGACCCACAGCTCCACACACACGCCGTCATCATGAACTTGACACAGCGCAAGGACGGCAGTTGGGCCGCGCTGAATAATGATTTACTGGTTCAATCCCGCCCGCTCCTGGACTCGATCTACATGGCTGAATTGGCAAAAGAGTTAACTGCCATTGGCTATGATCTACGCTTTGAAAAGAGCCACATCGAACTGGAACATATCTCACGTGACCAGATCGAGCACTTTAGTAAACGCAGTGCGCAGATGCACCAGCGACTTGCCGACGCGGGCCTGGACGGTCACGCCGCCTCTCATGCACAACGCCAGATGGCCGTTCTGGCCACACGCAAGGCCAAAACCCAGGAGTTCACCCGCGACCAGCTTCAAGCAGACTGGTCAGCACAAGCCAAGGGCATTGGCATCGACTTCCAGAGCAATCTGCACGCCTCAAAAGAACGCGCCAAGGATCTGGCCAGCCTTAATCTCCACTCGCCTGAGCCCGAGGCGCGTCAACGCATTGCCGATACCGCGATGATCTGGGCGATCAAACATTTGTCCGAACGCGAAACAGTCATGAGCCAGTCCGCATTGCTCAGTCACGCACTGTTGCATGGGGAAGGTGCTGTCAGCGCAGAGCAATTGCGGCAGTCTTTAAACCGACTGGTCGAGCAAAACAAGTTGGTAGCTAGGGCATTTCATTACCGCAGCAGCTCTGACCATGAAGCTAAACCGCGCACCCGTCAGGCCTGGGCGCAAGAGCTCGTCCAACTGCGCGGCATCGCCATTGAACAAGCTCTGCAACAAGTCGACCAGGCCATCGATGTCGGTCGATTAACACCCACTGAACCACTCTTTGCGACTCAGACAGCATTGCGCAGTGAACGCGATATCGTGTCCATGATGCACGCGGGGCGCGGCAAGGTAGCGCCTGTGCTCGCGCGTGATCATTTACATGCGGAGTTAACCGACACCACCCTCACTCCTGGCCAGCGCAGTGCCATCGAACTAATGCTGTCAGGCCAAGACCAGGTAGTGGGTGTGCAAGGATTGGCCGGAACGGGAAAATCATACGCATTACAAGAAACCAAGGCTTTGTTAGAGGCACGTGGATATCGCATGATCGCCCTGGCTCCTTACGGTGCACAGGTCGCCAATCTGCGCCAAGACGGCATTGAAGCGAATACGGTCGCCTCGATGACTACGGCCACCGAAACCGAGCGCCTGGACAGCAAGCTGGGAGAAAAAACGGTCGTCGTCATTGACGAGGCGGGGGTTATTCCGGTGCGCGAGATGCAAAAATTGCTACACCGATTGCAGCCCAGCGGCGCTCGCATCGTGTTACTCGGAGACACTGGCCAGACAAAGGCAGTCGAGGCCGGTCGGGCATTTGCACTGCTGCAAGAACAAGGCATGAAAACCGCTCTCATGGGTGATATTCAGCGCCAGAAAAGTGACACCCTTAAACAAGCGGTCGAACTAGCCGCCATTGGCAAAGCCAGCGCATCGCTCAAGGTCCTGGAAGATCATGTCGTGCAGATTGACGATCGCATCACAAAAATGGATGACGGCACCCAAATACGCGATAGCAGTCCTCGCTATGAAGCGATCGCACGCGAGTATGTGAACCTGTCTGATTCTGCACAAGCTAATACGCTCATTGTCACTGGAACCAACCTCTCTCGTCAGGCCCTGAACCGACGAGTGCATGAGCTCAAAGGTCTGAGCGGTAAAGGACGGCAATACCGCCTGCTCTCCCGTCACGACACTACCCGAGCTGAGCGTCGCTGCGTTAAATATTACACGGTCGGTGATATCGTCCAGCCCGAGCGCGATTACAAGAACGGGATGAAACGAGGTCAGCTGTATGAGGTCGTCGAATGCAACCGCTCCACCGATAGGCTGATCGTTTTACCCTTGCGCCCCGATCCTGGCCAGGAAGCGCAACCCATAGAAGTAATCCCGAAAACCATGAGCACGCTATCGGTCTATCACCAGCACACCGCAGAAGTATCCGTAGGCGACATGGTTCGGGTCACTCGCAACAATGCTGAGCTCGACCTGGCCAATGGCGAGCGCTATGAAGTACTCGGTATTGCGCAAGACTCAGTTACCATTGCAGCCAATGGCCGAGCCGTCACCTTATCCGCTGATCAACCTCTGCACCTGGATCACGCCTACGCGACGACTGCCCATAGTGCCCAAGGGCTGACCTGCGATCGCGTGCTTTACAACGCGGAAAGTTTTTCACGCACCACGGCCCAGGACACCTATTACGTGAGTATTTCGCGTGAACGGCATGAGGTCACCGTCTTCACAGATAACGCCACGCTACTACCCAAAGCAGTCAATAGAAAGGCCTACAAAGGGCTGGCTCATGACTTGCTGGCCCCCCGTAACAAGGCCAAGTCACACACACTTGACCACACGAAACCAGAGAAACAGCATGCCGAGCTGGAGATTTGATGAGTTTGACAATTTATTGTCAAGGGTTTGTCAATGATCTGTCTATTGACGGTCAATGATTTGTCTATTGATTGTCCAGTCAGTGGGGGCTAATAGTCTAACGATTGTCCATAAACTGGCAATTGGCTTGTTTTTAGCTCATGTCTACACGTCAAAGCTCCACATCTGTAGCCCATTGAAATGGTGTATTTACTGGCTTACGGATGATTCTGTTGCTCTATTTGGTCCACACTGGCTAATGTCGCCAACTTTTTGAAAGCCCGCATTCATGCGGCTTTCGGCACCCCTGCAGGGGTGCGTCTTGTGTGAGACCTTAAGGGCCACAAAGAGCGCCAGCTCGTTGTGGGACTTTTGGTCTCTTGCCTGGTCACCAGACCAGGCAGCGTCACTCTGATGGGGCCCCGGCTTAGCCGGGGAAACACACTATTCCACTAACTCCGATTTGACCGCTGCTGTTAGACAGTGCGGCCAGATTGTCACGCCTTTATCGCTCTGATGAGGGCTTCACCATGCAGTGCAAAAAACTGCGAGTAATAGGAGATTCACGACGATGGAAAGGAAATTCAAGAATGAGGATGGCAACACCAAGCGCAACTCAATTGATGAGCACGAACGACGGCGACAAGCTGAAAAGTCCCATGCGGTCGAACAGCAAAGGCGAGTCAGAGCCATGGATGGGCCCCGATTATTTCGTGATGCCATGGTCAAACTGGGGCTCCAGCGCCAGCCGGCTGAACGTGAGCACATCAATACAAAGATTTTTGATGCCGAGATGTCACTAAAAAAACTGACGTCAAACGATCACGCAATGGAAGAGCAACGTGACTTTGAGCTTCCGGTACGTGAGCATGAGGAGGCAGAGGGCTTTCAATCCTATGATCGTGGCTATTCAGCAGGCTTGAAGGCTCAAGAGATGACAGTTGCAGAGCTGAAAAATCCAGACGTCCTCGAAGGCTACATCAAAGGGCTGGAAGACCATCGTACAGACCTTTTTATCGGCAGAAATATAGAGAATGCACAAGTGCCGCAGTCGGACTTTGAGCGAGTTAATCAATTATTGACACCTGCTTACGCGGGTAGACTGAGAAACATAGAGCCACAAAATTTGGAAGTGAAATCAGATGGCCCTGAACTAGAACGCTAAGCCCATCCTAGCTATTAGAAACAACAAAGGCCACCCCTTGGGTGGCCTTTGGCGTTTTGGTGCTCACCTCTTTGCTAAAGCTTTTTACGCATGAGCGGTAGCTGGAAATAAAGCCTGAATCGCAGGTTGGGGATGTTTCAAGGCTTGAGCCAAATCATAATTCGATTGCATGGACAACCAAGCACGGGCGGTACTGACACCTGCACGTTCCAGCCTAATAGCCAGGTCGGGGCTAACAGCCGCTTTGCCATTCAGAACTCGGGAAAATGCTACACGCGACATTCCAAGACGCTGAGCAGTTTCTGTTACCGACAACCCCAGCTCTACGATTACATCTTCTCGCAAAATTTCGCCTGGGTGTGGAGGGTTCTTCATCATATTCGGTACTCCTAATCAGTGGTAGTCCACGTAATCGACCAGTTCAACATCGGTGCCAACAAAGCGGAAAATTACCCGCCAATTGCCGTTGACCGTGATAGACCAATACCCCTTTAACTCTCCTTTCAGCGGATGTAGGCGAAAGGATGGGATGTTCAAGTCGTCGGGGCTTACTGCTGCATCTAATGCACCCAAAATGCGCCTCAATTTTGGAGCGTGTGCAGCTTGAACGCCCTTGGTTATGTCGTTGACGTAGAGGGCTTCAAGACCCTTATGCCGGAATCCCTTAATCATAAATAAATTGTATCGTGTATCGTTGCACGTTGCAAGCACGCATGAGCATTTCCTTTGTAATGTTCTGGCCTTGGGATGGCGAGGCCATATTACGCTAGACCTTCACCATCCCAGCTGACCGCTAGAACGGAATATCGTCATCCATATCGGCCAGATTGTCAGACGGTGGCGGTGTCTCGGGCTTCGCTTTTGTTTCTGCGTGCTTAGTGGGACGTTTGCCTGCTGGCTTACCCTGCGGCTGCGATTCTGGCGTTTCGCTGACGCCCTCTCCACCACGACCACCACCCAACATCTGCATTTGTTCGGCCACGATTTCCGTCGTGAAGCGGTCTTGGCCATCATCGCCTGCCCATTTACGGGTGCGCAAACGACCCTCTACGTACACAGGGCGTCCTTTGCGCAGGAACTCTCCCGCGATTTCAGCAAGGCGGTTGTAGAACACCACACGGTGCCATTCCGTTTCCTCGCGGCGCTCGCCGGAGGTACGATCTTTCCACTGCGAAGTCGTGGCAATGGAAATATTGCAGATAGCAGCCCCTTCCGCGCTATAGCGTACTTCGGGGTCACGTCCAAGATTGCCGACCAAGATCACTTTGTTTACCGATGCCATGATGACTGCTCCCAAAAATCAATTCACCAAAGGATTTACCGCTGACCGGGATCGAAGATTCCGAGCCCGATTTGTAGATATGTGTTGCGTTCTACATTTCGGCTTGCGGTGTGTGCCGCCGGTCTCGTTAGTTCGTCGCCCTTGCCGTGCCGAACCACGCAAGGACAAACGGAAAGGGACCGTGGAATAAATAGGGAGCGAAGCGAGCGGTTTATGCCGCGAAAGCCCTTGGAGTGCGGGCCTGGAGTGGTACGGTCGGCGTTGTTGGGGCGACGGACTAACGAGACCGGATTCGCGGGAGCCCAGCGATGAGAGGACGCAACACAGCCGCGCGGCGAGCGCCTTTTGTGCGCAGCACACCAACTAGGCCGCATCGCGGCCCTTGCAAGCAAAGCGCGCAGGCATCAATAAGACAAGTGGTATGAAGGATAGTTACCAGTAGGGGGTCGGTGGAGCCACATGCGGTGTAGTAGAGCCAGGACCGACTGGCGTGCATCCTGACCTAATCAGTGTATTAAGACTGCCAGCGCCAACCATCAAGACGCTAGCAGCCTGATTTACCACTGCTGGCTTATGAAATAAGCAAATTTGAAAACACCAGCCCGGCAAGAAGCCCCGTAAACACAGCTCCAGCGGTTACAAAAGACTGACGGGAGCACGAATCCGCTTTGAGATAGGTAAAAGCAAGCACACTTATGCTCAGAGCGATTCCTACAAGGTACGGGTAGGGGCCAAGCAACGCGATAATAGATACGTATACGGCATCTGACGGGTCGTAGCGCATGTAATGATCAAGCCCAGCAATGCTAAGCAACAGAACCACCAGATTAGCGCAGATGTTTACTGAATTAATTTTCCAAAATTTTTTCGTAGTGTTCATTTCCGTAACTCCGTTGGATAAGTTGTTTTACCGTCAATGAGCTACCCCGTTTTGGGGTAGCTTCCCTCGTGCTCAGTTCTGTTTAATAGCCATGATGGATGGCAGCCAATTAGTACCCTCAAGCGCTTTCTCTGCGGCGTCAATTGCCTCTTTTTTCTTCATCCGTACCAACGATGCGGCTTGTTCGGGCGAAACCACTTCGGCAACGACTTCCACCAATCGATCTTTCGATACATGGCTTAGGTAGGTTTCACCTGTAGCGCTCCACCAATCGGGCATCTTGATGCTCAGCAATCCTGCTAACTGATCAAGTGCGTTCGCCTTGCTGGATTCTTGGTGCTGAATCCCTTGTACAGTAGTCGCCAACAAATACGCCAACAACTCAAGCAAAGTCTCGGTATCTTGAGCCAGCGCCCAGGTCAACTCACCACCCTCATTGCCGGGGGTAATCAAATCCCCCCAATGCTGCTCCATACGTGCTAACTCTTGCCCAGCACGACTTTCCGGTAAATCTGGAGCGTCTGCTGCCAAAGGCTCACAATTGATCGAAATACCCAACCCAAAACCAGCATGGCTGTAATAGCCAGCGCCATAATGACGACGCGCCAGTTGAGCTACTAGCACAGCAAGTGCCACATTGGGGTTGTTGGCCAGTGCGGCTTGCACAATGGCCGTTTTATTGGCGGTCAACTGACGCACTAACCGTTCTGAATGGGTTGGGCGGGTCTTCACTGTAGGCAGGGACACACGCCCTACTCCCTCAACGTCTTGTTGCTGCTCCTGAGCTTGCGCCCGATCTTCTGGGCGAATCAACCCTTCAACTATGTCCAGTACACCTTGGTAATCCAAGCGAACAATGCAACCTGCTACTTTTTTCTGGCTGTCGGTATAGGCTTCACACTGGTTTTCAAGCTCACTGATTTGTTCTTGCAACTCGTCAAGCTGCTGATTCAATGCGCGCCATTCATCTTCATCAGCTTTTTCTTCTTCGTCTTCAAGAATCGCTATCTCGTGCATCAGCGATTTTTCTTGGGATTCCAATTGGGTAACCCTCGCCTGCTGCTCCGGCGTCAGATCAGCGGGCTCTGGATAAACACGACCATAGCGACTGCTGATCGGTTCAGTATCAAGAGTCACGTCAACCCAGGCCCAGCCCTGCGCTGCCAAACTGGCAGCAGTTTCTTGCAACTTGCTTAGCGCCAATCGATCAACCAAAGCTCTATCAATTAGATAGATACCGTTCAGGTCATCTTCATCAGCAAACAAATCTCGCGTCACACCGCCGCCAGCCGCTTGATAGGCGTCAAGGCCGATAAAATGCACTAGCCGGTGATTAGCGGTCATAGCTTCTTCAATCATGCCGCGAATAACACGGGGGTTCTTGCGGTCCCATGTATCCAAATTGGAATAGACCTGCACTTGACGCTCTTGATTGTCCGTCATTGCATACGCCATCAACGCATCCAGTGACAGTTCATTGTCACGATATGCTTGCATCAATGCGGGTGCCACTCGCCCTAACTGCAAACGACGTCGCACAACGGTTGCCGTGACACCGAATGCGGCAGCCACATCTTCAATGGTTTTGCCTTGTTCGATCAGCTCAGCGAATGCTTCAAACTCGTCTGCAGGATGCATCTGCTCACGCTGTACGTTCTCAGTGATCGACACAAGCAAGGCGTCTTCTTCTTCGTAGAGAGTGCCGGCGACCGATTGCCCTTCCGGCCAACGGCCATCGTCTAGCAAAAGATGGATTGCCTGCAAACGCCGTCCCCCTGCAACAACTTCATGAAAACCACGTTTTTTACTTTTGACTACAGCCAGGGCATGAAGTAAGCCGACAGTGGCAATCGAGTCAGCGAGTTGTGGCAATGGAGTCTGACTGGCAGTTTTGCGAGCTTGATACTGCTCAGAGATAACCAGTTTGCGCGGGTCAAGTTGAATAGCCTTTTGTTTCATGGTGTCTACTCCCACTGAATCAATGAACCGTCGAATTGCCAGTTACAGGCAATGCGTCCGAAAGCAATGCGGACAATCGTCCCAACTGGGCAACGGTCAACGCTGGCAAACGATAGGGTGTCGCTGCAGCATGAGCTTCTCGCCATTCTTGTGCTAATTTGATAAGATCAATATGCATTACGTGAACTCCTTCAAGGTTGTGTGATGCTTGCCCCTACTCTGGTTGCAGCCAGACAGGGGCTTCTTTATGCCGTGTGTATATAAAAAAAACCTACAAACACCGCACATTCAGGCAATGTTGATGACTGGCCCCAATCGTCGCTATTTCGGGGGCCAAAACGAGGGTCTAGTGGGTCGTGTCCAGAGCTAAAAAGAACAGTTCCATTGGGTTTGACAACATAGTGAGTTTCGGTAGTTTCTTCACCGTCTTTCACGGTTACGATGTACCCCTTATGCCGAGTTTTCTTTGCTTGCATGAGTCACCCCTTTAATCATTCCAAGGATTTACCGCTGACCGGGATCGAAGATTCCGAGCCCGATTTGTAGATATGTGTTGCGTTCTACATTTCGGCTTGCGGTGTGTGCCGCCGGTCTCGTTAGTTCGTCGCCCTTGCCGTGCCGAACCACGCAAGGACAAACGGAAAGGGACCGTGGAATAAATAGGGAGCGAAGCGAGCGGTTTATGCCGCGAAAGCCCTTGGAGTGCGGGCCTGGAGTGGTACGGTCGGCGTTGTTGGGGCGACGGACTAACGAGACCGGATTCGCGGGAGCCCAGCGATGAGAGGACGCAACACAGCCGCGCGGCGAGCGCCTTTTGTGCGCAGCACACCAACTAGGCCGCATCGCGGCCCTTGCAAGCAAAGCGCGCAAGCCCTAATACGGTCGGAACTAAAAGGGTTATATGGAACTTGTTGAGCTCAACGACAGATAATTAAGTGGTCATTGATCAAGAGGATAAGAATGGACGCGATTATTCAACTTTTAGCAACTTCCATGTGGTGGTTGCTACCCGTTAGTTTGCTTATCACCGCAGGTTTTATTACCGCTGGCTTATTTCATACTTATCGTGCGGTACGGCTTTTGCAGCTCCGTAATACCCCGATCTCAGATCCTGTGATAGCCAAGGCCTTGGAAGGAGTTAAACCACCACCTTATGCGTTGTATGCTGCAATGTATTTTGCAGGAGGCATGATTATGGCAATCGCTACGTTCTTATTACAGCAAACTATTCATTAACCCACGCCCGCTTCAACCAGGCATCTTTACTTCCAGATATCCACAATTTGATTCCAGTCTGTGGTGTATGCCGGTGTCATTCTTTCTTGCTTCATTCTCCATAAGGCATCCTCTGGCGCGAATGAACTGGCCGCTGCAATTGTGCTGCGGCCGTACCTCTGATTGATGCTATCCAGTACCGACATAAGCGCAGATCTGTCGGTACCATCGGCTGCGGGGCCAGACGAAAATAAGCAGCGCTGTGCATCCGTTTGCCGCTGTGTAGCGAGATCTAATAAGCAAACACCGGCTTTTGAGTATTTAAAGCCTTCGCGATAGATTTTATGCAAGCCCTGCAATGCTGCTTGCACTAGGTTGGCTGTACTGTCCGTCGGCGTTAATAAGCGTGCTACCGTACTGCCGGAATACTGTGGGTCGTTGCGAAAATAGCTTGTGCGGATGAACACGAGAATTGACGCTGTCACACTCTGCTGGGCCCGCAACTTCTCAGCGGCGCGGCTGGTGAAAGTGCTGATTGCTTGCTCGATGTCTTGCAGTGCTAGAACAGGCCTACCGAACGAGCGTGAGCACATGATTTGTTGCTTGTCTGCTGGCACATCTTCCCATTCAATGCAGCTCTCTCCGAAAAGCTCCCTACAAGTCTTGGCCACGACAATCGAAAATTTGTCTCGAATCACGCGCCAGTCAGCCCGGGCCAAGTCAGCGGCCGTATGGATGTTGAGCGCCTGGAGCTTGGGCGCCAGCTTCCTGCCCACACCCCACACCTCATCAATCGGCACATGCCGAATTGCACGCATCAGGTCAGCCGTGGGCAACCCGGACAAATCGCACACGCCTTGTAAGCGTGGCATTTTTTTGGCCAGGTGGTTAGCCAGCTTGGCCAACGTCTTTGTTGGGCCTATGCCTACGCATGTGGGGATGCCTACCCATTGACGGACGCGCCGACGAATTTCGCTGCCGATTTCTCGGCCTGTGCCAGGTACACCAGTCAGATCCAGAAAGGATTCATCAATTGAGTAAATCTCCTGGAGCGGGGAGAACTGGCCGATCACGTTCATCATCCTGTTGCTCAAGTCGCCATACAGGTTGAAATTCGCAGACAGTGCGATCAGGCCGTGTGTGTCGGCTAAGTGCTTGATCTGGAACCAGGGCGCACCCATCTTAATACCCAAGTCCTTGGCCTCTTGTGTCCTGGCGATGGCACAGCCATCGTTGTTAGAAAGCACAACTAACGGACGCGCTTCATATGCTGGGCGCATGGCACGTTCACAGGAACAATAGAACGAGTTCCCATCGATGAGTGCTATGCGGGTAACAGGCCTTTGAGCGTCCATGTTACTACCCCCCAAACGATCAATTCTTGTCCATCACGAAACTCGATATCAGCAAATGTCGGATTCGCGGCTTGAAGCTTCACGCGGCCAGCGCGACGAAATAGGCGCTTGATCGTGAACTCACCGTCGATTACGGCCAACACAATGTTGCCGTGCTTTGCCTCCAGCGACCTGTCTATCACCACGTAGTCCCCGTCATCTATCCCAGCATCCCGCATGGAGGGGCCGCGCACGCGCATAAAGAAAGTGGCATCTGGCTGGTGAATCAGCAGCTCGTTCAAGTCAAGGCGTTTTTGCGCATGATCTTCAGCCGGGCTGGGAAAGCCACACTGAACCGTTGCAGGTGTTGCCCAGACGTAGATCGGCAACTGTGAAAGAGGGATAGGTAGCATACTGTCAATGCCTGAATACTGTATAAATAAACAGCAATTTAGCAGGATACTAGGTAAATGTCACTGCTACATTTTGACCAGCTCTTATCTTTGACTCGTTTCTTAAGCCCGATTTTTATATAGAAATATCAATGCGATATTGTGCTTTCAACGTTCAGCTCTTACACTGCTATAAACAACATGCTTTCATATTGAAAACCTATTTAATCAAATTGAGGTCAAATTGAAATGATGGGCGACAAGACAGGTAAAATATTGATTCGAGGCCTCGATTGCCGAGGTATCAGCACATGTTCATCGCACCGCAGATGAGGCGCAGCGGGCTAATACACTGGCTCGTAACGGCTCTGCCGAGGCTGGCAAGACACGCGACGTGATCGAGAACTTGGCACATACGGTGTCCGGGATTAGCGATTCGGTGGAGGCATTGGCGCGCGACACTCAAACTATTGAACAGGCGGCGGGCATGATTCGGGCAATTGCCGAGCATACCAACTTGCTAGCCTTGAATGCGGCCATCGAGGCGGCACGGGCCGGTGAACAGGGCCGGGGCTTTGCCGTGGTGGCAGATGAAGTACGAGCCTTGGCATCGAAGACCCAGGAGTCGACCAAGGCTATTCAGGACATCATCAAGACACTGTTGGCGGGGGCGCAGAACGCGGTGACGATAGCCCAGGCCGGCACCCAAGAGGCCGCCGCCGGTGTGCAGCAGGTGATCGCTACCCAGGAGGCGCTGCAAGGAATCAGTAGCGCCGTTGGCTTGATCCATGACATAATGCCGAGCTGGCGGGAGAGTCCGCGCAGGTGGGCAACGACTTGAAACAGACATCACATGCCATGCATGCACTGGTTGAGCGCTTCGGTAACTGAAATGAGAAAACCGGGAGAGAACAATCAGGTGCCTGACGGGGCGGAACCGAATACATGGGATGGCCTGGAGTCAGCGCTTGCCGGTGCCATTTTCAATGCCGCTGTAGATGCCATCATGGTCATCAACGCACGCGGTATTCTCCAGGCGGTTAACCAGTCTACACAAACGCTTTTCGGCTTCAGTTCGGACGAGATGCTCGGCAAGAACATCTCCATGCTGATGCCAGCACCGTATGCCCAGGAGCACGACAGTTATTTAAACAACTATTGCTCCAGCGGTGAGCGCAAGATCATCGGCATTGGCCGAGAGGTCACGGGCCAGCGCAAAGATGGCAGCTGCTTTCCGCTGCATTTGAGCGTCAGTGAGTTCAGTCAGGATGGCCAGCAGTTATTCGTCGGCATCTGCCACGACATCAGTGAGCGCCGCAAGTTCACCGAGCACATTGCCTTTCTGGCCAAATACGACGGGCTTACCGGGTGTGCCAATCGACGTGAGTTTATTGAAGGGCTGTCCAGAGCCATTGAGGCTTGTCAGACCAGTGGGCGGAACATTGCGGTGTTGTTCATCGATCTGGACGGTTTCAAGCAGATCAACGACAACCATGGTCATAAGGTTGGCGACCGCTTGCTCAAGCTAACAGCTGAGCGCTTTCAGAAAACCTTGCGCGATAGTGATTTATTAGGTCGGGTGGGGGGAGACGAGTTCGTCGTCTCTATCATTCTAGATTCCAAAGGGGAAACAGCCTCCCACATCGCCGCACGGTTGATGGAGGCGCTGAAGGAGCCATTCGTCATTGATAATCGGGCACTGAGTGTTGGCGCAAGTATCGGCATCAGCCTGTACCCCGATGACGGTCTGACAGCCGATGAGGTGATGAATGAAGCTGATATCGCCATGTATCAGGCCAAGGTGGAAGGAGGCGGCTGTATTCGCCTATTCGATCAAGCGTTACGTGAACGATCCGAGCAGGTCTATCGCCTGCTCAGTCGCTTGCGCAAGGCCATTTCGCTAGAGCAGTTCGAGTTGCATTACCAGTTGCAGTTCGATATGCAGACCTTGCAGCCGTGCGGCATGGAGGCCTTGCTGCGTTGGCGTGATGGCGTTAATGGCCTGGTGGCACCTGATCAGTTTATTCCTGTAGCACTGGAATACGGCCTGATGCCGACTATTGGACGCTGGGTCATTCGCCAGGCGTGCAAAGACAATATGACGCTAATCGAAACGGGCCTGCTGGATGTGGTGGTAGCGGTCAACATCTGTGCCGCGTTGTTCAGTGAAGCCGGATTCTGCGCGCTGGTTCATCAGTTACTTGTCAGCACTGGACTGCCGGCTGAGCGTTTGGAGCTTGAGATCACCGAAAGTGTGGCAATGAACTCTTCGGCCCAGGTATTGCAGACCTCGGATGAACTGCATGAGGCCGGTATCCGTTTGGCAATGGATGATTTTGGCATCGGCTTTTCGTCGTTGAACCGCTTGAAAAAGTTGCGGTTTGAGAAGCTGAAGATCGATCGATCGTTCGTTTCTGGTCTTTTTGAAAGCCGTAGCGATCAAGCTATCGTGCAGGCCATTCTCGGTATGGCCAAAGGACTCAGCATGCGCACGGTGGCTGAGGGGGTTGAAACGGAGGAGCAGCTAGCCTTCCTGCGGGAGGCAGGATGCTCTCAAGGGCAAGGTTTCTGGTTTGCCAGGCCGATGCCACTACCTGAACTAATTGAGTGGTTGCGGGAGCGGCGTTAGCAGGGCAAACACTTGCCGTTGCACCGGCCCCAGTACGCCTCACTGGACATGATCCTATTGATCGCCCGCCTTGAAGTCTTAATCGGCGGCCCCTTGAAGAGTATCTGGGAAGAGGCTCATAACAAGCTTGGCCTTGTTATGAGCAGGCCACGAGCAACTTTACAGGGAACGTTCTCAATCAGGCCAATCACACTCCTTTGCATTACTAGCGGCTATACCGCACATACATACGGTGCCAACGGTCATAGGCTTCTGGAGTGTCGTGCCAGAGAGGGCCGATTCGGGCAATTCAGAAGAACACCGTCTCGATAAAGACCTCAACTATCTCTGGCCGCCAGTCACTGTCACTGAATTTGCCCATCAATAACACCTCGATTCATTGCCAGTGATCATCACGCAGCCAATACCGACAAATCCCAACTACAAAAAGCGGCGAGATACTGGCGGCACCTTCGGCATCAAATGAGAACACCGCCTAGCACGCTGAGCGCGCGATTGCATGGGTGCAGCACAGGTACGATTCGTCCCAACTCTTGCCGGTCAAAACCATCAGCGCGGTGGATCACAATCACTGGAAAGGATGGTCAGAATCTCCAGCATGAATGGGCCACAATCTCTGGAACTGAGTGTCAGCATCACTGGAATACACAATAACTAAAAATGAGCAGGCAGTAACGTAAGCACAGGTATCAGTAGGGGCTATTGCAAGCCCCCACCATCGAAGAGCCTAGAATAGGCTCATCTGCCCTACCTCCACCCCTTTTTGAATAGCCCGCACCACATGCTGTACTGGCTCCATCAGACTCGATTCACCTCCCGCATGCTTTATTTCAGGCATCAGCAGCTGATCGACATTACCAACGGCTCTTTGCTCACGCAAACGAGATGACCAGCCACCCAAAATATGGGCTGGTGTATACCAGGTCTCAAAAACCTCAAGCGAGAGCGCATTTCCCTGTAAGATAATTGCGGGCACATGTAGCAACGCCAGCTGCAGGTATGTCATATGGACACAACGCCGATCAATATCGATGGCTGTGACATGCAGCGCTTGCTGGTAATTAATCCTTGAGTCAACCAATGCGTGTATTGCAGCAACAACCATCCCACCAGCACCGCAAGCCGGCTCTTGCAACGTGATGAACCCCCGCCGTTGCAACTGCGCCTGGTGGTGCGCGGCATGGTCGCTCATTATGATGCCAGCCATCAATCGAGACACTTCGTACGGCGTAAAGAACTGACCAGTACTAGCGTTGCCCATGTCCATCATCATAAAAGTTGAACCCAACACGTCACCAAATTCGCCTGATGTGACGCGTTGTTCCCAGCACTGCACCAGATGCGCAAATGCCCTTACCAAAAGGTTCACATCTTCTTTTTGATACTGCGCCACAATGTCTAGGTAACGCTTTTCGCGTGACTCGAACTGCGATTTATCGACAGCATTGGCTATAGCGATAGCACCCATTTCTACCCAGTCGGACCATGTTTGATCCAGGCCTCGGTAACGCGCTACCTCTCGCAAAAGTTTGATTATTTGCTGTTGATGCTCATCGGCTGTATTAACAAATTTATGCTGTTGTGCTTTAGTAGCCATACGGTCTCTCCGGTTGCTGGGGCGGAACTGCCCGGAACCAGAAGACACGTCGCAGCGCAGCGCTCAAGTGTCGAAGACGGCCAACAGGCCGCAAGCGCCGCTTGCGGCGTGCAGCACTTGAACGCGAGAACGATGTGGCACACTAACCGGGTATGCAGGTACGCCCTCCACCGCTACGGCTTGATTAGACGCGCCCGAAAGAGAAGGTATCAGCCATACAACGCCACAGAAATAAACCTCAATCCTTGGCAATACAAGTAACCAGACAAATAAAAACCCGACCTGGGGCCGGGTTATTTACCATAATTAACACAAAGCATAACAAGCCAAATCAAAGGGCACTACCGAAGAAATAATAAAAATGCTTTATGATTATGCTTTTTTATCGCGTAAGTCTGGCCAAATTTGATACCAATCTTCTGGACGCAACTGTTTTCGAGTCACTTCATTACAGGTCAATTCTTCGATCTCAACACATCGAATAATTGGCACAGGGCGTTTTCCGGATGCCCAGTCGCTGATAGTCACTGCAGTGACACCCAGTTTTTCAGCTAAGAGCGCTCCATTACCAACAATTTTGATAGCGCGCTTTACATGATATGGCGCATCCAATTCGAGATTGTCGGAAGAATTAGGGTGATCATGGTTCATAAATAATAAATATAACGGTCAGGTAGCTGTTGACTTTACTAAGTCATTGACTAATAATACATCCAATTGCTGATGTATAGCACGTTCCTTAACAACCGAAGTTTGATAAATACCGTTGCCCTACCTTTTGGTAAGGACTGCACGGCTGCCCAACGATACACGGCGGCAGAAGACAAAGCGCGTGAAAAATCAGTGCCTCCTAGGCTCGTAGAGTGAGCGTTAAGCAGGACAAGCACTGACGATCCAGATCTCTGGACGCCGGATTTGTCGTGAGACAATCCCTCGTGAGGATGGCGGGTAATCCTCTGCTAAATAATTACTAACTTTAGTCGAAATTATACTCAGCCCCCCTTAATTAGGGGGCAAACCTTTTATCAAATTGCGAAGGTTTAAGCTGGTTTTGGGTAGAACCCGACACCAGGTGTCAGATCTTACCCAAAGCTCGTAAACCTTAAGCCAACATCCTGTGGCTTGGTTCAGTTTCATGGTAATAGCACATGAGTAGGAATGGTAGCGGTGTCAAGCCCGCATCAAAAAGCAGCATCCAGATTACTTTTCAGTATCAAGGCATTCGATGTAGAGAAAACATACAACTTAAACCGACACCCGCAAATTTAAAGCGTGTGGAGCAACAACGGGCCGCGATCATCCATGCTATTGATCAGGGCACATTTGAGTATCACAACCACTTTCCTGACAGCCCAAGAGCGAAGTTCTTTTTAACATCTAGCGGTCAGACTGAATATGTAGAAGAGTATTTAACTAGATGGTTGAAATCACAAAAACCAATATTAAAAGCGTCTAGTTATGAAGGCTACCGCAAGGTTGTCGACAATCTAGTAATCCCGAAATTTGGCAATCTGCTCTTACCTCAATGGCGCCGAAAAGACGTAAAAGAATGGCTTGAGGGGATGGGATGTGGCAATAAGCGATTAGCAAATATACAAAGTGTGATCCGCAAGGCACTTTCTGATGCCGTAGATGATGAACTGTTAGATATCAATTTCATGACCGATTATTGCTACCAACGCAAGGTCCAGGTCAAAGAAGAAGAAGATATAGACCCTTTCACCATAGAGGAACAACAGTCCATCTTGGCAAAATGCTCTAAATCAATGGCAAATCAGATCAAGTTTGCTTTTTGGACAGGAGTTCGCACCAGTGAACTTATCGCTTTAAATTGGGGCGATATTGACTTTGTGCGCGGATACATAAGAGTTCGTCGCGCCATGACTCAGGCGTCTAAAGGTCAAGCAGAAAGCACAAAGACGGCTTCAGGACTTAGAGAAATAAAAATCTTAAAGCCAACATTAGAAGCACTACAAGCTCAACGGCCTCATACGTTCTTAAAAGGCGATCCCATATTTATCAACCCAGGGACAGGTCAACGATGGACAGGCGATCAGCAGATCAGAGATGCCTGGATAAGAATATTGAAAGCTGCAGGCGTTCGCTACCGTTGGCCCTATCAAACACGGCACACGTATGCCTCAATGATGGTAAGCGCTGGAGAACATCCAATGTGGGTTGCGAAGCAAATGGGTCATCGTGACTGGACGATGATTGCAAAAATATATGCCAAATGGATGCCAGATGCAGATGAGAACGCTGGCCACAAGGCAGAAGCCATTTTTGGCACTGGCCTTACCAATACCCACTCACCTGGCAAATGCCAAGGCATATGCAAATCAGCTAACAAATGAGTGTCTTTATTATGACATCCAACTACTGCTAACTATTTGATTTACATAAAAATTTTGGCGGACAGAGGGGGATTCGAACCCCCGATACGCTATAAACGTATACACGCTTTCCAGGCGTGCGCCTTCAACCACTCGGCCACCTGTCCTAATTATTCTTTGGCCAAGCAATGTGAAGCTGCTAATGCCAAGTCCATAATAATAGCAGCACTTGTCCTTGTAACGCAAGCATTCAATTTTTTCTTGGACGAATTGTTGGCAAGGCCGTACTGGAGAGGTGGCTCACGCTCAAGGCCCAGGCAAAGTGACACTATTGAGCGAGCGATACGGGCACTTGAGTCTGTCGCTCCGCTTTCATCGGCTTCTTGCTCATACGCCTGAGCACACCGACTTGGGGGGAAACGGCTTATTCCGAATCGGGAGGATAAGCCCCGCCCACCGCACGCAACAAAGCATCCCAGTGATCACGCTGACGAGCAAGAATACGCAGGTCAGCCCCCAGCAGACGCACGTCGGTGAACTCGAAAGGTTCGACATCCTCCAGGCCCGACAAAGCCGTAATGTCCGCCACACCGCGGCCCTGCCCCAAAATTTTAGGGGCCAGATACATCAGCAGTTGGTCTACCACGCCAGCATCAATCAATGCCCCCGAAAGTCGTGCTCCCGCCTCTGCATGAACTTCATTAATCTGTTGTTCGGCCATCCAATCCAGAATGGCACGCACATCCACCTGGCCCTCGTGCAAAGGCATGGGAATAACCTGAGCATTGCGGTCTGCCAACTCAGCCTCACGCTCAGGATCGCGACGATGGCTGAATACCCAACACAAGGTGCCATCCAGCAAGGCAGCCTTGGGGTCAAGGCGCAAATGGGTGTCGAGCACGGCTTTGATAGGCGGCCGGGGAGTGGAAACCGCCCGCACATTCATCAAGGGATTATCCGCGTTCACCGTACCGATGCCGGTCAAGACAACGCAACTGCGAGCGCGCCAGTGGTGACCATCATCACGGGCCTGCGGTCCGGTAATCCATTGAGATCGTCCATCCGGCAAGGCACTGCGACCATCCAGTGAGGCGGCCATCTTCATCCATAACCAGGGGCGTGCGCGTGTCATACGAGCAAAAAATCCGGCGTTGATCGCCAGCGCCTGCTCGACGCACACAGGGCCATCCACAGAGATGCCCGCCTGACGCAAGCGTGAGACGCCGTTGCCTGCCACCAAAGGGTTAGGGTCGTACATGGAAAAGACCACGCGCCCAGCTCCCGCCTTGACCAGCGCATCCGCACAAGGAGGCGTACGCCCATGATGGCTGCAAGGCTCCAGGGTGACATAAAACGTCGCGCCGGCCACGTTCACGCCTCGCTCTGCCGCCTGTCGCAACGCCATCACTTCTGCATGAGGTCCACCAGCCTGCTGTGTGGAGCCTGAAGCCAACAACTGGCCGTCGCGCACAATCAGACAGGCGACTCGGGGATTGGGGGCACTGATATAAAGGGATTGCTCGGCCAGCTTCAGAGCCTGCCGCATCCAGACGACGTCTTCTTGTTCGACCATAAGCCTTAGCCGCGGTCGGGATCGTTCATTTCGTCGATCGCCTCTACAAACTCGCGGATGTCCTTAAAACTCTTGTAGACCGAGGCAAAACGCACATACGCCACCTGATCCAACTGCTTGAGTTCGGCCATGACCAGTTCACCGATAGTCTCCGAGGAGACTTCACGCTCGCCAGTCAGTTGAAGTTTTTCTTCGATGCGCTGCACGGCAGCATCGACTTGCGCCATGGGGATGGAGCGTTTGCGCAACGCAACGCCCATGCTCGCCCGAAAGCGGGCGGGGTCAAAATCCATACGGGTGCCATTGCGCTTGGCCACAACGGGCAAGCTCAGTTCAGCACGCTCGTAAGTTGTGAAGCGCCGTTCACAGGCCGAGCATTTACGACGTCGCCGTATGGCGTCGCCTTCTTCGGTGATTCGGGAATCGATCACCTGGGTATCGGCATGGTGGCAGAACGGACACTTCATTCAGAATCGCGGGCCTTGCGGCCCGCTCCGGCTGGATTACTTGGAGGAGTAGACGGGCAACTTGGCAGTCAGCTCGTGTACACGGCGACGAACATCTGCCAAAACGGCTTCGTCGTGAGGGTTGTCAAGTACATCAGCAATCAGATGTGCCGTCAATTCCGCCTCGGCTTCTTTAAAGCCGCGCGTAGTCATGGCAGGCGTACCCAGACGCACACCGCTGGTGACAAAGGGCTTCTCAGGGTCGTTCGGAATGGCGTTCTTGTTGACGGTGATGTGCGCCTTGCCCAGGGCCTCCTCAGCCACTTTACCGGTAATACCTTTGGGACGCAGGTCCACCAGCATGACGTGGCTTTCGGTACGGCCAGAGACGATGCGCAGACCGCGCTCGACCAGGGTGCGAGCCAGTACGTCGGCGTTTTTCACGACTTGAGCAGCGTAAGTCTTGAACTCGGGGGCCAGCGCTTCCTTGAACGCCACGGCTTTACCCGCAATGACGTGGATCAGGGGGCCGCCTTGAATGCCGGGGAAGATCGCCGAGTTGATGGCTTTCTCGTGCTCAGCCTTCATCATGATCACGCCGCCACGAGGGCCACGCAGCGACTTGTGCGTCGTCGAAGTCACGAAGTCAGCGTGAGGCACGGGGTTGGGGTACACCCCGCCTGCAACCAGACCGGCATAGTGAGCGATGTCCACCATGAGCAGGGCACCGTTCTCATGCGCAATGCGCGCCATGCGTTCAAAATCAATGCGCAGGGAATAAGCCGAAGCACCACCCACGATCAGTTTGGGCTTGTGCTCTTTGGCCAAGCGCTCCAGTTCCTCGTAGTCCAGCTCTTCGTTGGCGTCCAGACCGTAGGACACAAAGTTGTACAGCTTGCCCGAGGCATTCACCGGGGAACCGTGGGTCAGGTGACCGCCTTCGGCCAGGCTCATACCCAGCACAGTGTCACCGGGCTTGAGCACAGCCATGTACACGCCCTGGTTGGCTTGCGAGCCGGAGTTGGGCTGGACGTTGGCGGCCTCGGCGCCAAACAGTTCTTTCAAACGATCAATAGCCAATTGCTCGACCACGTCCACGAACTCACAACCGCCGTAGTAGCGTTTGCCAGGGTAACCTTCCGCGTATTTATTGGTCAGTTGTGTGCCCTGGGCTTGCATCACGGCAGGGCTGGTGTAGTTTTCCGAGGCGATCAGCTCGATGTGCTGCTCCTGGCGCACATCTTCGCTTTGAATCGCAGCCCAAAGATCGGGATCAACTTTGTCAAGAGTCGCAGAACGGTCAAACATGAGGGTTCCTAAGGATAAAGTAGGTAGCAAACTAAGAAAGCAACATTTTAGCGCGGAAGCGCATCAAACCACCGAGACAAACATCTCCGGTGGCAGAAACCCCATAAAATGCGGAAATAACGTTAGGCGGCAACGGGCGGACTCAAGAGAATATGAATAAAACTCAAATAGTCCGCCCCGGGGAATCAGGATTGCTGAATCAAACGGGGATTCAGGGTGTACAGACCTGTCAAGGTCGCACGAGCCAGAATGTGTCCTTCCATGGCACGCAGTACATCCTGGCCGTTAAAACGCCCCTCCAGAGGCAGCTCGGCAATGTCCAGCGCGTAGACCGTAAAGACATAACGGTGTGGCAAGGCGTCGTTCCACGGCGGACACGGGCCATCGTAGCCAAAGTAATCACCGTTCATGTCGCGATCGCTGGCAAACCAGTTGGTAAAGTCATTCACACCCTGGCGCGTATCATCCAGCGCCAAAGGGCCGGCTTTACCGCGTGGCGTAATACCCTTGGAGTACGAACCTTCGGCCAGACTTCGCAATTGGGGGGAGATGTTGATCAACACCCAATGAAAGAAATCCACCCGTGGCAGATCCGCCGGCACCTCGCGCCCATCCTGGTTCACATCGTCCGGTTTACTGGGGACATCGGGGTCGTGGCAAATAACCACAAAGGATTGGGTCTGCTCGGGAACATCGGACCATTCCAGATGCGGATTGGCATTACCAGCCAATGCAACTCTCGACTGTGCGTCGTATCGGCAAAAAGCCAGACGCTCGGGAATGATGCCCTGATCTTGAAAAGAATCACTACGCAGTTTCATTGCAGACCTCCACAATCAATCAGCCGGTCAAGGTGACCCGCGCAAACTTGCGCTTGCCTACTTGCAGCACATAGCTGCCCGGCTCCAGTTGCAAACCCTTATCGTCCACACGCTCACCATTGATGCGTACGCCGCCCTGCTCCACATTGCGCTGGGCCTCGCTGCTGGAGGCGACCAGACCTGCTTCACGCAACACGCGCAACAAGGCCAGCTCACCGGCCACCGTAACCTCGGGCATGTCCTCGGGCATTTCGCCCCGACGGAAACGGGCATCAAATGTTTCCAGTGCCTGGGCCGCAGCCTGGGCGCTGTGGAAACGCGTGACGATCTCCTGTGCCAGCTCCACTTTGACCTCGCGCGGGTTCCGGCCCTGGTCGATCTGCTTTTGCAGGCCGGCAATGTCTTCCAGACTACGGAACGACAAGAGCTCGAAATAACGCCACATCAAGGTATCGGAGATGGACATCAATTTGCCGAACATCGAGTCCGGCGTTTCACTAATACCAATGTAATTGCCTTTGGATTTGGACATTTTTTCCACGCCGTCCAAACCCACCAGCAAAGGCATGGTCAGAATGCATTGCTGCTCCTGCCCATATTCTTTTTGCAATTCACGTCCCACCAACAAATTGAATTTCTGGTCGGTACCGCCCAATTCCACATCGGCTTTCAATTGAACCGAATCGTAGCCTTGCAACAAGGGGTACAAAAACTCGTGTACCGAAATAGGCTGATTGGCCTTAAAGCGTTTGGTGAAGTCGTCCCGCTCCATCATGCGTGCCACGGTATAACGGGAAGCCAATTGAATCATGCCACGTGAGCCGAGCTTGTCGCACCATTCCGAGTTATAGCGAACTTCGGTGCGGGCAGGGTCCAGAACCAGCGCGGCCTGATCGTAATAAGTCTTGGCGTTGGCAATGACCTGCTCGGGCGTCAAAGGCGGGCGGGTGGTGTTGCGCCCACTGGGATCGCCAATGGTGGAGGTGAAATCGCCAATCAGGAAAATAACGGTATGCCCCAGATCCTGCAACTGGCGCATCTTGTTCAGCACCACGGTGTGCCCCAGGTGAATGTCAGGAGCCGTGGGGTCCAGACCCAGCTTGATCCGCAGCGGCTGTCCTGTTGCATGGCTGCGCGCCAGTTTGCGGGCAAACTCGGATTCGACGAGCAATTCGTCGCAGCCGCGTTTGACGATGGCTAAATCAGCCAGGACTTCTGGAGAAAGGGGCTCTGAGGGGGATGACATAACAAATCTGGTGACAAACTAATGAGTAAAAATGCTCGAAAAATTAAGCCTAATGCGCTAGGATAGCCTGCTATTGCGAGACGTGCTTAATTAATGAGCAAGGTTTCGTAAACCACCCTATTTTATCATTCCCGCGCAGGTCAGATCGCCAGGGCTGGAATGTTCTGTCCGCCCAGTACAACTGACCTCCGCCTGCAAACCGGGTGGACGGTAAACCGTACGTCCAACAAGGTTCTGGTTTTATGTTCAGCAAAGGGAAACGCTCCTCCTCCCACCTTAACATCCACCAGCCTCGGTTCGCCCGAGCCCTCATTATCCGCACTGGTTTGGTCACGCTGGCCCTGGGTTCCTTTGTCGCCGCCGGCGCCCTGGCCGTGGTGATGCCCAGCAGCCCCGAGCCCCAGATTTACCAAGCCCGCACTGCCTTGACCCTGCCGTCGGATCTGACGGTATTGCAAGCCCAGGATCAACAAGCCTACGTCACGGAAACCCGCATTCGCCGTGGCGATACCCTGTCCGCCCTGCTGCAGCGCATGCAGGTGAGCGAAGAGGGTTTACTGCAGTTTCTGACTCACGACAAGCAGGCGCGCTCAATCTACAAGCTCTATCCGGGTCGTACCGTGCAGGCAGCGCTGGATGCCAATGGTAATTTGCAATGGCTGCGCTACCGCCACACCCCGTATTCCGAGCAATCCGGTCAGGGCCAGGCCCGTTGGCTGGAAGTTCGGCCCGACGGGCAAGGCGGTTTTGTCGCTGAGGAGCAAAGCGACCAGACCCAGACCCGGGTACGTGTCGCCCAGGCCACCATCAACAGCTCGCTGTTTGGCGCCAGCGACCAAGCCGGCATCCCCGACAACATCACGCTGCAAATGGCCGATGTGATGGGCAGCAAGATTGACTTTCTGAAAGACCTGCGCAAAGGCGACAGCTTCCGTGTGGTCTACGAATCCTACGGCCATGAAGGGCAGGACGTAGGTTCGGGTCGCCTGCTGGCAGTGGAGTTCATCAATCAGGGCAAAGTTCATGAAGCGGCCTGGTTCCAGCCCGAAAACGGCAGCGGCGGCTACTACGATTTCAGCGGCCAAAGCCTTAAAGGCGCTTTCCTGCGCACCGCCCTGAAATTCACCCGCATCAGCTCCACATTTGGCGGTCGTCGCCATCCCGTACATGGCGGCTGGCGTGACCACAACGGTGTGGACTACGCGGCCCCATCGGGTACGCCCATTCATGCCACAGCCGATGGCACCGTTGAGTTCATTGGCCGTCAAAATGGCTATGGCAACACCATCATTCTCAAGCACCACGGCCAGTTCACCACGCTGTACGCTCATCAAAGCCGCTTTGCGGCCGGGCTGCGCAAAGGCGATCGTGTCGAACAGGGTCAACTGATCGGCTATGTGGGGTCGACGGGCTGGGCAACGGGCCCGCACCTGCACTACGAATTCCGTATTGCGCAAAAAGCCGTTGATCCTTTGTCGGTAGATCTGCCTGTCGCGCGTGTTCTGGATGCCCCCCAACGCAAGCAGTTCCAGCAAACCCTGGCCTCCTATCAGGACAGCTTCGCTTTGCTGCATACGGACGCTGAGCCCGTGCAATTGGCCAGCCGTTAAGCCCCATGTCAGCCCCCCTGTATATCGGACTCATGTCCGGGACCAGCATGGACGGTGTGGATGCCGTGCTGGCTTCCTTCGGCACACAGGGGGCACAGATACACCAAACCCGCAGCCTGCCCATGCCGGCCGCTTTGCGAGCCGAGCTGCTGGCTTTGCAACACCCGGGACACAATGAGCTAGCGCGTGCCAGCATTGCCGCTGTGCAACTGACCGAACTCTACGCCCAGGCGTGCCTGCCCTGGACCCAAGGCGCAGAAAAAGAGCTGATACGCGCGATTGGCGTACACGGCCAAACCATCCGCCATGCACCTGACCAGGGCTACACCCTGCAACTGAACGCCCCTGCCCTGCTGGCCGAGCGCTGCGGCATAGATGTGATTGCAGACTTTCGCAGCCGGGATATTGCCGCGGGCGGCCAAGGGGCACCCTTGGTGCCTATCGTCCATGAGGCGCTTTTCCGTCACGAGCACGGCCGCGTCATTCTGAATCTGGGCGGGATTGCCAATATTTCCCTGCTACTGCCGGGGCGTGAGGTGTTTGGCTTTGATACCGGCCCGGCGAACATGCTCCTGGATGCCTGGGTGAACAAACATCAAGGCCAGCCTTATGACAAGGACGGTCAATGGGCCAATAGCGCGACGTCTGATCCTGCCCTGCTTGCCAGCCTGTTAAGCGAACCCTGGCTTGCGCTGCCCGCCCCTAAATCCACGGGCCGTGATCTGTTCAATTTGGTTTGGCTGCAAAAGCATCTGGATCTGGTTGATCCCAATAGTGGGCTTTCAGCGGCCATCGTGCAATCCACCCTGATGGATCTGACGGTGCATACCATTGCGCAAGCTATCCAGCCTTACGCCGCTCAGGTGCAGGAATTGATTGTATGTGGCGGCGGCGCGGCCAATCCGGCCTTGCTGAAACGCCTGGGCGATCAACTCATCATGCCCATCCGCTCAAGCGCCGAACTGGGCATGGACCCGCAGTCCATTGAAGCCCTGGCCTTTGCCTGGCTGGCTTATGCACATGTTGAACGTATTCCTGCGGGGCTGCCTGCCGTAACCGGAGCACGTCGCGCAACCGTACTCGGCGCTTGCTATCCGGCCTGACAAACGCTGGCACCCCGCCCCTGACACAAGAGGCAATCCGATAACGCTAGTGCCCTGGAGCATCTGATCAGGCACAGCCCCGCAAGATGAAACCCTGACAAACAAATGACAGGCACTCATCCATCCCAACTTCAAGCATCCCAAGCCTCAAGCCCGTTCTCCCGCCCGCGCTCCCCTCATTCACGGAGCTATCCACCTCGCCTGCCCCTGCTACAGAGCCCGGAAATGCGCAGATTCATCAAACACGATATGCTCACGCGCACAACTAAAACACCCCAGACCCTGCATTCAGAGTCTGGGGTGTTTGTGTACAAATCCTGCTAAAGCCGGTCAGCGCTGACGCCACCTTCTTACATCGTGAAGGAAGAGCCGCAGCCGCAGGTCGTTGTCGCATTAGGATTACGGATAACGAACTGAGCACCGTCCAGATCGTCTTTGTAATCAATCTCTGCGCCCACCAGGTACTGGAAGCTCATGGCGTCAACCAGCAGTTGTACGCCGTCTTTATCAATAATGGTGTCGTCGTCGTTAACCAGTTCGTCAAAAGTGAAGCCGTACTGGAAGCCGGAACAGCCACCACCTTGCACGAAGACGCGCAGCTTCAGTTCGGGGCTGCCTTCTTCAATCAGGAGCTCACGGACCTTCTCAACCGCTGAATCGGTAAAGATCAGTGGGGAAGGAGGGGCTTGCAGATCAACGGATTCGGTAAGAGTGCTCATGTGGTTCTCCTGCCGGCCCCCGCCGGCATGAATAATTATCATGTGATCGCCTTGCACATGACCACCCGCGGGTAAGGTGATTAGTCTGGCTGGGCGATTTTTTCCTGGCGAGAAGCGCGGATAACGCTTCCTTCCAGAACATTCAGCGTCAAGGCGGTGGGTTCAAAGCCTGGCGGCAACGCCAGCCAACCCATAGCGCGCTGAAACTGGTTAAAGTTTAAGATCAAAGGATCAGTCTGTTCTACAGACGACTCTGCCAGCCCCGAATCTGGCCCGGAACTGGGTGTTAAATCGATTTTAACGTTTTTTCCGTCTTGCCGCCCGGTCAGCTGAAACTGCAGGCGACCAGAAAATGGCTTCCCTTCCGGGGCGTTACGTTGCAACAGGACTTTATACTCCAGCAGATCTCCCCTCTTACTGACCTCCAGGGCACGAACCGTAATGGAACCACTGGGGCCAGGGGGCAGCAACTGTTCGTAAAAAGCCAGCTGTTCGCGTGTTTGCGCCAGTTCGGTCTGAGTGGACAGCAAGGATTTTTCCAGCCCCTTGCGTGTGCTCTCCTCCAACACCAACTGCCCGCGCAGCACCTCAAATTCGCTTTGAATCTGCTGCAGGGATTGCTGACTACGTGCCAGATTCTGCATCGCCAACTGAATTTGTTCAGACTGGTCTGCAGGCTGGGTCAGGCTGCGGTATAGCCATAGGCCACCGCCACCCAATAACATACCCGCCAATACCGCCAGTGCAATGACAGACGCTCCACCCCGCGCACGGGAAGGAGCGGCAGTCTGAGTCGTGGTTTGTGGTGATTCAGTCATGGATATTTGACCTGTTCACCAAGACCAAGTTCCCCTTAAGGCAGAATGGCAACGTGATTCAGGCCAGTTTGTTCTGGCAGGCCGAACAGGATATTCATATTCTGCACGGCTTGACCGGAAGCACCCTTCACCAGATTATCCTGCACCACCAGAATAATCAGCTGATCGCCGTTACCGGGCCGCTGCACGGAAATACGCAGCTGGTTGGAAGCGCGCACCGAACGGGTTTCAGGCAGGGTACCAGCCGGCAACACATCCACAAACGCTTCCTGCGCGTAGCGCTGCTCATACAGGGCCTGGAAGTCCGTGTCCATCGCCTCAGGCTTGATGCGGGCATAGATCGTGGAAAACATGCCGCGAATCATGGGCACCAGGTGGGGCACGAAGGTCAGACCAACCGGGCCGCCGGCCAAACGCTGCAACTGCTCCACAATCTCCGGATGGTGACGGTGACCCGACACGCCATAGGCCTTGAAGTTGTCGCTGGCTTCCGCAAACAGATTGGGAACCGAAGCCCCTTTGCCAGCACCGGACACACCGGATTTGCAATCGGCAATCAGGTGCTGAGTATCAACCAGCGCCTTGCCACCTTCCAGCAAGGGAGCCAAGCCCAGCAGAACCGTAGTGGGATAGCAGCCGGGGTTACCGATCACCTTGGCGTGAGAGATCTTGTCGCGCCGCAGCTCGGGCAAACCATACACCGATTGGCTCAAAATATCCGGGCAACTGTGTTCCATCTTGTACCACTTCTGGAACACGTCCGTATCTTGCAGACGAAAGTCCGCTGCCAGGTCGATCACACGCACGCCTGCAGCCAGCAAACGCTCGACCTGGCTCATGGCAACACCGTGGGGAGTGGCAAAGAACACCACGTCGCACTGTTCCAGATTGGCATTTTCAGGAGTAGAGAATTTCAGATCCACATGGCCACGCAAGTTCGGATACATATCCGAAACCGGCACGCCATCCTCTTTGCGCGAGGTGATGGCGACCAGTTCCACCTGAGGGTGCTGACTTAACAGACGCAGCAACTCGACCCCGGTGTAACCTGTACCGCCGACAATCCCTACCTTGATCCGGGTATCGCTATGTGTAGCCATGAACTTTCCTGAAAGAGAAACAAGCAAAAATTCTATCTTAACGTAGTCCTGCCTGTTCTCAAGCAGCAGACCCGGTAAAGCAGGACAAATGTAGCCCGCAAACAAAAACCCCGGACAGGTCCGGGGTTTTTGAGCACCATAAACAGGTCGCGAGGCGAATTAACGCTTGCTGAACTGTTTGCGGCGACGTGCTTTGTGCAGACCGACTTTCTTACGCTCAACTTCACGAGCATCACGAGTCACCAGGCCAGCTTGTTTCAGAGCCGTCTTCAGTGTTTCGTCGTAGTCGATCAGAGCGCGGGTGATGCCGTGACGGGCAGCACCGGCCTGGCCGCTTTCGCCACCGCCATGCACGTTGATCTTGATGTCGAAGGATTCAACATGGTTGGTCAGCACCAGAGGCTGACGCACAATCATGCGACCCGTTTCGCGAGCAAAGTATTCGTCAACAGGCTTGCCGTTGACCACGATTTGGCCCGAACCTTTCTTGATGAAGACACGAGCGACGGAGGTCTTGCGACGGCCCGTACCGTAATTCCAGTTACCGATCATGACCTATCCTTAGATGTCCAGAGTTTTAGGCTGTTGAGCACTATGAGGATGCTCGGCACCAGCGTAAACCTTCAGTTTCTTGGCCATGGCGTAGCCCAGAGGGCCCTTTGGCAACATACCCTTGACGGCCTTTTCGATGGCACGGCCTGGGAAGCGCTCTTGCATGGTTTGGAAGTTGGTTTCGTAAATACCGCCTGGGTAGTTCGAGTGACGATAGTACTTCTTATCCTGTGCCTTGTTACCGGTTACGGCAATGTCAGCAGCGTTGATGATAATGATGTAATCGCCGGTATCAACGTGAGGGGTATATTCGGGTTTGTGCTTACCACGCAAGCGGCGTGCGACTTCGCTGGCCACACGACCAAGGACTTTGCCTTTAGCGTCAATCACAAACCAGTCACGTTTGACTTCAAGCGGCTTGGCCACGAAGGTCTTCATGATGGTTCCTAAATATTAAAATTTCGGGTCAAGGCAACATGCCTAACCCCTACAGTCCACCCGCTTTTTCAAGCAAGGCAGCTCTATTTGACCCTGCCAAGACGTTATATTCCGCCCGTGCATTTCTGCCAAATAGCTCGCCATAATAACATAAATAGTGGAAAACACGAGGGTTTTGTACGAAAGCACCGATTTTTTGCCACACCCAGGCCGCGCTTCATAAAAAGAAAGCACGGGTTTCATCTCTGCGCACGCTCCAGCAAGGCTGCGAGTATTTTTCCACCTCAACGCAACACTCTCTTGCGGCGCCTTCCAAAAAGCCTCCCTACCTTTAGATCCACTGATCAGACCCACCCCGTACCCCAGAGCACCAGCCAATAAAAAAACCCCTGCTTCCAACCGGGAAACAGGGGTGAACAAGCTGGACCTGCCAAGCCCGAACAGAGTGCTCTGCCCGGACTCAGATACTGGGATCAGCCTTTTTTCTGGTTTGCCAGAGCAATGCCCAGGTAGTTGTCGTAGGAGCCTTCGGCCACGCGGAACCAAGGCACAAGCGCATCGCGGAAACCCATGTAATCGTCGTGAATCTTCTTGAACATGGGGTCCTTGTCGCAGAATTCCTTGTACACGATATTGGCTGTTTTGAAGGACTCATCCATCACATCACGCGGGAAGGCTTTCAAAATGGCGCCGCTGGCGATCAGACGACGCAAGGCGCCTGGGCTTTGCGCGTCGTACTGGCACAGCATGCGCTCGCCGGCAGCACGCGACGCAATTTCAATCAGCGACTGGTATTGCTTGGGCAGTGCCTGGAAAGCGGCGTCGTTAACGTACAGCGACACTTGCGCCGAACCTTCCCACCAACCGGGGTAGTAGTAGTATTTGGCCACTTTCTGAAAGCCCAGCTTTTCGTCATCCACGGGACCGACGAATTCCACGGCATCCAGCGTGCCTTTTTCCAGCGATGGGTAGATATCGCCCGGCGGCACTTGCTGAGGCACCACACCCATACGGGCCAGCACTTCACCGGCAAAACCGGCCGTACGCATCTTCAGACCTTTCAGGTCTTCCAGAGAATTGATTTCCTTACGGTACCAGCCGCCCATCTGGGTGCCGGTATTCCCGAAGGAAAAGTTGATGATGTTACGGGTCGCGAATAACTCACGCAGCAGTTTCGTCCCGTTGCCTTCCTGCATCCAGGCATTCATCTGACGCGCGTTCAGCCCAAATGGCACTGCCGTATCAAAGCTGAACGATGGATCTTTGCCGTAGTAGTAATACGAAGCTGTCTGACCACACTCAACGGTGCCGTTGCTGACCGCATCCATCACACCAAAACCGGGAACGATTTCACCGGCCGGGTACAAACGGATATTGAAGTTGCCATCCGAGGCCTCTTCCACCATCTTGCAAAACGCCTGAGCGGTCGAAAACAGCGCCGGGGTGGCGGGGCCGTATGTCGATGTCAGCTTCCAATTAACCTTGGGATTGCTCTGGGCAATAGCAGGGGCAGCAATAGCGGCAGTACTGGCGACCGCACCAAGACCTGCCTTTTTCAGAAACGAGCGACGCTGCATGAATAAGCTCCTTGTGGGGATTCAATAACCGGGAAATATTTTTATGCTAGGGATAGTACACTGGCGCGACCCGAATGGGGGGCTGCGAAAGCCCGGATTATCCCGCAAATCGGGGCTTTGATCGTCGGCTCCTTGATCTGGCACATTGGGCAGGCACTTTCATCGAAAACGCCCCCCCAACCCTCATAGGGAAACCGCGCCCTCGCCGGTCTGGCGGCTTGCGGCACCGTTAAGGACAGACCATGCACTGGCACAGCAAGCAGATCAGGCGCCGGCTACCGACATCTGTTCGATCAAAATCGAGCCCGTGCGCTTGGAGCCGGCGGCAAAGGTGTCCGCCCCCACAGCCACGATCTGGGCAAACATCTCAGCCAGATTACCGGCAATGGTCACTTCCTCCACCGCATGCTGAATACGGCCATTTTCCACCCAGTAACCAAATGCGCCCCGCGAATAATCACCTGTCAGGTAATTGACTCCCTGACCGATCAGCTCGGTCACCAGCAGGCCGCGGTCCATCTTCTTGAGCATGGCATCCAGATCATCCTCAGGGCGGGTGAGCCGCGAGCTAAGCAGCAGGTTGTGTGAACCACCGGCATTACCCGTGGACGGCATACCCAGCTTGCGACCCGCGTACGACGACAAAAAGTAGCCTTTCAGCTCGCCAGCACGCACCACGTCGCGGTCCGCCGTGAGCACGCCTTCCGAATCAAACGGCGCACTACCCATGGCAGCTGCCAGATGCGGGCGCTCCAGCACATCAATGTGCTTGGCCATGACGGTCTTGCCCAGCGAATCGAGCAGAAAACTGGTTTTGCGATACAGGGCCGACCCGCTGGTGGCCTGCACCAGAGAGCCGATCAGGCCCACAGCCAGCGGAGCCTCGAACAGAACTGGGTAGCGACCCGTAGGAATACGGCGCGCCGACAGACGCGACAAGGTACGCTCGGCCGCGTAACGCCCGACCGATTCGGGACTGGCCAGACGGGATGGATCGCGCGAGCTGCTGTACCAGTAATCGCGGTGCATATTGTCACCCTTGCCAGCAATAGGGCTGACACTGAGCGAATGACGGCTGTAGGGGTAGCCGCCCAGAAAGCCGCGGCTGTTGCCCATCACAAAATGTCCTTCCAGCGTATCGACCGAGGCGCCTTCCGAATTGCTGATCAGAGGGCTCAGTTCCAGCGCGGCCTGCTCGGCGCGGATAGCCAGTCGGGCAGCCTGATCAGCATCCAGCAGCCAGGGATGGTGCAAATGCAGATCGGGATACTGCTGCGCCAGCATGTCTGCTTCAGGTAAACCGGCAAAGGGATCTTCAGCGGTATAGCGGGCAATATGCCAGGCCGCCTCCACCGTCTCACGCAGCGCCTTGACGGAAAAATCGGAGGTGGAGGCCGAGCCGCTGCGCTGGCCCGCAAACACGGTCACACCCAAGGAGCGGTCTTGCGTCTGCTCTACCGTCTCCAGTTCCAGCTGACGCACGGAGACCGCCAGGCCCTTGTTTTCGGAGATATCGACGGCAGCATCACTGGCGCCCAGTTTTTTGGCATGCCGCAGCGCCTCGTCCACCAATTCACAAAACTGGAACTGATTGGCACTGATCGACAATTGAGAAATAGTTGGATGACTCATTGCTACTCTTTGAGGGTTAGGCGGTTATCATAGCCAATTGGCGACAATCTTTGCTATTTCACTTCTTATGGCCCGTCCACGCACTGAAATCGATGAAAACGGTTACGACCGTCCCAGCAAATCGCAGGTAAAACGCGAGATGCACGCTCTGCTCGATCTGGGCAAACGCCTGATTGAGCTCTCGGACGACAGACTCAAACAGTTAGATCTGGGCGAGCCCTTACTGGCCGCCATCAAGGATGCCAAACGCATCAGCCCAACGGCGCGGGAAGGACGGCGCCGCCAGATCCACTATGTGGGCAAGCTCATGCGCAATGTGGACCCTGAGCCGATCCTGAAACAACTGGATGTCTGGGAAAATGGCTCCAAAGAAGAAACCCGTGCCATGCACAGGCTGGAGGCTTTGCGCGACCTGTTGTTGCGTGATGACGACGCTTTGACCGAATTCATGAATGAGTTTTCCGGGGCCGACATCCAGCAATTGCGCACCCTGATTCGTGCCGCACGCAAAGAAGCGGAGAAAAATTCCACACTGGCACAAGGCCAGGACCCGCAGCGCAAACACTACCGTGCCCTGTACCAGTACATCAAGACCTTGGTAGATCTTTCGGAGTCCGCATGAACCCTCTGCTTGAGTCGATTGAGATTGAAACCGGTGCCAACCCCCAGCATGCCATTATCTGGCTGCACGGTTTAGGCGCCGACGGCCATGATTTTGCCCCTATCGTGCCCGAGCTGGGCCTGCAAGACGCTCCGGCCATTCGTTTCATTTTCCCGCATGCCCCCATCCAGCCTGTCACCATCAACGGTGGCATGGCCATGCGTTCCTGGTACGACATTTATGTGGCGGATCTGGTGCGCCGCGAGGACGAAAGTGGTCTGCGTCAGTCACAGATCGAAGTGCAGAACCTGATCGCCCGTGAAAACGCCCGTGGTATCCCCACCGAAAATATTGTGCTGGCCGGCTTTTCCCAAGGCTGCGCCATGACCTTGCAAACAGGCCTGCGCTTGCCCGAGCGTCTGGCGGGCATGCTCTGTCTGTCGGGCTACCTGCCTTTGGCCCATGCCGTCGAAGCCGAGCGTCATCCCGCCAACCAGAATACCCCCATTTTCATGGCGCACGGCAGCATGGACCCGGTCGTCCCCCTCAGCCGTGCTGAAGCCAGCCGCCAGCAGCTCGAGGCAATGGGCTATCAGGTGCAATGGAATGTCTACCCCATGCCCCACGCAGTCTGTCCGGAAGAAATCAGCGCCATCGGCGGATTCCTCAGACAAGTCCTGCGCTAACTGGACCATGGAACAAAAACACCGCTGCAATTGCAGCGGTGTTTTTTTCAGCCTTTGCTGATTACTGATACATCCGGGCAATTCGCTCCTGCCAGGTTTTCTCACGAACCAACATGCCGTCCTCTTTCAGTTCCCGCGTGAAAGTGAGATAAAAATAAGACTCATCGGACTCGATCCTGGCACGCGCCAACAAATCAATCTCCCGTCCCTCGATGGTAAAGAGGTTGCGCCGCTCGCCCTGATAACGCGCCTGGGCAGGGCGGGCGTCATTGACCTCCCAGCGGTAGCGCTCCTGGGAACGGTACAGATTGTCATGCAGGACCCAACTGAGTTCATTGCTGGCGGTAAAACTCGAATCCCCCGTCTCCTCATCACGGGTACTGCTAAAGACAGGGCCATCCGAATCAATCACACGTCCGAACGGAGCCGCTTCGCTGGCCTGGGGCGGTGACATCCGGCAGGCCTGGGACCCTTGGTCACGCAGGGGCACAACCGGCAAATCCACCCAGGTATCCACACCCGTAAACAGACTGGTCGCCCCCGGCGTCGGACTAGGCCAGATCATGGGGAACTGTGCATTACTCACTGCAAGGCGGATACGGTGACCAGGTTTGAAGCGCCACGTTGTAAAGTGAATGGCGGTATTCAAGATAGTGGGTTCTCCCGGCACCAGGGCTTGAGGCTCCAAGCGCGAAAACCGCTGCGAAGGATTAATGACCGCTCCGCTGACCAGTGAAACGCGCCCGTCCGGGGCCACATCCTCCAGGCGCACGCTCCATTGGTAGAAGGGTGCATCGGCTACCACTTTCAGGCGCACCTGGGGCATGCCCATAATTTCCATAGCCTCTGTCAAAGGCGCGGAATCATAGACCAGACTGTGCATATCATCGGCCGCCATATCCCCGGTCTGCTCGCCCCACCAGCCGCCGCCAGCCAGCCCTGCCCCCGCCTTGTAACGCAAGGTCTGGGCCAGGCCGGATGCGGCGGGCACAGGCGACAGCCCTTGCCCTGCTTGAGGATACCGACGTTCAGTAATGGCCCCTTGCACCGGCCACTGCGCATCGCAACGCCAATAACCAGGGACGGTTTTCAGATCGGTAGCGGGCGCATGACCGGTACGCATGAAAGCCATGCGAGCGGGTTCCTGCAAGATCCCGGTGTCAATGCCCTTGAGCCAGTAATCCCACCAGCGCAATGCCTTCTGGCGCCATTCATAGTTGGGGCCCGGTACGCCGTATTCCGGCCAGGCATGGTTCCAGGGCCCCATTTCCACAATGACGGGCGCCGTGGAGGTACGGCTGACATCCAGTGCAAAATCGCGATAGCCATCGAGCAGCCCCCCAATCAAATAGGCCGGGACCTCCAAAGGTTGTTGCTTGAAGGCCAGAGACTGCGCGCGCCAGAACTCGCCATCCTGTTGTTGACGTAACCAGGTAAAAATCCAGGGTTCACGATCAAAGCGGTTCTTGAAGTAGGCCTCGTCAATCCGGTAATCCGGACTTTGCGGCATGGCATTATCGGTATCGATCTGGTGCGCATACGAGTCGATATGCAAGGCGCCGTCAATATAGTGGACATCGTTGTAGAACAGATCGGTCGAACCATGGGCCGCAATAATCGCCTTGAGCGCCGGCGGTTTTCTGTGGGCCGTCATTAAAGAGTTGAATGCGCTCCAGGACAGGCCGTACATGCCCACCTTGCCATTGGACCAGGGCTTGCGGGAGAGCTGATCAATCAGCTCCTGGGCATCGGCAATCTCGGCGGCGGAATATTCGCTGACAGGAACCGGCCCGGTGCTGCCTCCCGTGCCACGCACATCGACCCGGGCCAGCACATAACCGCGTTTCGCAAAGTAGGAGCCGTAATCGTAGTCGCCCAAGGCGAAGAAATCGTCCTTGCGATACGGCAGCATCTCCAGGATGACCGGAAAGCTCTCATCCGGAGAGCGGGCCAGTGGCCGGTAATAAGTCACTGCCAAACGTACGCCATCTCGCATTTCCAGGAAGTCGTTCTCCATGGAAAACTCGTAATGGTTGTTCTCTGGTGTCATCCCTGTTTGCCCCGAGCAGCCCAGCAGGCCAAGCACCAAGAGCAAACCAAGCATCCATCGCTGCCAGGCAGCCAGCATCAATCGCATCATTATGTCCCCGGTATGGGATGCCATCGTTGGCGGGCATCCTCCATGCAGATGACAGCAGCCCGCACCATGCGTACTGGCTGCCAGCACCAGCGCATCATAGACCCGTCACCGTTGAGTGAATCGGGACATCAAGGGGACAATTAAACGGGTATTTCCCGTTAAACGAGGAGCGGCATGCCTGTGCCTAGTCCGAACGACGCGTCTCACCCAGATCCAGCCAGACCCGACGCATGCTGGGATCTTCCGGGTCTGCGTCGTTCTGGAAGCCCAACCGCTTCATCAGGGCCTGCATGGGCGTATTGGAGGCCAGCACATAACCATCAATGTACGTCAGGCCCTGTTCGGCGGCGGCCTGAATCAACGCCTCCATCAGGGTCACACCCAGGCCGCGACGCTGCCAGGCGTCCCCAATGACCAGCGCATACTCCGCCCCCCGTCCATCACCGTTACGCAAATAGTGGGCAAAGCCAATGATTTCGTCACGGGGATGGTTACGATTGTCCGGATTGGGGGAACGCACGGTTGCAATCAGCGCCAGCTCCCGGTCGTAGTCGATACGGGTGTAGCGCGACAGCATCCGTGGGGTCAGCTCACGCAGCATGGACACGAAACGCATGTAGCGGCTTTCATCCGACAAGCCCCGCATGAACGTCTGCAGGGCCTCGGCATCTTCCGGACGGATAGGCCGCAAGGTCCAGCGCTGTCCATCCTTGAACTGGCGCCGCTCGATCATGTGACGCGGATAAGGATGAATCGCCATGTGGCGGTAGCCCGCCGTCTCGGGCAGCACCAGCATGGACTGCCTGCTCAGCGAGATTGAGATGCTCTTGATATACAGGCTGTTCTCGCCCGCCATGATGGGATCGAGCACAACCCGGCGCACGCCGGGCAGCTCGCTCATCAAGTCCGACAAGCGTTCCAGGACCTGCAAAAGCTGCGTCAGGACCAAAGGCGTCAGTTGCGAGGACAGGCTCTTGCGCCAAAGGGGGCTACGTTCGACCAGCTGGCGCGCCAGATACCGGTTCAGCGGAGGCAATTCGACCGCGGGATAAGACGATGAAAGCCAATCGGCATGATCGGCTGCGCCAAAAACGGCATAAGGGCCGAGCTTGTCATCGGTCTCAAAGCGAATCCCCATCAACGGCACATCCGGGTCGGGCTCGCCTTGATCGTGGGTCACCCGCAGATCAATCACGGGAACATGGAAATAACGCAGCAGATCACGGCACTCCTGCTCGCTGGCTTCACGGCGCTCACTTTGAATCTGCCGTACCAGCTCACGGGCAGGCTCCACCTCTGGCAAAGTGCCCAGCGGCAAAGGCGGCAGGGTTTGCTGTGACAAATGCTGGTTGTAGTGATAACGAGCCAGCAGGTCAAAGGCGTTGGCAGCCGTATCCGGGGTACGGAAAGCAGGCGTGCCCACGCCATCGAGCAAATGACGCAAGGGGCGCATATCCGCGTCCCCAATCAGGCAAGTGATGATGGGTTTGCGCGCACTGGCCGACAACATGGCCAGCTCGCGGGATACGGCCGGCATGTCGGCCAGCGGATCGGGCGTGAGCAAGACCAGGACGCCGTCGATATCCTTGTCATCGAGCAAGGTGGAAATAACCGAATCAATGCGCATGGGCGTCAATGGCACATAGGTCACCACCGGGTTCTGAACCTGATCTCCAGGAGCCAGGAGGTTATCCAGGGCTCGCTGGGTCGAGGGTGCCAGTTCCGGGCACGTCACTGCAGCATCCGCCCCTAACACATCCAGGGCCATCTGCGCAGCCCCATTGCCGTTAGAGAACAGGGCAATGCGCCGCCCTTTGGGGCGACGGGTGTAAACCAGCACTTTCAGGGCCGAGAACAGCTGCACAAAATAACGTATGCGTACCGCCCCCACACGCCGCATCAAGGCATTGAACACGGCCTCGTGCGCCTCACCCTGCTGACGCTGGGCGCCAACTTTCAAGACCACCACTGGCTTGACCGCCGCCACCGCATGTAAAGCGCTGGTAAAACGACGCGAGGCCGGTGTGTGCTCCAGATACAAGGCGATGCTGTCCGTGCGTGGGTCCATGGCCAGATACTCCAGCACTTCAGGCACGTCGATCACGGCCTCGTCCCCGACGGACACAATGGCAGAAAAGCCCAGGCTGACATCTTCAGCCCAGTCCATCAAGGCCGAGGTAATCGAGCGTGACTGGGACACCAGAGCCACCCGGCCCGCCAGCGCCATTTGTGGCTCATGACTCAAATTGATGCCCAGATGCGGCCGCTGTATTCCAAACGCGCGCGGCCCCAGCACCAGGCAATTATTGATGCGCGCCCAGGATCGGGCATACACCATGTCTTCCATGGGATCGCGGGAGGCCAGATTCGAGGGCAAGAGCAGCACCACTCGGGGCTTGTGGACGCGAATCGCATCCAGCGCCTGCGGCAAGCGCACCGGCTCGATACAGACCAGCGCCAGATCCAGGCGCTGTGTACCTGTCAGCCCTTCAAGCCGGTCGGGCACGATAACCTGGGTCGCCGTAATACGGGCCTGGGTAATGCGGCCCGCCAGCCGCCCCGGCACATCCTTGATAAGCGGCAAGGGTAATGTGGATACGACCAATACCGAACGGGGCTCAAACAATGCTGTCAGACGATGCCTTAAGGCTGCCATGATTGTTCCGCCATAAGAAGACCACACACCAAAATAAACAATTCCCTCATCTTAAGCACAGCTGTCTACAAATAAAAGAGACCGGACTGGCGATATCTGTTTTGTGTCATACATCCGTTTTTTTTCCTCTACGAGCTATTTATATACTTTCGTATAGGATTCATACGCCAATGCCTGGGCAAAAACCTCGCAAAGCCAGTCGCAAAGCGGCTTGCAGCACGTAAAATAACAGTCGTTCGGAAAGCGGGACCTTTCGTTCTCTCTGACAGGAAAAAACACATTATGTCCAACGACGGCAGTCGAAGAACGATGCTGCCCAAGCCCACCAGACAGACATAACCCGCGGGTTTGACTGCTGAAGCGGCTTGCGCAGCACGATCAGGAGTCAACCATGCATCGCCTTACTCATACTGGACCGATCCGGGCCCTGACCCCGTCGGGCTCGCATCTTGCCACACCTTGCCCTCGCGAGCGCGCGGTTCCCAACCGCCGCCCCGCTCTTGCCTGGCGCATCAACACGGCTAGCCGCAAACCAGAAATCCACTGGCTTGCAAACAGTGACAAACCCCCATCAGCGCAAATAAGGCGCTGCATCTTGCGCCGCCACTAAACGTTGGCCTGACGCCGACTCAATTCGCCAGTTCTTACCTGTAGTCTGCCGACCCTCAAACCGGTCGGCAGGATCTGCTGCGTCCATCCCCCGGAATGGACGGCACAGTCACGCCTGTACCCCAGGAGCATTACCATGAGCATTCAACAACACCGTTCGCCACTGCGCTCAGTGGACCACGACGCCAAACTGCGCACGGCTACCGAAACCGGGCTGAGCCTGGAGACGACTCTGGCCGCTGTACAGGCCAACCTGAACGGCCTGACCGATGCCGAGGCCTTGAGCCGCCTGACCGAATATGGCCCTAACGAGGTCGCACGGGACAAACCCGCCCACGCCCTGATTCAGCTGGCCCTGGCCTTCAAGAACCCCTTTATCGCGGTGCTGATGGTGCTGGCTGCGGTCAGCGCCGTCACTGACATCATCCTGCCCATGCGTTCGGGCGAAGCAGCGGACTACACCGGCGTGCTGATTATTGTGGTCATGGTCACCTTGAGCGGCCTGCTGCGTTTCTGGCAGGAATATCGTTCCGGCAAGGCCGCCCAGGCCCTGAAAGCCATGGTGCGTACCACCGCCAGCGTGCTGCGACGCTCCACCGTCTCCAGCGCGACCGTATTGCGCGAAATCCCCATGAGTCAGATCGTGCCCGGCGATATCGTCCGCCTGTCGGCGGGCGACATGGTCCCGGCCGATCTTCGACTGATCGAGTCTCGCGATCTGTTCGTCAGTCAGGCCGCGCTGACCGGTGAAGCCCTGCCGGTCGAAAAGTACGATGTCTTTAGCGCCGTCAGCAGCAAAAGCGCCACGGCACCCCGTGCCCAGACCGGCGTGCTGGAACAGAACAACCTGTGCTTTATGGGCACCAACGTGGTCAGCGGTACGGCCACGGCAGTCGTGGTGGCCACCGGCGCGAAAACCTACTTTGGCTCGCTGGCCAAAGCTATTGTCGGTTCGCGCGCCGAGACTGCTTTTGACCGGGGCGTGAACAGCGTTAGCTGGCTGCTGATTCGCTTCATGCTGGTCATGGTGCCTGTCGTGCTGCTGATCAACGGTTTTTCCAAAGGCGACTGGACTGAAGCCTTCCTGTTCGCACTGGCCGTTGCCGTCGGCCTGACCCCTGAAATGCTGCCCATGATTGTGTCCTCCAACCTGGCTAAAGGCGCGGTTGCCATGGCCAAGAACAAGGTGGTGGTCAAACGCCTGAACGCGATCCAGAACTTTGGCGCCATGGACGTACTATGCACCGACAAGACCGGCACCCTGACGCAAGATCGGATTATTCTGGAGCACCATCTGGGTCTGGATGATCGTAACTGCCCACGCATTCTGGAATTGGCCTTGCTCAATAGCCTGCACCAAAGTGGCGTCAAGAACCTGATGGACCAGGCCGTGCTGCGTTTTGCACAAAAGACCCCATCTGCCCTGCAAGCAATCGGTTCCTATCGCAAGATCGATGAACTGCCTTTTGATTTTGTGCGACGCCGCCTGTCGGTCGTGGTGCAAAACCCGCAAGGCGAACAGCTCATGGTTTGCAAAGGCGCCGTGGAGGAAATGCTCAGCGTCGCCACCCATCTGCAAGACGGTGACCAGCGCCGCCTACTGGACACCGAGCAGCGGGCCCGTCTGCTGAAAATGGCTTACCGCTACAACTCGGACGGCTTTCGTGTCTTGCTGATTGCCACTCGACGCATTCCTGTCGAACAGGCCAAGAGCCGTTACGAAGCCCAGGATGAGTGCCAGATGACGGTGCAAGGCTTGCTGACCTTTCTGGACCCACCAAAGGAAAGTGCTGCCCAGGCGATTGCCGCCCTGACCGAGCACGGTGTGGCCGTGAAAGTCCTGACCGGCGACAACGAAATCATTACCGCGAAAATCTGCCGTGAAGTGGGCCTGGAGCCCGGCCAGCCTTTGCTTGGACCTGATATCGAACGCATGCAAGAGCCCGATCTGCGTTGCGCTGTCGAGCGCCACTCGGTATTTGCAAAACTGACGCCGCTGCAAAAGTCGCGTGTTCTCAAAGCGCTGCAGGCCAATGGTCATACCGTCGGTTTTCTGGGCGATGGCATCAACGACGCTCCCGCCCTGCGTGATGCCGATGTGGGCATTTCGGTAGATAGCGGCACGGATATTGCCAAAGAGTCGGCGGACATCATCTTGCTGGAAAAGAGCCTGCTGGTTCTGGAAGAAGGCGTAATCAAAGGCCGCGAGACTTTTGGCAACATCATCAAATACCTGAACATGACGGCCAGCTCCAACTTTGGCAATGTGTTCTCCGTGTTGGTGGCCAGCGCCTTCATCCCTTTCCTGCCCATGCTGGCCATCCACTTGCTGATTCAGAATCTGCTCTACGATATCTCCCAACTGGCTTTGCCCTGGGACCGCATGGACAAGGATTTTCTGCGCAAGCCCCGCAAATGGGATGCCAAAAACATTGGCCGCTTCATGATCTGGATCGGGCCGACCTCGTCCATCTTCGACATCACCACCTTTGTCTTGATGTGGTACGTATTTGGGGCAAATACGCCCGCAGTGCAATCGCTGTTTCAGTCCGGCTGGTTTATTGAAGGCTTGCTCTCGCAGACACTGGTTGTTCACATGCTACGTACGCAAAAAATCCCCTTCATCCAAAGCACAGCGGCCCTGCCTGTGATGCTGATGACCTTCCTGATCGCCGCTGTTGGCATCTACCTGCCCTTCTCCGGCGTGGGTGCCATGGTGGGCCTGCAGCCTTTGCCTTGGGAGTATTTCCCATGGCTGGTCGGCACCTTGCTGGCTTACTGCCTGGTCGCACAAGGTATGAAAATGCTGTACATCCGCCGCTTTGGTCAGTGGTTCTAAGACTGACAGGCCGGGGCTCCTCGCCATCCTGGCGGGAGCCCGGGCCCTGACCTGTAATCAGACACAAGCCCGGGTATATGATGGCGGCACGACGGACACGATCCTGCTGCCTGACCTGGACACGAACGATATGACACCACCCTTTAGCGCCTTGTCGAGCAACACCTACCGCGCCTTGGCCCTGGTGGGCCTGTGCATTTTAATGGTGCTGGTCTTTATCGCCGACACCGTGACCAACTATGCAATTGCTGCCGCTGTCTTTCATACGCCGCTGCTGCTGATTGCGATTCGTTTTCTGTCTGCGCGGCTGGTCATTGCGCTGACCGGCATCAGCATGGCGCTGACCGTAGTCAGTGTCCTGCTGACTCGTTCGGGCGATTACGAAGTGGGCCTGATCAATACCGGAATCAGCCTTGTTGCCATTGCAGTCACTGCGTACCTGGGCCTCAAGCTCAAATCCGTGCAGGCAGCCGCCCATGAAACGCGTGAACATTTGCTGCGCCTGTCTCGCTTGACCACCCTGGGGCAACTGAGCACCTCGATTGCCCATGAGGTCAGCCAGCCCCTGGCCGCCATCAACAGCAGCGCCGGTGCCTGCCAACGCTGGCTGGAGGCCTCGCCACCCAATATAGAGAAAGCCCAAGCTGCCGCACAGCGAATCGTCTACGACGCACAGCGCGCCAAAGATGTGCTGGATCGGGTGCGCAGCATTACCCGCAACGAGGCGCCCGCCAGCAGTGCTTTTGATTTGAACCTGGCCTTGACCGAACTGCTCAGCCTGTCGAGTGGCGAGATGCAACGCCATCATATTGACCTGCGTCTGGCCTTGCAGACTGACTTGCCCCCCGTCTATGCGGATCGCGTACAGATTCAGCAAGTAATGGCCAATCTGCTGCTCAATGCCATTGAAGCGCTCAGCCCTCCTTCGAGTTCCCACGCCGCGTGCATCAGCATAGAAACCAGCTTCCTGCCCGGTGACAAACCTCAGACTGGCAAGGTGCTCTTTTCCATTAAAGACAATGGACCGGGTTTATCCGGCACCCAATTGTCTGAGCTGTTTAATACGTTCTGGACCACCAAACCCACTGGGCTGGGGCTGGGCCTGACCATCAGCCGCACGATTATCGATGCCAATAACGGCCATATCTGGGCCACCCATCAAACCGACGGCGGCGCAGCCTTTCACTTCACCTTACCTTTGGCGCCATGACAGACAACCTGGACTCTTCTTTGACCACGCCCACGGTCTATATCATTGATGATGACCCTTCAATTCGCGCCGCTCTGGACGATCTGCTGGCCAGTGTGGGAGTAAAGGCACTGAGCTTTGCCTCTACCCGCGATTTTCTGGCTCATCCGCTGTCCGATGCGCCCGCCTGTCTGGTGCTGGATGTGCGCATGCCCGAACAAAGCGGCACGGACTTTCATGCACAGATGGCATCACGCGGTTTGCATATGCCGGTCATATTCATGACCGGTCATGGTGATATTCATATGGCGGTCAAAGCGATCAAACAGGGGGCCTGGGACTTCCTGACCAAGCCTTTTATGGATCAGGCTCTGATTGATGCCGTGCAGTCCGCCCTGGCAGCCGATGCCCAGCGCAAGGAACAAGCCAGGTCCCGGCTGACTTTGCAGCAGCGCTGGGACAGCCTGAACCCCGGCGAGCGTGATGTGTTTGTGCGTGTGGTACAGGGCTTGCTGAACAAACAAATTGCCGCCGAACTGAATGTGAAGGAAGTCACGGTCAAAGTGCGACGCGCCCGTGTCATGCAGAAAATGCAGGCTGGCTCTCTGGCAGAGCTGGTGCGGCAATTCGATCAGCTCAATGCGGAGACAGGGCCGTAAGCCCGTTCTGGCCGGCAGTTCTTTTTTAGTTCACGCACTGGGTTAAAATATACAGATTCGGTCCCGCATGGGGGCTTTACAAGGTCAAGGCCACACACAAGTTATGAGCACGTCTACTTCCAACGTCATCCGCACCCGTTTCGCCCCCTCTCCCACCGGTTACCTGCATCTGGGCGGCGCGCGTACTGCCCTGTTTTCCTGGGCTTTTGCCCGCCATCATCAAGGCACCTTTGTGCTGCGCATTGAAGATACAGATCTGGAGCGTTCCACCCCCGAGGCGGTGCAAGGCATTCTGGATGGCATGCAGTGGCTGGGCCTGGATGCAGACGAAGGCCCTTTCTACCAGATGCAGCGCATGGACCGCTACCGCGAGGTCATCGCCCAGTTGCTGAAGGACGGCCATGCTTATTACTGCTACAGCAGCCCGGAGGAAGTGGAGGCCATGCGCGAAAAAGCGCGGGCCATGGGCCAAAAGCCACGCTACGATGGAACCTGGCGCCCTGAAGCCGGCAAGCAATTGCCGGCCATTCCTGCCGACCGCAAGCCTGTGGTGCGTTTCAAAAGCCCGCAGGCTGGCGCAACCAGCTGGGACGACATGGTCAAGGGCCGCATCAGTTTTGACAATAGCGAACTGGACGATCTAGTCATTGCCCGTCCTGACGGTACGCCAACCTATAACTTCTGCGTGGTGGTAGACGATTGGGACATGGCAATCACACATGTGATCCGCGGCGATGACCATGTCAACAACACCCCTCGTCAGATTGTGATCTTGCAGGCCCTGGGCGCGACTTTGCCCGAGTACGGTCATGTGCCCATGATTCTGGGTCCTGATGGCGAGAAGCTGTCCAAGCGTCATGGTGCGGTCAGCATCATGGATTACGACAAGGACGGTTATCTGCCTGAAGCCATGATCAATTACCTGGCCCGTTTGGGCTGGAGCCATGGTGATGACGAGCTGTTCACTCGCGAGCAGTTGGTAGAGTGGTTTGATACGCGCAGTCTGAGCAAGTCGGCTTCGCAGTGGGACCCCAAGAAGTTGAACTGGGTCAATGCCCACTACATCAAGGCCAGTGACAATGCAGATCTGGCCGAACGTGTCGCGCCACGTATCGAGGCCCTGGGTGGCAAAACGGATGGCCAGGATCTGCCCGGCATCATGGGTTTGTTGAAAGACCGTGCCGAGACCTTGAATCAGCTGGCTGAGGGCGCCTTATTGTTCTGCCGTCCTTTCGAGCCTGCCAGCGATGAACTGATGGCGGAGGTCCTGACACCGGAGGCCCGTGTCCTGCTGCGCGATTTTGCCAATAAGGCGATCAGCTTGCCGCAATGGAATACAGAAAACCTGGCCGCCTTGATCAAGCAGGTCCTGGCCGAACACAACGTAAAAATGCCCAAACTGGCCATTCCTTTGCGGGTTGCCGTAACAGGCCAGAAGCAAACGCCTGCCGTGGATGCCGTGCTGGCATTGGTGGGACGCGATAAAGTATTGGGACGACTAGCAGGTTTGTAAAAAACCGCGGGCATCGATGAAAAAGGGCATCTCAAGCGAGATGCCCTTTTTGTTTCAACCCGTTCTTGTCGCCTCAACCAAAGCGCTGCGCGACGCATGGCCGCTGTCTTTTAGGGCTCGTTCAAGCCGCCGCGTTAAGGAGGCTAAGCTCGATGGTAGCCTCACCTTTCTCGCTGCTGGCCCAGACAGTGCCATCCTGGACATTCAGATTGATCGTCATACCACGCTCGGCCATGGCGGCCAGCGCGTCAGTCCCCGCCACATCCAGCGCATAAACCTGCACATTGCGTGCACGACTGATCTTGTCCTTGATGCCACCCCACCAGACCGGCACATTGCGGCCATACGCAAGCACCGTGACCTTATCGGCACGTCCGCTGGCTTTGATCAGCCGTCGATCATCGGGCAGCCCCACCTCCAGCCAGTGCAGCAAATTACCGCCCAGATCATGCTCCCACAAGGCCGGCTCATCCGAGTCGCTCAGACCGCGCGAAAAACTCAAGGCTTCGTCAGACTGCACATACAAGCCGTATGCCAGCAAACGCACCATCAGACGCTCTTCGGTCTCGGAGGGATGGCGGGCCAGCGTCAAGCTATGACTGCCGTAGTAGGCCCGGTCGTTATCGGCCACATTAAGTTCAGCTTTATAAATCGTTGCGCGCAGGGCCATGAAGCGTCCAGCAAAAGAAACAGACAAAAAACGGGCCGCCCCCAGGACGGCCAGGAATTACTCAAGCCGATAAGGCTCAAAACGGTAGACGATAGCCTGGCGACATTCGGGTCAGGCGGTACACCTTGCCACCTTGATCGCGCAGCACCAGATTACGGGCGGTGAGACTGACAATGTTGTAGTGGTTTTCGTAAATCGGGTCGCCCGGTTCGGTCACGACACCATTGGATTCCTGCGTATTGATCTGCAGGTTATTGCCTTTGCGTACCCAGCAACCGCTTTCATTCAAACCTTGCGAGGGCTTGTTGGGACGCTTGACCTGTTCGGTGTAGGCCATTGACCCATCTGCCTGCAAGGTAAACAAGGTGCGCAACTCGCCAACCACGCCTTTTTGACGGTGCTTGCTCAACCAGTTGCCCGCCAGTTGTTCCCCTTGTGCAGCCGGCTGGCAGGCAGGGTGAACCGGCTTGGCCGCAGCAGTCTGGGCAGCAGGCTCGGGTGCCGGCGCTTTGACCGCGCAGGCGCTTAGGAAAACTGTAGCCAGCACAACGACCCAGCAAGAGCGTCGCAAGATATTCGCCTTCGTCATAAAACCCCGTCCTTCATGCTTACATACCGACCCACCACAGGCCGGCGAATCCTGATTATTCTACCCGAACGCATTGGTCTTACCCCATAACAAGTTGCTTCAAAGCGGTAAAGGCAGGCGGGTCACATTCTTGATTTCACGCATGGCCACAATGGTGCGAGTCTGGCGCACACCGGGCATATTAAACAAGAAACGATGCAGGAAATCATCGTAGGACTCGGCGCTGGGGACCATGATTTTCAACAGAAAATCCGCATCGCCGGTCACCGCATGACACTCCAGAATCTCCGGCGCATCACGTACCGCACGAATAAAGTTGTCAACAATTTCACCTGAATGCCGGTCCAGACTGATCTGCGTGAACATGCAACTTTGCAAACCGACCTGACGGCGATCGACGCGCGCATAATAGCCTTGGATGACCTTGTTTTTCTCCAGGTTTTTGATACGCCGCCAGACAGGTGCCGTAGACAGCCCCACCTGCTCGGCGACCTGTTGGGCAGAGGCGCGGCCATCGAGCTGCAAGACGTCCAGGATTTTTAAATCAGTTTTATCCATATTTGAATAATTTCGAAATAAACATTTCAAAGAATAGGGAATACACGCAACTATAACGCAAAAAAAAACGAGGGCAGACTCTCTATCATGACTCCTATCTGGAGGTTTCATCATGACGCAGTCCGTCGACACTCAATACAAGCTTAGCGACAACCTGACCGCGCAGTCAGGGCGCATCTTTTTAACTGGCACCCAGGCTTTGGTGCGCATGCTGCTGACCCAGGCTCGCCTGGATAAAGAGCGGGGTTTGAACACCGCCGGTTTTGTCTCCGGTTACCGTGGTTCGCCACTGGGCGGTGTGGACATGATCATGTGGAAAGCCCAAAAGCACCTGGATCAGGCCAAGGTCCGTTTTCAGCCTGCCATCAACGAGGACCTGGCTGCGTCCATGATTATGGGCACCCAACAGGCCGGTGAACGCGCAGACCGCACGGTCGATGGCGTATTTTCCATGTGGTATGGCAAAGGCCCGGGTGTGGACCGTGCGGGCGATGCCTTGCATCACGGCCACGCCGCCGGTGCCTCCCGGCACGGCGGTGTCTTGATGATTGTGGGCGATGACCACGTCGCCTCGTCCTCGTCCATTCCCCACGCCAGCGAACAATCCCTGATCGCCTGGGGTATTCCGGTGGTCAACCCCAGCTCCGTCGAAGAATACGAGCGCTTTGGCGTCTGGGCCTGGGCCTTGTCGCGTTACTCCGGTTCTTGGGTCGCCTTTAAAGCCATTACCGAAACCGTGGAAAGCGGACGCTCCTTTGAGATTGCTCCCTTGGACGATCTGGCGCCGGCCCTGGCTGACCAGCAAGGCGGCAAACATCCCTACGACCCCAGCAAATTCCTGACTCCGGCCATGGAGGGTACCCTGGATGCCCGCCTGGAAAGCGTGCGTGAGTTCGCTCGCAAGCACAGTCTGGACCGTATGCTGGAGACCGCGCCACAGGCCCGCATTGGCATTGTGTCCACCGGCAAGGCCACCTTGGATACGCTCGATGCGCTGCAGCAGCTCAGCACTCTGGACCATCTACCGGCCATTCGCCATCTGAAAATTGGTCTGAGCTGGCCTGTTAACCCGCAATCGCTGGAAGACTTTATCGAAGGCCTGGACCACGTTCTGGTCATTGAAGAAAAGGGCCCGATCATTGAAGACCAGTTAAAGAATCTGCTCTTTAATCGTGCCCAGCGCCCCACGGTGTCAGGCAAGCGCGATATTGAAAATGAGGCGCTGATTCCTGCCGATGGTCAGCTCAGCCCGGCCCGTGTGGCCGTTGGTCTGCGTCGCTGGCTGGGTCATCACGCCAATGTGCAGTTGCCTGCCTGTACAGAGCAAAATCTGGCACCCATTGATACCCATGGCCTGACCCGTCGCCCCTACTTCTGTTCGGGCTGTCCGCACAATACCTCCACCAAAGTACCCGAAGGCAGCCAGGCCATGGCCGGTGTGGGTTGTCACTACATGGCCACCTGGATGGACCGCAAAACCCGTGGTCTGACCCAAATGGGGGGCGAAGGCACGGACTGGGTAGGCCTGTCGCCCTTTATCCAGACCGGACACATGTTCCAGAACATGGGTGAAGGCACGTATTTTCATTCGGGCTACCTGGCGATTCGTCAGGCCATTGCCGCGGGTGCCAACATTACCTACAAGATTCTGTTCAACGACGCGGTTGCCATGACAGGCGGCCAGCCCGTTGACGGCCCGATCTCCGTGCCCCGTATTTGCCAGCAAACCATTGGAGAAGGAGCGCGCCGCGTGGTCATCACCACCGATGAGCCCGAGCGCTATCGGGGTGTCAGCCTGCCGGCTGGTGTGGACGTTCACCATCGTCGCGAACTGGATCGCCTGCAACGAGAACTGCGCGAGATTCCCGGCGTCACCATCTTGATTCACGACCAGACCTGTGCGGCTGAAAAGCGCCGTCGGCGTAAAAAGAACGAGTACCCCGACCCTGCGCGTCGCCTCTTTATCAACAAAGCAGTCTGCGAAGGCTGTGGGGATTGCGGGGTGCAATCGAACTGCCTGTCGCTGGTGCCGGCTGAAACCCCTGAAGGCCGTAAGCGTCAGATCGATCAGTCCAGTTGCAACAAAGACTACTCCTGTGTGGAGGGCTTTTGCCCCAGCTTCGTATCCGTGATGGGCGGGGCCTTGCGTCGAGGAGATCAAAATGGTCAGGCCGACATGAAGGCGCAACTGCTGGCCAAGCTGGACACCCTGCCCCAACCTGCCATTCAGGCACGCGATTGCAATGTCATCGTTGCAGGCGTGGGGGGAACCGGCGTCATCACCATTGGTGCCGTGTTGTCCATGGCTGCACACCTGGAGGGGCGCTCCAGCTCCGTGCTGGACATGACGGGTCTGGCACAAAAAGGCGGCACGGTCATCAGCCACATCCGCCTGTCTGCCAGCCAGAAGGCTACCGGAGCAGTACGTGTTGATCCTGGACAGGCGGATCTGGCCATCTTGTGTGATGTAGTGGCCGCCGCCCACCCTAATGCGCTGTCGTGCCTGCGCCCAGGTCATACTCACGCCATCATCAACGAGTATCTGGCACCCACGGCCGAATTCACCCGCGATCCGGATGCGCCTCTGGATGCGCTACTGCTGTTGAACCAGTTAAGGCGCGCCGCCGGCGAAACCCGGGTGCATTCCTTCAATGCGCATCAGGCCGCCACCCTGTTATTTGGCGACAGCCTGCTGTCCAACATGCTTTTGATGGGTATGGCCTGGCAACAGGGCGCCATGCCTGTGAGCAGCGCAGCGCTTGAACAAGCCATCCGTCTGAACGGTGTGGCCATCCAAGCCAACCTGGATGCTTTCCATCTGGGGCGTGTGCTGGCCCACGACGAGCAGGCCCTGGCCAAACTATTGGCCCCGGCGGCTCAAGTAGTAACTTTGCAGCGCCGCGAGACGCTGGAGCAGATCATGCAGCGCTGCACTGGCAGCCTGGAGCAGTACCAGAACGCCGCCTATGCCCAACGCTTCACGCATACCATCGAGGCGCTGCATGAAGCCGAACAGAAACTGCGCCCGGGTCAGCGTCCTGTCCTGACAGAAAAAGCCGCGCGCAGCCTGTACAAGCTCATGGCCTACAAGGATGAATACGAGGTGGCCCGTCTGTTCAGCGCCCCTGCTTTCCGTCAGGATCTGGAGCAGCAATTCGAAGGAGACTTCTCCTTGCGCTTTCACTTTGCCCCCCCGCTGCTGGCACGCCGGGACCCGTCAACAGGCCGCCCTCGCAAGATCACTCTGGGGCCCCGTACCGCTACCCTTTTGCGCTGGATGGCCAAAGGAAAAGCGCTGCGCAACACCCCACTGGACCCGTTTGGCTACACCCATGAACGCCGTATGGAACGTCGTCTCTGGCGTCAATACCAGAACCTGCTCAAGCGCTTGAGCACGCATCTGAATCACTCGAACTACGCTGCCGCCTTGGAGCTGGCTGAGTTGCCCCAGCAACTGCGCGGCTTCGGTCCAGTCAAAATGGAGTCAGCCAAGAAATACGAAGCCCGTTTTGCCCAACTATCGCACCATCTGTTCAATACCGGGAATACGACGGAAGCGCTGACACAAACGCTGGCCTAAACACACCCGGGTCTTCACCCACCAAAACAGCAAGCAGGCCCTGTTACCGACAGGGCCTGCTGCTTTTCAGATAATTACGAGAGCATGGACGCAAAGTGCCAAACCCGGGTGATTGCCAAACCCATCATCCTGCAATGAAGGCAGCCCTTAGCTAATAGCGGGCACCATATTGAATGACACTGACGCCGTCGAGGTTCGGCCTGGATAGGTAGCGCGATCCCTACTTAGAAACACACCCGAAATGTAGTGTCCCTCAACTTCGTATTTCACATATCCGGAGTAGCTTTCGCCTTGACCCACCTGCATCACCCTCCCATCAAACAAGGTGAACTTGACCTCATCCATCAGGCCCTGATATCTCATCTCAACCGTCTTAATCAGAGATCCATTCAGGTCGAAAACATCGCGATTGCCCACCCGTTCACCGAGCAGGCTGCTGTCACCATTTTCATAGATTATTTCCAAACCGCCTATCCTGAACAAGCTATTGATTCTTGGCCCGCTATAGCCAATGATCTGGACGATTCTATTGGCCTGCTGCCCAAAGACTTCTGGACATAAGGGTTGCGCCATCTCGCTGTCCGGAGTCAAGGCCTGGGCGATCATTCCCCCCGTAATCGTCCCAACCGCCGTGGAATAGCTGATCACATTGATATTGAATCGCTTATCAAAATCCAGATCACGGATATTTTTTACGACCTCCACCGCCTCGACGCCATGCAGCAAACTATAGCCCCGGACGGCAAACATATTATTGGCCACTTCGTCAGGCCTGGAATTTTCGTACGTTCTATCCAGTTCCGTTTCATATATTCTATTAATATAGTTTCGGGATGAGTCTGCGAGATCATCTATGTGATTTTTCAAACTATTCAGGTCAATGCTCGACAAGCCAATTTGATCTTTTTTGTCGATGCCCATTTTCCAGTAGCTGGCTTGCAGCAAGATCATGGAGGCATACATGGGCATCAGCTTATAGTTGGTCAGTTCATCAAAAGAACGAAACTTTTCGTCTTTTCCAACCAGATAAAACTGCAGGTTCTTATACTCCGAACACGCTTCCGGTGAGCCCGGAGACTCTTCCAGCAACCTCGCCACATACTCCATCTTCTTTTGAATCTCGCGCAGCTCCCCGTTCAGAATTCCTTGTATTGTTGCCAGAATCTGATTGTCAATGTACTCCCTTAGCTCATCCAGGGACTTTTGCCACACGTCTTTTTCATTTTTTGGCCAGAACAAACCCACGATGGTCGACAAGGCTTTGCCCACAACCGGGATCTGTCCCAATCCAAACATGACCGAGCTTTTAATAATCGCGGAGTAGTCCCAATCTCCCAAAGAAATAGATCGTGTATAAAACCTTTCCTGCTCCTGCTCACTATATACGCTCTTTAACTCAAGCAATTTCATAGCATCCGCCTCAATTCAGGATTATTTAGCCACCGTGACACTGACAGTCGCATTCTGATCAGTACCGTTGAACAAAACAACTTTGCTGTAGTACAGAGAATTGGACGGAGCCTGCAGCTTCTTTTCCTCTCCTATTCCGACCTCGACAGAAGAGTATTCAAACCAGCTGGAGGTAAAAGAATGAGACCAATAAAAAACAGCTTTTATTTTATTTGCCTTTCCGGCATTGAATATCCAGTAAGACTTATGAATTTCAGGGATAACTGGTGTGCTATATTTCGCAGCCTGCACAGAACCGTGCTTGGGAACCGTAAACGTACCACCTGACAGAAGTTGTACAGACTCGTCTGCCGGACTCGTTTCCAGACCCACCCCGCGCGACAACTTTTCAATTTCGTTATTGCTGAACTGATCTTTCATTGTTTACTCCTTAAAAAACACCAGGCACAAGAAACATCGTTCAAACAATATAAATGTAAAAATCAGTCAAATTTAGAAAATCCAATACGCCGCAAGCCTTAATAATCATAGCTACGAACCACGTGTTACCATAAATGCGATTTTTAATTTATTGCCTTACGATAAATAAGCTTAAGAATAATCCGCCATTAAGTAACCAGGTCATTATTCAAAATCCCCCGTATAAACATTGTTCTAAAAAACGCCCCTCGAGCCGAATCATTCAAGCCTTCCAGCGATCCAGCCCTCGACCTATCCGCCCAGATTCCGCCGGATACTTGTAGGTCGATGCCGGAACCGGGAAAAGACAGCACCCCGTCCACAGCACGCCATCTGGCCCGCAACCATCACGTCATTTCCTGCCTCCAGGTCGAACGGTCAAAACCAGCACGGAAAAAAGCAATTTTTGTTTTGTCGCCAAGGCCCCTTTGTTCAGTCTGAAAAAACACATATGCGCAAAACGGCAGTCGCACAGAACGCAACTTATTGGAGACAGCAAGCGGGGTTAACAAAGCCATATGCGTGTGCTACATGATTAATACTTGACTGTGTAGGGGCTTGCGTTAGACTTCTATGCGTATAGGGTATTGGCCCTGAACGCCTGCGTCATTTGAAAAAGGCCATTGCAGTTTTCCAGGCCAGGACAAATGGGTGTGGACAAACTAAAGACTTGTTCTCAAGGAGCATGATCATGGCAACAGCCAAGAAAGGCGCAGCAAAAGCAGCAAGCAAGAAAGCCGTCAGCCCCAAAAAAGCAACGCCAGCCAAAACAGCCGCAGCACCCGCAACCGCTACTGCTACCAAGACCAGTCCCAGCAGCAAAACCGCTGCCTCCAAGTCCCCCGCTAAAACCACGGCTTCCAAGACCGGCAAAGCTGCTGTGAAAGCGCCTGCCAAAGCGGCAAGCAGCGCCCCAGCCAAGAAAACTGCGACAAAAGCAGCGGTAAAGAAAACCACGGCAGCAAAGCCCGCGGCAAGCAAAACAGCCACAAGCAAGCCAGCCGCCGTGAAAACCGTCGCCAAAAAAGCAGTTGCTAAAAAGACCAGCGCCAGCAAAGCCGTTGCCCAAAAAACGGTAGCCAAAAAAGCGCCCGCCAAAAAAGCGGCCGCTCCCAAGACAAACACTGCTAAAACAGCAACTGCCAAACCTGCTGCCACGGCTGCCGACAAAAAACCGGCCAGCACCAAGGCAAGCACATCCGTGGCAAAGAAAGCCACGTCCAGTAAAGCGACAGCCAAACCTGCCGCTAAAACCGGCACTAAGGCAGCAGCCAAGACAGCGGCAAAAAAAGCCAGTCCCGCTGCCAGTGCAGCAAAATCCGTAGCTCCCAAGAAGAAAGAAGTTAAATCCGTGACCGCAGAAACCAAAACCCCAAAGACCAGTACAACGTCCAAAACCGCCGCTAAAGTTGGCAACAAGACCGCCGCACGAAAAGCGACCAAAACCGCTGCTGCGCCTGCTGAGCCGCGTCGTGAAGACATCAACCCTGCCGGCTCCTGGCCGTTCCCAACCGGCAAGCGTCCTTAAGCGCACCTCGTTTGCACGTTTTTCCTAAAGAGCCACCCCGATCGGGTGGCTCTTTGGTTTGACGCACTTGCATGCGACAATTCTCTCTTCTATCAATTCATACCAAGCAACTATGTTCAGTGAAGTCGCCCTCTTCCTAATCCATATTGTTCTGTCACTGCTGGGCACGATTTTGCTACTGCGTGCCTGGGTTTATGCGCTCAGAATCCACCCCTTCAATCCCTATTCACAAGCCATGTTCAAAGTCACGGACTGGCTGATCATGCCTTTGCGACGGGTGATCAAAAGTGGCAATCATTGGGACTGGACCTCCCTGTTCGCCGCCTGGCTAAGTGCCTTGGTTTACCTTGTTCTTAGCGCCATGGTGCTGACCGGTTCGGTCTCCATGCTCTCCAACTTCCCCATGTTCTTGCTAGCCGCCGTCTTTACCGTGCTGCGCTGGACTTTGAGCCTGATTTTCTGGGTGGTGCTGCTGCAGGCCTTGCTGTCATGGATTCAGCCTCAGTCTCCCAGCATGCCTTTGCTGCGTTCCATTACGGCGCCCTTGCTGGACCCGATCCGCCGCGTCTTGCCCGATCTGGGTGGCCTGGATCTGTCGCCATTAGTGTTGCTGCTGTTGACACAGGTGCTCAATATGGTCATCACACGCACAGCTTTCAGCCTCGTACCTATCTAGGCTGGCACGCCATCTTGTCTGAAGAAGCCTGAACGTATGTTCAGGCTTTTTTTTGCTCCCCTGCACCTGGACATTCAACTGCAACCCCATCAACACTCCCCCTCCCGCCCCGTCAATGGAGCCCCCCCGACACACAGTCCACCCAGTTTTCATGACATGAATTCAAGAGCAAGAATCAGGGTGCCTGCCCCCAAGGTGGACCTTATACTGGTCTTACCTTCAATCAGCCGAGCACTGGCATGACTCGCCTTTTACCGAACCCGGACTTGGACGGCCGCTATCGCAAGGCCGAAAAATTTCTGGCCGCACTGGACCCTGACTGGCAGGCACTGATTGCCCATGTCGGCCCCTGTGTTCACCAGCCACGCCCAGAACGCGACCCTTACGAGGCACTTATCCGCTCTGTGGTCTATCAGCAGTTGCATACCCGTGCAGCTGAACGCATTTTGCAGCGTCTGCTTGATCTCTATCCCCACGGCCATTGCCCAGATCCAGAGGAAGTGCTGGCCACACCGTATGAGACGCTGCGGGCTTGCGGCTTGTCCGGCGCCAAGGCCACCAGCATCATGGGGCTGGCACAAGCGCGGTTGGATGGCCTCATTCCCGATCAGGCACGTGCCGTGCAGATGTCCGAGAAAGAACTCATCGAACGGCTGACCACCTTGCGTGGCATCGGACGCTGGACGGTTGAAATGATGATGATGTATACGCTGGAGCGTGAGGACATCCTGCCTGCAGATGACTTCGGAGTGCGTGAAGGCTACCGCAATCTGAAGCGTCTGGACAAAGCCCCCTCGCCCCGCGCTCTGCGTGAGATTGCCCAAGCCTGGGCCCCGTATCGAAGCGTGGCCTCCTGGTACTTGTGGCGCATGCCCAAGCGAGCAGCCGCTACTGCTTTTTCACAAAGCGACGAACACGTTTATATCCCGGCGGACAAGCCGGCCATTACACGGCGTCGCTCAGGCCCAAGCGGGCCGATTCATTTTGGCATCACCGCGTGCAGCCTGGGTATGTTGCTGGTCGCCAGGAGCGAACGCGGGATTTGCGCAATTTCTTTGGGTGATGACGCCGCAGTCATGCTCCAACAACTGCAGAATCAGTTCAAAGCAGCCACGCTGATTCAAGCAGAGGTGCAGCTCCAGCAAGAACTGGCCTACCTACAAACCTTGGTAGACGAGCCGGATCAGGAAATGAACCTGCCTCTGGACATTCAAGGCACCGCTTTTCAACAACAAGTCTGGACATTGCTGCGCGAGATACCCCTGGGCCAGACCATGAGCTATACCGACATTGCCGTCCGGTTGGGCATGCCAAACGGAGCCCGGGCAGTCGCTCAAGCCTGTGCCAGCAACCTATTGGCCGTTGCCATTCCCTGCCATCGTGTTCTGCGACAAAGCGGGAGTCTGGCAGGATACCGCTGGGGCCTGGAGCGCAAGAAAATCCTGCTTGAGCGTGAGCGCCGCCAGGCCAGCCAGCACAGACAGGCATAAAAAAACCCGGCCATGAACCGGGTTCTTTATCACGTGAAGCCACGGGGCACCACTTACATGGGCACCACACGCGTAGGACCATTACCGCTGAGCATGCGTACACGCTGGCCGACGGACAACGGTACATCGGCTTCCTGAGCCACGACACGAGTCTCACCGTTGTCCAGCTGCACCGTAATCTCCAAACCCTGGGTCTTACCCATACGGTTCTCTACGGCATTACCAACCAGGCCACCCAAAATAGCGCCACCGATACTGGCCAGAATACTGCCGCGCCCGCCACCGATACTGCTGGCTGCCACGCCACCCAAGGCGGCTCCCCCAACCGTACCCACGCCCGAGTTCTGGTCTTCCTGAATGGTGACGGCTCGTACCGACACCACCGTACCTAAACGCACGATCTGTTCGCGCTGAGCCTGACCGTAGCTGTACACCGAGCTGGAAGCCGATTTATTGGCACAACCGGCCAGCAGGAACACGGGCGCCGCCAGGCTCGCCACTACCAGCAGACGTACTTTGGGTCGATCGAAAAAAGAAACGTACATACGGTTTACTCCAAAAAACGTGGCTGGCCGAATCATAGAAAACGGCTGAGTGCTCTCTTACAGACTACGTTCGATACCATAGTGCTGTTTTAGCATGGCCGAGATATCAGATCGTTTAAATTCATGATTTTGCGGACCATCAGCTTGAATTTTAATACTGCCCATCAAGTTGCCCAAGCTGCAGGCCTCTTGCCAGCTCCACCCTTTTGTAAGTCCATATAACAGGCCGGCGCGATGCGCGTCGCCGCAACCGGTGGGATCAACCAGATTTTCCACGGGGACTGGAGCAATGTGATAAGTCTGGCCTTGATGATAAAGCGTGCTGCCATGCTCGCCACGCGTCACCACGGCCGCTTGCAAGCCTTGTGCGATCTCGGCCATGCTCTTGGAGGTGCGCTGCTCAATCACTTCGGCCTCATACTCGTTAGCCGTAAGAACTTGACACAGTTCAAGCATTTCATGCAGGTCTTCACCCGCAAACAAGGGCATGGCCTGACCCAGGTCGAAGATAAAGGGGGTGCCCTGCGCATGCAAACGGCGCGCATGGGCGAACATGCCATCTTTGGAATCTGGCGCCACAATACCCCAGGCCGCTTCCTGGCCCGACAGGTCAATCTGGGCCGAGCTCACCATCGCGCCGGGATGAAAAGAAGTAATCTGGCTGGCGGCCAGGTCGGTGGTGATGAAGCACTGAGGGGTGAACATGTCTGGCATCACCCGGACCATGCTGGTGTCAATCCCCAGATCCTGGAGACGCTGTACGTAGTCCACGCCATCACTACCGACTGCCCCTACCGGCACAGGCTGGCCACCCAGCATATTCAAGGTGTAGGAAATATTACCTGCGCAGCCGCCCCACTCTTTACGCAGGCTGGGCACAAAAAAAGACACGCTCAGGGTCTTGATGCTGTCGGGCAAGATGTGATCTTTGAAGTACCCCTCGAAAACCGCGATCGTATCGAACGCGATCGAACCACATACCAGCACTCGCTCGGTCATAAATTACCTTATGGAAAAAAAGGGCTAATCTGGTAGCCATTAACTTGTAGCTGCCCGGTGTTCAAAGGCAGGCGCACCATGAGCTCACTGCGCGCTGCAAAAGCAGGCTCACGTCGCTCGGGAGCCAGATACTGGTCGGGCGTGATATTGCGCCGTGCGATCAGAGCTCCGGAAAAATCTTTCAAATCAAGAACCAGCGTGGGCCACTCCTGGGGACGCTCAAAGTCGTTACGCAGCGTAAAGCCCAAGGTGGATTGACCAGGCTGGCTGGGCGCCTTATGCAAAGCCGAAGCCTGCACCCGGATCTGATCCAGGCGGCGCTCATAGGGAACCTGGCAGGACAACGTCTCACAGGCACGCTCGAACACGGGACGCAACAGGGGCACCTGGCTCACAATCTGCACACGGTAGACATACATCAACTGCGCGACAAACAGCAGCGCACCCAATACGCACAAACTGGTCCAGAACAGAGCGCTCACACGCTGACCCAGGCTGGCCTCACCTTCATAGCGCGTCTCACGCTGCAAGGCAGGGTTAGGCTCAATAAGCCAGTCCTGCTGCACATGGTCGCTATCATGCGTGCCATCAGCCTGACGGGAGGGAAATGAAGCTCGCAACGTGCTGGCGCGATCACCAACACTGAATTGGGGTTCTGCACATGTCCAGGAAGCCTGACCGATATGATGCCCACGCTCTTGCTCAGGGGTCAGATCAGCAGACACAAAAAATGCTGCTTCCCCGTCATCGCGCGGCGTACGCCCTGCTCTGGCACGAGCACGAATCACGGCAGGGTCAGCCGGTGTAACGGGCGCCTGCGCGAGAATGGAGTCCGGAAATTTACGGACCTGCAAAGACTCATGGGCACTGCCTTCATCGCGGGGTGGGGCGTGACGGGAGTGCTCAACAAAGCGCGGTCCCGGGATGGGAGCCTGCAAATCGACCGCCTGCACCTGTTCGCGCCGGGCCGACACCGTCGGCTCAGGCGCCAGACGCGGCTCGATCGGTTCCATCACAGGGGGAGAAACATAGGTAGGCTCAGGGGCTTGCTCATCAATGACTTCTTCAAAGCCATCGAAGATATGCGCACATTGAATACAGCGTATATAGCCCCGGCGGCGCTGCAGCACTTCCACACTAGCTGCAAATGAGGTCCCGCAACGGGGGCAGCGAGTCTTTAGCTCCATAAACTCACCTTAAGTTCTGCCGTCTTACAACGGGCGTTGACCAGCCAAACACACCCAGCCATCCCGTTCCTGCCAGACCGACAAGGGCAGATAGGAGGAGTAGACATCGATCATTTCCTCAGCCTGCCAATTGTAAATACCGGACAAAATCAGATGCCCGCCCGGTTTGACGCGGTTGGCCAGCATAGGTGCCAGCATACGCAGGGGATTGGCCAAAATATTGGCTACAACCAGATCCGTTTGCCCGGCGGGCATCGCGTCGGGCAGCAAGCCCTCCACCTCGACCTGATTGACTTGCGCATTGTAGCGCGTGGCAATCACGGCCTGCTCGTCAATATCCACACCAATCGTATGACCGGCACCCAGCTTGCGGGCGGCAATGGCCAAAATGCCGGAGCCACAACCATAATCCAACACGGTCTGACCTGCCTGCACATGGTGGGCCAGCCAATCCAGACACAAATGTGTGGTTGGATGACTGCCGGTGCCAAAGGCCAGACCGGGGTCCAGTTCAATCCGCACCAGTCCGTCATCACCTTCCTGAGCAGGAGGCAGATCCTCATCATCCTTGTGCCAGCTAGGCACAATCAGGATACGCTCGCCCACGGGAATGGGACCGAACTGGGACTGGGTCAAACGCACCCAATCCTCGTCAGGCACTTCGCGCAGGCTCCACTGGGCCTTGTCGCGATCAAGCACACCCGCCTCAAACAGCGGTTGCAGCAACTCTTCCGGCTCAAGCTCCTCGGGCAGCAACGCCACCACCCAATTGCGATCCCAGGCCAACACATCCGGCTCAATACCCGGCTCACCAAACAAGGGCTTTTCCTGATCGGTATCACCGTCAGCATCTTCCACCGACACCGACAAGGCGCCCGCTTCCAGCAGGGCATCGGACAAACGTTCAGCTTCGTGTTCCTGGCAGCTCAGTAAGAGTTCACGCATACATAGTTTCCATAAAGCAAAACAGGGGGCTTGCCCCTGTTTTACATAATCATCATTCTTGTCAGGTCAGGCCATCGGCCCGACCCGTTGCTGCCCTTATTTGCTACGTTGGGACAGCTTTTGTTCCAGGTAATGAATACTGGTGCCACCTGCCTTGAAGTTGGCGTCCTGCATCAATTCCCGGTGCAGTTCCACGTTCGTCTTGATCCCTTCCACCACCATTTCGGACAAGGCAATGTCCATACGGGCGATGGCCTGCTCACGTGTCTTGCCATAGGTAATCAGCTTGGCAATCATGGAGTCGTAATAGGGAGGCACGGTGTAACCGGTAAAGACGTGCGAGTCGATACGCACGCCAGGGCCACCGGGCGTGTGCCACTTGGTAATCAAACCAGGGCTTGGGACGAAATTGAACGGGTCTTCTGCATTGATACGGCACTCGATCGAGTGACCCACGAATTCGATGTCACGCTGGCGCAATACAAATTTCTCGCCTGCAGCCACCTTGATCTGCTCTTGCACCAGATCAATACCGGTAATCATTTCCGTGATGGTGTGCTCGACCTGAATCCGGGTGTTCATCTCGATAAAGAAGAACTCACCGTTTTCATACAGGAATTCAAACGTGCCCGCGCCACGATAACGCATACGGCGACAAGCGTCGGCACAGCGCTCACCGATACGTTCGATCAGGCGACGCGGAATGCCCGGTGCGGGCGCCTCTTCAATCACTTTCTGGTGACGGCGCTGCATGGAGCAATCGCGCTCACCCAGCCAGATGGCGTTGCGGTCGCCATCGGCCAACACCTGAATTTCGATGTGGCGTGGATTCTCGAGGTACTTTTCCATGTAGACCTCGGGATTGTTGAACGCCGCCGCTGCTTCAGTTTTCGTCGTAGCAACAGCTGTCAACAGGGCCGCTTCGGTGTAGACCACGCGCATGCCGCGACCACCACCACCGCCCGAGGCCTTGATGATGACGGGATAACCCACTTCGCGAGCAATGCGCACGATTTCTGCCGGATCGTCAGGCAAGGCACCGTCCGAGCCGGGAACCACGGGCACACCGGCCTCGATCATGGCTTTCTTGGCCATGACCTTATCGCCCATTGTGCGAATGTTCTCGGGACGAGGGCCGATAAAGACAAAACCGCTCTTTTCGACACGATCAGCGAAGTCCGCATTCTCAGCCATAAAGCCGTAGCCAGGGTGAATGGCTTCCGCATCGGTGACTTCCGCCGCCGAGATGATGGCAGGCATGCTCAGGTAGCTGTCACGGGCCTGGGCTGGGCCAATGCATACGGCCTCGTCAGCCAGACGCACGTATTTGGCACCACGATCTGCTTCAGAATAAACGACGACTGTCTTGATACCCATCTCGCGGCAGGCGCGCTGGATACGCAAGGCAATTTCGCCCCGATTGGCGATTAGGATTTTTTCAAACATATCATCAACCGATGATGAACAAGGTCTGACCGTATTCCACCGGCCCGCCGTTTTCAACCAGGATTTCCTTGATCACGCCGGACTTGTCGGCTTCGATCTCGTTGAGCAGCTTCATGGCCTCGATAATGCACAGGGGCTCGCCTTCCTTGACGGTCTGGCCCACTTCCACAAACGGAGCGGCGCCCGGGCTGGGGGCACGATAGAAGGTACCGACCATCGGAGCCTTGACGGCGTGGCCTTCGGGAGCTGCGGGAGCAGCCGGGGCGGCAGGAGCACCGGCGGGCGCCACCACCTGGGCTACAGGAGCCTCAGGGGCGTACACCACGGGAGCGGCCGAGCTTTGCGAAAATTTAACAATGCGAACCTTGTCATCACCTTCGGTGATTTCCAGCTCAGCAATGCCAGACTCGGCGACCAGATCGATCAGGGTTTTGAGTTTTCTAAGATCCATGCGTACTTCCCGCAACGCCGCACTAGCCACTGACTGGGACAGGACGGCATTAAAAAAATATTGGTCAAAAAAACGAAACGAACCGCCTAACTATTCAAAGCGAACCGCAAAGCGGCCTCATAGCCGTACGCCCCTAAACCCACAATGACACCGCAAGCGGTGTCAGAAAGATAGGAGTGGTGGCGGAACGGCTCACGACGGTGAACATTGGACAGATGAACTTCAATAAACGGAATACCGACACCGGCTAGCGCATCCCGTATCGCCACGCTGGTATGGGTATAGGCCCCAGCATTGATCAGGATGAAATCGACACCCTGGTCACGAGCTTGATGAATTCGATCAACGAGCCCGCCTTCGTGGTTACTTTGAAAAAAATGACACTGCGCGCCATGCTGATCGGCCAGCACCCGTAAACCACTGTTGATATCTTCGAGAGTCTGGTGTCCGTAGACATCGGGTTCTCGTGTTCCCAGCAGGTTGAGGTTGGGCCCGTTAAGGACCAGGACATGTTTCGCCATAGCGGATTTTTCGTCAAGACAGACCGCCTTTTTACGCTAAATAACGTCATTTGTCCATAAACCTGCTTGGCTTACAAACAGTTAGGATTGGTTCCATCCCGTTTGGGGCAGGCTGCCCACAGAGCGGAAATTTAACGAAATTAAGCGAAAAAGTCGGCCAGTTAGCGTTGAGCCTTAATAACTTCGTCCAACTTTTCGGGATCTATCTGACCCAAAATCCGTTCGCTGATCCGACCATTGCTGCCAAACACGACCGTAAAGGGCAGGCCGCCCTTTTTATTGCCCACGCTGCGCATCTGTTTCAGACCCGCCGAACCCGCCAGCAAAATATCGTAGCTGACCGGAACGCGTTCCAGAAACTCCGTGACGTTATCGAGCGAGTCCACCGCGATGCCGACAAAGTGCACGTCGGGATAGCGTTCGTGCAGGGCTTGCAGGTCAGGCATTTCCTTGACGCAGGGCGCGCACCAGGTTGCCCAGAAATTCACGACCAGCGGCTTGCCGCTGTAGGCGGACAGCGCACGATCCTCGCCCTGAAGATCTTTGAAGCTTTGCGCCAGAAACGGGTCGGAAGGCAGCAAACTGGCCCATGGGGCAGGATGCAGGGCCAAAAGGCTTGCACACACCAGCGACTGCCGCAGAAAAAGACGCCTACGCATACCGGCTTACACCTGAAAAAATATCATTCAGGGATGATAGCACCGGCCCTCACCAAAGCTCACGCATCAGATCAAACAGTCGTCTAGAATACAGGCCGGAGGATTGTCATGCATATACACATACTAGGAATTTGCGGCACATTCATGGGTGGTCTGGCCCTGATTGCCCGTTCGGCTGGCCATACGGTCACAGGTTGCGACGCCGGGGTTTACCCGCCCATGAGCACCCAACTGGAAGAGCAAGGCATTGCACTGATCGAGGGCTTTGGCGCAGAGCAAACCGAACTGTGTCCTGATCTCTATATAGTGGGTAATGTGGTCACCCGCGGCAATCCCCTGATGGAGGCCATTTTGGATCAGGGCCTGCCTTACACGTCCGGTCCGCAATGGCTGGGCGAGAACATCCTGCACCAGCAGCACGTATTGGCCGTGGCAGGCACACACGGCAAGACTTCCACCAGCTCCATGCTGGCTTGGATTCTGGAGCAGGCCGATCTGTCGCCTAATTTCCTGATCGGTGGCGTGGCCCCTGGTCTGGGCGTCTCGGCGCGCTTCAATCCTGGACAATCCTTGTTTGTGATCGAGGCCGACGAGTACGACACCGCATTTTTCGACAAACGCTCCAAGTTTGTTCACTATCGCCCCCGCACAGCCGTTCTGAACAATCTGGAATACGACCATGCCGATATCTTCCCGGATCTGCATGCCATCCAGACCCAGTTTCACCACCTGGTGCGCACCATTCCTTCCACTGGGCTGATTGTCCGTCCCACCCACACCCCCAGCCTGGATGAAACCCTGGCACATGGTTGCTGGACGCCGGTCGAGCAGTTCGGCCCTGAAGGAGACTGGGACAGCAAAGCGCTGAGTCCCACTTCCTTTGAAGTAAGTTTCAAGGGCCAGCCCCAGGGCATCGTCCACTGGACCTTGACAGGCGAGCACAATCGTCTGAACGCTCTGGCCGCTATTGCTGCCGCCCACCATGTGGGCGTACAGCCTGAGCGGGCTTGTCAGGCATTGAGCCAATTTGCCGGTATCAAGCGTCGCATGGAAGTACGGGGTGTCGTCAAAGACATTACGGTCTACGACGATTTTGCTCACCACCCCACAGCCATTGCCACCACCCTCGCCGGCCTGCGCAGTCAAACCGGTCAATCAAGCCGGATTCTGGCGGTGCTCGAACCGCGCTCCAACACCATGAAGCTGGGCGCCATGGCGGCCCGCCTGCCAGGCTCGCTGGAAGAGGCAGATCTGGTATTTTGCTACGGCGAGACCCAAGGCAAGCACGCGCTGGGCTGGGATGCGGCCAAGGTCCTGGCCCCTTTAGGGGATCGTGCCACAGCGTGGAATGATTTGGATAAAATGGTTCAGGCTATTGTTCAAGCCAGCCAGCCCGGCGATGCCATTGTTGTGATGAGTAACGGCAGCTTTGGCGGCATTCATCAGCGCCTGCTGGATCAACTGTCACGCTGACCCTCTTATCTATATAGCAGGTGCTCCCATGATTCTCTATCTTCACGGCTTTCGTTCCTCGCCTTCGTCCTATAAAGCGCAGCGCCTGAAACAAGCCTTGCAGGACAGAGACATGCTGCACCTGTGGCGCTGCCCGCAATTGCCCGCCAGCCCGGCCCAGGCCATTGCCATGTGTAAACGCATTGTGGATACCGAACTGCAGGCAGGCATGAGCACGGATCAATTATGTGTGATCGGCTCCTCGCTAGGCGGTTACTATGCCAGTCACCTGGCGCAGCACTATCACAGCCGCGCGGTACTGCTCAACCCGGTGGTCTACGCAGGACGGGATCTGGCCACCCAGGTGGGCGAACATGTCTGTTATCACTCGCCCGACCCTTTTCATTTCCTGCCCGACTATGTCGATGAGCTCAACGACATTCATGTCCCACGCCCAAGCGATCCCCAGCGTTTTTATCTGCTGGCCGCCAAAGGCGATGAAGTTCTTAACTGGCGCGAAATGGCGGATTGGTACAAAGGCAGTCAAGGGCAGATTCTGGAAGGCGGCGATCACGGTCTGACCGACTTCGACCCCTGGATCGACGATATTTTGCGCTTTGCCCTGCAACAACCTTAAATCTATTTACCGGATGGCCAGCACCATCCAGATGGAAAATCATGTACGTCCTTTTTGAAGACAGCGGTAATTTCAAAGCAGAAAAAATATTTTCTGACAGCGATACCACCATGCAGGTGGAATCCGCGTCTGGCAAGCGCAGCAAAATCAAGAAAAACAGCGTTCTGTTTACATTCGATCAGCCAGCCCCTGCAGAGCTGCTGGAAAAAGCCCAGGCCCTGGCCGACTCGCTGGATATCAATTTCTTGTGGGAATGCGCACCGCAGGACGAATTTGAGGCGGCCGAACTGGCCCAGGAGTATTTTGGCCACCCTCCCAGCGCCATCGAAAAAACCGGCACCATTTTTGCTCTGCACAGCGCACCGGCCTACTTCCATCGTCGGGGCAAGGGACTGTATCGCCCCGCTCCCCCGGAAATCCTGCAAGCCGCTTTGGCCGCCATTGAAAAGAAGCGTCTGCAGCAAGAACAGATTCAAACCTGGGCCGAGCAGATGATCAAGGGCGAGTTGCCACCCGAAGTGGCAGCCAAAGCGGGGACCTTCCTGACCCAGCCGGACAAAAACACGCTGGAGTGGAAAGCCTTCGATCAAGCCCAGAAGGAACTGGGTGTCAGCACCGAGAAACTGCTGCTCTCGCTGGGCGCCTGGTCCAACCCCCTGACCTTGCATCAGCATCGCTTTTTAACCGCTCATTTCCCCAAAGGCACTGGCTTTCCGGCAATCTGCCTGCAAAACTGGGGCCAGGACCTGCCCGAAGCGGATGTCATTGCGTACTCCGTGGACGATGCCAATACGATTGAGATTGACGACGCCTTGTCGGTCCAGCATCCCGAGCCGGGCCGACTGCGGGTGGGTATCCACATTGCCGTACCGTCTTTGGCGATGAGCCGTGGCAATGAAATCGACCAGATCGCCCGCAATCGCATGGCAACGGTTTACACGCCAGGCTACAAGATTCCCATGCTGCCGCCTGAGCTGATCGCGCATTTCTCACTGGACCAGGGTCAAACACGCCCTGCCTTGTCCCTGTATGTGGATGCCGACATCAGCACAGGTGAAATCCTGTCCCACCAGACCCGCCTGGAACGCATCACCGTGGCGGGCAACCTGCGCCAGCATGAACTGGACCCGCTGATCAGCGAAGCGGCCCTGGCCGACGAAAACGCCGAGCTGCCTTATGCGCAGTGGCTGCGTCCGCTGTGGAATTTCTCCCGCCAACTGTCGGCCCAGCGCGAGGCTGTACGGGGCAAACCGGAAAACAACAACCGGGTGGAATACAGCTTTGAACTGGAAGGCCCGCACGATGACCCGAATTCCATCATCCGGCTGGTGCCGCGTGTGCGCAATGCTCCGCTCAGCCTGCTGGTGGCCGAATACATGATCCTGGCCAATCAGCTCTGGGGTGGCCTGCTGGCCGAACATAATGTGCCCGGTATCTATCGTTCCCAGCAATTCATGCGCACGCGCATGTCCACCACGCCCGGCCCGCACGAGTCCATTGGTGTACCGCAATACATCTGGTCCACCTCGCCGCTGCGCCGCTATGTGGACCTGATTAATCAAGGACAAATCCTGGCGGCCGCCCAGCATGGCATCTCGGCACGTCTGGCAGCCCCTTTCCAGCCCAAGGATGCAGACCTGTATGCCATTATTGGCGCCTTTGAATCGCAATACACCCAGTGGGCGGATTACCAGTCCTCTCTGGAGCGTTTCTGGTGCCTGCGCTGGTTGCAGCAAAACGACATCAAGCAAGTTCAGGCCAGCTTCATCAAGGAGGATCTGGTGCGCTTGACTAACGCCCCTCTGGTTCTACACGTTCCTGGCCTGCCGGCGCTGGAGCGAGGTCAGGAGGTGACCCTGGATCTGCTGTCGTTTGACGAACTGGCCTTGACCGTAGAGGCCCGTTTGCGCTCGGTCGCGACGGCCGACTGACAGCCATGAGCAAGCTTGAGCGCCTCAACCTGCCCAAAGATTATTTGTGGCTGGCGATCGCTCTTTCCGCCCTCATTCATCTCGTGCTGATTTTCTGGCCTGCCCGGCCACCCGCCCCGGCTGCCGACTCCCGTCTGGACGTGGCTCTGGTCAATTTCAGCACCGACTCCGTGCCTTTGAGTCCCCAGTTGCTGGCGCAGCTCAATCTGGATGGCGGCGGGGATCACCTGCAAGGTCAGGCCAGCAATCCTTTGCCGCTGAGCGACCCCAATCTGCCCAATCGACTGGTCCTTGAAGCCTTGCGGGCCCGTCAGCAAAGTCTGGAAGCCGAACAGCAACGTCTGCTGGGCGAACTGGAGAGCCGCGATAAGGCTCCGCCCTCGACACCTCGTACGGAGTATATCGGCGCATCACTGGAGCCCGGTCCAGATGATCAGGATCTGGAGCCGCAACGTCACAACAGTCAGTTGGCCATGCTGCGCGAGCAGATTCGGGAGCAGCAGCGCCAGCCGCGTTATCACTATGTCGGGCCCAGTGCCAAGGCCAGTGAACAAGCGCGCTACCTGGACCAGTGGCGAGAGAAGATCGAACAAACCGGCACACACCACTACCCGCGGCAAGACGGAATACAGCTCTACGGCCAGCTCCAAATGACCGTGTATATACGGCGAGATGGCAGCCTGCTGCGCGCTCAGATTACTCAGCCTTCCGATCAGCCCGCCCTGAATCTGGCGGCACGACGTATTGTGGAGCTGGCCGCCCCCTTTGCGCCCTTGCCCGAACAACTGGCCCCGAACGCAGATGTGCTTGTGATTACCCGCAGTTGGCACTTCACCCGTGACGGACTCAATATGCAGGGTGGGGATGGGCAGTAAGGCTGTATTGCCCATGGCAAACAGAAGCGAAGCCAGACCCTGGGGTAAAATACGTGGTTTCAGCCTTGGTGCTGACACCTGACAACACGACAAGCATCGCTTAACCATGCCCGACACGACTTCTGTCCAGCGCTACGGCGTTATTGGTCACCCCATCGAGCACAGCCGCTCCCCACAAATCCATGCCCAATTTGCCAGCCAGTTCAATCTGGCCCTGAGCTATGAGCGGATTTTGGCCCCCCTCGATGGTTTCGCCTCCACCGTAGAGCAGTTCTTCAAAACGGGCAGTGGCCTGAACGTGACTTTGCCGTTCAAGGAACAAGCCTACGAACTGGTGGGCCCACGCCTGAGCCGCCGGGCCCGCATGGCAGGGGCCGTCAATACGCTATGGCTGGAGGACGGGCAACTGCATGGATGCAATACCGACGGCGTGGGTTTGTGTTCGGATCTTCTGCGTGTTGGCCACAACCCGGAGGGCAAGCGCATCTTGCTGATCGGTGCGGGCGGCGCCTCACGTGGGGTCGTGTTTCCCTTGCTGGAGGCTGGCTGCGAGCTGCTGCACATCATCAATCGCACCAGTGCCAAAGCCTATGAAATCCGCGAGCAGGTAGTGGCTCTGGACCCGGATGCCTCGCGCCGCCTGAGTGCAGGCGGGCTGGACGACCACTGCGGTGACTGGGATATCGTCATCAATGCCACCTCGGCCAGTCTCAATCAGAATCTGCCCGACCTGCCCGATGCCCGCTACCGCAGCCACTCGCTGGCCTACGATATGTTTTATGCCAGCGAGCCCACCGCCTTTATGCGGGCCGCCCAGCAGGCAGGCGCCACACAGAGCAGAGATGGTCTGGGCATGCTGGTGGGCCAAGCTGCCGCCAGCTTTCAGATCTGGCATGGCTTGCAAGCCGATGTCGAACCCGTGCTGGCCGCCTTGCGCCAGGACCTGGGACAAATCTGACGTGCGTCGCCTCCTGGTCCATCCCTGGAAACTGGCCGGCCTGGCCGTATTAACCCTGGCCGCCGCCGTTCTGCTCTATCAGATTGCCCTGTTTGTGATGGTGCTCTGGTATAGCGTGGTGCCCCCACGGATGACCTCCTTCATGGCGGCAGAGCAAGGTCAGTTGCGCAGCTCCGATGCCGATGCAAAACTGCGCTACCAATGGGTGCCTTACGACAAGATCAGCGCCAACCTGAAGCGCGCGGTCATCGCCTCCGAAGACTCGAACTTCCTGAATCACTCGGGGGTTGAATGGGATGCCATTCGTAAAGCGTGGGAATACAACCGACGCCAATCAGAAAAAGGCTCGACCCGTCGGCGCGGGGGCTCAACCATCTCCCAGCAATTGGCCAAAAATCTGTTTCTGTCAGAGTCGCGCAGTTATTTGCGCAAAGGACAGGAACTGATTCTGACCTATATGATTGAAACCGTCATGAGCAAGGAGCGTATTCTGGAGCTGTATCTGAACGTGGCTCAGTGGGGTGAAGGCGTATTTGGAGCCCAGGCGGCGGCGCGCCACTATTTCAAGACTGATGCCGCCACCCTTAGCGCCATGCAGGCCGCCCGGCTGGCAGGCATGCTCCCCAACCCAGCCTATTATGACAAAAACCGTAACAGCGCCTATTTGCAGTCGCGCACTCGCACCATCAGTCAACGCATGCGTCAAGTCGCTATTCCCTGACTGCAATCCGCATTTTTGTTAAGCTAGCCACGTCTTTCCTGGGCCCTATTTTCATGCGCACCGCTCGCCGCTATCTTGCTTCCGAAATCTATCGCTCCAGCGCCGTGGTGCTGCTTGCACTGCTGGGCCTGTTCACCTTTTTCGCCCTGATCGAAGAACTGGACAAAGTCGGCTCCAAATTCACCCTGGCCAATCTGTTCTACATCCAGGCGCTGGAATTGCCGACTCGTTTGTACGACCTGCTGCCCATTGGCTTGCTCATTGGCGCCACCCTGGCCCTGGCCAGCCTTGCCCAACGCAATGAGCTGGTGATTCTGCGCGCCTCGGGGGTCAGCGGCCTGCATATGATGATGATGCTCTGGACCATTACCTTGCCACTGGTGGCCGGTGCTTTTGTCCTGTCCGAGTATGTCACGCCCATGGCCGAGATCAAATCCAGCGAGCAAGGCATGGCCTTGCTGGGACGGTCGGGTAGCGGACGGCTGGAAAGCGGCTATTGGTTCAAAGAGAACAATCCTCAAGGTGGAGTGCGCATCATCAACATTGCCAACCTGCAAGGCGACGGCAAAGTAAGTGATGTCAGCGTGTTCGACTTCTCGGACGGACAACGCTTAAACGCCATGATGCAGGCACCGAGCGGGCAATTTCACAAAAACCAGCTGGACTTGCAAGACGTCACCGAAACGCATGTCAGCGAGCAGTCACACACCGTCCTGAGCCAGGACAAAGCCCCTGAGCAAGCGCTGGTGAAAATTGAAAAGCGCCCCACCCTGACGCTGACCACTACGCTAACCCCGGACCGACTGATCGCGCGCGTCGTCACGCCCGAACGCATGTCCATTCTGGATTTGAAGGACTATATTAGTTATCTGGACGCCAACAAACTGCAAACCAAACGTCAGGTTGTAGCGCTGTGGCGCAAAGTTGCCTATCCGTTCACCTTGCTGGTCATGATTACCATTGCCGCACCCATCGGCTTTATGCAGACACGCCATGGCGGTGTGGGCACCAAGGTCTTTACCGGCATTTTACTGGGCGTGGGCTTTTTCATGATCAACCAGCTTGCCTTGAACGTGGCCATGCTCAGCAATCTGGCACCCTGGGTCACCGCTCTGGTACCGAATCTGATCGCCATGGCGCTGGCCTTGAGCGCTCTTATCCTGATGGAAAACCGGCACAACCGGCGACGTCGCAAACCCAGTGCAACACATTAAACCATGTCTTTAGCTACTTCCCCTGCCATCTGGGCAATTGGTGATGTTCAGGGCTGCTGCCGCCCCCTGGACAGCTTGCTCGGCCATCCGGATGTGGCCGCTGACAGCCAGGCCACTTTCTGGTTTGCTGGCGATCTGGTCAACCGTGGCCCCGACTCTCTGGGTGCTCTGCGCCTGATTCGCTCCCTGGGGGAGCGCGCTGTTTGCGTGCTGGGTAACCATGACATTCACTGCCTGGCGGTTGCCGCCGGGGTACGTAAATCCAGCAAGCAAGATACGCTGCAGGACTTGCTGGCTGCGCCCGACGCCCAGGAGCTACTGGACTGGTTGCGCCATCAGCCCCTGGCCCATTACGAACACGGACATTTGATGGTTCATGCAGGGGTTCATCCAGCCTGGAGTCCCGAGCAGACACTGGAATATGCACAGGAGCTGGAAACATTGTTGCGTGCCGATGACTGGCAGCACACGATCATCGAACTGTTTGGCAACAAACCGGATCGCTGGGAAGCAGGGCTCAAAGGCTACGACCGGCTACGCGCCATTGTCAGCACCCTGACCCGCATGCGCATGTGCGACGCAGCCGGACACATGGATTTCAAGCACAAAGGCGCCCCCGATGCCGAATCAGGCTTGCTGCCCTGGTATGAGTTACCGCAACGTGCCTGCGCTCAGGTGCCCATCATTTTTGGTCATTGGTCTACGCTGGGCTTGTTGAACACCCCTACGCTCATCAGCCTGGATACCGGTTGCGTCTGGGGCCGACAACTCAGTGCAGTCCGCCTGCAAGACCGGCACCTGGTTCAGATTCACTGCCCGGAAAGCAAAAAACCCGGTTAACGCGCTGGGCCGGTGTCAGCAGCCGACTCGTGACAAACCACTGCGCGTATCCGCTCGCGGGCCTGATGGGCCGTTTGTGAGCGCCCCCATTGCGTGCAGGAGAGCGCGGGCATCACATCCAGAAAGTGGCAGTGCACAGACACATGGCGAGCACTGAGCAGGACCCAGATGTTGCCTACCAGGGACTGCTCACCCACAAAGGCAAAACGCTCACTGCGCCGTCCCTGATGCTCAAACACCAACGCCACAGGCTGAATATCCACATTCAGGCTGATCGCTGTCTCAAACAAGCTGGCATGAAACGGTCGCACCTCCCACCCCGTGGAGGTGGTGCCTTCGGGAAACAGGCCTACCGCGTCGCCCCGTTCGAAACAAACCGCCATTTGCTGGCTAACAATCTGAATGGCCCGACGTTGGCCACGTTCAATGAACACCGTTCCCGCGCCAGCAACCAGCCAGCCGATTACGGGCCAGCGACGGATATCACTTTTTGCAATGAAGGAAGTGCAGCGCACGCTGTTGAGCACAAAAATGTCCAACCATGAAATATGGTTGGACACATAAAGCACGGAGCGATCCTGAACCGCGTGACCATGGAGGATGACGCGCACACCGCAAATAGTCATCAACAGGCGGGACATGCGTAGCACCATCAGACGGCGTCCGCCGGAGCGCAAGACGGGAAAAAGCAGGCCAACACTGAACAGGCCGACCACAATCCACACGATCAGAGCGACAGCACGCCAACTAAAACGAAATAAACTAATCAAAAGGCTGCAACCTTGTAGAGAGCTCAAACCGCAGGCAGGCTATCCAGATATCGCTGCAGGATCACGCACGCTGCCATGGCATCATCATCGTCATTATTGCCCAGCAATTCTTGAGCCTCCATGCTGGAGCCCCGCTCATCGACCAGGTCTACCGCAACGCCATAACGACCGTGCAACTGGTTGGCAAAACGTCGACACCGCAGCGAAGCATACTGTTCGCCACCGTCCAGGGTCAAAGGCAAGCCGACCACAACCCGATCGGGCTGCCATTCCTTGAGTAAAGCCTCAATAGCCGCAAAGCGCTGCTCCCGTGTAACGGGCCGCAAAATCGTATAAGGCCGGGCCTGACGCGTCAAGGTATTGCCCAATGCAACGCCAATTTTTTTCAGGCCATAGTCAAAAGCCAGCAAGGTCTGTGCCGAGCTGGCCATTGATGGTGTGTCGTGTTCAGGCATGGCCTGCCGCACCTGTCAGAGTAAAAGGACTGATTCCCAACAGGGCCAGGGCACGATCATACCGCTCCCCAACAGGCGTGGAAAACAAGATTTCATGAGTCGCCTTGATGCTCAGCCAGGCATTATCGGCCATCTCGCTTTCCAGCTGACCGGCGCCCCATCCGGCATAACCCAGGGTCACCAGCATGTGAACCGGTCCCTTTCCCTGTGCCACATCCTGCAAGACATCGCGGGATGTGGTCAGGGTCAGATCGCCCACCCCCAGGCTGGAGGTATAGGTTTTATCCGAGTCATGCAGCACAAAGCCGCGATCCGTCTGTACCGGCCCACCGAAGTACACCGAGGTTCCGGCCAGATCGGCGCGTTTATCCACATCAACCTCGATGCGCGACAACAGCTCAACCAGACTCAGATCTGTTGGTCGATTGATGACCAGGCCCAAAGCACCTTGTTCATTATGTTCACAGACATAAATCACCGTGTCGGCCAAGCTGCCCGATACCACACCGGGCATGGCAAGTAACAGGTGGTGCGTAAGATTAGCGCTTTCTTGGATTAGCGGGGACTGGCTAGTGGCACTCATACACACCTCCCGTCAAAACAAACCACCTTGGAACCTGAAATGATCACACCTGGATCATTTCGAAGTCTTCCTTACGAGCGCCGCATTCGGGACAGACCCAGTTTGGAGGGACATCTTCCCAACGTGTGCCCGGTGCAATGCCTTCTTCAGGCAAACCCGTTTCTTCATCATAAATCCAGCCGCAAATCAGGCACATCCACGTACGCATAGTATTCCTACTGTATTTGTAAACATAGTCCGATCCGCGTGCAAATCGGGGCAATCCATTAAAATGGGGTTCATATTACTAAATTACTCAACCCGTGACATCCAGAGCCTTGTCTGGCCCTGCCGGTGTATCCAAGATAAGATGGCTGCTGAAATCAAAAATTCAAGTCCTGCCCTGGCGCTCGTGCTGGCCCCTTATGATCCCAGTGGCGGCGCCCATCTGCCGGCAGATGCCCTCACTGGTGCCCGTCTGGGCTGCCATATCGTCAGTGTGCCCACCGCCTTGCTGGTACGCGACAGCGCGCAGCAGGAAAACATCCAGACGCTGGCCGAGGACATCGCCGATGACCAGGCACGTTGCCTGCTGGAAGACATGAACATTCAGGCCATCAAGTGCGGCCCCGTTTACAGTCCTGAAATCGCCAGCATGGTTGCCGAGCTGTGTTCCGACTACCCGGAGCTGCCTTTGGTCCTGCACCTGAGCGCCATGCCCACTGGCCTGGACGAGCTGGACGCGGACGACGCCCTGGACGCCAGTTTACGCCTGCTTTTACCACTGAGCTCCTTATTGTTGATCGACCACCCCAGCCTGGAGCGCTGGCAGGCCGACGAGCTGTTGGGCGACACGCCCGACGCCGTGGAAACCTTGCTGAACAATGGGGCCAATGCCGTGCTGGTGACGGGCGTACCGGGCACAGCCGGGCAATGGCACACCCGTTTCCAGGGTCATCATGGCCGTCTGGATTACAGCATGCCGCTCGATGGTGGCGTGCGTCAGCAGGATATCGACAGTTTGCTGGCTACAGCCTGCCTGAGCTTTCTGGCCCAGGGTCATGAGCTGGATAACGCGGTAGAATCAGCCTTGTTGCACCTGCAGGAACGTGCCGGTGACACTTTTCAGCCCGGTATGGGCCACCGCCTGTTCAACCCTGTTGCTCCCCAAAATGACTGACGCCACCTCCCTGCGCTTTCCTGCCGGTCTTTACGGCATTACTCCCGAATGGGACGACACAGCCCGCCTGCTGAACGCAGTGCGCGCCGCTCACGAGGGTGGTTTGCAGGTCTTGCAGTTTCGCCGCAAAAACGGCCCGGAACCCATCCGCCAGCAACAACTCAAAGAGTTGGTCAAGCTGTGCCTGTCTTTGGATCTGCCGCTCTTGGTCAACGATCACTGGAGTTGGGCGCAAGAGTTTGATGTGCAAGGCGCGCACCTGGGCAAAAGCGATGGCGACCTGAGGCAGGCACGCCAGGCTCTGGGACCGCAAGCCCTGCTGGGGCGCTCGTGCTACAACAGTCTGTACCTGGCGCGCCAGGCTCTGGCTGACGATGCAGACTACATTGCCTTTGGTGCCATGTATCCGTCCAGCGTCAAACCCGAAGCGCCCCCGGCAGAACTGGATACCTTGCGACAAGCACGACAGCTTTGCCAAGAACAAGAACACGAGGGACGGCGTGCCGCCATTGTGGCCATCGGCGGCATCACACCCGAGAAAATGCCCGAACTGCTGCAAGCAGGCGTCGATAGCGTTGCCGTTATCAGCAGCCTGTTTGAGACCAGCGATATACGCGCCACGGCGCAACGCTTTACCGACTACTTTCACGCCCAGGCCCCCTCGCGCTTTATGCGCTGATCTTTTGCCTGGCCCCGACCTTTTACCTCTGGATTTTTGCCTCATGTCCCGTAATTCCGAACTTTTTGAACGTGCCTGCAAAGTCATCCCCGGCGGCGTCAACTCGCCCGTCCGCGCCTTCGGTTCTGTGGGTGGCACACCTTGTTTTATCGAACGCGCCCAAGGCCCTTACATCTGGGATGCAGACGGCCAGCGATACACGGACTACGTGGGTTCCTGGGGCCCGGCCATTCTGGGCCACTCCGATCCGGACGTGATCAAAGCGGTACAGGACGCTGCCGTACACGGCCTGTCCTATGGGGCGCCCACCGAAGGCGAAGTGGTTCTGGCCGAAACGCTGACCAAGATGCTGCCATCCATCGAGCAGGTTCGTCTGGTCAGCTCGGGCACCGAGGCCACCATGAGCGCCATTCGTCTGGCCCGTGGCTTTACCGGCCGCAACACCATCATCAAATTCGAAGGCTGCTACCATGGCCACGCCGACAGCCTGCTGGTCAAAGCCGGCTCCGGCTTGCTGACCTTTGGCAACCCCACCTCCGCCGGCGTGCCGGCCGAGTTTGTCGGTCACACCCTGGTTCTGGACTACAACGATCTGGACGCCGTGCGCGATGCCTTCAAACAGAAAGGCAGCGAAATCGCCTGCGTTATCGTTGAGCCCTTTGCCGGCAATATGAACCTGGTCCGCCCAGCCCCCGGTTTCCTGGAAGGCTTGCGCGAGCTGTGTACCGAGTATGGCGCCGTGCTGATTTTTGACGAGGTCATGACAGGCTTTCGCGTGGGCCCGCAAGGCGTACAAGGCCTGACCGGCATTCGTCCTGACCTGACCACACTGGCTAAAGTGATTGGTGGTGGCATGCCCGTAGGCGCTTTTGGTGGTCGCCGCGACATCATGCAATGCGTGGCTCCCGTCGGTGGCGTTTACCAGGCAGGCACCCTATCCGGTAACCCTGTTGCTGTCGCTGCGGGGCTGGCAACCTTGAAGAAACTGGCTCAACCCGGTTTCTATGACACCCTCACAGCCAACACAGCCAACCTGATCCAGGGCCTGAAGACCGCAGCACAAGAAGCAGGCGTTCCTTTTACGGCAGACCATCAGGGCGGCCTGTTCGGCATCTACTTCAGCGAAAACGTTCCTACGTCCCTGGCCGAGGTCTCGGCTGGCGACATCGAACGCTTCAAGCAGTTCTTCCACGCCATGCTGGACAAGGGGGTGTACTTTGCCCCCTCAGCCTTTGAAGCCGGTTTTGTGTCGGTGCAGCATACCGCCGATATTACCGACGCGACGGTGCAAGCCGCCCGTGAGGTCTTTGCCTCCTTCAAGAACTAGTACGCCGGATGCAAAAAAGCGGGCCTGAGCCCGCTTTTTTTTCCTGAAAGAATCAATGCTGTGCCATTTGGCGCAGCACAAATCGCTGCAACTTCCCTGTCTCGGTCCGAGGCAAAGAAGTCACAAACTCAATCGCGCGTGGGTACTTGTAAGGCGCGGCATTCTCTTTCACAAAATCCTGCAGCTTCTTTTTCAAGTCATCGCTGGGCGTAAAGCCAGGCTTGAGCACGATGAAAGCCTGCACGATCTGGCCCCGTTCTTCATCCGCGGCGCCTACCACTCCACACTCTGCCACCGCCTCATGTTTGAGCAAGGTGCCCTCCACCTCCGGGCCGGCAATGTTGTAGCCCGAAGAAACAATCATGTCGTCGTTACGGGCCTGATAGTAAAGGTAGCCGTCCTCGTCCATCTTGAAGGTATCACCCGGGAAGTTCCAGCCGCCCTGGACAAACTGCTTCTGACGTTCGTCGTTCAAATACTTGCAACCGGTGGGGCCTTTGACCGCCAGACGTCCCACCGTGCCCACCGGCACCGGATTCAGATCATCATCCAGAATCGTGGCGACATACCCAGGCACCACCTGACCAATGGCACCGGGGCGCACTTTCTCGGGCGGGCTGGATACGTACACGTGAATCATCTCCGTGCCGCCTATGCCATCGGTCATCTCAATGCCGCTGGCCTGCTTCCAGAGCTGGCGGGTTGCATCGGGCAACGCTTCTCCTGCCGATACGGTGGCCCGCAAACTGGCCAGAGAATAACGATCCACCAAACCGGCCATCTGACGATAAAAAGTAGGCGCCGTAAAGCTCATGGTCACCTTAAAGCGGTCAATCATGCCCAGCAGGTCCGAAGGTGTCAGTCGCTCCAGCAAGACGGTAGAGGCCCCCACCCGCAGTGGAAAGCAAAGCAGACCACCCAGACCAAAGGTAAAAGCCAAAGGCGGAGTACCACACACCACGTCATCCGGTGTCAAACGCAATACATGGCGGGAAAAGGTATCGCACATCGCCAGCACATCACGATGAAAATGCATGCAACCCTTGGGCTGACCGGTCGTGCCGCTGGTGAACGCAATCAGGCACACATCATCAGCCGCCGTATCGCACGCCGTGAAATCCTCAGGTTTGTCAGCCAACAAGGCCTCCAGACCCTGGGCGCTCTCATCGTTAAAGCACAGCAGTTGCTTCAGGACAGGGGTGTAGGAATCATGAGCGGCATCCATGCAATGCTCCAACTCCTGACGCAGACGCTCATCGCACAGAGCGGCATGAATCTGGGCCTTGTCCAAAATGGTCTTGAGCTCCACCGCACGCAGCAAAGGCATGGTGGGGACGGTAACCAGACCCGCCTTAATACTGGCCAGCCAGCAGGCCGCCATCATGGGGTTGTTGGGGCCGCGCAGCAATACCCGGTTGCCGGGCACCAGCTTCATGTCCTCAAGCAGAACATGCGCAATACGATTGGTCAGCACGTCCAGCTCTTTGTAGGTCAGACTGCGATTTTCCTCGCCCTGAGCCCACTGTATGGCCACGCGGTCACCATGCCCTGCTGCGACCTGCTCACCCAATAGCGCCACGGCGCAATTGAAACGCGCGGGGTAGTCCACATCCGGATTTCCCTCCAGCAACATGTCTGGCCACCACTCCATGGGGGGCAGATTGTCGCGTGCAAAGGTATCAAGGTGCGCTGAACGTTCCATCCTTATCTCCTGCGTAGATTACGCCCCACTCAGGCGTAGACCCTGCTGCATCAAAGGCATCGGCCAAAATTGGCAAGGTCTATATTGTTTAGTTCTAAAGGATATTAGCAAAAAAAACCTCTCGACATCAGCCATACCGACTACGGGTTATCCGCAGTAGCGCATCCTCACCCACTATTTAAACCCGTATCCTGACATCGCTCGAGCTCGCTTCGGGCGGCAACCCACGCATAGGAAAATAAATAATAAATTTCGGCTGGCCAAAAACCAATCCATGTACGCCGCACTTTTTTTCAATTAAGAAAAATTTACGGTAGACATTATTTTTGAAACAAAAAAAGTATCAAAAAAAACGGAAAACGGATTATTTTCGTCGGCTACCGTGATGCAAATGTCTTATACTTCAACTAAATAATCACTTGAATTTAGCCAGCTTATAGCCTTGGAGCCGCGTCAAAGCGTCTGCGCAACCGTATTCAAGGCGGTGATCATGAAAGTAAATAACAGACAGAAATTTGCATTTCATTACTCAATGCTTTGTCAACTGGACCTGCGCTTTCAATCAAGTTGATTAATTTAAGCTAAAAACGAATTTACTTTGATCTGTCGCAATGTCAAACTTCGAACCAGCCCCTAAGATACCTTCCAAGCTAACCCAGCTTGCTCATGGCTGCGGTCTGCGTCCTTCAAAGCTAAACATTTTGGACATGCACCATTAAGGCAAGCTATCTATGATCATGAACGATATCCCCGCTTCCGCCGTCGCCGATGCTGCTCCCGACTTGGAAAGCCGTGCCCACAGCGATGACCACTTCGACACCCGTCTGTGGTTACGCTTGATGGCCTGCACCAATCTGGTTGAAGGCGAAATTCGTAGTCGTCTGCGTACCGAACACGCCACTACCCTGCCCCGTTTTGACCTGATGGCTCAATTGCAGCGCCAGCCCGCGGGCATGAAAATGAGCGAACTGTCCCGCCACCTGATGGTCACCAACGGCAATATCACAGGCATTACGGATCAGCTGGAAAAAGAGGGTCTGGTCGAACGCATCAAGGTACTCACCGACCGCCGCAGCTCCCTGATCCGCCTGACGCCCAAAGGCAAGCGCCAGTTCAAGAAAATGGCAGCTTCCCACGAGCAATGGCTGCAGGAGATGTTTGCCAACCTGTCGGACAAGGCGCGCGTCAACCTGTTTGAAGCCTTGGGTGAACTCAAACTGATTACCCGCAACAACGTGGCAATGGCCTCTCGCGAGAACTGACACCCCCACGCGACCAAAGATATGCTCAGGCGGCTCAAAGCAAGTATCATTATTGCTTTGAGCCGCCTTTAACATTGTTTTTCGGATCGCGTCATGGCCGTCAATCTGTTCATCCCCTCTGAATCTGACATTCACCCCGTTGCCGGTGTCAAAATCGGCATTGCCGAAGCCGGTATTCGCAAGGCCAACCGACGCGACCTGACCGTGTTTGAACTGGCCCCTGGCACCAGCGTAGCCGGTGTCTTTACCACCAACCGTTTCCGCGCCGCTCCCGTTCAGGTGTGCGAAGCGCATCTGGCTACCCACGATGGCATCCGCGCCCTGGTAATCAATACCGGCAATGCCAACGCCGGTACCGGTCAGGCAGGTCTGGAAAAAGCCCAGCAAACCTGCAAGGAAACAGCGCGTCTGTTAAATATTCTGCCTCAGCAGGTCCTGCCCTTTTCCACCGGCGTAATTCTGGAGCCGTTGCCCATGGATCGCCTGCTGGGTGCCCTGCCCGCAGCGGTCAGCGATCTGTCGGACAACAACTGGTTCAATGCTGCCCACAGCATCATGACCACCGACACCCAGCCCAAAATCGTGTCTCGCCAAATCCAGCTCTCGGGCAAAACGGTCACCCTGACGGGTATCAGCAAGGGTGCAGGCATGATTCGCCCAAATATGGCCACCATGCTGGGTTATCTGGCCACCGATGCCGGTATTGCTCCCGAATTGTTGCGCGATATGTGCCGTCTGGCGGCAGACCGCTCTTTCAACCGCATTACGGTTGATGGCGACACCTCCACCAACGACTCGTTCATCATCATGGCAACCGGCCAAAGCGGTGTCACAGTAGAGTCGATTGCAGACCCGAACTACAACACCTTGCTGGACGCCCTGGTGGACGCCTCGCGCGAACTGGCCCAGAAAATCGTGCGTGACGCCGAAGGCGCCACCAAGTTCATGACCATTCAGGTTGATGACGCCGGCTCCAGCGAAGAAGCACTGAAAGTGGCTTACGCCATTGCTCACTCGCCTCTGGTTAAAACCGCCTTCTTTGCCTCCGATCCGAACCTGGGCCGCATTCTGTGCGCCATTGGTTACGCAGGCATCACAGATCTGGACGTGAGCAAACTGCGTCTGTGGCTGGGGGATGTGCTGGTAGCGGTGGACGGCGGACGCAACCCCGAGTACCGCGAAGAAGACGGTCAGCGCGTCATGAAGGAAGCCGAAATTCTGGTTCGTGTCTCCCTGGGTCGCGGCCAACATAGCGAGACGGTCTACACCTGCGACTTCTCGCACGAGTACGTCACCATTAACGCCGATTACCGCTCCTGATAAAAAAACCGTCTTCCCCTGACGGGCGAAGACGGCTTGGTGTTTCAGACGGGCCCGCCTCAAGCGGGCCTGCTCTATTTCTTGGCCATGCCCTTGATAAGCGAGAGCACCGCCAGAATCAGGAACACGACAAACAGGATCTTGGCAATCGAAGCAGCACCAGCGGCAATACCTCCAAAACCCAGCACAGCCGCGACAATGGCAACAATAAAAAAGATTACGGCATAGTAAAGCATACGATTCTCCTCATCATCAGTACGTACAGGATCAACACTTTGTCTGGCAGGCCGTGACGGCTTCAATCATCAGGTTCCAGACAAAAAACCGGGCCCCGCCTCACTAGCGGTCGTACTTGTCATAGAAATCTTTTACTTCACGCTCCGCCTCTTCGCGGGTGCGGCCATAGCGCTCTTGGACCAGACCCGCCAATTGGGTGGCGTCGCCTTTCATCTTGGCCCAGTCGTCATCCGTAATTTCCCCCCAGACACTGCGGGCCTTGCCGGCCAGCTGTTTCCATTTGCCTTCGATCGTGTCCTTATTCATACGCTTCCCCTTATCAGGTTCGAAAAATAAATGACTTACGCTCTGTGAACGCAACGCCTCTACCCTAGCGGAAGCCTTCTGGCCCAAAGGCCACAGAATGAGGAAAAGTGTAAGCGTTTGGGGCAAGCGACAATTTTGCGTGAATCGGGGTCCCTGCCCTGCCTGCGCCGGTTCAGTGACAATACGGCAGGGCCATCTCCCCCCTGACCGAGGAAAGGATTGGATGCAAAATACTGACAGGCGAAGGCCCAAACCATTGACAGCAAAGCCTTTTTATCCTATTATTTTTTGCTTGGCATTTTGCGTGTCAAGATTTTTTTATGTTAGAGGGCATGGCTTTGGCTGAAACTAGCCTTATCCACCATGCCTTTTTGACTCTCTTTAAGGGATTCCCTATGTACGCGGTTATAAAAACCGGCGGTAAGCAATATCGCATTACTGCTGGCCAAAAACTCAAAATAGAACAGATACCGGCAGACATTGGGCAAGAAATTTCGCTTGACCAGGTTCTGTCCGTCGGCGAAGGTGAAGCACTGCAAATCGGTGCTCCTTTCGTTGCTGGCGCTGTGGTCAAAGCTACTGTTCTTGCGCAAGGCCGTCACGACAAGATCAAGATTTTCAAAATGCGCCGTCGCAAGCACTACCGCAAAACGCAAGGCCATCGTCAAAACTACACCGAAATCCGCATCGAAGCGATCAACGCCTAAGTTGTTGCTGAAAGCGAATCTGGTATTTTCTTCATCTAGGAGCTAAAGAAATGGCACAGAAGAAAGGCGGCGGCTCTACGCGGAACGGCCGTGACTCACAGGCCAAACGTCTGGGCGTTAAAGTCTACGGCGGTCAGGTAATTTCGGCTGGCGGCATTATTGTTCGTCAGCGCGGCACTCAGTTTCACCCCGGCGTGAACGTGGGCATTGGCAAAGACCATACCCTGTTCTCTCTGGTTGATGGCAAAGTTAAATTTTCCATCACCGGTGCACTGAACAAGCGTACCGTTTCGGTCGTTGCTGCCGAATAAGCACTCGCTCACCGCGTAGTTGCCACGAAAAGCCCTGCCGCCTTAGGCAGGGCTTTTTTCATGTACGGCCATCGTGCCCCCCTGCCCTCGCGCCTATCCGACCTGGCCAGTCTCCCTACGGCCACAGCAAGAGATTAAAAACCGGTCACTCTCACCGCACATACCGGCAGATAAGCCAATCTCCTATACACTAAGCAATTGGGGTTTTTGTTTAAAATGGTCTGTTCCCAGACCAGCAGCCCATACGGTTCTGCGGCCCCTGGACCTATACAGAACTCATCACCATGAAATTCGTAGACGAAGCGACCATTGAAGTGGTCGCAGGCAAAGGTGGAAACGGCGCTGCCAGTTTCCGCCGAGAAAAATTTATTGAGAAAGGTGGCCCCAACGGCGGCGACGGTGGACGTGGCGGCAGCATTTACGCCGAGGCCGACCGTAACGTCAACACCTTGATCGACTACCGCTACGCCCGCCTGCACCGCGCTCGCAACGGCGAAAACGGCCGTGGGTCCGACCAGTATGGGGCGGGTGGCGAAGACATTACCCTGCGTGTGCCGGTAGGCACCATGATTTTCGACGCCGAAACCGGCGAGCAGCTGTTTGACATGAAGCGCCACGGCGAACGGGTCACGTTGGCCCAAGGCGGAGCCGGCGGTTTGGGCAACCTGCATTTCAAATCCAGCGTGAACCGTGCGCCGCGTCAATTTACCTATGGCAAGGAAGGCGAACACCGCAAGCTGCGCCTGGAGCTCAAGGTGTTGGCCGATGTGGGCCTGCTGGGTATGCCCAATGCTGGCAAATCAACCCTGATTACCCGTATCTCCAACGCCAAGCCACGCATTGCCGATTACCCGTTCACCACTCTGCACCCCAACCTGGGCGTGGTGCGCTCGTCCGAAGCCCACAGCTTTGTAGTGGCGGATATTCCTGGTCTGATCGAAGGTGCGTCTGAAGGAGCTGGCCTGGGCCACTTGTTCCTGCGCCATCTGACCCGCACCCGTATCCTGTTGCACCTGCTCGATGTCTCCAGTCTGGACCCGGACGAGGATATTGTGGCCAAAGTGGCGGCAGAAGCCCGAGCCATTGTGGAAGAACTGCGCCTGTACAGCGAAGAGCTCTACGCCAAGCCACGCTGGCTGGTTCTGAACAAGCTGGACATGGTGTCCGATCCAGAGGATCTGAAAGCCCGCCTGCTCAAAGAGCTCAATTGGGAAGGTCCTGTTTTCGGCATCTCGGCCTTGACCGGTGTGGGCACTCAGGATCTGGTTTACCAGCTGCAAACCTGGCTGGATCAGGAAAGCCGCAAGGAGCATATCGAACAAGATATTGCCGACGGTACGCATATTTACGACGAGAGGTTTGCTCCAGACTGATCGTGCCACACAGACCCAGGGTCTCACCCCTGGGACTGAACCCCAAAATGCCCGGAAGACGCGGTCCATTCAGCCGCCCTACTCCTGGCATTTTCTCTATTTACTCGCCAAGCGATAGATTTCTGAACTCCTCATGCAGCACTCTTCTCATTCTGAATCGGCCGTTGCGCAGTCGCGCCGACTGGTTATTAAAGTAGGTTCCTCCCTGGTCACCAACGAGGGCAAAGGGATTGACCTGGATGCCGTAGAGCAATGGGCGACCCAGATTGCTCAACTGCATGCCCAAGGCAAGCAACTGGTGCTGGTCTCCAGTGGCGCCATTGCCGAGGGCATGGCCCGTCTGGGATGGCCGCGTCGACCGAAGGCCATGAATGAGTTGCAGGCAGCGGCCGCGGTAGGCCAGATGGGTCTGATACAGGCTTATGAAGTGGCCTTTGCCCGCCACGGTGTGCGCACTGCCCAGATTCTGCTGACCCATGAGGATCTGGCAGACCGCCGCCGTTATCTGAATGCACGCAGCACCATCAACACCTTGCTGGACCTGGGCGTGGTCCCCATCGTGAACGAAAACGACACCGTGGTGACCGATGAAATCCGCGTGGGTGACAACGATACCCTGGGCGCGCTGGTCACCAACCTGATCGAAGCCGAGACCCTGATTATCCTGACCGACCAGGCCGGACTGTACAGCGCCGACCCTCGAAGCAACCCCGACGCACAATTCATCTCGCTGGGTCAGGCGGGTGACCCGACGCTGGAGGCGATGGCGGGCGGCTCGGGCAGCAATATCGGCACTGGCGGCATGATTACCAAGATTCTGGCTGCCAAGCGTGCCGCACAAAGCGGCGGCCACACCATCATTGCCTCGGGCCGTGAAAAGCAGGTGCTCTCGCGTCTGGCCCAAGGGGAGCGCATCGGTACGGAACTGCGTGCCACCCTGCCGGTACGCTCGGCCCGGCAGCGCTGGCTGGTCGACCAGTTGCGCGTGCGTGGCCGTGTATCGCTGGACGAAGGCGCGGTACGTGCGCTGGTAGACGGACACAAAAGTCTGCTGCCGGTAGGCGTCACCCATGTCGAGGGCGAATTTGACCGTGGCGATGTCGTCGCTTGCGTGGATAAGCATGGCGTGGAATATGCTCGCGGTCTGATCAACTACTCGTCGGACGATACCCGTCGCATCATGGGTCAGCCCAGTCACCTGATCAATGAGTTGCTGGGCAGCGAACACGATACGGAGCTGATCCACCGTAACAATATGGTGTTTCCGCGCAGCAGTCCGGATCAGGACTAAACCTTGACCCCTACCCTGCCCGCCTGTTGAAATAGACGGATAAAACGTATCGAATTGCGACAGCATGCGCGGTTATACCGCGCCCGATCGCAACACTTTCCCTCTCGGGCGATGCGCCCAAGGAACCGTATGAAGATCCTCGTGCTAGGTGCTGGCGTCGAAGGCGTAACCAGCGCTTATTATCTTGCCCGCCAAGGACACAGCGTCACGGTCATTGACCGCATGGCTGGGCCCGCTCTGGAAACCAGCTTTGCCAATGCCGGCCAACTTTCCTTTGGTTATGCCTGCCCTTGGGCTGCGCCAGGTATCCCACGCAAGGCGATCAAATGGATGTTCGACGAGCATCCTCCCCTGACCATCCGCCCCGATGGGACGCTCACCCAAATCAAATGGCTGCTGGCCATGTGGCGCAACTGCACGGCTGACCGCTACGCCATCAATAAAGAGCGCATGGTGCGCTTGGCCGAATACAGCCGCCATTGCATGGCTGAGCTACGCGCTCAGACCGATATTCAGTTTGAGCATCGGGCCCAAGGCACCTTGCAAGTGTTCCGTACACAACAACAATTGGATAACATCGCCGCCGATATCGAGGTGTTGAAAGAGGCCGGCGTACCTTATCAGTTGCTGTCGGCTTCCGAGCTGCACACCATTGAACCGGCGCTCCGTCACGTCGAGCACAAATTGAGCGGTGGTCTACGTTTCCCTGAGGACGAGACTGGCGACTGCCAGATGTTCACACGTCGATTGAGCGAACTGGCTGAACAGGAAGGGGTGGAGTTCCGTTGGAACCAGACGATTCAGCGCATTCACAGCAACGGCTCGGAAATCAGCGGTGTGCAAAGCTCCGATGGTTTACTGACTGCTGACGCCTATGTGGTGGCGCTGGGCTCCTGGTCGAGCGGTTTGATGAAAGACCTGCAAGCTATCCCGGTTTACCCCCTGAAAGGCTATTCGATTACCGCCACAATTGCAGACGCCTCCCGCGCCCCTCAATCCACCTTGCTGGACGAAAGCTACAAAATTGCTTTGACGCGCTTTGACAATCGCATTCGTGTGGGTGGCATGGCCGAGGTAGTGGGTTTTAACAAGCAGTTGAACCCACGGCGCGAACAGACCCTGCTGATGGTGTTGAACGATCTTTTCCCCGGCAGCTATCACAGCGACGCAGACCTGCATTTCTGGACGGGACTGCGACCCAAGACACCGGACAGCACCCCGATTGTGGGACGCAGCCGTTATCCCAACCTGTTCCTGAACACGGGCCACGGAACGCTGGGATGGACCTTGGCTACCGGCAGCGCGCAACTGCTGGCTGATCTGATCAGCAACAAGGAGCCTGCCATCCGCGCCGATGACCTGTCGGTGCAGCGCTACGCTTAAGCTGCGCTCCTCAATGCATAGTCAAAGGCTCTGAGCGGTATGACCGGCAGAGCCTTTTTCAGTGCCTTTTCTCTAGTCCCGTGCCCCATCGAGCAGTAACTGGCAGTTAGCGGCAAACATATACCCCCAGTTATGAAGTGACCGTATGGGCAGTGTCGTCCCGCCCTGGCTGAACTTGCGCCGCATGCGACTGACCAATACCCCCAAACGATTAATGTGCAGGGCACTGGGCGGATTACTGATCACATCTGTTTTGCTGGCCACAGCACACATCAGCTCGTAATGGCTGGCACGACGATCCTCCCGAGCCAGCAGGCAAACCATGAACGCGCGCTCGGTACTGGTCAGGCTAAACGACATGCCAACTGGCGAGATCAAGGTCCAGCCCTCTTGGTCCAATACCCACTCCTGGGTTGCCGATGGCTCTGGAATAGAGGGGATCTGCATCAGACGCCGTTGCAGACTGTGCAAACTGGCGGCCAACAACTCCAAGGAGGCTTGTTTGGGACAAAACTGATCCCCCCCGCTATGCAAGGCCTGCAACATGGCTGAGTCCGTTGCTTCGGACTGCATCAGGATTCCGATTTGCGGACATAGCATCCGTAAACGCACAGCCGCCGAGCAGATTTCAGCCAAGCCGCCCCCCAACCAGGCAATGCATACCGTACCCGCATGGCGCGTCCGTGTCTGGGCTGACTGCAGCAAGGCCGTCACATCCGGACAGAAAATAAGTCGATAACCACGCTCAGCCAGTGCCTGAATTTTTTGTTCTAGTTCGATTCGATCAGCAATGGCAGTGGCCAGATACAGCACAACAGGACCGCCAGCAAGTTCATTTGCAACCGACATAGTTGATACCTTAACTATAATGACATCTGATGACTATGTCGGACAGTATAAATCACGGACGTGATTTTATCTAAACACCATCGTGTTCGGCTTTACATCAACAATCTGTTGTGTGAAACATTTCTCCGAACGCCTTCGCCATGCACGCCAACACCGCGGTCTTTCTCAGGCTGGTTTGGCACGTCTGTGCGGATTGAGCCAGAGCGCCATTTCCAATTACGAAAACGGTACTCGTCGAGATGCCCGTGAAATTCTGGATCTGGCCCGCGCGTTGAACGTCAGCGTTTTGTGGTTGCGAAAAGGCGTTGGCAAAATGGAGTTCACGGATGACACCTACCTGCTGTCCGAACCCTTGGATGGCCCTCCGATCGTTTCCTGGCCTTTTCGCCTGTTCTCGGTTGATGAAGTCGTGGCCTTGGCAGAGAGTGAACGAGATTTGCTCGATCGCACCATGCGGCATTTACTGGACGGCATGAAACCGCGTTAGCCCTTGCGCGAGTGGACGAACCTTTATCGTTCGTCGGCCTACCCTTTTTATCACATACGACATATCCATACAAAACCATCGTGCAGGTCGTTCCATGAACAATCTGTACTGTGAAACACTTCTCTGATCGCCTCCGTCACGCCCGCCTGCAACGTGGCTTCTCACAAGCCGAACTGGCTCGTCTGTGCAACCTCAGCCAAAGTGCCATCTCCAATTACGAGAGTGGTACACGACGTGACGCGCGCGAAATCCTGGACCTGGCAAAAGCACTGAATATCAGTGCCCAATGGCTCAAGAGTGGCTTGGGCACGATGGAGTTAAGTCCAGCACATGCTGCCACCTTGCAAGACTCCGGCGAAGGTCCACCCATTGTGACCTGGCCGTTCAACCGCTTTTCCGTAGACGAAATTGTGGCTTTGCCGCCCAAAGAGCGGGATCATCTGGATCAAACCATCCGTCACTTGCTCAACGGCATGAAAAGAAAATAAGCCTTATACGTCCACAAGCAGCCCGAAGCTACCTATACTTGTCAGCACGCAGGGGTACTCGCCGTTTGGCGGGTTGAGATAAACCCTCGTACCAGTACGGATAATGCCGATGCTGGGAGCGTGTGCAGCAGGTGCAATGCCTGCACTGCACTTCTTCCTATATCGGCTCCACCCTCTTTTTGGAGCTGCAATGACAAGCAAAACCCCTTCTTTTACGGCCACAGCGGCCAGTGTCGACCCGGCTGCAATCCAGCCTTTGCCCAACTCCCGGAAAATTTATCAAACTGGCTCACGGCCTGATCTGCGTGTGCCGTTTCGGGAGATTTCCCTGGCTGATACGCCCAGCCATTTCGGCGCCGAGCCCAACCCTCCCCTTAGCGTGTATGACACCAGCGGTCCCTATACGGACCCCACGGTACAGATCGATATTCGCAAAGGTCTGCCTGCCTTACGCCAAGCCTGGATTTCCGAGCGCGGCGATACGGAGTTGATGGCTGGACTCAACAGTCAGTACGGTCAGGCGCGTCAGGCCGACCCGGAACTGGACAGCCTGCGCTTTGAACTCAAACGTCAGCCACGACGCAGTATTTCGGGTGCCAACGTGACGCAAATGCATTACGCTCGGCGCGGCATCATTACGCCCGAAATGGAGTTCGTCGCTATTCGGGAGAATCTGCGACGCGAGCACTACATTGAGAGTTTGCGCGCCAGTGGGCCACAAGGTGAGGAAATGGCTCGTCGCCTCACCAAAGTACACCCTGGCCAAAATTTCGGTGCCAGCCTGCCCACAACGGTCACGCCTGAGTTTGTACGTGACGAGATCGCGCGTGGGCGCGCCATCTTGCCTGCCAATATCAATCACCCGGAAACCGAGCCCATGATTATCGGTCGAAACTTCCTGGTGAAAATCAACGCCAATATCGGCAACTCGGCTCTGGGTTCCACCATTGGCGAAGAAGTCGAGAAGATGACGTGGGCCATCCGCTGGGGAGCAGACACGATCATGGATCTGTCCACAGGGAAAAATATCCACGAAACGCGCGAGTGGATTATCCGCAACTCACCCGTGCCAGTCGGGACGGTACCCATTTACCAGGCCCTGGAAAAGGTCGGTGGCATCGCCGAGGATCTGAGCTGGGACATTTTCCGCGACACCTTGATTGAGCAGGCTGAACAAGGCGTGGATTACTTCACGATTCACGCCGGCGTCCGTTTACCCTTTATACCCATGACGGCCAGCCGCATGACAGGCATTGTGTCGCGGGGAGGCTCCATTATGGCCAAGTGGTGTCTGGCGCATCACCGCGAGAGCTTTCTGTATGAGCATTTCGAAGACATCTGCGAGATCATGAAGCAATATGATGTGGCCTTCTCGCTGGGAGATGGCTTGCGCCCAGGCTCAGGCTACGACGCCAATGATCAGGCTCAGTTCGCTGAACTTCGCACCCTGGGTGAGCTGACCCAGGTCGCCTGGAAGCATGATGTTCAGGTCATGATTGAGGGGCCTGGCCATGTGCCCTTGCATTTGATTCCTGAGAACATGCAGTTGCAGCTGGAGCACTGTCATGAAGCCCCGTTCTACACCCTGGGGCCTTTGGCAACCGACATCGCACCGGGTTACGATCACATCACCTCCGGTTTGGGGGCCGCCATGATTGCGTGGCAAGGCACGGCCATGCTGTGTTATGTGACACCCAAGGAGCATCTGGGTTTGCCGAACAAGAAGGATGTCAAGGACGGCATCATCACCTACAAAATCGCCGCCCATGCGGCGGACCTGGCCAAGGGGCATCCTTCAGCAGCGTTCCGCGACAATGCTCTGTCCAAAGCGCGCTTTGAGTTCCGTTGGGACGATCAGTTCAACTTGGGGCTGGACCCGGATACGGCGCGTGAATTCCACGATGAGACTTTGCCGAAAGACTCAATGAAAGTGGCACATTTCTGCTCTATGTGTGGACCCAAGTTCTGCAGTATGAAGATTTCGCAGGATGTACGGGACTACGCCAAGGCTAATGGCCTGGATGAGCAGTCCGCTGTGGAGCATGGGATGAAGGAAATGTCAGTACAGTTTGTGCAGCAGGGCAGCAAGCTGTATCAGGAGGCTTGACGCTTTGTTGAGGCCCCGCCTGGGGTGAATATGATCTTTGTTTGATCAGGCCTTGATGGGGTAAAGCCCTGGGTGGATTTTTTCTGCCTGGGGCTTTTTTGCGGGATTCGTTGCTTCATTTGTAGGAACGCGAGGTTTGTCATGCAAAAGACATCGGTGCAGGAGACGCCCGTTGAGCTTAGCCTCAGGGGGGCCGGGCTGAGTGTTTGCCGGTGCTGCGCGCCGGTGCCCTTGTCGGAAGATAGCTACGGGCGCATCCTGAACTCGCCGGGTACTTGGTCCCCCGGACCAAGCACAAGCTTCCGGCTCAAACAGCAGGATGCTTGCACCCCTACGTTATCTCCCGACCGCGGCAAACCCTCTGACCCGCCCGCCCCCCCTGAGGCTAAGCTCAACGGGCTCACCATCGTTTTTTTCTGAATAATTCAAACTGCATGCCTGGATGACGTGTGACACTTTCCTGGCCTGCGTCGAATCTCTGACATCTCACCTCAGACCTCTTGCCTCTTGCCTCAGACCCCAGACCCCAGACCTCAGGCTTCAGATCTCAGATTTCAGATTTCAGATTTCAGATTTCAGATTTCAGATCTTAGACCCAGATCCCAGATCCTCAATACATGATTACTTGAATAGCCACGGTATGAGCCATTGGGGGCGGTGGGGACCCGGAGGGGCGATTCAGAGTACGTGCCGCAGGCGGGGGCATGATCCGGGGTGCAAGCACTCTGCTGTTTGAGCGGGACGCTTGTGGTTCGTCCAGGGGACGAACCATCCCGCGAGTTCAGAGTGCGCCCGGATGATGACTTCGACAAGGGGCCCGGTGCGCAGCACCGGCAAGTGCTCAAGCCCCTCCGGGTCCCCACCGCCCCCAAGGGCGTGTTCATTACCGGGTTCTCCTGAATAATCAGCCTTACCACCCAAGCAACGGTGAGGTCATCAGCGACAACAGATAAGCACCCATTGGCAGCTCACAACTCACAGCTAACAACAAGCAACAAGCAACAAGCAACAAACAGAGGATCCTGCCCTACAACTCCATTACTCCCCGATCGAGCACAAAAAAAAGCCCGGCTAAAAACCGGGCCTTTTATCAGCACCCCCGAAGGGGTGCAAGCAGAGACTTACTTCTGCGGCGCGTACAGATACAACTCCACGCGACGGTTCATGGCACGGCCTTCTGCCGTCGCATTGTCACCAATAGGCGAGTTCGGACCGCGGCCTTCCACCATCAAACGACCTTGGCCTACCCCTTGCTGATTCAGATAATTGGTCACAGCACTGGCGCGGTTGACCGACAAGGTCTGATTGGTCTGTGCCGAACCCGTGCTATCGGTATAACCAATCGCCTTGGCGCGCAACTCAGGATGCTGATTCATGGCACGCGCCACACTATCCAGAACAGGCAGCAAAGCCGGTTTCAGCTGATAGCGACCCGTATCAAACGAGACGCTGCTTGGAATATTGACCCGCAAGCTGCCGTCAGCCATTTCGGTCACATCCACGCCCAGGCTGGTAGCGCCGGACTGCTGAACGTCTTTCTTGATACCGGACCAGTTATAGGCCGCGATCCCGCCAGCCAATGCACCAATACCGGCTCCGATCAGGGCCGCCTTGCTGCTATCGCCAATCAAGGCTCCAATACCCGCCCCCACTGCAGCGCCGCCACCGGCTCCAACGGCGGTGCGACCGCCCGTGCTCATATTGTCCATCGTGCCGCACGCGGCCAAGAAGGAAAAAACACCAGCACATGCTGCAACTTTTGCAGACCGAATGAAAATTGTCATTATTGGCTCCGTAATCTCAAATTAAGTACCAGGACCACTTGGATGCCTCCCATACTAGCAAGAGGCATCTCAAGCAGGTACTTCAAAACAGGCTTCACTGCCTTCTTTAACAATTCTTGATCTTGCGAGCGGCCATCCCGACTTCAGTCACTCATTGCCTGTAGGGCTAAGCCTTTGAAAGCTTAGAATAACTCGGCTCCCGAATCGGCAACGACTTCTTTGTACTTCTTAAGATCATTGCTGACAAGCTCACTGAACTCAGCCATGGTACCAGGCTGCACGTCAGAGCCCATCGTTGCCAGTGCTTCCCGCACGGCCGGATCCATCAAGGCCTTGGCATAAGCGGCATGCAGCTTGTCCAGAACAGGCTGCGGTGTACCGCCTGTTGCAAACACGCCGAACCAGGTACCCAGGTCAAAAGGCTTCACCCCAGCCTGCTCCATGGTGGGCACGTCGGGGAAAAAGCTGGAGCGCTCCAGCGTCGTCACTGCCAAAGGCTGGACAGTCTGCGCCTTGATCAGAGGAGCAGCCGAGGCCAGATTGTCAAACATGAAATGGACTTGGCCTGCCAGCAATGCGGTCTTGGCCGGGTTGGCGCCGGCATAGGGAACATGCACAGAATTGATATCGGCACGCGTATTGAGGACCTCTCCAGCCAGGTGGCCCGCACTGCCATTGCCGCCAGACGCAAAATTCAGTTGGCCGGGGTGCTCTTTGGCGTAAGCAATCAGATCCTGCACGGATGCAATCTTGTTCTGCTCGGCAAACTCCTTATTCACAATCAGGATATTAGGCACCGAGGCAACCAGCGCGATAGGCTCAAAGCTCTTGACCGGATCAAAGGGCACCGTCTTGTACAACCACGGATTGATGGCGTTGATTGCCACCGCTCCCATCATCAGGGTGTAACCGTCTGGAGCGGCCTTGGCCACGATGCTGGCACCAATATTGCCACCCGCGCCGGACTTGTTCTCCACCACGACCGTACCCAGATCACCTTTGACACGTTCGGCCAGCAAGCGCGCCATGCTATCCAGTGGACCACCTGGCGGGTAAGGCACCACAAACTGAATAGGTTTGGAGGGGTAGGAATCCTCTGCCATCACGGCAGGTGCAGCCATGACAGCCGCAACACCAGAGACCGCCAGCAGCCACTTACAGACACGAAACATCACTTTTTTCCTTGAAATTAAAATGCATATGGGCTGCGCAAGGCAGCCCATTCAGAGCAGCCATCGATCTTAATGAATGATCTGGCTGAGGAACTCGCGCGTTCTTTCATTACGTGGCGAGTCAAAGAACTCATCAGGCGTATTTTGCTCGATGATTTCACCCTGATCCATAAAAATGACCCGATCGGCCACTTTACGCGCAAAACCCATCTCGTGGGTCACGCACAACATGGTCATGCCGGTGTGGGCCAGCTCAACCATCACTTCCAGCACCTCCTTGACCATTTCAGGGTCCAGGGCCGAGGTAGGCTCATCGAACAACATGATTTTAGGCTCCATGCACAAGGAGCGGGCTATGGCCACACGCTGCTGTTGCCCGCCCGAAAGCTGACCGGGATACTTGTGGGCCTGCTCCGGAATACGGACCCGCTCCAGATACTTCATGGCCAGTTCCTGAGCCTGTGCCTTGGTTTTACGTCGTACCCATATGGGCCCCAGGGTCAGATTCTCCATCACGGTCAGGTGCGGAAACAGGTTGAAGTGCTGGAACACCATGCCCACATCGCGCCGGATGGCCTCGATCTGGCGAAGATCATTGGTGAGCTCTTCGCCCGCCACGATAATCTGGCCTTGCTGATGCTCCTCCAACCGGTTAATGCACCGGATCAGAGTGGACTTGCCCGAGCCGGACGGTCCGCAAATCACAATGCGCTCGCCCGCAGCCACTTCCAGATTGATATCGCGCAGCACATGAAACTGCCCATACCATTTATTGACGTTCTTTAGCTGAATAATGGCGTCTGCCATGCAAAACTCCTTGTCTGGCCGGCAAAGCATCGGATTTGAGCCAAGGCTTTGCCGCCTGTGTCAGCGTTCATAACCCGTTTGCAAACGTCGCTCCAGGGAACGACTGTAGCGAGAGATGGAGTAGCAGAACACAAAATAAATCAGTGCGATGAACAGATACGCTTCCCGGCTAAACCCGCGCCAGGCCGAATCGGCCAGGGCCACTTTGGCCGCCTGGGTCAAATCGAAAATGCCGATAATGACCACCAGGGAAGTGTCCTTGAACAGGGAAATGAAAATGCCGACCAGCGGCGGAATCACGATCTTGAGTGCCTGGGGCAAGATGATCTGACGCATGGTGCGCCAATAGCTCAAACCCAGGGAGGCAGCCCCCTCGTATTGCCCTTTGGGAATTGCCTGCAAACCGCCACGTACGGTTTCGGCAATATAGGCAGCGGCAAACAAAATGATGGCAATCTGGGCGCGCAGCAACTTGTCGATGTTAAAGCCCTCGGGCATGAACAAAGGCAGCATGACCGAGGACATGAACAAGAGACTGATCAGCGGCACACCGCGAATCAGCTCAATGTAGACCACGCACACAGCCTTGACAGCAGGCAGGCGGGACGTCCTTCCCAAGGCCAGCAACACGCCCAAAGGAAATGCAAACGCGATACCGAAGGTGGCCAGGATCAGGGTCAGCGGCAAGCCGCCCCACAGGCTGTTTTCCACATAGCTCAGGCCGAGCACCCCGCCCCACATCAGAATGCCTACCACTGTCAGGCCGGCCAGCCACAACAAAGGTAGCCAGGGCTTCCAGAACCAGCGTATGCAACTGCACACGATCAGCAAGGTCAACAGGATCGTCGCCAGCAAAGGGCGCCACTGCTCGTCATAAGGGTAGATGCCAAACAGGATCAGACGATGCTTTTCCCGAATAAAAGCCCAGCAGGCACCGGCACTGGCACGACAGTCCTGAGCCGTTTGCGCATCGAAGTTGGCCTTGATGAACAGCCAGTCGATCGTGGCGGGCACCGTCAACAAGAGCAGCCAGGCCGACAGGACTGTCAAAATCGCATTTAACGGGGATGAAAACAGATTCTGACGCAGCCAGCCCAAAATACCCGTCTGTAGAAGGGGCGGCCCGCTTACGGTGGATGTAGGCGTATGACTCATTTAGCGCTCCACCAAGGCAATACGGTTGTTGTACCAGTTCATGAAGACCGAGATCGACAAGCTGACCGTCAAATAGGCCGCCATAATGATCAAAATGCCCTCAATCGCCTGCCCGGTCTGGTTCAGGGTGGTATTTACCACAGACACAATATCGGGATAGCCAATGGCAACAGCCAGCGAGCTGTTTTTGGTCAGGTTCAGGTACTGGCTGGTCATGGGAGGCACGATCACACGCAATGCCTGAGGCAGGACGACCAGACGCATCATGCGCGCACGGGACAAGCCCAATGCCTGAGCGGCTTCCCACTGCCCCTTGCCCACGGACTGAATACCCGAGCGCACCACCTCCGCCACAAACGCTGAGGTATAGGTAATCAGACCGGCCAGCAAGGCGGCAAACTCGGGCGACACGGTCACGCCCCCCACAAAGTTGAACCCTTGCAAACGCGGCAGGTCCAGGGCCAGGGGCGTGGGGCTGATGAACAAGGCCAGAGCCGGTATCAAGAACAACAGGAGCACACCCACGCGAAGGGTGGGAAAAGGAACGCCGGTTCGCTCCAGACGACGCCGTGCCCAGTGTGCCATCAGCACCCACAGCACCACGGCAATGCCCAGACCTACGAAGATCCAGTCCATTGCGTCGCCCTGCAAGGTGGGCAGCTTCAACCCCCGGTTCGATAAAAACACGCCAGACATCGGATTCAAGGCCTGCCGCGGCCCGGGCAGGGTTTCGGTAATCAGGGCGTACCAGAAGAACAATTGCAGCAGCAAAGGCACGTTGCGCATCACTTCCACATACGCGCCCGCCAGTCGGGACACCAACCAGTTCTTGGAGAGCCGCGCAATGCCCAGCAAGGTCCCAAAGACAGTGGCGGCAATGATGCCTATGACCGCGACTTTAAGCGTGTTGACCAGGCCAACCAGAATGGCCCGCCCGTAGCTATCGGAGGGCGAGTAGGCCAGGTCCGATTCGCCAATGGCAAAGCCTGCCTCTCGATGCAGAAAATCAAAGCCGGTGGAGATATTGCGAACAGCCAGATTGTGTAAGGTATTGGAGACCAGATACCACACACAAAAGCCCAGCACGCCCAAGATCAGCACCTGATAAATAATGCCGCGCGTAAACGGATCATTCCAGGACAGGCGCCGTCTGGGCGTGGCTGGTGTGGCAGGTTTATTTTGTGCCATAGCGTAAAACCCATGGATGCAGCACTACGCGTAGCCCTGCGAGGTGGCGCGCGTCTGGCCAAAGCCAGACGCAACAACAAACAGTGAAGATCGAAATCTTAACGCACTGGCCAGCCGTACATCACCCCACCATCGCGCCATTGTGCATTCAAACCGCGCTCGAGCTTCAATGGCGTGGATTTACCCAGGTTACGCTCGAAGCTTTCACCGTAATTGCCGACCTGTTTAATAATGTTGTAGGCCCACTTGTTATCCAGCTTCAAGCCTTTGCCCAGCTCGCCGGACACGCCCAGAATACGCTGGACGTTAGGATTGTCACTCTTGGTCTTTTCATCCACATTGGCACTGGTAATGCCATACTCTTCGGCCTCCAGCATCGCATTCAGAGTCCAGCGCACCAAGGTAAACCAGTCGTCGTCGCCCTGGCGTACAAAAGGCCCCAACGGCTCTTTGGAAAAGTCCTCGGGCAAGATGTCGAATTCCTCCGGTGTAGTTTGAGCCGCGCGCACGGCAGCCAACTGGGACTTGTCACTGGTAAAGCCGTCACAACGCCCAGAAGTGAAAGAGCGCATGGCCTCTTCCGGGTTATTGATCACCACAGGGTTGAACTTGATCCCCTGACCGCGGAACCAATCAGCCAGGTTCAGCTCAGTGGTTGTGCCCGGCTGTACGCAAATAGCGGCCCCATCGAGCTCTTTGGCACTTTTCACCCCCAGATTCTTTTTCACCATGACGCCCTGGCTGTCATAGTAGTTAATGCCAGTGCTGACCAAGCCCAAGGTCGTATCGCGCGAGATTGTCGCGGTGGTATTACGAGTCAGAACATCCACTTCACCCGATTGCAAGGCCGTAAAGCGCTGCTGGGTAGTCAAAGGCGTTACCTTGTATTTTTTCGCATCCCCAAACACAGCAGCGGCGATCGCACTGCACATATCCACGTCGATGCCAGACCAGACCCCCTTGCTGTCGGCCAGCGAGAATCCAGCAATACCCGTTGAGACACCACACTGCACAAAGCCTTTCTTCTTTACCGCGTCCAGTGTTTCGCCCGCCTGCGCATTGGCGGCCAGGGCCATCAACGCAACACTACATGCCAAGGTTTTCACTAAGGTCATGGAATATCACCTCCTGTTTACTTTTGGTAAATGGATGCAGATTACAATTGCAGCTAAGCTGTGGTGTCCAATCGTAGAACCAGTCTGTACAAACACAAATCGGGGGTTTCCCTCTGACAGCCTGATAATTGCGTTGACCTACGCCGACATTTTCATGCGGGCTCCCGCCCTCTTTTGCCGGGGGCTTTCCAAGCAGACTCCTCTTTAATTGTGCGTCGCGATGATCGAGTTCCAACACGTTTTTAAATCGTATGGCCGCAGTAAAAATATTCTCGCCGATATTAATTTCCGTATTGATAACGGCGAATTCATTTTTGTGTCGGGCCCGTCGGGAGCAGGGAAATCCACTTTGCTGCGCCTGATCGGTGGTCTGGAGCTGCCCAGTCGGGGCTCTGTCCAGGTCAACGGGCACCGGCTGGATAAACTTCCTGCGCGTGCGCGGCCCTACCTGCGACGTGCGGTGGGCGTAGTGCTGCAAGATACACATTTGCTGCAAGATCGCAGCGCCCTGGCCAATGTACTGCTGCCACTGGCAGTCGTGGGGCTGGAGCCTCGCATCGCCCAGGCACGGGCCCGGGCTGCGATGGAAAAAGTTGGCCTGCGCGGCAAAGAAGATTTGAAGCCGGTGGAAATGTCCGGCGGAGAGCAGCAAAGGCTGGCAATTGCGCGCGCCATTGTGAATCGGCCAGCCATCTTGATCGCTGACGAGCCCACGGCGAATCTGGACGCCGATAATGCCAAACGTATCATGGACGTCTTAATGGACTTTAACCGGGTGGGGGTCACAACCCTGATCGCCTCGCACGATCTGAACCTCATGGCCCGCTACGCCCGTCGTACCCTGTTGATTCAGGATGGCCGCTTTTCCGATCACCCAGGAGTGCTGGCATGAGAACCTGGCTGCGTCACCATCAATATGCCTTTCTGGTCGCCCTGCGTCGCCTCAAAGTGCAGCCCTTTTCATCGCTGTCCAATCTGCTGGTCATTGCCTTGACCCTGGCTGTCCCGGTTCTGGGTGCCAGCATCCTGCTGGCCGCCCAACCGGTCGTGCGCGAAATCCCCACCTCGCCCGAAATGACCGTGTTCATGAAACAGAACAGCACGCTGGAGCAGGCTCAGGTCTTCAGCCAGGCATTGGGCAAAGAATTTCAGAGCGATCTGGCCAACATACGGCTGGTCAGCAAAGAGCAGGCTCTGAAGCAACTGCAAAGCAACCCCAGTTGGACACAAGCCCTGGGCGCGCTACCCAGCAATCCCTTGCCCCACGCTATTGTGCTGACGCTGCATGAAACCCCGGATCTGGTGACGCGTGCCGATTCGCTTGCCCAGGCCCTGCAAGGCCGTGAGGGAGTCGATAGCGTGCTGCTCGACAGTGAGTGGGTGCAACGCCTTGCCGCGATTCTGAGCTTTATCCGCATCGGTTTGTGGATTCTGATGGCCGGCGTCGGCGTGGTGGTCATTGCCACCGTGTTCAATACGGTGCGCCTGCAAGCCTTGAACCAGCGTGAAGAAATTGCCGTGGCCCGCCTCGTGGGGGCAACCGAGGCTTTCGTGCGCCGCCCCTTTTTATATATGGGCGCGCTGACAGGCTTGCTGGCCAGCGCCTTGGCGTGTGGACTGGCCCTGCTGGCGCTAACGCCCCTGAACAAGGCGCTCTCCAGCCTGGCCCAAAGCTACGGCGTGCAATTTACGCTCCGGCTGCCGGAATTTTCTCTTTTACTGACGGCTGCGGTTTTGGTCGCCATTCTGGGCGCACTGGCAGCTCGCTGGTCTGTTACCCGTAGTACCCAATATTGATGTCACTTCCCCAACCCTGCCCCCAAAACCTGGCCGAAAAAGTGGTGGCCTGGCAAAAAACTTCCGGCCGCCACCATCTCCCCTGGCAAAACACGCAAGATCCTTATCGCGTCTGGCTGTCCGAAATCATGCTGCAGCAAACCCAGGTAGCCACGGTGCTGGGCTACTATGCGCGCTTTCTGGAACGCTTCCCCACCGTTCAGGATTTGGCTGCGGCCGAGCAGGACGAGGTCATGCCTTACTGGGCAGGCCTGGGCTACTACGCCCGCGCCCGCAATTTGCACCGCTGTGCCCGCGAGGTCATGGAAAAGTGGGGGGGCCGCTTTCCCGCCACCGCCGCTGATCTAGCCACCCTGCCAGGCATAGGCCGCTCTACTGCCTGTGCCATCGCTGCATTCTGCTTTGGCGAACGCAGCCCCATCATGGACGGTAACGTCAAACGGGTTTTTACACGCTATTTCGGGATCTATGGTCCCACGCAGAAAAAGGCCGTAGAAAATGCCTTATGGGCCAAGGCCGATGAGATGGTGGAACTGGCCCCGGCCGATCTGGACATGGCCGCCTACACACAAGGCCTGATGGACCTGGGCTCGCAATGCTGTACCCGCAGCAAGCCCACCTGCAGCCTCTGCCCACTGCAAAGCGACTGCTATGCCCACACCCATCAGGTGCAGTCCGATCTACCCAGCCCCAAAGAGCGTATCCGCCAGGACGAGCGCTATGCCCATCTATTGATTCTGGAGCTCAATGGTCAGGTTCTGCTGGAGCAGCGACCCGACAAGGGCATCTGGGGTGGTTTGCTCACCCTGCCCCAGTTTGACGATGCCAGCAGCCTGCACGCTGCCGCGCTGCGCTGGTCCGGTAAGAAAGCTGTGGCGCTGGCTTCATTCCAGCACGTGTTCTCGCATTTCAAGCTGCACATCACGCCCTGGCTGCTGCACGTAGATGAGACTCTCCTGGCAGAGCCGACTGCAGGCCAACAATGGCATGATCATGAATCGCTGGAGCAAACAGCCTTGCCGGCCCCTGTCCGCAAGCTGCTGCTCGGTTTGTATCAGGGCAAGAACAGTGAGCAATTGATCTTGAGCTGACAGGGCCCGGGGGCTTGGCTGGCCCCCGGCCAAGTCTGCAACAATAGTCCGCCGTCAACGCCCTTAGGCCGGGCGGGCCGGTTTATCGTTGCTGATACTCATCAACATCCCGCAGGCCACGCCCAGGGTCATCAACGCCGTACCGCCATAACTCAGGAAGGGCAAAGGCACACCCACCACGGGCAAAATCCCCGTCACCATGCCTATGTTTACAAACACATAGACAAATAACATCATGGCCATGGAACCCGCCAGCAAACGACTGAACTGGGTATGCGCTCCTGCGGCAATCGACAGGCCACGCAAAATAAGCAGGGCATACAAGACCAGCAGCATGATGCCGCCGTAAAGCCCGAACTCTTCTGCAAATACAGCAAAAATAAAGTCGGTCGTGCGCTCGGGCACAAAATCCAGATGAGACTGGGTGCCCATCATGTAACCCTTGCCGTACACGCCTCCCGAACCAATCGCAATCATGGATTGGATGGTGTGAAACCCGCGGCCCAAGCGGTCACTGCCCGGATTCAGCAATGTGCAAACCCGGTGTTTCTGATAGTCGTGCAAAACGACCCAATCCAGATCGGGCACGCAAATATAGTCTTCGTAATACAGCAAGGCGCTGATGCCCAGCACCAGTACCACCACGATGGGAACAATCAGCTTGAAGGACAGGCCCGCAAAATAAATCACGCAAAAGCCAGCGGCGAACACCAGCAAAGCCGTTCCCAAATCCGGCTGCCGCACGATCAGCAAAAAAGGGATCATCAGCAAAATGCCGGCCACCAGAAAATCCAGCAGGGTCATTCTGGGCCGCTGGTAACGGTGAAAATACCAGGCCAGCATCAAAGGAACGGAAATCTTGAGCATTTCAGAGGGCTGAATCCGCGCCACCCCCAGGTCCAGCCAACGCGTTGCGCCTTTGCTGGTTTCGCCAAAAAACTCCACACCCAATAGCAACACCACGCCCACGGAATACACCACTGGCGCCAGCTTCATCCACATCGCTGGCGGGATCAGGGCAGCCACCCACATTACCCCAAATGCCAGCAGGAAATTGCGCACCTGATCGGCAAAACGCCAGTCAGTCCCGCCCACTGCCGAATGCATGACCGTCATGCCCAGCGCGGCCATCAAGACCAGCAGGAGCAACAAAGGCCAGTCAAAGGCGGAGACGGCGCGAAGGCCCAGTTGCAAAATCCGCTTCATTGCATCTGCCCTCGCTCCACCAACCAGTAATCAAAAACCTTGCGCACAATAGGCGCAGCCACTGATCCGCCCCAACCCGCATTCTCCACAATCAAGGCAACCGCAATCTTGGGGTTGTCGGCCGGCGCGTAAGACATGAACAAGGCGTGATCACGCAAGCGTTCATCAATGGCGTTGGCGTTGTACTTGGCGCCTCGCAAGCTAAAGACCTGAGCGGTCCCTGTCTTGCCGGCGGCCTGATACGCTGCCCCGGCAAAAGCGCGGCGGGCGGTTCCCAGACGCACGACATCCACCAGCGCGCGCTTGATGACGTCCACATTCGCCTGCTTCAAGGGAATCAGCTTGGCATCAATGCGCACCGGCTGTTCAATTTCCGGATCATGGGGGTTCAGGGTCTGGGTAACCAAATGCGGTGGCCTGACGATGCCATTGCTGGCCAGCACCGCGGTGGCATGAGCAAGCTGCAACACGGTAAAAGAGTTGTAGCCCTGCCCCACTGCCACCGAAATACTTTCTCCGGCATACCAGCGCTGCTGGGCAGGTTTGCGATAGGCCTTACGCTTCCACTCAGTCGACGGCAGTATGCCTTGCCGCTCACCGTCCAGGTCAATCCCGGTCTTTTGTCCAAAGCCGAACTGTTTCATGAAGTCGTGCAGATTGTCGACTCCGATTTCCGGCCCCAGGGAATAAAAATACGTATCCGAGGACACCACGAGCGCACGGTGCATATCGGTAGAACCATACACCGCCCCCCCTGCATTGCGGAAACGCTGCCCGCCAAACTCGAAATAGCCGGGGTCGGAAATACGGTCGCTTGCCTTGCGCTTGCCTGTCTCAAGAGCAGCCAGAGCCACAAAGGGCTTGTACGTAGAGCCGATGGGGTAGGTGCCATACAAGGGACGATTAATCAGTGGGTGATCGGGCGAATCATTCAGTTTGCGCCAGTTCTCCACGTCAATACCGTCAATAAACAAGTTCGGATCAAACGAAGGGGCCGAAACGAAGGCCAACACCTCGCCGGTGCTGGGTTCAATGGCTACCAAAGCACCCCGGCGTCCCGCGAACAGGCCCTCGGCCATTTTCTGCAGGCCGATATCCAAAGACAAACGCAGGCTGGCACCTGGCACCGGGTCCACACGGCTTAAGGTGCGTACGGGCCGACCCGAAGCCGCTACTTCCACTTCCTCGATGCCGGTCCGGCCATGAAGGGTTTTTTCCCAGGTTTTCTCAATGCCCTTTTTGCCGATCACCTGCGTGCCGCGATAGTTGCCCGTTTGACCCGTTTCCTCAAGGCGCTGTTGATCGGCCTCCGAAATGCGCCCCACATAACCCAGCACATGCGCCGCTACCTCGCCCTGCGGATACTCGCGCACCCAGCGAGCCTGCAAGTTCACACCCGGAAACTTGAAGGCATGAGCCGCAAACCAGGCGGCTTCATCATCGCTCAGATTATTACGTAGCAAGATTTCGGAATACCGGCTGTTTTGTGCCACACCCTGCTTGAATCGGCGACGGTCACGGGGGCTTAGCGCCACCAGTTCCCCGACACGATCCAGCATGTCATCGACCGGCTCCGTCAGGCTGGCCGGTACCACCGACAAGGTGTAGTCGCGATAATTACGGGCCAGAACCTCGCCATTGCGGTCCAGAATCTCGCCACGTCGGGGAGTGATCGGGATGACGGCAATACGGTTCTGATCGGCTCGGGCAGCAAAACCTTCATAGCGCACCACCTGCAAATACCATAGGCGCACGCCCAGCACCCCGAGCAGAACGCAAGCCAGAACAGCCGCAACCAGCGCACGAAACAGAATGCGCTGGCGCAACTGATGCGAGGTTTTTTTGAATTCAAACATGGCCGCCCATCCCGTCAGGACGAACCGGAGTCGGACTCGTCCAGACGCCGCTGCGGCAGGAACAGCACGCTATCGGCCAGGGGCCACAGGGCGGCGGTCAGCAAAGTGCCGCCCGCCCACTGCCAGCCGGACCACTCCCCCACCAGCCAGGCGTGCAGGACGCGCACCAGCAACTGGGCCAGCAGCATGACGATTGCCATGTGCAAAAAGTGGGTCCACATGCCGAAATTCAAAATGCGCTTGCGTAACAGCAAGGCGCCGTACACCACCAGAATATAGGTCAGCGCATGCTCGCCCAAGAGGCTGCCATCGTGTACATCAACCAAAATGCCCAGAAAAAACGCCAGGGACATGGGGACACGACGTGGCTCATGGACCGCCCAAAAAGCCAGCACCAGCATGAGCAGGTCCGGTGCAAACGGCAACAGTCGCCAAGGCAACATGGAGCCCAGCCACATCAAAAGAATCGATCCCCAGACCAGCCAGGGGCTGGACGCGCGCGAGAAGGGGCTGCTGTCGATGGGCTGCAGGCTGCTCAGGTTGGACGCCCGGTTTGTGCGGTTGGATGTGTCGGGGGACTCAACGCGGCGCGTCATGGGCTTCGTCCTGTTCAAGCGGGCGCTCGCTCTCGGGCACCAGCAAAATCAGAAAATGGCGGTAGCGCTCAGGATGCGACAAAGGCGTGACCAAGGCCAGGGCAAAGCCCGAGGCGTCATCGCGCTCAATGCTGCTGACGATACCCACGGGCAAGCCGGCAGGAAACAAGCCCCCGATCCCGCTGGTAATCAGGGTGTCGTTGGGCTCCAGATCCACATCGCTGGTCAGGTACCGCACTTCCACCTTGCCGCCCGGATTGCCCCCAAAAGCGATCAGACGCAGGCCGTTGCGCAGCACCTGCACCGGTACCGACACCTTGTCGTCGGTAATCAAGGCCGCCTCTGAGGTAAAGCGCGTGACACGCACCACCTGGCCCACCACCCCGCCCTCATCAATTACCGGCATGCCCGGGCGAATGCCGCTGGAAGAGCCTTTGTTGAAGATCAGATGGCGGGCATACCCGTTGGGCGGCTCATACAGCACTTCCACGGCTACCGACGGTTGCGTCACGGCATCAGCCACCTGCAGTAGACGGCGCAATTGCTCGTTTTCGGCAGACAGCTGGGCGGCATGGGTGGAGAGCTGAGCCAGCTCGATACGCTGGCGTTGCAAGGCTTCTTTTTCGGAACGGGCAGTTGAGGCCGCATCCGTCCAGCTGCTGAAGTAAGTGACCAGATCACGGGGAGCGAGCATGACACGCTGAAAAGGGTACAGAACAGCAGCGACAGCCTGCCGCACCGGTTCGAGCACCGCAAAACGCGCATCCGTAATCAACAAGCCCACCGCCAGCACCAAAAGAGCGGCCAGACGCAGCTCAGCGGATGAGCCGCGCCTAAATAGCCGGATGGAGCCTTGTTCTCGCATTACTCAAACACTCGATCGCTTGCCTTCCACTGGCAGACCACGCCGTGGAGCCCAAGCAAAGATCAATCGTAAATAAATACGGACTCCAGACGCTCCAGATGTTCCAGAGCCTCGCCGCAACCCCGTACCACGCAGGTCAGAGGATCTTCAGCCACCACCACAGGCAGGCCGGTCTCTTCTTGCAACAGACGATCCAGGTCATGAACCAGGGCACCCCCGCCGGTCAGGACAATACCTTTATCGGTAATGTCCGCACCCAGCTCAGGAGGAGTTTGTTCCAGCGCAGTTTTAACCGCAGAGACAATTTGATTCAGGGGGTCGGTCAACGATTCAAGAATCTCGTTGGACGAAACGGTGAAACTACGTGGCACCCCTTCGGACAAATTGCGACCCTTGACTTCAATTTCACGAATTTCGGTGCCGGGGAAAGCAGAGCCAATCTCTTTTTTGATCAGCTCGGCCGTGGGTTCGCCAATCAGCATTCCGTAATTACGGCGGATGTAGTTGATAATTGCTTCGTCGAACTTGTCGCCACCAACACGCACCGAACCCTTGTAAACCATACCGCCCAGGGAGATGACGGCCACTTCGGTGGTACCACCACCAATATCGACCACCATGGAACCGCTGGCATCAGAGACCGCCAGGCCCGCACCGATTGCGGCGGCCATGGGCTCTTCAATCAGATAGACCTTGCTGGCACCGGCACCCAATGCGGATTCTTTGATGGCACGGCGCTCCACCTGGGTCGAACCACACGGCACACACACGATAATGCGCGGGCTGGGAGCAAACATGCTGCGTGGGTGAACCATGCGGATGAACTGCTTGAGCATCTGCTCGGTGACGGTAAAGTCCGCAATCACGCCATCTTTCATGGGCCGGATGGCTTCAATATTGCCAGGCACCCGACCCAGCATTTGCTTGGCCTCCTGCCCGACGGCCTGAATGATTTTTTTACCATTAGGTCCGCCCTCATGGCGGATGGCTACAACGGACGGTTCATCCAGTACGATACCCTTGCCGCGTACATAAATAAGGGTATTGGCCGTACCGAGGTCGATTGCCATATCGCTGGAAAAGTAACTGCGTAGGAATCCGAACATGGGCGCGCAAAGTGTAAAGTGTTTGGGGAAAAAAGGCAGGTAAATTCGGCGCGGAACTCAAGCGTAGAACGACAGGCACAAGAACCAGGCAACGAATTCAAAAATACCTGGGAAGGAAACGGTCAATGATAACTTATAATTGCTCTACATTAGGACTGTTTTAATGGTCAGTTAAGTTCTGTAACCCCCGCATTTGCTGTAAAAGTGCCAAACTGTCCTTAACTGACAGATTTCCGCTTTTTTTTATTACTCATTTTCCAGTACCCACCCACATGTCTATCACTGAACAGGATGTTGCCCGTATAGCGCAACTGGCGCGCCTTGATCTTTCTGCTGAACAAGCCTCCCAGGTCGAGCACGATTTGACGCGCATCCTGGGCCTGATCCAGACTTTGCAAACCGTTGATACTCAAGGCGTTGAGCCAATGGCCCACCCCTTGTCCGCCCGCCAGCAGATCAGTCTGCGCCTGCGCGAGGACAAGGCTCTGCCGTCCGGCACGGTCGAAAGCCGCCAGGCCATGATGCGCAACGCCCCCGCCGAGCAGGATGGCCTGTTTCTGGTGCCCACGGTCATCGAATAAAGCAAAACCATGTCTTTTACCCCTGAATTCGCGACGATTGCAGCGCTACGCCACGCTCTGCACAACAAAACCGTCAGTGCCCGCGAGCTGGCCCAGCATGCGCTGGACAATAGCGCCCGCCAAAAAGCGCTTAACGCCTTTGTTCAGCAGGACCCTGACCTGACTCTGGCCCAGGCCGATGCCGCAGACGCACTGATTGCCCAGGGCAAGGCCGGCCCACTGACCGGCATCCCCATCGCACACAAGGATCTGTTTGTCACCAAGGACTGGCAGACCACCGCCTGCAGCAAAATGCTGCAAGGCTACCTCAGCCCCTTTGACGCTACGGTCGTCACCAAGCTGCAGGCAGCCGGCACAGTCTCCCTGGGCAAACTGAATTGTGACGAGTTCGCCATGGGCTCTCGCAATGAAAGCTCGGTATTTGGCCCGGTGCGCAACCCCTGGGATCATTCCATGGTTCCCGGCGGCTCCTCAGGCGGCTCTGCTGCCGCAGTGGCCGCAGGCCTGGTCGCCGGGGCAACCGCCACCGATACGGGCGGCTCCATTCGCCAGCCCGCCGCCCTGTGCGGCGTCAGCGGCATCAAACCCACCTATGGCACGATTTCGCGCTTTGGCATCATCGCGTACGGCTCCAGCCTGGATCAGGCCGGCCCCATCGCCCGCAACGCGCGCGATTTGCTGGATTTGCTGGAAACCATGTGTGGTTTTGACCCGCAAGACGCCACCAGCCTGGAATTTTGCGACGATCAGCCCAATACTGGAGCCCGTATTCGTCAGGAATTTGAACAGCACCAGTCGCAGCAAGACGCGCAAGGCAGCCAGCCCCTGAAAGGCGTGCGCATTGGAGTGCCTGCGCAGTTCTTCGGTCCTGGCCTGGACCCGGCCATCGCCGATGCGATCGAGGCCGCGCTGAAAACCTACGAAAGCCTGGGTGCGGAACGCGTCACGGTGCAACTGCCCTTGACCGAACTGTCGGTTCCCACCTATTACGTCATCAGCCCTGCTGAAGCCTCGACCAACCTGTCGCGCTTTGACGGGGTGCGTTTTGGCCACCGCGCCAGCCAGTACACCGACCTGAACAGCATGATCTCGCGTTCCCGCTCGGAAGGCTTTGGCCCTGAAGTCGTGCGCCGCATTCTGGTCGGCACGTATGTGCTCTCGCACGGCTACTACGACGCTTACTATCTGCAAGCTCAACGCGTGCGCCGCATGATTGTGGACGATTTCCAGAAAGTCTTTGAGCAGTGCGACCTGATTCTGGGCCCTGTCACGCCCGCTCTGGGTCGCAAGCTGGGCGCCACCATCGAGGACCCCACCACCGACTGGCTGGGCGACGTCTATACGCTGGGAGTCAGCCTGGCTGGCCTGCCTGCCATGTCCGTTCCCTGCGGCTTCAGTCAGGGCGAACGCCCCTTACCCATCGGCCTGCAGATCATTGGCAACTACTTCCGTGAAGGCCAGTTGCTGGCCTTTGCCGACCGCTTCCAGCAAGTCACCGACTGGCATCAACGTCAACCAGGACAACAATAATGGAATGGGAAATTGTGATCGGGCTGGAAACCCACACCCAGCTCTCGACCGAATCCAAAATCTTCTCCAGCAGCAGCACCCGTTTTGGTGCGTTGCCCAATACACAAGCCAATGAAGTGGACATGGCGTTGCCCGGCGCCTTGCCCGTCTTTAACCGTGGCGCAGCTGAACGGGCGATTCGTCTGGGCCTGGCCGTGGGCGGACGCATTGCGCGACGCTCCGTATTCGAGCGTAAAAACTATTTCTACCCGGATCTGCCCAAGAACTATCAGATCAGCCAGATGGAAATCCCGGTGGTCAGTGGCGGCACCATCAGCTTCATGCTGGACGGCGAAGAAAAGACCATTAATCTGACTCGCGCCCATCTGGAAGAGGACGCCGGCAAATCCCTGCACGAAAACTTCCGGGGCCCCCACGGCGAATCCAGTACCGGGATCGACCTGAACCGCGCCGGGACCCCGCTGCTGGAAATCGTGTCCGAACCCGAAATGCGCTCGGCCGCCGAAGCGGTGGGCTACGCCCGCGCCTTGCACAGCCTGGTGGTCTGGCTGGGCATTTGCGATGGCAATATGCAAGAAGGCTCGTTCCGCGTGGACGCCAACGTGTCAGTCCGTCCCAAAGGCCAGAAAGAATTTGGCACCCGTTGTGAGCTGAAGAACATCAACTCCTTCCGTTTTCTGGAGCGTGCCATTCAATACGAAGCACGCCGCCAGATCGAACTGATCGAGGACGGTGGCAAGGTCATCCAGGAAACCCGCCTGTACGACTCCGACCGCGACGAAACCCGCAGCATGCGCAGCAAGGAAGATGCCCACGATTACCGCTACTTCCCCGACCCGGATCTTCCCCCCCTGTTTATCAGCGAAGAGTGGATCGAGCAGGTTCGTCAGGACATGCCCGAGCTGCCAGCACAAAAACTGGCCCGCTTCGAGCAGGAGTTTGAGCTGAGTCGCTACGACGCCTCGCAACTGACCGTGGACCGTGCAACCGCCGACTTTTTTGAGGCAATTTTGCAAGCAGGCGCCAAGAGCAATGCCAAACTGGCTGCCAACTGGATTCTGGGCGAGCTGTCCGCCGCCTTGAACCGCGAGGAAATTGGCATTGAACAATCCAAAGTCAGCCCGGCCCAACTGGCCCAGTTGATTGCCCGTATTGCCGACGGCACCATCTCCAACAAGATTGCCCGCGACGTGTTTGCCGCGCAATGGGATGGCGAACTCAATGGCGATGTGGATGCCATCATCGAAGCACGCGGCCTCAAGCAGATCAACGATGTGGGCGCTATTGCCGCCATGGTCGATGAGGTGCTGGCCGCCAATCCGAGCATCGTTGAGCAGCACCGTGCCGGCAAACCCAAAGCCTTCAATGCCCTGGTCGGTCAGGTCATGAAAGTGGCCAAGGGCAAGGCTAATCCGCAGCAGATCAATGAAATGCTCAAGCAAAAGCTGGATGCCTGAATCTGGATGCAGTGCTGAGCGGATACAAAAACACCAGGCCTGGGCCTGGTGTTTTTTTGTGCAGTACCGACACAAACCTGCGTGTGACGATCAGACGCCGTAACGATCCCGGTAGGCTTTGACCTGAGGAGCATGAGCGGCCAGCGTGGTGTCATCTGCCAGCACCGCCATGATGTCCGCCAAAGACGCAATGCTGATGACTGGAATACCGTAGGTCTGCTCTACTTCCTGAACTGCCGAATGAGCGGACAGTTCCTGATCATTGCCCGCCCGCTCCATGCGATCCAGTGCGATCAAGACTGCAGCAGGTTGCGCACCAGCCGCCTTGATGATCTGCATGGATTCACGCACCGAGGTGCCGGCAGTAATAACGTCATCAATAATCACCACCTTGCCTTGCAAAGGAGCGCCTACCAGGGTGCCGCCTTCACCGTGATCTTTGGCCTCTTTGCGGTTAAAGGCAAAGGGCACGTCACGCTCACCGATTTGAGGGTGCTCGGCAAGGGCGATGGACGTAGCCGCTGCCAATGGAATGCCTTTGTAGGCGGGGCCAAACAACATGTCAAAGGACACGCCCGAATCGAGCAGGGCCTGGGCATAAAAGCGGGCCAGTTGCCCCACGCTGCGTCCGGTATTGAACAGGCCGGCATTAAAAAAGTAAGGGCTCAAGCGTCCAGACTTGACCTTGAACTCCCCAAAGCGCAGCACTCCCTGTTCCAGGGAAAAGCGCACAAAATTGCGACGATTATCGTTATTGGCCGACATGACAGAGTATGAAAAAGATAGAGACAAAAGCATTTTAGCGTGTTGTGAGCCATCACTTGGCAGGTTCGGCCAGTTCTTCGAGCAAGAAGTCGATAAAACTGCGCACTTTAGGCGTCAAATAGCGCCGGCTGGCATAGACTGCATGCAGTTGTTGCAGCTCTTCACGGTAATCGGGCAAGAGACGAACCAGGCGACCGGACTCCAGGTCGTCCATCACCAGCCATTGCGGCAAGTAAGCCAAACCTGCCCCACCCAAAGCGCAGTAATAGGTCAGATTCGTATTGTCAGAACGCATAAAAGGATTCAGACGTAAGGACTCCGGCCCGTCCGGCCCCAAAAACTCGAAACTGGGCTGCTGCAAGTAACTGGGACTGATGGCAGGCAAACGCATCACGTACGCGCAGTTACGGGGCATGCCGTATCGGGCCACAAACGCAGGGCTGGCCACTAGATGAAAAGGGGTGGGACAAATCAGGCGGGCGATCTGATGGGGGGCCGGTTCGCGCATGACGCGCAAGGCCAGGTCAAATCCTTCCGCCACCAGATCCACCTTGTGATTGCTCAAGCTCAGCTCCAGCGTCACCTCAGGAAAGCGTGTTTGATAATCCTGTAGCAATTGCGCCACTTTGCGGTTTGCAAACCACACTGGGGCAGTCAGCCGCAGCACTCCTTGCGGCTGATGCGCGGAGCCCGACAAGGCTTGTTGCCCGCGCTCCAGCGTGTCCAGTGCCTGCAAACAATAATCGAAGTAAGTCTGCCCCAGCTCGGTCAGACTCAAACGACGACTACTGCGATGAAGCAGCCGGGCGCCCAACTGTTTTTCCAGGTTGGCCAGGTGCTTGCTGACCATCGGCGCTGACATGTCCAGACGCTGAGCCGCTGCCGCAAAACTGCCAGCGGCGACGATTTCACGAAACACCCGCAGGCTCTGAATAGTATCCATGCTTTCCTAATAAGAAAGTATCTAATGAAAATAGGGCTGTTTATTTCCTGATAGTAATTGATTAAGCTTGAACGAGCGCTAACCCGATGCCTGTCTGGGCCTTGAATGGGCGGGACCAGCTTCAGGCTGAGATCGAATCTCAGGCACTCCCCGGGCCAGGTGCTTTTTTTACCGCTACCGTCAACTTTCCAAAGGAAAACACATGAACGCCCTTACTTCCTGCTGGACTCCTCGCATCCTTAGCCTGCTGCGCATCGTCACAGGCTATTTACTGCTGACACACGGTACTGCCAAGATCTTGGGCGTCCCCCAAGTGGATATGTTTGCCAACCTGCAAATCGCCTCTCTGTATGGCGTGGCAGGCATCCTGGAGCTGATTCTGGGCGGCTTGCTGGTGCTTGGGCTGTTTTCCCGCTTTGCAGCCTTTGTCGCATCCGGCCTGTGCGCGTTTGCTTACTTCATTGGTCACGCCAGCGCCAGCACCTTTGCCACTCCAATCCTGAACGGCGGTGAAGCAGCGGTTCTGTTCTGCTTTGTCTTTCTGTATCTGGCCTTTGCCGGCCCAGGCCCCTGGAGCATCGACGCAGGTCGCAGCGCCGACTGATTACCCTAACCAAGCCCTTACCCCACCCTGCCCCTCCAGGGCAGGGGTCGGAGATCATCATGACGATGCCTACCTATTTCATTTCGCACGGCGGCGGCCCTTGGCCCTGGATGCCCGAGGCGCAAACCATGTACGCCCCACTGCGTGCTGCCTTGCAGGATATTCCGCGCCAATTGGAACGCAGCCCAAAAGCGATCCTGATGGTCTCCGCGCACTGGGAGGCACAGCAGGAAAACCTGCTGGTTGCTGCCGCTCCCCAGCCCAGCATGGTGTACGACTACTACGGTTTTCCATCGCACACTTACGAGATTCACTATCCGGCACCGGGCGATCCGGCGTTGGCTCAGCAAGTCTGTAATTTGCTTGAGGCCGCTGGCCTGCCCACCCGCCTGGACAGGGAGCGTGGCTTTGACCACGGCGCTTTCGTACCCGCGTATGTCATCTACCCGCAAGCCAAAGTGCCGATGGTGCAACTGTCCATTCACGCCAACTACGACCCGGCCCTGCACTACGCCATGGGCGAAGCCCTGGCTGCTTTGCGGGACGAAGATGTGCTGATTATCGGCAGCGGCCTGAGCTATCACAACCTGCGCAATATGGGACCAGGCGGGGTCGAACCGTCCGCCCGGTTTGATACCTGGCTGGACCAGAGCCTGAGCCTGCGTGACCCCGCTGCCCGCCGTCAAGCTTTGATGGACTGGGAGCAGGCGCCTGCAGCCCGTATTGCCCACCCGCGTGAGGATCATCTGGTGCCGCTCATGGTCGCCGTCGGTGCGGCTCAAGGGGATGCGGCTTACCGCTTTCACCATGAGACCCAGGCTTTTGGCGGGCTGACTGTATCCAGCTACCGTTTCGGCTGAACCCGGTAACAAGCTCTGACGGCCACTGACATGCTGACAGTTTACGGGTTAAAGTGCTGACGCTATAAGGAGAATTGCCACGTGTTACGCGTCACCTCGTTAAACGTCAACGGTATTCGGGCTGCTTTTCGTAAAGGGCTGCCCGCCTGGCTGCAAGCCCAGAAGCCCCATATTGTCTGCATGCAGGAAATCAAGATCAGCGAACCGGATCTGACACCCGATCTGACCCATCCCGGGCAGTATCACGGCCACTTTCACCATGCCCAGAAAAAAGGTTACAGCGGCGTCGGTCTGTATTTGAGCCACCAAGCAGAAGCCGTGGCCCAGGGCATGGCCTGCGACGAGTTTGATGCCGAAGGCCGTATCATCCGCGCCGACTGGAACACGCTCAGCGTCATCAGCGCCTATCTGCCCTCAGGCTCATCGGGCGATGAGCGCCAAACGGCCAAGTACCGCTTTCTGGATCATTTTGAACAGTGGATAGCGGGCCTGATGCAAGAGCACCGCGAAACAGGCCGTGAGTTCATTATTTGTGGTGACTGGAATATCGCGCACCACGAAGCCGATTTGAAAAACTGGAAAGGCAATCTGAAAAACAGCGGTTTTCTGCCTGAAGAGCGCGCTTGGATGAGCAAAGTGCTGGGCGAGCTTGCCTGGGTGGATGTCTACCGCAGCCTGCACCCCGATACCACGGACGAATGCTACACCTGGTGGAGCAATCGTGGTCAGGCCTGGGCCAAAAACGTAGGGTGGCGCATTGATTATCAAATTGCCACCCCAGGTATTGCCGCCAAGGCGCGCAGTGCAACGATCTATAAAGAAGAACGTTTCAGCGACCACGCCCCCCTGACGATCGATTACGACTGGAGCTTGTAAATGCCCCAGACAAGGCCGATGCCCTAACTGGCTTTTTCAATCATGTAGCGCACCACACTGCGCAATTGTTCATCAGTGGCCTTAGGAGCCGCACCGCGGGGGGGCATGGCGCCCTTGCCATTGATGACCACCTCCATCAAGGCGTCTTCACCTTTGGCGATCAAGGGCTCCCAACGAGCCTTGTCACCCAGACGGGGGGCATTGGCCATACCGGATGCGTGACAGACCATACACGAGGACTTGTACAGTTTCAGAGCCTCGTCGGAGTCGGCGTGGGCTGCAGGCGCGGCAGCCAGCAAAAGCAAAGCGGCCATGGCGGAGTACATCATGGTGGCGGGGCTATCGGTTCTCATGGGTTTACCCTTTAAACAGTCGGCATGAACGCATGCCCGGCTGATACGTCGTGTTTTGAACAGGGTAGCTTCGGCCCTTGGCCTGCCACCCTGCTGCCTGCTTGATTACTGCACTAGCTGTTGACTACCAAAAATCCCGAGCGAAATTGCTTTGTACACCAGAATCTCAATTCCGCACATCGGGCCCGCCTGCCTGTCTTAGGCTTTGATCGGGCCGGGAGGGCTGACTTGCTTCATCAAGTCATCGTTCCACTCGCCTTCGACCAGCACGTGACCGGCTGCGCCCAGCTCCATCGCCTCGATCAGGTTGTGGTTCACATAGGCGTACACACCGGGCTGCTTGAAGGTGTAGAGTGCCACACCAGCAGAACCACCACGAATGAACCAGGTCTCCAGGTTCTTGGCAGGTGGGTCATCAAACTTGCCCAACTCCCAGACCCAGTCGCCGTGACCGCCAATCAGGTGAGGACGGGTGTCGCGGTTGGCTTGCGAGTGGATGAACAGCACGGTTTCACCGACCTTGGCTTTCATGGCGCCGTCGCCCATCAGGGCCCCCACCTTGCCGTTGAACACCACATGGCTGGGAATCAGGCCGCGCATGGTTTCCAGCGTATCGCCGTAGCTTTCAGCCGAGGAACCATATTTTTTGAAATTGCCCTTTTCGTCGCGGGGAATGTAGAGATCAAATTCACCAATCGTGTAAACACGGTCGTAATGCAAGGCGTTGCCTGCCGGGTCCTTCAGGCCGTCGCGTGGCAATACCATGACCGTGCCATGCATGCCCTGGACCACGTGCCAGGCTACCGAGCCCTCGGGAGCGCAGTGGTACACAAAGGTACCGGTGCGATCCGCCTTGAAGCGCAAGGTGGCTTGTTCGCCAGGGTTCACGTTGGTCAGCTTGGCACCGCCCAGCGCACCAGTCGAGGCGTGAAAGTCGATGTTGTGCGGCATGGTGTTGGTGGCCGGATTCACCAGCGTGAGTTCCAGGTAGTCGCCTTCATGAACCACCATGGTAGGACCGGGCATGGAGTCATCGAACATCATGGCGTGCATGGTGGTCCCATCCCGATCGACCTCGATCTCGCGCTCGGAAATGGTCATGCGAAATTCCACGACACGTGGCTCGGGACCGACTTTCTGCTCGTGCTTGTGGACCATGGGAGGCGCAACCAGATCCACCTTGACCCGTTCCAGCTTGGCGATCTGATCTTCCGTACGCGCTGCCAGCCAAGGCGCATTCTTTTTGGGGGCGGCTGTTTCGCGGGCTTGTACTTGCGCCGCCAACAAAGTGGTTCCTGCGGCGACACCTAGGCCAGCACTTTTCAAGAAATGACGACGTTCCATACTACCTCCGGTTTGATCCAGGCGTAATGCCTGCTGATTAAATGTTTTTCAGATCTAACAGTTACTGAATGTATTGGACCGCAAACAGACTTCGCACTCTTTGCTGCAGCGCAAGCATCTCGTAGAAGCAACAAAAAAACCGCCCGAAGGCGGTTTTTTTCTTAGACGGAATCTCACAGAAGAACAGAGTCCATCCTGGCAAAGGATCAGGATGCCTTTACTGCGCCTGCAGCATGCGCTGCGGCACTGCGACGGCCAGCCATGATACGTACCAGAACTTGCTGGAATACGAGCAGAGCACCGGCAATGAACACAACGTCACCCAAGGTGCGCCACCAGCGCAGGGACTGCAAAATCGGCTGCTGCATGAACGCTTCGCTACGTGCGTACCACATGCCCTCGGAGATGCTGGCCCAGGCCTGGATAATCCCGGCAGGCAGCAAGCTTACGAACATCATCAGAACCAGCCCCCCGTTCAATGTCCAGAACCCCCAACTCATCAGACGATCGTTGTAGCGAACCTCTGGCGAGATATAGCGCACCACCAGCAGGACAAAGCCCAGCGACAGGAAACCATACACCCCGAACAAGGCAGCATGGGCATGCAACGGTGTGGTGTTCAGACCCTGAATGTAGTAGAGCGAGATCGGCGGATTGATCAGGAAGCCAAATACACCGGCACCGAGCATGTTCCAAAATGCCACGGCCACAAAGAACATGACGGGCCAACGCAGATCGTTCATCCAGCTTGCCTGCTTTTGCATCTTCCAGTTGTGGAAGGCCTCATAACCCAGCATGATCAAAGGTACCACTTCCAACGCGCTAAAGGATGCGCCAATCGCCATAATGGGCGTGGTCGTGCCGGAGAAATACAGGTGATGCAAGGTTCCGGGCACACCGCCTACCAGAAACAGGGATGCAGCAGCCAGTCCGGCAATCGTGGCACTGCGTTTGGAGACCAGGCCCAGGGTCAAGAAGATAAAGCCCATGGCAACGGTGGCAAAGACTTCAAAGAAACCCTCTACCCACAGGTGGACCACCCACCAGCGCCAGTACTCCATGATGGTGATGTTGGTATGTTCACCGTAGAACAGGCCCGTACCGTAAAAGAGGCCAATTGCCACGGTGGAAATGGTCAAGAGCACCAGCAGATGATTGTCGCCCTTGTCACGGCGCAGCGCTGGCCACATGCCACGCAACATCAGCAAGAGCCAGAAAGCCAGACCGATGAACTTGATGATTTGCCAGAAACGACCCAGGTCCAGGTACTCGTAGCCTTGGTGGCCGAACCAGAAATTCAGTTCAGGAGGCAGGATATTCTTGATGGCAAGGAAGTTGCCGGCAAACGAGCCAATGAAAAGCACGACCAGGGCACCGAACAGCACATCTACGCCCAGGCGTTGATACTTGGGGTCCTCGCCACCGTTAATCAACGGCACCAGAAACAGACCGGCGGTTAAAAAGCCGCTGGCAATCCACAGCAGCGCAGCTTGAATATGCCAGGTGCGGGTCAAGGAGTAAGGGAACCACTGCGATACGTCTATGCCGTAAAACATCTGGCCTTCAACGGTGTAGTGTGCGGTAAACCCACCCAGAAACACCTGAATGACAAACAGGGCGACGGTCAAAAAGGCGTATTTTTTCAGCGCACGCTGCGAAGGCGTCAGACGAAACGCCAGCACCGGGTCTGTCGCGGGTGCAACCGGCGCGGCCTCCTCTTTGTGGGTGAAGGCCCAGATCCAGACCAGCAGGCCGATGCCGGCCAGCAGTAAAACAATACTGACAATGGACCAGACGATATTGGCCGTGGATGGATGGTTGTCCACCAAGGGCTCGTGCGGCCAGTTATTGGTATAGCTGACGGTCGTGCCGGGACGCTCGGTAACCGTCGCCCAGGACAGCCAGAAGAAAAAGCGGGTCATGTCCTGACGGCGCTGCAGCTCCGGCAAGGTGTTGTCCTTCATGGCAAAGCTTTCACGACTGGACTTGAGCTCAGGGGCGTCGCCAAACAGATCAATATAGTACTGAGCCGTCGTGTCGATGGCCTTGGCACGCCGCTCGCTGATCTGCAGCACACCCGTGGCCTCATCAATGCGGTTGGGACGATATTCGTCCTGCAATTCCTGACGCAAGGTAGCCTGCTGACTGCTGGTGAGCTGGTCGTAATTGAGCGAATAGGTTTGCTGCGCGGCCAGATCCAGCCAGGCCAGCGCTTCGCGGTGCAACCAGTCTGCGCTCCAGTCCGGAGCCTGGTAGGCTCCGTGGCCCCAGATTGATCCCAATTGCATTCCGCCCGTGCTCTGCCAGGCAGACTGGCCGCGATGTATCTGTTCCTGTGATGTAAATTCACGTCCATCCGGGGTAAGGACCTTGACGGGCATCGGAGGTGCTTGACGATACACCTCCACCCCAGTCCAACCGAGAATGGCAAAGGTCACCATGGTGACTGCCACCAGGGACCACCATAGTTTCTTGTAGCTACTACGCATGTTGTTCTCCGTCTCGCTGATGTGTCAAACGACCTGTTCTCCCCCGGTCCTGGCCGGACCTGGGCAGGGGGTCATAAGCGGAGTGGGCACTGCCCCATCGCGATGAGTGACTGCCTGAAAAAGAATCCAGCCCGGTCTCCCCTTGCGCCATGGGCACTGCCGGGGTGCGGAACTGTTTAAGAAGACTGGCCACAGAGGCGCTGCCTGGCTGTTGCAAGCGAGCCAGAACGGCAGCATCCCCTACTGAATCCGGCGTCTCTAAGGACCCGCCAAGGAATCGATGTCTAAAAAAAACCGGCCTGTTTGCATCGTCCGGGCCGCCAAGCGGTGGACGAACCGGAGCACAAGCCGTGTAGCGATGTTCTGCTAAGTCGGGGGTCATGTCATCGTCCTTAAAAATGTATGACAAAACACTTAAAGCAAAGACCGTGCCAACTTAAAAACGATATGGATCAATGGTTCGCTTCCAAACCAGGTATAAACTACCCTAAGAAAACCGGGTATTTTTCACCATAAGGGTATTTTTCACCCATGCTAGATCTCATGATTGCCGATTTGGCCACTGAAATTCCAGGGCCGCTACGCCTGCAGCGCATGGTTCATCTGCTGGCGCGACATTTCGGCTGTGATGCCGCCGGTTTGCTGAAGCTGGACGACACCGTATTACGCATTGTGGCGGCCAGCGGTCTGGGTCATGACACCTTGGGCCGGCATTTTGTCATTGCCGATCATCCCCGGCTGACACGCATTTTGCATACCCCTGGCCTGACGCGCTTTGAGCCCAACTGCGGTCTGCCCGACCCCTACGATGGCCTGCTGGATGACAAGCTGGGTCAGCCGCTGCCGGTCCATGATTGCGTGGGAATCCCCCTGCAGATCCAAGGTGCGGCCTGGGGGATTCTGACCCTGGATGCCTTGCGCCCCGGAACCTTTTCTGCCTCCACGCTGGTGGAACTAAAACACTGGTGCATGGTGCTGGAAAGCGCCATCCGCATCAGCGAACTGGAAGAGGAAAATCGCAGTCTGCGCATGCTCTCTACCCTGCCCCCTGATTATTTGTCGCGCCACAACTCGACTTCCATCATTGGCAACAGCAAGGCGCTTTTGGAGGTCATCCAGCTGCTGGACACGGTTGCCACCTCCGAACTGCCGGTTCTCTTGCTAGGCGAGACAGGCGTGGGCAAAGAGCTGTTTGCACAGCGCCTGCATCAACGCTCGGCTCGCCACCACTCCCCCCTGATTTACGTGAACTGCGCCGCTCTGCCCGATTCGTTGGCGGAGAGCGAACTTTTCGGCCATGTCAAAGGTGCTTTCTCGGGGGCGCACGAACATCGCGCTGGACGCTTCGAGGCCGCGCAGGGCGGCACCCTGTTTCTGGACGAAATCGGAGAGTTGTCTTTGACGATTCAGGCCAAGTTGCTGCGTACGTTGCAAAATGGCGAAATCCAGCGCCTGGGGGCCGACCACCCCATTAAACTGAATGTGCGGCTTGTTGCGGCCACTAACCGGGACCTGAGTCAGCAGATTGCACAAGGCGGTTTCCGGGCCGACCTGTACCACCGCCTGTCCGTTTTTCCCCTGACAATTCCGGCCTTGCGCGAACGCCATCAAGACATTCTGCTGCTGGCCGGTCATTTTCTGGAAATGAATCGCTCCCGACTGGGCTTGCGTGGCATTCGCCTCTCGCCCGACGCGGAAGCCGCTTTACTGGCTTATCATTGGCCAGGCAATGTTCGCGAATTGGAACATCTGATCAGCCGTGCCACCATCCGCCTGTTGGTCGATACGCCAGACCGTAACCAAATATTTACGCTTAGCGCCGATAATCTCAATTTGTTACCTTCTACCCTGGAGCCTGTGGCAGCGGCCACGCAATCTCTGGGAGTGCCACACCCCTCCTTGCGTCAGTCCGTTGAACAATTGCAAGGACGCTTGATCCGGCAGGCTCTGCAGGACAACGACGGTAACTGGAGCCAGGCTGCCCGACAGCTTGGCATGGACCCCAGCAATCTGCATAAGCTGGCCAGCAAACTAGGGCTTAAAACCCGCTCAGAAAGCTTAAGTGATGACTGACATTTCCTACCCCTCCTTGTTAGCCAGCCTGCCCCTGTTCTCTGACCTGGACGCGGCCAGCATCGACCAGCTCTGGCAAGAAGGACGGCTGATCCACTATGACAAGGACAGCCAGGTCTTTCGCCAGGAGCAAAGCAGCGATCATTTTTTTGTGCTGCTGCAGGGCTTGATCAAGGTCGTACGCACCATGCCCAATGGCTCCCAGTTACTGGTCCGTTTCGCCCTGCCCGGCGATGTGATTGGCATTGCCCCCGCCCTGCGGCGACGCAACTACCCGGCCACTGCCATCAGCGTCACGAGCAGCGCCGCCCTGGCCTGGCCAGAAAAGTCCTGGGACAGCCTGACCCAACGCTTTCCTTGCCTGCTCAGCTCGGCGCAGGACACAGTTGCCCAACGTCTGAGTGACGCGGACGACCGCCTACTGGAAATTCACAGTCTGGAAGTGGAGCAGCGACTGGCCCACAGTTTGCTGCGCCTGATTCGCCAGGTGGGCCAAAGCGGTGCGCAGGGGACATCCCTGAGCATTCCCGTGACCCGACAGGACCTGGCCGATCTGGCTGGGACCACCCTGTATACGGCCAGCCGTGTCGTCAGTAGCTGGGATCATCAGGGCTTGATCCTGGCAGGGCGCAAGCAGATAACGATTGCCGACCTGGACAAATTTGCCCGAGCCGTTCTGGAACGCGGCTAAGCGCCCTTAGTCCTCCGTGACAAGACGCAGACCCAGATAGCGCGGGGGCACGCCGACCGAACATGCCCCGGTTTTGGGGTCACGGATGAAGTCGGGCATCACCGCGATATGCTCTCCTCCCAAGGTGCGGACGCCGCAGTTTTCCAGACGGGATTCCGCGCGGGGCATGCTGATGCGGTGAACGCGCACATGACAGGTATTGGTCCATTCGGCCACCTGTCCCCCGGCATCAAACACGCCATAGGCATTGGCAGTACCCTGGCCCAGGGGCGCCAACGGCACCTCCTGCTCCTGCTTGCGCTTATAGCTGTCCTGATATTCCTGGAGCCACAAGGCGGCCTGCTCGTTCTCATCCAGCCCGCCCTGGGCCGATTCAGGCACTTTCTGGTCTGCGAAGTAACTCCATTCCAGATAATCCGGCAAGCGGAACTGCTTGCCGGTGCGCTCGCTGAGCCAAGCCGCATAATCCTGCCCGTCCTGCCAGCTCACCCCCACAACCGGCCGATCTTTGGCCTGTCCCCGGCCCACCGCATCCGCGGCCTTGCACCGCTCGGCACGAACACATTGATCGTAGTCGTACTGGCTGACTTGATACTTCATGACTTTCAAGCTGGGAGCCGGGGCATACATCACGGTATCGGACGCAATCAGGCGCCCATCGAGCAAGTACTCACCAGCCTGCATGACTTCGCGCGCCGGACCGGCCACTTCCACCAACTCTGGCAAGGCGGCTGAATTGTTGGGCTCGCCAGCCGAGCATCCGGCCAAGATGGCCGCTAACAGCACGGTTCCCACTACACGGCTTTGCATTGTGAACTCCCAAAAGACAGCCACCATTGAAACGTAGCCAGTGGTTCATGTCCTTGCGCCAAGGCAAACAGCGTCCTTAAGGCATCAAAATTCTCCGCTCACCCGTTCCTGCCCCTTCCTTGAGCCTTATACTGCTGGTCTCCCATCGGCTCCTTGAACCCTCAGGCCAAAAAAATGAATGCTGACTTGACCACAGGTTCCGAAGATATGGCGGCGGCAGTGCGCCGTCTTGTCCATCTTTATCAAGGGCTGACGCCAGACCGGCTATCCGAGCTGGAGGTCTGTTATGCGCCTGACGCCCATTTCAAGGACCCCTTCAATGAGGTAGAGGGCGTTGCGGCCATCCGCGGCATCTTCGAGCACATGTTTACGGCGTTGCACTCGCCACGCTTTGTCATTACGCAGCAGATCGTCCAGGACCAACGAGCCTTTCTGGAATGGGAGTTCCGCTTCCGCATCAAACGTTGGAAGCCGGATCTTGAACACTGCATCAGGGGAGCGTCAGCGCTGTCCTTTGACGGACAAGGTCGGGTGACCCATCATCGCGATTATTGGGATGCGGCAGAGGAGCTTTATGAAAAGCTGCCCTTGCTGGGTTTATTGATGCGCTGGCTGCGACGCACGATGTCCACATCGGAAAAGTAGCCCCCCTCACACTCCGTCCCCAACACCGGCAGGGTGCGCAGCCTCGGCGCACCGTGTAGTCAGGCATCCACCAATGAAACAAGAGCAGCGTCGAGGCCACGGGGTCCGGCAGGGGGTGCCGGACGGATTCCGGAGACTGTCTTACTGTGCCAAGGACGTACGGCCCGCGCCTGCCAGACCATCAAAGGTGGTGCTGCTCACCCATTCAATGATCTGCTCGTGGGTGTACTGCCCCGACTCTTTAAGAAGGCTCACCACAGGGTCACATGCACGCGCAAACAAGGTGTAGAGCACCAGCTCGACTGGCAGACCCGATTGCAGGCTGCCTGCCGTCTGCGCCTCGATAATCCAGGTGCTCAGACGATTACTCAAGGCAATCAGGCGATCCATGTACTCATCATTTGACTGGAGCGAGGCGCTAAGGCTTGAGTTCTGCGCGGGCAGCGACGGCATTTCCCCTTGCAATTGGGTATCCATCGTCCAGCGCACCACGGATTTGAGCTGATCAATCGCCGTAATGGCTTGGCCTGCTTCAGCAGCATCCTGAGCCTGTTTGCGCAGCTCATCCACAAAAGCCAGGGCGCGATCGAGCACGCCCACCATCGCCGCAGCAGCCAATTCCTCCTTGGATGTAAACAGCTTATATAAGCTGGCCTTGGCCATGCCTGCCTCGGCGGCGACTTGGTCGACCGTCATGGCATCGTAGCCTTTGGTCGCCAAAAGACGGTTAACAGCGGTCACGATGGCTTCTACGCGTACGCGCTGGATTTGTTCTTTGATTGAGGATCGAGCGTTCATGAGATCTATTTTAGGACGAATGAGATCATCTTGCATACCAAATAGTGCAAAAATATTATTTAAGGTTTATAGTTTGAACTAATGAGTTCACCGTTTGATCTTTCCGGTTCATAACCCCCCTGCGCAACACCCCAAGGAGCTGCCATGCGTCGTATCGCTGTCATCGGTTCGGGCATATCCGGCTTGGCCGCTGCCTATCGTCTTGCTCACTCCCAAGACACGCATCGCGTCTGTCTGATTGAAGCCAACTCTTATTTCGGCGGACATGCCAATACGGTCGAGCTCAGCCTGGATGGTATTAGCCACGGGGTCGATACCGGTTTTTTGGTGTTCAACCACCGCACCTATCCCCTGCTCACAAAGCTGTTCAAGGAGCTGGAGGTAGAAACCGCTCCCTCGGAGATGTCCTTCTCCGTGCAGATTCCCCACCCTGATGGCAGACCGGGGCTGGAATGGAGCGGTAGCTCTTTAGGCAGCGTGTTTGCACAGCGCAGAAACTTGATCAGCCCACGCTTTATTGGCATGTTGCTGGAAATTTTGCGCTTCAATCGTCTGACAACGGATATCGCCCAGCGCCAGCTTGAGTCACAACTCAATACGCCCATAGAAACCTTTCTGGATCTGCATGGCTTTGGCAGCACATTTCGCAACAACTACCTGTTGCCCATGATTGGCAGCATCTGGTCTTGTCCGACCGATCAAATGCTCCGCTTCCCCGTCGCTACCCTGATTCGCTTTTGTCACAATCACGGGCTGATCCAGATCACCAACCGTCCCCAGTGGCACACCGTTCGCGGTGGCTCTCAACGCTACGTACGCCGCATCATTGGGCGACTGCAAGAGGACGGCCGCCACGAAATCCGATTGAACACCCCTGTGTTCAGCCTTAAACGTGAAGCACAAAGCGTCATGGTAGAAATGCCTCACGGTACCGAGCAGTTCGATGCTGTCGTGCTGGCCTGCCATAGTGATCAGGCATTGCGCCTGCTGGGCCAGGACGCAACCCAGACAGAGCGTGCCGTGCTGGGCAGCATTCGTTATCAAGCCAATGAAGCCGTATTGCACACCGACACTGCCGTCTTGCCACAGCGCCAGGCCGCCTGGGCGGCCTGGAATTATGAACGCGCCAGCTCGGCGGCTTCCGAGGAAACCGGAGTGTGCCTGCATTACCTCATCAACCGCCTGCAGCCACTGCCTTGGCAACAAGCCGTCGTGGTCTCGCTCAATCCGGCCCGTCCCATAGCCGCGGACAAGGTACATGCGCGCATTACGTACAGCCATCCAGTCTTTGACCATGCCGCCATCCTGGCACAACAACAGCTTGAAAAGTTGCAGGGCCAACGCCGGACCTGGTTCTGCGGTGCCTGGTGCGGCTACGGATTTCACGAGGACGGTTTGCGTTCGGGTCTGAGCGCCGCTGACCAGGTTTTGCTGGCCCTGAACCGTGCGGCGCAGGCGGCCCACACTGAGCTCAGGCAGGAGGAAACCGTATGAGCGCCTCCGCTCTCATTGGCTTTGGTCATATCTGGCATCGGCGGCTGCGGCCAGTCGAGCACGCCTTTCATTACCCTGGTTATTTCCTGCTGCTTCCCATGCGTAGCCTGCGGGAACACCCAGTCCCCGTCCTGCGCCGCAACCAACGCGGCTGGATCAGCTTTCATGACAGCGATCATGGCAATGGCGGTAATGACGCTCTGGCCTGGTTTGAATCTCTGTTAGAGCAGGAAGGTATTGAGGATGCGGATGGCGAGATCTGGCTGCATACCTTTCCGCGCGTCCTGGGCTATGTCTTCAAGCCCGTGAGCTTCTGGTACGCCCATCGGGCCGACGGTTCGCTGGCGGCGATTCTGGCCGAAGTCAACAACACCTTCGGTGAGCGTCATGCCTATCTCCTGGCAGGGCCGCATCTGGGCTGGGATTGCGAACAAGTTGCCAGCAAGCAATTTCATGTGTCCCCGTTTTGCGAAACCCACGGCGAATATCGCTTTCGATTCTCGCGCAATGAAACTACCAACCTGGCGCTCGTCGATCTGTACGACGACGCAGGCCCCCTGTTACGCACAGGTGTTCAAGGAACGCTACACCCCCTGAATGCGGCTACCGTACGCAGGGCATTTTTTGGCACGCCGCTGATGACCCTGGGGGTCATTGTTCGCATCCATTGGCAAGCACTGCGCCTGTGGGCGAAGCGGCTTCCCTTCCATCGCAAACCACCAGCGCCCAAGCGCTCTGTCACACGATGAATACAAGCACCGCCACTCTCTTGAGCAAGTCCGCAAAAGCAAGCAGCGACTTGTCACCTCACGCGAACCGCGTCCTGAAGCTCTTGACGCACCTGCCTCATGGCCAGTTGGAGCTTCAGTTGCCCGATGGGCAAGTGCGGCATTTTCCCAAGCAAAATGCAGTGGAACCCGACGCCCGCTGCGCAATCGGGCAGTGGGAGGCGCTGGACCGCATCCTGAGCTCGGGCGACATTGGCTTTGCCGAAGGCTATATAGAAGGTCAATGGGACACCGATGACCTAAGCGGCTTGCTGCGTCTGTGCATCCGCAACCGCGATCACCTGGAACAACTGGTGTACGGTCACTGGTGGGCTCGACTGGGCTTCAGACTGCGCCATATGCTTCACCGCAACACGCGGGCGGGCAGCGCTAAAAACATTCATGCTCACTACGATCTGGGCAACGACTTTTATCGACTCTGGCTGGACCCAAGCATGAGCTACAGCGCTGCCTGGTTCGAAGGTCTTGACGGCTCGGCCTTGCACAAGGCTGATCTGGAGCAGGCTCAACGCGCAAAAACCAGACGGGCGCTGCGTGAGACAGGACTGCAGCCGGGGCAACGACTGCTGGAAATTGGCTGTGGCTGGGGAGCGCTTGCCCAGACAGCGGCCACGGAGTTCGGCGCGCAGGTGACAGGTGTCACCTTGTCACGCGAACAGCTTGACTGGGGCATGCAGCGCATAAACGAAGCCGGCCTGCAGGAACAGGTTGATCTGCGTTATCAGGACTACCGGGATCTGGCGAAAGAACACGCGGCGCAGCCCTTTGACGCCATTGTGTCCATTGAAATGTTCGAAGCTGTCGGGCACGAATACTGGCGCACCTACTTCAAGACTTTGCATGATTGCCTCAAACCGGGCGGCTATGCCTGCGTGCAGTCCATCACCCTGCGCGAAGACCTTTTTGCCCGTTATTTGCACTCCTCCGACTTTATCCAGCAATTCATTTTTCCCGGAGGGCTGCTGCCCAGTGTCACGGCCTTCGAGCGTGAAGCCCAGCGAGCCGGCCTGACCGTGGTCCGAACAATGAGCTTTGGCAAGGATTACGCCGAAACACTCCGACGCTGGCGTCAGGCTTTTGAGCAAAAGCTCGATGCGGTCCGCAGCCAGGGCTTTGACGAGCGCTTTGTGCGCATCTGGCGATTTTATCTGGCCTATTGCGAGGCTGCCTTTGATATGGGCAACACCGATGTAGTCCAGTTCACCTTGAGAAGGCCTGACCATGACTGATATTCGACGACGCCAAGCCCTGATCGTGGGCATCAGCCTTCTCGCCCCTACCCTTATTGCCATGACCCCTAATCTCTCGGCGACCGCAGCGGCTGCCCCCCAGGAGCTGCGCTCCACCCTGCCCTCTGCCCATCTTGTTGGCAGTGGTCCCATGCGCTTTTTTGGACTGCGGGTTTACGAGGCGCGACTGTGGGCCATGCCGGACTTCGAGCCCAAAGAGTATGCACGCCAGCCCTTCGCATTGGAGCTGATCTATGACCGCAAACTGGAAGGCGAAGCCATTGCCGAGCGTTCAGTTGCCGAAATGCGGCGTGTGGGCAGTTTCTCCGAGCAGCAGGCTCGCCAATGGCTGCTCCTGATGAAAAAGGCTTTTCCGGATGTCCTGGCACAAGATCGCCTGCTGGGCGTGACGGACGGAACCGGCGATGTCCGCTTTTTCCACAATGGACGTGAAACCGCCCGTATTCAGGACACCGAGTACGCGCGCCTGTTTTTTGGAATCTGGCTGTCTGAGCAGACTTCAGCACCGGGCTTGCGAACGGCCCTGTTAGGCAAACGCTGATAAAGGCACAACCATGCGCCCCCCAGGCTCCCGCCCCTTAAAGCCGCTGCATTGGCGTACGGGACTCTCCTATGGAAGTCTTGGCCTGCCGCTGGCATTCGTGTCGCTCCCCTTATATGTGAACCTGCCGCATTACTACGCGGCGGTGGCCGGGGTGCCGCTGGCGGGCCTGGGCGCCGTGCTGCTGGCTACCCGCGCCGTTGACGCGGTGCTCGACCCTGCACTGGGAAGGCTGGCCGATCGTCTTTTGCATCGAGGCCTGGGCCAGGCCTGGCTGGCCGCTTTGTTGGGCAGCCTGATCATGGGCTTGGGTTTTGCCGCACTGTGGCATCCTCCCGAAGGTGGCCCACAAGAGGTGCTGATCTGGCTGGCGCTCAGCCTGCTGGTATGCACCTTGGCCTATAGCGCCGTCAGCATCTTGCATCAGGCCTGGGGGACCCGCTGGGGTGGTGATCCCAATTGGCGTGCGCGTGTCACCGCATGGCGTGAAGGCGCCACGCTTCTGGGAGTCTTGCTGGCCAGCATATTGCCCACCTGGTTAGGCTTTGATGCGACCAGTGTCGTGCTTTTTCTAGCCTTGGCCATAGGCCTGTTCGGGCTGCATCGCCTGCCGCCCGCTATCGCTCAACCCATGGGTTATGCGCGGGGGCACAGCAGTCCTGCATCAACCGCCTCGCCCTGGGCTGATGCCAGTTTCCGCAGGCTGTTATTCGTCTTCATGCTCAACGGCGTAGCCGCCGCCATACCCGCTACCTTGTTGCCCTTTTTCGTGGCGGACCGCCTGCAGGCCCCGGAGATGCAGCCGCTCTTTCTTCTGTGCTATTTCGGCGCCGCCGCGGCAGGGCTACCTTTATGGGTACGGGCTGTCTCGCGCTGGGGACTGGCACCCAGTTGGCGGGCCGGCATGCTGACAAGCGTTGTCGCCTTTTCCCTGACACCCTGGCTTGATGCCGGCGACGGTGGCGCCTTCCTCGTTATCTGCCTGGCAAGTGGGCTGGCTCTGGGCGCGGATCTGGCCCTGCCGGGCGCCCTGCTAACCGGTGTCATCCATGAATCCGGTCAGGGCGGCTCGGGCGAAGGACGATATCTGGGCTGGTGGACTTGTGCTGCCAAGCTCAACCTGGCCCTGGCAGCCGGTCTGTGCCTGCCCCTTCTTTCCGCCCTGGGTTACCAGAGCGGCACAAGCGACCCGGCTGGCCTGCAGGCGTTGGCCTGGGCTTATGGCGGCCTTCCCTGCCTGTTCAAACTATTGGCGTGGGCTGGCCTGTGGCGCGCCGAGCATCTGCACTCATCCTGGAGACTGATATGAAACTGACAAACAGCCTTGTCTCAACCCTGCCCTGGCGGCGCGTCGCCCTGGGACTGACACTTATGGGCACCCTGGCCGGATGCGTGGGACCCACGGTGCAGGACTATGCCCAGGAACGCCCCGAACTGGACCTGCGTCAATATTTCAACGGCCCCCTGACGGCCCACGGCCTGTTCACAGACCGTTCCGGCAAAGTGGTCAAGCGCTTTACCGTGCGCATGACGGGCACCTGGAAGGGCGATGAAGGCGTGCTCGACGAGCATTTTGTCTACAGCGATGGCACCACTCAGCAACGGATCTGGCATTTGAAGCATCTGGGTGATGGCCGCTACAGCGGACGCGCTGACGATGTGGTCGGCCAGGCCCAGGGCCAGACCGCGGGCAACGCCTTTCATTGGAATTACGTGCTGGCACTGCCGGTGGACGGCAAGATCTGGAACGTGAACATGGATGACTGGATGTACTTGATGGATGGCCGCACCATGCTCAACCGCGCCGCCATGAGCAAATTCGGCATTCATCTGGGGGATGTGACACTGTCCTTCATGAAGGAGTAAGTGTGATGACACTGCTACACGCAAAACTCAATCCGCCGCTCAGTCACTGGCAAGGAAAATACGCCTGGATTGTCGGTGCCTCATCAGGCATAGGCAGAGCCACCGCGGAGGCGCTTCATGCGCAAGGCGCGCAGGTCATTGTCTCGGCCAGAGACGCCGATGCACTGCACGAGCTGGCCAAAGGCCGAAACGGGTTTGTCGTCGTCCCGCTGGATGTCACCGAACCTGAAACGCTGGCTGCGGCCAAGCTGAAAGTTCAAGCCTGCGTCGATATTGCTCCCGATCTGGTGCTGTATTGCGCAGGCAGGTACCTGCCACAACGGGCGACCGAGTTCAATCTTCTGGAGATGCAGAAACATCTGGCAGTCAATTATGTGGGTGCGCTGCATCTGCTCGATGCGGTCATCCCGATGCTGCTTGAGGCCGGACGCGGCCACCTGGCCCTGGTGGGTAGCGTGGCGGGCTACCGCGGGCTGCCAATGTCCCTGGCCTATGGGCCCACCAAAGCCGCACTGAATAATCTGGCGGAGAACCTCTATTTGGATCTGCACCCGTTGGGACTGGGCATTTCCATTATCAACCCCGGCTTTGTAGACACCCCGCTGACCGCCCAAAACAGCTTCAAAATGCCCGCGCTCATCACCCCTGAAGAAGCCGCCCGTCATATCTTGCACGGCTGGAAACAGGGGCAGTTTGAAATGAACTTCCCCCGTCGTTTTACCCGCTGGGTAAAGCTCATGCGATGCCTGCCCGATAGCTGGTACTTTTCGGCGGTACGTCGTGTCACTGGAATGTAAACGCAGCCGCACATGGAGACAGCACGCCACGCGCACTACCGCGCCCACACGCTGCGCCTGATACTGGGCGACCAGCTCAACCCACAGCACAGTTGGTTCCAGCAGGTGGACAGGCAGGTGGTTTATGTACTGATGGAGGTGCGTCAGGAAACCGATTACGTCTTGCATCATGCACAGAAAATTCTGGCCATTTTCGCTGCAATGCGCGACTTTGCGCAGCAGTTGCGAGCCGCTGGCCATCGGGTGCGTTATGTGACATTTGAAGACCCCAGCAACCGTCACTCCATCCCCGACAATCTGACGGCACTCGCGGCGCATTACGGTGTGCGCCAGGTGCAATGGCAACACGCTGACGAATGGCGACTGGATACTCAATTGCAACAGTGGGCGGACACGCAGGCCCTGACTTGCTCAGCGGTGGATAGTGAACACTTTCTGACCAGTCGTAATGAACTGGCCACTCAGATGCGCGGTCGTCGTCAATGGCTGATGGAGCATTTCTATCGCCGTATGCGCCGCCGATACCGGTTGCTGCTGGATAATCATGAACAGCCGGTCGGTGGCAAGTGGAACTTTGACCATGAGAACCGCAAACCCTGGCGTGGCACACCGGCTGAACCCACTGACTGGCGGCCCTGCCACGACCACCGTGTGCTTTGGGAAAAGCTGCAGCGTTGTGATGTGCCCAGCTTCGGCGACCCCCAGGCCAACGCCTTTCGCTGGCCACTGAATCGCCAGGAAGCGCTGAGCTGTCTGGAAGCCTTCATCACCCATGCACTGCCGCATTTTGGCGACTACGAAGATGCCATGTCCAGCCAGGCACCACGGCTGTTTCACTCCCTGCTCTCGTTTTCCCTGAACGTCAAAATGCTCCACCCGCTTGAGGTGCTGGAACGGGCCGAACGGGCCTGGCGGGAAGGTCAGGCTCCTTTGGCTGCCGTGGAAGGCTTTACACGTCAAATACTGGGTTGGCGCGAATACGTGCGCGGCATCTACTGGGCCCACATGCCGGGCTACGAAAGCCTCAATGCATTCGGGCACGACTTGCCGCTGCCGCACTGGTTCTGGACAGGGAACACCCGCATGCGCTGCCTGCAACAGTGCATTCAGCAGTCCTTGCAAAGCGCTCATGCTCACCATATCCAGCGCCTGATGGTGATCGGCAACTTTGCTCTGCTGGCTGGGCTCGACCCGGCTGCTGTCCACCGCTGGTACCTGGGCATCTACATTGACGCTTTCGAATGGGTGGAACTGCCCAATACCCTGGGCATGAGTCAGCATGCCGACGGTGGCCTGATTGCCACCAAGCCCTATATCAGCAGCGCCGCCTATTTACACCGCATGAGCGACTACTGTCAGGGGTGTGTCTACAAGCCCACGCAGAAGACAGGGCCACACGCCTGCCCCTTCAATGCCTTGTACTGGGACTTCCTTGCCCGCAATGCCCAAGAGCTGGGTGACAAGGGACGGATGACATTGATGTATCGCCAATGGCAGAAAATGCCTCCCGAACAACAAGCTGCTCTGCGCACCCACGCAGAGCAGCTGCGCCAGAACCTGGGCACTCTGTAAGCCCCCCACATTGACCGAGGCCTGACATGCAATCCCTGCCCACCGCTTACCATGCTCTTATTCTGGGCGGCTCTGGCGCCATTGGCGGTGCCATGGCCGCCCAGTTGGCCGCCGACCCTCGCTGCAGCGAGCTTGTTAGCCTGCACCGGCGCAGCACACCCGCCCTGGACTTCGATCAGCCACAGACGATCGCCGCAGCGGCCCGAACCTTGAGCACACAAGGCCCCTGGCATCTCATCGTGCTTGCGACCGGCATGCTCAGTGGTCCTACCGGGGGCCCTGAAAAGCGCTTGGCCGATCTGAATGCCGATCACCTGATGGCCAGCTTTAACACCAACGCGATAGGCCCGGCCCTGGTATTGGCCCATTTTGCACCGTTGCTGCCCAAGCACGAGCGCGGCATCCTGGCTGTGCTGTCGGCAAAGGTAGGCAGCATTGGCGATAACCGCCTGGGCGGCTGGTACAGCTACCGGGCCTCCAAGGCGGCGCTGAACATGCTGCTCAAAACCGCATCGATCGAGCTGGCACGCACCCATCCTCAGGCCGTGCTGGCCGCGCTGCACCCGGGCACTGTTACCTCAGCCTTGTCGGCTCCCTTTCGGGGCGCTCAAATCGGCCGCCCGCCTGCCGATGCGGCGCACGCGTTGCTGGCCACGCTAGACACACTCAGCCCAAAGGACAGTGGTGGTTTCTGGGCCTACAATGGTCAGGGACTGCCTTGGTAAGTTCTTTGCTCACCTTCACACACGGAGAATTCCATGCGCATCCTTCTGACAGGAGGCACGGGCCTCATTGGACAGGCCCTTTGCCGACACTGGCAACAACACGGCCACGAACTCTGGGTGTGGAGCCGAAAGCCCCAGCAAGTCCCCCAACTGTGCCCAGGCGCAACGGGCATCGCCGTGCTGGACGAGCTCAATGGCAGCGCGCCATTTGACGCGGTCATCAACCTGGCCGGCGCCCCAATTGCCAATCAACGCTGGACTGAGGCACGGCGCCAGCTTCTATGGCAAAGTCGGGTCGATCTGACACGCCGTCTGGTGGACTGGATGGGGCGACAAGCGTCGGTGCCCCCCGTCTTGATCTCGGGCTCAGCGGTAGGCTGGTACGGCGATGGCGGAGAGCAGCAACTGACCGAGGCCAGCGCACCGGGCAACAAGGACTTTGGCAGCCAGCTTTGCGTGGCCTGGGAGCAAGAGGCCGAACAAGCTCGCCAATGGGGGGTACGCGTGGTCTTGCTGCGTACCGCGCCCGTCTTGGCCAAAAACGCCGGGATGTTGGCTCGGCTGCTCCCCTCGTTCAGGCTGGGACTGGGTGCCAGACTGGGCGATGGGCAACAATGGATGCCGTGGATACACCTTGAAGACCAGGTCGCGCTTATCGACTACCTATTGCACAACCAGAGCTGTGAGGGTCCTTATAACGCGTGTGCGCCTCAGCCGGTGCGCAATGCAGAGTTCACCCGCGTCCTGGCTCAGGAGCTAGGCAAGCCAGCACTGTTTCATGCCCCGGCCTGGGCGCTGCGTCTGGCCTTGGGAGAGATGTCCGTTCTGCTGCTCGGCGGGCAACATCTGATTCCGCTGCGGGCCCAGCAAGCAGGTTTCAGCTGGCGCTACCCTGATCTGTCCGAGGCCTTGAGGGATCTGCTTCACAAAGCCTGAAAGCACGGTGTACAAGGACAGCGCCGCGATTTTGCCCCACGACCCTGCCCTATGAAACGGCCGCGCCCAATAGGCGCGGCCGTCGTCTTGTCTGCTTAAGTCAGGAAGTTCACAAAGCCAGTGATGATGACGGCGTTGAAAAAATCGATGAACAAGGAGCCGACCAGGGGAATCACAAAAAAGGCCTTGCGCGAAGGGCCATTATCTTCGGTGAAAGCCTGCATATTGGCCATGGCATTAGGCGTGGCACCCATGCCGAAACCACAATGCCCGGCCGACATCACTACCGCGTCATAATCCTTGCCCATGACCTTGAACGTCACATATCTGGCAAAGAAGAACATCAACACCGTTTGCGCAATCAGGATGACCAGCAGCGGCCCGGCCACCTCGGCCAGTTCCCACAATTTCATCACCATCAAGGCCATGACCAGGAAAAAGGCCAGGGACACATTGCCGATAATCTCAAACTCTTTTTCAGGCAGACGATAGCGACGCCAGTCAATCACGTTGCGGATGATGGCAGCCACCAGCATGGCTCCCAGATAGGCGGGCAACACAATCCCGCGCTCGCTCAGCCATTCGATAATGACACTGCCCACACCAATCGCGATGGAGAGCAGCACCACAGCATAAACAGGCATCTCAAAACCGCCCTCGTCGGTCTGAACAACTTCTTTAACCGTGGTTTCTGTAGGGTGAGCGGCATCCGCACCTTCGTGCTGGCGACGGTGGCGACGGTGTGGAGCGGGACCGTCGATCTTGTATTTCTTCATCAAGCGCTTGCCCAACGGACCACCAATGACGCAGCCCATCACCAGCCCCCAGGTGGAAGCGGCAATGGCGGCAGGCAAGGCGCCTACGGCGCCGGCACGCTCAAGCAAGGGACCAAAGGCAGCCGAAGTACCGTGGCCGCCCGTCATGGAGATGGACCCGGCCGCCAGACCCAGGAGAGGATTGGCGTTCATCAAAGCAGCCAGGCTTACGCCCATCACGTTCTGCAGAATAATCAGGGCAACGGCACAGCCCAAAAACAAGCCGACCGCCACGCCCCCTTTTTTCAGCAGCTCGAAACTGGCTGAAAAGCCGATGGTGGTAAAAAAGGCCATCAGCAAGAAGTTGCGTATATCGTCGTTGAACGCAAAGCTAAACGAACCGGTCTGGTGGCCAACCAAGGCGATCAAAGCAAAAATCAAACCGCCAATAATGGGGCTGGGAATAAAATATCGGGCCAGCACAGCAACACGATTCTTTATATATTCTCCCAGCACGAGAAAAACAGCCGCCAAACCTACCGTTTGCGCTATATCGAGCTGAATGTTCATCTATCCGTTCCTTACATCTTTGGGATAAGGGGCCTGTACCTATGTGTCTGACAGAGGCTTCAAACCAATTTGTTCAAATAGGCATGTCCATCGTCGCTACTTCGTCCTTGTGGGGCAAAGGCATGACCACCAACAGCGTAGTAAAACCGAGAAAAATAACACGAACAGGTGCCTAATGCCGCCAATTCCCACGAATAAGACCGCTCTATTACAAAAAAACCCGCCACAAGGCGGGTTGGAGAAAGAAGCGGGCTTAGCGGTCGCGCTCTACCGAAAACGCGCACAAACTTAACAAAACCTGTTTGAATTCGCTCTCGGGCACATCCGCCAGCGCCTGAACCGCCAGTTGTGCTTCGGCCTTGGCCGCTTCACGGGTGTAAGTGAGCGCATCAGTCTGTTCGATGGCGCGGGCCACTGCGGCAAAATCGGCATCGCCGGTTTCAATCGCCGACTTGATGAGTTGAACCTGCTCGGCCGTACCCACTTCCATGACACGGATCAGAGGCATGGTCGGTTTGCCCTCACGCAGATCGTCGCCTACGTTCTTGCCCAGGGCCTGGGCGTCGCCAGTGTAATCGAGCACATCGTCCACCAGTTGGAAGGCCGTACCCAAATGACGACCGTAAGCGGCCATGGCCGCTTCCATGTCGGGCGAGGCGCCCGCAACAATCGCACCTACCTGTGCAGCCGCCTCAAAGAGCTTGGCCGTCTTGTAACGCACCACCTGCAGGTAACGCTCCAGCGAGACGTCGGGATCATGTACGTTCAGCAGCTGCAAAACCTCGCCTTCAGCGATCACGGTAGTGGCTGCCGAGAGCACGGCCATGGCAGGCATGGAATTGGACTGCACCATCATCTCGAACGAGCGCGAGTACAGATAGTCGCCTACCAGTACGCTGGCTGCATTGCCATACACCGCATTGGCGGTATGACGACCGCGACGCATATCGGACTCGTCAACCACATCGTCGTGAAGCAGGGTGGCCGTGTGGATAAACTCCACCACGCCCGCCAATAAATGGTGTGTGCTCCCCTGATAGGCCAGCGCGCGGGCTACCAGCAACAGCAGCGCAGGACGCATGCGCTTGCCACCTGCACTAACGATGTATTCACCAATTGTGCGTATTAGCACCACATCCGAATTCAAGCGTTCACGAATGACGACATCAAGAGCCTTCATGTCGTCGGCAATAGGTTCAATCAGGGTGGACAGGTTCAAAACAGAATTCCGGACGAGTAAGGGAGGGGGCCGCTGTCGGCCAATCGTAACTTGGTGATTATACGATTTTGAATCGCTTTGGGCCCATTGTTACGCCTCAAGCACAACAGTGATCGCAGAAAAAGGTGCCAAATTAGCGATAATAAGCGTTTCAACCTGAATCGGAGACCGTCTTGAGCTCGCAAGACCTGAGTACCCTGATCAGCCGGGCCGAGCGGGTTCTCGCTCAACTGGAAGCCTGGTTGCCGCCTGCTCCCCCCCCTATCGACTGGGACTGCACGGCGTTTCGCTGGCGCAACAATGGTTCGCGTGGCTGGCTGGAGGGCGTGCAGCACGTCGCCACCATTCGCACCGACGATTTGCATCATATTGAACGTCAAAAGAGCATTATTGAGCGCAACACCCGTCATTTTCTGGACGGCAAACCGGCCAATAATGTATTGATGACAGGGGCTCGCGGCACCGGCAAAAGCTCGCTGGTCAAAGCCATGCTGGCCAAGTTTGCCGATCAGGGCCTGCGTCTGATCGAAGTGGACAAATCCGATCTGGCGGACCTGGGGACCATTATCGACCTGATCAGCTCCCGCCCCGAACACTTCATCATCTTCAGCGATGACCTGTCGTTCGAAGAAGGTGAAGCGGGTTACAAAGCGCTCAAATCCGTTCTGGACGGCTCCGTGGCCTCGCCCGGCGACAATGTTCTGATCTACGCCACCTCCAACCGACGCCATCTGATGCCCGAATACATGAAAGAGAACCTGGGGGTCTCCACATCGGCAGACGGTGAGATCCACCCCGGCGAGGCAGTAGAAGAAAAGGTATCCCTGTCCGAGCGCTTTGGACTATGGTTGTCGTTTCACCCCTTTAAACAAGACGACTACCTGGACATTGTGTACTACTGGCTGGGCGCATTGGGCTGCCCGGCAGAACACATCGAAAGCTCGCGCATGGAAGCCCTGCAATGGGCGCTGGAGCGCGGCTCGCGCTCGGGCCGGGTAGCACGTCAATTTGCTAGAGATTGGACCGCTAGACATGTCTAAACCCACGCTGGAAGTGGCCGTTGGCGTTTTATTGAACCCCGACGGCCGGGTGTTGCTGGGAAAACGCCCGGCCGATAAACCGTGGCCGGGCTGGTGGGAACTGCCGGGCGGCAAGATTGAGGCGGGCGAGAGCGTTCTCGAAGCGCTGGTACGGGAACTGCGCGAAGAGCTCGGAATTGAAACCACGCTTGCGCATCCTTGGGTCACCTACACCCACGAATACCCAAAAAATTTCGTCAAACTCTCTTTTTGTCTGGTGCGGGAATGGGAGGGCGAGCCCCAATGCCTGGAAGGACAGGAGCTTGCCTGGGTCAACCCCCAGGGGCCGCTGGAGGTAGGGCCTGTGCTGCCGGCCACGGAGCCACCCATGAAGTGGCTGCAGCTGCCCGAACGCTACCTGATTACCCATATTGAAGAACCAGGCCGCCTGCCCGCCTACCTTGAACAGCTGGAGCAGGCCCTGCAACAGGGACCGGCCCTGGTCCAGTTTCGCGAACCGGCCTGGGCTGCCCGCCCCGATGCCGAATTTCATCTTCATCAGGCGTTCCTGCAGGTCGTCACGCTGTGCCAACGGTATCAGGCCCGCTGCCTGGTCAACAGCCTGCATCCAGAAAGTTGGTGGGATCACGCCGATGGCGTGCATTTGCGCGCCAGCGACGCCCAAGCCTTGTCCGCCAAATGCCACGATACCCTGACAAGCGTTCCCGCGATCAGCAAGGGCCTGATCGGCATGTCCACGCACAATGAAAGCGATATTGAAATCGCCCGCAAAATCCAGGCAGATTTCCTCGTGCTGGGTCATGTGCTGGACACCGCTTCGCATCCCGACGAACCCGGCATGGGCTGGGCCCGCTTTGCCCGTCTGGCAGAACAGGCCGGCCTTCCCGTCTTTGCCATAGGCGGACAATCGGCGCATACCCTGGCCGACGCACGCACGCATGGCGCACACGGTATTGCCGGCATGCGTCACATGCTGGACAACAACCCGGCATGACGCCCCACGTCACCATTTCAGAGCACGAAGGTGTCCGTTACCTGCACCTGGGTTCAGCCTGGGTGCAGGGGGCCATGCGCCTGGCCGCCCCCGATCAGCTTGAGCTGCACTACATCCGACAGATGATGATCTGGACGCTGTTTCAGCATGCCCCTCAACGCATTGCCCAGCTCGGGCTAGGCGCAGGCAGTCTGACACGTTTTTGCTACCAGCATTTTCCACAAGCGCGTATCGACGCGGTGGAAATCAACCCGGAAGTGGTGCGAGCCAATCGCCTGTTGTTCCATCTGCCGCCCGATGACGAGCGTTTGAGCGTGCATACGGTCGACGCACTGGACTATCTGGATGCCCTACATGGCGAACTGGATGTGCTGCAGGTGGATGTGTACTCCGATCAGGCCGAACATCCCGCCCTGGAAAGCCAGGACTTTTACCTAGCCTGTCGGCGAGCCTTGGGTCCGCAGGGTTTGTTGACGGTCAACCTGCTGGGCTCTGAGCTGGTTCATGCTCGCAATCTGCATGCGCTGCAAAAAAGCTTTGCCGCCGTAGTCTGGTTACCAGAAACACACGACGGCAACCTGGTCGCGCTGGCGTTTGTTGACCCGCCACAAATTGATTTTGATGATTTATACGAGCGTGCCGATCAGATTCAAGCCACCTTGGGCTTGGCTGACGGCGAAGAATGGGTAGAGGGACTCTACGCCTGGATGGACCAGGAATAAATCCCCCCTCGCAAGCACGCCAAGGCATCCGCAAGCTGGAAGAACGATCCCGTCAGCGGGCAGGCACCCGCACGTCCTCACTGGGCGGCGGCACCTGATGCGCTTGCAGCCGGCTGCGCGGCGACTGTTTTCTTCATACCCGCTTTTGCCACTTCTTCAGCTGTCAACCCGGTTTGTGCGTCCCAGCCCCCTCCAAGTGCCACCATCAGCTTGACCGCTGCCCGCAGGCGCTGGGACTCCAGATCCAGCGCCTGCCGCTCTGCCGACAAGGCCGTTGCCTGAGTTTGTGCCAGACTCAGAAAATCCACCAGGCCAGCATCAAACTGATTGCGCGTCAAACGCAGGGACTCCCGTGCAGCGGCCAGGGACCGTGCCTGACTGGCCTGCTCCCGCTCCAGCCCATAAAGCTCGGACAAGGCATCTTCCACTTCTTTGAGCGCATCCAGAACAGTCTGGCGATAGCCCGCCAATTGCTCGTCATAGCTGGCTTGCGCCTGCTCGACCTGAGCGCGCCGCGCGCCAAAATCCAGCAACGTCAAGGCAAAGGCCGGTCCCAGTGACCAGACACGCGCTGGCGCGGTCAGCCATTCACTCAGATCACTACTACTGAAACCGCCACTGGCTTTCAGGTTCAAACTGGGAAACCAGGCGGCCTTGGCCACCCCGATCTGCGCATTGGCCTGCGCCATGCGACGCTCGGCGCGCGCGACATCCGGACGGCGCTCCAGCAAACTGGAAGGCAGGCCCACCGGAATATCCGGGGCCACCGGCCAAGGCGCATTAGGCACCACGTCAAACTGCGAGGGCGGGCGTCCGACCAGAACCGCCATCGCATGCTGATAGCTGGCCTTCTGGCGATCCAGGGCCAGACGCTGGGTGCGTGCCCCTTCAAGCTGACTCAAGGCAGCGGCTACATCCGCAGGTGTCGAAAAACCAGCCTCCAGGCGATTCTGATTGATTTGCAAGGAACGCTCATACGCCGCCACGGTTTCATCCAACACCCGCGCACTGGATTCGGCACTGCGGTACTGCAAATAGGTCTGCGCCAATTGGGATTGCAAACTCAGCCGCGTTGCCGCCAGGTCCGCCGCACTGGCCTGCAGGCTCGCATCGCCCGCTTCCACCTGACGGCTGATCCGCCCCCACAAGTCCACTTCCCAATTCACTGTGACGCTAGCGTCATACGCACTGCTGCTTTGGCTGGTAGCACCCGAGCCGCTGCCACGTCGTGTCGTACCGACCGAACTGCCCACCTGCGGAAACTGTGTCGCCCGGGTACCTGACACCGTGGCCTGGGCCTGACGCACCCGTGCCTGAGCCTGCTGCAAGGTGAAATTCTGCTCGTTCAGACTTTGCATCAAGGCATTCAGCACCCCGTCATTGAGACTTTCCCACCAAGGGCCACGGTCATTCAGATCTGCCGGCTCAGCCGGCTTCCAGGCCGTCGCGCGTACTGCTTCCCGAAAATGCTCACCGACTGGCGCCTGCGGCCGCTGATAGTCAGGGCCGACAGCGCACGCAGACAGGGCCATCACCATGGCTGCCAATGCAAAACGCGGAAAAATCAGGACGTTGGAAATAGGCATATCAGCTTATAGAGTCGAAGTTGTCTGGTTCTTGCGGCGCATGAAACGATGACGCAGACGATCCAGATAAAGATAAACGACCGGAGTGGTATAGAGCGTCAGAATCTGACTGAGCACCAGCCCGCCCACAATCGTGACCCCCAAAGGCTGGCGCATCTCGACACCGGGCCCAGAGGCCACAATCAGGGGGATAGCGCCAAAAATGGCAGACAAGGTCGTCATCATGATGGGGCGAAAACGTACCAGGCAGGCCTCATAAATCGCCTCACGCGAGCCCATGCCGCGCTCACGCTCCATTTGCAAGGCATAGTCCACCATCATGATGGCGTTTTTCTTGACGATACCAATCAGCAAAAACACCCCGATCATGGCAATCAGGTTGAACTCGCCACTGGTCATCATCAGGGCCAGCAACGCGCCGATTCCGGCCGAAGGCAAGGTCGACAAGATAGTCAGCGGATGCATATAGCTCTCATAGAGCATCCCCAACACAATATACAAAGCCACCAGAGCCGCCAAAAACATCAAGGGCTGCTTGGCCAGGGCATCGAGCATCTGGGCCGTGTTGCCTTCAAATCCGGCCTGAATCTCGCGGGTGGGCAATTGAATGCGCGCCATGGCCTGCTCGATTGCTGCTGTCGCCTCGCTCAGGGTGACTCCTTCGGCCAAATCGAAAGAGACAGACTCGGCCACCAACAGTCCCGTGTGGTTGATGCTGCGCGGCGCAGTTCCCGCACTAAAGCGGGTAAAGGCAGACAAGGGAACCCGGGTTCCATCCTTGGCCACCACTTCGATTTCCTTAAGCGATTCCAGGTCCTGGGCAAAACGCGGCTCCACTTCCATCACCACGTAATACTGGTTCAAGCGACCATAAATTGTCGAGACCTGGCGCTGGGAAAAAGAGTTATTCAGCGTTCCAGCCACCATGGCCATGTCAATGCCCAGACGGGACGCCATATCACGATCGATCTCCAGCTGAACCAGGCCCGCCTTATCGTCCGTACCGGTATCCACGTCCACCAGTTCAGGCAGTTCGGCCATGGCCTGCTGCACCTTGGGCAACCAGGTTTTCAACAGCTCCAGATCGCTGCCCATCAAGGAGTAATCATAGGAGCCGCTACGCCCCCCTCCTCCGCTGCCTACCGGGATATCCTGTTGCGGCACCATGAACATGCGTGCACCCGGCGTAGTCGACAAAGGCTCGCGCAGGCGATTGACGATGTCCGTCGTGCTGGCCTTGCGCTCATCCATGGGCTTGAGTTCCACCAGAATAAAGGACGAGGTACTGCCGCCCCGGCCCCCGGCAAACACCGCAACCGAGCGAATGTCCGGGTCCTGATTCAGGATGGAGCGAAAGTGCTCCAGCTTGGGCACCATGGACTGAAACGAGGTACCCCTGTCCACCCGGAAAAAACCCATCAACTGTCCGGTATCTTGCTGAGGGAACAGGCCCTTGGGCACCACGGTATACAGATACACATTCAGACCGATGGTGGCAAACAAGGAAAACAGCATCAGACGATGATGTTTGAGGGCCCACTGCAACGAGCGGCGATACGCCCGCCAGCTGACATTGCCAATCCAGCCCAAAAAGCGGCTGATTGGATGCGAACCCTCCGACTCCTGCTGCCCGGGGCGCAGCAAGCGGGCCGACATCATCGGAGTGAGCATCAGAGAGATCACCAACGACACCAGAACGGCCGTACACAGCGTGACTGCAAACTCCATGAACAGCCGCCCTGCCAGCCCCCCGATCAACCACAAGGGGATGAACACCGCCACCAGCGACAAGCTCATGGCCGTTACGGTAAAGCCCACTTCACGAGTCCCGCGCAAGGCCGCCCGCATCGGTGACAGACCTTTTTCCAAATAACGCATGATGCTCTCGAGCACCACAATCGCATCATCCACCACAAAACCCGTCGCCACGATCAAGGCCATCAGGGAAATGGTATTGAGCGTAAAGCCGAACAGATGCATAAACGCAAAGGTACTGATCAGGGAGGCCGGGACCGCAATGGCGGGAATCAGGGCGGCCCGCCAATTTCGCAGAAACACCAACACCACCAGCACCACCAGGGCTACCGCGATAATCAGGGTAAGCTGAGCCTCTTCCAAGGTGGCCCGGATACTGGGCGTGCGGTCCTGTGCGACCGTCAACTGCGCCTGACTGGGCAGCATTTCCTCGATATCGGGCAACCGTTCGCGAATGGTGTTGACGGTCTCGATAATATTGGCGCCCGCCTGACGACGCACAATCAACAACACCGCTTCCTGGTTGTTCAAATAGCCCAGGCTGTGAATGTTCTCCACAGAATCCTCAACCTTGGCGACATCGCCCAAACGGATCACCTGTCCGTCCTGGTTTTTCAGCACCAGAGGCTCAAAAAATCGTGCCTGGTTGTACTGCTTGCCCGAGTTGATCTGCCATTGACCCTGCTCGCTTTCCAGATACCCGTTGGGACGCAAACTATTGGCGTTATTGATGACTGCACGCACATCATCCAAGGCAATGCCAGCCGAGGCCAGGGCTTTGGGATTCAAGCCAACCCGCACCGCCGGCAAGGAACCGCCCCCCACATCCACCGAACCCACACCCGGAATCTGCGCCAGCTTTTGCTGCACAATGCCGCTGGCCATATCAAAAAGCTGGGCCTTGCTGGCCGTTTGCGACGTCAGCGCCAGCACCATGATGGGCATGGAGGAGGGGTTGACCTTCTCGTAGGTCGGGACGCTGGACATGCCCGAGGGCAGCATGGGCCGTGCCTGATTGATGGCAGCCTGCACATCGCGGGCGGCCCCCTCAATATCTCGATCCAGATCAAAAATCAGCATGATCTGGGTGGAGCCTTCGCTGCTGCGCGAACTCATCTCTGAGATCCCGGAAATGGAACCGAGGGCCTGCTCCAGCGGCGTTGCCACACTGGAGGCCATCGTCTCAGGGCTGGCGCCTGGCAAGTTGGCTGAAATCGCGATCACCGGAAAATCCATTTCCGGCAAGGAGGATACCGGCAAGAGGCGCAATGCCAATGCGCCCACCAGCACCATCGCCAGCGCCAGCAGGCTGGAGCCCACTGGACGAAAAATGAACAAACCTAGCAAACGTTTCATGTCGACTCGCGCACCGACTTGGCACCACGGCGGGTAAAGCGATCAAAAAACAGATAGATCACGGGAGTCGTAAACAAGGTCAGCACCTGACTGACCAGCAGCCCCCCCACCATGACCAGGCCCAGGGGCTGGCGCAGCTCTGCGCCAGAGCCGGTTGCCAGCATCAGGGGGATGGCGCTGAACAAGGCCGCCAGGGTGGTCATCAAAATAGGGCGAAAACGCAGTAAAGCCGCCTGATGAATCGCCTCCTGAGGACTGACCCCCTGCTCGCGCTGAGCCTCCAGCGCAAAGTCGATCATCATGATGGCGTTCTTTTTCACGATGCCAATCAACAGGATGATCCCGATCACCCCGACCATATCCAGATCCCGCCCGGCCAGCAGCAACGCCAGCAAGGCCCCGATCGCGGCAGAGGGCAAGGTAGACAGAATCGTGATGGGGTGTATGTAACTTTCATACAAAATCCCCAGCACGATATACATGGTCAGCACCGCAGCGAGCATCAGCCACAGCGTGCTGGACAAGGACGCATGAAAGGCTTTGGCCGCACCCAGATAGCGGGTGTCCACCGAGGATGGCATGCCGATCTCGTCAGGGACGGTTTCAATCGCTTCAATCGCGTCGGACAAGGAATAGCCGTCCGCCACATCAAAGGACACATTCACGGCGGGAAATTGACCCAGCCGCTCCACCGACAAGGTGCTTGGCACCAGCTCGATACGCGCCAGGGAGGTAATGGGCACCGGCGTACCTGCCGTGGTCATCACGTAAATATTTTCCAGGTCCTGCGGGTCCTGGCGATACTGGTCCTTGACCTCCAGCACCACCCGATATTGCGCAGACTGCGTGTAGATCGTGGAGATCAAACGCTGACCAAAAGCGTCATACAGGGCATCGTCGATATTGGCCTTGGTCACACCCACGCGGGCTGCGGCATCCCGGTCGATATCGAGCAGCACCTGCAAGCCCTTGTCCTGCAGGCTCATGGAAGCATCTTTAATCTGCGGCAAGGCTTTGACCGTCTCCAGCCAACGCGGCATCCAGCGAGTCAGCACCGCCGTTTCCGGATCGGACAAAGCCATCTGATACACATTACGGCTGATCTGGTCATCCACCGTCAGTTCCTGAATGGACTGCTGGTAAACCGTCAAACCCGGAATATCCTTCAGGCGCGCATCGAGTCGGGCCATGATTTCGTCGGCCGTGGCACGGCCCGAGCCGATCGGCTTGAGGGCAATTTGCAGGCGACCATTATTCAAGGTGGCATTGGTGCCATCCACGCCGATAAAGGAGGTCACGGCCTGCACATCCGGGTCTTCAAGGACGATGGCAACCGCTTGCTGCTGCAAGTCCCCCATGGCACGGAACGACGCGGTTTGAGGCCCCTGCGTAATCGCCTGGATCAGGCCGGTGTCCTGTTGCGGAAAAAATCCTTTGGGAACCACCAGGTACAACAGCCCTGTCATCAGCACCGTGCCCAACGCCACCCATAGGGTCAAGGTCTGGTGACGCAACACGACCCGCAGGCCACGATCGTACGCGGCAATGATGCGATCCATCTGTTCGCCCAGCCAGGTCGTGAAGCGGCCATACTGACGCTCATCCTCGGGCTTGAGCATGCGCGCGCACATCATGGGCGTGAGCGTGAGCGAAATGAACAGGGACAACAGAATAGCCACCGCCAGCGTAATGGCAAATTCACGAAACAGACGGCCGATCACATCACTCATAAAGAGCAAGGGAATCAACACGGCAATCAGGGAAATGGTCAAGGACAGCAGCGTAAAGCCAATCTGCGCAGCCCCCTTCAAAGCGGCCTGCAACGCGGATTCACCTTTTTCAATGTAGCGGGCAATGTTCTCGATCATCACGATCGCATCATCAACCACGAAGCCGGTGGCCACAGTCAGCGCCATGAGGGTCAGATTGTTAACGCTGAAGCCCCACATCAACATGATGGCAAAGGTGGCGATCAGGGAGATAGGCACCACGACGCTCGGTATCAAGGTGGCCGTCCAGGTGCGCAGAAAAACAAAGGTCACCAACACCACCAGCACGATGGCCAGCATCATTTCCTTTTGCACATGGTCAACCGAATCGCGAATGGTCTGCGTGCGGTCCGTGGCCACCTCAACGTCCACGCCCACCGGCAAGGAACGGCGGATCTCGGGCAACAGACTCTGAATCTGATCCACGACATCAATGACATTGGCCCCGGGCTGACGCTGAATATTCAGCAAGATCGCCGGGACTGTGCCCATCCAGGCCGCCTGACGCACATCCTGGGCATCCCGCAGCACCGTGGCCAATTCCCCCAGGCGTACGGCTGCGCCGTCCTTGTAGCTGACAATCAGGTTTTCATAGTCCCGCACCGTCTTCAACTGCTCGTTGGCGCCGATGCTGGTCGAGCGCTGGGGACCGTCCAGATTCCCTTTGGGTTGATTCACGTTGGCGGCAACGACTGCCTGCCGGATGTGGCTGAGAGTCAGATTGCGTGCAGCCAGGGCATTGGGATCTGCCTGAATACGTACGGCAGGCTCCTGCCCCCCGGCAATACTGACCAGGCCCACGCCTGTGACCTGTGACAGTTTCTGCGCAACACGCACGTCAATAAGATCACGCACCTCGTGCAACGGCATATTCGGGGAGGTCACCGCCAGAGAAATGACCGGGGTATCAGCCGGATTGACCTTGTTGTAGATGGGGGGGGCCGGCAAATCATTGGGCAACATATTTGAGGCGGCATTAATGGCCGCCTGCACTTCTTGCTCAGCCACATCCAGGGGCAAGCCCAAATCAAACTGCAAGGTAATGCGCGATGCGCCGCCTGAGCTGGACGAAATCATCTGCGACAGGCCCGACATGCTGCCAAACCGCCGCTCAAGGGGGGAGGTAATTAAAGACGCTACCACATCCGGACTGGCGCCCGGATACAAGGTAACCACCTGAATCGTGGGATAGTCCACCTGCGGCAAGGCGGCTACAGGCAGCATACGATAGGCCAGCAAACCCGATACCAGCAGGGCTACCATCGCCAGGGTGGTAGCCACCGGGCGCAGGATAAAAATACGCGACATGCTCACGGCTTACTCGCTTGCTGGACGTGGACGGCGACCCTCACCCGTACGCGGATTCTGCGCTGTGCCGGCGGCATCAGCCTGAACAGGCTTTTCAACGGCCTGACCATCCTGGTTCATCACCTCGACCTGCGAGCCTTCACGCAGACGATCGGTGCCTTCTACCACAACGCGATCGCCTTCTTTCAGACCGCTTGTCACCAGGGTTTGCTCCAAGGTGGCTGTTCCTAGCTCCACCACTTGAATATGAACCTTGTCCTCGGCATCCAGGGTATAGACATAGGTTCCCACCGCCCCCCGCTGCACCGCATGAGAAGGAATGAGCAATCCCTGGTCCTGCCCCAGAAACACTCGAGCATTGACAAACTGATTGGCAAACAGGGTTTCATCGGCATTTTCAAACTCGGCCTTCACCTTCAAGGTGCCGGTATTGATGTCGATCTGGTTGTCCAGTGCCTGCAAGCGGCCTTTATCCGACAAAATCTGTCCCTTGCTGTCGATCAGGGTCACGCGCAAGGGGGACTCACTTTGTCTCATGGCCTCCAGCAGGCGACTTAGCTGGTTTTGAGGCAAGGAAAATTCCACACCGATGGGGTCAATCTGGGTAATCAGAACAATGCCATCGGTATTGCCGGCTGACACCAGATTGCCCTGGTCCAGCTTGCGCAAACCCAGGCGGCCCTCCAGGGGCGCGGTAATGCGCGTGCGGTCCAATTGAACCTGGGCACGCGCCACCTCAGCCTGATTGGATTTGATCTGCGCCTGCAGTTGCTGAACCGCCGTTTCCTTGGTCTCCAAAGATTGACGGGAAATCGAATTTTGTTGAAATAGGATGCGGTGGCGTTGCAGCTCTTGTTGCGCCCCTTTTAACTGGGCCTGATTTTGCGCCAATTGTCCGCGAGCCTGATCCAGCTGCACCTGATAGGTGCGCGGGTCAATCTCGGCCAGCAGCTCGCCTGCTTTCACACGCTGGCCATCGTTGAAATAGATGCGTTCGAGCACGCCGTCGACCTGCCCACGCACAGCCACCGTTTGTAAGGGCTTGACGGTGGCAATCGCATTAACGGTTTGATCGATCAAACCTTGCTGCACGGTCGACACATGAACCGGAACTTTCGTGGCCCCCATCATGCCGCGCGGCCCCCGCAAAGGGCCGGCGGTATCAGAAGAGGAAGACAGGGCGTAATAAACAAGGCCTGCCGTGACCAGCAGCCCTACCACCACCCAGACATAGAAAGATCGGGACCGCCGACCCCTGCCTGCGTTCAACTCCGACATGAATACTCCCCGGCTAAAACTCAATTGTCTCTACGCACAGTCTAAAGAAGCGTTTAAACGTCTCCATCGCTGTAACGACAGGCATTATGCCGCCAAAATATTGGCAGCCCGACCGGTCAAACGACAAAGCGTCCCTCACGCCAGACCGCGCTGGCACAGCAAGTATAAAAGCGGCTGTCTGAACCTTATATGAACAGCGTTTTCAGCCGAAGTTGCAACGAGCCAGCCGAAAGGGAATATCCACGGTCACGGCCTGCGGTTTTAATTGATTGTCTTGCTGTACAAAGCGTATCCAGATGACATACCGGTTCGCGCTCATTTCGGGATAGATGCACGCCCCCGCATCCACCCAGACGCGCAGCAGCTGGAAGGTTTTGCCAGCCAGCATCTCCTGATAGGAGCCATCGCGGGCAATCTGGTCAGCCGAGTCGCCGGACTGACGCAGCAGACGCAAGATCAAGGCCAGGCCTTGATAAAGCGGTAAAAAAGACTCGGACCAGCGGCGCAAATCCTGAACGCGATCCTTGTCCGGCCGCTGTTGCCAGGAATAATAAGAAGGCATATCCACCGGGGAGGTGCCGCCGGGCACGGCGACCCGGCCGCGCAAGCTGGTCAGCCATTCATTCTCACGCAAACCTTGTCCCACCCGCCCTTGGGCAGACAGGTCGGCGGCCGCGCGCACGATCTGCTCGATCATCTTGTCCAGTGCCTGCAACTGCACCCCAGGGTGCTCGCGCAGTGCGGCCAGCGCCACGCGCTGACGTTCCAGATCCTGCAAAACGGCCGAACGCAAGTCGGTTCGATCTGCAATGTCCAGCAAATCAAATAAAGTCGCTACTGCGATCTGGTGCGAGTACGCATCCTGGTTGGCCGAAAAATGAAACAGCCTATCGAACAAGTATTCGACTCTCAGTAAAGCCCGGACACGCTCATTGCATGGGTATTCGTATAGAGTCACGCGTTTAAAAACCTTTATTTGTCGGCTGGGGGTCAGACACGGTGTGGTGTCAGGCAGTCAAGGCACACCAGCGTTGGTGGACAGCCCGCGCCCGCTCTTCCAACACGGGCAACGTCGTCTGCCCATCGTTCAGAACCACATCATCAGCCACCGCCAGGCGTTGCTGACGTTGCGCTTGTGCGGCCATGATACGTTCAATTGTGGCCACTGCCAGCCCGCTGCGCTTTTGCACGCGCGCGATCTGGGTCGCCTCATCACAATCGACAACGCAAATCCGGTCCACACGGTCGCTCCATCGTCCTGACTCCACCAGCAAGGGTACAACCACAACAAGATAACATCCCTGCGCCTTCAAGGTCTGTGCTTTTGTTACGTTCCAAATCAGAGGATGAATGATCGCCTCCAGGCGATGACGGGCGGCCGGATCAGCAAACACGCAGGCTCGCATCCAGTCCCGATCCATCGAGCCGTCAGCGGCCAGGGCTTCGGCACCAAAAGTATCGCGGATAGGCCCAATGGCCAAGCCACCGGGCGCGGTCAGCTCATGGGCGATCACATCCGTATCCACCACCGCCGCCCCCCAGGAAGCAAAAAAATTGGCCACCTGGCTTTTGCCCGATCCAATTCCACCAGTCAGCCCAATTGTCAGCATGTGCAATCCACGGATAAAAAACAAAACTGTAACGTACCCGCGCCAATCCTCCTACCCTCGATAGGTCTGATACTGTCCCGCCAGGCCAGGTCTAGCGTAGAATTCAGCTATCACCAGTCCACGGAAGCCCGCCATGTCTTTCCTCAAGATTTCTCCTCTGCGTTCACTGCCCCTGCTCTCGCTTGTTTTGCTGGCAGCCTGCGCCCAGGCACCCGTTCAGCCCACCCCTAACGAAGGCCGTGACTCTACCCAGAAAGACGCCCTGCGCCAGGCACAAGGCAGCAGCACCGCCCGTGCCCCCTCGCAAATCAATCTGGGCTTTGGCAATCAGGAAGGTCTGCGCGCCATTACCCCGGCCAGCGCCGAGCAAGCCCCGGCCGCCCAGGCCGATCGCAGTGTTGCCGAACTGGCCGAGCCCAAAACATTTCTAGGCACCCTGTCCTGCCCGCCCCAAGGTGGCATTTGCGAACCTTACAAAATCAGCGTGACCCTGGCGCCAGCCGGTCAATGGCGTTTACGAGCCACCCCGCTGGGTGCTGGTCAGTCCTACCACAAGGGCGGTTGCTGGGTCCCCATCGGCACACAGCCCACCCGCATCGCCTTGTTGGCGGACAATGACTCGACCCTGGCAGATCTGAGCTTTGTAAACAACAATGTCTTGCGCGTTAACACCTTCAACCAGCAACGTCCCACGCTGGAGAGCCACTTGACCCGACAAGCGGATCTGGACCCGGTCAGTGAGCTGGACAGCCAGCCAATCCCCGCCTGCCGCTAAGTGCTATGGTGCAGACTGCCCGCCCATCAAACAGGGCGGCAGCACATCGCGCAGCGCCGGCTCACTAAAGACAAAACGAGTCAGCTCAACCGCATTGCGCACGCGTAACTTCTGAAAAACGCGTGCCCGATGCGCTTCGACCGTGCGCTGGGAAATCTCCAATTCGGCCGCAATCACTTTATTCGCCTTACCCGTCGCGATATAGGACAGGACATCGCGCTCACGCGGGGTCAGGCTTTCAAAAAGCACAGAAGCGGGAAGGTGGCTATTCAATACCATATCAGTCTCGTATATCTGTACCAGGCGGCCAGGCCACCTGTAATGTGAAGAATTAACCATAGACAGAGTTTGTCATTTTAGGCAGGGACTACGCGACTGTTAACTTGTGCAGGATGTTTTTGTCATAGGACTAATATAAATAGCCACGTTTCAGTGACCTAAAAAAACAGCTATTTACCAGCCCATATCGGTGCTTGAAATCTGCGGCGGCGAGTGCGCTCCCCCAACCAGACTCCGGCAGCAGCCCTAAAGAGACACCCACCCTGTACAGGCCCGACCCTTGCACTGGGTCCAGGGGCCGGGTACCGCGCCCATTGAGTCCAGCCTGCCCCTGCACCTCTCGCTTTGGTATGCCCCTGCCCCACGGTCAATAAGACAAAAAGACAAACAGACCAAAAGCACGCAGATATGAAAAAAGCACAGTAAAAACTGTGCTTTTCTAACCAAATAACACAAGAAATCAGGCTTTAGTCATTTCCAGATTATCGATCAAACGCGTTGCGCCCAGTTTGGCCGCGGCCAACGCCACCAAAGGCTCGCCTGCCTGTATCTGCTCCTCGCTCGGTTCGAGCAAGTCCGACTGACGACGCAAAGCCATGTAATCCACTTTCCATCCCAGATCGGTCAATTTGCCGGTCGCATACGCCTCAATCTCCTGACGGCTTTGACCTTGTTGCAAGCGTTCCTTCATCTCTTGCAGCGTCTGGTAAATCTGCGGTGCCTGGGCGCGCTCTTCCGGACTCAAATAGCGATTGCGCGAGGACATGGCCAAACCATCCTCTTCTCTGACCGTCTCGTGCGCCAGAATCTCCACCGGCAACTGAAATTGACGCACCATCTGACGCACCACCATCAACTGCTGGTAGTCCTTTTTGCCAAAGACGGCGACACGCGGCTGTACACAGGAGAACAGCTTCAGAACAACCGTACACACGCCTTCGAAAAAGTCGGGACGGAAATGACCTTCCAGAATCCGCCCCAGATGATCGGGCGGGCTGACGCGGAAACTCTGCGGCTCGGGGTACATTTCGCGTTCCGAGGGCGCAAACAAGACATACACATCGCGCTCTTGTTCCATCTTCTGCGCATCTTCCTGCAAGGTGCGGGGGTAACGATCAAAATCCTCGTTAGGACCAAATTGCAGGCGATTGACAAAAATACTGGCCACCACCGGGTCGCCATGCTGGCGCGCCATCTTCATCAGGTCCAGGTGAGCCCGATGCAAATTCCCCATGGTTGGAACAAATGCCACGCGTGTCTGGCCCTGAAGCTGATCGCGCAGTTCTTGGATGTTATGAACGACTTTCAAAAAATTCTCCGCTACGGAATAAGATCAGGCCCATCGGCCTGCGCTCGAATATACGTCAGGCGCAAATAAATAGGAGCGTAGGGCTCGGCCTGCGTGATTTCAAGCAGTGACTCTCGTGCCAATTCCAGCATTGCCAGAAAATGCACGACAAGCACCGCTGTCGGATCACCCTGATCCAGACGTTCATTGAACAGCTCACTAAACTCCATAAAGCGAACATGCTGCAAACGTCGCAGAATCTGGCTCATGTGATCCCGCACCGACAACTGCTCACGGGTAATCTTGTGACTGGCGTTGAGCTTGGCCCGCTTTAAAATCCCCAGCCAAGCCTCGCGCAAATCCTCTGCACTCACCTCCGGCGGGATCGCCTCAATAACCAGTTCGGCCTGGGCATTGGCCAGCAGAAAATCGCGCCCCGCCAGGGGCAACTGGTCCAGACGGCGCGCCCCTTCCTTCATGCGTTCGTATTCCAGCAAACGGCGCACCAGCTCCGCACGCGGATCATCCACTTCTTCACCCGTGTCCGCACGTCGCACCGGCAGCAGCATGCGGGACTTGATCTCGATCAGCAGCGCAGCCATCAGCAGGTACTCACCCGCCAACTCCAGATTGCTGGCGCGAATCTGCTCCACATACGCCAGATACTGCCCGGTGACCTGGGCCATCGGAATATCGAGCACATTGAAGTTCTGCTTGCGGATCAGATACAGCAATAAATCCAACGGGCCTTCGAACGCATCCAGAAACACTTCCAGCGCATCGGGCGGAATGTACAGATCCTGGGGAATCGCAAACAGCGGCTCACCATAAAGACGCGCCAGCACATCCTCGGGCTGAGGAGCTGGCGTGTCCACAACAGTCTGCTGTGCAATCTCGGTCACAGGCGCCGGCGCAAGGATTTAGTTGTTTTCGTAGTACACGTAAGGTTTCTGGGGCGTGCGGGCCGCCTTGTAACCATCTTGCAGTTCCTGATCAATCTGCTTGTCCCACAGACGATAACGCCCCTCACGCTGACGCGCTTCGGTATCGGGATTCTGAGCTTTATATTGTTTGAGAAACTGGGTAATTTCGGATTCGAAATTCTTTGCCATAATACCTGTACGCCTAAATAAATTGGATAACAGAAAAGTTTGAGTTTACTGCACCGCACACCAGAGAGTTCGCCGCATGGCATCTGAACAGACCGAAGCTGCCCCACCACCGGCAACCCTGTCCCCTCAAGAGCGTCGGGCCATACGCATTATTCCCTACATTGTGGGATGTGCCTTGTTCATGCAAATGCTGGACTCGACCGTAGTGGCCACAGCCCTGCCCACCATGGCCTTGTCGCTGGATACCAGCGTCATCCGCATGAATACCATCATTACCAGCTACCTGCTGGCAGTGGCTGTGTTCGTGCCTATCAGCGGGTGGGCTGCGGACCGCTTTGGAGCGCGCAAGGTGTTCCTGGCCGCCATTCTACTCTTTACCGCCAGTTCTGTTGCATGCGCCCTGTCCCAGACCCTGACCCAACTGATCATTTCCCGGGTGGTCCAGGGCATGGCGGGGGCCATGATGGTACCGGTAGGACGCATTATCTTACTGCGGCGCGTCCCTAAAGATCAGCTTTTAAGCGCCATGGCCGTGCTGACTTTACCCGCCTTGCTCGGCCCTATCATCGGCCCGCCCGTGGGTGGTTTTTTAGTCACGTATGCCAGCTGGCACTGGATTTTCCTGATCAACATCCCCGTCGGAGCCTTGGGTATTGCCCTGGTACTACGCTATATCCGCGAGGACTATCCCACCGACCGGCCTCCCCTGGACTGGCTGGGCTTTATCTTGAGCGCCATCTGCCTGGCCACCCTGGTAACCAGCTTTGAGAACGTCGGCCACGGCACCCTGAACTGGTCCACCCTGGGCTGGCTGACCCTGGCCGGACTGATCGCCGGCCTGTGGTATGTCTGGCACGCCCGCCAGGTAGCCTATCCCATCATTGACCTGTCCTTGCTGCGCACCAAAACCTTTGCCATATCGGTACTGGGCGGCAACCTGTGCCGCTTCTCGCTCGGAGCTTCCCCCTTTCTACTGGCAATCATGTTGCAAACCAACTTTGGCATGAGCGCGCTGGCAGCAGGTCTGATCACCTTTACCGGTGCGATTGGTGCACTGGGCATGAAGCTGGTGGCCCCACCCATCATCCGGCGCTTTGGCTTTCGCAATGTACTGATCATCAATGCCTGGCTGACCGGCCTGTTCATCGCCTTGTGCGCCCTGTTCCAGGCCACGACCCCAATGTGGCTGATGATTGCCGTGCTGACGGCAGGTGGTTTCTTCCGCTCCCTGCAGTTCACCGCAGTCAACACCCTGACCTACGCCGACCTGGAATCCGAGGCCATGAGTCAGGCCAGCAGCTTTGCAGCCATGGCGCAGCAGTTGGCCATCAGTCTGGGCGTGGCTTGCGCGGCCGTCACCTTGAACATCAGCATGGCCCTGCGTGGTGCCAGCAGTGTGCAGACGCAGGATACGATTTGGGCTTTCCTGATTCTGGGTGCGATTACCGCCTTATCCAGCCTGTCTTTTGCCCGACTATCCCCCACTGATGGCGATTCGTTGCAACAGGCGCCACGCACGACCAGAAAAACGAAAGCATAGGGCTCAGTCCGAAGGTATGCCGCCTGCTTTGGCAAGTCTTGCCCAACGTCTCCTGGCGCACCGATCTGCTGTGTCTGCCTTAGTCCGGCTCCGCTGCCCGCGAAGCCTGATCAGTGAGCAGCATCACCAACTTGCAGTCCGGCCGGATAGCCAGCCGGAACGTAAACTGCTGAAAACGCCTGACACCTTTTTTGGGATGGCGGAAATCCCGCAATCCCCCCTCCCGCTCCACCACGGTCTGGCGTCCCCACCAGAACGCGAATACCTGGCTTTGCTGCCCCAGTTCCTGAATAAGCGCCTGTATATCGGCCTCATCCGCATGTGCGCCGACATCGGCGCGAAACTCGGCCACGACACGGCTGGCACGCTGCTCCCAGTCCACCACCAAATCGCGTGCGGCCGGGTCCAGAAAGATGTAACGCAGCAGATTGGGCTGCTCGCTGCGATCGGGCCAGCCATCAAACAAGTCCAGCAAGGCCTCGTTACGCGCGAGAACATTCCAGCTGCGGTCCAGAATATAAGCAGGCGCGGAGATACTGTCGACACAGGCGCTCAAGCCCTGCGGCAAAGGCTGAATATCACCTTGCCAATGCTCAGGATCGGCGCAATCGGCCAGCTCAAACAGGTAATGACGTTCCGCTCTGGCCAACTTCAACACGGTGGCCAGCCGGGCACAGACAGTCGGGGACACGGTCACATCGCGGCCCTGCTCGATCCAGGTGTACCAGGTGGTGCTGATATCGCACAGCTGGGCCACCTCTTCGCGGCGCAAACCAGGAGTACGACGACGCACTCCCGGGGCCAGACCGACGTCGAGCGGCCGGATACGTTCTCGCGCATGACGCAAAAACCGCCCCAAAGCCTGACGTCGGGTTTGGGAGGTGCTCTCGGCGCCTCCCGTACCAGGCCCCGTCGTTCCCATATCAGCCCAGCACGCCCGACAAGGTGCGGCGCACATCTTCTTCCGTACGGCCACTGCGCTTGATGTAGTCCTGCAACTGATCCTCACCAATATTGCCCACGTTAAAATACTTGGACTGCGGGTGGCTGAAGTAAAAGCCCGACACACTGGAAGCCGGAATCATGGCGTAACTGTCGGTGATGAACATCTCGATGTCTTCGCACTGCAGAACACGGAACATGTCGTGTTTAACCACGTGCTCCGGACACGCCGGGTAACCCGGTGCGGGACGAATACCCTGGTATTTCTCGTCGATCAGTTCTTCGTTGGACAGACGTTCGTCCGTCACATACCCCCACAAATCCGTGCGGACACGAGCGTGCAGACATTCTGCAAAGCCTTCTGCAAAACGGTCCCCCAGTGCTTTGATCATCAGATCTGAGTAATCGTCCCCTGCGGCCTGGAAACGCTCGGACAGCTTGTCCACGCCAATCCCGCCGGTGACTGCAAACATGCCGATGTAATCGGCCACGCCGCTTTCTTTGGGAGCAATGTAGTCGGCCAGACACTTGCTATCTACGCCTTCACGCTTGACGCCTTGCTGGCGCAGATTACGCCAGGTAAACAGGACTTCGCTGCGCGATTCGTCCGAATAGACCTCGATGTCCTCGCCATTGACCGTATTGGCGGGGTAAAAGGCAATGACGCCATTGGCGGTCAGCCAACGGCCCTCAATGATCTTTTTCAACATGGCCTGTCCTTCGGCAAACAAGGTCTTGGCCTGCTCGCCCACCACCTTGTCCTCCAGAATGGCCGGGTACTTGCCAAACAAGCTCCAGGTCTGGAAGAACGGCGTCCAGTCGATGAACTGGGCAATATCGGCCAGATCATAATTCTTGAAGGTGCGGCGTCCAATGAACTTGGGGCGTGGCGGGACATAGGTCGACCAGTCAATCGCAGGCTTGTCCTGGCGCGCTTTTTCCAGCGAAATCAAAGGGGTGGCTTTACGATTGGCATGGCGCTGGCGCACTTGTTCATATTCCTCGCGCACTTCGGCAAGAAACTCTTCCACATTATCCGAGACAAGCTGCGTGGCCACACCGACGCAGCGGCTGGCGTCCGGTGTGTAGATGACCGGGCCGTCGTAATGCGGCGCAATCTTCACCGCCGTGTGGACCCGGCTGGTGGTCGCGCCACCAATCATCAGAGGGATATTGCGTTCACGGAAGTAAGGGTCACGCTGCATCTCGGACGCAACATAGGCCATTTCTTCCAGACTGGGGGTGATCAGGCCGGACAGCCCCACGATATCGGCTTCCACTTCTTTGGCCTTGGCGAGAATCTCGGCGCAAGGCACCATCACCCCCATATTGACCACTTCGAAGTTATTGCACTGCATCACGACGGACACAATGTTCTTGCCAATGTCGTGTACGTCGCCTTTCACCGTGGCAATCACCATGCGGCCCTTGGAGCGCACATCCCCACCTGCCGCTTCAATCTGGCGCTTTTCTTCCTCAATGAAAGGGACCAAGTGGGCGACGGCCTGCTTCATCACACGCGCAGACTTCACCACCTGCGGCAGGAACATCTTGCCTTGACCAAACAGGTCACCGACCACGTTCATGCCGTCCATCAACGGCCCTTCAATGACGCTGATGGGACGACCGCCCTGAGCAGCAATCTTCTGACGCACCTCTTCCGTGTCTTCCACGATGAAGGTGGTAATGCCATGCACCAGCGAGTGGATCAAGCGCTGCTCGACCGTGGTTTCACGCCAGCTCAGATCTTCCTCTTTTTTGGCGCCCGAGCCTTTGACGCTCTCGGCCATTTCCACCAGACGCTCGGTGGGGGTGCGCTCATCAGCCGGATCGGTTTTGCCCTTAGGTTCGGCCCGGTTCAGAATCACGTCTTCAATCAGATCGCGCAGATGCGGTTCGATATCGGCATACACACCCAGTTGGCCCGCATTCACAATCCCCATGGTCAGGCCTTCCTGAATGGCGTAGTACAGGAAAACGGTGTGGATGGCCTCGCGCATGGCTTCGTTGCCACGGAAGGAGAAGCTGACGTTGGAAATACCGCCGGACAAGCGGGCGTGCGGCAGATTTTTGTGAATCCAGCCTACACCCCGAATAAAGTCCAGCCCATAGTTGGCGTGCTCATCCATGCCGGTTGCCACGGCAAACACGTTGGGGTCGAAGATGATGTCCTCAGGCGGAAAGCCCACCTCATCCACCAGCAAACGGTAAGCACGTTCGCAAATCTCTACCCGACGCTCGTAACTATCGGCCTGACCCTGCTCGTCAAAGGCCATCACCACAATGGCGGCGCCATACTTGCGGCACAAACGAGCGTGCTCCAGGAAAGGCTCAACGCCCTCTTTCATGGAGATCGAGTTCACGATGGCCTTGCCTTGCACGCAGCGCAAACCAGTTTCAATGACGTCCCATTTGGAGCTGTCGATCATGATGGGCACGCGCGCAATGTCCGGCTCGGAGGCGATCATGTTCAGGAAGCGATGCATGCAGGCTGCTGAGTCCAGCATGCCCTCATCCATATTGATATCGATAATCTGCGCACCGTTTTCCACCTGCTGCCGCGCCACCGACAAGGCTTCTTCGTAGTTTTCCTGCTGAATCAGGCGCAAGAAAGCCTTGCTGCCCGTGACGTTGGTACGTTCACCCACGTTCACAAACAGGGTGTCTTCATCAATGTTCAAAGGCTCCAGACCCGACAGGCGGGTTTTAACGGGCACCTCAGGAACAACTCGTGGAGGCAGCTTACGGCACAGCTCGGCAATGGCGGCAATGTGCTCGGGCGTCGTGCCACAGCACCCACCCACCATATTGACCAGACCCGCTTGCGTAAATTCCTGCAGCAGGCTGGAGGTATCGGCGGGGGTTTCATCAAAGCCGGTTTCGGCCATGGGGTTGGGCAAGCCGGCGTTCGGGTAGACACAAACGTAGGTATCGCAAATCTTGGACAGCTCGGCCACATAGGGGCGCATCAAGGCGGCACCCAGCGCACAGTTCAGGCCAATCGTAATCGGACGGGCATGACGCATGGAGTTCCAGAAGGCTTCCACCGTCTGGCCGGACAGAATGCGGCCCGAAGCGTCCGTGACCGTGCCCGACACCATGACAGGAACGCGCTCACCACGTTCGTCAAAGACCGTTTCCAGGGCAAAGACAGCCGCTTTGGCATTGAGCGTGTCAAAAACGGTTTCGATCAGCAGGATATCCACGCCGCCATCGAGCAAGGCACGCACCTGCTCGGTGTAGGCCACCCTCAGTTGCTCAAAGGTGACGTTGCGGGCGGCGGGGTCATTCACATCGGGAGAGATGGAAGCCGTTTTAGGTTGTGGGCCCAGCGCACCAGCCACAAAACGCGGCCACTCGGGCGTGCTGAAGGCATCACGCGCCTGACAGGCCAGTTGCGCCGACGCCAGGTTCAGGTCATAGCTGATGCCCTGCAAATCGTAATCACCCTGGGCTATATCCGTCGCACCAAAGGTGTTGGTGCTGATGACATCGGCCCCGGCCGCCAGGTACTGGTCGTGAATCTCGCGAATAATGTCGGGACGCACCAGCGACAGCAATTCGTTATTGCCCTTCACATCCTTGTGGTGATCCGCAAAGCGTTCGCCACGGAAATCGGCCTCGCCCAATTTGTACCGCTGAATCATGGTGCCCATTGCACCGTCCAGAATCAGGATTTGCTGCCCCAGACGTCGGGCAAACTCCGCACCACGGGTGTAGGCAGAGATCGGGTAAGGCAAAGCGGGATAGGACACTAAAAACTCCGTAACACGAAACGGGATGTTGACAGCCTCTGGCAGCAAGAAGCACAAGAATGGTGGATTGGCGCCACAATTGTAGCGCTTTGTACGGGAAATCCGACCTAAACACTTAACCTTTGCCCCCACGGCATGTAACATTTTCGGCTCGGAAAGAGGTGCTTTCCGGCCCACACTCCGCTGGGCCTGGGAAAGTCAAATGGGAAACGTGAGCGGTTCATACTGAAACTGCCAAACGTGCTGCCCCCGCAACGGTACCTGCTACGCGCAAAGCCCGACACCAGCCTGCTTCTGACCCTGACTTTACGGCCGTCCTCCCGTGGACAGCTTCGCTTATCGATGTGCGGGGACGCACATCTCACAGGAATCTCCATGACTCTACTGTCCATCAGACCCTTGATGGTCGCCCTGGCGGGCGCCCTGCCCTTGATCGCCACGGCCCAAACCACTTCTGTCACCAAGCTGGATCACATTGTGGTTACGCCAAGCCGCCTGGCACAGCCACTGAAAAACGTGGTGGGTGACGTCACTGTCATTGATCAGGAAACCTTGCAAAAAGCAGGCCAGAGCAGCGTCGCCGATATTTTGCAGCGTCAGCCCGGAGTAGAAATCTACAGCAGCGGTGGCCCACAAACCACAACCGGCGTCTACCTGCGCGGCACCAACCCGCAACATACCCGCGTGATGATCGACGGCATGCGCATCAACAGCTCTGCCAGTGGTTCGGTGAACTGGCAGGCAATTGATCCAGCCCTGATCGAGCGCATTGAAATTGTGCGTGGCGCCGGCAGCAGCCTGTATGGCTCGGATGCCATCGGAGGGGTGGTGAACATCATCACCAAAAAAGGCGGCGGCGAACGTGCCTTGAGCGCCTGGGGAAATATGGGCCTGGGCTCGCAAGATACCTTCAAGGCCAGCGCCGGTTTTTCTGGTGCGGCCCAAGGCTGGGATTACAGCCTGGCCTCCAGCTACGGTAGCAGCGACGGCTTCAATGCCACCAATCCCCTGTCCTTTAGTTACAACCCCGACAAAAACGGCTACACCCAGCACGGGCTGAACGGCTCGTTGGGATATGAGTGGTCAAAAGGCCAGCATTTGGGGCTGACCGCTATCAACAGCTACATGGATGGTCAGTTCGACAACGGTCTGTTCGAGCGCCGTACCCCCAGCACACAGACCCGCCAGCAAGCCTATGGTTTGACCAGCACCAACCAGTTGTCCGAAAAGTGGACCAGCCGCCTGAACGCCTCATTGAGCAAAGAAACCGTAGAGAACCGGGCTTTTGCCGCTCGATACGCTACCTTGCAGCGCCAATACAGTTGGCAAAACGACCTGACTGTCGCCCAGGGTCAAACCGTCTCCCTGCTGGCCGAACGTCTGGAAGAACGGATGAGCCACAGCACCGTGCACAAGGACGACAAGCGCAACACCAATGCCTTTGCCCTGATTTACCGTGGCGATATTAATCAACACCACCTGCAAGCCAGCGTGCGTAATGACAATATAAGTGGCTATGGCAACAAGGTGACGGGCGGCCTGGGCTATGACCTAGACATCACCAGCAACTGGACAGTAGGTGTCGCCGCCAACACGGGCTTTCGTGCACCTACGTTCGCGGACTTGTACTCGCCCTACAATTGGGGCTTTCAGGGCAATCCGGACCTGAAACCGGAGAAATCACGCAATGTGGAAGGCCATATCCGCTATACCGACGACACGACCCAACTGGGGATGGTGGTCTACCAGAACCGCATCCGCGACATGATCAACCCCTATGTGTGTGATGCCAATTTCGAATGCACAACCAGCAATACGGAAAAAGCACGGATCACGGGCCTGACCTTGACAGCCGTCAAGCAACTGGGCGACACCACCTTGAGTGCCAGCGCCGACTTTGCCGACCCCAAGGATAGAAATACGGACAAGCAACTGATCCGCCGTGCCAAGCAAAACTACAAAGTGGCCGTGGAACACACGTTCGGGGATCTGAAAACCGGCGCTGAATACCTGTTCGCTTCCCACCGTTATGACGATGCGAAAAACGAACAACGTCTGGGCAGCTATGGTCTGCTTAACCTGACCGCCAGCTACCCGCTGACCTCCAGCCTGGAAGCCCAGCTGCGCTGGAACAACGTGTTCGACAAGGACTACACCCTGGCTCGCGGTTACAACAACGCTGGCTCCAGCGTGTTCCTGAACTTTGCCTGGCGTATGTAAGCTGTTCACTTGGCCTTGGTCAATTCTGGCGCGGCCCCGTTCAGGGGCCGTGCCATTTACGGAGGCTGCATGATGCCCTCTTTGCCTGCGACTTGTCGTCTACAGCCCGCCAAGCGCTCTGTCTGGAGCGGACTGCGGCGGTGGAGCTTGCGTTGCCTGTTCGTGCTGCCTTTGGCATTGCCCGTCCCGGCCCCAGCACAGGTGCAGACTCAAGTACAGCCCGAGATACAGACCAGCACGGAACACAGCACGCCAGAAATACAGAACAAGCAAGAAGATACAGAAACACAAAACGCCACGACCGATCAGGAAACCCAATCCTCACCAACCGTCGCTACAGCCCGCGCACGCGCAATTAGTCTGGCCCCTCACATCACTGAGATCCTGTTTGCGGCTGGAGCACAAGACAGCCTGATCGCCGTCGACAGTTCCAGCGACTACCCGCCTGCTGCCAAGGATCTGCCCAGCATTGGGGACGCCTTGCGGGTCAACCCCGAACGACTGCTGGCGCTTAAACCCGACCAGGTCTGGGCCTGGCAGCCCAACCAGATCGGACCTGAATTGCAAGGACAATTGCAACAAGCCTCGATCCGCCTGATCTTTGCCGCCCCCAAGACACTGGACGATATTCCCGCCTTCATCCGTCTGGCTGGCGACCGTCTGGACACCGCCGAGGCCGCTGTGCCTGCCGCCGCTTTGCTGGACCAGCAAATCGCAGCCCTGCGCCAGAATAGCCGTCTGGGCCACACCGTCAGCGTATTTCTGGAAATAGGCTCCGAACCCTTGTACACCTTGGCCCGCGACCCCTTGATCCAGGATGTGCTCAGCACTTGCAAAGCGCAGAACATCTACGCCCGCCACGCCGCCGTCGCACCCGCTATCAGTCTGGAAGACGTTCTGCACAAGCGTCCGCAAGTGGTCATCCTGGCTTACCGTGACCCCGCCCAGCTGCGCGCGCGCCATCTGTTCTGGGAAAAGCATCTGGGGCTCAGTCCCCACGCGTTACTGAACCTGAACCCGGACGCCCTGTACCGTCCCGGCCCAAGGCTGATAGAGGCCACTCGCCAGTTGTGCGAACAACTGGACCGCTATCGGGCCCAGGCTTTTTGAACGGTTTTTCTTCTGCCGCTTAAAACTGATACTTCACTGCCAGCATCATATTGCGCGGCTCACCCCAGGTGTAGGTGCTGTACCTGACCGGCGTAACCGGGCCGGCTGACCTCCCCCCACGTTTTGCTTTGCCAACGTGCGCCACCGCCCAAGGTCAGTCCCTTCCAGCCGCCCTCGAAATCATAGGTGGTGTAGCGCTTGAACTGATGCTCGGGTGACAAGATGGACACGTTATCGCCGTCCTGGCGCGAGAGCTTGTAAGCGTAACCCGCATGCATCTGCCGTTGCGACGTCAGTTGACCCGCCAGCTCGAACTCTACCCCATGGGTGCGCACGCCAGGCACCGCTCCATACGCGATGCCGCCCGAGGGCGTACGTCCTCTCGTTTCTTTACCGAAGTTGTCCTGCCGCAGCTGAAAATAAGCCAGGCTGGACGTCAGTCGACCTTCCATGAATTCGCCTTTGAGCCCAACCTCAGAGTTATCCCCGCGCAAGGGGTCCAGGACACGACCGCTCTCGTCTTGCAGGTCTTGAGGCTGGAAAATCGTGGTGTAGCTGGCGTAGACCGAGAAGTTGTCATTAAGGTCATAAACAGCCCCCAAGTAAGGCACCCATACGCCGGTCTCGCACATCTCTTCCTTGCTGTAATTGGCTTGTAGAGGGGAATAAAGACAAAAAAGCGTACAGCGCCAGACAGGACGTCCAATCAACGGGGACGGCACATTAACCGTCCCCGTGGGTCCGCAAACGAGGTAAAGCGAAGCGCGGGCTGGTGGACCATCCTCAGAACCAGCCACACTCAGCGTAGGCTTGCTGCACTCTCACATCACAAAGGACGGCAGGGTCAATACCGCATGGGTAGGTTGACGACGCAAGCCCTCCACATCATCCAGACGGGTTTGAGCACGCCGAGACAGATGCTTGAGCACTTGACTGCGCTCCACAGTAGGCAACGTCGCCAGAGCGTTTTCAATGGCGCGCCCGGACAGATCATTGAGCGCATAAGCGTATTCGCGGGCGCCGTGTGTTTGCAGCAGCTCCAGCAAATAATCCTGACGCTGGCGGGTGGCAGCCTGACGCAGCGCTTCTTGCAAAGCCAGGTTGCAGGGAGCAGAGCGAAACAGCGTGAGACGGAACATAGCATTCTCCTTCAGACCCGGGGTCCAGAAAGAGTGCTCATCTTCTTAGAGAAGCCCGCTTCGTGGTCCGGCGTCCGTTTGATTGGTCATTAAGAAGGCCGCCCTGGAACAGGGACAAAGCCATGAAGAGGGATCAGGGTCCATTGCGTTGTAAACCTGAGTGGTTAAACAAGAAGATCCGAAGGTTTTCCGAACCGGCACTATTTTCGCATCGTGCCCCAGGGCTTGTCTGCAAGGCATTGGCCTACGTGGCCTCACCCTTTGGACATCCCTTTTATACTTAGGGATACCTCCTTTTGCCGTTCGCCTGCAAAGGCTGGCCAGTGTCGTGCCGCGGCCAAACTGCCCATTCCAGCTGGGCGACCGACAAACTGGCGTGGCTTAAAATTGATGGGTCACACCCAGAGCGACACGGCTGGTACGCGGTTCACTGACATGGACGGCTGTCTCCATGTCATAGCGCCGCCCTTGGGCCGCAAAGACATAAAGGCTGGTGCGCGGCGACAAAGGATGCACATAAGCGACAGACATCACCTGGAGGCGGCCAGCCTGTTCCCCGGTCGCTTCCCACCTCCAGTTCGGGCGCCCCAATGACCACTGCCACTGAACCTCGCCCTTGCCAAGCGGAATGGCCGAGCCCACGTACCAGGTATCCAGGCGGCCGCCCTGAACAAACTCCGTCGGCCCCAGGCCACCCAGCCCCCTCTGCTGCCAATACGTCGGGCCTTCATCGCCATTCAAGCCCACAAAACCGTTGCTCTGACGACTCCAGCCTGCCGCCACACGAGCAAATCCGAAGTCATAGCTGGCCCCCAACTGCAAGGCGGTGGGCCGATTGGATTCGATCCGGCTCAAACTCTCATGACTGGCTGCCAGTAACCAAGGGCCCTGCTCATAACGCAGCGCCAGGCTGTATAGCTTTGTGCGCGCATCAGCCAAACCAGACAAGCTCTGCTCGCCAACATCGCCGCTGTAGCTCAGTCCGAGCTGCAGGCCCGCCCACTGTGGGCTACGCCAGCTGAGCTGCTGAGAGACCTGATAAATGTCCGAGGCACGCATCAACGCCCCCATCCCGAAGTCTTTCCAGGAGCCCACTTCAATAGCAGAGACAAACTCCTGACCGACGGTGTGCTGACGTCCAAACCGCAGTTCACCCCACTGATCGCTCCCCAGCCCCAGCCAGGCCTGGTAGTTGAATAGCCGCGCCGACTCGTCGCCCCGTCCTGTGGCCAGATCAATGCCACTTTCAAGATTGAAGGTGGCACGCCCCCCTCCCCCAGAGAGTCCTGGCCCCGAATCCCCCACAAGGAGTCTGCCTGTCCGCCACTGAGAACGCCTCGTTGCGAGCCTTGACCGCTCACATGCGTCCAGCCCAAACCGGCATCCACAGTGCCATAGAGCTGCGCGGAGGTTTCGGCATCACTGTGACCCGGCACCAACACGCCACCAAGCCCGCCCAAGGCCACGCACACCACCCAATAAGTACTGCGCAAACGCAAAGGCCGGGCGTGGCAGACCCCATGACCCTGGCCACGGTGCCTCAGGTGTCTTGAAGCCGGTTCTGCAAACAGACTGGGGTCAGGGTAAAAAGACTCGGTCGGGTTCATGCGCACCTCTCGCTCGTGATACAAGGACAGCCATCCAGCCCGGCTTGGACACGAGCTGCTTTCTTGTCATCGTAAAAAACAAAAACCGCTATTTATCATCTCAGACGTGCCCAGCCCGACCCTCTGTCCGATCCCTTGATTGCGCCTTAGGACGGCTACAAACGGGAAAACGCCCACCAACTCCATCCCCCGCAGACTCTGACCCGGCGCTGGAACCGACCGGTGTGGGCAGACCCACCCTGCTTGGCAGGCCCGTGCATCAGGAGCAACAGGATTTTCGCATCGCGGCCCTGACAGAGCCAGTGGGCATTAGGCCTGTCTGCATAGACTTGAACATAAGGCGACCATGCCAAGGTATAGCGTTGCCCGGTCGACAGCCCAATGTGGCCAGCACATCGGGTCATGCTTTGGCCCGAGCCGCCTCCCTGCCCCGCACCGGCAAGGCCGCCTAAGGGTTTTCCTGCGGGCCCCGCCCAAATGGATTATTCTTGCAATGTTTGCCCAGCAAAAAACCAATTCTTGATCCGTCCACAGGCACGGATGCGCAACAAAGCACCACCATGACCCAAACAGTGAACAACGATCCTTTTATCCTGGCCGGAACCCACTACCAATCCCGGTTATTGGTAGGCACCGGTAAATACAAAGATTTTGATGAGACGCGTCAGGCGATTGAAGCGAGCGGCGCTGAGATTGTGACTGTGGCTATTCGCCGCACCAATATCGGCCAGAATGCCAACGAGCCAAACTTGCTCGATTACCTGCCGCCTTCCAAATACACGCTGCTGCCCAACACCGCCGGCTGCTACACGGCCGAGGATGCCGTGCGCACCCTGCGCCTGGCGCGTGAACTGCTGGACGGCCACAAGCTGGTCAAGCTGGAAGTGCTGGGCGACTCCGGCAATCTGTTTCCCAATATGCCTGAAACCCTGAAAGCCGCCAAAACCTTGGTGGATGAAGGCTTTGACGTCATGGTGTACTGTGCCGACGATCCTATCCAGGCACGGATGCTGGAAGACATCGGCTGTGTCGCCATCATGCCTCTGGCCTCCCTGATTGGTTCGGGGATGGGCATTATTAACCCCTGGAACCTGCGCCTGATCATCGATCAAAGCAAGGTGCCGGTATTGGTGGATGCTGGCGTAGGCACCGCTTCGGACGCCGCCATTGCCATGGAACTGGGCTGTGATGGCGTCTTGATGAATACCGCTATCGCTGGCGCCCGGCAGCCTGTCCTGATGGCCAGCGCCATGAACCTGGCGGTACAAGCCGGTCGCCAGGCTTATCTGGCGGGCCGCGTGCCGCGCAAATACTACGATGCCGACCCCAGCTCCCCAACCGAAGGGCTGATTCACTCCCGTACCTGAACGAGACATGATTCCCAATACGCTGACCATTGCCGGAGTTGACCCCTCCGGCGGCGCCGGTATTCTGGCTGACGTGAAAGCCATGAGCGCCCTGGGCGCTTATGCCACCGCTGTCATTGCCGCGTTGACGGCACAAAACACCCAAGGGGTAAGCGGCATCAGTCCGGTTCCCGCCGAATTTGTACGCCAGCAGATCACCACTCTGTTTGCCGACGTACGCATTGATGGCGTCAAGATCGGCATGTTGGGCCAGGAGGCCGTCACCACGGTGGTGGCCGAATGCATGGCTCAATTCAAACCCAAGCATCTGGTCCTGGACCCGGTCATGATCGCCAAGAGTGGCGATCATCTGCTGGAAAAATCCGCCGTGCATGCCTTGCGTGAACAATTGGTACCCCAGTGCACCATGATCACGCCCAACCTGCCCGAGGCCGGTGTATTGCTGAACGCCCGGCCGGTAGAGACCGTCAAGGAAATGCGCCAGGCAGCCGAGCGTCTGCGCCGTCTGATGAACCACAGCGATGAACGCTGGGTTTTCCTGAAAGGCGGCCATCTGCCCGGCTCAGAATGCATCGATTTGCTGCATGATGGCGACAAAATGATAGAAATGCCGGCCCGGCGTATTGATACTGCCAATACCCACGGCACCGGTTGCACCCTGTCGGCAGCGCTGGCAGCCCTGCTGCCCCAATACGACCGTGTGCCTGATGCCGCTCTGGCGGCCAAAAAGTACCTGTACGAAGCCATCGCCCGTTCGGGTGAGCTGACGGTGGGCAGCGGCCACGGCCCGGTACACCATTTCCATAAACTGTGGCCATCGTCCTGATACGTGCCGTTTGATCGGGCCGCTTGATGGCCCCTGTCTTATGTCTACACTTGGAATTATTGTCGCCATGCGCGAGGAGCTGGAGATTGTGCTGGAGCGCCTGCAAGCGCCACAGACCATCCAGCGCGCTGGCATGAGCTTTCATCGCGGCAGCTATCTGGGCAAGCCCGTCGTCGCCGTGGTCTGCGGCGTGGGCAAAGTCAATGCCGCGGCATGCACCCAGATGCTGATCTCGGAGTTTTCCGTAGGCAGCATCATCAATATCGGAATCGCCGGCGCCGTTGAACCCAGCATCCGGCCTGGCGATATTGTGATTGCCGATACCCTGGTCCAGCACGATGTGGAGCTCAAAGCCCTGGGGCTGGCGCCCGGACAGGTCTTTCGCCTGGATACCTTTGATTTTCACGCGGACCCGGCCCTGCTGGCGATAGCCCAAACCGCAGCCCAGCAAATCGAAGGGCATCGGGTTCATACTGGCCGAATTGTTACCGGCGACCAATTTATTGCATGTAACGATAAAATACAGTGGTTAAGCACCACCTTTGACGCTATCGCCTGTGAAATGGAAAGTGGCGCCATTGCCCAGGTGTGCTATCTGAATACCGTGCCTTTTGTCTGCATACGCAGTATTTCGGACAATGCCAACAACGAGGCACACATGGATTTTGATACCTTTTTGCCCATTGCCGTCAGTAACGCCAGCACTTTGCTGCATGCGATGGTGCCGTCCTGCTAAGCCCAAGCGCGCATCTTTATCCATGCGCTGGCTTATAATCGGCTCTTTGGTGCGACACGTAGATGTCGCTTCTGCGTCGGTTCAACCCTTGAGAACCGAACGACCTACTCCCCCAAGGAGCAGGTTCAGGGTATTACCTCACTGCTATCAGTTAGTGCATCAAGGTGCCTGACACAAGTCAAAAGACCTAGCCTTGGCTGGTGTCTCAAACGACAGAGACACTTCTACGGAAGAGACTCTGCCTTACGGCGACGTTTACCAAACGCTCGTTCGCATTCTTACGCCCCTAGACTGCCCAACAGGGCAACTAGACACTCCAAACCCGAGTAATCCATACGGCATCCCTGCGATACCGAATGGAACTCTTTGTGTGCGTAAAACTAGTTGACTTGGATAACGTGAAAACCGCAGAGCGCAAGCTCTGATCTGCCTTGTTATGCCTTCTGAAAGGAAGTGCCATAACCGTGTGTACGACCACACGTAGCCTATGGTGACGTGCTCGATCAGTAATGGATGGGTGCGAAGCTCACCAGACAACGTACCCCCGCGTAAGCGGCACTTCTGATCTGTAAAGATCAGGGTGGACACTGCCAGCAGAGAGGCGGTCAAGGGGCTAGGCTAGTTCCGCATGGGCAATGTAATGTGAATCATCGCTTGAACCTGGGTAACGATTGAATGGCTAAATCTGCTGATAAGCCATAACCAAAAGGTGTGCTGCTGGCTGTGGAAGTCAAAGATTCTCACACGTCGTCAATAAAGCAGTCCCAGGAGAGATGAGTCCTAAACGGAGAGTCTGAGTACGATGCAAATCGTAATCAGTCGGTAGATCAGGGAACGTGGTAAGCCCCACTATCCGCCAAGGTGTGTAAGCACCTCTGGCAGGCAAACCGCAAGGCAAGCTGTTGGATGAGGGGGTATGGGAGAGTGGAAAAAGCGAATGGCCGCCTGTAATGGGTGGCATAGGGCTCTGCTCCGGTGCGAAAGCACGCCCACTTCCACTAGGTGCAACCGTCGCAAGACGACTGCAAACGTTCAAACCACCCCGAGGGGATGTACACCATCCCTTCGGGGACGTTGTGCGTCCTTTTAACGGGATAACCGGAAAGAGGAAAGCATGAGAAAGACCACTCCCCGTGGTTCTGCGTCCTCACACGAGCCGCAAGACTGGCACACCATTGACTGGCGACGAGTCGAGCAATTCGTGCGAACAACGCAGCAACGTATCGCGAAGGCGACGCGGGATAATGATTGGCGCAGGGTCAAGGCTCTGCAACGATCTTTAACCCACTCGTTTTCCGCCAGAGCCTTGGCGGTAAGACGGGTTACTGAAAACCAAGGCAAGCGAACAGCCGGTGTCGATCGCCAGCTTTGGGAAACTCCTGCCCTGAAACGGGCGGCGATAGGCAGGTTAAGGCAGCAAAGAGGTTACCAGCCTCTTCCCTTGCGGCGGGTTTACATCCCCAAAGCGAACGGTAAAGAACGCCCCTTGGGCATTCCCACGCTGTTCGACCGGGCGATGCAGGCCTTGCATTTGCTAGGGCTTGAACCCGTAGCAGAAACCACGAGCGACCCGAACAGCTACGGCTTTCGGAAACAGCGCTCAACGGCGGATGCAATGGGGCAAATATTTGTCTGCACATCCAAAAAGGCTTCGGCCCATTGGGTATTGGAGGCGGATATTCAAGGCTGTTTTGATCACATTAACCACCAATGGCTGGTTGACCACGTTCCCATGAACAAGGTTGTCCTGCGTAAGTGGTTGAAAGCCGGGGTGGTCCACAAGGGCCGCCTCTCGCCGACCGAAGAAGGGACGCCGCAAGGCGGAATCATCTCGCCCACGTTGGCAAATGTGTGTTTAAACGGGCTCGAATCAGACCTGAAAGCGTACCTCGGTGCGCAACACGGAAAGACGAAAGCCACGAAGCTGAAAGTCAATGTAATCCGGTACGCCGACGATTTTGTGATCACTGGCAATTCGAAAGAATTGCTGGAGACTGAAATCAGGCCGTGGATAGAAGCCTTCCTTGCACAACGAGGACTGCGACTATCGCCGGAAAAGACGAAAGTTGTACACATAGACGAAGGCTTTGACTTTCTGGGATGGAACTTTCGCAAGTACAAAGGAAAGTTGCTCATCAAGCCTAGCAAGAAGAACGTGCAAGCGTTCTATCGCAAGGTCAGAGAGATCGTAAAAACGCACTTAATGGTGAAACAGGAGGATCTCATTGCCAAGCTCAACCCCGTTTTACGGGGCTGGGCGCAGTACCACCAACCGGTGGTGGCGAAAGAAACCTTTAGTCGGATGGATAATCTGATCTACTGGCGCCTCGTGCGCTGGACGAGACGACGACATCCGAATAAGTCTCGACCCTGGTGCCACCGCCGTTACTGGCAAAGCATCGCAGGTCGGAACGAGTTTGCTGCAACAATATGGACAGAAGAAGGCTCCTTCCCGATCACCCTGTTGAAGCTCGCTGATACAGAGATCGTGAGGCACGAGAAAATCAAGGGAGAGTACAACCCGTTTGATTCATCGTGGGAGGTCTATGGTGAACAGTTAAGGACGAAGCGGCTGCTTAAACGCATCGCCTATCGAACCGAGACTGCAAAACTATATATGTCCCAAGCAGGGCGCTGCGCCTTGTGCGGGGAACCTCTGGACTACGAGAGCGGATGGCATGACCACCACCTGGTTTATCGGATGGATGGTGGGTCAGATGCTCTATCGAACCGAGTGCTTCTGCATCCGGTCTGTCACATAAAGGTGCATACCCTTGGTTTGCAGGTAGCGAAACCGGCCCGATAAGGGCTTCGAGTCCAGACGGAAAAGGTGATCAGAGATATAATCTGAAAATCCTTTTTCTGCTGGACGTGTTGTGCTTGAGCCGGATGCGGTGAAAGTCGCAAGTCCGGTTCTTAGGGGGGGATGATCCAGCAATGGATCGTTCCTACCCTACCCAAGCCTTTAGTTTTCTGGAAGCTATGAACCATATTGCGCTGTCTGAACTCGAACGTGCCCGTTACTACATGGTGGAGCAGCAAATCCGTCCCTGGAACGTATCCGACGAAAACGTGCTGCAAGCGTTGGTCGCGGTCCAGCGTGAACGCTTTGTGCCCCCGTCTTTGCGCTCGTCGGCTTTTTCGGACACCGAGCTGCCACTGATCATCAATGCCGTGGACACGCACGAGACCATGCTCTCGCCCAAAGTGGAAGCCCGCCTGACGCAGGAACTGCTCTTGCAGCCCAGCGACGGCGTACTGGAAATCGGTACTGGCTCGGGCTACCAGGCGGCGTTGCTCGCCCACCTGTCGCAGCAAGTGACCTCTATCGAGATCGACAGCAAGCTGGCCGCATTCGCTCAGGAGAACCTGCAGCGTAACAATGTGCGCAACGTCAAGGTGGAAGTGGGCGACGCCCATGCTGGCTGGGGTACGACCGAATACGACGCCATTCTGGTCACTGGCTCAGTCCCTGTCATTCCTGACGCCCTGAAATATCAACTCTGTATCGGCGGGCGCCTGGTAGTGGTGGTCGGTCAGAATCCGGTCATGACGGCAGTGCGCATCACTCGCACCAGCGCAGCCAGCTTTGAGACGACGCCCTTGTTTGATACCTGGATCAAACCGTTACGCGGCACCGCGGTTTCGCAGTTTCGCTTTTAAGCACGCATGCGGTGCATGATTTCCGTGCGACTGGCGCTGTGCTCGCTGCTTGCCTTGAGCAGCACCGCCCAGGCGCAGGATCTGTTGCAGGCCTGGAATCAGGCCTTGGCTCGTGAACCCCAATTTGGCGCCGCCCAAGCGCTCCGTCAGGCGGATCAGGAACTCGTTCCGCAAAGCCGGGCGCAATTATTGCCACACATCAGTGCGATTGGTACGGCCGAGCTCCAGGAGCGCCGTCAGACCGGCCAGCTATCCAATCAACAAGCCAGCAATCGGGCCGCCTGGACGCTGACGCTGAGCCAGCCCATCTACAACCGCAATGCCTGGGCACGCTACGAACGTGCTCAGTTACTGGCGCAAGGAGCCGATATTCAGCTTAGCCTGGAGCGGCAGGACTTGATGTTGCGCGTCAGCCAGCATTATTTTGATGTGCTGGCCGCGCAAGACACGCTCTCTACCCTGACCGCCCAGCAGGCTGCTATTGAGGAGCAGTTACGCGCGGCCGAGCAGAACTTTGAGCTGGGCGGCACCACCATTACCGACGCCTACGAAGCCAAATCACGGCTGGACCTGACCCGTGCCAACGTCATTCAGGCGGAAAATGCCTTGCAGGTAGCGCGAGACAAACTGGCAGCACTGACGCTGGAACGCGCTGAAACACTGGCTCGCCTGCGTGACCCCCTGGTCTTGCCTGCTCCCCAGCCCGCAAATCTTCAGGACTGGCTCGATCAGTCCCGTCAATCTGGCCTAAGCGTTGCCTTGGCGGAGATCAAGGCGCGAGCAGCCGAAGAGCAATTGAAAAGCATCCAGGCACTGCATGAGCCTACCCTGGCACTGAAAGCCCAGACAGGTAGTGGCAGTGACCAAACCCTGTTCGGCCAAACCGGCGGTGGCCCCCGCTCCTTAAACAGCGCGCTGGGTCTGGAACTGAGCATTCCCATTTTCCGGGGGGGTGAGACCCGCTCTCAAGTTCGTGAGCAAAGCTCGCGGCTGCAGCAGGCCCGCTACGACTACCAATTCGCCATTCAGCAGTCTCTTCAGCAGACACGCCAGTACTTCTCGGGTGTCACCACTGGTCTGGTGCGGGTAAAAGCACTGGAAACGGCCACCCAATCCAGCCAAGATGCACTGGAGGCCAACAAGCTGGCATACGATGTCGGTGTGCGCGTCAATATCGACGTACTCAATGCTCAGCAGCAGCTTTATGAAGCCCGACGCAGTCTGGCACAAGCCCGCTACGAGGTCCTGATGAACAGTCTGCGTCTGAAAGCCGCCAGCGGCACCTTGAACGAAAACGACCTGCGTGCTGTCAACGATCTGCTTGAACCGGCATCCTGAAGCCTGCGCTGGCAAGAGACACGAACCAGGCACCGCAATCTGGCCCTAGAAGCAAGACCTCTCCAGCCAGACTCGAGAACTCATACATACGCTCAATATCTGCCTCCGAGACACATACGCCCAGCCCACCAGATCAAGCACGAGGGCCGCATCACATCTTGCTCAGCCACTGATAAACGCAGGAGCAGTCCTGTCTGGCTTGGGCCCAATACTCCGGCATCTATCAAACACTAAACCATCCTGGGCATCAGCAGACCCTCGAGCTCCCTGCTTGCAAGCAAAAAAAATCCCAGACCAAGCCGGGATTAAACACATCCATTTGTATTTCGCTTTCAGTCGCGCAGCTTCTTGACCAGTGCTGTCGTGGAACGCTGAAACTCAAAGGGAATGGCGACGGCATCGCCTCCCCAGCTACGCACCAGTGCCGTTTCGGGCAAGGCTTCCATATCGTAGTCACCGCCCTTGACGATCAAGTCTGGGCGCAGGGCGGCAATCAAGGCTTCCGGGGTGTCCTCATCGAACAGGACCACGGCATCCACGCAAGCCAAGGCAGCCAACAAGGCGGCGCGATCCTGTTCGGAATTGATGGGGCGCTCCGGGCCTTTGTTCAAACGGCGTACCGACGCATCGGTATTCACCCCTACGATCAGTGATGCACCCAGCTGCGCGGCCTCATCCAGGTAGCTGACATGCCCGCGATGCAAGATGTCAAACACACCATTGGTAAAGACCAGCGGACGTGCCAGGCGACCCTGCTCCACAGCCTCACGCAACGCCTGCAGTTCCAGCACCTTGGCCTCGAAACGCGCACTCATATCAAGCCTGCACCAGGGACGAGTCCGATCCAACCTGACGAGCCAGTTCCTTACGGTAACGGTTCAATTCCTGAACGGTTTCAAACGAGCTGCCCATCAAAAGGGACATATTGTGCAGGATACGCGAGCTGACTTTATGCTCCCATTCCTTGTCAAAACGAATCTGCGTATCCAGCCAGTTTTCCAGCCAGCCGGGTGAAGGCAGCTTGGACTGCACGGTATCTTCCGGGAACATGGCCTTGTTGACGTGCAAGTTGGTGGGATGCAATGCCTGGGCCGTGCGATGCGCCGACGCCATCAGCACTCCAATCTTGGAGAAGGCCAGTCGGGCTTGCAGACCGAACTCCTGGCCCTTGTGTACCAGGGCACGCTTCATATAGCGCAGGTACGCACCGGCATGACGGGCCTCATCCTGGGCCACGATCTTGTAAATGGCCTTGATGACAGGTTCGGTGTGCCAGTCTGCGGCACGACGGTACCAGTGGTTCAGGCGAACCTCGCCGCAAAAGTGCAGCATCAGGGTTTCCATGGCGGGAGCCGGATCAAAATCAAAGCGCACTTTATGCAACTCTTCTTCGGTAGGCATCAGCTCGGGGCGGAAACGGCGCAGGTATTCGATCAGAACCAGTGAGTGTTTCTGCTCCTCGAAGAACCATACGGACATAAAGGCGCAAAAATCGCTGTCATCTTTATTGTCACGCAGGAACATCTCGGTTGCCGGCAAGGCAGCCCACTCGGTAATGGCGTTCATTTTGATGGTGTAAGCCTGCTCGTCGCTCAGCTTGCTGCCGTCAAAATCATCCCATGGTATGTCATGCGCAAAATTCCAGCGCACCGCTTCCATGGATTTAAATAAGTCATGGTAAAGCATAACGATTCCTAAAAAGAATCAAGCGGTTCCTTGAGGGCGGCCATTTACCGTCCGGAAGGCGCCGGAAAGCGCCAGCTTAGCAATACGCTGGCGGACCTGCGTCTATCGTAGAACCTGCAGTTATCAGAAATATGTCAGCCACAAAAAAACTGACACGCTGCGGGGTCGTCACACTTAACGCCCCACCAAAGCCCAGATGGCCACCCCGACCGCCACCGCCAATACAGCACATAAGGCGGTCAACAATCGGTTGGTCTGCTGCTGCGACTGACGCAGCAGCTTAAGTTCCTGGTTCAACGCCTGCCCTGTCTCTGGTCTATTCAGGCTGGAATAAACCAGACGCGGAAGCTGCGGCATGATCTGGGCCCACTGCCCGGCTTCCTGTTTCAAACGCGAGTAAAAGCCCGATGGACCAATACGCTGGTACATCCACTTTTCCAGATAAGGTTTGGCGGTATCCCACAGATCCAGTTCCGGATCCAGGTCCCGCCCCATCCCCTCCACATTCAGGAGAGTTTTCTGCAGCAGCACCAGCTGCGGCTGAATTTCCACATTAAACCGGCGCGAGGTCTGAAATAGACGCAAGAGCACTTGCCCCAGCGAGATCTCGGACAAAGGCCGATCAAAATACGGTTCACACACCGCGCGTACCGAGCCTTCCAGCTCTTCCTCGCGGGTTTCTGGCGGCACCCAACCAGACTCAATATGCAGTTGGGCTACCCGGCGGTAGTCGCGCCGGAAAAAAGCCAGAAAATTCTGTGCCAGGTAGTTTTTGTCGAACTCGGACAAGGAGCCCACGATGCCAAAATCCAGGGCAATGTAACGGCCCAGCGTCTCAGGGGCATCCGACACATAAATATTGCCAGGGTGCATGTCAGCATGGAAAAAGCCGTCGGTAAACACCTGGGTGAAAAAAATCTCCACCCCTTTGCGGGCCAGATCTTTCAAGTCCACGTTGGCCGCACGCAAACGATCAATCTGATTGACGGGGATACCCTTCATGCGATCCATGGTGAACACGGTGGATGCGCAGTAATCCCAATGCACTTCAGGCACGATCAGCAACTGGGTGCGCTCGACATCCTTGGTGAAATTGCGGCGCAGCTGACTGCAATTGGAGGCTTCACGAATCAGGTCCAGCTCGTCGTTCAGATACTTGTCGAACTCGGCGACCACCTCACGCGGCTTCAGACGACGGGCATCCGGTCCCAGACGTTCCATGAACGCGGCCAGAACCCGCATCAGGCGCAGATCTTTGTGAATGACCTCACGCATGCCCGGACGCAGCACCTTCACAGCGACCTCGCGGCCATTGTGAAGGGTGGCAAAGTGAACCTGGGCGATCGAGGCCGAGGCGACGGGCGTGCGATCAAACTCCTGGAACAGATCGTAAGGCGAGGCACCCAACGCTTTCTGAATCGTCGCCTCCGCCACGTCGGAAGGAAAAGGCGGCACACGATCCTGAAGCATGGCCAACTGTTCGGCGATATCCATCGGAATCAGATCCCGGCGCGTAGAGAGCACCTGACCGAACTTCACAAAGATGGGGCCCAGACTTTCCAAAGCCAGGCGCAAACGCACACCGCGCGGCAGCTTGGGCTTGCGGCCCAGACGCACAACGCGCAACAGGCGGGACGCCCAGGGATGGCGGATACTGGAGAGCACCAGCTCGTCCAGACGAAAACGGAATACAACCAGCAGGATGCTCAGCAGACGGCACAAGGAGAACATATTCAGGACTCCCGCCGACGTGCATCAAGACGACTCAAGCGCTGGTCCAGCTCGTTCAGACGCTGGACCAAACTGGACGCCTGCCCGCGCATCCGATCCAGTTCGGGACGGGTGACCAGCAAGGCACTTTCCTCGGTCAGGTACTCGGTGGCATTGCCGGCCAGACGCTGCCCCAAATCCCGCAGCCCGGAAACAGCCCGTCGCGCGCCACTGAACAGACGCACCGCCATGACATCGCCCACTATCTTGGCCAGATCATGTTCCGCATCCCAGCGCAGATTGGCCGCCAGATCAGATACCAGATTAGCCAGACCGGCCTCACCTTGCACATGCATCAGTTGCGCCACCCGGCTGAAATCGCCATCCTGCAAAATTTGTGGCAGCTCCGGCAGCTTGTCCTGAGGCAGGGTCAAGGTCACATCAGGAACCACAGCGGGGTGGCCCTGCTCCAGCTTGCCCTGGGAAGTGATGGTGTAGACCAGTTGTAAACGGCCCACAATCAGCGAGACGGTTTTACCTGCATGCGCCTGCAAACGATCGCGCGCCCAGTCCTCGCGATCAAGCAAGGCATTGAGCAAACGCACGCCCACGGCGCTAGGTTCTAGGAATGAAGGGATACCAAGCATGTCCATGCAAGTCTACTGCCGGGGCGAGTAAACCAGTCCAATTAAAACAGCCAGTTTAACCCGACAGACACACGGCCGGATGCACGAGACTAAAGGAACACGGGCAGATGGGATCACAGAGAAACGAGAGCGCTCATAACAGAACAGCCGCCTGAACAAGAAGGCGGCTGTTTGTTTCGATAAAGATCAAGCGTTGGGGTCAACCGGGATCTGCTGAATGCCTGCCAGCAGCCAGCCGGCGCCGTCAGCTTTAAACAGATTCCAGACTTCCTCGAAGCGGAAGGCCTCGGCACCCGCCTCTTCACGCAACATGCCGGAGTAACGAACACTGGCCAGGTGACCATCGGCCACTTTTTCAATGCCCAGCAGCTCCGCATTGAGCAGGACCACCTCAGTCACGTTCTCACCCTGACGCTGGGCGATCTGAGGGGCAGCTTCCTTGAGCAGATCATCGGTCAAGAATGTACGCAGCTGTTCGACATCGCCCTTGTCCCACAGCTTCTGGATTTCCACAAACTGGGTCTTGGCATTGGCCAGGAACGTCGGCGTATCAAAGTCACCAGGGATAAACCAGCTCTCATCGACCGGAGGTGCGGGCACAGCGGCAGCAGCGGCCGGCTGTACAGCAGGGGCAGCGGCAGGAGCCGGTGCCGGCGCAGCCTGGGGCTGTTGCCAGGGGCTGCGAGCAGGCTCGGCATTACGCATCATGGACTGACCACCGGCTTGCTGCATGGCAGGACGAGCCGCCGAACCACGCAAACGGCGCACGATAAACAGCACAGCGAAAATAACCAGGCCAATCAGCAAGAGGCTGGACATCATTTCCAGGAACGCACCACCCAAGCCCATGCTGGAGAGCAAGGCGGCAATGCCCAGGCCGGCGGCAATGCCGGCGATCGGGCCCAGGAAGCGGGACATACCCGACTTGGCAGCCGTACCCGCAGCGGCCGTACCGGCAGCAGCAGCGCCAGCAGCAGGAGCCGCCGAGCGAGTCGTGTTATTGGCCGCGGCTGGCGGCGTCGCAGCCGAGCGATTACTGGTGATATTGGAAGACTGGCGGCCAAAACTGGAGCCACCACCCATACGACGTGCTTCCGCATCGTAGGAAACGGTCAGCAAAGCGCCGGTGCTAAAAGCCAGCACAGCGGCCATGAAGTAACGAGAAAGCCGTCCAGACATAGTCACAAACTCCTGACCAGGACAAGCGCTTGACACACAGGGGGTTGAGCCCCCGGCCATACCATCCCAGTCGGTTATTCAAGAAAACTTACGATAAGCTGAACATTAACATGACACGTACACCTGCACCATGTTTTTTTTACCCTGTGTGACAGACAAAAAACAAACGGCACCCAAGGGTGCCGTGATAGAAAGACAGAATTCGCAGCGGATCAGTCCAGACGAATGCCTTCATGCAACGCAGCCACACCGGCTGTCAGATTGAAATACTGCACGCGCTCCAGCCCCACGTCCCGCATCATGTCCGCCAGCGTTTCCTGGTCAGGATGCATGCGAATGGATTCGGCCAGATAGCGATAGCTTTCCTCATCCTTGGCCACCAGCTTGCCGATACGGGGCAGCACGTTAAACGAGTACCAGTCATAAGGAGCCTGCAAAGGCTTGGCCACGCGGGAAAACTCCAGCACCAGCAACTTGCCGCCCGGACGCAGCACGCGTTTCATTTCGGCCAGCGCACGGTCTTTGTGGGTCATATTGCGCAAACCGAAGGCTACCGAGACGCGGTCAAAATAGCCGTCGGGAAAAGGCAGATGTTCAGCATCGCAAACCGCAACCGGGGTAATGATGCCCTTGTCCTGCAAACGATCACGCCCCACGCGCAGCATGGAACTGTTGATATCCGTGTGCCAGACCTCGCCATCGGCACCGGCCTGACGCGCAAAGGTCTTGGTCAGATCCCCTGTTCCCGCCGCAATATCCAGCACCTTCATTCCCGGTCGAACGGCTGCGCGTCCAATGGTGAAGGCTTTCCAGATACGGTGCAGGCCGCCCGACATCAGATCGTTCATAATGTCGTAGTTGTTAGCCACCGAATGAAAAACCTGGGCGACTTTGCCCGCTTTTTCGCTTTCGGCCACGGTTTGAAAGCCGAAGTGCGTATCGGCATTCTGGGCGGAGGGGTGAGAAGGACGCTGTTTTTCCATAATGGCATAATCGTAACGCAGATTTCCCGGTACAGAAACGAAAATCCCGCCCGCTGACAGCCACCCTTTCGCGCACATTCACAAACCTGAAACATTAACGCCATATGATGGCCGTATTACGTGCAGTCAGGAATTGAAGTGCCTCCCGTATTGCCCTTGAGCGGCCTGAGCCCTGCGGCAGGTTCCCGTGCTCAAGCCCGATACAGACAGGCCGCCGACCTGACCCCTCTTTTATTTTTTATCGGACCAGTCTGAAGCTAACAATGAGTACAAGCATATTAGTCGTGGAAGATGAGCCTGCGATCCAGGAGCTGATCTCTGTCAACCTGTCTTTTGCCGGCCATAAAGTGCTGCGCGCCTTTGATGCTGAGCAAGCCCAGATCCTCATCCGTGCCGAGCTGCCAGACTTGATCCTGGTGGACTGGATGTTGCCCGGCTCTTCGGGCATCAATCTGGCCCGCAAATTGCGTTCGGACGAACGCACGCGACACATTCCCGTCATCATGCTGACCGCCAAAGGCTCGGAGCAGGACAAGGTGGACGGCCTGGAGGCCGGTGCAGACGATTACATCACCAAGCCCTTCTCGCCCAAAGAGCTGATTGCCCGCATCAAGGCCGTGTTGCGCCGCCGCGCGCCTCAGTTGACCGACGATGTGATCTCCATTGGCAACCTGCAGTTGGACCCCAGCACACACCGCCTGTCCAGCCAAGGCATGGCCCTGACCATCGGACCGACTGAGTTTCGCCTGCTGCACTTTTTCATGACGCACACCGAGCGCGTTTTCACCCGCTCCCAGTTGCTGGATCAGGTGTGGGGCGACCATGTGTTTGTTGAGGAACGCACGGTAGACGTGCATATCCGCCGCCTGCGCAAGGCGCTCGAACCGAGCGGACACGACAAACATATTGAAACGATCCGTGGCTCAGGCTATCGTTTTGCCCTTTCCCCACTGGAAAAGGCGCCGACCGCCTGATCCCATGTTCAGCATATTTACGTCTATTGTTATCTGGGCCCTGTTGGGCAGCCTGATCGCCTGGTGGCTCGGTCCATTGATCGGTCTTGCCCTGTTTTGTGGAGGACTGCTCCTACTGCTGGTCATCAGCACCTTGCAGTTATCCCGCGTTGAACGCTGGACTCGCAACCTGAACGACCCGCCCCCTCCCGCAGTCGGCCCGTGGGATGCCATTCTGGCCCCCATTTACCGCCAGTTGCGCCGCGACCGCCAGGAAATTCAGGACCTGAATCGTTACGTAGACGGCATCATGATGGCAGCCGAGGCGCTGCCCGACGGCGCCATTACCCTGAACGGGGATATGGAACTGCAATGGTGCAACCAAACCGCCTGTGAGCACATCGGCCTGAATCTGGCCACAGACCGTCACCACAGCATCTTCAACATCCTGCGCGAGCCCGAGTTTTCCCGCTACGCCCGCCAACCCCAGTGGGATGGCCCCCTGATGCTGCATCTGAACAAAGATGGGCGGGAGCGCTCTTTGCTATTGCAATTGACGCCTTACGGTTTGGGCCAGTTCCTGATTGTGACTCGCGATGTCACCCAGGTTGAAATGCTTGAGACGACCCGCAAAGACTTTGTGGCCAATGTGTCCCATGAGCTGCGCACCCCCCTGACGGTATTGCTGGGTTTTCTGGAAACGCTGCAGGATATGCCGGCCGACAGCCTGCCTTTGGAACAGCGTCAGCGCTACGAGCAAATGATGCTGGAGCAAACGCGCCACATGCAGTCGATTGTGTCCGACCTGCTGACCTTGTCCACCCTGGAATCTTCCCCCACCGTCGAAGGTGACGTCGTACAGGTCAGCCAGTTGATTGAAAGCGCCTTGAAACAGGGCGAGGCCATTTCGGGCGGGCAGCACAGCTTTGTCACGGACATAGATCCCCGCATTGCCATTCAGGGCATGGAAACCGAGCTGAGCTCGGCCGTCTCCAATTTGATTACCAACGCGGTGCGCTATACCCCCAAGGATGGCACCATCACCGTACGCTGGTATTTGAATGACAATGGGGAAGCCTGCTACAGCGTTCAGGATACCGGTATCGGCATCGCCGCCCAGGATATTCCCCGCCTGACTGAACGTTTCTACCGTGTGGACAAGGGCCGCTCCCGTTCCACAGGCGGCACCGGGCTGGGCCTGGCGATCACCAAACACATTATCGTGCGACATAATGCCGATCTGCAGATTCAAAGCCGTCTGGGCGTAGGCAGCGTGTTTATGTTGCGTTTCCCCAAGAGCCGGGTCCGACTCCAGGACAGCTAGAACATACGGGGCCATATTGGCCCTACAATAAATGGCTCTGAAGACCACGTTGCCGGCCTTATGCCGCACAGGAGCCAAGCATGTCCCATACCAACGAGCTGCGCCCTTTCCACCTGGCTTTTCCGGTCCATGACCTGGCCGTTGCACGCCAGTTCTACGGACAGACCCTGGGCTGTCCCGAAGGCCGGTCCTCTGACCAGTGGATCGACTTCAATTTCTACGGCCACCAGATCGTGGCACACCTGGCCCCGTCGGAATGTGGCAGCAACGCCACCAGCGCGGTGGACGCTCATAATGTGCCCGTTCGACACTTTGGCGTCGTCCTGGACATGCCCACCTGGCAGGCCCTGGCAGACAAACTGGTCGCCGCCGGCACCCAGTTTGTCATCGAACCGTATATCCGCTTTAAAGGTGAACCCGGTGAACAGGCCACCATGTTCTTCATGGACCCATCGGGCAATGCCCTTGAGTTCAAAGCCTTCAACAATCTGGATTCGCTTTTCGCCAAATAAAGATGCATACCTCCTGGCAACTTAGCGAACAGGGCGACCGCTGTCTGCGCGTGCAGTTCAGCGGCGAGCTATCGTTGGACACGGGCCTGCGCTGTACCCGGGCTGCGCGTCTGCTGCGTGAGCAGGCACCGGCCTGCGTCCGTGATCTGGTCCCCAGCTTTACGGCGGTGGCCATCCACTTCTATCCCGATGGCAGCACGGACCAGCTCGCCCGTTTGCGCGACTATGTCCATCACGCACTGGTCGACCTGGATGCCGTGAGCGATCAGGTCGCCCCCGGCGCATTGGTGGATATTCCTGTTTGCTACGGCGGCCCCTTCGGCCCCGACCTGCCAATCCTTGCCGAGCAGTTGGGGCTGAGCCAGGAACACGTCATTGAGCTGCACGGCAGTCAGCCCCAACTGGTATTTATGGTGGGCTTCGCACCGGGTGCTCCCTATATGGGCATCTTGCCTGAACCGCTGAATGTACCGCGCCGTGCTACGCCGCGCACCGTGCTGCCCAAGGGCTCGGTGGCAATTGCCAACCGGCAGACCATTATTTACCCCAACGAGTCTCCCGGAGGCTGGCATTTGATCGGCCGCTCGCCGGTCAGCTTGTTCGATGCCCGGCGCTCTCCCGCGGCCTTGCTTGCCCCCGGCGACCAGGTGCGCTTTGTGCCATTGCCGCACGAACAATTTGATCTCTGGACTCCCGCATGACGGTACATATCCTCAAGCCGGGCATGCTAAGCAGCCTGCAGGACCGAGGCCGGTATGGACACCAGCATCTGGGCGTATCGCCCAGCGGCGCGATGGACGAGCGTGCTCACCGCCTGGCCCATTTGCTGGCAGGCAATACCCCCGAACAGGATCTGGCCAGTCTGGAAATGACGGTACAAGGCCCCAGCCTGCGTTTTGATGAACCCGCCTTGTTTGTCCTGACGGGCGCAGACCTGGATGCCACCCTGGATGGCCAGCCCGTCGCTGCGCTACGCCCGACGCTGGCGCGCGCCGGACAAACGCTAAGCCTGCCAGCCGCTAAACCCGGCCACGGTGCGCGTGCGTACCTGGCGGTGCATGGCGGATTTCAGGTCGAACCCATACTGGGCAGCCAAAGCACCCATATGCGTGTAGGCCTGGGTGGATTTGAAGGCCGCGCTTTGAAAAAAGGCGACCAGATTGCGCTGGCCCGGCCACTCCCCAAGGACGAAACGGTGCTCAGTCGTCTTCAGGCCGAGCTGGATGAATTGCGCATCTACCTGCCCGCCGCCCTGGCCCTGAGCCCACGGGAGCGCCTGCGCGTCATTCTGGATCAAGCGGATCTGTTTACCGACGAGTCGCTGGTCTTGTTTCAAAGCCAGCACTATCGCATCAGCCCCGCATCAGAACGCATGGGCTACCGTCTGGAAGGTCAGCCCTTACGCCGTACGTCATCTGAAGAACTGCTGTCCGCCCCCACGTGTTTTGGCACCATTCAAGTGCCTAACGATGGACAGCCCATTGTGCTGATGGCCGACCGGCAAACTACAGGCGGCTATGCCCGCATCGCTCAAGTCGCCAGCGTAGACCTGGCCCAGATCGCCCAACGCGTACCCGGTCAGAGCCTGGGTTTCGAAGTGGTGACCGTGGAGCAGGCGCAGGCACTGGCGGCTCGTCAGGAGCAGGCCTTCACGCGCCTCAATGAAAGTCTGGAGTCGTTGCGGCAGGCCCTGAAACGCTGTCTGGCCTAGTTTCGCAAGAGGCCAACAACAAAGCCTCTGTCGCGGCTTGCTCTCCTTCGTTCTGCCCTCGGGACGCAAGACTATCCGGCAACCTGAGCCATTCTTTGCTGACGAGCCCTCGGGCAACAACATAAGGCGCCTTGCTGGATCGCGGCCCGGCCTGCCGCTCTCGAACTCAAGCACAAAAAAACACCTCACTTGATAAAGTGAGGTGTTTTTATGCGGATGCTGCTGACCGCAAGCCCTAAGGCCTTCAAGTCCTCGCCCGTGTTACAGGAACAACTTGTAAGCGGGGTTGCCGGTCTCATCCCAATACGGGTAGCCAAGATTGCCCAAAAAGGCCTTGAACTCTTTCTTGTCCGAAGCAGGAACCTGGATACCGATCAAAATACGACCGTAATCGTCACCCTGGTTACGGTAATGAAACAGACTGATATTCCAGTCCTGATTCATGCTGGAGAGAAATTTACGCAACGCGCCGGGGCGCTCCGGAAACTCGAAACGCAACAAGACCTCGTCGGTCGCCTGACTGGATACACCACCCACCATATGTCGCAGATGGGTTTTAGCCAGTTCGTTACCGGTCAGGTTCAAGGTACCAAAGCCTTTTTTTACAAATCGCTCTTCCAGCTTCTCGATTTCTGCTTCCGAAGAAATCGACATCCCCACAAAAACGTGTGCCTTTTCAGGATCGGACATGCGGTAGTTGAACTCGGTGACCGAACGGGTCCCCAAGGCGTCGCACAGGCGGCGAAAGCTGCCTTTGGCCTCGGGAATCGTCAAGGCAAACAGTGCTTCACGAGCCTGACCTACGTCGGCGCGGTCGGCAACCATGCGCATGCGGTCAAAGTTCATGTTCGCGCCCGAGGTCACCGCAATCAGGGTCTTGTTTTTAAGCTTGTGCTGGGCTGCGTAACGCTTGGCACCGGCCAAGGCCAGGGCACCGGCAGGCTCAAGCACACTGCGGGAGTCCTGAAATACATCTTTGATCGCCGCACAAATCGCGTCCGTATCCACGACGACAAAATCATCCACGTACTGACGCACCAGACGGAACGTTTCCGAACCGACCTGTTTGACAGCAGTACCATCCGAAAACAGGCCCACATCGGCCAGGTTCACGCGGCGACCCGCCTTGATGCTGCGCACCATGGCACAAGAATCTTCGGTCTGAACGCCAATGACCTTGATTTCAGGGCGCAAGGCCTTGATGTAGGTAGCAACACCAGCCGCCAGCCCACCCCCGCCAATCGCCACAAACACCGCCTCAATCGGGCCTGAATGCTGCTGCAGTATTTCCATGGCCACCGTGCCCTGCCCGGCGATCACATCGGGATCGTCGAACGGGTGTACAAAGGTCAAACCTTCGCTTTTTTGCAGCTCCAGAGCATGCTGATAGGAGTCGGAATAGCTCTCGCCCTCCAGCACCACTTCTCCACCCAGGTTGCGCACGCCATCAATCTTTACTTGCGGGGTGGTGGTGGGCATCACGATGACGGCACGGCAGCCGAGCTTGCGCGCTGCCATGGCCACCCCTTGGGCATGGTTGCCTGCCGACGCGGCCAATACGCCCCGCTTCAATTCTGCGGCCGACAAATTGGCCATCTTGTTATAGGCACCGCGCAGCTTGAAGCTAAAAACAGGCTGATAGTCTTCGCGCTTGAGCAGCACCGTGTTACTAATTCGTGCCGATACCTGAGGAGCGGGTTCAAGTGGTGTTTCGATGGCTACATCGTACACTTTCGAGGTCAGAATGCGCTTTAGGTAATCGTTCGACATGACTCAGCTTTACTTAACAACCGGTTTTGCCACCAAGGCCAGCCGCAGGCCCCTGCCTGAGACCGCTCACCGGGAAAGAAAAACAGAATACCATAGGCGCAAGCCCTCACTGGCGTCCATTATTTCCTCTCTTACCCACCCACTTTACTTATGCAAGCCTGGACTTCTGATCTCATTGCTTGGCTCTTGAACACCTTGTCTTTACCGGAAGTGGGCCTCAGTGCCATTTTCATCGTCAGTCTGGTCTCGGCGACCCTGCTTCCCCTGGGTTCCGAACCGGCTGTCTTCGCGTATATCAATCTGGCTCCCGATATGTTCTGGCCCGCGGTGCTGGTGGCAACAGTCGGCAATACGGCGGGTGGCGCCATCAGCTATGCCACGGGCCTGGCGGCCGAAAAAGCCTATGAGGCCTGGCGCGAGAAACATCCCCAAAGCACGGATGAGGACGAGACCAAGCCCAGAAACAAGGCCGCTGGCCGCTGGCATGAGCTGGGGCAGCGCTGGCTGATCCGCATGGGCCCGCCCGCCCTGCTGTTGTCCTGGCTACCCGTCGTGGGCGATCCCTTGTGCGCGGTAGCCGGCTGGCTGCGTCTGCCTTTTTGGCCCAGCGTGTTTTACATGGCGGTGGGCAAACTGGGGCGCTATATCACCATGACTGCCGGTTTGCTGTGGATTTTCCCCAAGCTGGGTTGGTAAATTGCTGCAAACTCGCCGCAAACCTCTCATTAACCCTGTTTCCCGCCGGTAGTAAGGGGGCAGCCCGGCGACGATTCGTATACACTTGTCTTTTGCCTATCTGCTCCTCGTTGAGCCGCCCTTTGACGGGCCTTGCCAATTATCGCCATGAACGCCCCCATTGCAAGCAAGCACCTGGCTGCCCAGGCACGCAACAACGACACGCCGCGCCTGCGTGAAATCCCCTACAACTACACCTCGTACTCAGACCGGGAAATTGTCCTGCGACTGCTGGGTGAGGAAGCCTGGGAAAAGCTGTCCGAGCTTCGCTCCGAACGCCGCACCGGCCGCTCCGCCCGCATGCTGTTTGAAGTCCTCGGTGATATCTGGGTCGTCAAGCGCAACCCCTATTTGCAGGACGATCTGCTGGACAATCCCAAGCGCCAGCATCAACTGATCGAAGCCCTGAATCATCGTCTGAACGAGATCGATCAGCGTCGTGACAGTGCCGTGCCCGATCGCGATGCAAAGGTTTTGCGCCTGTTGCACGCCGCCCGGGGTGCCGTCGCTGCGTTCGAGCAGGAATTTACCGATACCCGCGAACTGCGCCAGAAGATCGTGCGTTCACTCTCGCGTCTGACCGCCAAGGACAACATCAAGTTTGATGGCCTGTCGCGTGTCTCGCACGTCACTGACGCGACCGACTGGCGTGTGGAGTACCCGTTTGTCGTGCTCACGCCCGATCACGAAAACGAAATGGCCGCCCTGGTTCGCGCCTGTATTGAACTGAAGCTGACCATCATCCCGCGCGGAGGTGGTACCGGGTATACCGGTGGCGCCATTCCACTGAGCTGGCGCTCGGTTGTGATCAACACCGAAAAGCTGGACACCATTGGCAAGCCTGAACAAATCACGCTGCCTGGCATGTCCGAACCGGTCACCACGATTCTGACCGGCGCCGGCGTGGTTACCCGCCGTGTCGCCGATGCGGCCGAAGCCGCAGGTACCGTCTTCGCGGTCGATCCCACCTCTGCCGATGCCTCCTGTGTCGGCGGCAATATCGCCATGAACGCGGGTGGTAAAAAAGCCGTACTGTGGGGCACCGCGCTGGACAACCTGGCCTGGTGGCGCATGGTCGATGCCCAGGGCAACTGGCTGGAAGTGACCCGTCTTGAGCACAATATGGGCAAGATCCACGACGTGGAAATGGCCCACTTTGAAGTCAAATGGTTTGATGGCCGTTACGCCCCCGGCGCCCAACTGCTGCGCAGCGAAACCTTGCACATTGAAGGCCGCCGTTTCCGCAAGGAAGGCCTGGGCAAGGACGTAACCGACAAATTCCTGGCCGGTTTGCCAGGTATCCAGAAAGAAGGCTGTGATGGCCTGATCACACAGGCGCGCTGGGTATTGCACCGCATGCCGGCGCATACTCGCACCGTCTGTATGGAGTTTTTCGGCCAGGCCAAACAGGCCGTGCCCTCCATTGTGGAAGTCATTGACTACCTGAATGGCGAAGGCAAGCGTATCGGCGCCATTCTGGCCGGTCTGGAGCACTTGGACGAACGCTATCTGCGCGCTGTGGGCTATGCCACCAAGAGCAAGCGCGATGGCCTGCCCAAGATGGTTCTGATTGGCGACATCGTGGGCGATGACCCCGATGCTGTGGCAACGGCCGCCTCGGAAGTCGTGCGTCTGGCCAATGGCCGCTCCGGTGAGGGTTTTGTGGCGGTCAGTGCCGAAGCACGCAAGAAGTTCTGGGCCGACCGTGCCCGTACTGCTGCCATTGCCCGCCACACCAACGCCTTCAAAATCAACGAAGACGTGGTGATCCCCCTACGCCGCATGGGCGAGTACACCGAAGAAATTGAACGCATCAATATCGAGCTATCCACGGACAACAAGCTGCGTCTTACCCGTGAGCTGGAAGATTTCCTGCAAGGCGATCTGCCCGTTGGCAAGATCGAGGACCACAACGATGCCGAGCACACCCGCGAAGAAATTCTGAACGAGCGTCGTCACGACGCCCTTCAGGTGGTACGCAGCGTGCGCCAGCGCTGGCAGTGGTTGCAGGACAACCTGGACAAGCCCCTGAAAGACGCGCGGGCCGAGCTGGCCGAGATTGGCGTGCCGCTGGACAGCGCCGCCATCGACGCCCGTTTGCAGGCCGACCCGGACACCTCGATCTTCCAGCTATTACAAGACCACACCATCCGCACATCCTGGAAGAGCGAGATTCGCGAGAATCTGGAACACATTTTCCCAGGCGCCGACTGTGCTGCGGTGCTGGCCGAACTGCAGGCCATTCACGACCGCGTGCTCAAAAGCCGTGTATTTGTCGCCCTGCACATGCACGCTGGCGACGGAAACGTACACACCAACATCCCCGTGAACTCAGATGACTACGGCATGCTGCAGCAAGCCAATGTCACCGTCGCCCGCATCATGCAAATTGCACGCGGTCTGGACGGCGTGATTTCCGGTGAGCACGGTATTGGCCTGACCAAGTACGAGTTCCTGACTCAAGAAGAGCTGGAACCTTTCCAGAACTACAAGCGCGAAGTGGACCCGAACAACCACTTCAACGCTGGCAAGCTGATGCCCGGTGCGGACTTGAGCCGCGCCTGGACCCCCAGCTTCAACCTGCTGGGCCACGAATCGCTGATCATGCAACGCAGCGAGATTGGCTCCATCTCACACGCCATCAAGGATTGCTTGCGTTGCGGCAAGTGCAAACCGGTCTGTGCCACCCATGTGCCACGCGCCAACCTGCTGTACTCGCCCCGCAACAAGATTCTGGCCACCTCTTTGTTGATCGAAGCCTTCCTGTACGAAGAGCAGACACGCCGCGGGATCAGCCTGAAGCACTGGGAAGAGTTTGAAGACGTGGGCGACCACTGCACCTTGTGCCACAAGTGCTACAACCCCTGTCCGGTCGATATCGACTTTGGCGATGTGTCCATGGAAATGCGTTCCTTGCTGAACCGCATGGGCAAGAAGTCTTTTAATCCGGGCTCGGCCGCGGCCATGTTCTTTCTGAACGCCAAAGATCCGCGCGTCATCAAAGCGACGCGTACCGCCATGATCGAGGTGGGCTACAAGGCGCAGCGTGCTGCTCACAATCTGCTGGCGGCGCCGGCACGCAAACAGGTCAGTGCGCCGCCTGCCACGATTGGCAAGGCACCGATTCGCGAGCAGATCATTCACTTTGTCAACCGCAAGATGCCCGGTGGCCTGCCCAAACAGACTGCCCGTAAACTGCTGGACATCGAGAACTCGGACTATATCCCTATCATTCGCAATCCCGAAGCCACCTCGGTAGATTCGGAAGCCGTGTTCTATTTCCCCGGCTGTGGTTCGGAGCGCTTGTTCTCGCAAGTCGGTCTGGCAACCCAGGCCATGCTCTGGCATGTTGGCGTGCAGACTGTGCTGCCTCCAGGCTATCTGTGCTGTGGCTACCCGCAGCGTGGCAGCGGCCAAAGCGACAAAGCCGAGAAGATGATCACCGACAACCGTGTGTTGTTCCATCGCATGGCCACCACCCTGAACTACCTGGACATCAAAACCGTGGTGGTGAGCTGTGGGACCTGTTACGACCAGTTGGCAGGCTACGAGTTCGACAAGATTTTCCCCGGTTGCCGTCTGATCGATATTCACGAGTTTCTGCTGGAAAAAGGACTGAAACTGGAAGATGTGCAAGGCGTACGCTATATGTACCATGACCCTTGTCACAGTCCCATGAAGCTGCAGGACCCCATGAAAACGGTCAAATCCCTGGTGGGCGATAGCACCATCAAGGCAGACCGCTGCTGTGGCGAGTCCGGCACGCTGGCGGTGTCACGCCCAGACATCTCCACGCAGATCCGTTTCCGCAAACACGAAGAGCTGCAGAAGAACCAGGATGCTGTTCGCGCCGATGGTTTCCAGGGCGAAGTCAAAGTGCTGACTTCCTGTCCTTCCTGTCTGCAAGGCTTGTCCCGTTACGAGGACGAAACCAAGATGGATGCGGATTACATCGTGGTGGAAATGGCCAAGCACATGCTGGGTGAGAACTGGATGGCGGACTACGTCCGCCGTGCCAACGACGGTGGTATCGAGCGCGTGCTGGTGTAAGCCTCGCGCCTCACATTCCGCAAACAGGCCGGCTTTATGTCGGCCTGTTTTGTAAATGCCATATCGGTATTGTTTAGCACTGGGCAGCCCCCCAGGTAAAAGCGTTCCTCGGTGGGCAGCTACACGAAGAAGCAGCATGGGGCTTTCTTGATCGCTGAGCCATTAGCAAGATAAAGGTGCCCGGCAACGGATAACGCGACAACGGTGCCATGAGGAGGCTTTTCTGTCGGGCCACTCAAGCTAATATCCCCTTCGCAGCACCTCCCGCACAAGACGCTGTATGGACGCTTTTTCAGAATAGGTGTTTTTATGTCTATGGATGATCCATTGTTGCTCAGCCTCCAACGCCTACTGCGCAGCGAACGGACTGCTTCGCTGGGCACGCTCAGCAACCAGGGTTTGCCGGTGGTTTCCCGCGTTCCCTTTGCGATCTGCCCCGAGCAAGCCAACATCATCATTCACATCAGTGAAATGGCGGCCCACACCCGTTATCTCATGCAACGTCCCGACGCCAGTCTGATGGTCAGCCAAAGCGAACATGGACAGGATGCCGTCCATGACCTGCCACGCGTCACCTTTCAGGTGCTGGCCCGCCAGCTCGAACGAGGTCAGGCCGATTTTGATCAGGCCCGGAAAGCCTATATAAGACGCTTCCCCGATATGGAGTTTCTCTGTCATTTCACGGACTTTCACTTCTTTGCTTTGGATCTGGTACGCGTGCGCCATATTGCAGGCTTTGCTGCCGCACGTACGTTGAAGCCTGAACCGGTACGTGCCCTGTTGGCAGAATCATCAACAGGTCAGGACTGACGCCTCCTTGAATCAATACGCACTACCGCTCTACTCCATTGCCTGTGCCTTGACCGCTTACTGCGGTTTTCCACCGCAAATTCAGTCTAGTGGGTTTCGGGTAAAAGGCCGATTTGTTGTCACTTTGCTGCCGCTACCGCAATAAAATCCGGAGCCGCTGGTTTTCTCAGCAGTTGAGCAGCCCCTCGATTAAACGCCCCTCTTCCTACGTAAAGCCTCCGCGCACCCGCCTCGCCAAGAGATAAAGGTGTCACGTTTTTGCCGCTCTCAAACGCTAAAAATGACAAAACGTAAATTCAGTCGCTATAAGATTCAACGGCCATGACGTTAAATGTAATGCGGAAAACTGATCGGTACCCATGCACGACGACTTGCCGCCACGTCTAAGACCCCCCTGGAGAGGAAGAGATGTCGAACAAGACACGCAGCACCTATGTTCTGGTGCAGATGGCGATGCTGACCCTGGCTTTGCCCGGCATTGCGTATGCTGAGCCTGACAGCACACTGGAACAATGGCGCAGCAAAGAATATAAGCGCCAGTCTGGTCTAGATATGGTCAATGCCGCCAAAGCCTATTCACTGGGTTTTACCGGCAAAGGCGTCACTGTCGGCTATCTGGACTCTGGCATTGAGGCCAAGCACCCTGAGTTTGCAGGGGCCATTGCAGGCGGCTTTGACTTCAACACAAATACCGCCTACGCCAACGGCCAAGGCATAGACTCCGACCCACCGTCAGGTCACGGCAGCCACGTTGCAGGCATTATCGGCGCACGTCGTGACGGCGTTGGCATGCATGGTGTCGCGTTCAACAGTCAGCTTTTTGCCGTCGCTTACGACGGCACGGATGAGGACGACGACATGCTTGGCAATGATCCATATGAACCCGACCCGCGTGAAGCGGCCGCCGCCTTTGATCGCGTCGCCTCGCAAGGCTGGAACTATTTGGCACAGTTCAAGCTGCCTATCATCAACAGCAGCTTGGGGGTCAATGGCTGCAATGATGTCAGTTCCCCCCCCCCCTGCAATGTCGTGGATTATGGCTCCCCCGAAGGTGTACTGGATTGGCAGCCGCTGGCGATCAACGCATTTCACAACAGCGTAGCAGCAGGCTCTCTCATGGTATTTGCTACCGGCAACGAATCTCAGGACCACCCTGACCTGCTGGCTGGCTCCCCCTATTGGTTCCCCGAGCTGAAAGACAACTGGCTGGCTGTAACGGCCCTGGCTGAGGATGGCTCCCTGGCTTCCTACGCCAATAAATGCGGAGTTGCTGCCGAGTGGTGTCTGGCCGCCCCGGGGGGTGACGATAAGCCCGGCATCAATTCGGTCAATTCCTCGGGTGGCTATATCGCTTTTAGCGGCACCTCCATGGCCGCCCCGCATGTCGCGGGTGGAGCGGCTTTGGTCAAGGAGGCCTTCCCCTATTTCACCGCTTATCATTTGCAGCAAACCCTGCTGACTACCGCCACCGACATGGGCGACCCCAGCACGTACGGCTGGGGCCTGATGAATGTAGGCAAGGCCGTGCAAGGGCCCGCGCAATTTACCCGCCTGTTCGACGTCGATACGCTGGGCTACAACTCGACTTTCGCCAATGACATCAAGGGCACAGGCGGCTTGCACAAGCGCGGCGCCGGCTCTTTGGAGCTGACGGGCAATAACAGCTATACCGGCGACACCACCGTCAGCGGTGGTCGTCTGGCCGTCAATGGCACGCTGGCTTCTGCTGTGATCGTTGAGCGTGAGGGAACGCTGGGGGGGGCCGGTACGGTCGCACAGGTCGATAACTACGGCACCTTGGCCCCCGGCAACTCGGTGGGCACACTGACCGTCAGCGGCGATTACACCGCCCATGCTGGCTCAATACATGAACTGGAGGTTGGCCCTGCTGGTGCAAACGATCGTCTGGTCGTCGGGGGGGCCGCCCATATCGACGGCACCCTGAAGCTGGCCGGCGGCCCTTTCCGTCAAAACGTCGCCTATTCCTTCGTGGACGCAGCACAGGGCGTGACCGGGAAATACAGCC
>NZ_JBANCI010000006.1:0-92810 GCF_037120595.1 Alcaligenes sp. CHO6
CTGCCGGTACCAATCTGCGCTGCCCGCTCGGTGAGTTCCCGGCGATTCGTGAATACGGTTTTGTGGACGAGCCGGGTCGGTGGGATCACTGGCCCAGCGGCTTTGTGCTGACCTGGCCCAATGAGCGAGGTACCAACGGCACCATCGTGATCGACAAGGGCGACATCCTGTTGCCACAGAAGAAGTACTCGACCGAACAGATCATTCTGACCGTGGAAAACGGCTACGCCACCAAGATTGAAGGGGGGGTCGAAGCCGAGCTGCTGGACGAGTATATGAAGTCCTTCAACGATCCCGAAGGTTACGCGATCTCCCACATTGGCTGGGGTCTGCAACCGCGTTGTCACTGGTCTACGCTGGGCCTGTACTCGCGTGAGAACACCATTGGTATGGATGCCCGCGCGTTTGAGGGCAACTTCTTGTTCTCTCTGGGCCCAAACAACGAGGCGGGCGGCAATCGCACGACGGCCTGCCACATTGATATTCCTTTGCGCCATTGCACGGTCAGCCTGGATGGCCGGGCGGTGGTGCGTGATGGCAAAGTACTGGATGGAGGTGTTGGTGAGTACGAATGAAGGAGCGGTGTACGCTCAACAAGGGTTTGGATCGACGCTGGAGCCTCAAGCTCCTTACGGCTTGTTGATTATTGATCTGGTGAATGGTTTTGCTGACCCGGCGGTGTTTGGTGGCGGCAATATTCCTGAGGCGATCGCGAACACACAGAAGTTGCTGGCAACGGCGCGTGAGCAGGGCTGGCCGGTGGCGCACACACGTATCGTGTATGCCGACGATGGCGCTGATCACAATATCTTCAGCATCAAAGTCCCCGGCATGCTGGGTCTGACCGAAGATGCGCACAACAGCCACATCGTGCCGGAGCTGGCTCCTGCACCGGGTGAATTTATTGTTCGCAAGAACGTGCCGTCGGCGTTTTTTGGTACGCCCCTGGCGGCGTGGCTGACCCAGCGTGGCGTGCAAACACTGCTGGTGGCGGGCGCGGTGACCAGTGGTTGCGTGCGCTCCAGCGTGGTCGATGCAATGCAACTGGGTTTCCGCCCCCTGGTGGTGTCGGACTGCGTGGGTGACCGTGCAATTGGCCCGCATGAGGCCAACCTGTTCGATATGCGTCAGAAGTACGCCACGGTGGCGACGCGTGAAGAGGCCATGAAATTGATGGGGCTGTAAAACGCCTTGTTTAGAACCGGGTAGGCGCGTCAGCGCCTTCCCCGGCTCCCAAGGTTTTTCGTGCCCCCGATGTCTTTATACGTCTGGCACCACATACCCCTGCCTTTCTTCTCTCTCGCGTCTGCGTGCGCCGCTCGTTTCCCCCCACATTGCACGTGCACGTGCGTTCCTTCGTTGTCTCTCACGACACAGGCCCTCGCGAGCTCCTGTCAGGCTCAACACTTAAAACGCCCAGCGCAGGTTGACCTGTCCCTGCAGTGATGAATATCCACCCCCGAACTGTGAGCGGATGCCTGTGCCAATCGACAGACGCTCATCACGCTGCCAGCTCAGCCCGGCTTGCACGCTCATCGTGTCGCGAGGGAGCACATGATTACGGGTATTAAACGCGGTGTCCGAGGAGGCAATCGCAAAATGCGCAGCCTGAGTCAGGTCGCGGTCCAACCATTCGTGGTTCCAGCCGAGGTCGACATTTACAGCCAGTTTGCTGCCATCATCCAGATCTTGGTTCCATAGAGCGCTCAGACCAAGGCTGGAGCGCAAGGCGTCAACACGTTTGCTCTCCAGCTGAAGGCGTGTGGCTGCATTGCCCGATTCGTCGACAGAAGGCCGCGATGCCCAGGCATAGTTCATGCTGACCACAGGGCCGACCGACAAAGACGGACTGATCGGCCACAGGTAGCCTGTGCCCGCATCCAGCGACAATTGACGGCCCGTCCAGTCAGACGAGTGGCTTGCCTGGTAGTTGCCCAGGCTGATGTGCCGACGCATATCAGCGTGCTCCAGGCCCAGACGCAGCCCGCTGAACGCAAAAAGACCGTGGCGGGCAGCAGGACGATACTGCAGATGCGCCGCAAGCCCGAACGCAGTGGCTTTACTCTTGCCGCCATAAGGAGCATCGGGTTTGACCGACAGATCCGAAATATCCAGTTGAGCACCCACGGCGAGATCAGGTGCTGACTCCAGCCTGCGTCCGGCCCCGAGGATCAGGCCATAGCTGTTGGCATCGTAGCCAAGCAATGAGCCCCGTGTGCTCTGATCGGCGCTTGAACCCGATATCAAGGCGTAACCTTGCCAGTCTTTGCCGGGGCGCGCCATGCTTTGGCTAAAACCCTGGCGGGCGGTTTGCATGATTTCGCGCTCGTGTGTCAGGGAGGCGGCCATCGCTGCACTGTAGCTGGCTGGCGAAACCTGGTCCAGGGCATCGCGGATCAGGGAGCCGTTCCTCGCCGAGAAGTCCAGCTCCCTGAACAGGGGCTGGGCGGATGCGGGACCGGCTAAGGCCAGCTTGAACAAAGCTTGCCCGGCTTGTTGCTGGTTGTCGTTATGGCCGTACTGACTGTAGGCGTAGTTGGCTCGGTGAGCTGACAAGCGGTAGCGCTCATTGCCCAGGGCGTCGGCATTAAAGGACAAGGTGGGGGATACCGCGTGGATCTGAAGGGTGTCGAACTTGCCGCTGTAGCTGTTCGCCTCCACCAGCGACGCAGTGTCAACTGCCCACGAGTTTTGATACCAGTCGGCCAGGGGCTGCAGGCTCAAGGTGCCGGCAAGCTCTGCCTTGCCGCTGATGGCCAGTATGTCGTGGGCACCGTTGCTGTCGAACTCGGTTTCCAGTTGACCTGTTGCGGTTTGCTGGAAGTCTCCCTTGACGCTGATGCGTCCGGTTGAGTGTCCAGGCGCCAGAGTGCCGGCGTTCAACAGCGTGTTGCCGCTGGCCAGATCAAAGCTCGCATTGCCCTTGAAGGTAGCGCCTTCGTGAATGGTGGCACTGTGCACGTGCAAGTTTCCGTCCAACTGGCTGGTTCCGCCGTCAAAGGACAGGGTCAGATTGTCTTTACCAGTGATATTGCCTGCGTAGCTGAAGTTAAAGCTCGCATCGGGCTGATTGATACTGCGGCCTTCGCGGTCCGCTGCCTGGCCAAACGACACAGTGGTCAGGCGCAGTTGCTGAGTATCGTCGCGTTGCGCATAACGCGAAATAATATCGCCTTCCAGTTGGGCGCCCTGCATCAGGTTGATCCGTCCCACGTAGGCATTGTCAGAAATCAGAATGGCGGCCTCTTGGCCGGCTACCCTCCCGCTGATATCGGCTTGTTGGACCAGAGGGCCGTTCAGTTCAGGGAGCAGGGGTAGATCGGCCCCCTCGCTGCTGCGTAGGTAGGAGCCCCGTCGCTCGGTATGGTTGCCCAGTGAATTGGTGCCGAAATCAAAACGCAGACCGACGCCTTGCGGTCCGCTGGCCTGGATATCGCCGCGATGAACCAGTGTGTGTCCGCGACCGTAGGCAAACTGAATGCCTTGTCCATTCAGGCCATTGGCGTGGATTTTGACGCCGGGCTCAATAATGACGGTGTTGTTTTCGCCATCAACCCGTATGCCTGCGCCACCCGATCCTGCGCTCAGCAGGTCTGCCGCTTGCCGGATCTGGTTGTTGCTGCCATAAATGTGCAGGCCCAGACCCAGCGTCGACAGGTTGTAGCGGCCAGTCAGGTACTGTGTGCCCGCCGCATTGCGCTCAAAGAAGCCCTGTGTGTTGACCAGATCAAGGCCATCGCCGTAGATGGAGCGCCCAAAGAAATTGGCCCGGTCGATGGTGTACCCCAGATCCTGCATGACGGCCAGTTCAGCCTCCATGAAGCCCGAATAGTTGCGGTAGCTCTGGTGGCTCATGACGCTGTTGCGAAGTTCGATATGGCTCATGAAGTTATCGTCTACGCCTCCCTCCTCACCGAGTATCTTGACAGGGACACCGCGCAGGCCACCGGCCAGCACCTGTTCGATGTGAGTCCCGGTCAGATAGCCTTTGTCCTGGCGTAGATCAAACGCATCGGGGTCGTAGGTGTTGTTGCAAGCACTGCAGACAATTTTTTGGTTTGCGCGTGCCGGATTGCCGTTGTCGTCCCGGAGCAGTTGCGTCCAGCTGCTCAAATCACTTTCAAAATAAGGCTTGAATTCGTCTAGATTGCCTTTGTCTTCAACGCTGCTTAACACGCCCAGACCGTGGGCAATTTCGTGTATGGCCGTCAGCAGGACGCTGTCTTTGCCGCTAAGAGGCGTTTGGGTCAGAGCGGGATTGAGTGCGTAGTCATCCTGGCCCAGTCCAAAAAAGCCGTGGCCGCCCAAGGGCAGGGTGCCGGTTGAGGGTGACAGACCAAAGATGTTTTGTTGCATTTGCGTCAAAGCGCTGTGCCCCCCTTGGGCCACGGGGGAGCCACCGTAGGCGTTGCCCGGCATGTCGACCGTGCCGATGTTCACGATGGTGGCGGGCTTGTTGCCCTGAGGCTGAATTATTTCCGCCCAATAGCCCAGGCCGTCGACGATCTCGTTTTTGTAGGCCTGATGGCCTTCCCAGCTCCAGAATGAGGTGTTGTCATTGTCAAAGGAGCCGTCGCCAATGTCGAAAAACCGGGCGATGAATACGCTGCGCCCGGCAGCGTTCTCCACGGTTCTGTCTTCCAGAGCGTGAGCGGACAGGGGGGCAATAGCCAGTGTCAGTGCTGCCCATAGCCTGTTGGGTGTCATGGCGGGTCGGGTATTCAAGGCGCGAAATAGTGTCTGCACGGAGGAGCCCCTGAAGTGGAGGAAGCAGTTTGTTGAGCCTGAGGCATTCAGGTTGGCAAGGAGAGCCTTGCACGAGAAGATGACGTTGAGCCAGTGTGGGGAAAATATAGCAGATTGTTTTAAATGGACACTTATTGTTTTAAATAGGCGGGCAGTACTTTTAAACGGGGCCTGGGCTGGGGTGCTTAAGGTTTGAATGGGAGCTTGCCTTACCCGGCTGGCTCTCTCAGAGTCAGTTCTCGACCTGCTCTTGGAGGACGTCCTGCGGGCTTAATCCTTCTTGGTGTTTCTTTGAGTCCATCTCCCTGCTGGGTCCGATGCTTTGATCTTGTGGCCTTGATACAGTACCAAGGGATTTGCCGTTTTTTTTAACGATGTACTGGAAGCCCGGTTTGTGGGAGCCTTGTTGGCCTCGATCACTTGTATTGTTCAGGCTGATCGTGAAAGACAATGAGCCGCAGTAGGCTAACGCAGAAGTGTAAAGGAGATTGAATGGTTGGACAGCAGCGGGTCTCGGGGGTGACGGGCATTATTCTGGCCGCCGGTGTGGGTCGTCGGTTCGATCCCTCAGGTCAGTGCCTGAAACTGCTGGCCCGGATGGATGATGGCAAAACGGTGGTGCGCCGTGTCTGTGAGACTGCGCTGTCCGTGCTGGATGAAGTGCTACTGGTCTGCGATGTTCATGAGCCGCTTCTGCGGCGTGAGCTGGGCGATTTACCGCTCGTTTTTGTACTGGCGCCAGACGCGACGCGCGGCATGGGGGTCAGTTTGAAAGCCGGGATACAGGCGAGTCGGCCTTCTTATGGCTATGTCGTCTTGTTGGCGGATATGCCTTGGGTACGGCCCAGTACAGTAGCGGCGGTCGCTCAGGCCGTGCAGGATGGCGCTGGGATAGTACGTCCGGTTGTGAACGGGCAGACGGGCAATCCGATTGGCTTTGGTCTGGCCTGGCAGCAGGCGCTTTTGACACTGCCCGATGAGCAAGGCGCGCGTGGCTTGTTGCAAGCCAACAGGGATCAGACCCTGTTCCTGCCCTTGGTGGATGAGGGGATCTTGCGTGATGTGGACATCCCCAGTGATCTGGGAATGTCCCCTGACTCGAATTAACCGTGTCCGCGCTGTTTGGCGATCTGCTGGCGCTCCAGGCGACCAATATAGTGTTGGATGGCCATTTGCGTGGAGGCAGACAAGTCAATAAACGTACAGCCCAGGCGTTGAATCTGTTTGCCATTGGGCAGTTGTTGCGTTTCGGTTCGTGTCACTTGTAGCGCCACGACAAAAGAGCCTGCCTGAGGAAGCTCCAGCAGGGACTCTGTTTTATGTGCACCAATGACCTCTGCCAGACTTTGGGATTCGTCGACCAACGACAAGCCCCCGCCGCTGATATCGTGCAGCATGAAACTCTTTGCCTCGTTATTCAGACGCAGGATCACCATGGCCGGTTCGCTGACCGGTACGCTCACGCGGAAAAATTCGCGTCGCTGCAAACGGCGAATGGATTCGGGGATCGGGATGGCCAAGGCCGGTTGTCCTTCATAGGTCACCACTTCGGGCTTGGGCCCCTGGAAGGTTACTTTGATCTTGTCGACAGAGGTCTCAAAGCTGGTGTGTTCGGACTGCAGCAGATTTCGGGTTTTTTCTTCTTTGTTAGCGGTGTCGATTACCACCACATTATTGTCCAGATCGATATCCAAAATGGTGGTCACAATCCGGTCATTGCCGTGGTTGGCTTCCATGTGCAACAGCAGGCCGCCTTTTTCAATAGCCCGTAAAACACGCAGGATTTCAAACTTCGATTGGATTTGAAATGGATCGTCTTCAAGAGGGGGGAGCGAAGAGGTCATGGCAGAGCGGCAAAAAGAGATCGGTAAGTGACTGTAAGGGATTGTACGCGCCAGAGTAACACTCTGGACGCGATTTAGTGTGCCCGGTCCGTTGATTTGCCCCTTAAGTATTGAGGCCTGGGGTTTCAGATCTGCTGGCGCTGATGCAAGGCACAACGAGCGGCCGCCAAATCCCAGGCAGCGGAGCCGACGGATTTGAAGAACACGGGTTTGTCTTTGGGCGCCGGGCTGCGCAAAACCTGGTGTATGCCCTGAACCTGATCCCAATTTACGTCAGCCTGAAGCAGGTCTCCCGCTTCTTTTCGGGCGCCTGTCAGATCGTCTACATACAGGCGGCTGGCCAGGACGGTGTGGGCTTCGAACTCGGCCATTTCAGGTGTAAAGGCCCCTACGCCGATCAACAGGCGCTCAAGTCGGGCTGGTTCGTGATAGACCGGTGTCAGGCTGGAGGTCAGACTGATCAGCACATCGGTCTTTTCCGGCACGCTTGCCGCTGCCTGGACCCTTGCTCCGAAACGGGTCTGCAAAGAGGCGGTGACGGCGCGGGCACGCTCCAGACTGCGGCCTGTCAGGGTGACCTCGGCTTTGGGGTAAAGCGTCATGATGGCCTCGCAATGAGCCCGTGCCTGTTGGCCGTAACCCAGCAGGGTGATGTGTTCGGGCCCTTGGGGCCAGAGCGCCTGGATGCCCAGCATGGACACAGCGGCGGTGCGACGCTCGGACAGGGTGGGCGCATCCAGAATCAAGAGGGGCAGACCATTGTGGGCATCGTACACAGTGACCAGACCCTGGATGGTGCCCCGGCCCTGCTGCGGATTGTCCGGCATGACATTGGCCAGTTTGTGCACGCCTATATCGTGCGAAACCGCGGGCATGGACAGCATTCGCCCGGTTTGAGGATAGTCAAGCACCTGGCGGGCGGGGGCGACGATAGTGCCGGCGGCAGATTGGGCTACGGCGATGCCAAGCTGGGCGACCAGCTCTGGATAGGGCAAAGCGCGAGCAGTTTCTTGAGCGGACAGGATGGTATAGGAAGCTTGCATCATTCCAGAATCTCCATTGAGTCGGTCTGTTGGCCAAGACACCGTGCCAGGCTATCGGTAAACCAGTGTAGCGTAGGCGTTGCCCAGGGCAATAGGCTTGGGGCGTTACGCGGCCATTGACCCACCTTGACAATTAATCCGCCCCGCCTGCAGGGTGAGCACGGCATAATGAGGCCTGATATCAGCACCGGCCCGCATGGTGCCGTGCATTGGGGAGAAAAATAATGAGTTTGCTTAATTCTGTTGTGTCGGCCTTGTCGTCGGCAGATGCCAAATCCAAGGAGCAGGGCGCGCTCTTGCCTGCCCTGATTCAAGTAATCAGCAGCTATCCGGGGGGCCTGAGTGGTCTGATTGAGCGTTTTCGCGCCGGTGGTTTTGGGGAAGTGGTGTCATCCTGGATTTCGCAGGGCAGCAACCAGGACATTGCTCAGCAAGACCTGTTGGGAGTGATGGGGCAGCCCGCGATTACGCAGTTGGTGAACTTGTCGGGCTTGACCCAGCAAAGCGTGTTGGAGAACCTGAGAATCATGTTGCCTTCCCTGATCAATCAGGCCAGTCCCAATGGCCAGTTTGACCCATCCCATATTACCGATGCCAGCAGTTTGCTGGGTGGCTTGACGCAGTTGTTTCGCAAACCCTGAGAATTGATGCCGTGAGCGCGGCCCGCCGCGGGCCGTGGAAGGAAAAAAATGAAAAAGCCTGGAATGGGTGTCGTACCGATTCCAGGCTTTTTGATGTGAGCCAGACAGATCGGTATGAGCGCGACGGCCAGTACCGATTTTTTTTGTCTTAGCCGCGTGCTGCAGCAGCCAGCGCTTGTTCCAGATCGGCCAGAATGTCGTCGATGTGCTCCAGACCAATGGACAGACGCACCATATCTTCGCTGACTCCCACTGCCGCCAGTTCTTGCGCATTGAGCTGACGGTGTGTGGTGCTGGCCGGGTGGCAGGCCAGGGATTTGGCATCGCCAATATTGACCAGGCGCAGCACCAGATTCAGCGCGTCGATAAAGCGAGTGCCCGCTTCAATGCCGCCCTTGATGCCAAAGGACAGAATGGCAGCGGGTTTGCCGCCCATGTAGCGCTTGGCTAGCTCGTGGTCGGGATGGTCGGGCAGACCTGCATACTTGACCCAGGACACTTGAGGGTGCTTGTTCAGGTACTCGGCCACTTTCAGGGCATTTTCCGTGTGGCGTTCCATCCGCAAAGGCAGCGTTTCGATGCCTTGCAGAATCTGGAAGGCGCTCAAGGGAGCCAGGGCTGCGCCAGTGTTGCGCAGCGGAGCCACGCGGCAACGGCCAATGAAGGCAGCCGGACCGAAGGCCTCGGTGTAGACCACGCCATGGTAGGAAGGGTCGGGGGTATTGAGAATGGCAAAGCGGTCTTTATGTTCGGCCCAGGGAAACTTGCCCGAATCCACCACCATGCCAGCGATGGTGGTGCCGTGACCACCCATGTATTTGGTCAGCGAATGCACCACAATGTCAGCGCCGTGTTCGATAGGGCGGCACAGTGCAGGAGACGCGACGGTGTTGTCTACAATCAGTGGCACGCCATGGCGGTGCGCAGCATCGGCCAGGGCGCGGATATCGATGATATTGCCGGCCGGGTTGCCGATGGTTTCGCAGAAAACGGCACGGGTGCGATCATCAATCAGGGCTTCCAGCGCTTCGATGTCATTGGGCGGGGCAAACTTGACCGTAATGCCCTGACGCGGGAAGGAGTGTGCGAACAGGTTGTAGGTGCCACCATACAGTTTACTGACGGACACAATGTTGTCGCCGGCCTCGGCAATCGTTTGGATAGCATACGTGATGGCTGCCATGCCAGAGGCGACTGCCAAACCTGCAATCCCGCCTTCCAGTGCCGCTACACGCTCTTCGAGCACGGCATTGGTCGGGTTCATGATGCGGGTGTAGATATTGCCGGGAACCTTCAGGTCAAACAGATCCGCGCCGTGTTGCGTATTGTCGAAAGCGTAGGAAGTGGTCTGATAAATCGGGACAGCAACAGCTTTTGTGGTCGGGTCTGGCTGGTAGCCAGCATGAATGGCAAGAGTCTCTAGTTTCATGGCTTATTCTGGAATTGATTATCAAGTGGCTTATATAAGACAGAGCAAGCATAACCCTTGTATGTGCGCAAATGCATCTAAGGGCGAAGACATTAATACTATGCCTTTATTTCTTAAGGTAATAATAAGGGATTGCTGACAGACGACACCGCTTTTTAAAGAGCAGGTGGATATTTCTTATTTTCGTTACTTCGCAATGCCCCGACATAGGGTAGCATTTCGTATCCGGGCAGATGGCATGTTGCATCCTTCCCCGAGGTCCTAGAGGCTTACATGAAAGTATGGTTTAAGCGGGGCTTATTCAGCCTCGTCGTTTTGGCTATTGTCACAGTGGTTGGCGGGGCAATTTTCCTGCTGACCTTCAATCCCAATTCGTACAAACAGAAGCTGGCCGACATCGTCCAGCAAAAGTATCAGCGTACGCTCAAGATTGACGGTGACATCGAACTTTCTTTATTTCCCCGCATTGGCCTGTCCGTGCAGGGCCTGTCCCTGTCCGACCGTAATTCGGAAGATCCCTTCGCGTCCTTTGAAAGTGCCCGGTTTGCGGTCGCCCTCTGGCCTTTGATCAACAACCGTCTGGTTGTGGACCACGTCGCTGTTACGGGCTTTAAGGCCTGGATTGTGCGTGATGAGCAGGGTGCATTCAACTTTGATGACCTGTTGCAAGCGCCGCCCGTCGGTCCTCAACTGCCCGTTGCCCGTGCTGGGGTGTCCTTGTTGCCTGCTGCGCAGGCGGCCGAGGCTCCACAGGACAAATCCGTTGAGCCGTCCCCCGAGTCCTCGCCAGTGCCCGAGCTGATTGCCAAGCGTTCGGGCAGCGAGACGGATTTTCAGATCGACATTGCGGGTCTGAGCTTGAAAGGGGGCGAAATTCACTATTTCAGCAAGCGCAGCAATGTGATTGGTCGCTTGCTGCAGCTGGAAGTAAATACGGGGCGCATGACGTTCGGCCAGCCTTTTGATGTGGCCTTCAAAAGCCGGCTGTCGGGCGACTATCCAGTGGCCGAAGGGTCGCTGGAGGGGCAGGGCCAGCTCAGTTTGGACCCCGCCTCGCAATCATACGCAGCGCAGAAGCTGAACCTGAGCTTTGTAGGCGATCTGGACGAGTTGCGGGCGCAAAGCCTGACACTCAAAGGCAATGTGGCGTACAAGGCTGGGCAGCGTCAGTTCAACGCCACCAATCTGGATACTCAACTGCAAGGCCAATGGTTGGGCTCGTATCCGGTCAGCGATCTGAATGCGTCCTTGAACACGCCCAAGATGCAGATCGACAGCGACAGTGATCTGGTGTCGTTCGAGAAACTGGCCTTGCGTATCCGCGGCAAAAACGAGGATCAGAACCTGGATCTGGCCTTGGACGTTCCCCGCATTCAGGTCTCGCCTGCCCAGGCCGAAGGCGCACCCGTGGTGGCCAGCCTGAAAGTAAGCGGTCCCAAGGTCTGGGGCCTGGGCTTGACGCTGCAGGGCTTGTCCGGCAACAGCCAGGCGCTTTTGTTTGAGCAGGCCAAGCTCGATGGAGCGGTCAAGCAAGGCAGTCGTGTCGCTCAACTAAAGGCCAGTTCGCCCATGCAATGGCAGCCGTCGAATGAATGGCTGCGTCTGCCCGAAATTCAGGCCAGCATTCGCGTCGAGGACGAGGCCGATGCGGGCAGCCGTTTCGAGATGCCGTTGAGCGGACAGGCGGATCTGAACAAAGGCAAGCAGCAATACCAGGCGCAGCTAAGCAGCAACATCGAGCAGGCTCAAGGCAAGCTGGATATCAGTGTTCAGGATAAAGGCAAAGGCCCCTTGCTGGCCGCTGTGCTAAAGGCAGACAAGCTCGATCTGGATGAGCTGCGCTCGATTTTCTGGCTAACCGCCCCAGAGGTGGTCCCCCCCGCGGAGGCGGTTGATGAGTCAGAGCCAGCGACCGGACAGGCCGAGGAGCAGGAAGCCGGGCAGGAACAGCCCGCGGACCCCGCCCAACCGCCAGTAGCGGCCGAACAGGAGGATGCGCAACCCGCTTCCTATGCCTGGCTGGATGCCATGAGTTTCGACCTGCGTGTTGAAATTGAGAAGCTTCGCAGCCTGGGCATGGTCATGGATCAGGTCAAGGCTCAAGTCAAGAATCAGGGACAACTGATTAATCTGTCGCAGTTCACCGCGCAAGCCTACGAAGGACAGCTCCAGGCCAAGGCCAAGGTAGAGCCGGGCAAACGCCTGGAGTTGGGTCTGAAGTTGCAGCAAATGCAACTGGGCTCGCTGCTGCTGGACGCTTTCGGCAATGATTATCTGGCCGGCAAAGGCAATGTCGATCTGAATCTGAAGACCCAGGGGGCCACGCAGCAAGAGCGCCTGAATGCACTGGAAGGGGGCCTGAGCCTGGATCTGCTCGACGGCAGCTGGCGTAGTGTCGATCTGGATCAAAGCGTACGGGATATCAACGAGGCGGTGCGTAATGCCTTCAGCGGCCAGATTCCCTTGTTGCTGCCCGAGTCCGATCTCTTGCGTCGTACGGTGTTAAAACGCCTGCAAGGCAGCTTGGATATCAAGAAAGGGCAGGCCACGTTCCGCAATTTCCGGGCCTTGACCCCCCTCTTGAATGTCACGGCCGCCAAGGGGTCCAAGCTGGACTTGGTTACTCAGCAGGCAGAGGTGACGTTGCAGGCACGCCTCAACCCTAACAGTCTGTCCGCTGATGAACGCAAGTCTTTGCAGGATCTGCGTAATGTGTCGATCCCCATTCACATCTCCGGGCCTTGGGCTGCATTGTCCTACCAGATTCAGTGGAAGGACATCGCCAGTGACACGATTAAAAAAGCCTTGCAGGACGGGTTGCTGGACTTGTTGAGTCAACAGGCCTCGCAGGCCAAGGCAGAAACCACGACAGAGGTGAAGGCTGAGGTCAAACAGGCCATTCAGGACGAGTTGGCAGCCAAAGTGCCCCCAACTCTGGGTGAGGCCATGAAGCAATGGTTCAAGCAATGAGTCAGGACACCAGCCTGAATGCGGGCCAGCCACTGGACACGGTCTGTCTTTTGCAAGGGGGGCCAGCGCTCAGCGATAGCAAGGCGCTGGCATGCCAGGAGCGTTGGGTTCTGGGCGATGAACAGGGGCAGGTTCTGGGCGCGCAGGCCTTGTCTGTCCTCGCTGAACTGAGCATGGAGCTGCGCTTTGGGCAGTTGGTGCTGCGTGCTCCCGGCATGTTGCGTCTGGATATAGCGGTAGACGTCATTGAAGACGATCCTGACTCGTTTTCCATGTGGCAGGAAAACGGCCAGCCAGTGCAATTGATCGACGAGGGCGATTTGCCGGCGCAGTGGTTCAGTCGTTATATCGGCCAGCCAGTACGTTTGTTAAAGCGTCTGGCTACCTCCCCGTAAATGCCCCCTGTGGCGGCGTTCAGTCAAAAAAACCCTGCCAGAAGCAGGGTTTTTTTATGGCTGTTCCATCAGGAAGTGGACTCGGCTTGCAGTCGATGGTAGCGGGCGAGCAGGGTTTCCTGGCTTTCCTGGTGCTGAGGGTGAACCTCAATGCATTCGACCGGACACACCACCACGCACTGCGGTTCATCAAAGTGGCCGACACACTCGGTACATAGGTTGGGATTGATCTCGTAGATCTCCTCGCCCATGTAAATGGCCAGATTGGGGCACTGCGGCTCACATACGTCGCAGTTGATGCATTCTTCTGTAATGTGCAGTGCCATAGCGCAGTGTCCTGATAAGCGTGGTCTTTGGAATTGACCCGTCGGTCACCCTACAGTGTAGTACGGACCGCTGTGCAGGGCGAGTTCAGGTCGCCGAAACCGCTTGCTGATTGCGTTCTTTGGCTTTGGTTTGCAGCCAACGCTCTACGGACGGGAACACAAATTTACCTACGTCGCCGCCCAAGATGGCAATTTCGCGCACAATGGTACCGGAGATGAACTGGTATTGGTCCGAAGGGGTCATGAACATGGTCTCGACTTCGGGCAGCAGGTGGCGGTTCATGCCCGCCATTTGAAATTCGTATTCAAAGTCGGAGACGGCGCGCAGTCCACGTACGATGACGCGACCATTTTGTTCACGCACAAAATCCTTGAGCAGGCCCGAAAAGCTTTTTACTTCCACGTTCGGGTAGTGGCTGAGCACTTCGGAGGCAATTTCCACACGCTCTTCTACCGTGAAGAAGGGGCGTTTGTTCTGGCTGGAGGCCACACCGACCACGACGTGATCGAAAAGGTTGGCGGCTCGCCTGACCAAGTCTTCATGGCCTCGGGTCAGGGGGTCGAAGGTGCCGGGGTAAACAGCTGTGATCATGGTGCATCCGCGTAAGGGGTTCAAGTTGGCAGGTCGGAGTCCGGGGAGAGCGGCGCAGGCGTCCCGGAAAATTCGGCATTATTGACTGTTTTTTGCATCGCAGCAAATCGCAGCAAATGATAATGTACCTGCCCTGCCTTATCCTGTCGTAGTATCCCGTATTGAGCCGGGGCTTGTATAGGGGTTTCGGACTCAATGTAAACCAGTGCGTCCGGCGCCAGCACATTGGGCAGCAAGGGCCAGATACGTTCCATCCAGTCGCGTGCAAAGGGCGGGTCCACAAAGACCAGATCGTAGCGCATCTGACTGCGCTCCAGAATATGGAGGGCGTCACCGGCATGAATGCGGACGTGTTCGGCTTTCAGCTTGGTGCGCAAAGCGCGTAAATTGGCCACAGCCGGCCCGTGACGCTCCACCATTTGCACAAAGGCGACACCGCGCGAGGCGGCTTCAAACCCCAGGGCGCCACTGCCGGCGAACAGGTCCAGCACGTTTTTGTCGCTGAATTGTCCGCCCCAGAAGTGGTTGAGCCAGTTAAATAGCGTCTCGCGCACACGATCCGGAGTGGGCCGCAAACCGGGGGCGTCGACCACTGAAATGGGTGTGCGGCGATAATCCCCACCTACAATACGGACAGCATGTTTTCTCATTAGCGCTTTGATCGGATAATGTGGTCATTCAACAGAATTTTCTAGTGTAAATCGTATGTTCAGTTTTTTTAAAAGAAAGAAGGCCAAGCCAGAGCCACAAGTCACTCAAACGGAGCTGACCGAGCCGCTTTCTCCTGCCCAGCCCGAGGCTGACGCGGCAGACGCATCCCCTGCGGTAGCGCAGGAGCAAAGCACGCCAGTTCAAACGCCGGCAGTCCCGCCTGCTGTGGCTTTGGATCGCCAGGCAGCCAGTCAGGCTGAACATCGCGCTGCCTCGCAGTCTACGCCCACGCAGCCAGAGGTGCCACAACCGACCCCTGCCAGTGTTCCGACACCCGAGCCTGCGCGTGTCTACGAACCGCAAGTACAGCCTGTACCTGAACCCGTTCGTACCCCTGAGCCGGAGGTGCAACCTGTGCCGGAGCCAGATCGGACTCCTGAGCCCGAGGTGCAACCGATCCCTGAACCGGAGCCAAAGCCAGAACCAGAGCCAGAGATTGCTCCTGTTCCCGCACCGGCCCCCGCGCCACAGCCTGAACCAGCTCCGACCCCAGAACCAGAAGCCGCCGCCCCTGTGGTGAAAACCTCCTGGATGTCCCGGTTGAAACAGGGCTTGTCGCGCACCGGTCAAAGTCTGAGCAGTCTGTTTGTCGGTGCCAAGGTTGATGAAACCTTGTTTGAGGAGCTGGAAGATGCCTTATTGATGGCCGATGCCGGCGTGGAGGCAACGGAAAAGCTGATTACCGCCTTGCGTGCGCGTGTACGCAAGGAAAAAATCAGCGATGCAGCCCAGGTCAAGCAAATTCTGTGTGACATCCTGACCGATCATTTGAAGCCCTTGGAGAAGTCCTTTCCACTCGGTTCGGGCAAACCCCTGGTGGTCATGATTGCCGGTGTTAACGGTGCGGGTAAAACCACGTCCATTGGCAAGCTGGCGCACACCTTTCAGGAGCAGGGCGCAAAAGTCCTGCTGGCGGCGGGCGATACCTTTCGTGCGGCGGCGCGTGAGCAACTGATTGAATGGGGGGCGCGCAATAACGTCAGTGTGATTGCCCAGGACGGGGGAGATCCCGCCGCCGTGGCGTTTGATGCGGTACACGCGGGCCGTGCCCGAGATATGGGGGTGGTCATGGTGGATACCGCGGGCCGCTTGCCGACTCAACTGCACCTGATGGAAGAGCTCAAAAAGATCAAGCGCGTCATCGGCAAGGCGGACGGCCAGGCGCCACACGAAATACTCCTGGTTGTGGACGGCAATACCGGACAGAATGCGATCTCCCAGATTCGTGCCTTTGATGCCGCCTTGGGTCTGACGGGCCTGGTGGTCACCAAGCTGGACGGCACGGCCAAAGGCGGGACGCTGGCGGCGGTTGCCGCCTGTGCTCAGGGCGTTCGACCCATTCCCGTGTACTGGATCGGGGTGGGCGAGGGTATGCAGGATCTGCAAGCGTTTGTGGCGCGCGAGTTTGCTTCGGCCTTGCTGGGTATGAACGCCTAAGTCCACGCCTGATAAAAAAACCGGCGATATCCTTTTAAGGGAATCGCCGGTTTTTTTTGCGCTATTCGCCCGTGCTCACCGTGTAGCTACCCAGCACGCTACTGCTGCAGGATTGTTTCTTCCCTCACGGGGCCCTTAGCGTCGCAGCAGCTCAGTGTGCGGCTGATGCTGATCCAAGGCATTGAGGGCATGCTGGGCATGGGCCGCACGACCCTGGCGAGCATGGGTCAGCCACTGACGTGCGAACTGCGCCTGCTCGGGATTGGCAGCATGTTGTGCATACCAGTCCAGCGCAACATCGACATCCGTTACGGCTCCGATCAGGGCCTGACACTCGCGCAAGACCTTGTGCAACCCTTGCTTGTCGGCCGCGCTGGGTAAAAACTCCAGGCAATAACGCAGGCTTTTGATTCGGTTACGCAGGCGATGCTGTTTGTCCTGGCTGATCTGTGCAAAGCGCTGGCTGCGCAACTGAATCGTCTGAAACCAGCGGCTGATGCGTGCCTCGATCAGGTTTTGCGGCTCCGGCACGCCATTGAGTTCCAGCGTGGGGCCGCAGATCAGACTTTGCAGATTACTCAGCAGCAAAGACTGGAATTCGGCGGCACTGGCCAGTTGAACGGGGTCGTGTTCCAGGTGGGCAGGTTGGGGCTGCGGAGCGGGGCCTGGCATGCCTGCTTTCAGTAACAAGGGAGTGATCTCCAGATGCACCAGATCATGATCGCGTGCCTTGCCAAACAAGCCGAAATAATGGGTCAACCGGGTGTTGGCATAGCCTTCACTGGCCGACAGCCACATCTTGAACAGCTTGCGGCAGGAGCGCAGACGGCGCAGGCCCACACGCATCAAGGCCAGATAATCAGCCTGGCGGGCGACGTCCGGGCGGATGCCATCCACGCCTGCCAGCAGGGCCGCATTACGAATGACCTGCTCCAGGCTCATGGTGGCGCTCAGACAGTAGAACTGCTCCAGGTCCTTGGCGTCGACAACATGGGGTTTGGGCAGGTCGTACGCCTTGCGCGTCAAGGCAGCGGCCACTTGTGAGGGAGACAAGTCCAGGCTCTCGGATTTGGCTCGGCGCCGATCCACCAGACTGGCCAGTGCATCGCCTCGTTCAGACTTGCTGCGCATTTCCAGGATCAGGCCGTGCTTGTACAGCCAGCGCTGCCCGAGCTCGAATATGGCAAGGCTTTCACCGCTGATGAGCTCGATTTCCAGTTCGTTGACCAAGAGCTTGAGGCCCTGGGATTCGATATGGCCCACATCGTAGGCCAGCTCCAGTTCAGACTGTCCTTGCCTGATTCGGGCCAGCTCACGTTGTATCCGCGTCTGGTAGCGGGCCTGAATCTGCCCGGTGTGCCGGGCCAGGGCGGCCTGTGCCGGGGTGTTCTGATACAGGCTCAGGTCCAGTTCGGGACCTGGTCGAGGATGATTGATCTCAATTCGGGACAGGGTATCGGGACCGGGCAGCTTGACGGTTTGAACCCATTGCTCACCTTCCTTGCGCAGTCGCAGAGCGATACCCGATAGCGCCAGTTCGCGCTCGGGGGTATCAAAGTAGATGGCGTTCAAGGTAATGCTACCCGTTCGTACCGCGTCAAAAGCGGCTAATAAACCGGGACGGGCACTCTCGGGTACAAAAAATTTCAGTTCTTGTTCTAGCACAGCATCGCACTCGAGGTGTCACCCACAAGAGGTGGGCGGATAAAACGCTTATTTTGCATGTAAAGCCAACAAACTTGAAGTGCGGACACCCCGTATAAATGTTTGCAGGCGTGTCTGCGCTTACAAAGAGGGTCTGTCCAAAGGGTCACGCCAACCGAGCTGATGAGAGATGCTGCTGGCACACTGTCGCAACTGAGCCAGGATAGGACTGTCCAGGCTGGCATCAAACAAGGTGCTCGGGCCCAGGCTGGTCAGAGCCAGCACAATATGACCGGAGTGATCGAACACGGGAACGGACAAGGCATCAATACCCGGCAGGGGGTTGCCCAACGCCTGAGCCACCCCTTGCTCACGGATTTTTTCCAACATGGCTGTCAGTGCTTTGGGGGCGGGGCGCAAAGGGCTGATACTGGTGACAACGGCGCTGTCGCCCGCCTCGCGCTCGATATAGTGGCGGGCCACTTCCGGGGGCAACCAGGCGGCAAAGACATGGCCGGTGGCCGTGTGCAACATGGACATCACGGTTCCACAACGCATGTTCACATGCACGGGGTAGCTGGCCTCGCTGATGTGAACCATGGTGGGGCCATGCGAACCCAGCACCGCTACGCCCAAGGTATGGCCGATGCGTGAAGCCCAGGCCTGCACCACAGGCAGGGCGATCTTGAGCGGGTTCTGACTTTGCAGGCTGACCAGCCCCATCTGCAAGGCAAAAGGCCCCAGCTCGTACAGTCCGGTAGCCGGCGCCTGTTGTACCAGTCCTACATTGGTAAAGCTGACCAGATAAGGGTGGGCCTTGGCCGAGCTCATGCCTGCCCGAGTGGCCAGATCGCGCAACATCATGGGTTGACCACTGTCCACCAGCACTTTCAACAGGCCAAAGCCTGTTTCAATGGATTGGATGCGACGACGTTTTTCGTCCAGAGCAGGCAAAATGGGTTCGGTCATAGAGGTTTGGAGCGGATTGACACGGTCTTTAAGTGTACCGACTAATCAAGCTGCCCGCGGGGGCCCGGGTGTCGTAAAATGGCCTTAATTATTATCTGTCTGAGCAAAGAGCACGATGAATCAAGAAATTCAGTCCGACGCTGGTCACCTGGGTACCAGTCCAATCGCTCCCGTTCCAGAGATTGTTGAGGAACTGCGCGCAGGTCGCATGGTCATTCTGGTTGATGAAGAGGACCGCGAGAACGAAGGCGATCTGGTGATGGCCGCCGAGTTCGTCAATGCCGAGGCGATCAACTTCATGGTGACGCATGGCCGTGGTCTGGTTTGCCTGACCCTGACTGAAGAGCGTTGCCGCCAACTGGACCTGCCCTTGATGGCAACGCGCAACGGCACGCGCTTTGGCACCAATTTCACCGTCTCCATCGAGGCGGCGGAAGGCGTGGAAACCGGTATTTCCGCCGCTGACCGCGCCCGCACCGTCCAGGCCGCCGTGGCGCGTGATGCGCGTCCTGCGGATCTGGTGCAGCCCGGTCATATCTTTCCCCTGAAGGCGGCCAAGGGTGGCGTGCTCGTGCGCGCCGGGCATACCGAGGCGGGCTGCGACCTGACGGCCATGGCGGGTCTGACCCCGGCTGCTGTCATTTGCGAAGTGCTCAATCCGGACGGAACCATGGCCCGCCTGCCGGACCTGCTGGTCTTTGCTCGTGAACACGGCATCAAGGTGGGGACGATTGCGGACTTGATCCAATATCGCAGCGAGCACGAATCCATGATCGAGCGCCTGCACAAAAAGCCCGTCAAGACACCGTATGGCGAGTTCGAGTGTCACGCATATCGCGACCTGTCCTCCGGGGGCCTGCATCTGGCCCTGGTACACGGCCAGATTACGCCAGAGGTGGAAACCTTGGTGCGCGTGCATGAACCGACTACGGTTCTGGATGTGCTGATCGAAGGGGATGTGGGGCATAGCTGGACCTTGCCCGTGGCGCTGCGTACGGTTGCCCAATCGGACAGCGGGGTGGTGCTGTTAATGAACTGCCAAAGTTCCGAGGAACATGGTTTTGAGCAGATCCAGGCCTGGGGCGAGAACAGTCCGGCCCAGGCGCCACGAGGGCGCTCCAGCCGCAACGATCTGCGCACCTACGGGATTGGTGCACAGATTTTGCGTGACCTCAATGTTGGCAAGGCCCGTTTAATGTCGCGACCACGTAAAATGCCAAGCATGGCCGGGTTTGCATTGACCGTGACGGGTTACCATAGCGAACCAGATTCTCAATCCTAAGCGGAGCTTCCAACATGAATCCTTACATTGTTACCCCTGACCTGAATGGGGAAGGTCTGCACATCGGTATTGTGCGTGCGCGTTTCAACGAATCCATCGGCCTGACCGAGTTGGAAGCCTGCCTGAAAGAGCTGGAAGCCTTGGGCGTGGACGAGCGTGATGTAACGGTTCTGTCCGTTCCGGGCGCGCTGGAACTGGGCATCACGCTGGGCCAGATGGCTGAAACCGGCGAGTTTGATGCCCTGATCGCGCTGGGCGCGGTTATTCGTGGCGACACCTACCACTTTGAAGTGGTCAGCAACGAAAGTGCGTCGGCCATTACCCAGGTCTCCCTGGCCACCGGCATCCCGGTTGCCAACGGGGTACTGACCACCAACACAGATGAACAAGCCGAAGTTCGCGCTGCTGAAAAAGGTCGCGAGTGCGCCCGTACAGCGGTCGAACTGGGCAATCTTATCGCCGTCCTCGAGCCTGAGCTGGACGACGATGAGGACGAAGATTACGAGGACGAAGATCTTGACGACGACAAATAAAGTCCCGGCCGCCAAGGCCAACGGACGATCCGCGCGCCGCCGTTCGCGCGAATTTGCCCTGCAGGGCATCTACTCCTGGCTGTTGCGAGGCGCTGATGGCCTGCAGGAAGCCACCTCCATCGACGCCCATATCCGCGGTGACGAGGAGTTTGGCGAAGCCGATGCAGCCTGGTTCAAAACCCTGCTGTTTGGCGTCATGCGCGAGGCCCCCGTGCTGCGCGAGCGCTTTTTGCCGTACGTGGACCGTCCTTTGGAAGAGCTCTCTCCCATTGAACACGGCATCTTGCTGATTGGCAGCTACGAACTGGTGCATCACGTTGAAGTGCCTTACCGTGTTGCCATTAATGAAGCGGTTGAACTGGCCAAATCCTTTGGCGGTACCGATGGCTTCAAATTCGTGAACGGCGTGCTGGACAAACTGGCTGCCGACGTACGCGCCCCTGAAGTCGCCAAGCAGGCCCGCCGCTAAAGCAGGGCGCGCCGTGCTGAACGAGTTCGGTCTTATCCAGCAGTATTTCAATCGTCCCGCTCCCGAAGGCTATTTGGGAGTGGGCGATGACTGCGCCCTCTTTACACCGACGCCGGGCTGGCAACTGGCCAGCAGCGTGGACCTTCTGATCGAAGGTCAGCATTTCTTTGCCGACGTCGACCCTTTCTTGCTCGGCCACAAAGCGCTGGCGGTGAATCTGTCGGATCTGGGTGCCATGGGAGCTAAGCCACGGGCGTGCCTGCTGGCCTTGTCCATGCCTGACGTCCGTCCCCCATGGTTAGAGGCCTTTTCCGCTGGTTTATTCCAACTGGCCGATCAGGCGCAATGCCCTTTGATAGGTGGCGATACCACGCGCAGCCGGCAAGGGGTCGTGATCAGCATTACGGTACTGGGCGAAGTCCCAGCGGGGCAGGCGTTGCGGCGCAGCGCGGCCCGGCCAGGTGACGATATCTGGCTGACGGGTACCTTGGGGGCAGCAGACATTGCCTTGCGTCTGCTGCAAGGACGTTTGGCGGCAGACCCTGCGCGTCTGGCTGCCAGCCGCGCAGCCTTGGAGCAGCCCTGGCCGCCCTATCGTCTGGGGCATGCTCTGGCAGGCGTGGCTCACGCCGCCATTGATGTTTCCGACGGTCTGGTTCAGGATCTGGGGCATATCGCCACAGCCAGCCAATGCGCCGCTCATCTGGATTGGGATGCCTTGCCGCTGGACCGCGCCTTGCTGGGACTGCCTGCCTCCTTGCAACGCGAAGCGGCACTGGTGGGGGGTGATGTGTTTCAACTTTGTTTTACGGCAGCGCCCGAGCAAAGAGAGTCCGTCATGGCACTGGCCCAGCGCGAGGGTGTGCCGCTAAGCCGCGTGGGCACCATGCAGCGTGGCAGCGGGGTGTATGTGCGTGATCAACAGGGCTTGCATCCTGCTCCTGCCCAGGGCGGTTTTGATCATTTTGGTGGCTGAGGCTGTGTCATGAGCACCTTTCCGGACCCTTCATTGAATCCTATTCAACGTCCCACCCTGGATTGGGTCGTGAAAAAACCCTGGCGTCTGATCGCCTTTGGCGGTGGCACGGGGGTATTGCGCCCGGGGCCGGGCACCTGGGGCACAGTGCTGGCCTGGGTTTTGTGGGTTCTGGGTCTGCACGTGCTGACTGATACCCATATGGCCCTTTTTCTGTCCGTTTCCTTTTTTCTGGGCTGCTGGGCCTGTCACCGTACCGGCTACGATCTGGGCGTGTCTGACCACAGTGGCATGAATTGGGATGAGATGGTGGCGTTCTGGCTGGTGTTGTGGCTGATCCCGCAGACCTGGCTGGCGCAGGCAATTGCATTCGCGTTATTTCGTTTCTTTGATATTCTCAAGCCTGCGCCTATCCGCTATTTTGATCGCCGTTTGCATAACGGCTTTGGCGTGATGTGGGATGATTTGCTGGCCGCAGCGTACACCTTGTTGGTGATGGCGGTTCTGGTACGTTTTGGAGTTTTCTCATGAGCGAACACGAGCACGGCAACGCCGCCCTGGCCTTGGGGCGAGCCCTTAACGATCGTGGCTGGATGGTGGCCTGTGCCGAATCCTGCACGGGCGGCCTGCTGGCCGCAGCCCTGACAGACTTGCCCGGTTCCAGCGCCTGGTTTGAACGCGGCCTGGTGACCTACAGCAACAAGGCCAAGGTGCAGGAGCTGGGCGTCAACCAGGAAACCCTCGATCGTTTCGGGGCTGTCAGCGAAGAGACCGCCATGGAAATGGCAGCCGGTGCGCTCGAAGCCAGCGCGGATGCAGAACTGGCGATTTCGACAACCGGCATTGCCGGCCCGGATGGCGCGACCCCCGGCAAACCGGTCGGACTGGTGTGCTTTGGCTTTGCCCAGCGCCGTGGCGATGGGATTGTGACCCGTGCTTCTGCCCGCATCTTTAACGGCGACCGGGCGCAAATCCGTCAGCAGGCCGTGGAATATGCGCTGACCAGTGCGCTGACCATGCTCAATCCCGCCTGATTTCTGCGTCAGGCCGGCAGCATCAAACCCAGCTGCCGGGCGCTCGAACGAAGTTCTGGCAGGCAGCGTTCGATCAGCTTTTCTTCCGAGTCCTGCCAGTCCTTGATGCTGATGCTCATTCCCGCTACGACGCGTCCGCTGGCGCTGCGTACGGGAACGCCTATGGCCGTCAAACCCAGTTCAAGCTCCTCCTTGATCAGGGAATAGTCTTTCTCCTGAACCTGCTTTAATTCGCGTAGCAAGGCTTCGCGCGTATGGGCGGTGTATTGCGTCATGATTTTGAACGGCGCCAGTTCCAGATATGCCTCCAACCTGCTTTGTGGCAGCTGGGACAGCATCATGCGTCCGATCGAGGTGCAATGCGCGGGCAGACGACTTCCCAGGCCCAGAGAGACCGTCAGCACGCGTTGCCGCTGGGCGCGCGCCAGATACAGAATTTCGTCCCCGTCCAGCAACGCCAAGGCGCAGGTTTCCCCGACCCTGTCACTCAAATCGTCCAGTATGGGCTGGGCCAGACTGACGATTGAGGTTGACGAAAAATAGGCATGGCCCAGTTGCAAAATGGCGGGGCGCAGCTTCCAGAACGGCCCATCCTGTTCGGCATAGCCCAGCGCCTGCAAGGTATAGAGACAGCGCTGTACCACGGCCCGTGCCAAGCCGGTCTTCAAGGCAATTTCAGCGGCGCGCAAGGGTCGCCTGCGGTCAGAGAAAGCGGTAATAACCTGCAGGCCACGGGCCAGTGACTGCATATAGTCTGGATCGCCTTTGTAGTTGATGGTGGCGGGGGCGCTCTCTTTGGTTTTTGTCATGGCGAGATGAAGGGGCCAAATTTGTTTTGTTCGATTAACGAACTTGTTGGGATTGTCGAGAATTATCGATGATAAATTGTAAAAAAAACAAGACTTAGCAATTTAATAATCAAGTTCGATTATCGAACAAAATAAGTTTGGAGTGATACATGAAGAATGTTCTGACCCATAAATGGGTTCCGTTTCTAGCCGGAGTAGGTGTTTTGCTCACAGCGCTGAGTGCTCAGGCGGCGTACCCCGACAAGCCCATTCGTTTGGTTGTGCCTTTTACGCCGGGTGGGGTCACTGATGTGATTGCGCGCGGTGTCGCACAGCAAATGTCCGAGGACCTGGGTCAGATCATCATCGTGGAAAACAAGCCTGGCGCAAGTGGAATTATTGCCACGGACTTTGTTGCCAAATCCGCGCCCGACGGCTACACCGTGCTGCTCGCGGCAGTGGGTCAGGCCGTCGTCAATAACCATCTCTATAAGAAATTGCCTTACAAGCCTGAGCAGGATTTAACGGCGGTGTCCTTGGTGGCGGAAGGTCAGAACGTGTTGGTGGTGAACGCTCAGCAAAGCCCCTTCAAGTCCGGTCAAGAGCTTATTCAGTATGCTCGCGCCCATCCTGAAGAATTGACCTACGCTTCCTTTGGCAACGGTTCCTCCTCGCACCTGTCGGCAGCGGCTTTCACCACGATGGCGGATATTGATGTGATTCACGCTCCCTACCGAGGCAGTGCGCCTGCGATGACAGATCTGCTCGGTGGTCACATCTCTTTCATGTTCGACAGCATGGGAACGGCGATCACGCATATCAACGCCAATACGGTGCGTCCCTTGGCCGTGTCCGGGCCCGAGCGTTCCTCGTTGTTGCCAGAGGTCCCCACGTTTGCGGAACTGGGTCTGGACCAGGGCTATAACGTGACGGCCTGGTTTGGTTTTCATGTCAGCAGCGGCACCCCGGCCCAAATTGTGGAGCGTTTGAGCCAGTCCATGAAAGCCGTCAGCCAGAATGCCGAGTTTGTGGAAACGTTTCGCCGCCAAGGCGTGGAGATCAAGTCGTCCACTCCTGCCGAGTACGCCGCGTTTCTGCAACAGGAGAACGAGAAGCTGGGCAGTCTGATCAAGCAAGCCAATATCATGCTGGACTAATGGTTGTTAAATGGAGCACTGTAACGTGAGCGATCAGCAGCCCTGTGATGCTAGGCGTCCCGCCCCCTTGGAGGGAATCCGGGTTCTGGACCTGACCCGGATTCTGGCCGGTCCCTGGTGTACGCAGAACCTGGCGGACCTGGGGGCCAATGTATATAAGATCGAGCGTCCTGAAACAGGTGATGACACGCGCGCCTGGGGCCCTCCCTTTTTGCAGACCCCCGATCGGGAAGATACGGCTGAGGCGGCCTATTACTTGTCGGCCAACCGTAACAAGCAGTCGATCAGTCTGGACATTGCCAGCCAGGAAGGGGCAGACGTGGTGCGTGCCATGGCACGGGAATGCGACATTTTGGTGGAGAACTTCAAGGTGGGTGGCCTTGCTAAATACGGGCTGGACTACGCCAGCTTGAAAGCAATCAACCCTCGCCTGATTTATTGCTCGATTACCGGGTTTGGCCAGACAGGTCCGTATGCCGAGCGTCCGGGTTATGACTTCATGATCCAGGCCATGGGTGGCATGATGAGCCTGACGGGCGAGCGTGATGACAAGCCCGGTGGTGGCCCCCAGAAGGCGGGGGTTGCCGTGGCGGACCTGATGACGGGCATGTATGCCACCAGCAGCATTCTGGCTGCCTTGTTCGAGCGCACGCGCAGCGGCCTGGGGCAGCATATTGATATAGCCCTGCTTGATTGTCAGGTTGCCATGCTGGCAAACCAGAATATGAACTATCTAGTCAGCGGGCAGGCACCCAGGCGGGCAGGCAACGCCCACCAGAATCTGGTGCCGTATCAGGTGTTTCCGACAGAAGATGGTCACATCATTGTGGCCATCGGTAATAACCGTCAGTTCGCGGCTTACTGCGAAGCGATTGGTCACCCGGAGATTGTTGAGGATTCGCGTTTCAACATTAACAGTCAGCGGGTCAAGCACCGTGATGAGCTGGAGCAAATCCTGAGCGCCGCAATGCAGAAGCATCCTAGTGCTTATTGGCTGGAAGCTCTGGACAAGATTGGCGTGCCAGCCGGGCCGATCAATGACCTGCATGGGGTGTTCTCGCACCCGCAGGTGCAGGCCCGCAAGATGCGTATTGAGCTGGACCATAGTCAGGCGGGAAAAGTCAGCATGACAGCCAGCCCCATGCGTTTTTCGGATAGCCCGGTCTCTTATCGCATGGCTCCGCCCCAGCTGGGGGAGCATACCGATCAGGCGTTGGAGAGTCTGCTGGGCGCTCAGAGTCCTGAGCTGAAACAGTGGCGTGAAAAACAGCAGCCTTCGCTTGGCTGAATCGAGCGCCTGGTGAAAAGCCCTGTTCATCGAGATGGTATCTCGATGAACAGGGCTTTTTTTATTGATAGAGGGTGGCTGGCGCGATTCCTGTCTTTGACTCGGTCGCCACCACAGTCTCCATCATTTCTGTCCTTATTTTCGCGATTGTCGCTGCGGTCCGGTGCCTGGGCTGTGGCACCGGCCGTCTGGCGCTTTAACAAGTGGCGAGATACAGGGTTCAGCGTTGTTTATTGCGGGCATCGTTAATGGCATTGCGTGTGGCAATGGCGGCGGCCTGTGCGGCGTCCCGCCAGTCATCACTGCGGCTGGCGTAAAGGACGGCACGCGAGGAATTGATCATCATGCCGTTGCCTTGTGAGTCCATGCCAGCGGCCACGGTGGCGACTACATCCCCTCCTTGCGCGCCGATGCCAGGTACCAGCAATGGCATATCACCAATCCTGGCACGTACTTTGCCAATTTCTTCAGGGAAGGTGGCGCCAACCACCAGAGCACATTGACCATTCGTGTTCCACTTCTCTGCGACCAGGCTGGCTACATGCAGATACAAGGGAGTGCCGTCAGCCATTTCCATGAATTGCAGGTCAGAACCACCGGGGTTGGAGGTACGGCACAGCACGATTACGCCCTTGTCCTGGTGTTCCAGATAAGGCTCGACGGAATCAAAACCCATATAAGGACTGACTGTGACGGCGTCTGCGCGATAGCGCTCAAAGGCTTCGCGAGCATACTGCTCTGCCGTTGAGCCTACGTCTCCGCGCTTGGCATCGAGCACGATGGGCAGATGGGGGTAGCGGTTGCGGATGTAGTCGCACAGGTCTTGCAACTGATCCTCGGCGCCCTGGGCGGCAAAGTAGGCGATCTGCGGTTTGATGCCACAGGTGTAGTCGGCGGTAACATCCACAATCGCCTTGCAAAATTCGTAAATCGCTCCGGGTTTGCCGGCCAGCTCCAAAGGCAGACGGGCAGGGTCCGGGTCCAGACCCACCATCAACATGGATTGGTTGTCCGTCCAGGCACGGTTCAGTTTTTCTATGAATGTCATGGGAATCAGGAAAGTAAACGGCTATATAAAAAGCTGAGCCAGACGGCGCCAGCAAAAATAAGGGATAGCAGGACGGCGGCGCTGGCCAGGTCCTTGGCCCGTCCGATCAAGGGGTGATGCTCCAGGGTAATGGAGTCGGCCAGCGCCTCCAGAGCCGAGTTCAACAGTTCGACCACCAGCACAAAGACCAGTGTGGCCAGCAGGACCAGAATCTGCACGGGACTTTCTCCCAGCCAGAATGCCAGCGGCGTCAGGATGACGGCCAGCGCCAGTTCCTGACGAAAGGCGGCCTCATGGCGCAGGGCGGCAGCCAGACCTTGGCCGGAGTAGCGCAAGGCATTGAATAGGCGGCCCAAACCACCTTTGCTTTTGAACGGAGAGTCTGACATGAAGGAAGCTGCAGATTGAAGTGCCCTGATTATAGGGGTTTGCTTGAACGAAAAAAAACCGGATGGAAAAATCCATCCGGTTTTTGAACTAAAAGCGTAGCGATCAGGGCAGAAGTGATCAATTTCTGCCCGGACCGGGGTACGGATAGATGGCTTAGAAGCCGCCCATGCCACCCATACCGCCCATGCCACCCATGTCAGGCATGGCTGCAGCAGGCTTGTCTTCCACGATTTCAGTAACAGCCACTTCGGTAGTCAGCAACAGGCTGGCGATCGACGCTGCGTTTTGCAGGGCAGTGCGAGTTACCTTGGTGGGGTCCAGGACGCCTTGCTCGACCAGGTCACCGTACTCGCCGGTAGCGGCGTTGTAGCCGTAGGTGCCGGTGCCGCTGGCCACTTGGTTCACAACCACGCTGGCTTCTTCGCCGGCGTTGGTCACAATGGTGCGCAAAGGAGCTTCGATAGCACGCAGGATCAGCTTGATGCCGGCGTCCTGATCGGTGTTGTCGCCCTTCAGTTCGGCAACAGCAGCGCGAGCACGGATCAGTGCAACGCCACCACCAGGAACGATACCTTCTTCGACGGCTGCGCGAGTTGCGTGCAGGGCGTCTTCAACGCGGGCTTTCTTCTCTTTCATTTCGACTTCGGTGGCAGCGCCCACGCGAATCACGGCAACACCGCCAGCCAGCTTGGCCACGCGCTCTTGCAGTTTTTCACGGTCGTAGTCGGAGGTGGACTCTTCGATCTGGACGCGGATCTGTTTCACGCGTGCTTCGATGTCGGTGCCGTTGCCAGCGCCGTCGATGATCGTGGTGTTTTCTTTGGCCACTTCAATGCGCTTGGCCTGACCCAGGTCGTCCAGCGTCGCTTTTTCCAGGGACATACCGGTTTCTTCAGAGATCACGGTACCGCCAGTCAGGATAGCGATGTCTTCCAGCATGGCCTTGCGACGATCGCCAAAGCCAGGAGCCTTGACAGCGGTTGTCTTCAGGATGCCGCGGATGTTGTTCACAACCAGAGTTGCCAGAGCTTCGCCTTCCACGTCTTCAGCAACGATCAGCAAAGGACGGCTGGTCTTGGCAACTTGCTCCAGTACGGGCAGCAGGTCACGAATGTTGGAGATTTTCTTGTCGAAAATCAGAACAAACGGATCGTCCAGAACAGCAACTTGCTTGTCAGCGTTGTTGATGAAGTAAGGGGACAGGTAGCCGCGGTCAAACTGCATGCCTTCGACCACGTCCAGCTCGTTTTCCAGGGATTTGCCGTCTTCAACGGTAATCACGCCTTCCTTGCCCACTTTGTCCATGGCATTGGCGATGATTTCACCAATGGAGTGGTCGCTGTTGGCGGAGATGGAGCCGACCTGAGCGATTTCCTTGCTGGTGGTGCAAGGACGGGACAGTTGACGCAGTTCGTCAACCACCACGCTGACAGCCTTGTCGATACCGCGCTTCAGGTCCATTGGGTTGATGCCGGCGGCAACAAACTTCAGGCCTTCTTCAACGATGGCCTGGGCCAGAACCGTAGCGGTCGTGGTACCGTCACCGGCATTGTCGGAGGTTTTGGAAGCAACTTCTTTAACCAGTTGAGCACCGATGTTCTCGAACTTGTCTTTCAGTTCGATTTCCTTGGCAACGGACACACCGTCTTTCGTCACGGTAGGAGCGCCAAAGGAGCGGTCCAGAACAACGTTGCGGCCTTTGGGGCCCATGGTGGTCTTAACAGCGTTAGCCAGAACATTGACGCCGCGTACGATGCGGGTGCGTGCGTCGTCGCCGAAGTAAACTTGTTTTGCAGTCATGGTTTGAATCCTATTGAATTTTCGTTGGCGGTACTTATTCGATCACGGCGAAGATTTCTTCTTCGCGGATCACCAGCAGCTCTTCGCCGTCGATCTTGACGGATTGGCCGGAGTACTTGCCAAACAGAACTTTGTCGCCGACCTTCAGGTCCAGCGCCAGAACCTTGCCGTCCTCGGTTTTCTTGCCGGGGCCAACGGCCAGGATTTCGCCTTGATCGGGCTTTTCAGTCGCGCTCTCGGGGATAACGATACCGGAAGCGGTGGTGCGTTCGTTGTCCAGACGCTTGACGATCACGCGATCGTTCAAAGGACGCAGTGCCATGGAGAAACTCCTGTTTAAGATGACTTTAGTTGTTGGTCCGATTTTGGGGGCGAGGCGTTTTAGCACTCTGCCCCTTCGAGTGCTAATTATAGGGACGACTTTTCTAATTTCAAGAGCACCCGGGTCGTGTTGTTACATATTTGTCCTGGGGCGTGGAGCTTCAGGGGACACAAAGGCCTGGCGACGGCAAGCGTCAGCATCCTGCTTTGCGGTTCGTCCCCCTTCAGCATACGCGTTTATTCATGTCAGGGCAGATCGGGCGGGGCCTCTTTCAATTTGCTTCAACGTCCTGCCAGGCTACAGGCGTCGCTCCCCACAGGTTCAGACCGTGCTTGCGCCTGCGCTCAAATCTGGCGCGGGTGTCGCTGGCAACAACGGATCGATAGCCCGGCACAGGGCCAGCAAGTGATCGTCCGCGCCAATATCGGCCTCGACCAATATGCCTACCGGCAAACCTGCCGACAGGCCGACAGGCAAAGAGATGCCCGGTGCGCCCAGGTTGGAGCCCAGATCCGTGCGGGAAATATAGGTATTGAAGGTAGGCACCGCCTTGCCGTTGAGCAGGGTGGTTTCATCGTCGCCGATCGGGCAGGCTGTCAGAGGAGTCGTCGGGAAGATCAGGCCGCTGATGTCGGAGCTGCGCAGAAGGTCGGTGTAAGCTTGCTGCATCAGGGGGCGGTCAAGGTTCAGAGCTTCTTCATAAGCCTCTTGGCTGATGGTGTAGTCGCCCGTTATGGCATCAAAGATTTCCTTCACGTCGGGGCTGTTGATGCCCGCAATCAGCTCGTCAAGCCCAATGCCGTACTTGTTTTCAGCCAGGTATAAAGGCAAGGTCTGCAAGGTCTCGTACAGCACAATCGGCATGCCTACACGGGCATTCCGGGCCAATAGTGGCGACAGGTCGACCTCTACCAAGGTCACCCCGGCTTTTTGCAGATCATCCAGGAATGCCAGGGTGACCTTAGCCACGCCCGCATCCAGATTTTTCCAGAAACTATCACGCGGCACGCCCAGACGCAGTTCTTTCAAGGACGGCGTTGCAATGAGGGAGGGGGCTTTCTGGCACAGAACGGAGTCCAGCAAACTGATGTCCGCCAGGCTGCGCGTCATGGGGCCTGCCGTATCGCGGGTGGGAGACAGGGGCACAATGCCCTGGCCCGAGTATCGGCCTACCGTGGGACGAAAGCCGTACAAGCCACACAGGGAGGCAGGCAAACGGACCGAAGCGCCGGTATCGGTGCCCAGGCCAGCGGGAAACTGACGGGCAGCAACGGCGGTAGCCGTACCGCCAGACGAACCACCGGGAATGCGGTTGGGATCATACGGGTTGCGGCTCGGACCTGTGGTGGCATTGTTGGTGGTAATGCCAAAGGCCAGCTCATGCATCACGGCTTTGGCCGGCAGGACGGCACCAGCCTGACGCAATTGGCTGACAATCTGCGCATCCTGGAGAGGAAAACGGCCTTGTAGCGCGCCCGTGCTGGAGGTGGTGGGCATGTCGGTGGTGTTCAGGTTGTCTTTCAACACCAGTGGTACGCCGTCCAGGGCGAGAGCCTGGCCACGGGCGCGGCGTGCGTCGGATTGATCGGCCTGCTGATAAAACAGCGCCGGGTCCAGGTGCGCCAGACCGCCCAGATGGGCCATTTTCTGGGATTGCTGCAGCAGCTCTTCTGCAATTTCGCGGGCGCTAAATTGCTGCTTTTCCAGCCCTGCCAGCAGTTCGCTGGCGCTAAGTTCGGTCAATGCCATGGAGTCTCTCCTTGGGGCCGGTACGGGCCCCTGCCTGTGATCGTGAAATCAATCAGCCTCTATAAGGGCTGTCTTGAGTAAAAAGAGACGTTAAGGGTATCAGCAAGCACAGGACTGGGCTTAGCTTGCTCGCCAAATGACCTTGTTGCGGCCAGCATGTTTGGCCTCGTATAAAAGCCGGTCTGCCTGTTCAATCGCCTGGTTGATGTCGCCATTGCTGTTGAGCTGCACGACTCCGAAGCTGGCTGTCAGCGTATGGGCGGTAGCGGCAATGGGCAGATTCATCACACTGCTGCGCAGGCGCTCGGCCACCAGGACGGCCGTATGCAGGCTGGTGCTGCGTATCAGCATGACAAACTCTTCGCCGCCGAAGCGGGCTGCCAGATCGTCTTGTCGGACCGTCCGAGCCAGCAAGGCTCCGAATTCCCTCAGGGCCCGGTCACCAGCGGCATGTCCCCAGGTGTCATTGAGTGACTTGAAATGGTCCAGATCGCAGGTCAGCACGGCCCAGCCGTTGTGACCATACAGTTCCAGGCGTTTTTTGACCTGTTCAAAAAAAGCACGGCGGTTGAGCAGACGCGTCAGCGGGTCCCGGCTGCGTTCATGGTCCAGCGTCTGAACAATGGACATGGCCGTGCTGGTCAGGATGGCTAGCGCCAGCCAGATGCTGATGAACATATTGGTTGCCAGCATGAGCAGCCAAAAGCCCGAGCGAGTCAGTTCCAATTGCCCATCATGGGGAATGACGGTCGCCAAAATGGCAACGCGGATAAAGGCATAGATCAGTACGATCAGGTAGGAGGCCCGCAGCAAGGTACGAAGGGGCAGAGTGGGTGCGTGTCCATACAGGATGGTTTTGGCCGGCAAGGCAACCAGCAAGGCCAGGCCCGAATTCAGGATCAGCAAACGCAGCCACAGCTGATCATCGACGCGGGAAAAATAAAAGAGCAGGCCCAAGGTCGTGGCCATGATCAGGCAGGCCCCGCCGGCATGACTGCGCCCTCCAAAGCGTAAGGCCACCCCTTGGGCCATTGCCCATACCCCCAGCAGATACATGGAAGATAAGGGCAGGGTCCAGCGGGCCAGCAGCTCGGTGGGCATCAGGCTGTGAATGCCCATGGGAATGGCGGTGGCGATATAACCGCTGGCAATCCAAAGCAGATAACGGTGATCGCGCAGGCGGCTCCAGCAGTAGATCATGGCGATGCCCAGCAAAGCCGCACAGGCAGGGACGATCAGAACGAAATACTGATTGGGTGAGGACACGGTAAGTGACGTGCAATAAAAAAGGTTAAAAACCGGCGTTACAACAATTGTAACGATATTGCCGTGTGACAAACGTTTGATGCTTGAGAACAAACACTTTAATCGTGCAAAAGAGGACGTTTTGATCTGCTTTATGCATCTTTTTCGAGACTGAGCAGGTAATTAGGCGCTTGCAGGAACAGACTGCGGGGAAATCAGCCCGCTTTAAACCCCAAAACAGAACCAGTCCTGCCGCTAACGGGGCCCTTCGTGTCAACAAAGAAGGGGAGAGCCGTCGTGACCCCCCCCTTGGCAGGCTGCGACCACTTTTTTTATGGTGCTGTTTCAACCAATACCAGCTCTGCATCGTCCAGCGCCTGAATATCCAGGGACGTTTCCTGGCGGATCGCGGCCCCGTCACGGGCATTTAATTCCAGTCCGTTGACCACAACCCGTCCTTTGGCAGGCACCAGATAGGCCAGATGGCCGGCTGGCAGCGATACGCTGGTGCGCTGACCTTTTTGCAGGGTCGCTCCCAGTACCCGGGCTTGGGCACGAATGGGCAAGGCTTCCGTGTCACTGTCAAAACCGCTGGCCAAGGCCACAAACTGACCCGAGCGCTCCGCTTTGGGAAAAGGTTTGGCACCCCATGCGGGAGGCAGGCCACGGCGCGCTGGCTGAATCCAGATCTGGAAAATCTGGGTTGTGACACTTTCCAGGTTGTACTCGGCATGCCGGATACCGGTGCCGGCACTCATGACCTGCACATCGCCTGCTTCGGTGCGCCCTTTGTTGCCCAGGCTATCCTGGTGGCTGATGGCCCCTTCACGCACATATGTGATGATTTCCATGTCAGCATGATCGTGAGGGGGAAAACCGGTATTGGAGGCGATGGTGTCATCGTTCCAGACACGCAGCGCCCCCCAGCCCATCCGGGCGGGATCGTAATAATTAGCAAAGGAAAAATGGTGCTTGGCGTCCAGCCAGCCGTGGTTGGCGCCGCCCAGTTCATTAAAAGGCCGATGTTCAATCATGATGCGCTCCTTGATTTTGCGTATTGAAAAACATTCTAGGCCGCTTGTTGGTGTAATAAAATAGAATCAATAGCATAGTATTTATTCCAAAAATTACATGAAAACGCTCCCCGATCTTCAGGCCTGGGCGATTTTTGCCACTGTCGCTGAAACCGGCTCATTTGCCCAGGCAGCCGAGGTGTTGGGCCTGTCGCAGCCCACTGTCTCCAAGGCCATCGCCCGGCTGGAAAAGCAGCTGAATATTTCTTTGTTTCACCGCACGTCTCGGCGTCTATCTCTGACAGAGACCGGTCTGGCCAGCCTGGAGCAGGCGCAAACTGTGTTGGCCGCTGGGCAAGGTGCTGAAGCGCTGGCGCGCGATCAGCGGGAAAGCCTGCAAGGGCGGATAAAGATTGCGGCGCCCATGTCTTTTGGGCTCGAGCATCTGGCACCTTTGCTGCCAGCCTTTATGAAGCAGCACCCCGCGGTGTTGCTGGATCTGCACTTTAATGATGCCCAGGTCAATATTGTCGAGCAGGGCTTTGACATGGCCTTGCGCATCTCCACGATGGACGATTCCAGTCTTTTAGTGCGTCGGTTGTGCAATCTGCGTTTGCGTTTGGTCGCGGCCCCTGCCTATCTGGCCAACTATGGCAGGCCGGCGCATCCCAGCGATTTGGCCCGGCACAGCAGTCTGCGCTATGCCTACGAGCGACGAGGCAGTGTCTGGCGCTTTCAGCAAGGGGCCGAGCACTACTCGCAAACGGTGCCTTGCCGCTTGCAGGTCAATAATGCCCAGGCCTTGATGGCGCCGTTGCTGCAGGGGCTGGGCTTGGCCGTGCTGCCGCAGTTTCTGCTCGGTGACCTGGTCGAGCAAGGTTTGCTGGAAGTGGTCTTGCCGCAATGGGATCTGCCCAGCCTGACTTTGCATTTGCTCACTCCGCCTGGCCGCTCGCGCCCGGCTCGGGTGCAGGCCTTTATCGATTTTCTGGTGGCCAGTTTTGAGCGTGCGCCCTGGGCAGAGGATAGTCCGTAAAAGACCGCTTACGTTTTGCCGTTAGACTGTCCGCTACACCCCTGTTTTCTAGGAGATCACCATGGATAAACGTCCTCCCTTGCCCCCCTTCGATCTGGACAGCGCCCGTCAGAAAGTACGCGCAGCAGAGGATGCCTGGAATAGCCGTGACCCGGTCAAGGTTTCGCAGGCTTATACCGTGGATACGCGCTGGCGCAATCGCAGCGAATTTCCGCAGGGACGCGATCAGGTCCAATCTTTTTTAGAACGTAAATGGCAAAAAGAGCGTGAATATCGTTTGATCAAAGAAATATGGGCCTGGCATGAAAACAGAATCGCGGTGCGCTTTGCGTATGAATGGCAGGATGAATACGGGCAATGGTGGCGCAGTTATGGAAATGAAAATTGGGAATTTGATGAGCATGGCTACATGGCGGTACGGCATGCCAGTATTAACGATGTGGCTATTGCCCAGTCCGAGCGCAAGTTCCATTGGCCTTTGGGGCGTCGCCCCGACGATCATCCCGGTTTGAGTGAATTAGGTCTGTAATTTCAAGTCCTGAGTCCTTGGAAACGGGACAAGGTCCGTGGATACCTCCCCACGCAATACAAATCCGGTCTGGTCAACGCCAAACCGGATTTTTTAAATCTGTAATCTCGATGTCTCAGCCGTACTGGCCTGAAATGAATAGAGGTAAAAATATTGAAGTTTCCCTGTTCGCCGTCAAAGACAGACGGGCGAATAAATGGTTTAGTGTTGGGTTAGCCTTCCTTTAACTTCAAGGAGTCCTCTATCATGAATCACCCTGCTGGCTTGAGTGCGACCGCAGAGGCGGCGGATTGCACCGCGCAGTCCAGTCACTATTCCCGATTGATCGAGCAAGCTCGCAAAGAGCCCAAGCGGATTTGTGTGGTGGCTCATCCCTGCGACGACGTGTCTTTGGGGGCAGCCTTGCAGGCTCGGGCACAAGGTCTGTTCGATATCGTATTGGTGGGACCGCAGGCTCGTTTGCATGCCGTGGCGGCGCAACATGGTTTGAGTCTGGAAGGAATCACCTTGATTGATACGCCTCACAGCCATGCCTCGGCCGAGCGGGCGGTGCAAGAGGTGCTGGCCGGACGGGCGCAACTGCTGATGAAGGGCAGCCTGCATACCGATGAGCTGATTCAGGCCGTGCTGTGTACCGGGGGCAAGGGTTTGCGCACGGGACGCCGTCTGAGCCATGTTTTTATTATGGACGTGCCCCGTTACCCCGAGCCTTTGTTCGTGACCGATGGCGCCATCAATATTTTTCCGGACTTGAGTACCAAGGCGGACATTGTGCAAAACGCCATTGATCTGCACCATGGACTGGGGCTGGGTACACCGCTGGTGGCCATCCTGTCTGCCGTCGAGCAGGTGACGGAAAAAATCCCGACCACGCTGGAAGCCGCCGCCTTGTGCAAGATGGCCGACCGCGGCCAGATTACCGGGGCAGTGTTGGACGGCCCCTTGGCGCTGGACAATGCCATCAGCCCCGAGGCGGCACGCATCAAATGTATTGTGTCGCCAGTGGCGGGCAAGGCGCAGATTCTGGTGGCCCCCGATCTGGAAGCGGGCAATATGCTGGCCAAGAATCTGACTTTTCTATCCGGTGCGCAGGCAGCCGGTATTGTGATGGGCGCGCGTGTGCCCATTATTCTGACCAGTCGCGCCGACAGTGCACAGACCCGTTTGGCCTCGTGCGCGGTGGCCAGTATTTATGCCGGCTATCTGGAGCGTAAAGTTGCCTTGGAGGCCAAGCATTCATGAGCGAGCAGATTCTGGTTGTTAATGCGGGCAGCTCCAGCCTGAAGTTTCATATGTACCAGGTTCAGCCGGGCGACCAGCTTGACTTTGAGTTTGGCGGCCAGGTCTCGGGCATTGGCAGTACCCAGCCCGCTTTCAAGGTCAAGAATGCGCAAGGGCAGTCCCTGATCAAGCAGGATCTGGCCGCTGAGCAGGCCAGAGATTTGCACACAGCCCAAGCGCTGGTGGCACGCTGGTTACTGGAGCATGTGGAGGGTCGGCCCATTGCGGTGGGTCACCGTATCGTGCATGGCGGTGCGCGTTACGACAAAAGCGTGCCCCTGACGCCGCAGGTTCTGGCCTATCTGGACAGTCTTTCACCCTTGGCTCCCTTGCATCAGCAGAACAATCTGGCTCCAGTGCGAGTGATTTTCGAGCACTATCCGGAAATTTTTCAGGTGGCCTGTCTGGACACGGCGTTCCATCAGGGGCATGTACCTTATTTGCAGCATTTCGCCTTGCCGGAACGTTTCTTTGAGCAGGGTGTGCGCCGCTACGGGTTTCACGGCCTGTCCTACCACTATATTTCACAGCACCTGCGACAGGAGTTTCCCGAGCTGGCCGATGGGCGGGTGGTCGTGGCTCATCTGGGCTCGGGCGCTTCGGCCTGTGCCCTGAAAGAAGGGCGCAGCGTGCATACCACCATGGGGTTTACCGCACTCGATGGTTTGCCGATGGGCACACGGCCGGGACGTCTGGACGCCGGCGTGGTCTTGTGGATGCTGGAGCAGGGCATGGATCACGACGAGATTCAGTCCGTGCTCTACACCCAATCCGGTCTGAAAGGCCTGTCGGGCGAACAGGCTGATATGCGGGCACTGGAGGCGTCCGATGATCCGCGAGCCAAACTGGCCGTGCAATACTTTTGTTACCATACGGCCGAGAACCTGGCTGGCTTATGCGTGGCCCTGAAGGGGCTCGATACCTTGGTGTTTACAGCAGGTATTGGCGAGCACAGCCCGTCCATACGTGCAGGCATTGCGCAGCACCTGGAATGGCTGGGAGTGGAAATTGATCCGATACGTAACCAGAAGGGGCAAACCGTCATTTCCACAGACGACAGCCCGGTCAGGGTTCTGGTCATTCCTACCAATGAGGAACGGGTTATTGCCGAGCAGTCTCTCGCTCTGGTGCGGGCAAGCCCCTAACATCGCAGGGGCCGCCTGAGGCCCCGGCGTCAGGCCGGGGCGCGTTCACGACCGATTTCTTCCTGCAGCCACTGCCGAAACGCGAGCAGGGGGGGATAGTCACCGCGTCCCGCTGGACATGCCAGGTAATAGGCTTCCGTATTCGTGCAGGGCGAGTCCAGCGCCAGAACCAGATCACCCCGCTCCAGCTCCTGCTTGAACAGGAAGGTGGGCAGCAGCGCAATCCCAAGGCCGGAAATGGCGGCTTGCGTAATCAGTGCAAACTGGTCAAGCAACATGCCGTGAATACGCACGTTTTCCACGCCGTTGGCGCCGAACCAGCGCTCCCACGCATCTGGCCGCGAAACCAGATGCAGCAAGGGGGCCTTGAGCAAATCCGCGGCCGTCTCAAACCGATAGTGCTCGCGCATGCCGACGCTACAGGCCGGCACCACCGTTTCTGACATCAGAAAATCCAGATGGGCTCCCGGCCAGTCGGGCAGGCCGTAATGGATGGCGGCATCCACATGTTCCATTTGAAAGTCAAAGGGCTGCAGGCGCGTGAGCAGATTGATGGTGATGCCCGGGTGCGTGGCAAGAAACGCTGGCAATCGGGGGGCAAGCCAGCGTGTGCCGAACGTTGGCAAAATCGCCAGATTCAGTGTTCCGCCGTGGGGATTGGCTTTGAATCCCAAGGTGGCATTGGCAATACGCCGCAGTGCATCGCTTAGTTCCTGGGCGTAGGTACTGCCAGCCTGGGTCAGACGAACGGTTTGGCGTTCTCTGATGAAAAGGTCCGCGCCCAGTATTTCCTCCAGTAGCCGGATCTGCCGGCTGACCGCGCTTTGGGTCAGACTCAGCTCGCCTGCCGCGGCTGTGAAACTGCCCAGGCGTGCAGCAGCCTCAAAGGCCACCAGGACGTGCATGGGGGGAAGAAAGCGCTTGGGAATGGACATACCGGCTAGCTAAGGGAAAACGTTGAGTCATTCTATTCAGGAATGACTTGAGTTGGAATTATCGTTTGCCCCCTCTTGTCCCCGCTCACAGAATGATGTGCAAGATAGCCGACTATTTCAGGCTTATAGGATTATGGGCTGCCGCGGACTGCGATGTGAAATAGCGCATGCCGGTAAGCGGGAGTGATTCACTCATGGACTGACCTTGCTGTGTCGTCAGGTCAGGCAACTTGCTGGTGGTTTTATGGACACCTCTGTTTTTATATCCAAGGACGAAATCCGTTCCCGGTTCTCGCGTGCCATGTCGGCCATGTATCAGCAAGAGGTGCCGCAGTACGGTGCCTTGTTGAGCTTGGTGCGTGAGATCAACGCCGCCGTGCTCGAGCGGGAGCCGACGCTGGAGCGCGACTTGCGGCAGCACTCGGAGCTGACCCGCCTGGAGGTGGAGCGTCATGGTGCGATTCGGGTCGGAACAGCAGCGGAGCTCAAAGGGATTGCCCAGATTTTTGCGGTCATGGGCATGTATCCCGTGGCTTATTACGATCTGTCCGTGGCGGGGGTGCCGGTTCATTCCACCGCGTTTCGCCCTGTGGATGAGCACGCACTGCAGATCAACCCTTTTCGGGTATTTACCTCTTTGCTCAGGCTGGAACTGATCGAAGATGTGAGCCTGCGCCAACAGGCGGCCGCCATCTTGTCGCAGCGATCGATTTTTCCACCCGGGCTGTTGGAGCTGGCCGCGCAAGCCCAGGCGGCAGGGGGACTGACCGAGCCGCAGGCCAAGGAGTTTGTAACGGCGGCCACGGAGGTTTTTCGCTGGCATCGCCAAGCCACTGTTGATCAGGACACCTATCGCAAGTTCCATGCAGCGCACCGTCTGCTGGCCGATATTGTGTGCTTCAAGGGGCCGCACATCAATCACCTTACGCCCAGAACTCTGGACATTGACGCCGTACAAGAGGCGATGCCTCAACGGGGCATTCCCGCCAAAGAGTTGATCGAAGGCCCGCCGCGACGGCGCAACCCCATCCTGCTGCGTCAGACCAGCTTCAAGGCCTTGGAAGAGGAGATTGAGTTTGTCGGCCAGACGCGGGCCGGTTCCCATACCGCGCGCTTTGGCGAGATCGAGCAACGTGGTGTGGCCTTGACGCGGGCAGGCCGCGCACTTTACGACTCTTTGCTGATGCAGGCCAGAGAACTCGGGTCGCAAGCAAGGTCTACGCAGACGTACACCGAGCGTCTCCAGCATGTCTTTGCTCAGTTCCCGGATGACAAGCATGAACTGTACGAACGTGGACTGGCTTTTTTCCGATTTGAGCCACGGGACCCGGTTGTCTGGCAGCAAGAAGTGGCCGCTGGCCGGCCCTGGGACCTGCCTGATCTGGTCAAGCGCGGGGTGGTCGCACTAAGCCCGATTACGTACGAAGATTTTCTGCCGGTCAGCGCAGCGGGGATTTTTCAGTCCAACCTGGGTGATGCGGAGCAAAAAAACTATGTCTCGCAGGCGGCTCGCGCGGAATTTGAACGCAACCTGGGCAGTCCTGTGCTTGATGAGATTGATCTGTACCAGGCTGCTCAGACGCGCTCCGAGCAGGCGTTGCAGCAACGTTTTCTTGCGGAGTCAAAAGCATGAATGCGCACGAGCGCAGTCACGGCCTGTGGCAGGCTTCCGCGCCGCCCGCGCCGGCGTGTGAGCGCTTACAAGGCTCCGTTAAGGCCGATGTCGCCATTATGGGTGCGGGCTTTACCGGTTTGTCTGCTGCCTTGCATCTGGCGCAGGCCGGGGTTCGGGTCGTCGTGCTGGAAGGGGCGCAGATCGGTTTTGGGGGATCGGGACGAAACGTGGGTCTGGTCAATGCGGGCCTGTGGCTTGAACCGGAAACGCTGCTCAAGACAGTGGGCTCGCCTTACGGAGATCGCCTGCTGCATTTGTTAAGTGGGGCACCGGCGGCGGTGTATGAGCTGGTGGCCCAGCACCGGATGGATTGTCAGGCCGTGCAGGCCGGTACCTTGCATTGTGCGGTAGGGGCGGGTGGTCTACGCAATATCCGTGAGCGTTGGCGCCAATGGCAGCAGCTTGGGGCGCCAGTCGAGTTGCTCGATCAAATACAGGTGGCTGAGGCAACGGGAACCACCGCCTATGCGGGGGCCTTGCTGGATCGGCGTGCTGGCACGATTCAACCTTTGGCCTATGTTCGGGGTCTGGCGCGGGCCGCGATGCAAGCAGGGGCCCGCATCTATGAGCAAACTGCGGTCAGACGGGTTGAGGACGGCCGCACGCACTGGGTGCTGCAGACCGAGGATGGCCGGGTGCTGGCGCCGTGGGTGATTGTGGCGACCAATGCTTACACCAGTGATGTCTGGCCCGCCTTGCCTGCAGAATTGGTGCGTCTGCCGTATTTCAATGTGGCCACGCAACCCCTGGATGCCGCGCTGCGCGCCCAGATTCTGCCGGGAAAGCAGGGGGTCTGGGATACGCGTTCGGTTCTGTCTTCCTACCGTTTCGATCAGGCCGGACGCCTGGTTTTTGGCAGTGTGGGGGCATTGCGCGACCGTGGGCGCTCAGTGCACAAGGCCTGGGCACAACGTGCCTTGCGGCAGCTGTTTCCGGCCCTGAAGCAGGTGCAGTTTGATTATGAGTGGTATGGGTGGATAGGCATGACGTCGGATGCCGTGCCGCGTCTGCACCAGCTGGGGCGGCAGGTCTGGTCCTTTAGCGGCTATAACGGGCGAGGCATTGCCCCCGGCACGGTCTTTGGGCGCGAACTGGCGAATTTGATCGTGGGGCGGAGCAAGGTGCAGGACTTGCCCCTGCCTGTGTCTGCGCTCAAACCGGTTTCATGCAAACCCTTGAAGGAGGCGGGCTATGAATACGGGGCGCAGTTGGCGCATTTTGTCGGTGCCCGCAGCCTGTCGGGACAGCGCCGATCTTGAGATTGTCGATCGTTCAGCCGATGACAAACCTTGGGTTACGCAGTGGCCTGCTGGCGATAGCGGCAGACCTGCCTGTCCCGAAGGCTGACGCTTTATGTTCAGGAAGGGGAGGGCTTTTGCAGGCCGATCTTCCGCACTTTTTTAGGGGGTACAAGCATGACTTACACAGCCACGGCGCATACCAGCGAACTCGCGCATTCCATTTTGGCCCGACTGGGCGTGACGACCGCTCTCGATTTCCAGCAGGGCATGTCGGTACGCTCGCCTATTGATGGCAGCCAATTGGCCCAACTGCGACCTCACGGCAGCGAGGAGGTCAAAGAGGCCATTGCCCGTGCCCATCAGGCCTGGCAGACCTGGCGTACTGTCCCGGCTCCAGTACGAGGGGAACTGGTCCGCCTGCTGGGTCAGGAGCTGCGGGCCGAAAAACACGCCTTGGGACAGTTGATTTCTCTGGAGGCCGGAAAAATCACGAGTGAGGGTCTGGGTGAAGTCCAGGAAATGATTGATATCTGCGATTTTGCCGTGGGACTGTCCCGACAGCTCTATGGTTTGACCATTGCTTCTGAACGGCCCGGTCACCGCATGATGGAAACCTGGCATCCTCTGGGCGTGGTCGGTGTGATTACGGCCTTCAATTTTCCGATGGCGGTGTGGGCCTGGAATACCGCTTTGGCACTGGTGTGTGGGGATGCCGTCGTTTGGAAACCCTCGGAGAAAACACCGTTGTCCGCTTTGGCTTGTCAGGCAGTCTTTGAGCGAGCCATGGCGCGTTTTCAAGACGGGCCCGCGCACCTGAGCCAGGTACTGATCGGTGGGCGCGAGCCGGGTGAGATCCTGGTGGATGATGCTCGGGTGGCGCTGGTGTCGGCCACCGGTAGCACACGCATGGGACGGGAGGTGGGCCCTCGTGTGGCGCGTCGTTTCGGTCGCGTTCTGCTGGAGCTGGGTGGCAATAACGCGGTTATCGTCACGCCTAATGCGGATCTGGATCTGGCGGTGCGAGGCATTGTTTTTGCGGCTGTGGGTACGGCAGGGCAACGCTGTACCAGTACACGACGTTTGATTGTGCATCGCAGTATCAGTGATCAACTGGTCGAACGCCTCAAACAGGTCTATGGCCGGCTCCGGATCGGTAATCCCTTGCAGGAGGGAACGCTGCTGGGACCGCTGGTCGATCAGGCCGCTTTTGAGGCGATGCAGGCGGCCTTGGAGGCAGCCCGCGCACAGGGCGGGCGGGTTACGGGTGGGGAGCGAGTGTTGCAGGACGAGTTTCCCTCAGCGTATTACGTCAGGCCTGCCATCGTGGAAATGGATAGGCAGACCGACACGGTCCGGCAGGAAACCTTTGCGCCCATTTTGTATGTGCTGCGCTATGAGGAGCTGTCCGAGGCGCTGGCCCTGCAAAACGATGTGCCACAAGGTTTGTCGTCCGCGATTTTCAGTAATGACTTGCGTGAAACCGAGGCGTTTCTCTCGGCCAGTGGTTCTGACTGTGGTATTGCCAACGTCAATATCGGGACTTCGGGAGCCGAGATTGGTGGTGCCTTTGGCGGTGACAAGGAAACCGGCGGGGGCCGTGAGTCCGGCTCCGATGCCTGGCGCGCTTACATGCGCCGGGCGACCAACACCATCAACTATTCACGGGAACTGCCGTTGGCGCAAGGCGTGAAGTTCGACCTCTGACGCTGTTCGAGTGCTCAGAAAGACGGCCCTGACCGCTGATCGGCAGGGCCTGCGACCCGCACAGGGTGGTGCTCATGGATAAGAGGTGCCCCTGATCGGCCAAGCCTATCGCAAGGGCATCTCAGGCGGGCTCGGCTGGTGCCGCCATGAAATAAAAAAGCGAGGAGACAAGAATGACTATGCCTGATCAGGCAGGTCGGGGCGCGCTCGCGCACGGTCTGAACTCAAGACAGATGTCCATGATTTCGATTGCGGGGATTATCGGCGCTGGACTTTTTATTGGCTCCGCCAATGCCATCGCGAAAACCGGACCCGCGGCGGTATTGTCTTACATATTGACGGGAGCCCTGGTGCTGCTAGTGATGCGCATGCTGGGCGAGATGGCCGTGGCCAACCCGGACAGCGGTTCATTCTCCACCTATGCCGCGCGGGCGATCGGGCCGTGGGCGGGCTTTTCCATTGGCTGGTTGTACTGGTGGTTCTGGGGGTTGATTATTCCGGTCGAGGCCATTGCCGGTGCCGACATCCTGCATCAATGGATGCCGGATATACCCTCGTGGGTGTTTTCGATTGTCATTATGGTTGCCTTGTCGGCGACCAATCTGTTTAGCGTCAAGAATTTTGGCGAGTTTGAATTCTGGTTCGCCTTGATCGAGGTGTTGGTAATCATTGTGTTTATTGTGGCTTGCCTGTGCGCCCTGACCGGTTTTTGGCCGTGGGTCGAGGGGGGCAAGGTACCCATGGTTCCCGTGTTCAGCAACTTCGCGCCGCAGGGCATGGGGGCGGTGCTGGCAGGTATTTTGATTACGATGTTTTCATTTTTTGGGGCGGAAATTGTGACGATTGCCGCAGCCGAAACGGATAAGCCTCAGGAAAAAATACGTAAGGCGACTAACCTGGTGGTCTACCGAATCTCCTTGTTTTATGTGCTGTCGATTTCCTTGATTGTCTTGATTGTGGGGTATGACGATCCCAGGCTCACGCAGGTGGGTTCATTTCAGCGTACCTTGGAAGTGTTGCAACTGCCCCAGGCCAAATTGCTGGTGGATGTGGTGGTCTTGATCGCCGTGACCTCCTGCATGAATTCCGGCCTGTATACGGCCTCTCGAATGATCTATTCCCTGTCCGTCCGTGGCGACGCTCCGGCTTGTATTGCCCGGGTTTCGCCCAAAGGTGTCCCTTATAACGCGGTGCTTGTCTCGACCTTGGCCGGCTTTGCAGGGTGTTTGGTGAACTACCTCTTGCCCGGCCAGGTATTTTCCTTCTTGCTCTCGACCACCGGGGCCATCGCCTTGCTGGTCTATCTGGTGATTGCAGTGTCCCAGCTATTGTCGCGGCGCGAAGCGGAAAAAAAAGGCATAGACCTGCCCTTCAAGATGTGGCTTTTTCCCTGGCTGACCTATTTGTCCATCATCCTGATCCTGGCGGTGCTGGTGTATATGGCGATGGTGGAGGCCTACCGTTACCAGTTGGCCATGACTTTAGGGGTCAGCGCCTGCATTGTGCTGGCGGCGTTTATCAGGCTTCGACGTGGTGCCCGCCAGGCTGGGCAGATGCGGCAGGGATGGTCCTTGTAACCTCAGGCACGCAATGCGGCAGGCACAGGTCCTGCCGCACAGCGGATGTCATGCAGCCTTTTGAACGAGTCCGGCAGCGACGGTCTGGTTGGTGCTGGGGTCGATCAAGATGAAAGAGCCCGTGCTGGAATGATCCTGATAGTCGTCCAGCACCAGCGGGTCCCGACTGACCAGACTGACGCGGCCAATATCATTCAAGGACAGGGTGTCGGCTGCCTGCTGCTCTTGCAGGCTGTGTACGTCGCGCAAGGCATGTACCGCCTGCACCTTGGCCTGCGTCAGCCGTGTTCCCTGTTTGAGCCAGTAGGAACGGGAGGTGTTGAGAGCCTGCTCGTCCAGCCAACATAGCTGTGCATCAAATCGTTTGCTGGTGCTAACGGGATCGTGGGCCAATGTGAATAAATCGCCGCGCGAAATATCCAGTTCTCGATCCAGCACCACAGTGACGGCGTCTCCGTCGCTGACCTGGATCTGCTCCTGGCCCGCGCGAAAGAGCTGGGTGATAAGTGCGGTTTTGGCGCTGGGCCATACCTGAACGCTATCACCCACCTGCAGGCGGCCACCGCTGAGCTGACCAGCATAGCCCCGAAAGCCATCGGCGCTGCTGCCACCATGACGCGCCACCCATTGCACAAACAAACGGGCAGGGCGCTGAATGTTCTCGCGCAGATCCAGCGATTCGAGCAAAGGCAGCAGGGGCAAGCCTTGATACCAAGGTGTGTGCGGCGATGCCTGGGTGATGTTCTCGCCTTTCAGGGCCGAGAGCGGAATGATATGGAAGTGTTCGATACCCAGCTGCGTGGCCAACTGGCGGTAGGCTTGATGGATGCGCTCGAACACGGCCTGGTCCCAATCGACCAGGTCCATCTTGTTCACCGCCACCACGATATGACGCAGGCCCAGCAGTTTAGCAACGGTGCTGTGGCGCTTGGTCTGGGTCAGTAACTCTCCGTCTTTGGCGCGGTGCGCATCAATCAGGATGATGGCCGCCTGGGCGGTGGAGGCACCCGTAATCATGTTACGGGTGTATTGCTCGTGTCCCGGCGTGTCGGCCACGATGAACTTGCGTTTGGGCGTGGCAAAGTAGCGATAGGCCACATCAATGGTAATACCTTGTTCGCGCTCGGCCTCCAGGCCGTCAGTCAGCAAGGCCAGATCGGGTTCGGCGTCCTCGCCACGCTTGTACTTGGAGCGCTGAATAGCCGCAATCTGGTCGGCAAATACGCCCTGGCTGTCAACCAGCAGACGGCCAATCAGGGTGGATTTGCCGTCGTCCACGGAGCCAGCGGTAATCAGGCGCAGCACGCCCTGATCGGCAGCCTGCAGCCAGGCGTCATTGACGGTGTTCATTAGAAATATCCTTGTTTCTTGCGGTGTTCCATGGAGGCTTCGGAAGTCTGGTCATCCATGCGGGTGGCACCGCGCTCGGTAATGGTGGCCAAGGCGGTTTCAGCAATAATGTCCTGCACGGACGCGGCGGTAGAGAGTACGGGGCAGGTGCAGGAAATATCGCCTACGGTGCGAAAACGCACGTCGCGCCATGCGGAGGTCTCACCCTCCAGCAAGGGAGTCAGCGGGGTGATGGGAACGATCAGGCCCTGGCGCTCCACCACCTCACGGGAGTGGGTGTAGTAGATGGATGGCAGATCAATCGCCTCACGCTGGATGTATTGCCACACATCCAGCTCGGTCCAGTTGGAAATCGGGAAAACGCGCAGGTTCTCGCCTTTGTGGATGCGGGTGTTGAACAGGTGCCACAGCTCGGGGCGTTGCGCTTTGGGGTCCCATTGGCCGAATTCGTCGCGAAAGGACACGATGCGCTCTTTGGCGCGCGCTTTTTCTTCGTCACGGCGGGCACCACCGAAACAGGCATCAAAGCCAAATTCGGCAATGGCTTCCAGCAAGGTGACGGCTTGGGCACCGTTGCGGCTGGCGGTTTCGTTGCGCAGCACCACGGTGCCACGCGCGATGGACTCTTCCACGCTGCGCACAATCAGTTCGGCGTTCAGTTCAGCGGCGCGGCGATCTCGAAATTCGATGACTTCCGGATAGTTGTGGCCGGTGTCCACGTGCAACAAGGGAAACGGCAGTGGGCCGGGCGCAAAGGCTTTCTGGGCCAGTTGCAGCAGCACGGCCGAGTCCTTGCCGCCGGAGAACAGCAGCACGGGTTTTTCAGCTTCAGCTGCGATTTCGCGCAGAATGAAAATGGCTTCGGCTTCCAGCCAGTCCAGGTGAGTACGGGTAGAGAGTGGTTCGCCCATGGGGTTCCTTCAGGTGTTGACACGGGTATTCAGATTGCTGGCGTGCAGGCCGCATTCCAGGCTGTCGCGCTGTTCCCACCACCAGCGCCCGGCGCGCACGTCTTCACCGGGACGAATGGCGCGCGTACAGGGCTCGCAGCCTATGGAGGGGTAGCCCTGGTCGTGCAGTGGGTTGTAAGGGATGCTCAGTCCGCGGATCACGGCCCAGACATCGTCCTGCGTCCATTCGATCAAGGGGTTGAATTTCTGCAGCCCGAAGACGCTGTCGTATTCCTTGCGGGACAGCTCGGTGCGGCTGGCGGTCTGTTCGCGACGCTGGCCGGTGATCCAGGCCGATCGGCCTTGCAAGGCACGGCGCAGCGGTTCCACTTTGCGGATCGCGCAGCATTCTTTGCGCAGTTCCACGCTTTCGTAAAAAGCGTGTGTGCCATGCGTGGCGACGTGTTCCTGCACCCGGTCCGGGTCAGGGTGAAAAAACAGGATAGGGCGCTCGTAGTGTTGCTGGATGTCGCGCCCCAACTGCAAGGTCTCTGCGTGCAGACGACCGGTATCCAGGGTGACGGTTTCCAGCTCGGGGGTGTAGATGGACATGGCATGAAACAACACCATGTCTTCCGCGGCCAGGGAACTGGCCAAAACGGCATCAGCATGTTCGTGCGCGATGACTTGCAGATCGTCGCGCAGTTGTTTCCACAGCATCAGGGGCCGGGCGCTCAGGGCAAGCGCGGCAGGGGCTTGGGCGGGCATGATCGACTGTCCTTGTGGCAATACCAGTGCCGGCCCGGCTCAAAACGGAGTCACGTGGGCCGCGCTATTGCCTTACATGGTTCATGGGATGATGAGCCAGTGTGCTTGCGCGAGCCCACGCTGGGAACGAAGTATTAGTTAGGTGAATATGCCCCTGCTGTATTTAGCCGCCTTGTCATGGTGTTTTCAGGCGCGGCGGCTGGCGGCAATAATGGCGATGATGACGATGCACGAGAGCCAGGTCAGCAGATCCACACGTTCGCTCAACCATACGGCCGAGATGAGCACAGTCAGAAAAGGCTGGGCCAGTTGCACCTGTCCAATACGAGCGACCCCACCCAGGGCCATGGCCTTGTACCAGGGGAAAAACCCCAGCAAGGATGAAAACAGGGCCAGATAGAGCAGGGCCAGGACAGAGTGGGAAGAAGGCATCTCTGCCATGGGAAAGGCCAGCCACAGGGTGGCAGGAATGGTGAGCGGCAGGCTGGCCGCCAGGCACCAGCAAATAGTGCGCCAGCCACCCAGGGTTCGAGCTACACGGCCACCTTCGGCATAGCCCACGCCAGACATGAAGACGGCCAGGGCCAGCCAGATATCGCCGGTTTGCAGGGCGCCTTCACCAATATAGAAAGCATAGAGTAGAACCAGTACGGCACCCAGCAGGCTCAACATCCAGAAGCGGCGGCTCAAGGGGTCTCCGCTGCGGGCAGAGGCAACAATGGCGGTCGCCAAAGGAATCAGCCCGCTTAACACGGCTCCGTGCGAAGACGGCACTGTCTGCATGGCAATCGAGGAAAACACGGGCCAGCCTACGATCACACCGGTACAGGACAGGGCGATGCCGCGCCATTCCGACGCAGTGGGGCGACGGCTGCGGGTGGCCAGCAAAATGATGGCCGCAAACACCCCGGCGATACTGGCTCGTGCCATTCCGATCAGCCAGGGATCAAAGCTTTGCACTGCCAGCCGCGTCATGGGCAAGGTAAAGGCAAAGACGGTAACGCCGATAAAGGCGTAGAGGTAGGTCAGCAAGGCGGGAGCGGCAGTGGGCATGGGAAGGCTGGTGCTGCGGTTCATGAATATCACCACGGTCAGGAAATAGGTTTATCACAACATTGAGCTTAAAATAAATAGCCAATACAGTGGCGGTACAGTTTGGCGATCGGTAACTAGACTGTACTGCTCAGGCAGGCGTTACAGTCAGCACTCTTTCGAAAGGTCGGCACGATGGAATGGATGGATTGGGAGCCCGTACGCGGTTCGGATGTCACGCTCAGCGATCAATTGGTTGCGTGGGTGCAGCAGGCCTTGCATTTGCGATATCGGGGCGGTAGCCGTCTACCCTCGGTGCGCCGACTGGCGCAGTCCACCGGGGTCAGTCCTCACACCGTGGTGGCGGCCTACGAGAAGTTGATGGCCTTGGGTTTGGTGGAGTCGCGGCCCGGTTCTGGCTTTTTTGTACGGGTGCGCAGTCCACGGCGCTTGCGCTCGGAGTCCTTGCAGGTACAGAAAAAAGAGCCGTGCAAAATCGATGTCAACTGGATGCTCAACAGCTTTATGGGCAATAGCGACAACGCGGGCATTCCGCGCCAGTGGCTCGATAACGACATGATCCTGGCTGCCTTGCGGCAAGTCAGTCGCAGTGCGGGTTCCAGTTTGCTGGGGTATGGCCATTCTCACGGCTACCGGCCCTTGCGGCAGCATATCGCGGGGCAGCTCGAAGACAGTGGCATACCGGCAGATCCCGACACGCAGCTTTTATTGTGCAGTGGTGTGACGCAGGCATTGGACCTGCTATTGCGTCATTGGCTGCGACCTGGTGATGCCGTGGTGGTCGAGGACCCTGCCTGGTATTTGCTCTTTGCCCGTCTGGCAGTCGTGGATGTGCGTGTGCTCAGTGTGCCGCGCCGGGCGGACGGCCCTGATCTGGCTGTACTGGAACAATTGGCGCGCGACCATCGCCCCCGGCTGGTTATTTTGAATACCGTCGTGCACAACCCTACCGGCTTTAGCCTGAGCCCGGCGGTTGCGCACGGTATTTTGACCTTGGCCCAGACCTGGGATTTTCACATCATTGAGGACGATACCTATAGCGAGTTGCACGCCCACCCCGCGTGCCGTCTGGCTCAGCTCGATCAGCTCAAGCGGGTCACCTTGGTAGGAGGGTATTCCAAGGTCATGGCCGCAGGGTTGCGGGTGGCCTATATGGCGGCCGCCCCCGAGTTGCTGCGGTCGCTGGTGAATCTGAAGATGCTGGCGGGTCTGACCTCGCCCGAATTGAGTGAGCGCGTGATCCACCGGGTGTTGGTAGACGGGCCCTATCGTAAACATCTGGACCGGCTGCGTCGTTATGCCGACGCTGACCGGCAGCGCACGCTTGAACAATTGGCTCAGTTGGGCCTGACACCGGATGCTCCCGCGCAGGCGGGCATGTTTGTCTGGGTGAATACAGGGGTGGATACGGAAAGCCTGGTGCGCGCGTTGGGGCGCCCCGGTCACTTGCTCGTTCCCGGGGCCTTGTTTTCTCCGCAGCAGCAACCATCTACTTATATGCGCATCAACGTCTCCTTGGGCGACGATGCCCCTTTTTGGAGCGATTTTGCCAGTTGTTTGGCCACGGCAAGGCGGATCGCGACGAGCGTGCCGAACGCAGAAGCCTTATAGCTTGAGTGCTGATAGTTGCACTGTCATCTGTCTCTGTTAGCATAAGTCTGTGCGCTGCATAGAAAGAAATTTTTATGCGACGTGCGATAGCTAATAGCAATGAGCGTTATTGCATTAATCAATTTTACTAATCGACAGGGGCTTCCTATAATGGCTTTACTGTCAATGATTAATCACTCACCGGAGCAAATATGTCTTTGATCAACACCGTCATCAAACCTTTTAAAGCAACCGCTTTTCACAACGGCAAATTTATCGAAGTCAGCAACGAAACCGTTGCCGGTAAGTGGGCTGTTTTTGTTTTCTACCCAGCCGACTTTACCTTTGTTTGCCCAACCGAACTGGAAGATCTGGCCGATCATTACGCCGAATTCCAAAAAATGGGCGTAGAGGTCTACTCCGTGTCCACCGACACCCACTTTGCTCACAAAGCATGGCACGACACCTCCGAAGCCATCGGCAAAGTGAACTACCCCATGATTGGTGACCCCACTCATCAACTGTCGCGCAACTTTGGCGTGCTGATTGAGGAAGAAGGTATTGCTCTGCGTGGCACGTTCGTGGTGAACCCAGAAGGCGAAATCAAGGTTCTGGAAATCCACGACAACGGTATCGGCCGTGTGGCTTCCGAGCTGCTGCGCAAAGTGAAAGCTGCTCAGTACATCGCCGCTCACCCCGGTGAAGTTTGCCCAGCCAAGTGGGAAGAAGGCGCCAAGACGCTGACTCCTTCCCTGGACCTGGTTGGCAAGATCTAAGACCGTTTAAACACGAGTCTTGAGTGGTGGTCGGCGCGCTGCGCCGCCACCCCGGTGCCTGACCGGTTCAGGCACCCTATGTTGTTTCGTTCAGTACAGGATAAAGGGCGTATCACATGTTAGATGCAAACATCAAAACTCAATTGAAGGCATACCTCGAGAAGATCACGCAACCGATCGAGATCGTTGCGTCGCTGGATACTGGCGCCAAGTCCGTCGAGCTGCGCGAACTGTTGCAAGAAATTGATGGTCTGTCCGACAAGACCAGCTATCGTGAAGATGCGGATGCGCAAGAGCGCAAGCCTTCCTTCCAGATCAACCGTCCCGGTACCGATATTAGCGTGAGCTTTGCGGGTATTCCGATGGGACACGAATTTACCTCTTTGATCCTGGCCCTGCTGCAAGTCGGTGGTCACGAGATCAAACTGGATGCCGCTGTGATTGAGCAGATCCGTAATCTGCCCGGCGACTTTGTGTTTGAAACCTATTTCTCGCTGTCGTGCCAGAACTGTCCTGACGTGGTTCAGGCTCTGAACGCCATGTCCGTGATCAACCCACGTATCAAGCACGTGGCAATTGATGGCGCCCTGTTCCAGGACGAAGTCCAACAGCGCAACATCATGTCGGTTCCGGCCGTGTTCCTGAATGGTGAAATGTTCCACCAGGGTCGTGCCAGTGCCGAGGAATTGCTGGCCAAGCTGGATACGGGTGATAACTCGGCTCGTGCCGAAGCCTTGAATGCCAAGGACGAATTTGATGTGCTGATTGTGGGTGGTGGACCCGCCGGTGCAGCCGCTGCCGTGTATGCCGCTCGCAAGGGAATCCGCACGGGTGTGCTGGCCGAGCGTTTTGGCGGTCAGGTGCTCGATACCATGTCGATCGAGAACTACATCTCGGTTGTCGAAACCAATGGCCCTGCATTTGCGACCGCGCTGGAGCAACACGTTAAAACGTACGACGTGGACATCATGAATCTGCACCGTGCCCAGGGCATTCGTCGTGAAGGCAAGCAGATTGTGGTGGATGTCGATGGCGGCGCTCAACTCAAGGCCAAGTCTGTCATTTTGGCGACAGGTGCGCGCTGGCGTGAACTGAACGTGCCTGGTGAACAGGATTACCGTAACCGTGGCGTGGCGTACTGCCCGCACTGTGATGGTCCTTTGTTCAAGGGCAAGGATGTGGCAGTGGTGGGCGGCGGTAATTCCGGCGTTGAAGCTGCGATTGACCTGGCCGGTCTGGTCAAGCATGTCACCCTGATCGAGTTTGGCGATGCCTTGCGCGCTGACCAGGTCTTGCAGAACAAGTTGCGCAGCCTGCCTAACGTAACCATCATCATGCAGGCTCAGACTACGGAAGTGCTGGGTGATGGCACCAAGGTGGTCGGTTTGAACTACCTGGATCGTGCGACTCAGCAAGCCAAGAGCCTGAAGCTGGATGGCGTGTTTGTTCAGATTGGCCTGGTGCCCAACACGGAATGGCTCAAAGGTAGCGATGTGGCCTTGTCGCGCCACGGCGAGATCGAGGTCGATGTACGCGGTGCCACGTCATTGGCGGGCGTGTTTGCCGCCGGGGACGTGACAACAGTGCCGTACAAACAGATCGTGATTGCTGCCGGTGAGGGTGCCAAAGCGGCTTTGAGCGCTTTTGATTACCTGATCCGCAGTTCGGCCGAGCTTGAAGCGCCAGTGGTAGAAAACGCAACGGCTTAAGTCTTTCTGATTATTGGACTGGCTGGTGCAAGAGGGTCGCCCTGTTTGGGGCGGCCCTTTTTTTATGCAGTTCTTTTGGCAACGCCTGCTCTTGGGTAGGCGCTTTGCATCGCTATGGCTTGTATTGGCGTGGACATGTGCAAAGCGGGTCGAAGGAGAGGCGATTGTGCCCCTCTTGCAAAGCCTGCCTGAAAGTCCAGGCTGGCCCTGTGTGAGGCGGTAAGGTTTCTCAGCATGCAAGCCCAGGGACGTGTGTGGGAACGCTCGTCAGATGGTTTGCTGCGGGAGCACGGGTCGGCCCGAATGATGTGGAGTCTCGGATAGCGATTTGGGACGAACGGGCAGCTTGCCATTGGTTTATTTTTGCTATGATGCTTTTCTGTCACAGGACATAATCGAGGTTTGCTTGGTTCCCTTCTGAGGCCTTGACTCGGGGAGTGGGCCTGAGCCCTGATCCCTGGGACGTGGTGTTCCGGCTTAAGGCTTAGCGGGTCAGGCCGGTACGACGGCGAGTTTTCCCATGCATCGAGACTCTTACACATAAAGGACGTTCAATGATCAAGGTCACACTCTTTCATGATGGCTGTAATATTTGCTTGGATATTAATACGTTGCTGAGCCAGATCTTTTCCACGCCTGCCCATCACTATCAGGCGTTCAATCTCTCGGAGCAGAAGGAATGTGTTGCGGATGCACTTGCTGCTGGTGTCACCCGGCTGCCGTCCTTATTGATAGATGGTCGGGTGTTGAGACTGGATGATCATTCACCCATTGAGCACTATGTGGAATAGAGTCGATTGACACTGACGGTAAGCGTCTGCGCAAGGCTGCGCTTACCCGGTCTGCTAAGGGCATGAGTCTTTCCAAACCCTGCGTAAGCGCCAGCTCCGCCCCATGGCTTGCTGAGACTGGCTGTCTGGTACGGAGCGGAGCATTCACGCTCAACGTCGTTTGTGTTGCGACCCGGGTACACCGTCGATGACGAGCAGACAGGTAAAGCGCTGTCTCGGCAATCGAGGAGGGGGGCGATCCCCCTTTCTAATGATTAATCACCCTCCAGCTCCGGCCAGTTTCCACCCAGCACATCGCTGCAAACTTGCAGCCAAGCCCTGGCCGCCTGCGACAGATAGCGCCCATTCCAGAGCAGAGCCACTTCCCAGTTCAGTCCAGGCTCCACCACCTCTTTGGCAAGCCAATCGCCCGGTTCCAGCCGGGACAGGAATGGCTGGGGTAACAAGGCCACTCCCATGCCCGCTTGCGCCATGGACGCGACCCAATCCCATTGATTGCTCTGCGCAGCGATATTGATTTGCAAGCCCGCGTGGGCAAAGGCGCGCCGCAGCATGCGGGTCAGGGCGTAGTCTTCGCCCAGAAAAATCAAAGGATGCTTTTCCAGCTCCCGCAATTTGATGGTTTTTTGTCCAGCGGGCAGCGTGTCTTTATGGCCAATCGCCCAGACCGCATGCTTGGCCACCGGTGTGGCCGACACATTTAACTCGGGTCCCAGGGGCAAAATGCTCAACCCCATTTCGACCGTGCCCGCGGCAACCATGCGCTCAATTCCCATGCCGGTCTCTTCGTGCAAAATAAGCTCGATGCGTGGATGCCGATTCTTGAACGTCTTGAGCACTTCTGTAAACAGCACATTAATCATGGGCGGAATGCCCAGAACCAGACGGCCACGCTGCAAAGCCTGCACTTCGTGCACCTCTCGCAGCAGTCCCTGCATGCTCTGCAATACCTCCTGCCCGCGCTCCAGCACCACTTTGCCGCAATCGGTCAGCTGCAGGTGCCGGTGATCGCGGATCAACAAGGGTTCCCCCAGCTCATCTTCCAGTTGTCTCACCATCTTGCTGATGGTTGACTGCGTCACGTTCAGGCTCTGCGCTGCCTGTGTAAAGCTTTGATGTTTAACGGTTTCAATGAAGTATCTTAAGGACCGGATGTCCATGTTCAATGTCCTTTTTTCTATGAATTTTACGACTTTTGTGCAGTTATTTTATTCATTATGGCGATGCTATGCTGGCTTTGTTCAAAAAACATAAACGCCTGTTGTCAGGGCGATTTCGGCTTTTTATTTGCGGCTCTTACCGCCACCACTTTTAAAGCGTGATGTCGTTCTGTTGCGTGAAGATCTCGCCTGGCGCTTTCGGCCCCGGCCCCTTCCGAAAGCAACAGCAGGTAGATCAATGACACAGAGACAGGAGCACACGATGTTCAAGGATCGCATTCGTTTCCCCGGGTTGGAAGGCAAAGTCATGACCGCTCAGGAGGCCGTCGCCTTCTTCAAGGACGGGATGAATGTCGGGATGAGCGGCTTTACCCGTGCCGGGGACTGTAAGGTCATGCCTCGAGCTTTGGCCGAGCGCGCCCGCACCGAGCCATTAAAACTGAATGTGGTAACCGGCGCCTCGCTGGGGAATGATAGCGATGGTTTGATGGCGCAAGCAGGTGTGCTCGCCCGTCGTTCGCCGTTTCAAGTAGATTCAGTGTTGCGCCGTCACATCAATGAAGGCAAGGTCCTGTTTACGGATCAGCACTTGTCCTTGACCGTCGAGCACATGCGTTCGGGCAATCTGCCTGCGATTGATATCGCGGTGATTGAGGCCGTTGCCATTACCGAGACTGGCGCGATTGTGCCCACCACTTCGGTTGGCAACTCGGCCAGTTTCGCCCAGCAGGCCAGTCAGATCATTGTCGAGCTGAACCTGAGCATGCCGGTGGAAATGGAAGGTCTGCACGATATTTATGTACCCCAGGCCCGCCCCCATCGTCAGCCTATTGAGTTGACCGATGTGGACCAACGTATTGGCACCACCGCGATTGAGGTTGATCCTGCCCGTATTGTGGGTATCGTAGTGACCGACGCTTTGGACAGTCCCTCCAGCGTGCTGCCCCCTGACCAGGAAACCCAGGCCATCGCCGGTCACATTATCGAATTTCTGAAAGCAGAGGTCGATGCGGGTCGTATGAGTCATTCCCTGCTGCCTTTGCAGGTCGGTATCGGGACGATTGCCAACGCCGTGACCTATGGTTTGCTGGATTCGCCTTTCACGGACATGCAGATGTACTCGGAGGTGCTGCAAGACAGCGCAATTGCCATGCTGGATTCGGGCCAGTTGAGCTTTGCCTCTGCCTCTTCCTTGACCTTGTCGGCTCCCAAGATGGCCCAGTTTCTGGAGGGATTGGAAAACTATCGCGACAAGCTGGTCTTGCGTCCACAGGAAATCAGCAATCACCCAGAGCTGGTTCGCCGCCTGGGTATTATCGCGATCAACACGGCCCTGGAGTTTGATATCTACGGCAATGTGAACTCCACCCACGTTTGCGGCACGCACATGATGAATGGCATTGGCGGCTCCGGTGACTTTGCCCGTAATGCGCATTTGTCCATTTTTGTCAGCAAGTCCGTGGCCAAAGACGGCGCCATCTCCAGTGTCGTGCCCATGGTCTCGCATGTAGACCACTGCGAGCATGACGTGGCGGTACTGGTGTCTGAATGGGGCCTGGCGGATTTGCGCGGTTTGGCGCCTCGGGAGCGGGCCCGCGTCATCATCGAAAAATGTGCTCACCCAGACTATCGTCCTGCTTTGCTGGATTATCTTGAACGCGCCAGTCAGCGTGGCGGCCATACGCCCCATATCCTGGAAGAAGCGTTGTCCTGGCATGTTCGTTTTCAGCAAGAGGGCACCATGAAACAGGAGCAGTTCCACACGCAGGAGCTCCTTGCCGTGTAGTCCATCAGGTCGGGTAATGCGTGGCCGAGTCAGTCCGGCGACGCAGACCTTACAAGCTGACCTGATCGCCCCTGGCATTCCACCCGTGCCAGGGGCATTTTTTTAGCGCTAAAATTGCAGATTGTGCTGCGTTTAGCGAGGCTGGCGTGCTTGAGCAAATCGGTGTAGTCAATTTCTGGGCGTTTGTTGTGGGCACGGTGGTCATCGTGCTTTTGCCTGGCCCCAATTCTTTGTACGTGTTGGCCAGTGGCGCCGGTCACGGTGTGCGCGAAGGCTATAAAGCGGCCTTGGGCGTGGTGGTGGGCGATGGTATTTTAATGACGCTGACCGCCTTGGGCGCTGCCTCGCTGCTCAAGACACTGCCGATGTTGTATACGGGCATACGGTGGCTCGGTGCCGCTTATTTGCTGTATCTGGGTTTGCGGCTCTTGCAGTCGGCCTTTCGGCAAGGGGGGCCAGTGCAGTCCGTGGACACGCGCCTGCGTCACGAAACCCGTTTCCGCAAAGCCTTGCTGCTGAGCTTGTTAAACCCCAAGGCCATCCTGTTTTTCCTGTCCTTTTTTGTGCAGTTTGTGGACCCCTCCAAAGGTCACACGGGCTTGGCCTTTATGGTGCTGGGCCTGGTGGTGGAGATCATCAGCATTTGCTATTTGTCTTTGCTGATTTTTGGCGGTGACCGCCTGGCAGGAATGTTTCGACGTCATCAGCGTTTGTCCCGCATGGGCAATGGCTCGGTGGGGCTGCTGTTCATGGGCTTTGCCGCCCGCATGATCGGCGACTGAACCGGCCGTCTCAGAGCGCAGCCGTTCTGACAGCACTTATTTATCAGATTTAAGGAAAACACCATGAGTAGCAAAATCCGTGTCGGTATTGCAGGTTACGGCAATTTGGGGCGAGGCGTAGAGCTGTCCCTGGCACAAAACCCGGACATGGAGCTGGTCGGCGTTTTTACCCGTCGCGATCCCGCTTCCCTGCAACTGCAAAGTGCCGGTGTGCCCGTACGCGCCCTGGACCAGATTGAGCACTACCGTAATGATATTGACGTGCTGATTCTCTGTGGTGGCTCTAAAAATGATCTGCCCGAGCAAGGCCCGGCTCTGGCGCGCTGGTTCACGACGGTGGACAGCTTTGATACCCATGCCCGTGTTCCTGAGTATTACGCGGCGGTGGATGCAGCAGCGCAAGGCGCTGGCACGACGGCCTTGATTGCCGTGGGTTGGGACCCCGGCCTGTTTTCCCTGAACCGCCTGTATGGGGAATGTGTGCTTCCAGTGGGGCAGACCTACACCTTCTGGGGCAAGGGTCTGAGCCAGGGACACTCGGATGCCATCCGTCGGGTGGCCGGGGTCGCCGGGGGCGTGCAATATACCTTGCCCGTCGAAGCAGCGGTCCAGCGCGTGCGTAATGGCGAACAGCCGGAGCTGAGCACCCGTGAAAAGCACAAGCGCCAGTGTTTTGTCGTGCTGGAGCAGGGTGCGGATGCCGATGCTGTGCGAGAAGCCATTGTGACCATGCCCGACTATTTCGCTGACTATGACACCGAAGTGAATTTCATCGACGCCCAGACCCTGGCGCGAGATCATGCCGCCATGCCTCACGGTGGCTTTGTCATTCGCAGTGGTCAGTCTGCGGCGGGCTCGCAGCAAGTGGTGGAATACGGATTGAAGCTGGGCAGCAACCCGGAATTCACGTCCAGCGTTCTGGTGGCCTACGCTCGTGCCGCCTACCGCATGAACAAGAATGGTCAGATCGGTGCTCAGACTGTGCTGGATGTGCCGCCTGGGCTGCTCTCGCCCAAGTCACCCGCGCAGTTGCGCAAAGAGCTGCTGTAAATTCAGTGACATCGTCGCAACCCGGTTCTGCCAGGCAGAACCGGACCCCGATTCCGGTTTGATTCCGCCTGAATGATTCGGTGCGCCAATAAAGGGTAAAATAGCGCCCACTTCTTACTAATGTTGGGTGTTTCCATGCGCTTACTGATCGCACTCCTGTTGCCCTGGTTGGGTTTTTTCACGATTGGCCGGCCTGTGGCGGGCATTATTTGCCTGATCTTGCAGTTGACCCTGATTGGATGGATTCCCGCCGCGATTTGGGCGGTATATGCACTTAGCCAATACAAGACCGACAAGAAAATCGAACAAGCCTTGGGCAAGCGTTAAGCCCCGGTTTTTTCTTCTCTTTCTCTACGTCTGAGCGGGCCCTGACGTGCTTGCTCAGACGTTTTATCTTTTTTTGCTGATACAGCCATGACCCTCTCGTCTCCCGTGGGCCATTCTCCTGAGTCCGGTGAGCAAATGGTGTCCGTAGACCCCCAGGCGGTACCACGCCTGGAGCTTCGCCAGATCACCAAGGCCTACCCGGCCGTGGTCGCCAATGACCATGTCTCCCTGTCTATCCTGCCGGGGCAGATTCACGCTGTGTTGGGGGAAAATGGCGCCGGCAAGTCCACCCTGATGAAAATCATTTATGGGGTGGTCAAGCCCGATCAGGGCGAGATTCTGTGGGACGGCCAAGCGGTTCAGATCAGCAGCCCGGCAGCGGCACGGCAACTGGGTATCGGGATGGTGTTTCAGCATTTTTCGCTGTTTGACACCCTGACCGTTACGGAAAACATTGCCCTGGGTCTGCCCGCTTCCACCAATATGAAGGAGCTGGCGGGGCGCATCCGCGAGACCGCCAGTCAATACGGGCTGGACCTGGACCCGCAGCGTCACATTCATACCTTGTCGGTAGGCGAATGTCAGCGGGTAGAGATCGTGCGTGCTTTGCTGGGCAAGCCCAAGCTGCTGATTCTGGATGAGCCCACCTCGGTGCTCACGCCCCAAGCGGTGCGCCGCCTGTTTGGCACGTTGCGTCAGCTGGCTGCCGAAGGTTGCAGCATTGTTTATATCAGTCATAAGCTCGATGAGATCCGTGAGCTGTGCAATGCCTGTACGGTCATGCGCATGGGCAAGGTCACGGGCTACTGCGATCCGCGCCAGGAGACCACGGCCAGTTTGTCGCGCCTGATGATTGGCGCCGAACCCCAGTCCTTGGGCGAGCGCCGTGCACGGCAGGGGGGCACGCTTTTGCAGGTCCGTCACTTGCAGTTGAGCAAATCGCACCCCTTTGCCTGCGAGTTGCAGGATGTCAGCTTTGATCTGCACCAGGGCGAAATTCTGGGTGTGGCCGGGATTTCGGGCAATGGACAGCAAGAGTTGCTGGCCGCCTTGTCGGGTGAGGATACCCGGGCACAGGCTGACATGATCTTGCTGGATGGTCAGCCTATTGCCCAGCGTGACGCGGCCTGGCGCCGTGACCAGGGCATGGGCTTTGTGCCTGAGGAGCGCCTGGGGCGGGGCGCGGTGCCGGAATTGTCGCTGGCACAAAACCTGCTGCTGTCCCATCAGAATCAAGAGACGGTCAAACGCGGTTTTTTGCGCTTTTCCAGCATTCGTCGTCTGGCGGGTGGGATTATCAAGCGCTTCCGAGTCAAAACCTCTAATGAGCAGGCCGCAGCCAACAGTCTGTCTGGGGGGAATCTGCAAAAGTACATTATCGGCCGTGAAGTGACCCGTCAGCCCCGGATTCTGGTGATTGCCCAGCCGACCTGGGGCGTGGACGTTGGGGCGGCTGCCCAGATTCATGCTGAACTGCTGGCCCTGCGCGATGCCGGCTGTGCCTTGCTGGTGATCTCTGAAGAACTGGATGAATTGTTTGCGATCGCCGATCGTCTGATTGTTATCTCCAAAGGTCGTATGTCTCCCTCTATTCCCGTGGCGCAAGCCAGTGTTGATCAGATCGGGCAATGGATGAGCGGTTTGTGGACGGAGGACAAGCATGTTCAGGCTTGAGACTCGCGCCACGCCCTCAACCTTGATGGCCTGGTGTTCCCCCTTGCTGGCCGTGTTGCTGACCATGGTGGTCGCCGGAACCTTGTTCTGGTCCCTGGGTAAAAATCCCCTGGCGGGCTTGAATGTCTTTTTTCTGGAACCCTTGCGTGACCTGAATGGCTGGGCCGAGGTGGGCGTCAAGCTGATTCCCCTGCTGCTGATCTCGGTCGGTCTGGCTATTTGTTTCCGGGCCAACATCTTCAATATTGGGGCGGAAGGGCAGTTGGTGATGGGAGCCTTGGCCGCCGGGGCGTTCATACTGCATGTGGACGATGGCGACAACGGTGGTTTTTTCCTGATTGGCGTGGCGCTGGCCTGCGGCATGATGGGCGGCATGGCCTGGGCTGCGATCGTGGCCTTTCTGAAAGACCGTTTCAATGCCAACGAGATTCTGGTGTCCCTGATGCTGGTCTATGTGGCTCAGCACCTGCTCAGCTATCTGGTGCACGGTGCCCTGCGCGATCCTGAGGGTTTCGGTTTTCCGCAGTCCAGTCTGTTTTCTGACGGGTTTCTCTTGCCCGCTGTCTTGCCGGCGACTCGCTTGCATACCGGTATTGTTCTGGCCTTGATCGCCTCGGTGGCAGCCTGGCTTTTCCTGACGCGCAGCATGGCTGGTTTTCGTTTGCGGGTGGGGGGCATGGCCCCGCTGGCGGCTCGTTATGCCGGTTTTTCATCCCGCAAGGCGCTGTGGAGCTCTCTGCTCATTTCGGGCGCACTGGCCGGACTGGCCGGCGCAGCAGAGGTGATGGGCCCGGTCGGGCAGCTTACGCCCTCTATTTCTCCCGGCTATGGTTTTGCAGCCATTATCGTGGCCTTTGTGGGACGACTGCACCCGCTGGGGCTGATCTTCTCTTCCTTTGTGATGTCCTTGCTGTATATCGGTGGGGAATTGGCCCAAAGCCGGTTGGGCTTGCCCAATGCGATCACCGGCATTTTTCAGGGCATCCTCTTGTTTTCCTTGTTGGCTTGTGACGTGTTCATCACCAAGCGTTTGGTCTGGAGAAAGTAATGGACGCGATTGCCCCTTTGCTGGCCGCAACCATCAACGCCGGAACCCCTTTGCTGTTGGCAGCCCTGGGTTTGCTGATCAATGAAAAATCGGGCGTGATTAATCTAGGTTCGGAAGGCATGATGCTGATGGCGGCCATTGTAGGCTTTGCCGTGGCCGTGCAAACCGGCAGCCCTGCTCTGGGCTTTGTGCTGGGCGCACTTGTTGGCATGGTGATGGCGGCGGCCTTTGCCTGGCTGACGGTGTGGCTGGGTGCGAACCAGGTCGCGTGTGGCCTGGCCCTGTCCTTGTTCGGGGTCGGGGCCTCGGCTTATATCGGCCTGCCTTTTACCGGTAACTCCTTGGTTGTGACCAAGTTGTCCATTCCCGTGCTGAAAGATATTCCCCTGATCGGCCCCGCCTTCTTCCAGCAGCATTACATGGTCTATGTGTCCTGGGTGCTGTGCATTGCCGTGGCCTGGTTCCTGACTCGTACCCGTTCCGGTCTGGTACTGCGTGCGGTGGGTGAATCGCCCGCCTCGGCGCACTCGCTGGGCTACAACGTACGCTACATTCGTCTGGGCGCCTTGATGTTTGGCGGTGCCTGCTGCGGTCTGGCCGGTGCCTTCATCTGTCTGGTCTATACACCCATGTGGGTCGAGAATATGGTCGCTGGGCGTGGCTGGATCGCGTTGGCGCTGACCACGTTTGCCACCTGGCGTCCCTGGCGCGTGATGCTGGGCGCTTACTTGTTTGGTGGGGTCACGATCCTGACCTATCATGCGCAGGCTCTGGGTGTTCCGGTAGCCTCGCAATTGCTGGCCATGATGCCGTATCTGGCCACGATTATTGTGCTGGTATTAATTTCTCGAAACGCTAACTGGATCAGGTTGAATATGCCTGCATCGCTTGGCAAAAACTTCAATCCCAACAACTAGAGGACTGACATGACTGGAAACTTTATGCGCAAGGCTCTTTTGGCCGCTGCCATCGCTTCCCCCCTGGCCGCCTTGCCTGTGTCCGCTCAGGCAAACGATCAAGAACCCCTGAAAATCGGTTTTGTATATGTCAGCCCTATCGGTGAAGCCGGTTGGACCTGGCAGCAGGATATTGGCCGTCGCCAAATGGAAGAGGCCCTGAAAGGCCGCGTGGTCACTCAGTATGTGGAAAACGTGCCGGAAGGCGCCGACGCTGAGCGTGTGATTCGCGATCTGGCCCAGCAAGGCAACAAGCTGATCTTCACAACCTCGTTTGGCTACATGAACCAGACGCAGAAAGTGGCCAAGCAGTTTCCGGATGTGAAATTCGTTCACTCCACTGGCTACAAGACAGCTCCTAACGTGGCAACCACCAATGCCCGTTTTTACGAGTCCCGTTACCTGGCTGGCGTGCTGGCTGGCAAGATGACCAAATCCAATGTGGTCGGTTACGTGGGTGCTCACCCCATTCCCGAAGTGCTGCAGGGTATTAATGCTTTCGCCATCGGCTTGAAGAGCGTGAATCCGGAAGCACAGGTGCGCGTGGTATGGGCCAATAGCTGGTACGACCCAGGTAAAGAACGCGACGCAGCAGTCACTTTGCTGGGGCAGGGCGCGGACGTGGTGACGCACCACACCGACTCCACGGCAACCGTACAAGCGGCCGAGGAAGCCGGCAAGTATGCGATTGCCTACCACTCTGATATGAGCAAGTTCGGTCCTAAAGCCCAACTGGCTGCGGTCACTCACCACTGGGGCGACTACTTTACGCGCAAAGCCAGGGAAGTGCTGGATGGTAAATGGCAGAATGACAGCACCTGGGGTGGCCTGAAGTCCGGCATGGCCGCTTTGGAAGGCTTTGGTCCCGAAGTGCCCGCTGACGTGAAAGAGTTCGTTCTGGCCAAGCAGGCCGAGATCGAGGCAGGCACGCTGCAGCCTTTTGCTGCTCCTATCAAGGACAACGACGGCAAAGTGCGTCTGGAATCCGGTTTCCTGGATGACGATGCGTTGAACCGCATGGATTACTACGTGGAAGGCGTGGCCAGCAAACTGCCCAAGCAGTAATTCGCATCGCCGACTGTAACGTCACGACAGCCCCTTGGCGGATTTTCCGCCAAGGGGCTTTGTTTATGGATACCGCTAGGGGCGGCCGTGTCGGCATTTGCTCACGTTGTGGCCAGGCATGCTGGGGTTGTGGCGTGGCTATGGGCCTTGTTTCCAATGAGCTAGATAGGGTGTGACGATCTCAAGGCTAGGCTGATTGTGCAGGGCGCTTGCGTCCCAGACGTCGTGAAGCCCGCATCCAGCGCAGTGTCATCAGTATTGCCACAACAGACAGGCCGGTGACCAGTCCGATCCAGATGCCCACGCCGCCCATATTGAATTGAAAGGCCAGCAAAGAGCCTGTAGGAACACCCAGAACCCAATAGCCCAGCAAGGCCAGCACCATGGGTATGCGCGTATCATGCAGACCGCGTAGCATCCCCGCCGCAACGGCTTGGGCTCCATCACTGATCTGGAACAGCGCTGCCAGTGCCAGAAAAGTGATAGCTAGCTGAATAACAGCCTGGTTCTCGGCCACATCCAGATCCAGGAACAGGCCAATCAGGGTCAGGGGGGCGAACCAGAACACCAAGGCCGCCAGACCCATAAAACCCACCCCCAGGATGTAGGAAATCCAGCCAGCACGACGGGCGCCCAAGGGGTCGACCCGGCCGGCGGCCAGTCCTACACGTATGGTGGCCACCTGGCTAAAGCCCAAAGGAATCATGTAGGACACGGAGCAGATCTGCATGGCAATCGCATGGGCGGCCAGATCGGATTGACCCAGCACCCCCATCATCATGACGGCCGCGTAAAAGACCAGGGTTTCCAGCGTGAAGGTAATGGCGATAGGGATGCCCAGTGACCACATTTTCCACAGCCGTTTCGCGCTCCATTGCCAGGCCTCATTGAATAGGTAGTAGCGTCGAAAGCGCGGGTCACGCAACACGATCCAGCTCAATGCCGCGAACATGAAGATGCTCGATGCGGTCGTGGCCAGTCCGGCCCCGGCCAGCCCCATGGCCGGCAGGCCCAGATTGCCAAATACCAGCAGCCAGCCCAGCAGGGCATTGATGCCAATCGCGATAATCGCTACCGCCAGGGTCCATCCTGGTTTTTCCATGGCCGCCAAAAAAGAGCGCAGCACGATGTATCCCAGATAAGGCAGCAGGGCCCATTGCAAGGTGTGCATATAGGATACGGCGCGTGCCGCCACGACAGGGTCCTGGCCCATCATCACCAGGATGTGCTCGGCGTTCCACAGCACCATCCAGGCGGGCAGGGTGATGAGCAGGGCCGTCAAAAAGCCGTGACGAATGATCTGTTGCGACTCTCGGACATCACGCAGCCGCCGCCCCAGCGTGGTTGCCAGCATGGGAACCACGGCGGATACCAGTCCCATGCTGAAAATCATGAAGGCTTGATACAGACTGGCCGACAAGGAGCCGGCAGCCAGCTCATCGGGGCCCAGTCGGCCCATGTAGATCAGGTTGGTGGCCAACAGACTGACCTGAGCCAGATTGGTCAGAATCAATGGCCCGCCCAGACGCAGGGACGATTGCAACTCCGCCAGCCAGAGCTGGCTCGGGCCGGGGGTGTGGGTTTGTGCAAGCATGGTTTATTGGATGCGCGGCAAAGACCAGGTGCTGATCACTTGGGCTACTGCCGGGCCACCGTTGGCCGGCTCCAGCAGCACATCGCCCGCACAGGTGCGGCCTGTCTTATGAATTCGGGCATGAGCCAGAATGTCGCCCGGTGGGGCCTTGCGCAGGAAGTTGATGGTCAGGCTGGAGGTAACGGCATCTGGATTGCCGGTCGCGCCCACCACAGCGGCATACAAAGCCAGGTCCGCCAGCCCCATCAGCATGGGGCCTGCCACCATGCCTCCCATGCGTTGGTGGGCGTTGCGCTCAGGCAAACGCAAACAGGCATTGTCATGACCAATATGCACCACATCAATTCCCAGAACGGCGGCAAAAGGATGGAGACGCTCTAGAAGATCACGAAACTGGACAATATCGATTTTAGGCTCGGGTGCAGAATGTGTGCGGGTCATGACGTCGTCACTGAAAAGAGGGCCGTTGTAAGAAAGGCATACTGGCTGGTACTGTATCAGATCGTCCTGCGTATGGGGGTAGTTCGACACCTGTGCCAATAGAGCAGGACCAATTCTAAACAATCACAAAGAATCGAGGAGCATCATGAAACGCAGCATTGTTGTTCTGGCCTTGGGTTTGCTGGCATCGACCGGCACGGTGATGGCGCAAGGGCACGACGGGCACGGTCATGGCAAGCCTGAACCGGTACGCGCTTTAAGCACTCAGGTACATGCCAGCCAATGTTGGGTGCGCCTGCTGCCCAAGCCCACCCCTTCGGCCGCCTATCTGGAGTTGGAGAACAAGGGTGAGCAGTCCGTCGCCGTGACAGGAGCCAGCTCATTGTCCTTTGGGCATGTGATGCTGCATCAAACTAGCGAGAACCAGGGCATGGCGCGCATGTCTCATGTCTCCGAGGTGCAGATCCCGGCGGGCGGCACAGTGAGCCTGAAGCCGGGGGCTTTCCATGTGATGCTGGGTCAGGCCAAAGAGGATTTGGCCTTGGGCGAGCGCATCATCTTGAGTCTGCATTTGTCGGACGATACTCAGGTTCAGGCCGAGTGCGAGTTGCGTCCTGCCAAGACACAGGAGTATTGAGCGCATTGAACGTTTGGCTGGAAACCGGGAGCTGGTCGCGGCATGCGGCCAGTTTTCCATTGGGCTTCAGGCCTGCAGCGCATCCAGCACCGCTTGGTTGAAGGCTTTGGGATTAGCCAGATTCATGCCGTGTGCGGCCAGCGGGATGCGGTGCATCTGGTCTTCGCGTCGGTGCTGACGAATGATGTCCATGCAATGGTGGTAGCGCGTGGGGCTATTTTCGCCCGTGATGAAGCTCAGGGGCGCATCCAGCTGCTTGAGCCATTCCAGATCCGGACCTTGATGGGGCTCTTGCTGCTGATCCAGCATGGTGTGGGCGTTGTCCTGAATCATCTCGCGGAACCAGCGCGTCATTTGCTTCCAGGTCCCTGAGCCATTAACCGTATCCACAAACAGAGCCATGGCGCCATCACGGTCGCCCTGTTCCAGGCGTTTGGCCACCTGCTGGAACAAGGGAGCGTACGAATACGCACCAGGAGTCGGAAAGCCGGGGTCGGCCAAGGTCAGGCTGGCCACTTGCTCGGGCATCCTTTGAGCCAGCAGCAGGGCTACATGCCCCCCGCGTGAGTGCCCCACGATATGCACTTTCTCATCAGGAATATGCTGATCCAGCAGGGCCTGCAGGTCCTGGGCGTGTCGCGCCGTGCTGAAGTTGCCGGGGCTGGGCACACCCGGCCAATAAGAGCGCAGACTGGGAGCCAGAACCCGGTGCTGAGCGGCAAAAGCGGGAATCTGCCAGCGCCAGTAACGCCAATCGCACAGGGAACCGTGAATGAGCAAAACGGGCGCACCCTGGCCCTGATCGACGAAAGTGTGGCGATAGCCTTGGACGGTCAGTTCAAGCGTGGAGAAATCGGCAAAAGGGTCTGTCATGGCAAGCAATCGTTAGCAGGCAGGGCTAATGCCTGAAAAAAACAGACCGGGTCTGAACCCGGTCCGTATGGCTTTACCCGCTGGGAGGACTATTCCAGCAGCTTCAGGCGGCTGCGGGCCGTCTCGGCTGCTTCCGATTGTGGATAGTCTTTCACAATGCGCTGTAACGTGGTCTTGGCGCCGCTCAGGTCGTTCAGCTCAATCTGACTGGAGGCCGTGACCATCAGAGCATCGGCAGCGCGGGGGCTTTGGGGCGAAGCCTTCACAAAAGCCTGCAGCTTCTGGATGGAGGTTTTAAAGCTCTTGATGGCGTACAGGCTGCTGCCTTCGTAAAAGCGAACCTCGTCTGCCAGAACGCTGGTGGGGTAGGCGGCGAGAAAGCTGGCAAAGGCATCCGCGGCAGGTTTGTATTGACCTGCCCGGTAGGCATCCATGGCGCTATCGAATACGGCTTGTTCTTGTGGGTCAGCGGCTTGCGGGTTTTGGGGGCCCGGAGCGGCAGTAGTGTTCTGGCCCTGGGTACTGGCTTGCCAGCTCAGTTTCTCGACCTGACCGCGCAGAGTCACTACCTCGGAGCGCAGCATGTCAATTTGATCGGCCAATTGCAGACGAGCCTGGGTGTTTTGCTCGTTCATCTGACGAATTTGCTGCCGCAGCTCCAAAATGGCGCGTCGGGCCTCGTCATCGGCAAAGGCCTTGGCCGGCAGGCTGGCAAACAGGGCGGCCGTCGCCAGCAGAGCGACGGTAGCGAGACGAAAGGGCTTTTTATAAGCGTGCATAGTGAAGTCCGTTAAAAAATGTGCATCCGCAGTGCGCAGGCTCCCTGCCTGCAGGGCTCCCCACTGTGGGGGCTGTCATCCTGGGGCTTTGCGCCGGCCTGGCGAGCCCGGTGTCCAGCATAACGAATTTTCAGTGGCTCGGGCATGCTGCCGATAAAAAACGCCGCGGCGTTAACTACCGCCACGGCGTCGGAACCACTTGGTCGATGCAGAAATTATCGTTGGTAAACGATGTCTGCGCGACGGTTTTCAGCGTAATCAGCTTCGGTGTTACCCAAGGCTTTTGGACGCTCTTTACCAAAGCTCACTGCTTCGATCTGGCTGTTGCTCACGCCCAGCAGACCCAGCATGCGTGCAACGGCGTCGGAACGACGCTGTCCCAGAGCCAAGTTGTACTCGGCACCGCCACGCGCGTCGGTATTACCTTCGATGCGCACGGTTTGCTGAGGATGGCTGCTCAGGTACGAAGCGTGCATTTCCACCAGGCTACGGTATTGCTCGTTAACGACGTAGCTGTCGTAATCAAAGTACACCGAGCGCTGTTGTGCCAGTGGGCTTTGAGGGTTGAATGGGTCCATGATCTGGCCTGCGCTGGCAGAGTCCGATCCAGTACCGCCGGTTGAACCGGAGCCAGATTGATCCAGAGGAACCGAGCTGCAAGCAGCAAGGGCAGCAGCCATAACGGCGAGGGAAAGACTTTTAAGAATGCGCGAGCTCATTTGAATTCCTTTTGAAAAAGAGTCACACAGGATGTCAGTTGGTAAATGGTCCCCAGGTGGGTTCGCGTACTTTGCCATTCAAAGACGAGAGGGTCTGACGAACGCGACCGTCCACGGATGTCACAGCTAGGACACTGCGGCCCCCCTGAACAGAACTATATAAGATCTGCATCCCATTAGGGGCGAAACTCGGAGACTGATCGTCGGGACCTGTCGTCAGCAGTTGCTCTGCTCCTGATGCCATATCTTGAATGGCAATTCGGAAAGCACCGTTTCTGCGTGTGACGTATACAAGCCTAGTACCGTCTGCAGAGACCTCCGGTGAAATATTGTAACTCCCGTTGAAGGTTATGCGTTGCGCATCGTCACCACCCAGACTCACTTTGTAAATGTTCGGAGCGCCACCACGATCGCTCACAAATACAAGGGAGTTGCCATCGGGCATAAAACTCGGTTCAGTATCGATCAGAGGTGAACGCATCACGCGACGCAGGCCCGAACCGTCTGCATTTATCGTGTAAATCTGCGAAATACCGTCTCTGGAGAGCACAACAGCAAGCTGATTGCCGTTTGGCGACCAGGCAGGGCTACTGTTATTCCCCTTGAAATTAGCCAGTGGCTCACGATGACCGGTGGCCAAGGTTTGCACATATACAACAGGTTTGTCGTTTTCGAAGCTCACATAAGCCAGTTTTTTCCCGTCTGGAGACCAGGCGGGAGAGATGATTGAGTGTCGAGAACGCAACATTACCTGCGGATTTTGGCCGTCAGCGTCAGCAATTTGTAACTCGTAATTGTTGCCTGTTTGCAACACATAGGCGAGGCGGGTCGAAAAAACGCCCCGTACGCCCGTAATTTTTTCATAGATCCGGTCTGCAATTTGATGGGAAATGCGGCGCAGTTCTTTCTCGCTGCCCGCAAACGCCACACCATCGAGCTGGGTCTGGCGGACCGAATCCACCAGGCGATAGCTGACGGAATATTGGCCGCCGGCTTGAGTGACCGAGCCATAGGCCAGATAGTCGGCACCACGATTGCGCCACTCGTCGTAAGCAATGGTGCTTTCCGCATTCAAGGCAGCACCGGTGGCATTGATCAATTGGAATTGACCCGAACGAGTCAGGTCGGCGCGGATCACTTCGGCCACGGATTGGCTGGCAGGGTTGTCAGCAAAATCGGCGATCGCGATGGGGTACTGGGTAGCACCCACACCCGATATATCAACCCGCAGTTGGGCCTGGGCCGGTTGGCTGGCGAACATGCCAGCAGCCAGGGCAAACGCTCCGGTGGCCGTGGCGCGCCAATGACGACCTAAGGTCGCCAGGGCAGGGGTAGCGGCGGTCATTATGCAATCTCCTGATTAATCGAACATGCGGTATTCGCCATCAATATACGATGGATACTGCCCGCTAGGCGGTTTGGGGAAAGGGCTGCAACGGGCAAGACCCTTGGATACGGCATCATCGAACTGCGCGATGCCGGACGATCGTTTGATTTGAACGCGATTGGGCGTGCCATCGGCGTTCAGGTCCACGCGATACAGCAGTGCGGGGTTGCCGCGTACTTCAGAGCGGGGCGGGGTGCTGTAGACCACGCCGGGCTGCACGCAGGCGCGCACCTTGGCAGCGTAGCCACCATCACCACCGCCGCCACCGGCCTGATTGCGGTCTGCGGTACCACCGGGGCGGCCAGGAGCGCCTTCGCGCATGGCGCGACGGAAGGCTTCTTCCTTGGCCTTGCGTTCAGCATCTGCCTTGGCTTTGGCAGCAGCCTGCGCACGGGCCTTGCGTTCAGCCTCGGCTTTGGCTTTGGCTTCAGCGTCTGCCTTGGCCTTGGCCTCGGCTTCTGCTTTGGCTTTACGCTCGGCTTCGGCCTTGGCTTTAGTCTCGGCTTCTGCTTTGGCCTTGCGCTCGGCCTCAGCCTTGGCTTTGGCCTCAGCTTCCGCTTTTTCCTTGCGTTCCTGCTCCTGCTTTTCCTTCTGCTCGCGCTCACGACGTTCCGCTGCCAGCTTTTCCTGGCGTTGCTTTTCCTGTCGCTCCTGCTCCAGTTTTTCCTCACGCTCTTTTTTCTCGCGCTCCTTGCGAGCCTGTTCCAAAGCGATCTCAGGATCTACTTCGGGTTCGGCTGGAGGAGTGACCTTGGCAGGCTCGGGAGGTAGTTTGGGCGCCGGAGGCGGCTCGGGTATTGGCTCGGGCTTGGGTTCAGGCGCTGGCTCAGGCTCGGGTTCGGGCTGCGGCTCGGCTTCGGCCTCAGGAGCTTGCGGGTCGGCATTGACGGCTGCATCAGGCGCAACACCGTCCATCCACAATTCGACCTGGACCGCATTGGGTGTTTTGGGCGCAGAAAAAAAGGCGCCGGCAAAAATGGCGAGCAGCAACAGCCCGTGCAGACCCAGGGCGATGAGCAGGCCGCGCCGATCTTCCTTTTGCTCAGGCGAGCGCAGCGCCTGATTGCGGGTATTGCGTGTTCTGTGCTTCATTCAGTTCAGGTTTTTCGCGCCGGATGGCGAACACGCTATCCGGCCAGAGATTATTTGCGAGCGTCAGGATCGCTGTTGCGATCGACGATCAGACCCAGGCGGTTGATGCCATTGGAGCGCAGTTCATCCATCAAGCCCATGACGGTCTCGTAGGGAACCTTGCCGTCGGCGGCAATGACAACCGGGCTGTCGGCTTGCATGCGCGAGCGCACTTCACTGAGCAATGTGGACTTTTCGATGTTCATGAACTCGGAGCCCGCATCGCGCAAGCGTATGGCCAGCTTGCCGTCCTTATCAACCTGAATCTCCACGGGTTTGGCAGGCACTTCGGAGGCTTGGCCAACCGAGGGTAGCTCTACCAGGCCGGGGGTAATCATGGGAGCGGTAACCATGAAGATCACCAGCAGCACCAGCATCACGTCGATATAAGGGACGACGTTGATTTCGTTTTTCATGCGCCGGCCATGACGGCCGGTGCTTCCACGCATCGATGGCATCAGTTCACCTGCCGCTGCAAGATGTTCAGGAATTCGTCGATAAAGCTGTCAAAGCGGATCGAGATACGATCGAGCTCATTGGTAAAGCGGTTGTAGGCCACCACGGCAGGGATGGCAGCAAACAGGCCAATCGCTGTGGCGATCAGCGCTTCGGCAATACCGGGTGCCACCGAGGCCAGCGTGGCCTGCTGCATGCCCGACAGGCCGATAAAAGCGTGCATGATCCCCCAGACGGTGCCCAGCAAGCCAATGTAGGGGCTGACCGAGCCGGCAGAGGCCAGAAAGTTAAGGTGTGTCTCCAGCGTATCCATTTCGCGCTGGTAGCTGGCGCGCATGGCACGACGTGGTCCGTCCAGCAGCGCCGGGCCTGAGCTGTGGCTGCGACGCGCCTTGATGAATTCGGTCATGCCGGCTTCAAAAATACGAGCCAGGGCGCCATGTTCGGCACGTCGCGAGGAAATGGATTGCTGAAGCACGGCCAGATCGCCACCGGCCCAGAAGTCGTCCTCGAAACGGCGGGTCTGTTCCAGCGTGCGTTTAAGTGCAGCCCTTTTGCTGAAAATATAGGCCCACGAGAGAATCGAAATTCCCAGCAGGATCAGCATGACAAGCTGAACGGGAATACTGGCATCGAGAAGTAGCGAAATCAGCGACAGGTCGCTAGTAGCTTGCATGGTCAGTCCTGAACCTTTTCCAAGAGGGTACGTAAATCAGAGTCCAGCTTGCTTGGACGAAGCGTGTTGGCGTCAACGCAAACAATTTGGATGGTGCTTTGGCATAACAGTTCCCCACCTCGCAGGGCACCTTGTTCGAAATGGATGGTAGCCGAACCCAGCTGGGTAATGCGGCTGCGCACCGAGATCAAATCATCGAGCCGGGCAGGTTTGAGATATTGTATTTCAACCTTCTTGACTACGAACAGGCGTTGATTCTGCTCGGCCACATCCGATTGGTTTACTCCCAGGTTTCTGAGCCACTCCGTGCGCGCACGCTCGAAGAACTTCAGGTAATTGGCGTAATACACAATCCCGCCGGCATCGGTGTCCTCGTAATATACGCGAATATCAAGCCGAGCCTGGGTGTCCCACTTGTCATTAAGCATGTCGTTCGTAAAAGAATTTATGTTGACGGGCAGGGCAGGCTGCGTGCCTGCCCTGCTGGAAGTCCTTACAGTGTTGCCAGACGCTCCACGCTGACCTGAGCAATCTGCTCGACCGGGACGTGGGTGCTGCTGGCGTCACGGCGTGCCTGCATTTCAACCACGCCTTCTTTCAGGCCCCGCTCGCCGATGGTAATGCGCAAGGGCACGCCAATCAGCTCCCAGTCGGCAAACATGATGCCGGGGCGGGCATCGCGGTCGTCCAGAATGACATCCACGCCCTGTTCCCTGAGCTGCTTGTACAGGTCGGTAGCGGTCTGGCGCACGGCATCGCTCTTGGTAAAGCCAATCGGGCAGATCACCACTTCAAAGGGGGCCAGGGCGCGAGGCCAGATCATGCCGCGTTCATCATGGTTTTGCTCGATGGCAGCGGCGGCAATGCGGCTGACGCCAATGCCATAACAGCCCATTTGCATGACAGCCGGTTTACCATCCGTTTCCAAAAAGGTGGCGTTCAGCTTCTTGGAGTACACATCACCCAGGAAGAAAACGTGGCCCACTTCAATACCGCGCTGGATGGCCAGCTTGCCGCCTTCGGGGGCAGGGTCGCCATGCACCACGTTGCGCAGGTCCGCCGTGATGGGTTCGGGCAGATCGCGTCCCCAGTTCACACCCGTGTAGTGAAAGCCTTCTTCGTTAGCGCCACACACAAAGTCGCTCATGTTGGCGACGGTCAGGTCGGCGATCACTTGCACAGGCTGGCGCGTGCCGATGGGGCCCAGATAGCCAGGCTTGCAGCCAAAAGTGGACACAATTTCCTCTTCCGTTGCCAGACGGTGGCCTTTTTCAAAGCCAGCCAGCTTGGAGACCTTGATATCGTTGACTTCATGGTCGCCGCGAACCAGCAGCAGGTGGACTGTTGTTTTGGTCTGTCCGTCTTCTTCGACCTCTGTGGCCAGCACCACGGACTTGACGGTGGCGGTCAGATCCAGCCCCAGTTGCTGGGCAACCAGCTCGCATTTGGGTGCGTCGGGGGTGGCTGTCTTGACCAGCGCCTGTCCAGGTGCGGCGCGTTCGGCCAGCAGGCAAGGAGCAGGGGCCAGTTCGATATTGGCAGCGTAGTCCGTGTCGGGGTTGTAGACCAGCAAGTCCTCGCCCGTGTCAGCAATAACCTGGAATTCATGGCTGCGCGAGCCGCCAATGGAGCCCGTGTCAGCGGCCACAGCACGGAAATTCAGGCCCAGACGACCGAAAATGCGCATGTAGGTTGCGTACATATTGTCGTAGCTGGCCTGCGCGTCCTCGGCGTTACGGTCAAAGGAGTAGGCGTCCTTCATGGTGAATTCGCGGCCGCGCATCAAGCCAAAGCGGGGACGACGCTCGTCACGGAACTTGGTTTGAATGTGGTAGAAATTGACGGGCAACTGGCGCCAGCTGTGAATCTCGTTGCGCGCAATGTCGGTGATGACTTCTTCGGAGGTGGGCTGCAGCACGAAATCGCGCTGATGACGATCCTTGATGCGCAGCAGTTCGTCACCATATTTCTCCCATCGGCCCGACTCTACCCAGAGCTCGGCAGGCTGGACCACAGGCATCAGCAGCTCAATGGCGCCGGAGCGGTCCATTTCCTGACGGATGATGTTTTCAATCTTGCGCAAGACGCGCAGGCCCATGGGCATATAGGTGTAGATGCCGCCGGCCGCTTTGCGGATCATGCCGGCGCGCGTCATGAGCTGGTGGCTGGCAACTTCGGCCTCGGTAGGCGCTTCTTTCAGGGTATTAATGTGATACTGGCTAGCATGCATGGTAGGGAACTCGTCAGGTACGTATAATCAGATCTAATTGTATTGAATTCGTTAGAGGTGGCCTATGTTAGATCGTGAAGGCTACCGTCCTAATGTCGGAATTATCCTCGTTAATCGCAAGAACGAGGTTTTTTGGGGCAAGCGTATTCGGGAACATGCCTGGCAGTTCCCGCAAGGCGGTATCAAATACGGTGAAACACCCGTACAGGCGATGTACCGCGAACTGCACGAAGAAGTGGGCTTGCTGCCTGAGCATATCCGTATATTAGGCCGGACGCGAGATTGGCTTCGCTACAACGTGCCCAATCATTTTGTACGTCGGGAGGCGCGTGGCCACTACAAGGGCCAGAAACAAATCTGGTTCTTGTTGCGGCTGGTCGGGCGAGACAGTGATGTCTGCCTGCGTTCCTCCTCGACGCCGGAGTTTGATGCATGGCGTTGGAGTCAGTATTGGGTGCCACTTGATTCAGTCATTGAGTTCAAGCGGGAAGTCTATCAGCAAGCGCTGAACGAGCTGTCGGATATTTTGTTCCGTCGGCGTCAGGAGAATCGTTATTTACGTCAGCGCCCACAAAGCGCAGTGGATGCCGATACCGTAGATAGCAGGGATCATGCGCATATTATTGGTTGAAGATGAGCGGGAAATGGCCGCATGGCTGGAGCGGGCCTTGGCGCAAAGTGGTTTTTTGCCCGATCCCGCTCACGATGCCCGCTCGGCAGAAGTACTGTTGGCCGCCCATGACTACGATGCCGTGGTCATGGACTTGCGCCTGCCTGATAAACATGGCTTGGTGCTATTGCGCGAGATGCGCGAGCGCGGCGATCACACGCCTGTGTTGATCCTGACCGCTCAGGGCGCCTTGCAGGACCGTGTCCGCGGCCTGAATCTGGGCGCAGACGATTTTCTTACCAAGCCCTTTGCCCTGGAAGAGCTTGAAGCCCGGCTGGCCGCTTTGGTGCGACGCAGCCGGGGGCGCGTGGCTCCGGTGCTCAGTTGCGGTTCGCTGGAATACAACCCGGAAAGTCGGGCCTTCCTGCTGGACAACGCCATTGTGCATTTGACGCCGCGTGAACACGCGGCCTTGCTGGTGCTGATCAGCCGCTCGGGCATGCCGGTTGAGAAATCTCAGCTGTTCGCCCGGGTGTTCGAGCATGACAGCGACGCCAGTCCGGACGCCATCGAAGTTGTGCTGCACCGCTTGCGCAAGAAGCTGGCCAATAGCGATGTGCATATTGTCACCGTGCGCGGCCTGGGCTATATGCTGGAAGTACTCGAGGCGGAATCCGGCGTTTCATGACGGCCCCTTCCTCGCCCCCCGCCACTGTCTGGCAAGGCAGTTTGCGCTTTTGGCTGCTGGTATTGCTGATACCAGGGGTGGTGGCCCTGTTGTTGTACGACAGCTGGGAAGATTATCGGGCCATGAACGCCGTCACGGAAAATGTCTACGACAGCGCCTTGCTGGAGCCGGCCAAGGTCCTTGAGACCAGCGTGGAATTTAATGCAGATGGCAGTTTGCGCATTGACCCGCCTTTTTATGCCCAGGTCATGCTGGAGTCCCGGCCGGGCAATCGCAAATACTTTCGGGTAGAGGAAGTGATTCCCCTGGTGCGTAATCTGGGTGGCGCGGATGCCACGCAGTTAAAAGGGCGTACCTTGCTGGGGATGGAGGGCTTGCCCCGGCCATCGTATCTGGCCGATCACGAAGGTGTGCCTGTTTTCTACGATTCCTACTTTCGTAATGACACCGTGCGTATGGTGGCCTTGTGGCGCGACTTGCACTATAAGGGCCAACACAGGCAAGTGCTGGTGATGGTGGGCGAGAGCATGGATTTGCGTTTGCGTACCCAGCAGGAGGCCTGGCGAGAGGGCATTTTCCGCAATCTGCGCATGTTGCTGTTTGCCGTGTTGCTGGTGTGGTTCGCGGTAGCCTGGGCCCTGCGCCCCTTACAGGCTCTGCGTCAGGAGGTGCGCAATCGCAGTGTGGACGATTTGCAGCCTTTGGATGAGCGAGACGTGCCGCGAGAGGTTGTTCCTTTGGTCCGCTCGGTCAATCACCATATCGAGTTGTACCGTTCCGTGTTGGATAGGCAGGCCCAGTTTCTGGCGGACGCCTCACACCAGTTACGCACTCCCCTGGCGATTATTCATACCCAGGCGCAGTATGCCCGCCGTGAACCGGACATCGAACGAGTGCGTGAGTCCTTGGGGGCGATTATCAAACAGCTGGGGCAGGCCACTCGTCTTACCGAGCAATTATTGGCTCTGGCTCATGCCAGCCACACGACCAGCATGAGCCAGGGGCCGGTTGATCTGGCCAGCCTGGGGCGTGAAGTGGTGCTGCAATATCTGCCTCTGGCGCGCGAGCACCGTCAGGATCTGGGGTGGATCGGGCCGGGTGAGGAAGGCGAACAGGCGCCGTTGTGGGTCTATGCCAGCGATGCTGAGATTCATGAATCCGTCTCCAATCTGATTCATAACGCCATCAATCATGCCGGCAGTGGCAGCGCCATTACCGTATCAGCCGGACATGACGACAAACTGGCGTGGATCAGTGTGACTGACAATGGCATGGGCTTGGCCGCCAGCCTGCGTGAAAGCGTGTTTGTTCGCTTTGATCGGGGCGGCCCGGCACGCAAGGGTGGGCGCGGCTCAGGTTCCGGCCTGGGGCTGGCCATTGCGCTTGCCTATGCCGAGCGCAATGGCGGTACGATCGTGCTGACCGATGGCGAGCCCAACGATATGGGCGGCTATGGGTTGAAGGCAACACTTCGTCTGCCTTTGCTGCCACCGAACTCCCCTGCGTCAGGATCAAGCACCTGATTTCCCTAAAGCGCAGGATTACCCCGCATCACGAGAGTGGGCCAGCAAAGTGAACAGGGCCGAAATGTCCAGATTCTGATGGCCTTGTGCTGCAATCTTGGCAAACTGCTCCTGAATCAATCGGGTAGCAGGCAACTGGGCCCCATTGCGCAGCGCCTCCTGCGCAACCAGGTCCAGGTCCTTCAACATCCAGTTCACGGTAAAGCCGGGTTGAAAGTCTCGGGCCAGCATGGTTGGTCCCTTGGTGTCCATTTGCCAGCTCCGGGCGGCGCCCTTGCTCAGGACGGACAGCGCCCGTTCCATATCCAGCCCGGCCTGTTCACCAAACGCCATGGCTTCGGCCAGTCCTTGCAGCAGGCCGACCACCGCAATCTGGTTCACCATCTTGCACAACTGTCCCGAACCTGTAGGCCCCATCAGGGTGCAGGCCTGGGCGTAGCTCATCATCAAGGGGCGGGCTCGCTCCATATCCTTTTCCTGCCCACCACACATGATACTGAGCATGCCTTTTTGAGCGCCCGCCTGCCCGCCCGAAATAGGGGCATCGATAAACGAGACATGCTGGTCGGCGGCTATCGCGCTGAGTTCCCGGGCCACCTGGGCGGAGGCCGTCGTGTGGTCTATGAACAGACTGCCTGCTTTCATGCCGGCCAGCGCACCATCGGGGCCCAGAAAGACAGCGCGCAAGTCATCGTCGTTGCCCACGCAGGCCATCACCACCTGCGCTTGAGCTGCTGCCTGTGCAGGGGTGCAGGCCCATTCTTGCTGGAACTGCGTGCTCCACTGTTGCGCCCTGGCCTGATTGCGGTTGTACACCGTCACCTGATGTCCCGCTTGGGCCAGATGTCCCGCCATCGGGTAACCCATGACACCCAGACCGATGAAAGCCACTTTTTGCGGGGTGACGCTGTCATAGTGTTTAGCTTCAATGGCGTAACTCACCGTGTCGATCTCCTTAAGAATCATTCTGTCAGACGGAGAGCTTAACGCAGCTTTTCGGACCAGATCGTTGTACCGGCAAATACCCGGCAACGCGTTTGGCGCTTGACGCCGTCAGCCCCCTCATGTTCTAAACCAGTCATAGATCTGTAATAAATGGGATTAGCCTTTCTGAATTATGATGGGCCCACATTATTTCCTAGCTAATTAACCGGAATGTGAACCTTATGACCACTTTCGATCGTCGTCGTTTCTTGAAGCTGGCTGGTGCTACTGGACTGGCGTCTATGGGTACCTCTTTGCCATGGGCGGCGTGGGCGGCAGACGCCGCCGTCCTGGAAAAAGCGAAGGCCCAGGGCGAAGCTGTTTTTTACGCTAATATCACGGCGGTAGAGCCCATCATGAAGGCGCTGCAGCAGTCGCAGGGCATTGAAGGCAAGTACACCCGTATTGCCAGTTCCAAATTCATTCCCACGATTCTGACCGAGTTCAACGCTGGCAAGCTGATGGCCGACGTGGTCCAGGCTCCCCTGCCCATGCTGCAACTGCTCAAAGAGCAGGGCGTGCTGATCCCGCATCAGTCCGAAGCCGTACAAGGCTATCCCGAATGGGCAATCCAAGACGATTCGATTATCCAGTTTGGCATCGAATATGTGTCTTATATCTATAATACGGACCACCTCAAAGCCGAGGACGCTCCGCAGCGCTACGAAGATCTGGCCGATCCCAAATGGAAAGACAAGATTGTGATGGCTAACCCCTCCAATCACCCCTCCACGATTGGCTGGCTGATTGGCTTGAAAGAAAAGGTGTTTAGCAGCGAAGAGCAATGGCTGGACTTTCTCAAAGGCCTGGCGGCCAACAAGCCCATGTTCGTGGCCTCATTTGGGCCTACGCCTGCGCCGATTGAAAGTGGTGAGAAGTTGGTCGCCATTTCCATGCCCAAGTACATCGTGACCAAATCACCAGCGCCCTTGGCCTGGGGCCCCATGTCGGGTCAACCTCTGTTGGGTTCGCCCCGTGCTATCGCCTTGACCAAGAACGCACCGCATCCTGATGCCGCCCGCGTTTTCCTGGATTTCTGGCTGGGCAATGAAGCCATGGGTATTTTGGCCAACAAGGTCGGTGAGTACGTGCTGGCTCCTGGGGTGCATCCGCCGGTAGCTGGTATTGATAAAGCCAAGGTCGAGCCGATTCGCGATCTGAGTGACGAAGAACTGGTCCGTTGGGGCCGCGAATTCAGCCGCATCTTTGCCGTTCGCTAATCGACAGCACGAGAACGACTGATTCATCAGAAAAAACGGGGCGCCTCGGCGCCTCGCCTCATTTTTATAGAAAACATTGACTCATTATGCAAATTGAAATTACCGGCCTGAGCAAGACCTATGTCTCAGAGGGCAAAACCTTCAAAGCTTTGGACAATATCAACCTGACGATTCCCGCTAATGAGTTTTTCACACTGTTAGGACCGAGCGGCTGCGGTAAAACCACGCTGCTACGGTGCATTGTCGGCCTGGAAACACCCGACGAGGGTGAAATCCGCATTGGCGACGAGATCGTCTGGTCCAGCGCCAAAAATATTGCTGTACCGGTGGAAAAGCGCGGTCTGGGCATGGTGTTCCAGACTTATGCCATCTGGCCCCACATGACGGTGTTCGACAATATTGCTTATCCGCTGCAAGTGCGTGGCGAACGCAAAGAGGTGATTCGGGAAAAAGTGGCGAATATCCTGAAGTTTGTGCAGCTGGAAGGGGTGGACCAGCGTTCCGCCACGCGGCTGTCGGGCGGGCAGCAACAGCGCGTGGCCCTGGCGCGAGCCCTGGTGGCCGAGCCTAAAGTCATTCTATTTGACGAGCCGCTCAGTAACCTGGATGCCAAGCTGCGCGAAGAAACGCGCAAGGAACTGCGCGAGTTCCTGAGCCGTCTGGACATTACGGCTGTGTATGTGACGCACGACCGTGTAGAGGCCCTGGCCTTGTCCAACTCCATTGCGGTGATGCGTGGCGGCAAGATTCTGGAAATCGGTACGCCAGAAAAAATCTACTTCGATGCCGACCACCGGTTTGTGGCGGACTTTATTGGTCGAGCCAATCAGATCAGTGCCAAGGTGCTGGAGCAGCGCGTTGATGCCACTATCGTGGGATGCGAGCTGGGGCAACTGCATTGCAAGAAACGTGATTTGCCAGTGGGCACTGACGTCACCCTGTGTATTCGTCCTGAATTCATTCGTGTCAGCAGCCAGTCCAGCGAGATGGGACAAAACTTGTTCCATGGCCAGGTTCAGGCGCTGGAGTTTGTAGGCGAGTCCTACGAGGCCGAGGTTCGGGTGGGCAAGGAACAGTTGCTGGTATGCATCGACCCGGATGTCAAGGTGAAGGAGGGCGACACCGTGCGCTTTAACCTGCGCCCTGAACACTGCATGCTGTTGTCGGCATAAGGGCGGGTCATCATGAATAACACGCGCAGACCATTGAGTTGGTCGCTTATTCTCATTGTCGGCTTTTTGACGCTGTGCCCGGTTCTGATGTTGCTGCTGGGCAGTTTCTCTCAGGGGCTGACCGCCTTTGGTTCTTTCACCACGGCCAAGTATGTGGCCGCTTATACCGATCCCTTCTTGCTGGAAGTCACCTTCAATACGGTGGTCTTTGTCCTGGGGTCCTCGCTGTTTTCTACCGCGTTGGCGGTTTTTCTGGCTTATCTGAACACCCGTACCAACATGCCCATGAAAGGGGTGTTCACCGTGCTGTCCATCGTGCCCATGATGATTCCGCACCTCTTGTTCTCGGTAAGCTGGGCACTGTTGCTCAATCCGTCCAACGGTTTGATCAATATGTTCCTGCAAGACACACTGGGCTTGCAGGAGGCGCCACTGAACATCTATTCGTTGTGGGGAATGATTCTGGTCGAAGGCCTGTTGAACATGCCGGTGGCCTATCTGATTATTGCCCCTGCCATGGCCTCTTTTGACGTGTCCATGGAGGAATCCTCACGCGTCTTCGGGGGCGGTCTGTGGCGTACTCTGGTGCGCATTACCTTGCCGATTCTGCGTCCAGCCATCATGGCTGCCTTCATTTTGGCGATTGTGCGCGCTCTGGCTTCTTATGCGGTGCCCCGAGTGCTGGGTACGCCAGGTCGGGTAGATGTGCTGGCGACCTATCTGTTCGAGATGATCTCGACGGGCTTCGCGCCGGATTACGGCAAGGCGGCCGCCTTGGGCATGAGCGTGCTGTCGGCCTCGATTGCCCTGATTGCGCTGTACCGCTACATGACGGCAGAAAGCAGCAAGTATGTGACCATTTCCAGTCGCGGTTTCAAGCCGACTCAGCTGGAGCTGCGTCGCGCCAAAATCCCCCTGTTCATCATTGTGGGCATTATCAGCCTGCTGATGGTGGTTTTGCCAGTGACGGTTCTGCTCTATACCTCCATGATTCCTTACTCCATGGTGCCTAGTGCGCGAGCCTTCTCCCTGATGAGCTGGGCGAACTGGATTGATGTCATTCAGGACCCGATCTCCAAGGTGGCGATGAAAAACAGTCTGTTCCTGGCGGTGGTCGGCGCCAGTCTGGGTGTGCTGCTGTCGCTTTTTGTGGCCTACGTGGTGGTCAAGTTGCGAACCCGAGCCGCAGCACTGCTGGATACCCTGAGCTTCCTGTCGTTTTCTTTTCCGGGAATTGTGATCGGTATTGGCTTTATGTGGTTCTTTGTGCAGACGCCCTTGTATGCCACGCTGACCGCCTTGTTGCTGGCATATATCGCCGCTTATCTGCCTTACGGTATCCGGCCTTTATCAGCCGCCTTTGTACAGGTGCATGCGCACCTGGAAGAGTCTTCAGCCGTGGCCGGAGCCAGCTCCTGGACCACCATGCGTCGAATCATCATTCCTTTGCTGATTCCCGGTGTGGTCTCTGCCTGGATCTTGATGGCAACCATGTTTATCCGTGAGTTGACGGTATCGGTGGTGCTGTCCCGCCCGGGCACGGAAGTACTGGCTGTGCAAGTGCTGAGCTATGCCGAGGACGGTTTGTGGGGCAAGCTCTCGGCGTTGGGGATCATCATGATTTTGATCTCCACCGTGCTGGTGCTGTTGGCCATGTACATCGGTAATTTCTACAAGCGCCGTCAAGGCACCATGTAAGCCTTACGCGGGTGGTTTATCTAATGGCCTGGGTTTCGAGAGGGACTCAGGCCATCGTTGTTTGGAGCCAGGCAGTCTTTTTTTGTCTTTCTGTGGCGCTATGCTTGTTGTGAGAGGGGTGTTGTCTGGCGTCTCTGGATGATTCCGGTCTGCCCTCGGTATGTTGTTGCGCGGTGCGCGTAGGGGGGGCGCTTAGGCGGTGCACGCGTGCAGGCGGTGTTGCTCGTCTGGCAGCGAATTGAAGGGGGCTGGATTGTTCAAGTGCCGGGCAGAGCGCTCGGCGCGAGCCTTGCTGCTTCTCCGGCCCCAGGCACGGATGACAAGCTGCGGCAAGACAGACGGCGGCATGACAGCTCCCCTGCCTTGCTCCTTGGCGAGAGGGCGGGCTCACTCTGGTCCAGATATTTTTCCCTCTTGTTGGGCGCCTTGGAGAAAAGCTGACGGGCAAGAAAAAAGGCCTGATTCCGTGGAGAGAGGGAATCGGGCCTTGGTTTTTTTCTTGCCCTGTGTGAGCACGGAAACGTGTTCACACAGAGCGGGTATTGCCTGTTGTTTAGTCTTCTTCCACGAAGGTTTCTTCGCGTTTTTTCTTCACGGATGGCAGGGCAACCACAATAACCAGGAAGATCGCCAGAACCAGCAGGGACAGGGACAGGGGACGCGTCACGAAGGTGGTGTAATCACCGCGCGACAGCAGCAGGGCGCGACGGAAATTCTCCTCCATCATCGGTCCCAGCACCAGACCCAGCAGCAACGGGGCTCCCTCGCAGCGCAGCTTGGACCAGACATAGCCCACAAAGCCGAAGGCGGCGGTGACCAGGATATCGAACACGTTGTAGTTCAGCGAATACACCCCCACCGTACAAAATACCAGGATGGCAGGGAACAACAGACGGTAGGGCACTTTGAGCAGTTTCACCCACAGACCAACCAGAGGCAGGTTCAGAATGACCAGCATCAGGTTGCCAATCCACATGGAAGCGATCAGGCCCCAGAACAGCTCAGGGTGGCTGGTCATCACTTGTGGACCAGGCTGAATGTTGTGAATGGTCATTGCGCCAATCATCAGAGCCGTCACGGCGTTACCGGGAATACCCAGTGTGAGCAGTGGGATGAAGGAGGTTTGAGCAGCGGCGTTGTTGGCCGACTCGGGACCGGCCAGACCGGCAGGGTGACCCTTGCCAAAGCGCTCCGGATTTTTGGAGATTTTCTTCTCCAGCGTGTAGGACGCAAAGGAGGACAGAACCGCACCGCCACCGGGCAAGATGCCCAGACACGAGCCCATCGCAGTCCCGCGAATCACGGCAGGCCAGCACTCTTTGAACTCTTGTTTATTGGGGTACAGGCTGCCTACCTTGCCCGTGATTTCGACACGTTGGTCGCCCAGCTCCAGGTTGTTCATGATTTCTGAGAAACCAAACACACCCATGGCCACCACGGCAAAGTCGATACCGTCTTGCAACTCAGGAATACCAAAGTCGTAACGAGCTACACCGGAGTTCACATCGGTACCAACCATGCCCAGCAGCAGGCCCAGCAGGATCATGCAGATGGCTTTGGGCAGGGAGCCGGAGGCCAGTACGACCGCTCCTACCAGGCCGAGGACCATTAATGAGAAATACTCTGCCGGTCCGAACTTGAAAGCCACTTCGGCCAGGGGAGGAGCAAAAGCGGCCAGCAGCACCGTCGCCACGCAACCGGCAAAGAACGAGCCCAGGGCCGCAATCGCCAAGGCCGCGCCGGCCCGGCCATTACGTGCCATCTGGTGGCCATCCAGTACGGTGACCACGGCGGATGTCTCTCCTGGCAGCGCAACCAGAATGGCCGTGGTGGACCCGCCATATTGTGCCCCGTAATAAATACCGGCCAACATGATCAGGCCAGCCACGGGCGGCAGGACATAGGTGATGGGTAGCAGCATGGCAATCGTTGGCACAGGGCCGATGCCAGGCAAGACACCAATCAGAGTGCCCAGCACGCAGCCGAGCAAGGCGTAGGCCAGGTTTTCGGGCGTCACCGCGACCGAAAAACCGAGCATCAGGTTGTCAAATAATTCCATTTCCGTTCACCCCCAATCAGGCCAGAAAACTCGGCCACAAGGGAAATACCAATCCCAGGCCCTTGATGAATGCCAGCCAGACAAATAGCACCAGAAACACGGCTGCGCCCAGCGCCACAGGCCAGCTGAACTCATGGCTGGCAAAGCTGCTGATCAGAACAAGCAGGAAAATCGAGGCGTAGACCCCCAAGGTGTTCAGAGTCAGTCCGCACAGGACAACGGCGCCGATGATAACGACGACCACTTTCCAGTTAAACTTCTCTACCTCCGTGTTTTCCGCTTTGGGAGACATGGAGTTCAAGGTGACAACCGCCCCTAACAAACTCAGGCACACACCAAGCCAGAAGGGGAAGTAGCCGGGTCCCATACGGGCGGCTGTTCCCATCGAGTAGCTGGTGGCCCCCAGCGCGAAAGCGGCGCCCACGACCACGAACATGACCCCGGACCAGAAGTCCTGTTTATTTTTGATTTGCATAAGGTGGATTCTCCTTGTCTGCCTTGCGCATAAGTTTTCCTTTTTCCTGTGTCAGCTTCTTTATGATGGAGTTCTGCTCCACAACCCTGCCGGTGCCGACTGCATTGAACAGGGGTGACGCATGGTAATGGAGCACTTGCAGACTGAAAACCCTGACTTGACCCTAGTTTTTAAGGGTTTTCCCGGTAATTCCGGAAAATTAGGGTTTTTTGGGACCGTGTTGGGAGAGGGTTGGCATGCTTTGAAAGAAATTTGAAAGGTAATGGAAAGATGGGTGAAAGGTTATCATTAGTATGAAATTCCTCTACCCAGTAACGCTAGCAATGGTTTACGATAAGGCCCATGTTGCAAGATCTCGACTTTCTCGCTGACCGTATTGGTCAACTGGTAGAGCAATCTCGTCAGCTACACGCTGAACGCGCTCAATTATTGGCTCGTCTGAAAACTCAGGATGCCGAGCTGGACGCCCTGCGCCAGCAAAATCGGCGTCAGCAAGACGAGTTTGAGTCCCTGTCCACCGGTGTTGCCTCGCATCAACGTCAATTGGATGTGGTGCAGCAACAGGCGCAAGCCGAACAGGCAGAATTGAAAAGATTGCTGGAGCAGGAACAGGCTCAGGTGCTCGCCCTGCGTCGCGAGCTGGACAGTGCTCGGGCGGGAATGGGAGTGCTGCGTGATGTGGCAGGACAGGCCCGTGACCAGATTGGTTCGATCCTGATGCGTTTACCCGGGGCCGTACAGGAGTAAGTCATGGAACGAGTCGATATTTCCCTGTTGGGCCGCGATTACTCTTTGGCCTGCCCACCCTCTGAAAAAGCCCGTTTGCTCGATGCGGTTAAACTGGTAGATCAGCGCATGCAGGCCATCAAGGCATCGGGGCGTGTTTCAGGTAGCGAGCGTATTGCTGTTATGGCCGCTATTCAGATCGCCAGCGAATTTTTATCGGCTAAAGCACCTGATGGTCCGCTGGCTAATGTTGCTTTTGGCGATTTCAAGCGTAAAATTGAAGATATGCACGCGATGATTGATGATGTTATCGAGCCTTCGGGCACATCGCGTTGAACCAGATTTGAATACGGTCCCTTGTTGTCCCTTGCGGGCCGTTTCATCCCAGTAAGTCCCTGCCGTGTTCGTGACACGACCATACATTCCTTGAACCAATGCTTTTGGCATACAGGTTGTTGGATTAGCCAGTAGGAGCGATCGTCCTCGTCGACGAACCCGAAGCTGGCTTGATGACAGCCGATCTTGGACCCTCGGTTCCAGGATGCCGGTCTTGACGGCAATGGTGGGGCACCTACAAAAAAGCCCGTCCAGATTCTGGACGGGCTTTTTCTTGTCTCGGATCAGCCTGGCTAGTTACGGTTTACCCCTGTTGGGCGCCCCGTTTGCTGGCGTAGGCGTACAAGGCTAGTCCGGCCACAATCATCGGCAGGGATAACCATTGCCCCATCGACAGACCCGCACTGAGCAGACCCAGATAGCCATCAGGCTCGCGGGTGTATTCCACCATGAAGCGAAAGAAACCGTAGCCGATCAGAAATAGAGCGCTGGTCTGGCCTACCGCACGTGGGCGGCGTGTGAACCACCACAGCAGGATAAATAGGGCGATGCCTTCCAGGGCCATTTCATAGAGCTGTGAAGGATGGCGCGGGATGGTGTCCACTTGGGGAAAGATCATGGCCCAGGGCGCGTCGCTGGGGCGACCCCACAACTCCCCGTTGATAAAGTTGCCCAAACGTCCAACCGCCAGTCCCAGCGGAATCAAAGGGGCCAGAAAGTCGCTGACTTCCAGAAAACGTCGGTGACGATTGCGGGCAAATAGCGCGATCGTGACCAGCACCCCGATCAGACCGCCATGAAAGGACATGCCGCCTTGCCAGACATACAAAATTTCAAGAGGGTGTGACAGGTAATAGGCTGGTTGATAAAACAGCGTATAGCCCAGCCGACCGCCCAGCACCACCCCTAGAACGCAGTAAAAAATCAGGTCTTCCAGATCTTTTCGGGTGAGCAAAGCGTAGCCCGCACGAATGCGCGCCGTACCGGCCAGCCACACCAGGCCAAAGCCGACTAGATACATCAAGCCATACCAATGAATGGCAAGGGGGCCAAGTTGTATGGCGACGGGATCGAACTGCGGGTGAATTAACATGCGTGCCCATTACAGAGATGAATATCAGATAATAGCGTGACTGCGAGCTCAGGCATGAGCTGGGTAAATTGTAAGGGAAGGATCATGCTGCATTCAGCCTCTTGGACCAGCCGTTTACCATTAGTAGTTTTTTGTGGATTGCTGATCTTTAATCCGCCCGCAAAGGCTGATACGGTAGCGCTGATGGATCTCGTGCAGGCGCAGTGCTTGTCCTGTCATCAGATGGATCGTAAACGGATTGGCCCTCCTTTTCGGGAGATTGCCCAACGTTATGCGCCAGGGCCAGGGCAAGAAACCCTGGCTTATTTGCAGCGACAGATTCAACAGGGCAGCCGGGGTAACTGGGGAGCGATTCCCATGCCTGCTCAAAATCGCATCAGCGCCGACCAAGCGCAAGCTATTGCAGTCTGGCTGCTGAGTCTAGCCAATACGACGTCAAAGGAGAGTTCATGAAGGAAACAGCCATATTGGGCGGTGGATGTTTTTGGTGCACGGAAGGAGTCTTTAAAGCCTTGCAGGGTGTGCATTCTGTGGTGCCGGGGTACTGTGGCGGCCACGTAGAGCATCCCACCTATGAACAGGTGTGTGGCAAACAAACCGGCCATATTGAAGTGGTTAAAGTTGAGTTCGACCCTTCTGTCATTTCCTACCGGGACTTGCTGGAAGTGTTTTTCCTGACTCACGACCCAACCACTCCTGATCGTCAGGGAGCAGACCAAGGGCCGCAGTATGCCTCTGCCATTTTTTGCCAGAACGACGAGCAGCGTCGCCAGGCCTTTGAGGTCATTGAGGAAATCAAGTCCCAGTTTGATGCACCCATCGTGACGCATGTTCTGGACAGCTCCACGTTCTGGGAAGCCGAGGCCTATCATCACGACTATTTTGCGCGCAACCCCGAGCAGGCTTATTGCCAGATGGTGATTGCGCCCAAGCTCAAAAAGTTTTATCAGCGCTTTCAAGACCTGCTGGTCAAAAGTTAAGCATCCGGGCAAGAACTGGTCGGAGCCAGGTAGCGCCTGTACAGGGCGCTGCCTGGCAAGGTCAGGCGTGCCATCAGGCCGATAATCAACAAAGTCAGGACAAGCCGGCCGACCAGAGCAATCCAGATATTGGCACCCAAAGCTAGAATGAGAATGGTGTCTTCAATCAGGGAGTGGCTAAGTGATAGCCACGAGAGCGCGAGCAAACGGGTGCGCGGGCTATAGTTCTGTTGGCGGGACTCGTCGATAATCAAGGCGCCGCCATAACTCAGGCCCAGCAAGACCCCGATCGTTGTCGTGGGAGCGACGCGTTCCTCCAGTCCCGAAAAGCGTAATAAGGGAAGCAGGAGCCGGGTCAGCAAGCGGGTAAAGCCGATTTTTTCCAGAACCGACAGTACCAAAAGCAAGCCGAGAATAATCAGCCAAGTCATGAATAGAGAGCTGGCCGTTCCTTGCAGCCAGTCCATCCAGCCTTGCCAGCCACCCTGTGTGGCATTGGATTGGCCATAAAGCCAGGCCAGGGAAACAGGCTCCTGCAAGAGTCCGGCGTTGCTCAGGCCCCAGGACAGGACACAGCCATAGAGCAAGGCGCAGGCAATGCGCAGCCCGGCGGTGAACCAGAAGCTGGCCCCGGCGCGGCGCACAATGGCCTGTTCCATGGGCATATTGTGCGCAAACAGCATCATGGTGCCCAGGACGCTGATCTGGGCGGCGTTCAGACTCAAGCTGTCGCCCAAGGCGGCCATGGAGCCTATTCCTGCGTAAATGCCGGCCAATGCCGTCGTGGCCCACACAATACCGGCCTCGGCAGGCAGTCCAGCCAGCCCCATGATCGGGCCGATCAGCTTTCCGGCTTGCTCAATCAAGCCCCATTGCGCCGCGACGCGCACGACAATCATGATGGGCAGCATGATTCGGGCGACGGTATAGAACATGCGCAAGCTGCGGCTAAGGGTAGTGCTAAGGAAGTTCAGCATGAGTAGATACATCGTCAGGGCGGGAACGAGCCTGATGCTAGCACGTCAACGGGGTGGCCCTGTCGCGCTGTGTCGCCTGCTTAACTATGGCACCCGGCAGCAGATCTGTTTATTTACATGCCGTCATGGGGAAAGCGCAACGTCATGTGGACAATAAAAAGCCCCCAAGGGTGAAAGCTGTGGCAGCCTGCATTACGGCTGTCTGCTTTTCATCCCATCAGGGGGCGTGTCAAGCCAGTGGACTGGATTGTTTAACGGCCCGAGCAGTGGCCACCGCTGGCGGCTTGACCGCTACCCCAGGCAATGGGGGCGGGTTCGGGACGGTAGGGGTAGTCTTGCAGGCTGTCCATTACAACTAAAACGACGACGAGCAGCCAGAAGCTAGTGGTAATAAGGCGGAAAGTAGTTTTGCTCATGCTTGCGCGACTCAAGGATTAACGCGGCGACGAATGCGCACGCCTAAGATAGACCCGGCAAAGGCCAAGGCAAACCAGACCCAGCCATGGATGCTGGCCGAGGCAATGCCTCCCAGAAAGGCGCCCACATTGCAGCCAAAAGCCATGCGCGCGCTGTAGCCCATGACCAGACCTGCAATTGCCCCGACCCACAGGGTGCGGGAATTGGGTGATTTGAAGTTGGCAGGGTGGTTCCAGCGAGAGGCAGCCATGGCGCCCAGGATCAAGCCAAAGTTGGTGACCGAAGTAACGTCAGCCAAGACGGGTTCAGCCAGGCGTTGTGCATGAGGAGCTACGCCCCAGAATGCATCGCCGACAGGGGACCAGCCCAATGCCGAAAACACTTTGGCGCCCCATAGCCCGATACCGTAGACGATACCCCAGGGCTGGCCGGCCACGATCATGTGGATGGCGTACAAGACGGCCAGCAGCAAGGCCCCCATCCACCAGCGCATTTCCCATTTTGCCGGTGGGCTCTTGTGCTCGTTCTGATGGCGGCGTGCGCCTCGAGCGACCAGCCAGGATACGGCGGCGCAGCCCAGCACGGTGATGAGCAAGGCCGTGGGCCACCCCAAGGAAGTGTTCAGGTCAATGGCGGGCAAGCCACCCAAGGCGATCCAGCCCGGCTGGTGTGAGGCACCCAGAAAGCTGCCTATGGCAAAGGTGGGCAGGACGGCGAAAGAAATGGGTGCGCCAGCACCTGCTTTATACAGGGTGCCCGAACCGCAGCCATCAGCCAGTTGCATGGCTGCGCCGAATAGAAAAGCGCCCAGCACCAGGCTAATGGTCAAGGGAGCAATCGCGCCGACCAGTTCGCCACCACTATCGGCGATCAAGGGCAGGGTGAAGGCGGCAGCCAAGACCAGCAGGAGCATTTGTGCCCAGATGCCTTGAGGATCTCGACGCTCGATATAGTTGCGCCAGCCGGTCGTGAAACCGAAACGGGCTCCTTGCAGCACGGCTCCAAAGCCGATGCCCAACAAGGCAAGCAGCCCTTGGCGCAGGCCCCCTACCAGTGCGACCCCCACAACCAGGGCCAGGCTGGCCAGGATAAAGCCCAGTCTAGTCAGATAAAGCATGATCGAATACCAACTCGTTAATTAAGGGCGCGCTTGGCATCGAGTTTCAGGACCTCAAAGCGTGAGGGCTGGTTATCCATGGGCAGGTTGCTGCGGCTCCATTCCACAACCGATTCAGGATAGAGCTTCACATTCGGGTTGCCAGCCAGCTCGGACAGGACAAACCAGTTAGTGGCCGCCCAGTGCCCGGTGTTGCAGAACGAGATAGTGGGTTTGTCATTCAGCCCTTGCTCTTTGACGATTGCCACGATTTCGCTGGTGTCTTTCAGGATAGGTTTGTCGCTTCGAAAGAAGCTGTTGAAATCCAGTTCCCGTGCGCCCGGCAAAGTGCCGTAACGAGCGGCGGCGTCAACACGCTTCTCACCGTTGAAAAATTCGCTCGGGCGAGCATCCAGCAACACTGGGGCTTGGCCGTTCTTGATGTAGTCGGCAACTTCCTGTGTGCTGACAACCATGTCCTTGTTGTAGTGGTATCTGAAGTCGGTAGGGGTGATGGTGGGCGTGTCTTTGCTGAGTGGTTTACCTTCGGCTTCCCAGGCTTGCAGGCCGCCGTCCAGAATGGACAACTGTGTCAGGCCTCCAGCTTTCAAGGTCCAGTACACACGCGCCGCTGCGCCAAAGTCTGTGGGGTTGGCCCCTGCGTACGCGACGACCACATAGCTGTCTGGGGAGATTCCTGCTTTGCTGAAAAGAGCCGACAGGTCAGCCTCGGGGCGCAGCGCGCCTGCGTTTTCGGCTGGGCCGCGATAGGCGCCGTAAGGGGTGTGAACAGCGCCGGGTACATGGCCCGCTTCGTATTCCTTATCTGTACGGATATCTAGAATACGCAGGTTTTTCTGGTCCAGCTGGTTTGCCAGGTCGGTAGCTGAAATCAGCGGGGCTGGTTTGGAAGCCCCTTCGGCTGCGCTTGGTTCTGCGGACACAGACGGTGTCAGAACCGTGCTGAAGGCAAATGCCAGGGAGATGAGGAGAGGTCTGATCATTATTACTCACTTGAGTAAGCAGGGTGCTGCTTAGAGGATTAAAGGCATAAGGAATGGTAATGAACGCAGCGACAGAAAATAACAATGAATTGGGGATTAGCTTATTGCTTGGAGGTGTAAGGGGGGCGGTCTATCTATATAGAGTAGAGAGGAAGGGGGGCTTCGCTTGGAGTTCGCCTTGGGGGCGATTGTGTTTATGTGATTGGGTCTATCTATCAGGTCAGTGTGCCTTTGTTTTCTTTCCTTATAGAGCGTGTCTACAGAGAGGCAGCTTTATAGATGAGAGAAGGCAGAGCGGTTTTTATAAGAGAGGGGGTATGTGTTTGGTGTTCTCATGGATGGAGACTTAGAGACTTAGAGACTTAGAGACTTAGAGACTTAGAGGCAAAGAGGTTGAGACTCAGAGGGACTTTGAAGGGCATTGAGGGATAGAGGGGGCAAGGACTGGATTACCGCTTGGGGAGGCCCGTCTCCTATATGCATATAGGAAGTAGAGTCGCAGTGATGAACGATTTATCTATATAGAGGGTGGCTTTCATCGTTCCAGCCGTTCCGCATAGGTCGCCACTCGGAGCCCTGGGGCAGGGTGTTGAGGCGGACTACTTGCCGGCGCAACACGCCGGTCCCCTTGTCCGAGTCACCATCGGGGCGCAGTCTGAACTCGCACAGCGATTGGTCCCCCGGACCAATCACAAACCTTGGGCTCAAACAGCAGACTGCTTGTAACCCCGATCGCAACTCCGACTGCGGCAAGTCGTCTGACTCGACCCAACACCTTTTTCCGGGGCTCCGAGCGGCTAACAGTCCTAAATAGTGCTCGGTCTTGGAGGTCACTCAAGTTTCTATTTATATACAGACACTACTAATTGGAGTGGAGGGGCTGCTGCCGTGCTCTTGCAGCCGTTCCTTTGCTGGGCCGCCATCTATATATTTCTCCTTCTCAGTATTTCCTCCAGCCAGCAAGCAAGCAAGCAAGCAAGCAAGCAAGCAAGCAAGCAAGCAAGCAAGCAAGCAAGCAAGCAAGCAAGCAAGCAAGCAAGCAAGCAAGCAAGCAAGCAAGCAAGCAAGCAAGCAAGCAAGCAAGCAAGCA
>NZ_JBANCI010000006.1:92908-93815 GCF_037120595.1 Alcaligenes sp. CHO6
CACTAGGACTGGTGACGATCGTGGGGAGGGTATGTACTTTCCCTCTATATAGAGGAGAGAGTGGTGAGAGGCAGAAGAATATCCGGCGATTCTTCACGACAGAAATAGCTGCTTAGGCCATGATCTGAGTCTAGGGATGGGCTGGCGCGCTACCAGGGGAAAAACCGGAAGTTAATCTAAAAATTATTTTTAGGGTGATTCTTCATAGTTATCAATTAGCTACCTCGTTTTGTGGAGTTTTGTCTCCTCAAATATCCAGAAAAATGGCAAAGAAAGCTTGCAAAGCCAAATTTCATCGTGCTATAGTTCTTTTCTCGCTGCAGCACACACAGGGTTTTTCCTCAAAGCGCCGCAGAGAGCAGTTAGACAAGATTCACCGCCTTGGCCAAGAGGCCCGCACCGAAACTTGCCTGACTGAGTCAGGTAACTGACACGGTGTAAAACCCGGAGCTTGACAAATCAGAAAATTCTGTGTTAAAGTTCTAGGTTCTGCTCCAGAGAACGCAACGTTAAGTTTTTAGCTGGTTGTAAACAGCGCTGAAAATTTACCCTTGTTTGTGAAGTTGAATGGTTGGCCTTACGGTTGATTGTTCGCCAGGTAGTTCGGAACGAAAGTTCTGGTTTAAGCGGGACGAGTTGGACGGTTTTAAAACTTTCTAACTTCTTCAAAAAAACGCTTGACACACTGCCTGATCTGCTTCATAATCTCGCTTCTCTGCTGCTAACACAGCAAGGCACGAAGCGCCAAGCGCGACGAGCCAGCCGGGTTAGTCAGTAGAACGACAGGCAACTGTCACTGCTCTTTAACAATTAACAGCCGATAAGTGTGGGCGCTTGGAATGAGCGAGTCGAACCCTTCGGGGATCGCCACAAGTTTGTATCAAGTGCTCACAAACGAAAGATGAAG
>NZ_JBANCI010000007.1:0-46685 GCF_037120595.1 Alcaligenes sp. CHO6
AACCACGGCCACGCACGTCCTGAATATAGGTGTCAAAGTGCTGGCCGAACTGCTCGCCCACAAAACCCCAGGTCACCGCCGGGCTGGTAATGCCGGGAACAATGATGACCGCAGGACGCTGATCGCGCCCACCGACGGAACCACCGTAACGCAGGTAATGCTGACGAATGCCATTGGCGTGAACATGGCCGCCGTAAAGAAAGGTACTCATTAATCTGTCCTTGGATTGAAACCGTCAGGTCCAAAGCCCGGTACTGCTAAAAGGCCCTGAACCCGATCCCTGAAAATTGCTGCTGCCTACACCGTTTGGGGCGTAGCAGCCAGCGCGGCCCGGACCACATCCGGTGTAAAGGGCACCTGCCGAAAACGTCGGCCAGTTGCATCAAACAAAGCATTGGCAATCGCCGAGGCACAGGGCACGGAGGCAGACTCGCCCGACCCCATCGGCGGTTCAGACTGCCTGTCCATCAAAATCACCTCAATGGGCGGGATGCGCGGGAAATCGATAATCGGGTATGCCCCCCACTCCGCGCTGACCACCCCTTGCGCGTCAAAACGCACCTGTTCATACAGGCTGCGGCTCAAGGATTGAATGACATTGCCGTGAATCTGGTGACGCACTCCCGCAGGATTGACCATCTGGCCCGTGTCCTGACCGACGTAAATCTGCTGAACCTCGATCACTCCCGTATCCTGATGCACTCGCAGGTCCAGCAACCAGGCCGACCAGGCTGCGCCAAAACCGGGAAACTTGCTGTGTATATAACGGGCATACGCCAGGCCACGACCATACAGATAGCCCTGCGCATCGGGCTGCCCGCGCGAACCACGATGTCCAATCTGCCACTGGCCTTTGTCCGCGACTGCCTGCAGCAGCTCCTGGGCGCGCACATCCTGATCCAGATAGCGCAGGCGATAACTCAGCGGGTCTACACCCGCCTCCACCGCCAGCTCGTCCAGAAAGCAGTCATGCGCAAACGAATTGGGCATGGCCGACACGCCGCGCAACCAGGAGGCACGCACAATCGCGGGCATGTCCTGGCACACAATGCGCTGCTTGGGATAGCTGTAAGGCGGCACCGCCGTGCGATCGCCCATCTCCAGTTGCCGGGGCGCCGCCGACTCCCGACCGGTCAGCAACAAAGCCAGATTCGGCGCATCATTGGAGGGGTAATGGGTCACGAACTCGTAGTGACGCAGTTGCCCCTCAACATCCATGGAACCGACCACGTCCATCAACTGAGCCGCACCTTTAGGCTCCCAACCGTGCTCCTGTTCACGCGTCAGTTGCACGCGTACCGGCGCCCCCACCGCCTGTGACAGCAAGAGGGCATCGGCACACACGTCGTCAGCGCAATTGCGACCATAACAACCCGCCGCTTCATGACGGATAATCTCCAGATCCGCCTCGTCCTCGCCCAGCAACTGGCTCAAGTGAACGCGCAACATATGCGGGTTCTGTGTGCCCGACCAGATCCGGCTATGGCCTGGCTGATAGTGCGCCACTGCGCAAGAAGGGCCTATCGACGCATGCAACTGAAAAGGCCAGACATAAGTACGCTTCAAGCGTTTGCCTTCGGGCGGCAATGCATCAAAGTCCGGCCCTTTATCGACAAGCAAGCGCTCCGTCATGGGCTGACGACGAATCAACTGCTCCAGATTATTCATATCCTCCAAAGGAGGAATCGCTTTCCAGCGCACTTTCAATTCACGGGCGGCACGCATGGCGTGTTCTTCACGAGCCGCGACCACCCCAATAAAGTCGCCAATCACCACGACACGCACATCGTCGGCAATATGACGGATGGACTCCTCGTCCACGGATTCCAGGCTGCAACCGATGAAGTCGCCACTATCACGTCCGGTATAAGGAGGGCGCACAACACGGCCATGCAACATGCCGGGTACACGCACATCGTGTACATAGACCCACTGCCCCGCGACCTTGCCCGGAATATCGACACGCGCCTGGGCGGTCCCGACAATGCGCAATTGCTCGGCCGGTTTGGTGGGAGTTTCCTTATCCAGATAGGCCCGCAGTTCCTGACCTTCCAGCAATTGCCAGTACGTCAGGCTGCGCCCGTCCGGAGCAATGACTGTGCCGTCATCCACACGCAATTGATCGGCGGGCAGCGTCCAGCGTTGCGCGGCTTGTGCCAGCAGCAATTGACGTGCCTGAGCCGCCGCCTTGCGCAGCGGTACAGCATGAATCTGAATGGACGCGCTGGCGATGGTGGGACCCTGGTTGGGCACTGCATCGGTATGCCCCAGCACCATTTGCACACGGGCCATGGACACATCCAGCTCATCTGCCACAATCTGGCTCAGTGCGGTCTGAATACCCGTACCCAGATCCACATGTCCATGAAACGCGCGCACCCACCCCTGCTCGGACACCGCGACAAAAACATCGTCGTGCGCCTGCAAATATTCGGACACCACGCCGGGCTGACCGGGCGAAGGCTTGGGAGGCCGTACCGGTGCCGCTAAAATCAGCAAGGTGCCGCACGCCCTGAGCAAATCCTGCTGCTGGTGACGCGGCGCATCGTAAGACATCACTCTCTCCTGGCTGGGCTCTTTATAGAGGGTCTGGCACGGGACAGTCCGGGCTCGGCCCCTGACAATCCACCCAAGCGCTCGACAAACCTTCAATTACTAGCGTACACGCCCTAATAAAACAAATAAACCGCAACAGACCTTATTTTCCACAACTACTATAAAGATAAAATCAAGGGCCCAATAATCAGTGTAAACCCTATACTAAATGAGATTTCGCGGAATTTTTCATGACTTCCCACAAGGCCTTTGATTGATACCTCAAGGGAGTAGTAGAATCTATTTACTCAATAAATTAAAGTGTATACACTTAATTTAAGCATATCAATACCGAACTGATAAAAGCACCGCCCATCCTGTCCGACAACAAGGTGCGATCTACCCAAGGTGAAACCCATGAACCCTTGTACTCGCCCGCACACTTTGCGGGTCAATCAAGAGACCCACATCATCGAGGTGGAACCCGATACCCCGCTGCTTTATGTGCTGCGCAACGATCTGGAGCTCAACGGCCCCAAGTTTGGTTGCGGGCTGGGCGAGTGCGGCGCTTGCACCGTTCTGGTCGACGGCGTGGCCGCCCGCTCCTGTGTAGTGCCCGTCAGCCTGGTGGAGAATCGCCAGATCACCACGCTGGAAGGCCTGACCCACAACGGACAAGCCAATGATGTTCAGCAGGCATTCATTGATTGCCAGGCGGCACAATGCGGCTATTGCCTCAATGGAATGGTCATGACTGTCCAGGCTCTGCTGGACCGTAATCCGCAAGCCACGGAAGCACAGATTCGGGATGAACTGCGCTATAACCTGTGCCGTTGCGGCACCCATGTAGAGATCATGCAGGCCGCCCTGCGTGTTGCAAAGGCCCGGCAATGAGTCATTCAGTACAGGACTTTTCCCGAGCGCTGTGGCCCGAGCTGCCCAGTGACACCCGCTTGCTGCATGGCGTTGTTGTGCGCCCTCCTTACTGGTCCTACGAAAACGGCCAGTATCTGGGTGCGGAATTACAGACCGTCGACAAACAGGCCGCCCTGCAAGTGCCCGGTGTCGTGGACTGTGTACATATCGGTAATTTCCTGGGCGTGCTGGCTGTTCAAGCCGAGCAGGCCCAGCAAGGCGCCGCCTTGCTGGATGCTCGCTGGGTCACGCCCGTCGCGGCAAGCCAAGCCGCTCTGCCAGCGGATGACGCCCGCGCGCCCACGCTTAGCCCCCCCGACCAAGGCTATGAGTGGCAGTCTGCCCTCGAGCACCCGCATACTGCCTGGGCCCGCGCTTGCTATCACAACAAGCAGCTTTTTGTTTGGGCGCACACCCGGCGCCCCGCGGCTCTGCTGATAGAACTGCAAGCCTTGAGCGGCCTGCCCAGTGAGCAGATCCATCTGCACGATACGGCCGACAATCAAGCCGATGCCTACGACTGCGCGATGGATGCAGCGCTCATGGCCTTTGGCCGCCCCCAGGCCGTGCAAGTTCGGGCCAGCCAAAGCGAAACCAGCATTCGCCTGAGCGTCTATCAAGGCGCCGCCGAGCCAAACGATCTGACTGCCCACTTGCAGGCGTGCCGTTGGCAATTGAACACCTTGTCTGGTGTGCGTCCTTCCCTGGCCGCCATTCTTTGCGACCAGCAAGGCTTGCCCAGCAGCGGCCTGGCAGTACAAAGCGACTACTTTTCCGCCCCCCTTCCTAATAGTGATGGCGCTGCCGCCAGCAGTGACCCCGACAGTCTGGCCCAGGCCACCGTCTTTGCCCAAGAGTCACAGTTCGATCAGGCCTGCCACCAGTTGGGACTGGACCCCTTGGAGGCACGACTGGAGCATGTCCGCAGCCCGCAAGGGCGCGAATTGCTGCAACGCGTTGCGCAACAGTCGGATTGGTCCGGACCCCTGCCGGCTCACCAGGGGCCGATACGCAAAGGTCGCGGGCTGGCCTACAGCCATACTGTGGAACACATCCCTGGACAGGCAGCCCGTGAGCAGTGGTCAGCGTGGGCTGTAGACGTGAGCGTCGACACCCGCCAGGGGACGTTAAGCATAGACAGGCTGACCGTTGGACACGACAGTACGGAACAGGACAACCCGGAACGAGTACCGGAATCGGCCCCTGCCCTGGCTGACAGACTGGGGCGGTGGGCGCAGCAACTGCTGAACCAGGATCTGGGCAAAAGCGGCGCTCATAGCGGCAAGCCCCCTGTCACGGAAGCGATAGATAAATCTGCCGGCAAACCTACCGTCCAACTGGTCAAACGAGAAGCGGCCGTCGGCCAGCCCTTGGCCTGGAATCAGGGCGTGGAGCTACCCGCTGCGGCCGCCATTGCCAATGCCATTTTCAATGCCAGTGGCATCCGCCTGACCAGTGCTCCTTTTAACGAACAGTCTCTGGCACTGGCTTATCAGGCCACCACCAGCGCCAGCAGTAAAAAACGCAAAGCCTGGTGGGGAGCCTTAGCCGCGGTGGCAACCGGCACCATCCTGAGCGCCCTGCCCTGGCGGCCCGCCATTGCTCCAGTGGGGCACGTGGATACATCCATCTTTTCGGAGCGCGCCATCGAGCGTGGGCGGCTGGTTGCCATTGCGGGTGACTGCATGGTCTGTCACACGGCAGAAGGCGGCAAGCCCAATGCGGGCGGCCTGGGTCTGGAGACCCCGTTTGGAACGATCTACACCACCAACATCACCCCAGACAAAGAAACCGGCATTGGGGGCTGGAGCTACAAAGCCTTTGAACGCGCCATGCGCGAGGGCATCCATCAGGATGGTCGTCATCTGTACCCGGCCTTTCCTTACACCGCTTTTGCCAAAATCAGCGACGAGGACATGCAGTCGCTCTACGCTTATTTGATGACACAAGAGCCGGTCAAGGCCAAGCCACCCGAAACCAAACTGCCTTTCCCCATGAATATGCGGCCTTTGGTAGCGGGCTGGAATCTGCTGTTTCATCGAGACCCCAATGCGTATGTGCCCGACCCGACGCAAACCGTGCAATGGAACCGCGGAGCGTACCTGGTCAACAGCAGCGGACACTGTGCCGCCTGCCATAGTCCGCGCAATATGCTGGGCGCAGAAAAAAGCGGTGAAGCGAATTTCCTGGCCGGCGGTTTTGCGGACAACTGGGAGGCACCTGCGCTCAACAGCCTGTCCAAAGCCCCCATCCCCTGGACAGAACAGGAGCTGTACCAATACCTGCGCACCGGCTACTCCCCCCGTCATGGCGTGGCCGCCGGGCCCATGGGCCCGGTAGTCGCAGGACTGGCTGAACTGCCTGAGTCGGACGTGCGTGCCATGGCCCATTACTTGAGCAGCCTGAACCCGGTCGATCCTGAACAGGAACAAACCCATGCTGCGCAGGCTGCATTACTGGAGCAAAACAGCCGCAGCACTCAGGAAGTGATGGTGATGCCGGGCGAAAACCTGTTCAACGGCGCTTGTGCAGTTTGCCATGACCCGCGAGGTGGCCCGGTACTATTTGGTGCCCGTCCGTCTCTGGCCCTGAACAGCAATCTGCACAGTGAGCACCCCGACAATACGATTCAGGTACTGATGCACGGCATTACCCGTCCGGCGCAGCCCACCCTGGGTTCCATGCCCGGTTTCAAGAACAGCATGAATGATGAGCAGATGGAAGACCTGCTGAACTATATGCGGGCGCGTTTTGCACCGGACAAACCGGCCTGGACGGGATTAAAAGACAAGATTGCGACCATACGAGAACAGAAAGGTCACTTGTAGACAGGGCGTGTCCGTCGATTGTGTTCAGACACACGGCAGATGAAACAAAGGCGGCTTCAAGCTTTCACTTGGCCGCCTTTGTTTTGGGCTCATTGCCGTCAAACTGGATAAAACCAGGAACTCTCAAGGCAGGCTCTCGACCAGCACGCTGAAGGATTGATCGGGAGCTTGAGTTTACGTAGATATTTGGGTTTGGGTTTGGGTCAAAGCATGGGCCAACAATCGAAACTTGTGTTCCCAGCAAGCCTAAGCTCCAGCGCCAATCACAATCCTGGCTCAGTTCTAGGCCCAGCCCAAATCAGCATCAGGCCCCGAATCCAAACCAAGACCAAGACCAAGACCAAGCCCCCAGCCTAGCCCAGACTCAGCACCCATCAACCCGAAAAACCACCAGTCTCCAGAAACTTTTGTTCTTCCGCTGTCGTAGTACGCCCCAGAATCGAGTTGCGATGCGGAAAGCGGCCAAAGCGCTCCACCACATCCAGATGCTCTTGGGCATGATCCAGCCAGGGACGGCCAATTTCCTGATTCAGGCGCACGGCCTCTTGCTGATCGGCCAGATTCTCGGCATGGGAATACGGCAGGTAGCAAAACACACGACGCTCTGCCGGAATGTGTTTATCCAGCCCCTTGGCCACCATCTCCTTGGCAATCGCCAAACCCTTTTCGTCGGTCGCATACATGCGAGGAGTGTGCCGAAAGGCGTTGCGTGGGAACTGGTCCAGCAAGATCAGCAAGGCGTAGGCCCCTTCTGCGGTCTGCGCCCAATCGTCCAGCTCGCCCTTGGCCGCACGCTCATGCCAGTCCAAAAATCGTTCGCGAAACTCCTGATCGAAGTCATCGGACTTGCGAAACCATTTCTCTGGCCCTGATTCGACCCAGAAGGCTATCACTGCCTGAGGATGGGGACGTGCATCTACCATGGTGTTCTCCTGGAAACGGTACGCCCTCCTAATCGGAGCGTGACCTTAAACAGACAGGTAAGTGCGCCGCACCTGCTCGTTGGCGCTTAATTCCTGCATCGTGCCACTGTACTGTATTTGCCCTTTTTCCAGCACATAAGCCCGATCCGAAACCAGTTCGGCAAAGTGCAGGTTCTGTTCGGACAACAAGATACTGACACCGGCCTGCTTGAGTTCCAGAATCATGTTCACCATCTGCTCCACAATCACAGGCGCCACCCCTTCAGAAGGTTCGTCCAGCAAGACCAGATACGGATTACCCATCAAGGTCCGAGCCACGGTCAGCATTTGCTGCTCACCCCCGCTCATTTGTCCGCCAGGCCTGTCTTGCATTTGGCCCAGATTGGGAAACAGGCTGTACAAACGTTCGGGCTGCCAGTGAGGAGCTGCCGAGCCATCCGGCCAGCGCCGAGCCGGCTGACGGCCCACCTCCAGGTTCTCCGTGACGCTCAGGTCAGTAAAAATACGTCGATCTTCGGGCACAAAACCCAAGCCGGCACGTGCAATTTCGAAAGGCTGCTTATCGTGGATGACTTGACCCATAAACTCGATATGGCCTTTGGCGCGCTCCATCAAACCCATGATGGACTTCAAGGTCGTGGACTTGCCCGCGCCGTTACGGCCCATCAGCGCAACAACTTCGCCCCGCTGCACGGTCAAGGCAAGGTCAAACAGAATATGCGCCGCGCCATACCAGGCATTCAGGCCCTCAATACGCAGCAGGGCTTGCCCGTTCGCCCCATTTTCGCCAGCCCGTTCAGAACCGGCCCACACAGCCTGCGTCATGCTGACTCCTTGCTCTCGAATGTTTTACCTGTACCAAAATACACTTCCTGCACCTTGGGATGCTGACGGATATAGTCTGCATCCCCTTGTGCCACCAGTCGCCCCCGAGCCAGCACAAGCATGCGGTCCGAGTGCTCGAACACCACGTCCATGCTGTGTTCGGTAAACAGCACGCCCATATTGCGTTCGATCACCAGTTTCTTGGTAAGACGCATCAGCTCATTGCGCTCTTTGGGCGCCATGCCGGCTGTGGGTTCGTCCATCAGCAAAAGACGCGGATCATTGGCCAGCGCAATCGCCAACTCCACCCGCTTCACATCCCCGTAAGCCAGCTCGCTGCAGGGCCGCTCGGCTTGGCTCAGCATGCCCACCTGATTTAACAAGTCCAACGCTCGCGCACGCTCGAACTGAGCCGCCCGACGCCAGAAAGAGAAGAGCTTTTTCTGATGCGCCAGCAAAGCCATCTGCACGTTCTCCACCACGGTCAGGGACGCAAAGGTGGCCGCAATCTGAAACGTGCGACCCACGCCCATGGCCGCGATCTTGCGGGGCGCCAGCCCCACCAGTTCCTGGTCGCCCAGTCGCACTGACCCGGCCGTGGGCGTCAACTGCCCCCCTACCATATTGAACGTCGTCGTCTTGCCTGCGCCATTGGGCCCGATCAAGGCCAGAAACTCGCCGGCCTGCACATCGAACTCGATACCGTCCACGGCCAGATTGCCGCCAAACGCTTTTTTCAGCCCCCGTACTTGCAACAAACTCATGACGATGCCTCCGATGCCACGGGACGATGCGCCCAGCGCTTGAAAAAGCCAGCAATGCCCTGCGGGAAAGCCAGAACCAGCAGCAAAATCACGCCACCGAACAAGGCCCGCCAATACTGTGTGACGCCCAGAAAGAAATCCTGCAACAAAGTAAACACCGCTGCGCCTACCACCGGGCCAACCAGCGTTTGCAAACCGCCCAGCAACACCATGACCAGACCGTCCACCGACTTGTTCACCGCAATCACCTCGGGCGATACGCTGCCTTTGGAGAAGACGAACAAGGCGCCGGCCAGCCCTGCAAATGTGCCCGCAAGAATAAAGGTCAACCACTGCACCCGCTTGACAGGTATGCCGATCGCCTCGGCCCGCAAGGCCGAATCACGGCTGGCACGCATGGCATAGCCAAAGGGCGAGAACAAAATACGCCGCAGCAGGAAGGCGGCAACCGCCACCAACAACAAAGCGAAGTAATAGTAGCGATCACCCGACAACCACTCTGCCGGCCAGATGCCCACCACGCCGTTGGAGCCGCCCGTAAAACTGTCCCACTGATACACGATTGACCACACAATCTGCGCAAAGGCCAAGGTCAGCATAGCCAGATAGACCCCGGACAGCCGCACGCAGAACCAGCCAAAAACCAGCGCCCCCAGACCCGCAACGGCCGGAGCCAGGATCAGGGACCAGCCCATGGACAAGGCCGCGGCCTTGAAAAGCAGTGCCGCCGCATAGGCACCCAGCCCAAAGTAGGCGGCATGACCAAACGAGTTCATCCCACCTGGCCCCATCATGAAATGCAGGCTCAAGGAGAACAGGGACAAGACCAGAATATCCAGGGCCAGCACAGGCGCGTAGGGGAACCAGTCGCTCAGTAAGGGCAAGGCAGCCATCACGACCAGAACCAGCAACACCATGATCTGGAAGGCCGTGCTCCCGGCCCGCAAAGGAGCTTCAATCGGAGCCGAATTACGGCTGACCGCCTGGGCGCGACCAAACAAGCCCCAGGGCCGGAACACCAGCACCACGGCCATGAAAATAAACTCCACCACCAGCGTCAATTTGGGAAAGGCAAAATCCACGCCAAACATGGTGACTGTACCCAGAGCGATACACAGCGCCTTCAATTCAGCAACGATCAACGCCGCCACGTAAGCACCGGGGATGGAGCCCATGCCTCCGACCACCACAATCACAAAGGCGTCACCGATCACGCTCAAGTCCAGCAACAGATTGGCGGGCTGACGCGGCAACTGCACGGCTCCCCCCAAACCAGCCAGAAAAGCCCCCAGGGCAAAGACGCCGGTAAACAGCCAGGCCTGATTGACACCCAGCGCGCCCAGCATTTGCCTGTCATGCGTGGCAGCACGCACCAGCACGCCCCAGCGGGTACGGGTCAGCAACAACCACAGCAAGCCCAGCACCACCGGGCCGATCACAATCAGCACCAGGTCATAAACCGGAAAGAAGCGTCCTGCAATGGAAATGGAACCGGTCAGGCCCGGGGCCAGTGGCCCGAGCAGATCCTCCGGTCCCCATACGGCAAGAGTCGCATCATTGATGACCAGCACCAACGCAAAGGTAGCCAGTAACTGGAACAACTCGGGCGCTTTATAAATACGCCGCAACAGCACGATTTCCAGTAATGCCCCCAGGGCGCCCACCAGCAGCGCCGCCACAATCAGGCCGGCCCAGAAACCCAGGGCTGAACCGCCCAGAAATTGCACCGTGGAATACGCCAGGTAGATACCCAGCATATATAAGGAGCCATGTGCAAAGTTGACAATGCGTGTCACCCCAAAGATCAGGGATAAACCTGCCGCCACCAGAAACAAAGACGATGCCTCGGCCAGTCCGTTAAGGAACTGCACCCATAAACCCGATAAGGCCATTACTGCCTCGCGTCAGAAGTGGCGCGCCAGACGGCGCGCCGATCTACGAAATACTGCGTTCTTGGAATTATTGATTGGCCGCGGCAGGACGCCACTGGCTGACCTGCTCATCCGTAGGCTGTACATCTTTGCCATCGGCATAACGGATATGGGTCATGATGCCCTTGCCATCTTGCTTGGCCAGCACACCCACATACGCCCCTTGCGTGGACTGATGATCCTGCGTGCGGTAGGTAATGGGGCCAAAAGGCGTCATCACATCCAGACCACGGAAGGCCTTGATCATGGCCTCTGTGTCCGTAGAGCCGGCTTTTTCAATCCCGGCAGCAATCGACACAATGGTGCTGTAGCCAATAATGGTGCCCAGGCGCGGGTGCTCGTTGTATTTGTCCTGATAGGCTTTCAGGAACGCATTGTGTTCAGGGGTGTCGATGGCATACCAGGGGTAGCCTGTCACGATCCAGCCCTCGGGGGTTTCCTCGCCCAATGGGTCAAGGTATTCCGGCTCGCCGGTCAACATGCTGACCACGGGCAGGGCCGGGCTGAAGAACTGACGCTGATTGCCCGCCCGTACCAAACGAGCCAGATCGGAGGCAAAAAGCACATTAAAGACGGCATCAGGCTTGGCCTCGGACAAGGCCTGCACCACAGCACCCGCATCCACTTTGCCCAGCGGCGTGGCCTGCTCGGCCACAAACTCGATATCGGGCTGGGCTTCTTTCATCAAGGTCTTGAAGGTGGCAACAGCCGACTGACCATATTCGTAGTTGGGATACACAATCGCCCAACGCTTCTTGTTCAGCTTGACCGCCTCGGGCACGAGCATGGCCACCTGCATGTAGGTGGAATTGCGCAGACGGAATGTGTAGCGGTTGCCATCGGCCCAGACGATCTTGTCCGTCAGGGGCTCACTGGCCAGGAAAAAGACTTTCTTGTGCTTGGCAAAGTCCGTAATGGCCAGACCGATATTGGACAGGAAAGTCCCGGTCAGCACATCCACCTTCTCACGCGAGATCAATTCCTCGGCAGCGCGTACTGCATCGCCGGGATTGGAATTGTCATCCTTGATGATCAACTGCAACTGCTTGCCGTGAATCCCCCCGGCCTGATTGATCTGCTCAACCGCCAGCTCCATCCCGTTTCGATACGGCCCCAAAAATGCAGGCTGGGACTTGTAGCTGTTCAGCTCCCCAATCTTGATCACGTCTTGGGCAACAGCGGCGCTCCCCAAGGTTTGCAACATCATCGTTCCTGCCAGTGCTACCCCTGCAAATGTCTTGTTCATTGTCTTCTCCGTGGGCTTGTGAGGCGAAACACGACTCAGCAACTTGTCTTGTTTTAGTGATTTAAAGTGTACACATGGTATTTTTGCGAGTAAATCGGCCAAGACCTAGGGATATACCCTTGAACACTTTAAACATAAAACACAACAAGCCACGCAGAAAGCCGATAAAGCAAGGAAACCGAGAAGAAAATGAGCAGAAAAAGCTGTTTGCCCCAGGCTCGAGAAATTGCCGATATACAGTGACTACACTCAATAAGCCCAAGGATTACAACACTAGCACCCCGCTTCGTTCCTGCACGCGCCGAATCATGGATTTCATAAACTGCTCCATCATATCCGGCAATGGGGCATTAATCGGCTAAAAAACCCGGGATGAGGGGGGCGACCCGACACGTCAGCCACGGTTTGGGCCCGATCTCATCCACTGCGTGTCTCATGCACGTTTTGCCCCGCGGAAGGCAAATCATAGAGTTGGGGGGTACGGGTAGGATTGAAGTCCTGCCATTGGCCCTCGCTCCAGGTGCCATCCGCCCATTCGATGGCATAACCACCGCCCTGCTGCATCTGACGCACCAGCGCGGCCTCATCGGCCTGCCCCAGGCGCACCGCCAGCATGACTCCGGAGACTCGGTTCAAGGGTTCTCGGACAGGTTTGCGGCCTCCCAGTTTCACAATTCCCCCCACCATGGCACCCACATACGCCCCCAGCGCCAGAAAGGCAATCAGCACAAACTGTGGCCAGCCCGTCATGCCAAGCAACCACCAACCCACCGCTAAGCCGAGCACGGCCCCCACCACCCCGCCCACCATGGCTCCCAGCCCGCCGCCACGCGCCGCCTTGTCCAGGGTCCTGTCGCCTCCAATCGGGTATTGGGCATGCTGGCCTCCAGGCTTGAGATAGAAAATCTGCCTATCTCGCTCTACCACACCCTGGGTTCGCAGCATTCCGGCCACTTGCTGGGCTTGCTCAAAAGTATCGAACTGCGCGGCGATAATGCGTTCCATGACTTGGCTCCCTCAGGAAAATAGACACCCGTGACCCAGCAACTTCTGTTCCTGTCCGTCTTCGGATACTGGGGAAATCCTCTATAAAGCTTCAACTGGAAATATCAATACCTAAAGAATTTTGACGTTATATTCTCAGAATATAAAAAAACGTGCGCCTGCAAGGCAGCTCATGAGGAGACCTGATGTTGACTTCCCCCCGTCGCTTCCCATCCCGGCTAGGCCTGGGTCTGCTGACCACCAGCCTGCTACTGGCCGCCTGCGCCACCACGCCTCCTGCGGATCGCAGTGTCACCATCAAACGCGATCACTACGGCATACCGCATATTTATGCGGACAGCACCTACGGCCTGTTTTATGGCTATGCCTATGCAGTGGCCACTGACCGTCTGTACCAGATGGAAATTGCCAAGCGCTCGGGCTGGGGAACGGTAGCCGAAGTGCTGGGACCGGACTTTCTGGAGCTGGACAAAGTCACCCACACCAATATCGACCCGGACTCCATCCGCCAGCAACTGGCCGCCCTGTCCAACGAGGATCGCGCCATGTTTGAAGGCTATGCCGCCGGGTTTACCCAGCGCGTGCGCGAGGTGAAAGCCCAGCCAGATACCTTGATGCCCAAGGAGTTTCTGGATAAGGGCTTTGAGCCGACCGAATGGCAGCCCGAAGACATTGCCATGGTTTGGGTGGGCCTGATTCTGAACCGCTTCTTTGCCGGGACGGCAGAAGTGGCCAATCTGAATCTGCTGGAAACCCTGAAGGCTGATCAGGGTGCGGAGCGTGGCGAACAACTGTACAAGCAATTGCGCTGGCTGAACGACCCCACCGCCCCCACCATCATTCCCCAGCCCGAGGCCAAGACCGCGCTGGCCGATCTGCCCAGGCATTTGCAAGCTCTGTCCTCGCAAGCGGCGCAAGACTATCTGCATAAGCAAGCCCTGGCCCTGGGGCCCACCGTGGCCGCTGGCACGCCTACGGCCAGCAATGCCTGGCTACTGGGCCCCGCAAAGACGACTCATGGTCATGCCGTGCTGTACAACGGTCCTCAACAAGGCTGGTACACCCCGTCCATTACCTATAGCGTTGGCCTGCACGGAGCCGGTTACGATCTGACAGGCAGCACTGCCGTTGCCCTGCCCGCTATCCTGTTCGGTACCAATGGCCAAATTGCCTGGGGCTCTACCGTCGGTTCGCTCGACACCAACGACGTCTACCAATTGCGCTTGAAAGAAGGCGACCCGCACCGTTACTGGTACAACAACGCCTGGCGTCCCATGGAGCACAAGCAGGTGCGTATCAAAGTGCGCGGGCAAGACGATGTGATGCTGGATGTATACCGTGCGGCTCAAGGCTATGTCAGCAGTTGGGACCAGAAAAACAACACCGCCTACGCCAACCGCCGCAGTTGGGAGGGTCGGGAAATTGAAACCCTGCTGGGCTGGGCTCATGCGGCCAAAGCCAGGAACTGGGAAGAGTTCATGGCCCAGGCTGCCCGCGTCAGCGCCTCCATTACCTGGTTCTATGCGGATACCAAAAACAATATCGGTGCCGCCGCACTGGGTCTTTTACCCCAGCGCCCGGCCAGGCAGGCCATTCAGTTCCCTGCCGCCGGCGATGGCAGCATGGAATGGCAGGGCTTTCTGAGCTTTGACCACAACCCCAAAATCCTGAATCCGCAGCAAGCTTATATTGCCAGCTGGAACAACAAGGCCTATAGCGCCTTGCTGGCAGACAACTCCAACTTTTCCTATGTGGACCGCGTGCAGGAATTGCTGGCTCCTTTGCAAGCCAAACAACGCCTGAGCGACGAAGAGATCTGGGGTATCGATTCCCTGGGCGCTCGCTCTGACCTGAATGCGCGTTACTTTGCGCCCTTCATTCAGGAGGCGGCCCAACTACCCCACGCCAGTGCCTTGGCTCGTCAAGCTGCCGAACAATTGAAAGGCTGGGATTACAAGCTGCACGTGAGCAACGATGGCAAGCACTACGAAGGCAGTGCCCCGGCCATCATGCAAGCCTGGATGCATGCCGCGGTGCCCGTCTTTCTGCAAGGTCGTTTGCCTGACAGCATCTACAAGACCTACACGCAAAACCTGTATCCCGCCATGGATGACCCGCGCAGCGCGCAGCCAGCCGCTGCGGCCAAACTGATCTGGAATGCGATCCAGGGCCCGGCTGCCGGTGTCCCGCAAACAATTGATTTTCTCCAGGGCCGCCCTGCCCCGGAGCTGGTCCTGGAAGCGTTGGAGAAGGCCGTCGTCCATTTGCAAAAGTTGCAAGGCGCACAGCCCGCACAATGGCGTGCCCCGGCAGTTTCCATGCTGTTTGCAGCTCGCAACGCGATCGGGGTGCCGTGGTCTGACACCGCCTATGAGCATCGTGTGACGCCGTATCTGAACACCGGCAGCGCTCGCTTCCAGTACGTAATGGACCCAAGCGGGGTGCGTATGTGCTCGATCATGCCGCCAGGACAAAGCGGCTTTATCAACCCCAAAGGGCAAGCCGATCCGCATTACTCGGATCAGCTGGACATGTTTGCCTCGTTCAAGTGCAAGCGCGATGCCATCAGCGCATCAGACATAGACAGCGCCAGTGAAACCACCCAGACCTTGCACTACTAACACGGCCATGAAAAACGGGACCTGAACCACATCAGGTCCCCTTGTCCTATGAGCCGACGGTAGGGATCGATTCCTGGGTCACCACCTGATTGCGTCCCGCCCGCTTGGCCTGATACAAAAGCTGGTCAGCCCGCATTAAGGCCTCTTCAATGGCCTGCCCAGGCTGACACGGCGCCAAGCCTAGGCTGGCCGTAATCTGAAAAGGCTCACGGTCGTGGTTATAAAAGGTTTGTGCCTGGACCTGCTGCAAAAGAACATGGGCAAAGCTCAAGGCTTGCGCGTCGCTGCGGCCAGCCAGAATCAAGACAAACTCTTCGCCACCATACCGGGCCGCCAGATCATGGGCTCCCAAATGCGCCTTGAACAAAGCCGCAGTGCGCGTTAGGACATCATCCCCTACCGAATGGCCGTGCGTATCGTTGATCTGTTTGAAATGATCCAGGTCCACCATCAATACATGCAAACGCTCCTGTACCGGGCCCTGCCCCAGTTGGCGGCTAACCGCCCCCCGGTTCAGCAAGCCGGTCAAGGTATCGTGCGTGGCTTGTCGATACAGCCGCAATAACAAGCCAAGGTGAAAGTAATTGGCGGTCAGGGCCACCACCAGCAAGGCGCTCAAGAGCCAGAGGTCCTGCAAGCCTTTCGCGCTGAGCCAGGTCCCCGAGCTGACGCTCGCCAGAATCTGCAGGGCAATCAGGGCGCCCCCCACCAAAGCGGATTCAAGCAGCGTAAACGGAAAAATACTTAACGTGGCCACCAGCAAAAAAGGGATAAAGCCATACCCCAGCACGACATAATGCGCGGCCCCTGACAGAGTCAACAACATATATGCATAAAAGGAAGCTGGCAAAATAAACACCAGGCCACTCAATACATAAATACGGGTAATGCGTTGATGGCCGTGGAAGGCCAGCCAGACACACGCGATCAGGCCCGCCAGGCTCAGGATACGGACTGCCATCAGGTGAGCAGGCCAACTGGGCAAAACCAGCCAGTCCATCAAGGTCCACAGCGGGGTGAGCAACGCGAACAGCAAACCGACCAGAACTACCCGGCTGCGCAAATACTCTATACGGGCATGAATGAAGTCACGAGAATGATACTTCCCGCTCAGTGTGTCGCGCACCGAGCTAATACTGATTGCTTGCAAGTTTTTCCAGCCTTTCAGAACTGTTCCCATCAATCAATTCGCCAAGAAGAAACAAAGTAACATAACGGCAATTTTTAGTTACACGGATATAAAAAACAAGCTGTCAATTCTTTCAGGGTCGGCCAGCGCCGACCCCTTTTACATTCACGCTGCTTGCGCCTGTTGACTCATCCAGCTAATCACTTCTTCCAACATCGGTTCGCCCGAATCCTGCGGGCGCCACAACAGGCCCAACTGACCGTGCAAACGCTGATCACTCCAATCCAGTTCCAGGATGCACAGTTCCGGGTAGACCGGCACCATGCTGCGCGTCATGGGGACTAGAAAATCACTGCCTACCGCCACACGCGCATTGGTATGTGCATAAGCCGATTCAATGGCACAAGTGGGATAAGTCAGACCCTTGGCATCCAGACTCAACTCGAAACTGCGTCGCATAGGGCTATTCCGAGGAGGCAGTATCCAGGGATAGTCCAGCGTTTGCTCCCAGGTAATCTCCTTTTGCTGGGCCAGCGGATGCTCGCGCCAGGCGGCCACGCCCAACGGCACCATGCCTAGCGGCAAATAGGCCATTGCCGGATTGCGCCCGGCCTCATCCACCCGGCCAATCACCAGATCCAGCTCGCCCTGTTCCAGATTGCGGCTCAAGACATCCAGGGTGCCCTCCTGAATGCGAATATGGCACTGGGGATCACGCTGGTACAAATACACCAATAACTGTGGCAAATAAACTGCGGCCACCATCGGTGAAATACCCAGCGTGAACTGCTGACGAAAACCCTGCCGGTATTGTTCCAGCGTGGCATTCATGCGATCGAGGCGATTGAGCACACCCTGCGCCTGGGAAACCAATGCCAAGGCAGCGGGCAACGGTTCAATACCCCGCGCATGGCGCTCAAATAAGGGCATGCCTATATTGTCCTCAAAATCCTTGAGCCATTTGGACAAGGCAGGCTGAGTCATATTGGATTGCCGGGCGACATCGCTCATGCTTTTTTGTTCACACAAACGAATTAAAACCTGCAAATGCTTCAAGCGAATGCGTTCACTCCAGCTCATGACTTACCTATATGAAAGGGGTATAGATACCTGCCAGTTATTCAATTTAACATTATGGCCACAGCTTCCATAATGGGTATACCCAAAGCTACAAAATAGGCAATGCATGTCTCAATCCGTATCCAATTTTTTACTGATCATCGCCGATCAACTCCGCGCGGACCATTTGGCTTGTTATGGCAATAAAGAAATAAAAACACCCAATTTGGATGCATTGGCAGCCCGCGGCTGGCGTGCTGAGCGATTTTACGTCGCCACCCCCATTTGCATGCCCAATCGTGCTTCGCTGATGACGGGCCGCATGCCTTCCTTGCATGGGGCCCGTCACAACGGCGTTCCCCTGCCGCTGGAATCCAATACCTTCGTCGATGTATTGCGCCAGGCCGGCTGGGGCACCGCGTTGGTGGGCAAGGCACATCTGCAAAATATAACGGATACTCCGCCCTTGTACCCACGCCCGGAAGATCCCCCTACCCGGGGCGAGGCACGCGCACCTTTAGCGACCAACGATTACGGACAGGAATGCGGGCAATGGTGGCGTGATCGCGCCGATCACGGTGTGCAACTGCCGTTTTACGGCTACGAGCACGTAGATCTGGCTATCGATCACGGCGATCAGGTCTGGGGCGACTATGGACGCTGGCTGCAAAACGAACACCCTGACATCGCCGCCCTATCTGGCCCTGAAAACGCCATCTCGACCCCGGACTATGCGTTAAGCCGCATTGGACAGGCCTGGCGCACCCGCGTGCCAGAAGAGTACAGCACCACGGCCTGGATTGGGGAGCGCACCCGCGCCATGCTGGATCACTATGCACAGGAACAGCAACCTTTCTTCATTCAGTGCTCCTTTCCCGACCCACATCATCCCTTCACCCCCCATGGCCAGTACTGGGATATGTACAAGCCGGAAGACGTCAGCCTGCCCGACTCCTTCCACCTGGGCTCGCACCCCTTGCCGGCCCACCTGCAACTGCTTCATCAATTGCGCGATGAAGGCAAGGCAGTCAAACATACCCCCACGCTGTTTGCCTGCACCGAGCGCGAGGCCCGGGAGGCCATCGCCCTGAATTATGGCTCCATCACTCATATTGATGCCGAGATCGGTCGCATTCTGGACCATCTGGAGCATACGGGACAGGCGGACAACACCATCGTCATGTTCATGAGCGATCATGGTGACTTCATGGGCGATCATCAGTTATTGCTCAAGGGCCCCTTGCACTACCAAAGCATTATTCGCAGTCCCTTTATCTGGTTTGATCCCCGAGCTGCGCAAACGCAAGGCACCAGTGCAGCGGTCTGCTCTACCATTGATATCGCGCCTACCGTGCTGGAGCGTGCAAACCAGTTACCTTACAACGGCATTCAGGGCCGCTCCTTGCTGAAACTCATGCACAATGACGCCCAGACCTGGCGCAGCGGCGTGCTGATCGAAGAGGAAAACCAGCGCAAACTGTTTAATACCCCGATCCGCACCAAACTGCGTTCACTTGTGACGCCACAGCATCGCATCAGCTTGTATGAGGGTGGACAGATCGGCGAGCTGTATGACCTGCACGCCGATCCGCTGGAACAACATAATTTGTGGAATGAACCCGATGCGCAAGCCTTGAAAACCAGGCTTTTGTGTCAATTGATCGATACCATGATGGCTCACAGTGAAACCAGTCCCTTGCCTTTGGCGATAGCGTGAGCTGACTACTCTTAACCATCCTTATCTGGAGACATCTATGCCCACCCTTTCCTTGCTGCGCAACGTAAGCATTTGTGCGCTGATCCTACCTTTGGCTACACCCGTCCAAAGTGCCGAGGTGGCCACCATTGTGGTCAGCTCCGTAGCAGGCGGTCCGCTGGATGTCCTGGGTCGCATGTTGGCCCGCGAGGCCAGCGAAACGACGGGCCAGACAATTGTGGTGGAGAACCGTGCCGGTGCGGCCGGCACCATCGCGGCCGAAGCGGTAGGGCGAGCCAAACCGGATGGCAATACCTTGCTGTTGACGCTCGATACGGTGGCCACGGCCAACCCGCACATTTACGTCAACAGCAAGTTCAAGATTGACGAGTCTCTGGAACTGGTTTCCTTGCTGGGCACTTTTGACCAGGTTCTGGTGGTACCCAGCAAAACCGGCATCAAGTCTCCGGCAGAGTTCCTGGAGCGCGCCCGCGAGAAACCGATGAATTATGGCTCCGCAGGCATGGGGTCGCCCGGTCATTTGATGATGTCTGCCCTGACACAGGACAGCGGCATCAAGCTCGATCACATTCCCTATCGCAGCAATAGCGCGGTGGTCAACGATATGTATGGCGAGCGCCTGGACAGCGGTTTTCTGACGATTGCCGGTGTTTTAGGCCCCATCAAGGAAGGCCTGTTGACGCCCCTGGCAACCTCTGGCGGCAAGCGCAATCCTTTGCTGCCCGAGGTCCCGACCTTGGCCGAAGCCAAATTGCCAGGTTTGGAAAACTTTGACGAGAGCTTCTCGTACCTGGTTTTCACCACCAAGGGTTCGCCCCCAGAGAAGGTCAAGGCCTGGAACGCGCTGCTGAGCGATATCGTCAAGCGTCCTTCTACCGCAGAAACCTTGCGGATGCTGGATATTCAGGCGTACGACTCGTCCAAGGTGTCTGCGGCCCAGTGGGTGCAGCAACGCAGCGCTCGCTGGGAGCAGATCGTGCGCGACAACAATATTCGCTCTGATCAGTAATCATTGAGCTTAGGGCCCCTGATTTCAGGGACCCTTTTTTATGGGCAGACTAGTGCAAAGACATGACTGAGGGCCTGCTTGCTTCGTTGCCTTGTCTTGAGGTGAAAACACAAGGGATGGTCACGATGCCGCTCATCATCGCTTCCGTCTACACAGCACCACACCACGTTTGAATGGCCTGGGCATGAGCCCTTGGAGGCCGGGTGCGACGTGGCGCCCGACCCAGCACGCTGACCAGGGCAACCATGCGCGGCGTGGGCAAGCGCCCTGCCAAGACACGCCAAGCCCCGGATCAAGCAGCACTCCATCAGTCCAAACTAATCCCAGCCTTAGTGACGATGTCATGCCAGTAATCCGCCTCCGCAGGCAATCCCTTGCGAAACTCCTCGGCAGACACCTTGGACAGCAGATAGCCCTGATCCAATAGCTTTTGACGAATCTCGGGATTTGCCAGCACGTTCTCCAAGGCAGTTTCAATCTTGCCCACAATGTCCGTATCCGTCCCTGCCGGAACAGCCAGGGCCCACCAGTTGCTGATCACCACATCTTTGTAGCCCAGCTCGTCCAAAGTCGGCACATCGGGTAAGACCGGGAGACGCTCTGGCAAGGCCACCGCCAAGGCCTTCAGACGCCCTTCTGGCAAAAAGGCGGCGCCCAGTCCATAGCTGCTGACAAACATCTGTACCTCATTGCTCAGCAAAGCCTGAATACCCGGTGCCGAACCCCGGTAATGAATGCCCAGCATGTCGCCCTCCATCACCTCGGACAGCTTCCAGGCCGACAACTCGGGGGTGGTTCCCGCTCCTGGTGTTCCATAATTCACCTGGCCTTTGCGCTGCTGAACATACTCCCGGAACTCGGCCATGTTGTTGACCGGCAATTGCCCATTCACATAAACCAGCGCCGCCGCATCGGCCACCTTATTGATCACATACAGATCCTTGAAAGGGTCGTAACCCATGTTCTTGTACAAGAACTGATTGATCACAAAGTTATTGGTCACCGAAAACAACAAGGTGTAGCCGTCCGGCTTGGAGCGGGCCACCATTTGCGTGCCGATATTGCCGCCCGCCCCGGTTTTGTAATCCGTAATCACCGTCTGCCCCAACTCGCGGGAGAGTTCGGGCTGCAAAATACGAAAAATAATATCCCCCGCCGCGCCCGGAGGGTAAGGAATCACCACCCGCACGGGGTGATCGGGATAATCCGCCCAGGCCGGCGCCGCCGCCCCCATGCAAAGCGTGGCCATCAGGCCCAAAACTGTTTGTTTGATTACCTGCATTTTGTCTCCCCCGCGTGCCTTTTACAGGTCTATACGCATCAAGTCTGTTGCCAGTCGCAAATCGCCTTTATAGCTCTTGCGAATATCCCGAGCCACCTCGTCCAGACGCTCCGGGCCCATCAGATCAACCGGCAGGTGATTCGCGGCCGCACGTTTAATCACTGGACTGGTAGAGTCGTAATGCCCGAAATGCGTGGCCACTAAACTCTTCACATTGGCACGGCGTGCAATTTCCCCCAATTGCAACGGACTGGTATGGGCAAAGGTGCCCACCCCGGACTCGGCACGATGTTTCAGGAAGGACTCGGGGAAGGTGCATTCGTGAATCAGCAAATCGGCATCCTGCGCCAAACGGATCATGGATTCGCACGGCGCGGTATCGCCACTGAATGCCACCACCTTGCCTTCGGCTTCCATACGAATGCCAAAACAGTCCGTAATTTCGCTGGGGATATGGTCAACCACGTCAATGTAGATCTTGACGTCCTCATCTTCATACATCAGACCTGGCTCCACCTCGAACACCTCTGGGCGCACAGCCTCGATGTTCTTCTGACGAGCCGGGTAAGCCGCACGGGCCTGGATATCAACGCGAAACGCGCCGTTCTCGAAAGAATGATCCACAAAATCCTGGGTGCCTTTCGGGCCGAAGACCTTGAGCTTGCCTTCGCGGTTAAAAACCCAGCTGGACAGCACAAAAAAGGGCAGTCCGCAAACATGGTCATAGTGCAAATGGCTTAAAAATACCCAAGGCACATCCGCCGGATTGATATTGGCCTTGACCATCTGGCGCGTGGAGCCTTCGCCGCAATCGAACAAATAGTTCTTGCCGTTTTCCAGGGTCACCAAAATGGACGACTGGGCACGGTCGGGATCTGGCAGCGCAGCGCCGGTGCCAAGCATGGTTATCTTCACGTCAAACTCCTTCAAACTGATAAAAATATCCGGCACCTGAACCGTGCCTCTTCCATAAAGTCATAAAGTTCTATTTTTAGGACTTTATAAGAAAAGTGTACACTCTGCCCTCACGACGAATAACTTGGTGTTTTTACCTAGAAGGCGGACAGACGCGCGCCACGCCTGGATTAAGGAGCGTAAAGTCCGGGGGTCAACTCAGTCTGAATGCTGAGATACTTGGCCGGGTAAAAGACCTGCGCGGCATAGACCAGTTGATTGTCACGATTCACAATCAAACGAATGACCCGCACTACGGGCATGCCTATGTCCATATGCAAATGACGAGCCAGATCCGCATCGGCTACCCGGACCGTCAAGGTCTGACGAACCGTATGGATCTGCTCACGCGCCAGACGGTTGAGCACCAAAAGCACCGGCTCCTGGCTCAAATCAGGCTGCAAGGTCTGAGCCAAGGAATCGAGCACATAGACCGTATTGAGACTATAGGCCACCCCGTCGGTATAGTTAACGCGGCTGGTCCACCAATAATCATCAGGCAGGGACTGGCCAGTAATCTCGATAGGCAAGGGCCCCCGGCCCTGGCCCAGCTCCACCATCACCGAATCCAGACGCGTCAGATGCTCAATCAGGGCCTGCCAGTTGGTTGGCAACATCAGCCAATGATCCTGCGCAACGTCGCCAATCACAAAGGTGCCCTTGCCTCGCGTGCGTTCGATCAGGCCTTCTTGCTCCAGCTCGTCCAGCGCGGCACGGACCGTGGCACGAGAAACGCCATATTCCTCCATCAGCTCTTCCAGCGTGGGAATGCGGGTTCCCACAGGCCACTCCCCCCGTTCCAGGCGCGCCCGCAAGGTATATTTCACTTTCAGAGAAAGAGGCAATTTGGACTGCTTGCGCAGTGAAGAGCGTGTAGGGTCCACCATACAAATAGGCATGCCAGCCCAAGAAAATAATCAGCCCACATCATAGCCTGCGATGTGCGGGGTCGCCGATAGGGCAAAAAAGGTTTAATGCAGGACAGCCAAGGCGTTTATTTTTGCAAAATTTCGTAAACGAAAATTAAACGGATCGGATACATTATCCCAATCATTGCTTAACTCTTGATACGAGCCCGAGCCCATGGATGTTCTGCCCTCCTCTGCCTCGCACTTGGCCCAAATTTACCTACTCGGCACCTACCGATTACGGGTTCAAGGACAATGTCGCGCCAATATTATCAATTACGATAAAGCGCGGATTCTGCTGTCCATGCTCGCATTGGCGCAGGGCAAACCCATCAGCCGCAGCCGTCTTGCGGAAACAATCTGGCACGAAGACCCCATCAGCGTCGGGCGTGCCCGTTTGCGTCATGCACTGCATGCCTTGCGCCGGGCCTTTGAAGGGTGCGATCAGGTCTTGCACATTACCAATGACACCTTGGCACTGGACCCCTGTCACGCCCAGGTAGACGTACTGAGTCTGCTGCAACACCCCAGCCAGCCAGCCTTAAGCGATCTGGAACGCCTGAACCTGTATCAGGGTCCTTTGCTGGGACAGGTCAAACTGCATCATGGCGAGCAATTGCAAGACTGGCTGCAAGAGACGCAACAAACCATTCGCCAAACCCTGTCGCACTGCCGCGACCGGTATATCGAGTCCGGGCTGGACACGCTGCCCCCCGCGCAAGCGATCAGTTATCTCAAACGCTGGCTGCTGATCTGGCCCGAAGAAGAAAAACTGCATCAAGCGCTGATCCGCCTGCTCAAGCAAGAAGGCCAACACGAAGCCGCGTTGCAAGCGTATGAGCAGTGCTCGGTCTTGCTGGCCGATCGCCTGGGGTGCGAACCCAGCGCCCAGACACGCAGTCTGGTCGATCTGCCCGCGCGCTCGGCCCCCCATGCCAAAGCCTTGTCCACCACCGTCCAATTGCGCCTGCGTCCCTTGGCCGCGGTCGGCTTTTGCCTGCGCTTTGAACCCGGCCATCGTCATGCCCGTGAAAAAGGCGGTCAACTGCTCGAGCAAAGCCGCCAGACCCTGCTCCAGTTGATCGAGGATCATGGCGGCTGGGCCAGTGAGGCGGGCCCCAGTCAAGTGCTGGCCTATTTTGGCTACCCGGACCTACTGGAGTCGCCCATCACCCAGGCGGCGACTTTGGCACGGGTTGCGGCCACCGTGCGCATGGATGAACATATCAAGCTGAGCATCGCCATTCATGCAGACCTTGTCATGGACGATCAAAGCCCCTGTCCAGACCCGTGGGGACAATTGGCCCAGGTGGTCTTGCCCTTGAGCTGGGAGGCGGCCCCCGGGGCGCCGCGCGTCACCTTTCAAGCCGCATTGCGACTGGACCCCAAAGATGTACAAGGCCCGGTGGGCCGCCACAATGAAGCGCTCTGGCTCAACCTGAGCCCCTCAGACATTGACGCTGTACGGCTGACCAGCCGTGTCTACGGCCGCTCTCAAGAGTTCGATCATCTGGTGCAGGCCTGGTCGTATATAGGCCCCAACCGGTCCCTGCATCACATTGCCATCCATGGCCGAGCCCATATTGGTAAAAGCCTGCTGGTCCAGTCTCTGGCAGATTATGTACAAAAAACCGCCCATCACTGCATCGTCCTCCATTGCCGCGAAGATAAGCGCCGTGTCGCCTGGCACCCCATCCGTCTTTGGCTGCACGAGCAAATTGCCAATTACATCACCGCACAAACCGGTAAACAGCGCGACCCCTTTTCCATTCAAACCCTGCAAGAAGCGCTTGAACTGAGTCCCAAGCAAGCGCAATCCCTGCATGAGTGGCTAAACAGCGGGCCAAACGAACAGGACTTGAACGAGCCCTCTACGGCGCATACCGACCTTCTTTTCAATCTGCTCAGCGGCCCAGGCAGCGCCCCGCGCCGTCGCCTGCTGATTATCGAAAACGTGCAATGGGCCGACCCGCCCACCCAGCGTCTGATCCGACTGCTCTCGCATACCACGCCCCGTCATCCAACCTTGCTGCTGACCACCAGCCGCAAACCGGGCCACGGCATGGAACGCGCCGAACACCTGAATCTACGGGCACTGGACCGCTCCAGCATCAACAGTCTTCTGAGCGGGCAGCGCGGGCAGCGTCTGGCGCGCGACAAACGCAGCCGGCTGGTCAAGCTCAGTGCCGGCAACCCGGGCCATGCCAATGAACTGCTGCGCTGCCATGAGCTCAATTGCGAATGCAGCCACGCGCTGCGCCTGACTGACCTGATCTGCACGCAATACCACAGCCTGTTGCCCGCGACGCGACACATCCTGACCAGCATTGCCCTGCATGAGCAGGCTATTTGCATCAACGAGCTTGGCCTGATGCTGCGTCTGGACAATACGGCCCTGAGCAGCGGTCTGGATACACTGGCCACGCTGGACCTGATTGATTTAGACGGCAAACACGTATCCTGCCTGCCGCTGATCGCCCAGGCGCTGGAGCGTGTGGCCATGCAGGAGGAGTTGCGTCAGGCTCACTATGCCATTGCCCAACACGGCATACGCCGTCGCCAGGCACCTGCCCATATTGCCCTGCACCTGTGCGAGGCGGAAAGCCCTGAAGCGGCCTTCTGGTGGCAGCGTGCGGCCCGCGAGGCCCTGGCACAAAGCGATCTGCGTCAGGCCAGTCAGTATTTGCAGCGTTCACTCAACCGCAGTGAGCTGATTGAAGACCTGCAGGTGCGTCAAACCCTGCAATTTGAATGTCGCATGTTGCAAGGCGCGATTGAATCGTCCCTGTACGGCCCGGCCTCGGCCTCGACCGCCATGGCCTATGAATTGGGTCATGAGCTTCAGGACGAGCAGGATTCCGACCAGGTCATGATCAGCCTGTGGACGGCCTGGTCGGCATTGCATGCACAAGGCAACTTTGAGCAGGCTTTGCACAAAGCACGCCAACTGCTGGCGCTGGCCAATGAAACCAACCATGACCAGAACCGCAGCTGGGCCTTGTACGCGATCGGTCAACACGAACTGTGGAAAGGAAACATCAACAATGCCATTCAGACGCTGAATCTGAGCCTGGCCGTCTTTGATGATTTGAAAGAGCAAAACAGCCGACGCGCGATTGCCGAGCATTTTCCCCAATCGATTACCTTCGGAACCTTGAGTGTGGCCCTGGCCCTGAAGGGCGATCAGGATGCCTCTCAACAGCACGCTCGCCTGGCCTTGCAAAGCCTGCGTTCAGACACCATTTTTTCGCTACGCGCCATCACCCATTTGTTCGTGATGCAGGCCTACTACCTGATGGAGCAACTGGAAGACTGCCTGCAAGTGGCCGAACTGTCCTTGCACGAGCTTCAGAAGTCACACAATCCCGAGCCCTGGTCGGCGCTGAGCCGCTCGTTCCTGTACTACTGCCAGGTCATGTTGTACGGACGGGAAAGCAGCATGCAGTTCCTGCTCGATTGTGTGCAAATTGCCCAATACGGCCTGCCCATCAGCACTGATGGACTGATGAGCCGGATTGCCCGCGCCATGATTCGCCTGGGACGCAGCAATGAAGCCATGCCCTGGCTGGACAAGGCTGCCGCTCAGGGGCTGCGCTATGACACGGGCAGCATGGGGGCCGAGTTGCATTGTGTGCGTGGCGACGCCTGGATGGCGTTGGGGGAAAACGCACAGGCCTTGCAGGAATGGAATCTGGCTGAACAGCAGATGGAAAAACACGGCCTGTATCGCTACGCCGACTGGATTCGGGACCGTCGGCAAGCCGTTCAAAAGCTCAAGGTCTAGCCCCACCTTGCCGGTGCGCTTGCCAGCAGCAGCCTTGCGCCGTTTAAACAGGATAGCGGAGCTCGCACTGGCAGGAAAACGGCTTACAGCAGCCACTCAATCGGCAGGACGGACAACACACCCACGCCCGCGCGCCGCCAGATGCTGGCATCGGGTTCGGACGTGAACCGGCGCTGGGTGCCGTCTTCATTGAGCTGAATCCACACCAACTCACCCTTGTCGTCCAGTTCCACCCGATAACTGCGGTAAGGCAGCACTTGTTCAAAACTTCTGGACAGGGCCTGCGCCATTTCAGGGCTTTCAATGATGAAACCCAGCTCAGTATTCAAATTGACCGAGCGCGGGTCGAAATTAAAGGAGCCCACAAACAGACGTTTGCCATCAACGGCAAAGGTTTTGGCATGCAAGGCTGAGCCAGAGCTGCCAAAGGGGCCCGAGCCATGACGGGTCGGCTTGTCCATCGTGGGACGCAACTCGAACAACTGCACACCCGCTTCCAGCAAGGCTCTACGCCGCTTCGCGTAACCGGCGTGCACAGCCGTGACGTCCGTGGCGGCCAGCGAGTTGGTCAGAACACGAATCTGCATCCCTGGCCGCTGCATCAGCCCTTCAAACGCCCGCACCCCCGCAGCGGTAGGGACAAAATACGAGGACACCAGATCCACCTGATGAGCGGGTTTGCCCAACAGCTCATCCATTTGCCAAACCAGCAGTTTTTCCGGACTGACCGGCCCGAGGGCCTTGGCCGGATCATCGCTAATCATGGTGGTACGCGCCCACTGAAAATCCAGCTGGCCTTGCACCAAAGCGCTGACCAGATTCGATTCACGTAATATTTGCTGGTACTTTTTGGCGCGGGGCTGTACTTCGGCATCCTGCAACTGCTCCTGAAACGCCGCAAGGGTTTGAGAGCTTTCAGTCTTTACGAGCCGATCGATGGGATACGCAGACTGGCTGGCCCAGTAAAGATCAAAGTCCTTGGAGACCTCCTGCACCACCGCCCCAATCGCCATCACATCCAAATCTGCAAACAGAATGTCCTGCGTGGCGCCAAAATACTCATCACCCACGTTGCGGCCGCCAATAATGGTGACCTGATTGTCCACGGTGAACGATTTGTTGTGCATGCGCCGGTTCAGACGCGAGAAGTCAGTCAGGAAGCCCAGGGGCTTGGGCCAGCGCAACACAAAGGGATTGAACAGGCGCACCTCGATATTGGGGTGGGCATTTATGGCCGCCAGCGTGTCGTCCAGGCCCGTAATGCCATTGTCATCAATCAACAGGCGCACCCGCACACCCCGCTCGGCCGCCTGCATCAACATGCCCAGCATCAAGGTGCCGGTCGTATCGCCGCGCCAGATGTAATACTGCACATCCAGCGTTTTTTGAGCCGCAAACGCCAGCAGGGCACGGGCGGCATACGCATCGTGCGGGTCGAACAACGGATAAATACCCGATAAACCGGGATGCTGCTGTGCCTGAGGGTCCACCGCCCGGCCGATCGCAGTGTCACGAGCCTGCTCCAGAGGCAGCGCTTCGCTGTGGCTGCGTCCTTCCAGAGAGGGCAAGGCACAGCCTGTCAAAGCAGCCAGCAAGGCTCCCCCCGCAATCAGGGTACGCCAGACGCTGGACGCAGCCTGCCCCCGCAAGCGGGGTAACGTTGGCTTTTTGACGGGGTCGATTTTCATGAAGGCATCTCTGTGAACATGGGCATCGTTCCACATAGTAGCACCGCCCTGGCGCCCCAACCGCCAGCCCGTGTCACAATCACCACTTGCAGCCCGTGACAGGGCGGACAACAATAAAGCATCCGCCTATTCTTTAAGCCTGAAACAAGTAGCATGCCCACCGCCCAATCTTCTGCCTTACTGCCCCGCCACCTTGCCATTATGTTGCTGTTAATGCTGGGCAGCTCCTTTGCCGCCAACCATATTGCGGCCAAAGTGGCACTGGACCATGGCACCGGACTGATCATTTCTGTTATTTTGCGCTCGGCTGCCGCCACCCTGGCGCTGAGCGTGCTGCTGATCTGGCGCAAGCAGGCCCTGTACGTGCCACGCCCCTACCTGGGCTGGCAACTGCTGCTGGGCGCACTGATCACTGTGCAATGCATGTTGATCTATTCCTCCATTGCCCGCATCCCCGTCGCCCTGGCATTGCTGGTGGCCAATATGTACCCGATATTGCTGGCTTTGCTTACCTGGGTACTGGGCGGACACCGTCCCACTCGCAAGACAGCCATCATCATGGTGGCCATTCTGGCAGGCCTGCTGCTGGCGCTGGACACGCCCAGTCTGATCAAAGGCGCCACCGTTGATGCCCAGTGGATTCTGGGCGTGGTGTGCAGTTTGCTAACCGCACTGGCCTTTGCCATTGGCCTGTGGATTACCGAGAACAAACTGGCACCGCTGCCCGGCCTGGTGCGCAGCTTTTGTACGATTAGCCAGACGCTGGTTTGCCTGATTGCACTCAGCCCCCTGGGCCTGCTGCCCGGCGGCTCTTCCCTGCCCCACGATGCGGTAGGCTGGATAGCCCTGTCGTTGGTCTGTGTCCTGTACACCACGGGTTTTGTAACGCTGTTTGTGCTGGCACCCCGCCTGGACATGACACGCAATGCGCCCTTCATGAATATGGAGCCGGTCGCCTCCCTGATTCTCGGCTGGCTGATCCTTAAGCAGACCCTGAACTCCACCCAACTGCTGGGCGGAGCCATCGTGCTCAGCGGTATTGTCGCCCTGGCCTACCGGCGCACGCCCCGCACGTAAGAATCAGGCGCTGGACAAAAGTCGCTGCCAGACACGCGGCAACACCGCTAGCAGGTCCTCCGGAATCAGCCCAGGACCGAATTCCAGTGCCGCTTGTGAGTGCAGCCAGACTGCGGCCCCCGCCGCTTCAAAAGCTGGCATGCCTTGCGTCAGCAAACCACACACCAGCCCGGCCAGCACATCTCCGCTGCCGCCGGTAGCCAGCCAGGGCGGTGCGCAGGCATTGATCAAGGCCCGACCGTCGGGGGCGGCAATAATCGTATCCGCGCCTTTGAGCACCACCACGGCCCCGCATTGGGTGGCCGCCAGCCGCGCCGCTTCCAGACGATCAGGCGCCACGTCAAAGACACGGGCAAACTCGCCTGAATGGGGCGTGAGCACACATTGTTCGTGCAACGCCGCCCATAACTGCTGCGGCTGTTGGGCAAAGCTGCTGATGGCATCGGCATCCAGCACACAAGGACGCTGGGTTGCCAGCAGGGCCAGTGTCAGACGACGGGTTTGTTCTCCCAGGCCCGCCCCCGGCCCCACCAGCCAGGCTCGGATGCGTTGATCGGTGGTCAAGGCGTCATCCCAAGGCGCCACCATGATGCTGTCCATCGCACTGGCATACACCGGCCAGACTGAAGAAGGAACTGCCATGCTGACCAGCCCTGCTCCTGCCCGCTGCGCTGCGCGGGCCGCCAGTCGGCTGGCACCCGTCATGCGTTCGCCCCCCACCACCAGCGCGTGTCCGCGTGTGTACTTGTGACTTTGTGCATTGAGCTGGGGAAGATCGGCCTGCCACAAGGCTGGCTCATTCAACCAGGTATCGGGCTCGGGCAAGGACGGGCCCGGCATGCCAATATCGGCCAGTTCCAACTGACCACACAAAGCCCGGCCCGGATACAAAACGTGACCGGGCTTGTAACGCACAAAACTGACCGTCACCGTCGCGGGAGCGGCCACTCCCCTCACTTGTCCACTGGCACCATCCAGCCCGGAAGGGATATCGATGGCGCAGACGGGCACTTTGGAGTCGGCCAGAGACTGAATCAGCCCTGCCGTCTCACCTTGCACATCCCGATCCAGACCCGCACCCAGCAAGCCATCCACGACGACGGAAAAGCGCCGGAAATCCGGGCACTGACTCTCCCAACGGCCCTGCCATTGGGATTGCGCCCAGGCTGCCGTTCCTTGCCGTCGGGATGGGTCTACCAGGCTAAAGACTGAAACCTGTCTTCCCTGCTCACGCAAAATCTGCGCGGCCACCAAGGCATCTGCACCGTTATTCCCCGGCCCGCATAGAAACAGCACCGCTCCTTGCGGCCAATGGCGCTGCACGGTGCGCGCCACCGCGCCTGCGGCCGCCCGGATCAGTTGCTCGACCGACACTCCAAAACCCGGGGCCGCCCTATCCATGCGGGCGCACTGAGCAGGACTGTACAAGGCCTGTTTTCCTGGGGGCGCGCTCAGGGGCAAAAAACCATATTGGGACACAAAAGGCATAGCGGGCTCACAAAAACAGAAATCAAATCCATTCCTGAGGGCATAGGCGACTGTTGGTCAGCAAGGTTCCAGCACCATGATTCCCAGGTCCGGGGCGGGCCATCTACAAAAAAAAGAACGGGTCACCGCCCGCTCTCTTATCTTAGTGCCAATTGTCCGAATACAACACGCTGGCAGTGCCCCCCTCTTAAGCGGAAGTCTGCTCCTGCCTGTCTTTGACAGAAGCTACCGACAGCTCCCGTGGCACCTGCACCCCGTTTTTAACAGCGATGATTTCCGCCATGATGCTGACCGCAATCTCTGCCGGCGTTTTGCTGCCTATATACAAACCAATCGGACCTTTGAGCTTATCGATTTCCTGAGGCGTCAGGTCAAAGTGTTCGGCCAGACGTTCACGACGGCTCTGATTATTGCGCCGCGATCCAATGGCCCCCACGTAAAAAGCACTGCTCTTGAGGGCTTCCAGCAACGCCATATCGTCCAGCTTGGGATCATGCGTCAGGGCCACAATAGCGGTTCTTCGATCCGGCACGCAGGCAATCACTTCGTCGTCGGGCATGCCGCGCACTACCCGTGCTCCGGCCACACTCCATCCCTGAATATGTTCGCTACGCGGATCGCACACTGTCACGTCAAAACCATTGAACAAGGCAATGGTGGCCACGTACTCGGACAACTGTCCGCCGCCGATCAGCAAGAGCCGGTAAGACGGCCCGAACGTCACGGACAAGCAATCTTCGCTTACATGCAAGGCCGCCGGCACACGGGCAGCACTGCTCCAAGCGCGGCCCGTGTGCAAATCCACGTGCCGCTGCACCAAATGGCGCTGCTCCAGCAAGGTCAGCACCTGCGCCAATGCCTGCGGACAAGGGTTGAACTCGACCAGCAGACGGATTGTGCCGCCACACGGCAAGCCAAACCGGTGTGCTTCATCAGCACTGATGCCATAGGTCAGCAGTTGGGGACGATCCTCATCCTGCCAGCGCTTATCCGCCCCGGCAGTCTCGTGGTAAGCGCGGATCAGATCGTCCTCGATACAGCCACCCGAGACCGACCCGACCACCGCCCCTCCTTTTTCCAGAGCCATGATGGAGCCCTCCGGACGGGGGGACGAGCCCCAGGTCTGCACGACGGTGACCAATATCGCGTCCCGTCCCTGTGCGCGCCATTGCTGTAACTGGCGCAAAACCCTGACATCCAGGCTCTCCATACGTGTCTCCTGTCTTTCCCGTGTTTACTTGAATACCGGCATGCCGCCACCCGAATCATCAAAGGGATTCAGGTCGGAACCGTATTCATCCTGCATTTCAATCGTGACCGTACTCGGATCAACTTTGGCGCCGGTTCCCTTGTAGTGCGTGACCATGCCCGGAAACAGAAGCACCACGGCAATCATCACAATCTGGATACCAATAAAGGGTACGGAGCCCCAGTAAATGTCGCCTGTGGCCACACCCGGGATCTTCTTTTTCGTCACTTTGTCGATGTAATCATCCTTAGGGGCCACCGAGCGCAAATAAAATAGTGAGAAGCCAAATGGTGGATGCATAAAGGATGTTTGCATATTAACGGCTAAGAGCACGCCAAACCAGATCAGATCAATACCCATCTTGTCGGCAACCGGCCCCAGCAAAGGCACGATAATGAACGCCAGCTCGAAAAAGTCCAGGAAAAAGGCCAGCACAAACACCAGTACGCTGACCAGTACCAGAAAGCCGTACTCACCGCCGGGCAGATCAATCAGCAGATGCTCCACCCACAGGTCGCCGTCCACACCCCGGAAGGTCAACGAGAAGATCGTGGAGCCGATCAGAATGAACATGACAAAGCAGGACAGCTTGGCCGTGGTATCCATGGCTTGCTTGAGCAGATCAACACTCAGACGCCGACGACTGACAGCCATCAGAATCGCACCGACCGCTCCCATGGCCCCACCTTCCGTAGGGGTGGCAATGCCCAGAAAAATCGTGCCCAGAACCAGGAAAATCAGTCCCAAGGGAGGAATCATGACAAAGACCACCCGTTCGGCCAGGGTCGACAACAAGCCCAGCTTGAGCCACTTGTTGATCAGGGCCAGCACAAAGGCTACGCCGCCCACCAACAGGATGCAGATAATGACTTTTTCGTCGACTGGCCCGTTCGGGTCTACCCAGTACTCGTCCAGCAGATAGCCGGCCACCAGCGCGATCAACAGCAGCACACACAAAGAGCGTGCGCCGGAACGACCATTGGCCTGGGAGTAAGTGCGGTGCTCTGCCGGAATCGGGGGCACGTCTTTGGGACGCAACACGGCCAGAATCAGAATGTAGAGCAGGTACGAGCCGGTCAACACCAGGCCGGGTACCATTGCGCCACGGTACATATCGCCTACCGAACGTCCCAACTGGTCAGCCAGCACGATCAGCACCAACGAGGGGGGAATGATCTGCGACAAGGTGCCCGAAGCCGCGATCACTCCCGTTGCCAACCTGCGGCTATAACCGTAGCGCAGCATGATAGGCAAGGAGATCAGGCCCATGGAAATCACCGAGGCCGACACCACCCCCGTGGTTGCCGCCAGCATGGCGCCCACAAACACCACCGCAATAGCCAGGCCACCGGGCATGGAACCAAACAGCTGGCCAATCGTATCGAGCAGGTCTTCAGCCATGCCCGAACGCTCCAGAATCAACCCCATGAAGGTGAAAAAGGGAATGGCCAGCAACGTGTCGTTGGCCATGATGCCGAATACGCGCAGCGGCAGTGCCTGAAACAAGGACCAGTTAAACAGGCCCAACTCCACACCAATCAGGCCAAATACCATGCCGTTGGCGGCCAGCGCGAAGGCAACTGGAAAGCCCAGCAGCAGAAAAATAATCAGTGACACGAACATCACTGGCGCCATATTGGCGACAAATAAATCCATCATGATCGGTTTCAGCCTTTGTGTTGTTGCGCTAACTTGGCCTGGGCTTGCCGTGCAATGTCTTCAGCGAGCAATTCCTCAGGCGTTTTTTCCAGCAACTTCTTGTTGGGATTGGGGCAGGCCCCGCGCAAGAAGCCGATGCACTTGATCAGGTGCGAGATTCCCTGCAAGGAAATCAGGGCAAAACCGATGGGAATGATGAGTTTGGCAGGCCAACGGATCAGCCCTCCCGAGTTGGAGGAGACTTCCTGGCTCAGGTAAGAGTCCATGAACACCGGCCAGGACAAGGCCATAATGGCAAGGCAGGCGGGCAGCATGAACAACACCACGCACACGGCCTCAATCACAATTTGCGTGCGCTCGGACAGGCGCGAAGCCAGCACGTCCACCCGCACATGCTCATTGCGCAAGAAGGTATAACCGCCAGTCAGCAGAAAAAGGGCACCAAACAGATACCACTGCACCTCCAGCCAGGCATTGGAGCTGGTATCGAAGAATTTACGTGCGAAAGCGTTATAGGAGCTGATCACGACAACCAGCAGAACCACCCACATGACCACCCGGCCACAGAGCTGATTCAGGCTGTCAATCGCCCTTGATAGTTTGAGTAGAAATTGCATCAATCCCCCAGATTTTCTGCGTTGACGTTAGTTGGAATCTCATTGGACAGGAAACGGGCTGCAGGCTTGTGCGGGGCGCGATCCGCCATCCCTCTGGCGCCGCCTGCTGGCGGCCCCGGTCAGGGGGCGCACGCGCCCCCCGAAGCGATGCGCTCTGTCATCTCCTCAGTCCCGTTTTATTAATCGTTTTGCCTTGTCCAGCGCCTAGGCGCGTCGGAAAAGCCCCTTGAAGCGGTCCCACAAAATGCTGAAAAACATTTTGACCGGATTGAACTCGGCCACCACTGGCTCCTGCCCTTCAGCCAAGGGGTTTTCCAGACGCAGGTTCACGTTTTTGCCGAACTCCGCAATCATGCGACGCACGAAATCCTGTACCAGCCCGGAACGCGAGAACTGCGCCAGCGGCCCTTGCAACGAATACACCAGCTCCACGTGCACGCGGCTGCGCTCTTGACCGTCTGGCTGAACCTGATAGCTGACGTCACCGCGCGCGCGCGATTGACTCAAGGAGTCCACCCCTTCGCCCCGCAACACGGCGGCACGACGCTCGTTGTCTTCTTCCAGCGTGGCATTGCCCTTGAACGCAGCCGACATGGGGCCAAACTTGATCGCGATTTTTCCTTGTACCGTGGCCCCTTCCTGAGACTCGATGATCGCCCCCGGCAGACAAGCCGCCACTTTGGGCAGATCCTTCATGAAAGCCCAAACCTGATCGGCCGGGAAACGGGCATCAAAACCACCTTGAATGGCTTGCCCCTTGCCCTTGTCGGCATTACCGGGCGCAGCCGCAGCCACCGGAGCGGGCATCTGCGCTTCTTCCTGGACAGCGTCAAACGTCGTAAAGCTGTTCTGGTCCCAGTCTTGCGGCACGTTCTGCACGACAGCCGCGCGCAAGGCTTCCACCTGGGCATCGGGCTGATCGCGCAAGGCCTGCAGCACGGACAAAATGGCGGCCGTAATGCCTTGATAGCCAGTGCAGCGGCAAATATTGCCGGACAGCTCAATACGCACACGGGCTTCGTCCGCGTCGGGCAAACGCAGCACAATGTCGCGGCTGGTGGCCAGCATGCCAGGCGTACAGAAGCCGCATTGCAAGGCGTGTTTTTCCGAAAAAGCCGTACGCAGACGGCTCATGATCGGATCGTCGTCGTAGCCTTCTACGGTGGTGACTTCGTGTCCATCACAAGCACCGGCAAACGTAATGCAGGAGCGCACTGGACGGCCATCCACCAGCACCGTACATGCGCCGCACACACCGTGTTCACAGCTCAGATTGGTGCCGGTCAAACGACTTTTTTCACGTATGAAATCACCCAGATGGGTGCGTGGCTCGGCCTCGTGCTTTTGCTGGCGACCGTTAACTTGAATCGAAATTTCTGCCATGTCTTAACCTTTCACGCCCAGCGCCTGCTTCAGGCTGCGCTCTACGACCGTACGGAACAGCACCTGATGGGCCTCATCCCGTTGTGCCAGATACGGCTGCAAGGCCGCTGCAATCGTGTCCCCGTCCAGAACGGCCGCTCCTTGTGCCGCCACCTTGACAGCCAGTTCGGGCACGGAGCGCGGCGCGCCTTCCATTGCCCCCATCACCACTTTGGCGATGCGCGTGGCCGGATCGAAGTAACAGGCACAACTGGCATCGGCAAACTCGCCCACTTTACGGGTGAACTTGTAATAGCCCCAGCGAGCCGAACCTGATACCTCGGGCACATCCACGGACTCGATGAACTCACCGGCTTCCAGCACCGTGGTGTAGGCAGCCAGCATGAAATCGCTCATGGGAACCGTGCGGCTGCCTTGCGTTCCACGCACATTGATGCGTGCGCCCAAGGCGGTACAGGTCAGCACCCAATCGGCAGCTGGGTCTGCATGCGCGAGACTGCCGCCCAGGGTGCCACGATTGCGCACGCCCCGGTACGCGATACGACCGGCCACTTTCTGCATCATGTGACCGCGCAGCAGCTCGTGGACCCCGTCCTCAATCTCGGCATGCGTGACGGCGGCACCAATACGCACCCATCCCTGTGCAGCCTGTACCTGACGCAGCTCCGGCACAGCCGACACATCCAGAACACGGCCGGGACGCACCAAACGCAGATTCAACATAGGGCCCAGAGACTGGCTGCCCCCCATCAGGCGCAGCGCCGACGGGTCGCTGCCATAGGCTTGCTGGATCTGTTTCAGGCTGCGGGCCTGTTCGTATTCAAACTTGGCGGCCTTCATGCCTGCACCTCCGACACGGGCTGTTTGTATTGCTGAGTGGCGCACGGGGCGGCGGCGCGAATGGCGCTCAGCAGCCGATGCGGTGTCACAGGCGTATGCGAGACCTGTGCCCCCGTCGAGCGCAATGCATTATTGATGGCGGACATGATGGCGGCCGGCGGCGCAATCGCCCCACCCTCTCCCATGCCCTTGGCACCGAACTCGGTATTGGGCGAGGGGCTTTCCATGTGTTCGATATGGATATTGGGCACTTCGCAGGCACCTGGCATGACATAGTCGGCCAAGGTCGATGCCAATGGCTGCCCGAACTCGTCGTAAGGCATCTCTTCATACAAAGCGGTGCCGATCCCCTGGGCAATCCCGCCAATCGTTTGCCCTTCCACAATCATGGGGTTGATCATCACGCCACAGTCTTCGACCACCACATACTTGAGCACCTCCACCCCGCCCGTGCGCGGATCAACCGCCACCACCACGGCATTGCTGGCATAGGTAAAACTGCCGGTATCGACCTTGGGCTTGTAACCCACGGACAGTTCCAGACCCTGCGGGTCCACATCCTCTGGCAAATACTGCGGGTTGATGTACCAAGCATCAGCCACTTGAGCGATGCTGACCTGACGACCCTGGGCGCTGAACGTGTCGCCCTGATGCTGCAGACTGTCCTCATCGGCATTGAGCATATGGGCGGCAATCTTGCGCACACGCGGCAGCAATGCCTTACAGGCTTTCGAGACTGCGCCGCCCGACATCACCAGCGAGCGCGAGGCGTAAGTGCCGGTGGAAAACGGCGTGCGGCCGGTATCCCCATGCACCACTTTGATGCGTTCTACGGCAATGCCCAGGATTTCGCTGGCGATTTGAGCAAAAGAGGTTTCCATACCCTGGCCATGCGAATGCACTCCCACGCGCACCTCCAAACCACCATCCGGCGTCATGCGGACAAAGGCCTGGTCGAAACCGGGAATGACTGCTGTCCCCCAGCTGGCAAACACAGAGGTGCCGTGCGCGGACTGTTCGGTGTAGGACGCCACCCCCAGACCAATAAGGCGGCCATCCGGTTCGCCCTGGGCCTGACGCGCCAGTACCCCATCCACATCGACGGCCGCCAAGGCGCGGCGCAGGCTTTCCGGGTAATTGCCCGAGTCGTAGTGCTTATTGGCCACGTTGACATAAGGCATTTGTTCGCCTTGCACCAGATTCATCAGGCGGATTTCCCACGGGGTCTTGCCTACCGCCAGCGCGATCTGATCCATCATCTGTTCAATGGCCAGGCAAACACCCGTGCGGGCAACGCCGCGATACGGCATAAAGCCCGGCTTGTTGGTTCCCACGCCGCGCGTGCGGCAGCGGTACCCCCGAAAATCGTAAGGGCCGGGCAGATTGCCCAAGGCTTGACCAACCTCCAGACCCACCGTAAAGGGCCAGACGGAATACGCTCCGCCATCAATATCAATTTCGGCATCCAGAGCCAGCAAACGGCCTTCATCGCTGATGTGTGCTTTGAGCCGGTACTGGTGCTCCCGGGTATTGGCCCCCGCAATCAAATGCTCGCGGCGGTCTTCCATGAAACGGAACGGCTTGCGAAAGGTCTTGGCCAGCCAGGCCACACACAGCTCTTCCTGATGCAGCACGCACTTATAACCAAAGGCACCGCCCACATCAGGAGAAATCACACGCACCTGCGCCTGATCCATCCCCAGGAACTGGGCAATACCGGTGCGGTGCATGTGAGGGATCTGACTGCCGCAATACACCACCAGTTGATCGGCCTGGAAGTCCCAGTACGCCAGTACCGCTTTGCCTTCCATCGGCAACATGCACTGTCGCGACAGACTGACCGAATGCTCGATCACGCGGTCGGCACGGGCGGCATGCTCTTCAAAAGCAATGTCTGAGCGCAAGGTCACAAATACATTGTCCTGCCAGCCTTCATGCAACAGCTCACCTTGCGCGGCCAAGGACGCCTGAACGCTGCCATAGACCGGCAACTCATCGTACAGAGCCTCTATCTGCTCCAGAATGTCCTCAGCCACGGCCCGGCTTTCACCAAAGGCCAGGGCAACGGGTTCGCCAACATAGCGCACGCTGCCCAAGGCCAGCGGCGGCATGCGGGAGGACTGATAACTGGGCAGGGTGGAAGCGGCGTAAATATCCTGACAATCGGGCATATCGGCGCGGGTAATCACCTGCGCACGTGCCCTGTCTTCAATATTGATCTGACGAATTCGGGCATGGGCCATGGGACTGCGCAAGAAGGCGACTTCCTGCAGCCCCGGCATGGTCATGTTGCCGATGAAGTTGCCCCGGCCATTGAGATGGCGCGCATCCTCCTTGCGAAGAACGCGCGCGCCCACTCCTTGGCCACCCAGGCTTGACGGGTGACTGTGCTGACTCATTTCACTACCTTAAGAATGTACTGCTTAACCGCGCTTGCCCAACTCGCTGAAAGTGAAGTTGTCCAGGGCGCTTTCTGCCACCCGGAACCAACTGGCTTCCTGCTCCTGGAAGGTCTTCCAGCTTGGATAAATCTTGGCAAAATCGGCGTTGCTATCCGACAACTCCTTCCACAGCTCCTGAGACTTGTCGTAGGCAGCCTTCATGACGTCTTTGGGGAAGTAGCGCAGTTTGGCGCCATCGGCCACCAGCTTGCGCAGGGCGCCGGGGTTCAGGGCATCGTATTTGGCCAGGCACAGCATGGACTGCTCGTTACAGGCGGTCTCGAAAGCAGCCTTGAAATTGGCAGGCAATGCTTCCCAGGCATCTTTATTGACCATGGAGGTCAAGGACGCACTGCCTTCAAACCAACCGGGGGAATAGTAGAAGGGAGCAACTTTGTTCAAGCCCAGCTTTTCGTCGTCGTAAGGCCCAATCCACTCGGCAGCGTCAATCGTGCCTTTTTCCAGCGAGGAGTAAATATCGCTGGGAGGAATCTGCTGAGGCACCGCGCCCAGTTTGGACAAGACCATGCCGCCAATTCCACCGATGCGCATCTTCAGGCCCTGCAGACTTTCCAGGTCCTTGATTTCCTTGCGGAACCAGCCCCCCATCTGCACGCCCACGTTACCGGCTACAAAGTTCACGATGTTGTATTGGCTGTACATGTCACGCAGCAATTTCAGGCCGCCACCGTAGTGGATCCAGGAATTGTGCTGACGGGCATTCATGCCAAACGACAGGCCAGTGTCAAACGTCACGGCGGTGTTCTTGCCCACAAAAGCGGTACTGAGCACGTGATTGCATTCGACGGTACCATTGCTGATGGCATCCATATTCTGCGCGTAAGGCACCAGTTCACCACCGGGAAAAGCGCGAATCTCGAATTTGCCCTCGGTCAGTTCGCTGACACGTTTGCACAGTGCCTCGGCCGAGCCATAAATGGTGTCCAGGCTTTTGGGCCAGCCGGTGGACATGCGCCAGCGCACGGTGGGACTGTTTTGTGCAATTGCAGGGGCAGCTACCGCTGTCAGACCCGCACCGGCGACCGTTGCCGATTTCAACAGAAAACTACGACGCTCCATCACTCACCTCTTTGTATTTTTTAATGTATTTACACCCCTTGCTCGACAGGGGTCTGGGTTGTGCCCGCCAGTCTGGCCTGATGCCCGGACAGCAGCGGTCCAAACCTTGCCAAACCGTCCCCCCCGAGGGGCCAGACGGACGTTCCAAGCGGTGTAACTGCCCTGTGAAATTCACACTTACCGCTTCGATAATAGTAAGTGTGCTGATTAATTAATTTTTGGTCAAGCAGGGAAACTACTGACGCATGTCCTTGATGGGATAAAGGAAAGACGCATCAATAGCTTAAGCCTCAACTAGCGCAATCCCTTATAAAAACGATATTTTATTTTTCAATTTATACAGTATACTGACTAAATTGAATGCATAATCTGGAGACGACTTTGAACTGGATAAAAATTTCCGAAACCGACGCCATCGACAACGAAGAGTCCCTGGCTATCGACTGGCAAGGCAAGAAATTGGCCCTGCATAAACTGGACGACGAGTTCTACCTGACCGACAACGTCTGTACCCACCAATATGCCCTGCTCTCTGACGGCTATCTGGAAGATGGCTGTGTGGAATGCCCCCTGCATCAGGCCAAGTTCTGTTTGCGCACGGGCAAGGCCATGAACGCGCCGGCCACGGTGGATATCAAGGTCTATCCGTTACGCATTGAAGGCAATGATATTTTGGCCGACCTCAGTCAGGCCTGAGTTTTTTCCAGCGGACGAAACCAGCAACATCATGGCACACTACACCTCCGTACTGATCATCGGCGCAGGCCAAGCGGCGTCGGTACTGGCACGCGAACTGCGCGGCCTGGGCTATAGCGGCAGCATTACCGTGGTAGGGGAGGAGACTCACCTTCCCTACGAGCGCCCGCCACTGTCCAAAGACGTGCTCAAAGCCAGCGCGTCCACCGAAAGCGTTTTCCTGCAAAAGGCCGAGTTCTATCAAGAACAGAATATTGAGCTTGTACTGGGCACCTCGGTGCACTCTCTCGATTGTGCGTCCCGCCAAGCCCACCTGAGCAATGGGCAAACCTGGAGTTTTGAACACGCCGTGCTCGCCACGGGCGGCGCGGCCCGCGAACTGGCACTGCTGCCTGCGACCCAGGCTAACGCCTTGTACCTGCGCACGCTGGATGATGCCTTGCGTCTGCAGGCCCGTTTGCATCCAGGCGTGCGTGTGCTGGTGATTGGCGGAGGCTTCATGGGTCTGGAGCTGGCCTCGACCGCCCATGAAACCGGCGCACAGGTCACCGTGGTTGAGGCAAACGAGCGCTTGCTGGCCCGCAACGCCCCTGCCCTGCTATCGCATTGGTTGCTGGAGCGCTTTGAATCGCAAGGTATCACGGTGTGTTTGGGCCAAGGGGTAAGCCAGGCTCATTTTGCAACGGACAAGGAACATCCGGTTGAACTGGAGCTTAAGGATGGTCAGCGTTTACAGGGTGATGTAGCGCTGATCGCCGCTGGCCTGACCGCCAACTCCGCCTTGGCCCGAGCCAGCGGCATTGCCGTAGACGAGATGACCGCCGGGATTATTGTGGATCGTCAGGGCCGCACCAGTGTGGCGGGCATTTATGCCGCAGGCGATTGCACCACACAGATTTGCCCCGAGACGGCGGTGCGCACTCGCACGGAATCCTGGCAGAACGCCAACGAGCAAGCCCGTCAGGTGGCCCATGTGATTGCCGCACAGCCAGCGCCTGCCGCGCCCGTGAGCTGGTTCTGGACAGATGTGCTCGGTTGCAACATTCAGATGCTCGGTCAGGGCAGTCCGGATCTGGACTATCAGGTACGCGGCGTCATGGACAGCCAGGCCGATGCCATCAGCTTCATGCTATTGGCTTTCGAAGGCCCCTATTTGCGACATGCAATCGCCGTCAATGCCGGAGCGGACTTGCGCGCCTTGCGCAGCATCATGGAGCAGAACGTGCCCGTCGATCCAGCTATCGTGCTGGACCCATCGACCAAGCTGCGCCAGTACGTGAAAGAAGCGCTGCGTACAGCCCACGTCTAAAAAACAGAAGCGGCCTGCGCCGCCTTGTCATCACGATTCATTAAAGAGTTATCAGAGGAGAACCCCATGTATCAGACGCAAACGGTGATAGGCCAGACGGTCGGGTCCAAAGACCGCCCTGTCGAGCAATGCACCTGGCCCGAGGATGTACTCAACACGATTCCCGATTGGGTCTACACCAGCAATGACATCTACAACCGCGAGATGGAGCGGATTTTCCACGGTGACACCTGGAATTTCGTGGCCCTGGAGGCCGAAATTCCCGATTCGGGTGACTACAAGCGCTCGTATGTGGGCGCCACACCCGTGGTGGTCGCTCGTGCCGAAGATGGCAGCATCAACGTTTTCGAAAATCGCTGTGCACACCGTGGCGCTGAGTTCTGTCGCCACAACCAGGGCAACACTAATGAGTTTGTGTGTCCCTACCACCAGTGGTCCTACAGCCTGAAGGGCGACCTGCAAGGCATTCCCTTCAAGCGCGGCGCTAATAAAGAAGGCGGCATGCCGCGCAGTTTCAAAAATTCCGAGCATGGCCTGAAAAAGCTGCATGTGACAACGCACAATGGCGTGATTTTTGCGTCCTACAGCGATAAGGTCGAGCCGATTACGGAGTACCTGACCCCTGAGATTCTGAAGGACTTTGAGGCCGTGTTTCCCGGCAAGAAACTCAAGATTCTGGGTTACTACCGCAACGAGCTGCCTTGCAACTGGAAGATGTACCACGAGAATCTGAAGGACCCCTACCACGCGACCTTGCTGCATTCGTTCCTGGTGGTCTTTGGCCTGCTCGTAGCGGGCAACAAATCGCAGATGTATGTGGACCCTGTGCATGGCCGTCATGGCTATATGGCTTCGGCCAAGTCCGAGGACAAGTACGCCGAGGTCAGCGAGGACAACAAAAAGGAAATGCGTTCCTTTGTGGACGATATGCGTCTGCGCGACGAACGTTTCCTGGACTACATCAAAGAGTTTGATTCGCCTTGGTCAGTAACCATGCAGACCATCTGGCCCAACCTGATTGTTCAGCGTGAAATGAACACCTTGGGCGTGCGTCAGATTGTCCCCAATGGCCCCAACAGCCTGATCATGCAATGGACCATGTTCGGCTATGAGGACGACACTGAGGAGATGACGCGACATCGTCTACGTCAGGGCAACCTGATGGGACCGGCCGGTTTCCTGGGCCTGGAAGACAACGAGGCCATGAAATTTGTGCAAGAAGGCGTACGTCGTTCCAGTAGCGAGGTGAACATCATCAAGCTGGATGAGAGCAAGCTGGGCACGTCCAATACGCTGATCTCGGAAGCGGCCATTCGCTCCATGTACCAGTACTACCGCCAAGTGATGGATCTGTAAGACGAGCTGACTTATGAAAATGGATTTTTCTTTCAAACCTGCCCAGGTGCCTCTTGAGCGTGCTGTGACCCTGAAGGCGGAAATCGAGCTGTTCAATGCCGAGTACTGTGCCACCTTGGATCGGGGCAATGTCGAAGACTGGCCAATGTTTTTTGTGCAGGATGCCTTGTACCGGGTGACCTCACGCGAGAACGCAGATCTGAATCTGCCCGTGGGTCTGGTTTATGCAGAAGGTCGCGACATGATGCACGATCGTGCCGTGGCGATTGCTCGCACGCAGATGTACGCCCCGCGCTACATGCTGCATCTGGTCACCGATGTACGAGTCATCAGCGAGGCTGACAATGGCGATCTGGAAGCCGAGGCCAATTTCATGCTGATGCAAACGCTGGTGGAAGGGCCTTCTACCGTGCATCTGGTGGGCAATTACTTCGATACGTTCACACGTGTGGACGGTCGTTTGATGCTCAAGGAGCGTCAGGTGATTTTTGATACGTCCATTCTGGCGAACGATCTGGTGTTCCCCGTCTAGACCTGGTGTCTGCCTGTATTTTTAAAACCGTTTTTTGTGTGCTGTTTCCGAGCCACTTGAGTCAGAGGATTTTCTGATTCTTTTAAGCACCCTTCTTTGTTGAGGGGTGCTTTTTTTTGCTTATTTACTGGGCAGAGGGCTTATGGCTGGCGCAGTGTCAGAGATATGAGTCTTTACGACGGGTAGCGCAGGCTTGGGAGGACTATCAGGCCTGGGGACATTCAGCTTAGTCAGGGTCGGGAATAAAAGGTCTCTGTGAAAACGCCATTCAGTCGGCCTGCTGGGGTATCCGGGCTGAGCACTTGCCGGTGCTGCGCACCGGTGCCCTTGTCAGGAGATAGCTACGGGCGCATCCTGAACTCGCGGGGTGGTTCGTCCCCCGGACGGACCACAAACGCCCCGCTCAAACAGCAGGATGCTTGCACCCCTACGCTATCTCCTGCCCGCGGCAAGTACTCTGATCCGCCATGACACCCCAGCAGACCGACTGAACGGCTCACGATGGCTTTTTATCTACCCATCTCCTACAGGCTCTTTGAACAAATAGGGCCCTTTACCTTGCTCTTCTGCGTTTCCTAAGCGCCTAGCGATCTGCTTCGCGTAATAAGCCATAGGCAGTAAGCAGATGAGCATAAAGAACATTAGCTCTCTCCCACACGCAACGATCACCTCTCCCCCAAACACTCCACTGTCACGATGAGTTTTACATTCCCTCCAAACACAAAGAAACCATCAAAAGCCCCGCAATTTAAATTGACAAGCTGCAAGCCTTTGGCCTTTGCCAAAGCAAACCCCATCTCCCCTTCCGTTCTCCACCCATCCAATCTGAGTCCCTACCCTCCACTCCCCTCTGCCAGTGTCGTTTAGGCTTTAAACAATGTTGCTTGTTTTCTTGTGGGGCCCGTGTTCGGCTTGGCGGGCGAGTCAGGGCCCTTGCCGCGGGCAGAGTCCCGGGGTGGGATGCAAGGGTCGTGCTGTTTGAGGAGCACGCTTGCGGTTTGTCCGGGGGACAAACCGCGCTCCGAGTTCACGACCCGCCCGCCCCGGGACTCTGACAAGGGCACCCACGCGCAGCGTGGGCAAGGGACCCGCCAAGACAAGCCGAACACGGGCCCCACAAGAAAGCCCCCCCCCTCTCTGACACAAAGCCCAAACAGCAACGTCCAGAAGAACTCCTCTGGTGCTCCCAAAGCTCCACCACACCCTTCTTAAAAAGATTCACAAGACAGCCCTCCCGACAGACAACCTGTCGATATACCATCCCCTTAATCAAGACCGGTGACAGCAAGCCCTGCAAACCCACAAGGCGACCAGAAATAAAAAAGCCCCCGAGAGCCATACGGCTCCCAGGGGCACAGGTCCGATAGCCCGCCCCCAAGCGGCAGACCATCGATACTCAATCACAAGACTATCGAGACAGACTTGTTAACGACGACTCATGTCCATCAAGCACGGACGCCCATCCAGGCCATGATGAACCATCTTGTTCTTCTCAAACATGCAAGAGCTTGAATCGCTTTAAAGACCTATCAACTTCATGGTCTCTTCACGCGTCGCCACCGTGGCGTACTTCTGACGCATATCGAACAGGTTGGCCTCGTGCGGGCCAATTGCCCGATCACCCACGCAGTCCGACACCACCAGGGGGCGAAAACCCAGTTGCATTGCATCGACCACGCTGGAGCGCACGCAACCACTGGTCACCGCACCCGCCACCAGCAGTGTTTGCACGCCACGCTGGGTCAGCCACGCCGCCAGGGGCGTACCAAAAAACGCCGACGGCACGTTCTTGCGAACAATAAATTCACCCGGTGCAGGAGCCAGCTCCGGCACGA
>NZ_JBANCI010000008.1:0-22127 GCF_037120595.1 Alcaligenes sp. CHO6
AATCGCGTGCTTCGCCGCCGTATGCCTTGGACAGAACCGTGCAGATTGCAGCGGTCAGAGTGGTTTTACCGTGGTCAACGTGACCGATAGTACCGACGTTGACGTGCGGTTTAGTCCGTTCAAACTTACCTTTTGCCATGATTTATCCCAATTATGTTTTACAGGAAAACAAAAAAATTGTTGAGCAGCCCGCCATGAGGCGGGCTGATATTGCTATTACTTACCGCGAGCGCTGATCACTTCTTCCGCTACGTTCTTTGGAGCTTCAGCATATTGCTTGAATTCCATCGTGTACGTAGCGCGACCTTGTGTTTGCGAACGCAGGCTGGTCGAGTAACCGAACATCTCGGCCAGAGGAACCTCGGCCTTGATGATCTTGCCACCACCAACGATATCGTCCATGCCCTGAACCATACCGCGACGGGAGGACAAGTCACCCATCACAGTACCGGCGTACTCCTCAGGAGTTTCAACCTCAACAGCCATGGTTGGCTCCAGCAGAACAGGGGCAGCCTTACGCATACCATCCTTGAAGGCCATCGAAGCGGCCATGCGGAAAGCGTTTTCGTTCGAGTCCACATCGTGGTACGAACCGAAGAACAGCGTAGCTTTGACGTCCACCACTGGGTAACCAGCGACCACACCTGCGGACAGGGTTTCGCGAATACCTTTTTCAACAGCAGGAATGTATTCGCGAGGAACCACACCGCCCTTGATGGCGTCAACGAACTCAAAGCCACCGCCTGCTTCCAGGGGCTCCAGCTTGAGGACCACGTGACCGTACTGACCACGACCACCGGACTGTTTGACGAACTTACCTTCGATTTCGTCGCAAGTCTTGCGGATGGTTTCGCGGTAAGCCACTTGGGGTTTGCCCACGTTGGCTTCCACGCCGAATTCACGGCGCATGCGGTCGACCAGAACTTCCAGGTGCAGCTCGCCCATACCGGAAATAATGGTCTGGCCGGACTCTTCGTCGCTGCTGACGCGGAAAGATGGATCTTCCTGAGCCAGACGGGACAAGGCCACGCCCATTTTTTCCTGGTCGGACTTGGTCTTTGGTTCCACAGCCTGCGAAATCACGGGCTCGGGGAACTCCATGCGTTCCAGAATGATGTGCTGGCTGGCGTCACACAGGGTTTCACCCGTGGTCACGTCTTTCAAGCCCACCACGGAGGCGATGTCACCGGCCACCAGCTCTTTCAGTTCGGCACGGTTGTTTGCGTGCATCTGCAAAATACGGCCAATACGCTCTTTCTTGCCCTTGATAGGGTTGTAGACCGTATCGCCCGAACGCAGAATGCCCGAGTAAACGCGCACGAAGGTCAATTGACCAACAAAGGGGTCAGTCATCAGCTTGAACGCCAGAGCGGACATCGGCTCTTCGTCGTTGGCTTTACGATGAATGACATTACCTTCGTCATCCGAACCTTCGACAGGAGGAATATCCACTGGCGATGGCAGGTAGTCGATCACGGCGTCCAGCATACGCTGCACACCTTTGTTCTTGAACGCGGTACCGCACAGCATTGGCTGAATTTCGCAGGCAATGGTACGTGTACGCAGACCCAGGTTGATGTCCTCTTCGGAGAGGTCACCGTTTTCCAGGTACTTGTTCATCAGGTCTTCGCTGGCTTCGGCAGCCGACTCGACCATTTTTTCACGCCATTCTTCAGCCGAAGCTTGCAGCTCAGCAGGAATGTCGGTGTATTCAAATTTCACGCCGTTGCTGGCTTGATCCCAGATGATGGCTTTCATCTTGATCAGGTCAACCACGCCTTGGAAATCTTCTTCAGCACCAATCGGGATAACGACAGGCACAGGATGGGCTTTCAGACGCAGCTTGAGCTGGTCGTAAACCTTGAAGAAGTTTGCGCCCGTGCGGTCCATCTTGTTGATGAAGGCCAGACGAGGCACACCGTACTTGTTGGCTTGACGCCATACGGTTTCCGACTGAGGCTGAACACCACCCACCGCGCAGTAAACCATGCAAGCGCCGTCCAGCACACGCATGGAACGCTCAACTTCAATGGTGAAGTCAACGTGGCCGGGGGTATCAATGATGTTGATACGGTGCTCTGGATAATTGCCCGCCATACCACGCCAGAAAGCAGTGGTAGCAGCCGAGGTAATGGTGATCCCGCGCTCTTGCTCTTGCTCCATCCAGTCCATGGTGGCCGAACCTTCGTGGGTTTCGCCCAGCTTGTGGTTCACACCGGTGTAGAACAGGATGCGCTCGGTAGTGGTCGTTTTCCCGGCGTCGATGTGAGCCGAGATACCGATGTTGCGATAGCGCTGAATAGGGGTTTTGCGGGCCATGATTATATGTCCTCAGATTACCAACGGAAATGGCTGAATGCTTTGTTAGCATCGGCCATCTTGTGCGTGTCTTCACGCTTTTTCATTGCACCGCCACGGCCTTCAGCCGCATCGGACAATTCGCCGGCCAGGCGCAAGTCCATCGATTTTTCACCGCGTTTCTTGGCGGCTTCACGCACCCAGCGCATGGCCAGAGCCAAACGACGCACGGGACGCACTTCGACAGGTACCTGGTAGTTAGCGCCACCAACACGGCGGCTCTTCACTTCAACAACAGGTTTTACATTATTGATGGCAGCATTAAACACTTCGAGCGGATCTTTGCCGGTTTTCTGCGCAATTTGTTCCAGCGCGCCATAAACAATACGTTCGGCAACAGCTTTCTTGCCGGACAGCATGACCACGTTCATGAACTTGGCCAGCTCAACGCTGCCAAATTTTGGGTCAGGTAGGATTTCACGTTTGGGTACTTCGCGACGGCGAGGCATTTTTATTTCCTTGTGACTATTCAGTTGAACCGCGTTATGCGGTCTCGGCCATTCATGACAAATGACCACTTACCTACCATGGCGCTCAGGCCACGGTTGCACGGATCCAGATCAGAGAACTGATCAATGGATACATGGATTACTTGGGACGCTTGGCGCCGTACTTGGAGCGGGCTTGCTTACGGTCCTTGACGCCTTGCAGGTCAAGAGCACCGCGAACAATGTGGTAACGCACACCTGGCAAGTCTTTAACACGACCACCGCGGACGAGAACGACCGAGTGCTCTTGCAGGTTGTGGCCTTCACCACCGATGTAAGAAATGACTTCGAAGCCGTTGGTCAGGCGCACTTTGGCGACTTTACGCAGAGCGGAGTTAGGCTTCTTGGGGGTCGTGGTGTATACACGTGTGCAAACACCGCGGCGCTGTGGGCAGTTCTCGAGCGCGGGGCTCTTGCTGCTAACGCGGCTGACTTCGCGCGGTTTACGCACGAGCTGGCTAATGGTTGGCATGACCTTTACGTATCCTATAACGTACTTTACGTACTGGTTGACGTATATGTTTTGAAAAACGCCGTCCAGTTGGCGGGTATTGAAACCCCGGACCGGAAGCGGCATTGCGCAATACCACTCCCCATAAAACACGAAAAAGAGCGGTCTTGCACATGGCTTGGGCTTGATTTCAGACACCAAAAAAGTGCCCGCAGCCCCTAAATTCAGGGCTGCCATCAAATTACTGCAAGGTGTACCGGCAAAGGATCCTTAAAGTAAGCTCTAAAATTTACCACAGTAAACCCTTATAGGTCAACGATTTGGGCGCCAATCCGGCTCTTTCCCGTTGTCAGGGCACACGCATGGAAGCACTTGGTCACTCGCTATCTACATATCGTTATACTGCAGGGCTATTGCACTTCTGCGACAAGGACAATACCCATGATCATCGCTTCCCTGGAAGACGACCTCGTCCAGGCTGAACTGATTGCCCGGATCTTGACCGAGGCTGGCTATGAGTGTCGCTCCTTTCATCAAGGAAAAGACCTGCTGGCCGCCCTGGCCAAGCCACACGATTTCGGTTTACTGCTGCTGGACTGGGAACTGCCGGATGTCAGCGGCCTAGATGTGTTGCGTTGGGTTCGCACCACACTGGGTCATGCTATGCCCGTTCTGTTTCTGACCAGCCGTACCCAGGAAGAGGATCTGGTCACCGGCTTGCAAGCCGGTGCCGACGACTATATTAATAAGCCCGTGCGCAAGGGAGAGCTGGTGGCGCGCGTCAACGCCGCTGTACGACGTCTGGATTTGAACACCACCGTCACACAGGACAGCCGCTTCTCGTTTGCCGGTTACGATATTTTCCCCGAGCAAGGTCAGATCATGCTGGCCGGTGAGACTGTTACCCTGGCCCCCAAAGAGTTCGAGTTGGCTCTTTTGCTGTTTCGCAATCCTGGCCGTTTGTTCTCGCGTGATGTTTTAAGCTCCGCCGTCTGGAATCGGGAGATTCCGGCCACCTCCCGTACGCTGGACACGCATTTGTCCAATATACGCCGCAAGCTCCAGCTGCGCCCTGAAAACGGGGTACGCCTGACCGCGTCCTACGCTCTGGGCTATCGCCTTGAACTTTTGACCGACCCTAGCTAGTCCACTTTTTATGATTAATCTGCGTATCGCCGCCCCCCTTGTCTGCGGCTTGATCTGGGGCGGTCTTGTGTCCGCCCAGCCTTCGGGCGCTCGTGGCGAAAATTTTGTCTACAAAGTTCTGGCCGGAGACACCCTGCTGGACATTTCCCAGACATACACACGCCAAGGGCGCAACTGGTCCGAGATCCAGCGCTTGAATGCGGTGGCCGATCCGTATCGCCTACCCATTGGCAAGGAGCTGCATATTCCGTTTCGCATGATCCCGGAAGTGGACGCCCCAGCCCGCATCACCCATCAGACCGGCCATATCCTGGTCAATGGTCAGACTCTGGCCGCGGGGACCACGCATTTACAGGAAGGAGATCTGATCCAGACGGGCAGCAATGGCTACCTGACACTGGAACTGCAAGATGGCAGTCAACTCAGTGTGCCTGCTCAGGCTTCACTAAATGTGACGCGTCTGCGGGCCTTTGAGGGGACGGGCCTGACCGATTCGATCATTGCCCTGGACGACGGCGATGTGGAATCGCGGGTTTCACCTGAAAAAAATGGAGTGGGCCGCTTTGAAGTGCGCACCCCAGTCAGCATTACGGGGGTACGTGGGACCGAGATGCGCGTTCGCACCCAGCGTGGCATGGCACACAGCGAAGTGCTGACGGGCCGTGCCGAGCTGGGCACGCAGCAGCGCGACACTCCCACAAGTTTGAAACAGAATCAGGGTGCTGCAGTAGGCACGGACGGCAGTATTCTGGCATTGCAGCCGTTGTTGCCTGCCCCGCAGATTTCCAAGCCTGAGCGTCGCGGTGGTCAATGGAACAGTACGATTCAAGCTGTGCCCGGTGCTCAGGCCTATCTGGTCCAGACCTCCACCGACCCGCAAGGCGCCAAGCTGCTGTGGCGCGACATTACAACAGATACGGAGATACAGTTCGGTGCCTCACGCCCCGGCACCTACTACGTCACCGTACGTGCCATTGACCGCCACGGGCTGATGGGCCCGGACACGATCGAAAGCTTTGAAGGCGCCGCCAGCCTGACCAGCTCGGATGGCCAAGCCGTGGTCAACCGTTTTGGCGACCCCATTCTCTTGACGCAGTTCTAGAACCTGAACGGCAGACGGCATGAGCAGCCCGGCCCCTGAAAACAACAAGCTCCTCTCGGACCGGATTCGGAAAGAGTGGCATCTGGTGTCGGGTTTGCTCATGTTACTGACCCTGCTGTTCAGCGTCGTGCGTGATGATGGTGCGCTGGGCAAACTTAATAACCTGATCTACGACTTCACCATGGCGGCTGCATTCACGCAGCCCGCCCCGTCAGATATTGTTATCGTCGCCATCGACGACTACAGCATTTCCCAACTGGGATTCTGGCCTTGGCGACGTATCCATCATGCGCAACTGCTCGGCCGTCTTGCACAGGCACGCGCGGTTGGCATCGATCTGGTGTTTCAGGAACCCAACCCTGTCTACCCCAGTGATGACCGTGCCTTGGCCCAAGCGATTGAGCAACACGGGCGCGTTGTACTGCCCTTGATTTATGACACCCAGCGCCAGGAAGTCAATACCGCGATTCCTATGCTGAGCCTGGCCGCAAAAGCGGCAGGCTACATCAACATCGAACCCGATTCGGATGGGGTGGTACGACGCGTCGCCCTGCAGCGACTCACCCCTTCTGACCAGATTCTGCCGCACTTCACGATCGCCATGTTGATGACGGGCGACGATGTGGATCTGGCCCTGCACGCCCTGAACGCCAGCCAATCCGACACGCCCCACATTCCTTTCCTGGGCCGCAGCGGGCACTTTCAAACCGTCCCTTACTTTAATGTCCTCAATGGCGATATCCCGCCCTCCTTTTTCAAGGACAAATATGTATTGGTTGGAGCATGGGGGAGTGGGTTGGGCGACACCTTCCCCACTCCCTTATCCAAAGCCGGCCTGAGCAGCATGTCCGGGGTGGAAATTCTAGCCAATACCTTACAGGCCGTCCGCAGCGACAACTGGATACGCACTCCCCCGGCCTGGTTCATCGCCCTGGCCAGTTGCCTGCCCGTTCTGCTGGCTTGTCAGGTGCTGTTTTATCTGTCACCGCGCGCAACCTTGCTGGGCCTGATCGGCTTGGTCATTGCCATTTTGCTGGTGAACTGGGTGGCCATGCACGCCTTTGATCTGTGGATTCCACCCTTGGCCAGTCTGATGACTGTCCTGCTGGCCTATCCCCTTTGGCACTGGCGCAGTCAGGAAGCGGCGCTCAATCAGGTGACCGAGGAACTGAACAAGCTGCAACTGGAGTACCCCGATGTCAGGGCAGCGCTGAACGAGCGCCTGTCCGGTCTAAGTACGCGCAACCTTCCCCATCGACTGACCCAGCTGCACAAGTCCATTAATTTGTTGCGTCAGGCACAAACCAAGCGGGAAGAGACATTGCGCTTCATTTCACATGATATGCGGGCGCCTCAAAACTCTATTCTGGCCTTGACCAGCTTACAGCGTCAGGATGAAAGTAAACTGCCACCCGATCAATTCCTGCACAAGATGGAAGGTTATGCCGAGCAGACCCTGGAACTGGTCGACAACTTCATCAGCCTGGCGCGAGCCGAAGCCATGGAAATGGTGCTGAGCCCCTTGAGCCTGCCTGATTTGCTGGCAGACTGTCTGGATGATGCCTGGGCCAGCGCCAACAAACGCTCCATCAGTCTGAATCTGAATGATTCGGATCTGATATGGATAAAGGGCAATGCTCCCATGCTGCGCCGCGCTTTTACCAATCTGATTCAAAACGCCATCAAATACGGGCCAGACGGCAATCGGATCGACATAGACCTGATTGCCGAACCGCAAACCGTGCAGGTCCGGGTCATGGACCAAGGCTGGGGTGTACCGGCAGATAAACGGGCAAGTATTTTTGAGCCTTATCACCGGGCCCATGAAAATACAGCAGGCGCCCCTTCGGGTAGCGGACTGGGCTTGGCGTTTGTAAAAACCGTAATCAACAAACATGATGGCGATATCGTGCTCGATAGCACGCGTGAACAGGGCTGTACCTTTATCGTCTCCCTGCCCCGCCTGGATAGTAGCGATGAAGACTGAGTTCTGGCGTGACCCGGCCTTGCCTTATGTGGAAAGTCGCCGTGCCTGCGACAGCCGGGTCTGTTACCAGCAACACAGTCACCCCACCTATTCGATTGGCGCAGTCGACGCAGGTGGCAGTATCTTTAGCGGAGCACCTGGCGGCCCCGTGCCGCTTGCTCCGGGTTCAGTCGTCTTGATCCCGGCCCATCGCAGCCACGCCTGCAACCCTCGACCTGACCAGACCTGGAGCTACCAGATGCTGCACCTGGACGCGACATGGCTGGAACAGTTATGGCAAGAAAGCACAGGGTTCAGGCCCAAGACCGCAGAGCCTGTTCGTGTCAGTCACCAGCCCTCGCTTTATGCCGCCTACTGTGAGCTGAACACAGTCTTGTTCTCTGAGGCCTCCGTACTGAACAAAGAGGCGGCACTGATCGACTTTTTGCTCCATCACTGGCCAGATCAGGCTCAACTCCTGGTGCCTTCGCCTCCGCCCAGCCCCCTGTTGCAAAAAACCCTGAAACGCTGGATTGAAGGCCAGCTAGCCACTGTGCCCCTGCACGAGCTGGCTCAGGAAACAGGGCTGAGCCGCTATCAGCTCATTCGAGCCTTTCGTCGCCACACGGGTCTGACGCCGCAGCGCTGGCAACTGAATCAACGTGTCAATCTGGCTCGCCATGCCTTACGGGAAGGGGACGGGCTGGCAGACATTGCCTATCGTCTGGGTTTTGCCGATCAAAGCCATTTTCAGCGCGTTTTCAAACTCTATACCGGCGTCACCCCCGGGCAATATCGCGGCTAATTCCGCTCTCCCCGCCACCGCAACGAGGAGACAGACGCACTTTTATTCAATACGGCGCCTTTCCTGTCCGGGCACACTGCATTTTTTGTCTGGATATACCGCCGTGTCCCTGTTCTTGCTGATCGCCAGCACCCATTTTCTGGCACTTCTTTCGCCAGGCCCAGATTTTTTCCTGATTACCCACAGTACCTTGACCCATGGACGACGAGTCGCAAGCGGTGTCTGCGCCGGCGTCGCCCTGGCTAATGGGATTTATATCGCTCTGGCCCTGACCGGCTTTGCCCGACTCAGCCTCAACAGTCCGCTCTTTTTGCTGATGCAAACCACCGGTGGACTGTATCTGCTGTATTTAGGCGTGAAATTTCTGCAGGCAGCCCGTCGCCCCTCGTCGCGGCATCGGCTCCCCGCCACGGCTTCTTGCCCAGGCGGGTGGTGGCGCCATGCTCTGCTAGGTCTGCTATCAGGGCTACTGAACCCAAAGAACGCCCTGTTCTATGCCAGCCTGGCCTCCGTGCTGGCCAGTCGCCATACCGACACCCATGTGCAGATGCTACTGGGTTTGTGGATGTTTCTGACCGTGCTGATCTGGGACTTGTTCCTGACCCTACTAATCGGACATCCCCATTGGCAACACCACATTGAAAAATATCTTCCCTATGTGCAACGGCTCTGCGGCCTGCTGCTGTGCCTGATTGCAGCAGCCGCATTGCTAAATGTCATTACGCACTTGGGTGGAGCCTGAGCTTGCAAAAAGCACAAGCCAGTCCACGCCAGCCGTCAAGCACCCAGGAGGCGATAGAGCAAAGCTGTTAGAGCCACATCAAACGATGAGAAAACAAATCATTTGCGAGCTCTGACGGGGCAACATAAGCCGGTAAAATAGTCCGGGTCTACGTTTTGTTAAGCACCTTGAGTGCGCGACAGTCTATGCTGTAAGACCGGAACAACACTTGGGTGTCCCGTTCCATTTTTAAGTCTGTTTTCGAGGAGTTACTAGAATGTTTGCCAAAATCGCTTTTACAGCCGTTCTTGGATTGGCTAGCGTGCCTGCTTTTGCTGCGTGCGACGTCAGCATTGAAGGCAATGACTCCATGCAGTTCAACACCAAGAGCATCGTTGTTGACAAGACATGCAAGGAATTCACGATCAACCTGAAACACACCGGCAAGCTGCCCAAAGCAGCCATGGGCCACAACGTGGTTGTCTCGAAAAAATCCGACGAAAGCGCAGTTGCCACTGACGGGATGAAAGCCGGCCTGGACAACAACTACGTCAAAGCGGGTGACGAGCGCGTTATCGCTCACACCGACGTGATCGGTGGTGGCGAAAGCACCTCCGTCACTTTTGACGTCTCCAAGCTGAAAGAAGGCGAAGACTACGCGTTCTTCTGCTCTTTCCCCGGCCACTGGAGCATCATGACTGGCGAAATCAAGCTGGGCAGCTAATACGTTGCTTGCAGCCGCTAGACGGCCATAAAAAACCCCCACGTGGCAAAGCCATGTGGGGTTTTTTACTGGGCGATCCAGTTATATGCCGACTATCCTGCTGGTTCCCCACCCCCTGTGTAAGCCGGGTGGGAATCCTGCATGGTCGTTTATTCCTGTTCGCCTTCAGGGGCTTGAGGCTGCTGCTCAGGCTCGGTCGCACCCGACACAAAGACGGGATCGTCCGAAGGCTCAGGAGCCGACGCGAATGGGTTCTCCAGTTCACGGGCTGCTTTGCGCTCTGCCATTTCAAAGGCTTCTTTTTCCTTGCGAGCGGAATGGAAAGCCATACCGGTACCAGCAGGAATCAGACGGCCCACGATCACGTTTTCTTTCAGACCACGCAGATCGTCGGTTTTGCCCATAATGGCCGCTTCGGTCAACACGCGAGTGGTTTCCTGGAAGGAAGCCGCCGAGATGAAGGAGTCGGTCGACAGCGAAGCCTTGGTAATACCCAGCAGTACGTTTTCGTACGTAGCAGGGATACCGTTTTCAGCCAGGACGCGATCGTTCTCGTTCAGCAGTTCGGAGCGTTCAACCTGTTCACCCGTGATGAAGTTGGTATCACCGGCATCCACAATGTTCACGCGGCGCAGCATCTGACGAACAATCACTTCAATGTGCTTGTCGTTGATCTTCACACCTTGCAGACGGTAGACGTCCTGCACTTCGTTAACAATGTAGTTAGCCAGCTTCTCGATACCCTTCAAGCGCAGGATGTCGTGCGGATCGGCTGGGCCGTCCACAATCATCTCGCCCTTGTTCACCACTTGACCGTCGTGAGCCAGGACCTGTTTTTCCTTCGGAATCAGGAACTCGTGGCTGACGCCGTCCAGGTCGGTAATAACCAGACGCTGTTTGCCCTTGGTGTCTTTACCGAAGGAAACCGTACCCGTAACTTCGGCCAGCAGACCGGCGTCCTTGGGCGAACGAGCTTCGAACAGTTCAGCCACACGTGGCAGACCACCGGTAATATCCCGAGTCTTTTGCGATTCCTGAGGAATACGCGCCAGAATCTCACCCACGGACACTTGCTGACCGTCGCGAACGGTAATCAGCGCGCCCACCGGGAAGGAGATATTGACCATGTGATCGGTACCCGCGATCTTGATCTCCTGACCTTGCTCGTTCAGCAGCTTGATCTGTGGACGCATGGTGATCTTGCCACCACGTGTCTTGGGAGTGATCACAACCAGAGTCGACAGACCGGTTACTTCGTCCACCTGACGAGCCACGGTCACGCCTTCTTCGATGTTCTCGAAGCGAACGGTACCGGTGTACTCGGACACGATAGGACGAGTCAGCGGGTCCCAGCTAGCCAGGCGCTGACCAGCCTTGATCGCTTCGCCATCGCCCACCGTAATGGTGGCACCGTAAGGCACTTTGTGGCGTTCGCGCTCGCGGCGGTTGTCGTCAAAAATGACGATTTCACCGGAACGGGAGATCGCAACACGTTCGCCCTTGGCGTTGGTCACGTAGCGCAGACCGATTTCAAAGCCGACCGTACCAGCCGTCTTGGTTTCCACCGAGCTTGCCAGCGCTGCACGCGAAGCCGCACCACCAATGTGGAACGTACGCATGGTCAGCTGGGTACCCGGTTCACCGATGGACTGAGCAGCAATAACACCGATAGCTTCACCACGGTTAACCAGCATACCGCGGCCCAGATCACGACCGTAGCAGCTTGCGCACAAACCGTGACGGGTTTCGCAAGTCAGCGGAGTACGGATCTTGACTTCATCAATACCCAGATTGTCGATCAGGTCGACCAGGTCCTCGTTCAGCAAGGTGCCGGCGGGGATGACCAGTTCCTGATTGTCAGGATTGACGATATCGGTCGAAGCGACACGGCCCAGAATCAGATCGCGCAGGGGCTCGATAACCTCACCACCATCCAGGATGGCTTTCATGGTGTAGCCGCCCTTGGTGCCGCAATCGTCTTCGGTAATGACCAGATCTTGCGTCACGTCGACCAGACGACGCGTCAGGTAACCGGAGTTAGCCGTCTTCAAGGCCGTGTCGGCCAGACCCTTACGCGCACCGTGAGTCGAAATAAAGTACTGCAGTACGTTCAGACCTTCACGGAAGTTCGCGGTAATAGGCGTTTCAATAATGGAGCCATCAGGCTTGGCCATCAGACCACGCATACCGGCCAGCTGACGAATCTGTGCAGCCGAACCACGAGCACCGGAGTCCGCCATCATGTAGATGGAGTTGAAGGACTCTTGACGTACTTCTTCACCAAAACGGTTGATCACTGGCTCGGAAGCCAGCTGCTCCATCATGGCCTTGCCCACGCGGTCACCGGCTTTACCCCAGATGTCCACCACGTTGTTGTAGCGTTCCTGAGCGGTCACCAGACCCGAGGAGTACTGCTTGTCAATTTCTTTGACCTCGTTGCTCGCCTGGGCCAGGATGCTTTCCTTGACAGCAGGCACCACCATGTCGTTCATGGCGATGGAAATGCCGCCACGGGTTGCCAGACGGAAACCGGACTGCATCAACTTGTCGGCAAAAATCACAGTGGCACGCAGGCCGCAGCGACGGAAAGACTGGTTGATCAGGCGCGAAATTTCTTTCTTTTTCAACGCACGGTTCAAGGCGCTGAAAGGCATGCCCTTGGGCAGAATTTCGGACAGCAAGGCACGGCCAGCCGTCGTCTCGTAACGCTTGATGGTCTTGACCCACTCACCGTCTTCGCCCTTCTCGAATTCTTCGATACGGACGGTCAGACGAGTTTGCAGCTCGACTTCCTTGTTGTCATAGGCGCGCTGAACTTCAGCCACGTCGGCCATGAACAAGCCTTCGCCCTTGCCGTTCACCAGTTCGCGGGTCGCATAGTACAGACCCAACACGATATCCTGGGAAGGAACAATAGAAGGTTCGCCGTTGGCGGGGAACAGCACGTTGTTGGAGGCCAGCATCAGGGTGCGCGCTTCCAGCTGGGCTTCCAGCGACAGCGGCACGTGAACGGCCATCTGGTCACCGTCAAAGTCAGCGTTAAAGGCGGCACACACCAGGGGGTGCAGCTGAATCGCTTTACCTTCAATCAGGACCGGTTCAAAAGCCTGAATACCCAAACGGTGCAGCGTAGGCGCACGGTTCAGCATCACGGGATGCTCGCGGATCACCTCTTCGAGGATGTCCCACACGACCGGTTCCTGGCTTTCCACCAGCTTCTTGGCTGCCTTGATGGTCGTAGCCAGACCCATCAATTCCAGACGATTGAAAATGAAAGGCTTGAACAGTTCCAGCGCCATCAGCTTGGGCAGACCGCACTGGTGCAGCTTCAACTGAGGACCCACCACAATCACGGAACGACCGGAGTAGTCCACGCGCTTGCCCAGCAGGTTCTGACGGAAACGACCGCTCTTGCCCTTGATCATGTCGGCCAGGGACTTGAGTTGACGCTTGTTGGCGCCGGTCATGGCTTTGCCGCGACGACCGTTATCCAGCAAGGAGTCCACGGACTCTTGCAGCATACGTTTTTCGTTGCGCAAGATGATGTCCGGAGCCTTCAGTTCCAGCAGACGCTTCAAACGGTTATTACGGTTGATGACGCGGCGGTACAGATCGTTCAGGTCGGAAGTCGCAAAACGGCCGCCGTCCAGTGGTACCAGCGGACGCAGGTCCGGTGGCAGCACGGGCAGCACTTCCATGATCATCCAGTCTGGCTTGATGCCGGATTTCTGGAAGCCTTCCAGCACTTTCAGACGCTTGGAGATCTTCTTGATCTTGGCATCCGAGCCAGTGGCTTTCAGTTCGGCACGCAGGCGCTCGACTTCGCGATCGATGTCGATAGTACGCAGCAGTTCGCGCACGGCTTCCGCACCCATCAGGGCGTGGAAGTCGTCACCGTATTCTTCGGTCTTGGCCAGGAAATCGTCGTCGGACATGATCTGACCGCGCTTGAGCGGGGTCATACCAGGTTCGATCACGCACCAGGCTTCAAAGTACAGCACGCGCTCGATGTCACGCAGGGTCATGTCCAGCACCATGCCCAGACGGGATGGCAGGCTCTTCAGGAACCAGATGTGAGCAACCGGGCAGGCCAGTTCAATGTGACCCATACGCTCGCGACGTACTTTGGAGACGGTGACTTCAACGCCACACTTCTCGCAAATGACGCCACGATGCTTCAGACGCTTGTACTTGCCGCACAAACATTCGTAGTCCTTGATGGGACCAAAAATCTTGGCGCAAAACAGACCATCACGCTCAGGTTTGAAAGTGCGATAGTTGATGGTCTCTGGCTTGCGGACTTCGCCGAAAGACCAGGACCGGATTTTCTCGGGCGAGGCGATGCCGATCTTGATGGCATCGAACTGCTCGTCCTGAGTGACTTGTTTAAAGAGATCGAGTAGCGCTTTCATTATTTACGCTCCAAATCCATGTCCAGGGACAAGGAACGGATTTCCTTGACCAGAACGTTAAAGGACTCCGGCATACCGGCGTCGATCACGTGGTCACCCTTGACAATATTCTCGTAGACCTTGGTACGGCCGGCGATGTCGTCGGATTTAACCGTGAGCATTTCCTGCAGGGTGTAGGCGGCGCCATAAGCTTCCAGCGCCCAGACTTCCATCTCCCCGAAGCGCTGACCACCGAACTGCGCCTTACCACCCAGCGGCTGCTGAGTAACCAGCGAGTATGGGCCGGTGGAACGGGCGTGCATCTTGTCATCGACCAGGTGATGCAGCTTCAGGTAGTGCATGTAGCCTACGGTGACCATGCGTTCAAAGGCTTCGCCGGTACGACCGTCAAACAGGCGGACCTGGGTGCGGTGGGGTGCCAGCTGCAGCTTCTCGGCGATATCGTCAGGATAGGCCAGACGCAACATCTGGTCGATTTCCTGTTCGGTGGCACCGTCGAACACGGGGGTGGCCAGAGGCAGACCTTTTTGCAAGTTGGTGGCCAGGTTCATCACTTCCTCGTCAGTCAACTCGTTAATACGAGTTTTCTTGCCGGTCGTGTTGTAGACCTTGTCCAGGAACGCACGCAGTTCGGAAACCTGCACGTTCTTTTCCTCTTGCATCATGTCGTTGATGCGGTGGCCAATACCCTTGGCAGCCCAACCCAGGTGCACTTCCAGAACCTGACCCACGTTCATACGCGAAGGCACGCCCAGCGGGTTCAGCACGATGTCCACGGGGGTACCGTCAGCCATGTGCGGCATATCTTCCACGGGAACGATGCGGGAAACCACACCCTTGTTACCGTGACGACCGGCCATCTTGTCACCAGGCTGCAGACGACGCTTAACAGCCAGGTATACCTTGACCATCTTCAGCACGCCAGGAGGCAGTTCGTCGCCTTGGGTCAGCTTCTTGCGCTTTTCTTCAAAAGCCAAGTCGAACTGGTGACGCTTCTGCTCCAAGGATTCCTTGGTGTGCTCCAGCACCAGTGCATGCTGCTCGTCAGCCAGACGGATGTCGAACCACTGCCAGCGATCCAGATCGTTCAGGTATTCAGCGGTCAGCTCAGTGCCCTTGGGCAGCTTGCGGGGACCACCGTTGACGGTTTTACCGACCAGGAACTTCAAGGCACGGTCAAAGGCGTCGTCTTCAACGATTTGCAGCTGGTCGTTCAGGTCCTGACGGTAGCGACGCAGTTCATCATCAATGATGGACTGGGCGCGCTTGTCACGCTCGATACCTTCACGGGTAAAGACTTGGACGTCGATCACCGTACCGACCATACCCGAAGGCACGCGCAGGGAGGTGTCTTTAACGTCGGAGGCTTTTTCACCAAAAATGGCGCGCAGCAGCTTTTCTTCTGGGGTCAGCTGAGTTTCACCCTTGGGTGTCACTTTACCGACCAGCACGTCGTCGGCACGCACTTCGGCGCCGATGTACACAATGCCGGAATCGTCCAGACGGTTCAGCTGAATTTCGGACAGGTTGCTGATATCGCGAGTGATATCCTCAGGTCCCAGCTTCGTGTCACGGGCAACCACCGTCAGTTCTTCAATGTGAACCGACGTGTAGCGATCGTCAGCCACGACCTTCTCGGAGATCAGAATCGAGTCCTCGAAGTTGTAGCCGTTCCAGGGCATAAAGGCGATCAGCATGTTCTGACCCAGCGCCAATTCGCCCAGGTCAGTCGATGCGCCGTCAGCCAGCACGTCACCACGCGCCACGATATCGCCACGTTTGACGATAGGACGCTGGTTGATGTTGGTGTTCTGGTTGGAACGGGTGTATTTGGTCATGTTGTAGATATCTACACCGACCTCACCTGCCACGTTCTCGTCATCGTGCACGCGAATAACCACGCGTTGTGCATCAACGTCCACCACCACACCGCCACGACGGGCTTGTACGGTTGTACCCGAGTCAACCGCTACCGTACGTTCGATACCGGTACCGACCAGAGGCTTCTCAGGGCGCAGGCAAGGAACTGCCTGACGCTGCATGTTGGCGCCCATCAGTGCTCGGTTGGCGTCATCGTGCTCCAGGAACGGAATCAGCGACGCAGCCACAGACACGATCTGCGACGGAGCCACGTCCATGTAATGGATGTTCTCTGGCGCCGTCATCATGGTTTCACCCGCCTCACGGCAGGCAACCAGATCATCTGCAAAAGCACCGTCTTCGGTCAACTCGGCGTTAGCCTGAGCGATGACGTAATTGCTTTCTTCAATGGCCGACAGGTAATCGATCTGCTCGCTGACCTTACCGTCAACAATCTTGCGGTACGGTGTTTCCAGAAAGCCGTACTCGTTCAAACGAGCGTACAGCGCCATGGAGTTGATCAGACCAATGTTTGGACCTTCAGGCGTTTCAATCGGGCACACGCGACCGTAGTGGGTGGGGTGCACGTCGCGCACCTCAAAGCCCGCACGTTCACGCGTCAGACCACCAGGGCCCAGAGCCGAAACACGACGCTTGTGCGTGATTTCGGACAGCGGGTTGGTTTGGTCCATAAATTGCGACAGCTGGCTGGAACCGAAGAACTCCTTGACGGCCGCAGAGATAGGCTTGGAGTTGATCAGATCGTGCGGCATCAGGTTTTCGGTCTCGGCCTGGCCCAGACGTTCCTTAACAGCACGCTCCACACGCACCAGACCGGCGCGGAACTGGTTCTCGGCCAATTCGCCCACGCAACGAACACGACGGTTACCCAGGTGATCGATATCGTCGATCTGACCGCGGCCGTTACGCAGATTCACCAGCACCTGAATGGTGTCCAGAATATCTTCGTCGGTCAGGGTCATGGGCCCTTCAATGCTGTCACCACGACCCAGACGGCTGTTGACCTTCATGCGACCCACACGCGACAAGTCGTAGGACTCTTCGCTGTAGAACAGACGGTTGAACAGGGCCTCAACCGCTTCTTCGGTTGGTGGCTCGCCGGGACGCATCATACGATAGATCGCGATACGGGCTGCATTGGAATCCGCCGTCTCGTCAGTGCGCAGGGTCAGGGAGATAAAGCCGCCCTGATCCAGTTCATTGATGTACAGGGTCTCGAAGTCACGCACATTGGATGCGCGCATTTCGGCCAGAATGGATTCGGTGATTTCGTCGTTGGCGTTGGCAATCACCTCGCCGGTTTCGGCGTTGATGATGTTCTTGGCCAGCACACGACCCAGAAGGAAATCTTCCGGGATGGAAATGTATTCGATCTTGGCTGCTTGCAGGTCGCGCAAATGCTTGGCATTGATGCGCTTGTCCTTTTCAACCAGTACGCGACCATCACGATCGGTAATGTCGAAACGGGCAACCTCGCCCTTCCAGTGTTCTGGAACGAATTGCAGCTTGCCGCCTTCCTGATGCAGTTCGATGTGATCGAACTCGAAGAAGTGCGCCAGGATCTGTTCTGGCGTCAGGCCAATGGCCTTTAGCAAGATGGTCACAGGCATTTTGCGACGACGGTCGATACGGAAGAACAGAATGTCCTTAGGATCGAACTCGAAGTCCAGCCAGGAACCACGGTAAGGAATCACGCGAGCCGAGAACAGCAACTTGCCCGAGCTGTGCGTTTTACCGCGGTCGTGTTCAAAGAACACACCGGGAGAACGGTGCAGCTGGGAAACGATGACTCGTTCGGTACCGTTGATCACAAAAGAGCCGTTATCGGTCATCAGGGGCATTTCGCCCATGTAGACCTCTTGCTCTTTTACTTCCTTGACGGTAGGCTTGCTCACCTCGCGGTCCATCAGGACCAGACGAACCTTCGCCCGCAAGGGGGAGGCATAGGTCAAACCACGAAGTTGACACTCTTTGACGTCGAACACCGGTTCGCCGAGCGTATAGCTCACGAACTCTAGCCGCGCCATTTGGTTATGGCTTACTATTGGAAATATGGAACTGAAAGCTTCCTGCAGGCCTTCAACCTTACGCTGCGAAGGCGGCGTGTCCTTCTGCAAGAAGGTTCTGAAAGAATGCAGCTGGGTAGCCAACAGGTAAGGAACCTGCTGTACGTCTTCACGTTTGGCGAAGCTCTTGCGTATGCGCTTTTTTTCGGTGTACGAATAAGGCATGAGCACTCCGACTCAAGGGTTACACGGACCGTCAACCACGGCCCTGGTTTACGACTCTAAAAAACCCGACTTTCTACAATACTAATTAAAAATCGTGGGTTTTCTGGAAACGCAAAAGCCCGGGAAGGCTTGAAACGCATTCCCGGGCATCTATCGATACTCTTACTTGAGCTCGATCTTGGCGCCAGCTTCTTCCAGCTTCTTCTGAGCGTCTTCAGCATCAGCTTTGGACAGGCCTTCTTTAACAGCCTTAGGAGCACCGTCAACCAGATCTTTGGCTTCTTTCAGGCCCAGACCGGTGATTTCGCGCACGACTTTAATGACGCTAACTTTGTTTGCGCCAACGTCAGCCAGGAACACGGTGAATTCGGTTTGCTCTTCAGCGGCAGCAGCAGCGCCACCAGCAGCAGGAGCTGCAACAGCAACAGCGGCGGCAGCAGCCGACACACCGAATTTTTCTTCCATTTCTTTGATCAGCTCGGACAGTTCGAGCACGGACATTGCGCCGATGGCGTCAAGGATTTCAGCTTTAGTAGCCATTTTTAAGAACTCCAGATATTAGGTAAATGCCAGGTTTGGTTGTCGTTCGCAACGACGAAGTTTCCTGAAAGAAAACAGCTTACGCAGCTTCTTTCTGATCGCGCACAGCCGCCAGGCCGCGAACAAACTTGGTGGGAACTTCGTTAAGCGTACGCACAAAAGTAGCGATAGGTGCTTGCATGGTGCCCAGCAGTTTCGCCAGCAATTCGTCACGCGAGGGCATTGTGGCCAGAGCCTTAACACCATCAGCACTCAGAACGCTATTGGGCAGCGCACCGCCCATGATGACCAATTTGTCATTGGTCTTGGCAAAATCTGCAACGACTTTCGCCGCAGCCACAGGATCTTCACTGATGGCGTACATCAGAGGACCCACGAGCTGGCTGGAGATACCGTCAAACGAGGTACCTGTCAGCGAACGACGAACCAGCGTGTTTTTCAACACACGCAGGTACACGCCAGACTCACGCGCTTTTTTGCGCAATACGGTAGCAGAAGCGACGTCCAGACCACGGTACTCGGCGATAATGATCGATTGGGCCTTTGCCAGTTCGGCAGTGACTTCTTCGATGACTACCGCTTTCTCTTCACGATTGAGACTCACGGTTGAACACTCCTTCAAACGATGTCGGGAAGGCTTCCCAACATCAACCGAATGCGGCGCACCTGGACGAGTTCTATAACGAATTCTTCCACGGGCGCCGTCTACGCTGGATAGGACATTTGCCCTGATTAAGTAGCCAGCTATGTCAGCCTGACTGCTCCAACGGTCTTTGACAGCAATGACCCTGTAAACAGGGTCACAGCCCAAAGTTCTTTTTTTCTAACTGTGGATTAAGCAGTCAGAGATGCAATTTCAACACGTGCACCGCCACCCATGGTGGAGGACACGGCAACCTTGCGCAGGTAAACACCCTTGGCAGCGGCTGGACGAGCCTTGTTCAAGGCATCAACCAGAGCAACCAGGTTGGTCTGCAGCTGTTCAACATTGAACGAGGCACGACCGATGGTGCTGTGAATGATACCGGCCTTGTCAGTACGGTACTGAACCTGACCAGCCTTGGCATTCTTGACAGCGGTAGCAACGTCAGGCGTTACCGTACCCACTTTGGGGTTTGGCATCAGGCCGCGAGGACCCAGAACTTGACCCAGGGTACCCACAACACGCATCGTGTCGGGCGAGGCGATCACAACATCAAAGTCCATTTGACCGGCTTTGATCTGTTCGGCCAGGTCGTCCAGACCGACGATGTCGGCGCCAGCTTCACGAGCGGCGTCAGCTTTTTCACCTTGGGCGAAAACGGCAACACGAACGGTCTTGCCGGTACCAGCAGGCAGAACCACCGAGCCACGAACCAGTTGGTCGGACTTACGGGGATCGATGCCCAGCTGAACAGCGATATCGATGGACTCGTCAAACTTGGCAGTAGCCGTTTCTTTTACCAGGGCCAGAGCTTCGGCCACAGGGTAGAACTTGTTGCGGTCGATCTTGGCAGCAATAGCGGCTGCGCGTTTGCTTACTTTAGCCATGATTTACACCACCCCTTCAACGTTGATGCCCATGCTGCGAGCGCTGCCAGCGATGGTACGCACAGCGGCGTCCAGATCGGCGGCGGTCAGGTCGGGTTGTTTGGTCTTGGCGATTTCTTCAGCCTGAGCGCGAGTCAGCGTACCGACTTTGTCCGCGTTAGGACGTGCAGAACCGGATTTGATGCCAGCAGCCTTTTTGATCAGGATGGTTGCTGGAGGAGTCTTCATGATGAACGTGAAGCTCTTGTCAGCAAAAGCGGTGATCACCACAGGAATAGGCAGACCGGGTTCCAGACCCTGTGTCTGGGCGTTGAACGCCTTGCAGAATTCCATGATGTTCAGACCGCGCTGACCCAGCGCTGGACCGATTGGAGGGGATGGGTTTGCCTTACCAGCTGGGACTTGCAGCTTGATAAAGCCGACGATTTTCTTCGCCATGCTTAGCTCCTTGCGGGTGATGACGCCTGACGCAGGCTGCGACAGGCTTCCCGGGGGTTGTAGTTAATCAGGTCTTTTCGACTTGATCGAAATCGAGTTCGACAGGGGTAGCGCGGCCGAAAATGGTAACGGTGACACGAACCTTGTTTTTCTCGTAGTTAACTTCTTCGACGTTACCGTTGAAATCTGCAAACGGACCGTCCTTGACGCGTACCAGTTCGCCAACCTCAAACAGCACTTTGTGCCGTGGCTTCTCAACGCCCTCTTCCATTTGCGACAGGATTTTTTCCACTTCGCGCTCGGAGATAGGAGCGGGACGGTTACCGGAACCGCCCAAAAAGCCGGTGACTCGCGGCGTACTTTTTACCAAGTGCCAGGTTTCGTCGGTCAAGGCCATCTCGACCAGGACGTAACCAGGGTAAATACGTCGCTCTGTAATTGATTTCTTGCCGTTCTTTACTTCAACGACTTCTTCCGATGGAACCAGAATGCGACCAAACGCTTCTTGGAGTTCAGCGCGTTCAATGCGCTCCACCAGAGCTTTGTGCACGCTTTTTTCCATGCCGGAATAAACGTGAACCACATACCAGCGTTTGCTCATGTGTGCCCTTTATTTCCAGCCCAGCAACAGGCCATAAATGATCCAGCCGAGCCCTTTGTCAATCAGCCACAACAAAATGGCCATAACGGAAACAAACACAAAGACGATGCCCGTCATTTGCGTTGCTTCTTTACGAGATGGCCAGTGGACGCGTCGCACTTCCGTGTAGGCATCACGAGAAAAAGCGACCAGACGACGGCCTGTATCGCTAAACCAGATGATCAATGCGGCAACGATTAAGCTGGCTACAAATACCCCAGCGCGAACCAGTGAATTTTGGCCATCCAGAACGGAATAGCCAACAATACCGGCGGCGACGACTAGGACCGCTAGGCCCAGCTTGATGCGCTCGGAACCTCGGTTAACGGTTTCTACGTTGGTATTCGACATATTCCGACGAGTGACGCCACGCGAGATGGTGGCGAGTGACTGTGGTGGCAGGGGCAGAAGGAATCGAACCCTCAACCTTCGGTTTTGGAGACCGACGCTCTGCCAATTGAGCTATACCCCTATACCGTGACAAATCATAGCGCGTTAAATTGCTATGTTTGGCTTTTAGGCAAAAGAGGATATTAACCTCTTTTGCCCAAAATTACTACTCTTTTTTTACTTGATGATTTTTGCCACCACGCCAGCGCCAACGGTACGGCCGCCTTCGCGAATAGCGAAGCGCAGACCTTCTTCCATGGCGATAGGAGCGATCAGGGACACTTTCATCGAAATGTTGTCGCCT
>NZ_JBANCI010000009.1:0-1232 GCF_037120595.1 Alcaligenes sp. CHO6
AGCGCGGGTTGCGCTGCACTTCAATATTACGTTCTGTGGTCAACAACTTAACTCACTACAACCTCAAGGGTTATAGGATCAAGCCACACGGGCAATTAGTACTGGTTAGCTACATGCATTACTGCACTTCCACACCCAGCCTATCAACGTCCTGGTCTCGGACGACCCTACAGGGGGGTCAAGCCCCCGGGATACCTAATCTTCAGACGAGTTTCCCGCTTAGATGCCTTCAGCGGTTATCTCTTCCGTACGTAGCTACTCGGCAATGCCATTGGCATGACAACCGATACACCAGTGGTACGTCCACTCCGGTCCTCTCGTACTAGGAGCAGGCTCCGTCAAGTATCCAACGCCCACGGCAGATAGGGACCAAACTGTCTCACGACGTTTTAAACCCAGCTCACGTACCTCTTTAAATGGCGAACAGCCATACCCTTGGGACCGGCTACAGCCCCAGGATGAGATGAGCCGACATCGAGGTGCCAAACACCGCCGTCGATATGAACTCTTGGGCGGTATCAGCCTGTTATCCCCAGAGTACCTTTTATCCGTTGAGCGATGGCCCTTCCATACAGAACCACCGGATCACTATGTCCTACTTTCGTACCTGTTCGACTTGTCAGTCTCACAGTCAAGCACGCTTATGCCATTGCACTATCAAGACGATTTCCGACCGTCTCTAGCGTACCTTCGAACTCCTCCGTTACACTTTAGGAGGAGACCGCCCCAGTCAAACTGCCCACCATGCACGGTCCCCGATCCCGATAAGGGACCTAGGTTAGAACCGCAAACAGACCAGGGTGGTATTTCAAGGATGACTCCACGCGATCTGGCGACCACGCTTCAACGTCTCCCACCTATCCTACACAGGCCGGTTCACAATCCAATGCAAAGCTACAGTAAAGGTTCATGGGGTCTTTCCGTCTAGCCGCGGGGAGATTGCATCATCACAACCATGTCAACTTCGCTGAGTCTCAGGAGGAGACAGTGTGGCCATCGTTACGCCATTCGTGCAGGTCGGAACTTACCCGACAAGGAATTTCGCTACCTTAGGACCGTTATAGTTACGGCCGCCGTTTACCGGGGCTTCGATCAAGAGCTTGCACCCCATCACTTAACCTTCCGGCACCGGGCAGGCGTCACACCCTATACGTCCACTTTCGTGTTTGCAGAGTGCTGTGTTTTTAGTAAACAGTCGCAGCCACCGATTCACTGCGGCCTCTTCATGCTTT
>NZ_JBANCI010000009.1:1328-2514 GCF_037120595.1 Alcaligenes sp. CHO6
TCTGTGCGCAGGCACATCACACTAATGAGGCATACCTTCTCCCGAAGTTACGGTATTAATTTGCCGAGTTCCTTCTCCTGAGTTCTCTCAAGCGCCTTGGAATATTCATCCCGTCCACCTGTGTCGGTTTGCGGTACGGTCTCGTAGAGCTGAAGCTTAGAGGCTTTTCTTGGAACTGCTTCCAGTTAGTTTAGAGCCGAAGCTCTATCCAGTCACACCCTTGAATTACGCACCCGGATTTGCCTAAGTGCCTTCTATGATGCGCCAACGGGGACATCCAACACCCCGATAACATTCTGCAATCCGTCCCCCCATCGCACTCTACGACGGTGCGGGAATATTAACCCGCTTCCCATCAGCTACGCATCTCTGCCTCGCCTTAGGGGCCGACTCACCCTGCGCCGATGAACGTTGCGCAGGAAACCTTGGACTTACGGCGAGGGGGCTTTTCACCCCCTTTATCGCTACTCATGTCAGCATTCTCACTTCCGATACCTCCAGCATTCCTCACGGAACACCTTCACAGGCTTACGGAACGCTCTCCTACCATGTGTACTAAAAGTACACATCCGCAGCTTCGGTCTATGGCTTAGCCCCGTTACATCTTCCGCGCAGGACGACTCGATCAGTGAGCTATTACGCTTTCTTTAAAGGATGGCTGCTTCTAAGCCAACCTCCTGACTGTCTATGCCTTCCCACTTCGTTTCCCACTTAGCCATAGTTAGGGACCTTAGCTGGCGGTCTGGGTTGTTTCCCTCTTGAGTCCGGACGTTAGCACCCGGTGCTCTGTCTCCCGTACTGTACTTGCCGGTATTCGGAGTTTGCCATGGGTTGGTAAGTCGCTGTGACCCCCTAGCCATAACAGTGCTCTACCCCCGGCAGTAATATACGAGGCACTACCTAAATAGTTTTCGGAGAGAACCAGCTATCTCCAGGCTTGTTTAGCCTTTCACTCCGATCCACAGCTCATCCCCTAATTTTTCAACATTAGTGGGTTCGGTCCTCCAGCACGTGTTACCGTGCCTTCAACCTGGCCATGGATAGATCGCCTGGTTTCGGGTCTACACCCAGCGACTGAATCGCCCTATTCGGACTCGCTTTCGCTACGCCTCCCCTATTCGGTTAAGCTTGCCACTGAATGTAAGTCGCTGACCCATTATACAAAAGGTACGCAGTCACACCACGA